>NZ_FUFN01000010.1:0-1200000 GCF_900162615.1 Virgibacillus proomii | reverse complement strand
AATCTCTTACACTCAAGGCAAAAATAAGCGGTGTACCTATACCACCAGCACCGATGACACCTAGAACTGCTGCAGCCCGCACATTGACTTCAAATCGATACAGGATAAATGAGAAAAAGTTTGGCAACACTTGAGGGACAATCGCAAAAATAAATGTTTTAACCGGATTTGCTCCGGAAGCAATTAAAGATTCCTTTGCACTCAAATCAACGTTATCAACACTTTCCGAAATTAATTTTCCCAACATACCTACAGCACCAATTCCCAGTGCCAATACACCTGCAAACGCGCCCGGCCCAACTGCTTTAATGAATAATAAAGCTAATACAATGTCGGGAAACACGCGAATAAAACTTAAGATAAACTTACTTGTTCCAACCGCAAAATGAGACTTGACAATGTTTTTGGAAGCTAAAAAGGCAAATGGAATACAAAGAATACCTGCAATAAACGTACCTAGTAAAGCAATTGCTAATGTATCAAGCAAACCTCGAAGCAAATCCTCACCACCAGGATCGTAAACATATCCCCAATCCGGTTGAAACAGACCTGAAAAAATAGCGGATACAACTTCAACTGAGGTTTCCTTCCACTCTATTTTTGGTAATCCGGCAAACGCCCATATGTAAATAGCTAAAATAGCAATTAGAATCGCAATAAGTCGTAGTCGTTTCATGCCAATTTCTCCCTTATTCTCGTAGAAAGATAATCGATAATTAACACAACTGCTAACGTATACATAATAATCGAAGCTGTTTTTCCATAGTCAAGAAAGCCAAGTGTTTGTTCATAATACAGTCCAATACCTCCTGCTCCAACTAAGCCTAATACCGCAGCTGCCCGAATGTTAATTTCAAATGTGTATAAAAAGAAAGACATAAACGATGCCATGACTTGTGGAACTACTCCGTAAAAAATCCATTTGATCTTGTTGGCGCCAACAGCAGTCATGGCTTCGAGTGGACCTGGATCAATCGCTTCAACAGATTCGTAAAAAAGCTTAGCAATAATTCCAATGGAAAAAAACATTAAAGCAAAGATTCCCGGAATAGGGCCGATTCCAAAAACAGCTACGAATAGGGCAGCCAATAATAACTCAGGTATGGTGCGAATTAAATTCAAAACAAATCTGGCTGGAACAGTAATCCATACGGACTGAAAAACATTTCTTGCAGCTAAAATAGATAAAGGAAATGCTATCAATCCTCCAAGCGTTGTGCCAATTACAGCCATGCGGATTGTTTCTAAAATTGGCGTAGTAATCACCGAAAAGTAATCCCAATTTGGCGGTACTAGCTGTACAATTAAATCCCACATATTTGGGAGCCCTTGTACTAATTCTGTAAACGAAAATTCGATTTGCCAGCTTGCCCAAATAATTGCCAAAGCTACAAGTAAAATTGTCAAAATTGGTTTCAGCTTTGTAGGTGGATTGGGCACTACAACCGACCGTTTTATTTGCGCTTGCTTCATTTTGCTACTCCTATCTGTTCAGTTGTTTGATCGTTTTTCCCGTAAATGTTTGCAAAAGCTTCTTTAGTCGCCTCTTTCGCCGTACCATCAAACACTACTTCCCCGTTTTTTAAACCGATGATTCTACTGGCATACGCTCGAGCAAGATCTACAGAATGCAAATTCACAATCATGGTTATATTTAATTCTTGATTAATTCTAAGCAAATCATCCATTACTTGCTTTGTTGTGATAGGATCTAATGAAGCTACTGGTTCATCCGCTAAAATTACTTTCGGTTCCTGAGCTAGTGCCCGAGCAATGGATACCCTCTGCTGTTGTCCTCCAGATAACTGATCAGCTCGAATATATGCTTTTTCCAATATATTCACTCGTTCTAGCGCATCCATAGCGATCTGCTTATCCTGTTTAGAGAATAAGCCTAACATCATCTTTAGTGTGGAATGATATCCTACACGACCAGACAGTACATTTCTCATGACAGATGAACGACGTACGAGATTAAAGTTTTGAAAGATCATGCCAATATCCCGACGAATTCGGTATAATTCATGCCCTTTGGCTTTTGTTATTGAATTTCCATTAATTAAAATTTCTCCTTCACTGATGTCATGAAGGCGGTTGATCGAACGAAGCAAAGTAGACTTTCCTGCTCCTGATAACCCTACTATAACAACAAATTCACCTGCTTCCATTTGTAAATGAATGTTATTTAATCCACGAGTCCCATTTGAATAAACTTTAGAAACATGTTTTAACTCTATCAAGACTTCCCCCTACTTTCTTGTTGGAGTAAAAGAAGGCTGCTCGCATTTTGCGACAGCCTGTCTTTTTATTCAATTAATTAGCAGTGAATAGTGATTGACATAAAATCTTCATATGCCAGTCCTCTGCCAATCATCCATTGCGATCCGAATAAGTATACGGCTTACCCGCATGAAGATCTATTATTCTATAATTATTGTTCGACTTCTTTACTTACTTTTTCTTCATATTCTCTAACCGTATCGAAGTTACTATCTTTTGATTCTACGTACCCTTCGTGGGAATAAATCTCCCGAATAATTTTACGACCCTCTTCATCTTTTCCGATTGCAATAAATGCATCTGTGATTGTCTTTTTCATTTTATCGTCAATTTCCGGTCGGACAGTGATCGTATCATTTGGTATTGGTTCCGTAAACTCAATAATTCGTGTTTTTTCAAATACATCTTCATAATCTTTTACTACTACATTACGCGCATCTTGGAAGGTAACAGCTGCATCCACATCTCCATTTAATAGAGAAATAATCGCTTGGTCATGTCCTTTTAACGTTACTGGTTCGACATCCTTTAATGGATGGATACCTGCTTCTAGCAAAGTAGCTGCCGGCCAAACGAAACCTGCAGATGACGTTACGTTTTGATAGCCAATTTTCTTTCCTTTTAAATCTGCAACTGATTCGATATCCGAATCTTTATTAACAATAAAAATCGACTTATATGAATCAACCAATTCTTCTGTTGGTGAACCATCATCATTTACACCGTAGCGCTGTGCTTGTAATAATACTTCAGCTGCTCCTTTTTCTTTAGCCAACACATAGGCGGTTGGCGGTAAAAATCCGACATCTACTTGTTCAGAAGCCATTGCTTCAATAATGGTATTATAGTCGGTCGACACACTTACTTCGACAGGGATGTCTAATTCATCACTGAGCAGTTTTTCTAATGGCTTTGCTTTTGCTTCTAATGTGTCTGCATTTTGCGAAGGCACAAATTGAACCGTTAGCTTGTCTAATTTTTCTTCGCCCTTTTCTGCTTTTGCATTTTCTTCCTTATCTCCACAGGCAGAGAGAAGAACAATAAATAATAAAGCCAGGCCTAAAAATTTGATTATCTTCAAATTAATTCCCCCTAATTTAGTTAAATGCTTCTTGTGGTTATGATAAAAACTCAATTCAAACCTATTTAACTAAAACCGTAGTTGTATACAGTTTACTGCTGTTTTTTCTTAAGCGAAGGTTTACTTTCCCTTGTACTCCTTTTTTTACTTGAATGGTTAATTTTTTGGAAGCAATTCCACTCTCGTTTGCAGCCAAGGTAAACGCTTCGCTATAGCCATATGATGAAGGCCAATCGCCATTTTCATTTTGTATTTTTGCTACTTGCATTCCGCCGTCAAGATACATTCCTACATTATATCCTGATACTATCTGTCCTGGAGATAATCCCGAAATGATTAATTCTACTGTAAATGGTTCTACATTAGAAATAGGTTCTTCCATTTTGAATTGGTAAGAAGGGTCTTTAACAGAATCTAATTTTGATCCATAAGCTCCAGGTGCAAAAGTTAAAGGATCAAACCAATCATATCCGGCAAGCGGCTCGTTCCAAGGTTCTTCTTTTGGCTCCGTTGTATTTATTGGCAACTCTTTTTCTAGCATTGGAGAAACATCATCTAATGGAATTTCCGTATCTGAAAATCGAGCATAGTTTTCATCTTCAGCCAACCAATCAACCATATTTAATAACAACTCTGCGTTATCCGCTTCCTGAAAACCATCATACGTTCTTTTCGGCTTTCCTGTCTCTTCATTACGATATTTTGGTGTTGCGTCTTCAACAGGCGAAGAGTCGCCAATGAAAGCGGCTTTTCCACGCTTTAATTTGGATATAGCAACATATGGACCCTCTTCTTTTCCACCACCGTGATAAATTCCTTCATCTACGGCTGGTCCCCATTTATTACTTTCATCTAAGTTATCTGGTAAATAAACAATTCCCTTCGCAGTATCAGGATTTGTAATTGCAAGTGTAGACCCGGCATGCATAGTAACTTTGCTTATACCTTTAGTAATATTAAAAGAGTCCTTAGGAGCCACAACTTGATCTGCTACGACTGTTCCGGGAGCATTATAGCGAAACCGTATTCCAAAATGATTGGATAGCCAGTCAGAGCTTTCTACATTTTGCATCGCTGTAGATTCTCTTTCCTCTTTATCCATGCCTTTTAAAGGATTATCAAATGCTCCTCGTCGAAAACCGTTCATAATCTCCGAGGAATCCCAGCGGTTTTTATTACGATCTGCATTATAATGATCTGAAATAAAAAAGACACTTCCTCCATTTTCTACATATTCCACTATGGCAGCTTGTTCCTCTTTCTTAAAAGGTATATTTGCTTCTGGTATGATAAAAACGTCATAAGGTATTAAATCCCCCACATCAAATGGGTCTTTTTGCCGCAGTTCTTTTACTTCATATCCATTTTTAGCAATACCTTCTGCAAAATCTGAAAAAGCTCCATCAATAACCCAGTCCGCTTGTCCAGCTGTTTGACCGTGCGTATTATCAAATAAAACACGTTTGCCATTTGGAAGATCCGGACTAATTTCTGGAGCTGTATCCTCTACTCCTTCTGCTTGAAGACTAATTGGAAAAGCTAATAAAGCCAAAGCGATGGCTAAAAAGAACGCCGTAAACTTTTCTCTTACCATGAATTACCTACTCTCCCTTCTTCACATGCTTGTACTCTATTGTATAAAATGTTTGTTTTACTAATATTAACCAAGTGTAAATTTTCTGTAAGTTTATATAAAACATAGAAATTTAAATACATAATTGGTATGTATTCTTTTGAAACAATTCATCCATTAACACATGTTACTATTGGGGTAAATTAATATAAGTCCGTTTGTATTTTCTGATATAAAATAGGAAGTACATATAATTTGCCCCGTTGTTTTAGAAGTTTAAATACAAGTTGGAACTTTCTAAGACTTTATCCGTAGTTATTGATAACAAAGGAGGATTTCCATTTAGATCGTAGCGATAAGTACGAAAATAATATCTCCACCCTTCTTTATCAAAGGGAAGTGTAGGTCAAATCATCTAAATGGCAAGGTAATACTACCCTTAAAAATTTACACCTTTCAACCTTTCAGGGATTTTAAACCATTTAAAAAAAATACTATATTTTTATATTCAATAAAATGTAACTATTCAGTAACATTTTAATACTGTTTTAAAAATATTTCAATGGCAAAAGTTTAAATTTTTTAAAATATTCTGTTCAAAAAAATATTGTATTTCATATTAGAAAGTATCATCATTATAAATAAAATATTTTACAATTCTAAATGTTATTAGGAGAGAGCTGTATAAGGATAGTTCAAAAGATTTTAGCTCTTCAAAAGCTATCTTCGAGTGTTAGCAGGTCTCATAGGAAATCGAACTTAAGTATAGATTCGTGATGATGGTCAAGGAAGTTCAATAAGTTTATATACTTGTGCTTCTATAGGCAACCCTTAAACTATTTCTGCTTTTTAGAAGATCACTTTTTATCCTCGGAAAGTGAAATTCTCTTAGATTGAACAAAACTCGAATATTCCAAATAACAGTAATTATTCTACTTTACAGGAATAATCCCTCTTCTAAGCAATAAAACTACACAATTAACAATAAATAAAGGAACTATTAAATTAAATAATGGATTTAAAGGGTATAGTAAATAGTGATTTAAACTTTTTATACGACGTATCAAAAAATATAGCTATTAAAGGGGTAATGACATAAAATGAATTTAGATAAAAAACCTAATCGGCTCCTCCATGAGAAAAGCCCTTACTTGCTTCAACATGCATATAATCCAGTAAATTGGTATCCGTGGTCGGAAGAAGCATTTGTTGAAGCAAAACAACAAAATAAACCAATTTTCCTTTCAATTGGTTATAGTACTTGTCATTGGTGTCATGTCATGGCAAGGGAGTCCTTTGAAGATAGAGAGGTTGCTTCCATCCTGAATGATAACTTTATTTCCATTAAAGTCGATCGTGAAGAAAGACCGGATATCGATTCTATCTATATGAAAGTATGTCAAATGATGGCAGGACACGGAGGATGGCCGCTTTCTATCTTTATGACACCAGATAAGGTACCATTTTATGCAGGAACATACTTTCCAAAACAACAAAAATATGGTATGCCAAGCTTTGTTGATGTACTTCATGGGCTTTCTAAAAAGTTTCAACAAGATCCACAGCATATTTTAGAAGTTACAAAAAGTGTGGAAAATGCATTAGACCGAACGATTACACCAAAAAGTAATCAGCGACTAACTGAAAAACATGTAGAAGAAGCGTACAACCAATTAGAAAAAAGCTTTGACTTTAAATACGGCGGTTTTGACAAAGCACCAAAGTTTCCCATGCCGCATAACTTAATGTTTCTTATGCGGCAATTTTATTTTACGAAAAATACCGCACCTTTAAAAAAGGTCGAGCATACACTTGATTCCATGGCCGCTGGCGGTATTTACGACCAGATTGGTTTTGGCTTTTCCCGTTACAGTACAGACGAAATGTGGCTTGTACCACACTTTGAAAAAATGCTCTACGATAACGCACTGCTATTAATTGCCTATACAGAAGCATTTCAAATCACTCACCGTCCATTTTACCGGAAAATGATTGAAGAAATGATTGAATTTATCTCTAGAGAAATGACTTCTGCTGATGGCGCATTTTATTCGGCTATTGATGCTGATTCGGAAGGTGTTGAAGGAAAGTACTATGTTTGGGACTACGAGGAAATCATCACTATCTTAGGCGATGAACTTGGAAACTTATATGCAACACTCTACGATATTACTCCGGAAGGAAACTTCTCAGGATCAAATATTCCTAACCGGATTCAGAGTAATAAAGTTTCCATAGCCGAACAAAGCGAAACGTTTGAGAAAACAATAGAAGATAAACTTGAATCAGCTCGAAAGAAATTGCTTCAAGAACGCGAAAAGCGAGTTTACCCACATGTAGACGATAAAGTTCTAACAAGTTGGAATGGACTGATGATCGCAGGATTAGCCAAAGCAGGAAAAGTGTTTCAAAATAAAACGTATCTTACCATGGCACAACAAGCAATGCAGTTTATCGAGAACCATTTAGTACAAAACGGTCGGTTAATGGCGAGATATCGTGATAACGAAACAAAATACGTAGGTTATTTAGACGATTATGCATTTCTATTATGGGGATATAGCGAATTATATGATGCAACCTTTCATCTAACGTATTTACAAAAAGCCAAACAATTATTGGATCAAATGCTGGAATTGTTTTGGGATCATGAACATGGAGGGTTTTATTTCTCCGGAAAAGATAGTGAAACGCTGATTGCAAAAGACAAAGGAATATATGATGGCGCTCTCCCCTCGGGAAATAGTGTTGCTGCAGTAATGCTTGTCCGTATGGGGTATCTTACTGGAGAAACACGTTATCTTGATTATGCGGAAGAAATGTTTTACAGCTTTTATGACGACCTAAAAATTCAGGCTTCAGCAAGTCCGTTTTTCATGCAAAGCCTACAACTAATGGAATTTCCTGCAAAAGAAGTCGTTATCATTGGTTCAAACGCTGATCCAAAAAAGCAAGCTTTTTTACAACAGCTTCAAGACATGTTTTTACCAAATGTAACGATATTATCGCTTGAAGATAGTGATCAAGTTAACGGCATTGCTCCATTTGCAAGTGCCTATCGAGCTATTAATGGAGAGACAACCATTTATGTTTGTGAAAACTTCTCTTGCAAACAACCAACTACAAATATTGCAGAAGCTCTTAGCTATATAAAGTAAAACTTCCTCAGTGGGGATTTTCATCATCCCTACTGACAGGAAGTAGAATTAAAGCTATAATTCCTTGGGAAACAGTGATGTATGGCTATTGAAGCATACTCTGGCCAATTGTAACGCCTTTGTGATTGACGTCCCTAAAAGCGTACTGAAGCTTACCTCGTCCTTGAAAAATCGCGATGTATCGCTGCCGAAACTTTCCTTTTCCTTGAAAAAGAACAATTTTTCTATGCAACGCCTATTTAAGAAGTCTTTCCTGTTCTCGAAAAGGAAAATCTTTTCTTCGTGTGTTCCCGATTCAAGAAATTTTACTGGTTCTGTCCAACCGGAACGATTCGGATTTTTGGTGTATTATCTCCCACTCAGACTTCTTCGTATTCTCTAAATAGGAGCATGCGAACATCATAAGTGTGGTATAAAGTAATCTTCAAATCCGTGGGTTTTCTTATATCCCCCGCGGATCGTTAGAATGGCAGAATTAGGCATTTGACTTGCAGTTGATCCTCCACTTATCCTCCTAGCTTTTAATTCGTAGTATGGAAGGTCAAGTCTTACTGCCAGTTACATAGAGGATAAAAGAATGACGAACTGTTTCAGCACATTAGCTGCTTTTGATCATCTGTTTCATGTTATAATAAAGTTATTCTGTAGAAGCTTTTTTCACTACCTGTAGATAAAAGTAAAAATAACAAGTAAACAGTATCTTTTCATCCAAGCTTTCCTTCAATGTTAACATGTTTTACAGTCAATATCTTGGAAAAATAGGGACTATCTTGTGATCTGTTCAAGTATATTCTACCTGTTGATTCGCAATCAATCAGGCTGTTTGATGCAGTAATCCCTCAGCTTCTTAGTATAAGCACAAGATATTGAGTCTTATAAGTCGATAATCGGATTGTTGTTAAAAGGAGTATTGAAATGAAAGTAAAAATGAATGTCCAAACTGCCTATCATGGTGACCTACTGCGTGCTGGAAAAGTTTATGAAGTTGACGGAGAAACAGCAAAACGTTGGATTGCAAGTAAGCTAGCTGAAAAAGTAGAAGAAGAATAAAAAATATCACAACATGACTCTGCCATCTATGGGGCTTTATATTCATCCCCATAGACGGTTATGTTTTACTTAATTATAGTAGCTTGAATAAAATTATCTGAAAATAATAATAATAAACTGCTTTTTTATTCTACGATCTTGGAAAAATGCTTTAACGGAGCTGGCTGATCACTTATCTCCTCATCATTCCAACTATGATGGAGAAAGACTTCGGCGATTGCAACCTGTCTTTCTTCATGTGTAACCGTTTGCTCAACTGCTATGACACTTGTCAAAATCCGCGTCATGTTATCACTAATACGTTTACTATAATACGTTTGTAAATCTGGATTTAACGCTTTCCATTGATTTATTTCCGCTTTTAATTGATCTATTCCTTGCTTGACGAAATGAATTATTTTTTCATCTAATGGTGACTCTTTTTTTGCTGTTTGCAGACGTTTTGTCATGTCATTTATAAATAATTCATCTGCTTGATACTTACTGATCAGCCGAATGACTTCTATTCCAAGTATGTTTGCTGTCCCCTCCCAAACCGTTAAAACTTGAGCATCCCTCAACAGACGCGGGGTAATAAAATCTTCAATATATCCATTTCCACCATGCATTTCAATTGCTTCATGTGCAAAATAGATCGCTTGTTCGGCTGTTTCCTTCTTCATGATAGCAACATAAAGACGAAATAAAATTTGTTCTTTGAACGAAGCCCGTTGTTCACCTCCCATTACCTGATCCATTAAATTAATAACCGTAAACATGGTGCTTAAGCCAATCTCTTGTATTGCTCCCATCGTACTGAGCGTTTCACGAACCATCGGGAAATCAGTAAGCTGCTTGTCGAAAGCCTTTCTATTATTTGCATATGCTTTTGCCTCCGTATAGGCGCGACGCATCATTCCCACCGAGGCAACAGCGTTTGCGACACGTGACAGATTTAACGCTTTAATCATATAGGAAAATCCTTGATGTAATTCACCAACTAAATAACCTTTTGCCTGAGAAAATTCAACCTCTGCTGATGGAACAGCACGTACCCCTAATTTATCTTTTAAACGACGTATACGCAGCTTACCGTTTACTCTGTTTTCCTCCCAGGGTACAGCAAACAAGCTGAGCCCCTTTGTTCCAGGAGCTCCTCCTGTTGTCCTTGCCAGCACCATAGCTACTCCACAAGTACCAGCATTACTAGCAAAATACTTTTCTCCCGTTAATTGATAATAGCTGCCCGCTTGTTCGGCTTTTACCTCATTCGCACCAACATCAGATCCCCCCTGCCGTTCCGTTAAAAATGTCGCTCCTTCATATAATTCTTCTTCCCCTGTCGCGATTACATGCGGAAGGAATCGCTGTTTAATTGCTTCCGTTGCATACCGATCAAGTAAATAGGCAGTTGCCTTTGTTAAGGTTACTGGACAATAAAAACCAGCTTCAGCCTGTGATAGCAGATACCCTTGCGTAAAAGCATATACATAATTTCCTTTATGTCCTAATTCCGGTATATCCTTATGAATATAGCCGACAATTCCTGTATTATATGTTTCCTGAACTGTTTTTTGATACCCCTCATTTACCCATACTTTCGATATCTCATTTCCAAATTTATCATACTGAATAAGTCGAGGTTCTCCATTTCTATCCGTATGAACTGCTCGTTCACTAATTGCACCGGCACAATGTGCTCCAAAATCATCTAATTGCTTATTCGCCCACGTAAAAAAATCTGGTGGCAAATAACGTTTGACCAGTCGTTGCAGTTGTTGATCTTCTAAATAAAAATTATTCATGTATAAATCCTTTCCCTCCTTAGGTTATTTACGATGTTGATGTTTTAACAGTTTCCCAGTCGCATTTATAGAGAGCGCTTCCATAATTTCGTACAGTTTAAAAATTTTATAACTTGCTACGTAGTTTTTTTAAAGGAATACCAACCTTCCACAAGTTTACCTATTTTAATGCAAATGAATAAACCCCTATTTTACAGCTTCCTTACCTGAGAAAAAACAAGCTCATGTATGCTAAAAGCTTTTGCATCACAATGCTTTACAATTATAGGAAGCTTATTGATAAACCATCTTTGCATGAATCGCAACAATGATTCTTCCTAAACGCTGATCAGCAAATAACGTGATGAGAAACTCTTTGATATTTGACATGTGGTAAAACAGCTTTATCCTCCAAACTAATTCCTAATGTCGATAAACTACTAGTCAATTCTCTGTATCCCATTCCAAATAGGTTAATCTTTTTTGCGGAGTGATAATAGCTTCAGATTTGAAGCTTCCTTGCCTGATGAGCAGGTTAAATTTGAACTATTCAATACCATTTCCCTCTAGCTCTGCTAGTTTTTTTTGAAAAGTAATGATATATTTTTCCATTTCCGTACGAACTTCTTATAATTCGTTTATTCGTGCCGCCACTTCTTCCAGTTTTGTATACCCAAACTCTATCGTCCTTTTTAATTGTTGTTTCCCGGTAGGGTCTTGGTCAAACAGACGAATCATTTCCCTAATTTCTTCTAATGAAAAGCCAAATTTTTTACCGCGAAAGATAAGCTGCAGTTGTACTATTTCTTTTTTAGTAAAAACCCGTTGCCCGCCATTTGTTCTCCTAGGCTGCAAGATGCCAATTTCCTCATAATAACGAATCGTTCTTGTAGTGACTCCAAAACGTTCTGCTATTTCTTGAATCGCAAATGTATGCTCTGTTTTTTTCATGGCACCCTCCTGATTAAATTTTCCGACAATAATAGTTTACTATTTACGTTAACGTAAAGTTCAATCTTTTTATCCCGCATATAACTGACAGTAAGACCTGCCCTTCTATGCTACAAAGTGTAAGCAA
Organism: Virgibacillus proomii; assembly: GCF_900162615.1. Lineage (NCBI taxonomy): Bacteria > Bacillati > Bacillota > Bacilli > Caryophanales > Bacillaceae > Virgibacillus > Virgibacillus proomii. The sequence goes on along the minus strand of NZ_FUFN01000010.1, from coordinate 1,188,017 downwards.
CCTAGGAGAAAAGGCTTACGATCTAACTGCAAGTCAAACGCCAGATTCTGTTTATTCTTTTATTTACATAAGATTCCCAGACATTTTTTGATTTTTTGTTTGATACATTTTTTAAAACTTTAATACCCTTTATAGTATTTATATGTCCTTTAAATTCCATACACCAGCAGCCATATCTCCCATCAGATTCTACAAAATTTTACCGGTTACGTATGCCCTTTTATGTTAATATATCGTCATTATCACTGGGAGCTGGATCTAATAAAAAGAAAACACCGTGTTGCTAATAGTATCTTGGCATTAAATAATAAAGACCGATTTTCCTTATCCTATTGATAGCCTAATAACGGAATAAATTTTTTATCACCAATCAATTCGAACGGATACCCCAGCTGTTATATGCTTAACTAACGACGATATTTCCTGATATCACATCGCCACGCAGGTTGTAATGATAGCAGCAGGTATCCGATACTTCATTCTCGTTATGTTTGTTCAACCAAACTAATAAAATACGAATTCCCCATCGGAAAAGATGGGGATTATTTGGCGCTTAACTAAAAGAAAGGATATTTATTTGAGTTAATTTACCTGATTTCTCTTTAGATAAAACACTATTTATTCACGTATAGTTTGATCTTAGTATCTTTATATTTTCGTCTTTTTTACCTCTTACTTTTTTATCTTGTATAAGCTCTATGATATCTTCATTCAAAGAAACCCAATCATAAAAATCATTAGTAATTAGCCTGCTAAACAAAGCGCTAATATCCCAAGATCTTTCAGCCCAGATTCCCCAATTTGCAGATGAAGAAAACCAGATTACTTTTTCGGATTCTACGATAATTCCTTTTTCATAAAGTATATTTATATAATCATTCGCATTCATGGAGATGGGAATAGAAAATATTTTACACTTTCTTTCAGTTTTCCATAACCTTTTTTTAAATTGGGATATATCGGCTATTTGTATATTAGTATCTCCGTTCATCTTTGCCAAATACTGTAACTGCGGCCAAACCTCTTCATCCAGCATAAGATAGAAATCATTAAATAAAATTTGACCTCTCTTTCTAAAAACGTTCATTGGGAAACTTTTTTGTATGAAAAAAAATTCTTCAGCTATTTCATGAAAATTTTTTCCCATTATCCATGTCCTTTCATTTATTTTCAGCGTTGCTTTACCTCGACAGTAGCTCCTCTTTGGTTCATTTCCAACAAATATTTTATTGTGATATCGAAAATAAAGATGGCTTCCGTAACTTTTTAGTGATGATAGAGGGTAAGCAAATTATCCAGCCTGTCTATGTTAAGTACTTCTTCACTACTTAACTTGTCCACTTTAAGCATATTAACTACTCCTATCTATTGTTTTCTATAAGATCATAACAGATAAAAAGAAAGCTAGATCTTCTAGTTTAATAAAATTTTGAACTCTCTTTTTATGAAAGAAATATAAACATCACTAATTTAAAACGGAAAGCGGTGATTCATTCAGATTAAAAATTTAGGAACAATGTGTTTTTAATTTTTAGATATATTTTCAACAATGGCTATCAAACGTTGGTCAATCAATATTGTAGATAAAACAACTATTCCCTATTTACCAAAACTAAAAAATGAGCAGAGAAAGCCAAGTACTGTTTCAATTTATAAGTTTTTAGGCAGAGTCGGTTCACTTTCGTTAAAAATTGCACATTACTACTGTTTCAGAGATATTTTATGTAAAGATGGAATCGCCCATATAAGTTAGTTACATTGTTTATGTATTACTACGGATGTATATTTTCGTTAGATTTACAAACCGCAATATGTATCATTCCTCTGTTTAAAACAGTCCGTATCGATTTATTCCCCCTCAACTTTCTTCATACTAACTAACAAGCATGTTACATTACATTTTTTCACAAGGTTTTTTAATTACAATAGCTGCCATCATAAATTGAAACTTCAATCAGTGGAGTTTTCTTCATCCCCCACTGATTGTTAGTTGAATGAATCGGGCTTTTACTGGCCTACTTATAATTATTCTTGGCTTCTCCTCTAATTCTTGAAGTGAATGTCTTACAGCCAGTTAACCTGAGATAAATGGTTTAATCCTCTTAATTTTTAATGCAATGCATAAAAGCTTCTATGGAAAGCACACCGTCTTCGTATATGAAATGCCCTTATGCTAAAATTATTATATGAAGCTGAATTGTAGAAAATATTTCAGATTCATTCATACAAAAAGAGGTGAAGCATGAATAATCGTTGGAATGAAATTATTTATAAACTTTGGTCACCTATTTACGATACGTCCTTTAATGCAGGGAATTTTTTAGCAGCCCGGAAGAGAATATTTCACGAAGAACCGTTTTCCCATCATCAACACATACTATTTGTCGGTGTCGGAACTGGCGCAGATTTAGAGCTAGTCCACCATCAAGAATTAACAATTACCGCAATTGATTATTCAACCGAAATGCTTAACAAGGCGAAAGATAAATTCAAAGATTCTTCCATACAATTTTTAAAAATGGATGCTCAGCATATGCAATTTCAAGATAATCAATTTGATGTAGTTGTAGGAAGTCTTATTTTATCAGTTGTCCCTGATGCCGATAAATGTTTACAAGAGATGGTTCGAGTGGTCAAACCAGAGGGTAAAATTATTATTTTCGATAAATTTGCACCTAAAGGCAAAGAGCTTTCTACGTTTAAAAAAATCATCAGACCGTTCATTCAGTTATTAGGTACTGATATTGGTATCAACTTTGAAAAATTACAAGATACAAACAAAGAAACGCTACTTGTAAAAGAAGATACATCTATTATGTTGAATGGGATGTATCGGAAAATCTTGCTTCAAAAACGAACCCTGAAAGCGTGATACAAATCGTTTTACTTAAAAGTCATCCATTACCCGCCATTCGCTAGTTGTATGGCGGGTAATGGTTTCGTTTGCTTTCTCATTATAATCTCAAAGATGCCAGTTGTTCGCCCCAAGGAGCCAATTCAGTCTCTTTAAATCCAGCCTTTTGATAAACAAATTTCGCTGCAAGATTTTCAGGATGATAACCAATCATCACATATGGAATGTTTGCTTGCTTGTTCTGTCGCAACTCTTCAATAATGAGCTGTAGGGATTGTGCACCCAACCCTTTTCCTTGATATATCGTATCAATCATTAGTCGATAAATCCAATATTGATGATCATCAGGATCTATTCCGAACATCGTAAATCCAATCATCTTGTGATCAAGATAAATACCTTTCGCAACAAAATCATCCAGAAATTGAACTTCTGCGATAGAATAAAGATTGGATGCTATAAATGGTTGCTGTTCTGCTTTCACATTTAAGTGAATAGCTTCTTCCCAATTATTTTTGTCAATAGGTTTCAATGTTAAATGATACAAGTCTATACCACCTCTGTTCAAAATTCAGGGGAACCACGCAGTTGATCGGCTAGTTAAACGCTATCCCCTCATCTGTCCGCCCATAAAATTGTACATCCCTTCTCATGAACAACACCTCCTTAAAGTTATATCTAACTTAACTCTGTGTAAACAAAATATAGCACCACAATTAACCATCCGCACTGTAAACATAAGAACATAGTGCTGCTATCGTTAATTATTCCGTCTTACTTTTTACTCTAACTTTACGGATCTCTCAAACCAAGATGTAATCCTTAACCCTCGTGGATTCGTAAGCTATAGGCATTACTTTATGTACATCATTATATAATGAAAGAGAGAACCTCCCCAACTAAAGTTTTTTAATATGAAATGAACACAGATTAAATAATGGTTTAATCTGGATTATCTGCACGATACTCCGTAAATTCAGGGTACTTTTTTTGAATTTTATTAATTAATACAGGCGATTTACTTGAAACTAGAATATAGGCACTATCAAAAAATCCAATTTCAATAACATAATTAGTTATAGACGGTTCATAGTCTATCTCCCAAAATTTCATATTCCCTAATAATTTTGGATAATTCTCTTTCCTAATCTCTACAGAACCTTTTTTTACAGCTATAACTAACCCAAAAACGATAAGAATATAGGAATTAGTTAAATAATAAGCTAGTTTATCCCCAGAAATACAGAATCTTTCTTGATAAAAAATATGGTCTTCAACTTCTCCTCCATCTGTTTCTACATAGGCTTCCATATCACTAAATATCCAATTATGAGATGTAATAAAATCCTCATCAAAAGCGTCTAAAAAATCGCTTAATGAAAAAGGGTGGTTATCCGTTGATGTTGAATCTGTATGATTAAACAAAATCCTCATTTTTTTCGCTTCCTTTTCAATGGTTGTTTCCATTTCTACCTTGCTGACCTTTTTCCATGACCAATGATATACATGGGGTACAACTGGATGTTTCTCAGGATTTCCATGGTTTCTATAGTCTATATCTTTTTTTGCTATTCCATATTTAAGTGGCGAATACAAATTGATCATTGGTTTATTGGTTACCGTTATTCGAAATATAGACAGTATAAAAGGATCATCTATCTCCTCCTCATATTTTCCAGGAAACAATTCAAATTCAGTTGATTTATCCTTTATGATTGCCATGATATTCCCCCTCATCTCTTGCTCTATTTCACCTATATATGATTTTTTGCTTAAAACCCAACTTGCTGTCTGTATCATAACATGGTACAAAAATTACCTCCTACCAAATTCAACGCACAACAGAACCTTAGAGGAGGATCTGAATGGAGAAAACCCCTTTATAAAACACAAGCCCCAAAAATCATCAGCTCTCCATGGCTTTTCAACAACACAACATATATCCGGAATGGTTCACTAATTATAATAGGCAATAAACTTTTGAAGTTTCGTTCTAAAACTCTTGATTTCATCGTTATCAAATTGTATTGCTAGACAAATTATTTCGTCATAATCGATTTCGGAATAAATAAAATTCATTGTGAAATGTTTATTTTTTTTTATTGACAACAATCTTAAATCTTCCGTCCAAAGAAACTAATTCTTCCCTGTTTCTAGTATCGTTACATAAATTAAGCCATTCTAAATAAAATCTAAGATTTAATTCAATTTCTTCAATTTTTAGATAAAAGTCTTCTCCTTGTCCTATTAACTCACTTATAAAATAAAAGCCCCCATCAAATTCTGATATGCTCCCCTTAAAGTAGACAGATTAAAAAATAAAAATCTGTTATTACCTTAAGGGGAGTTTTTTATGTCCAATAAATATAAATTTTACTCTAGACAGTTTAAGTATGAAGTGTTAAAGGCATATAAGAATGAAGATTATACGCTAATAGAATTATGTTCAAAATACGGAATTTCGGAGGTAACTCTGTATGATTGGGCTAATAAATATGAGAAATACGGTCTCAATGGATTGGAGAACTCAAGGACATGGAAGTCATATTCTAAAGATTTAAAACAAGCAGCTGTAGAAGATTATATATCAGGGGAGTATTCTCAACGGGAGGTCATTCGCAAGTATAAAATATCTAGCACATCCGTACTTCGAAAATGGATAAAGCAGTATAATAGTCATAGAGAATTAAAGGATACGTCGAAAGGAAGAACGAGCTCGATGACTAAAGGGAGAAAAACAACTTGGAAAGAACGAATTGAGATGGTACAAGATGCCTTAGCGAACGGGAAGAATTATCAACAAACTGCGGATAATCATCAAGTGTCTTACCAACAAATATATCAATGGGTACGTAAATATGAAGATGGTGGATGGGATGCGTTAAAGGATAGAAGAGGACGTTCTAAAAGTGAAAATGAGTTAACTTCCGAAGAAAAAATGAAGTTAGAAATGCATCGAATCGCAAAGGAGAACGAACGTTTACGTGCAGAGAATGCTTTCTTAAAAAAGTTAGAGGAGATCGAAAGGAGGCGAAAATAAGCCAAATCCGATTTGAGGATAAGTATGTCGCTATTCAAGAGCTTCATCAGAATGAAGGGTTAAGCATTCGTTTACTTTGTGAAATCGCGGGAATTGCACGTTCTGCATACTATAAGTGGCTAAATCGTACTCCTTCATCCAGAGAAATACAGAATAAAGAAATTATCAAAGAGGTGCAAATACTCCATGAAAAAGTGGGTGGTATATTTGGTTATCGTCAAATGACCCTTCACATGAATAGAAAGTTCGAGGAGAAACTTAATCATAAAAGAATCTATCGGTTGATGAAAGTGGCTGGATTACGCTCTGTCATTCGTGTCAAGAAGAAGCGATATAAACGCTCTACACCTCAACATGTGGCAGACAATATATTAAATCGTGAATTCCAAGCCGAAAAACCAAATGAAAAATGGGTAACGGACGTTACAGAATTTAAGTATGACCAATCAAAAAAGGCCTATTTAAGTGCGATTCGTGATCTTTATGACGGATCCATTATAAGTTATGTTCTAGGACATTCCAACAATAATCAACTTGTATTTAAGACACTTGATCAAGCCACAGTACTATTGAATGAAGAACAGCCTCTTATCCATAGTGACCGTGGATTCCAATACACCTCTAAAGGGTTCAAACGTAAAATAGATGCGGCAGAGATGACACAAAGCATGTCACGAGTTGGTCGGTGTATTGATAATGGACCAATGGAGTCTTTTTTTGGGACACTGAAATGTGAGAAGTATTATTTACATAAATATAAAACATTTGAGGAACTTACTACTGCGATAGATGAGTATATTCATTTTTATAATTATGAAAGGTATCAAAAGCGATTAAACGGCCTTAGCCCTATGGAATATAGAGCTAAAGCCACTTAAATCTTTTTTATTATTTCCACTGTCTACTTGACAGGGGGCAGTTCATTTGGAAATGAGCCCTTTTTATTTTCTTTATTCATTTATCTATTTGCAAAAAATTCTTCTGCTTTTTCTAAGAACACCTCTTGTTCAGCAGTTAAATCATACTCTTCTTCAATTGCATCAACAGGGCAAACTGCTTTGCAAGCCCCGCAATCAATACATACATCTGGGTCAATATAAAATTGGTCTGGTCCTTCTTCTATACAATCAACAGGGCAAACGCTAACACATTCACCTGACTTTTCACCCTGACAAGGATCTAATATTACAAAAGCCATCGATTCTAACCTCCCTTATATCGTTAAACCAAGCCTACTTCTTATTAAATGATACATGAGATGGTAATTGCAAGTAAACAGCTTACGTAAAATTTATCATGATTAATTTCCTATTCACTAATAAAGTGAAAGGAAATGTAGGGTTTTCTTTTCTCCCCACCGATTGTCAGAATGAACAGGATCAGGCATTTGAGTTGCAGTTGGATCGCACGCTTTTCCTCCTAGGTTTCACCTCGTAGCATGCATGGAGGAGCATGTCTTACTGCTAGTCACATGTGGAATAAATAGTTGGTTTTTCCCCCTGAGTCAGTTTATTCAACTGTTACTCAAACCATTCCCTCCTTATTCTATTGTTTGACTACAGCTAAAACTGGGAACAGCTTAACTACAAGTGCATATTAAAGCTGAAACTTGATTTTTTGAACAACCTTGATAAAAGATTGTAAAGGAGTTTTTATTCATGAGAACGTATAGTGTCACACCAAATGTTGATGCAACAGCATGGTTTGTAAAGCTTGAAGACGTGGCGCCAGAAGAATTGTATGATGCAAAAGATGAAGCCATTGCTGCCGCTGAGAAAATGGCAGTAGAAAACAGCCCCAGCAAAGTGCAAATATTAGATAAGTTCCACCATATTATTGAAGAAAAGCGATTTTAAACCAGCGTTTCTCTACAACATCAGTAAATAGTCTACCACCAATCCTTATAAAGCTGTAAACACAACCACACAACCATAACTAATAGAATAGCCCCCTTTGCACGATTACATGAAGCACAAAGGGGGCTGAATAATACTTATTTTTTCAATTTTGCCAGCTGTTCTGCTAAAGCATGATTAACGAATCCATCATCTTGTTTTTTCAAATACTTATTGATTTCTTTTCGAGAGACATTCTTTTTCTTTTCACGTTGTTTACGTGCATTAAATGTAGATAATTTCTCACGATACCCACATTTACATAAAAATAGTTGTCCTTCACCTTCTCCACGTAATTCAAGACGCTTATGGCAGTTAGGGCAGCGAGCGTTGGTATATTTAGCAATATTCTTTTTATGTCCGCAAGACCGGTCTTGACAAACAAGCATTCTCCCTTTTTTATTGGATATTTCTAGCATTAACTTGCCACAATGAGGGCATTTGGTTCCAGTCATATTATCATGTTTGAACGTTTCCTGACTTGCCTTTATTTGTTGAACTACCTGCTTTGTATACGTTTTGATCTCTGAAATAAATTGCCGCTGATTCAATTTACCTTCTGCAATTTGACTAAGCTTTTGCTCCCACTCTGCTGTTAGAGCTGGAGAACGCAATTCTTCAGGTACCAGATCAAGTAGCTGTCTTCCTGTTGGTGTGATGAAAATGTATTTTCCTTTCATTTCCATATACATACTATTGAATAGCTTTTCAATAATATCAGCACGTGTCGCAACTGTTCCAATACCACCTGTTTTACTTAATGTCTGAGCCAATTTTTTATCCTGACTGTTCATAAAGCGAGCAGGATTTTCCATTGCTTGCAGCAAACTGCCTTCTGTAAATCTTTCTGGCGGTTTTGTTTCTCCTTGAGTTAAAACATATGTTACTGTTTTAAAAACGTGACCTTTTTCCAAGGACGGCAACCGCTGTTCATTATCATCTGCTTCTTCGTCAAAATCGCGATGGTACAGCTCTTTCCAACCTTGCTTTCTAACTAGCTTCCCACTAGCAGTAAAATGTTCTCCGTCTGCTTCTGCCGTTATTGTCGTTTGTTCGAACTCATATGGATCGGACAATACTGCTAAGAAACGTTTTACTACAAGGTCATATATTTTTAGCTCTTTATCATTTAAATCCGTAAGTACAACCGCTTGTTCAGTAGGGATAATCGCATGATGATCTGTAACCTTCGCATTATTCACAACGGATTTAGAAAGTTTTAACTCTTTTTGTAAAATTTTATTAGCCTGACGAGCATATTGATCTACGCCACATGCTTTTACCCGATCCCTTAAAGTCGAAACAATATCCGAAGAAATGACTCGTGAATCAGTTCGTGGATAGGTTAAAATCTTATGGTGTTCATATAATTTTTGCATAATCGATAATGTTTGTTTACCCGAAAAATTAAAGATGCGATTTGCATCCCGTTGTAATTCTGTTAAATCATACAATTGCGGTGCAAATTTTTTCTTGTATTTTTTGTCTACGTTCACAATCGTTAATGGTTGGTTTGCAACCTTCTTTAACATCTTATCAGCAATTTGTTTCGAAAACAGCCGTTTATTATGATTGGTATCCTGCCAGATTAATGTAAAGCCTTTATTTATTTTCGCTTCTATTCCATAAAACGGCTTCGGCTTAAACGATTTTATCTCCTCTTCTCGAGCAGCAACCATAGCCAAGGTGGGGGTCTGCACTCGTCCAGTTGATAGTTGTGCATTGAATTTAGTTGTTAAAGCTCTCGTTGCATTCAAACCAACATACCAATCTGCTTCAGATCGTGCTACTGCAGAAGCATATAAATTTTCAAATTGCTTACCGGGCTTAAGCTGCTTAAAACCATCGCGTATTGCCTTATCCGTTACAGAAGATATCCATAATCGTTTTATCGGCTTTTTCGTATTTGCTTTTTCCAAGATCCAGCGTGCTACCAATTCTCCCTCTCTTCCGGCATCGGTAGCAATAACAATCTCTCGAACATCTTTGCGATTCAGCTGCACTTTAACTGTTTGAAATTGTTTCCCTGTCTTTTTAATAACACTCAACTTTAAATGAGATGGAAGCATCGGTAAATCCTCTAACTTCCACGTTTTATATTTCTGATCATAAACTTCCGGATCAGCTAATGTAACTAGATGCCCAAGCGCCCAAGTTACAATATATTTTGCACCTTCCATAAAGCCGTTACCTTTTTTATGACATTGTAAAACACGGGCAATATCCCGGCCAACAGAGGGCTTCTCCGCTAAAACTACTATTTTACTCATATTAAAAAATCCTTTCTTCAACTACCTAAATTTCATGATAACACAAAAGAACCTTTCTGTAATCGTACTAGAACCAACGCACAATATAGAAAGTTACTACTTAGTATAGTCGGCAGGATGAAGAAGAGCAACAGCTAGAAGTGCTCAGGATAAACGAACAAATGGCAGATCTTCTGAAGCGATAAGGTGTGAAACTTCATTCCGTAGAACGTTTTTTACACGGAATGTTAGTACCACAAGGGTATGACCTAAAGGCCCTTAAACCAATCGGGCATTTAGATGCCGTTTTTCACATAAATTTACAAATAATAAGCAGATATTTGAAATAAGAACCGGGATAAAGGAAACATCACTAAAACAGGGGGAGGCTGATGCCGATCGGCAAGCCCGCCTTTAAGTCGGCCTTTCTTTCGATTCGAGCCAATGTTTACTTATCATAGGAAGAAGAGCGAAGTTTGCTACAGCTTAAGTACTTAATCTAGATAAAGATACTTTTCAAAAAAGTTATCCATCATGTAGGAACAGATAGATTTTCTTAAACAACAAGATAAACAGTCTAGCAGACAATTAGCTATTGGAATTTTTTATTTTATAGGAAAGCGAATTGTCCATAAGTTGGATACGCACAACAAATGATGAACTACATACAATACTTTAGAACAAACGCAAAGGAATTGGTGCTATGTTTTTTTATACAGGTTTAATTCTTTTAGTGATTGCAGTCAGCTTAGATAGCTTTGGTGTTGGAATTATTTATGGGATGCGGAATATAAGAGTACCTTTAAATGCATTAGTTATCATTATGCTATGTTCGGGGGTTATCGTTTTAGCCTCTATGACGATTGGAAATTTGCTTCTTACCATGCTTACTCCAGATACAGCTAGTCTGCTTGGCGGAAGTATATTAATTATATTGGGTAGCTTTGCATTATATAATAGTCTATCTTCAAGAGCAGCTTCATCAGATAAGGAAAAAAATAATAAGCAAAATATTTTAACTGCTGTTTTAACTACACCGGATAGAGCTGACTTAGACTGTTCTGGAACGATTTCATCTGGTGAAGCTATTTTGCTTGGATCAGCGCTAGCTTTGGATGCATTTGGTGCTGGTATCGGCGCATCTATGCTAGGATATGGACCGATAGTAACTGCTGTATTAATCGCCTGTATGAGTGGTGTGTTCTTATTTTGCGGTTTAACGATTGGGAGATTATTGACAAAGAGTAAGCAATTGCAGCGCATGAAATTCCTCCCTCCAGTTTTACTGATCTTACTTGGGGTTGCCAGTTTATTACACTAGTTACTGTGCAATAACGGTAATCGATAAGGTTAAGAAACAAAACACATGGCGCTTTGAGCACATACTGGCAAACGGTAAACAAGGCTGTCCATAGGAGCGGATATTGTTTCTTAAACATGTAAACAAAAATGAAAGAACCTTCTTCGATAAAAAGGTTCTTTCATTTTTTCTGCTTATGATTTCTATACCATTTACACAGGTTCCTAATTTTAAAGTGCCTTAACAAGTCCACCATCCACTATTAAAGGTTGACCTGTAATATACGTATTTGCTCCTGAAGCTAAAAATACGACAGCTTTGGCAAATTCCTCTGGCTTGCCGTAGCGTTTCATTGGAATTTGTTGTTCTGCTTTAGCCATTACTTCCTCTGTTAACATGTTTAGTTTTTCTGCCCTTTTCTTATTTAAATCTAAAATTCGTTCCGTCTTAATAGAACCCGGTCCGACCGTATTAATTAAAATATTAGCTTCACTTAATTCTTGCGCTAATGTTTTGGAAAGTCCAACAATTCCAGGACGAATTGTGTTCGATAGTACTAAATTATCAAGAGCATGCTTGATGGAAGAGGAAGCAATATTGACAATGCGTCCGCTTTGCTGCTGCTTCATATGAGGAACAGCCTCTCGAATCGTTCTTACAAAACTAAGAAGATTTAATTCAAAGGCATGATACCAGTCTGCATCATCCATTTCAAGAAAGCTTCCAGCCGGCGGTCCCCCTGCGTTATTAATGAGGACATCAATCGTTCTACGTTGTGAAACAATGGTAGCAATCATCTGTTTAATTGCATGTGCATCCTTCATATCACAAACAATATATTCCACATTCGGATTGCCAGTCTCTTGTTTAATATCTTCTACTGTATGTTGTAAGTTAGTTTCACTGCGACTACTAATAAATACAGCGGCTCCCTCTTTCGCAAATTCCATCGCGATTGCTCTGCCTAATCCTTTACTACCTGCAGTGACAAGGACTGTCTTATCATTTAATTGCATATCCATCCAATCACTCCTTTATAATCTTGCCTACTAAAAGCACGCAATTCCTTACTAGAGCGTGTTTAAAAAGGGGATAAAAAAGATGAACGGCTATCTCAACACTTAGAACTTAAAAATTCTTATACGTTCTAACGTACGAAGAAATTCGCTGTGTCATTATTAACATGGTTTTTGAACAATCTCTAAAAGGAAAAGCACTAATGATATCCTTTTTATTATAACGAAAACATCTGAATTTAGCTCTTTACCATACTTAAAACAAAGAAATAATCCAACCGATGACAACAATTAAACCGATTATCATTAGAATTGTACGTATCATCATAATCTCCTTTTTTAAAAATTTCGTATTACTAAAATACCCATAGAATCCTAACCGTAAACTTCAAAGGCGTGTACCGACCCCTTCATGTTGATCATAACTTCTATTGGATATAAATAGTTAACAACGGTATTTGACAAATCGGTGATAATATGAGAGTATATGGAAGCTAACAAGCCGAAGTAATCATGAAGTAATCTGGCATTCTACCATGTTTTTAAAGATGCTTATTCACACTGGCGCGACTTCGGGGTCGCAAGGACGTAAAAGCAGGTTGGGTTTACGTTGCTTAAGTTAGAAAACATCCAGTGGAACATATACCGCGGTTAAGTGAAATTCTCACGATAATCAGTGTTATCGTAAATGATTATACATGCTGCATATGAAAATAAGAAAGAAGAATTTCTCATTCGAAGTTATTCGAACGTATAAATAAAGTGAAACTTCATTTAGTAGGAGATGGAAGAAAACTCCTACTGAATGTTAGTTGAACGAATCGGGCATTTAGGTGCCGTTTTCTCCTACTTAGACCTTTTGTATGAAACTCAAGATCTTAAGTGGGAGTCTTACGGCACCTTACATGCGGGATAAAAACTTATGTTACTTTGAAATCAAAGGGGGACTCTAAAGATGAGTGCCCCTTTTCCAATATAAAGAAAGAAGGGAATTAAATGAAACATTTAACAGGAACCATCCAATCCTTGACGGTTGATCGAATCATCGATACTGGATATGTACTAACATTTGAAACCAATGAGGTTCTATTGCACCATCAAGAAGCAGATCAAGAGCTGCAACCCAATCAAGAAGTAAGCGTGTTTTTATATTTAGATAAAAAAGGAAAAACCGTTGCAACCACAAAACTTCCCCATGTGCAGATGGATGTATATGGCTGGAGTATTGTAAAACAGGTAACTCCAAATCTTGGTGTGTTTGTAGATATCGGAACAACAAAAGAGATACTTGTATCTAAGGATGATCTACCCCTATATGAGAAAGTGTGGCCACAAACGGACGATAAACTTTTTGTCACACTCGGAAGGGACCGAAAAGGCAGATTGCTTGCAATTCCTGCAACAGAACAAGTGATATTTAGCAGAATAGAACCAGCACCTGAGAGTTTATTAAACGCCTCTATTTCAGGTACCGTTTATCGAACGAATAGAGAAGGTTCTGCCATCATTACTCCAGAGCATTATCGTGGTTTTATTCATTATACAGAACGAAAAAAAGAACCGCGTTTAGGAGAATATATACAAGGAAGAGTCATTGATGTTAAGGATGATGGTACACTAAACGTTTCCTTGCGCCCATTGAAAAGAGAAAGCATACAAGAAGACGCAGACCAAATTCTCGAACACTTAAAAGCAAATGACGGTGTGATACCGTTTGATGATAAAAGTGACCCTGAAGATATTCGAGCAACCTTTCACATAAGTAAAGCCGCCTTCAAGCGGGCAATAGGAAGATTAATGAAGGAAGGGAAAGTTGAACAGCATAATGGGTATACCCATTTATGCAACTAATGTGCTTTTCTAAAGTACAAAAAACACTATTCACAATAAAGAAACGGATATATTTCCTAATGAAAAAAAAGCGGGTTATCCGCTTTTTTTTCATTATACCCTTGCATGTGCATAAGTGTCTGTTAACGCTGTTATAATGAGGCCAATCGCTGCAGAAAATAATGATGCAATGCCCCATCCCCCTAAACCAGCGCCCATGATTTCAATTTTACCGAATGCAGCAGCTATTGTTAAGAATACTAATCCTGCAAGCCCTACCAAAATACCAGGATAGTAGCCCACATAGCTTTCCTTTGGTGTAGCTTTTAGCAAAATTAAGCTTACTACAATAACTGCAACTACAAGTATTGCACCAATTGTAAGCACCGATTGTAACATATTATTCACCCCATACATAAGTATATGCTTAATATAGTCTACAATTGAAATGAACGAAAGTCAATAAACCTAGCCTTTTTTTCAAAAGTGATTTCACCTAATTTGTAGCAGCACATGGCGATCTTTCAAGACCGTAGCGATTTTATTCTCTTTTTCAAAATACCTACTATTAAATACTGCTTATCTTTTTACTTTTTATTACATGGTAATTTTATATTCTACTAGAATAACTAATGAATTTTGAAAAATAAACAGGATTTTAAGTTTCGTATGTCGAATTAAATAAAGTAAATCAGTGGGTTTTTCTTTTATCCCCACTGAACTATTAGAAACAACAGATTCAGACATTTGACTTGCAGTTGGATTCTCCCCCTTATCTTCCTAGGGATTACCTCGTAGCATTAAAGTGGGAAGTGGAAGTCTTACTGCCAGTTATATGCGAGATAAAACATGCACTTAAAAATCCGTTTATGAATGTCATTGAAACAACATCTGTCACCTAGATGCAAAGTAAATTAAAACACCTATCATGGATAGATTTTTTTACATTTTCCATAACAGCTACTATAACGCTATTAAAATGTGCATGTTCCGCCCGTTCATGCGGGATTCAAACAAGGAGGGATACCGTGGCAACAACTTTTGAACAATATATATACAAACGACCAAATCTAGCTAAAGAAAAGGAACAGTTTACTCATCTGTTAAACGCACTTATTGAAGCTTCAACTATCTATGAAGCAAATAAAGCTATCCAAGCTATTAACCAATTTAGAAACAGATTATCCACATTATTTAATTTAGTCTTTATTCGCTCATCTATTGATACAAATGATGAGTTTTATCAGAATGAACGTGATTTCTTTGATCATGCTGAACCGGAAATAAAGGAACTGGATGTTACATTTTATAAAGAGCTCATTCAATCCCCATTTAGAAAAGAGCTTGAGCAACAATGGGGTTCTCAGTTATTTCACATCGCAGAATGCAGTGTAAGAACCTTTTCACCAGAAATAATTCCCTTGCTGCAAACAGAAAATAAGCTAACTTCTTCGTACGCAAAGCTAGTAGCTTCAGCCGAAGTAGAGTTTCAAGGGAAAACATATACCCTTGCTCAGTTAGGTCCCTTTACCGAAGATAAAAACCGGAATATCCGAAAAAAAGCTGTTCAAGTAAGAGCCGATTTCTTTGCCGAAAACAAAGCACAATTTGATGAGATCTATGACCAGCTCGTCAACGTTAGACATAAAATCGCAAAGAAGCTTGGATTTCGTAATTTTACCGAAGTTGGTTATCTTCGTATGCAACGCATTGATTACAATCCTGAAATGGTAGCTGTTTTTCGCAAGCAAGTGCGTGATGTTATCGTTCCGTTAGCTTCGAAACTTTATGAGAAACACGCTCAACGTATCCATGTAGATACATTGAAATATTATGACGAAATGTTTAAGTATCCAGATGGTAATCCGACTCCTAGAGGAAATGCAGATTGGATCATTCATAATGGCAAGAAAATGTATGCAGAACTTTCACCTGAGACCAATGAATTCTTTCATTTTATGCTGGAGCGTAACTTAATGGATCTGGAAGCAAAAAAGGGAAAAGAGGCAGGAGGCTACTGTACTTTTATAGAAGATTACCAATCACCGTTTATTTTTGCTAACTTTAATGGAACATCTAGTGATATTGACGTTCTGACACACGAAGCAGGTCATGCGTTCCAAACATACTGTAGTAGAACCATTGGAATTCCTGAGTATACTTTTCCTACCTTAGAAGCAGCAGAAATACATTCCATGAGTATGGAGTTCTTTACTTGGCCATGGATGAAGCTTTTCTTTGAAGAAGAAACTGAAAAATATCAATACGCACACATAACCGGTGGCTTATTGTTTATTCCTTATGGTGTAGCGGTTGATGAATTCCAACATTTAGTATATGCTCATCCAGAATGGTCACCGGATGAACGGAATAAGGCATGGAAACAATTGGAGGCAATCTACCTTCCGCATCGCGACTATGACGGAAATGACTATTTTTCATCTGGACGTTTTTGGCAAAAGCAAGGGCATATCTATGAGGACCCTTTTTATTATATTGACTATACATTAGCCCAACTATGCGCATTTCAGTTTTGGAAACGCTCAAGAGAAGATTTTCAAACTGCCTGGCAAGACTATGTAAAACTATGTAAGCTGGGAGGTTCTAAGTCTTTTTTAGAACTGGTAAAAGCTGCTAATTTGTCCTCACCTTTTCTTGAAGAAACCGTGGAGTCTGTTGTTCAATCCATTAAAAATTGGCTAATTAAGCACAATGATTTGTAATTTAGAACTTTATGTTTGTAGATAAACAAAATAAAGTTTATACTCGTCCATCTAATACTAGTGATTAAAATTATTTCCTTTTTAAAAAACATCCTCTTCCTATTTAAACTATACAGCCAAGTTTATTCAAACTTGGCTGTATTTTTTTACACTATAAGAAAAACGGTAGCTTTCGCCATAAAGACTTGGCAGCCAAGTCTTTCTAAATGAATGTAAATTATTCTTAAGAATGTTTTATATGCTATGACCGTAAAATTAGTTGACAAATACTAGAATCGTTTCATAATAGAGACGACAAACACTTCATCAAATAAAGGAGAAATCAAAGTCCATGACATATAAAACACTATTCCTCGATATTGACGGCACGATTTTAACACCAGATCATACGTACACTTCCTCTACAAAAGAGGCAATAGGACAAGTACAAGAACAAGGTATGCTTGTATTTATTTGCACCGGAAGGCCACTTCATGAAGTGAAAGAACTGGGAGAAGAACTAGGTGTAGAAGGCTATATTGGTTATAATGGAGCGTATGCCATCTATGAAGATAATATTCTTGTAGATGAACCAATAAATCAAAGCACCTTTGAGCAATTTTTGGCAGTCGCTAAAAAAAATAATCATGAAATTGTTTGCTATACAAGTGATAAAAATTATTTTACCTCATTAACGAACCCAGTTATGAAGAACTTTTCTGAAGTATTCCAGTTAAAAAATAATCGCATGTTAACACAAGATGTGCATAGTCAAATCCTTAGCTTTTCGCTAATCAATGTCCCTCCTGAACAGGCCAAGGAATATGAAATTTTAAATAACGATTTTTATTTATCTGAAGTGATCGTAAATGGTATTTCCGACTGTTATGATGTTATTCGTAAACGAGTAAATAAAGGAGAGGCAGTAAAAAAAGTGCTTCAGCATATAGGAGGAAAACCAGAACAGGCAATTGCCTTCGGTGATGGAATGAACGATAAAGAAATGCTGCAAGTGGTAGGTGAAGGTTTTGCTATGGGAAATAGTAATCCAGATCTGTTTCCATATGCAAAACACCGAACCACTTCTGTTGATGATTCGGGTATTTACAACGGACTAAAAAAACTAAATTTAGTGAAGTAAATGGTGTAAAATCTATTCCGTGGGTTCTTTATACCCACGGAATAATGGTTATAGAAGCTGTTTAAAAATTGAGTAAAATGATGATCGGAGGGGCTATAACCAAAATCCTCCATAAATAAGTGCACCTCCAATGACAAATGCAGGATGTAACTTCAGTCGTTCCATTAATAGATAACTAAGAAGTGCTAACACCGCTGTTTGCACGAATCCAATACTTACATAAGATTCGTTAAAAAACCGCCAAGCCATCACCCCGAGTAATATTCCAATAACTGGTCTGATGAACAACGTCATTCGCTTAACTTTTGGGGAGTCTTTATATTTATATAAGATGTTTAGTAAAATAATAATAAGTAATAGTGACGGTGCAACTGTGGCAAAGACTGCTACAGCAGCACCTAATACTCCCCCCACCTCAAATCCGATATAGCCTGCCATTTTTGTAGCGATCGGACCAGGCAGTGCATTCCCTAGTGCAAGAACTTCACTAAACTCTTGTACATTCATCCATCCATAACGGGAGACAACTTCATTTTCCACAAGTGGAATCGAAGCTGGGCCGCCGCCATAACCTAAAATGCCCGGAATAAAAAATGCAAGAAATATTTCCCAATAAATCATAAGGTATCACCTTCTTTGCGGGCTGCCCCTTCTTTTCGATTTCGATCCTTTTTTAACAGGGCAGCTATTAATAATCCTCCTATGATTATAGCTGGATGCACATGCAATATTTCTAACAGAATAAAGACGGCAATCAGCATCACACTGGTTACCACCCAACCAAGTCCGTTTCCAGCTTTTTGAATAAATTGCCAAGTTAATACAAGAAGCATAACGCCCACAACCGGAATTACAGCTGCTGTCATCCCTTGAACCCAATCAAATCCTTTAATAGAAGATAAAGAAGACAGTAAGACAATCATCAATATAATGGTTGGTAAGATCGATGCCAAAACAGCATTCATCATTCCCCAAAATCCAGAAACGCGATAACCAATATAACCTGCTAGTTTTGTCGCAATTGGTCCCGGCAACGTATTCCCTAACGCCAATAAATCTCCGAATTCTTCAGCGTCCATCCATTTATATTTGTCAACT
Source organism: Virgibacillus proomii (assembly GCF_900162615.1). Taxonomy (NCBI): domain Bacteria; kingdom Bacillati; phylum Bacillota; class Bacilli; order Caryophanales; family Bacillaceae; genus Virgibacillus; species Virgibacillus proomii. The sequence continues at coordinate 1,168,892 of NZ_FUFN01000010.1, read as the reverse complement.
ACTTCTTTATGAATTAATGGAATCGAGCTGGGGCCGCCCCCATAGCCGAGTATCCCTACACGGAAAAAAGCGATAAAAATATTCCAATGTGTTTTCATAACTCACATACCTTTGTTAAATCATTCAGTTTACCAAGCAGCAATTGTTCCATCAGTACGAGATTCTGTGCCGCCAACCAGCACCCCTGTCTCTGCATTTCGCCAAATAATTTGCCCTCTACCAAAGCTATTCGATTCCAGCTGAATTTTCACATCATGTCCCTTTTCGGCTAATTGCATAGCTATGTGAGGAGGGAATCGCTGTTCTACTTCCACCTGTTTATCTTTCAGCCATTGCCAACGTGGTGCGTCCAATGCTGCTTGAGGGTTTAATTGAAAATCAAGCGTATTCATTACTACCTGTACATGTCCCTGTGGCTGCATAAATCCTCCCATTACGCCAAAAGGTCCGAGGGGTTGATTCCCCTTTGATATAAAGCCTGGAATAATCGTGTGGTATGTACGCTTATCACCACGAAGTGCATTTACATGATTTTCATCCATCGAAAAATTATGACCGCGATTTTGCAAAGCTATTCCAGTACCAGGTACAACCAACCCAGAGCCAAAGTCCATATAATTACTTTGGATAAAAGATACCATATTTCCTTCATGATCTGCTGTCGCTAAGTACACGGTACCGCTAAGAACTGGTTCTCCTGCTTCAGGCTGTAATGCTTTATCTTGAATAAGCGATCTGCGTAATTCGCCATATGTCTCATTTAGTAATTCTTCTACGGAATGTTTCATATACCTGGATTCAGTTACATGTTTTCCACCATCCGCAAACGCAAGCTTGATTGCCTCAATCTGCTTATGGTAAGTATCAACAGATTCCTTCTCCATAAACTTAAATCCACGCAAAATATTTAGAGCTTGAAGTGCAACAATGCCTTGCCCATTGGGTGGTATTTCCCAAATATCAAATCCTCGATAGTTCACTTTTATTGGCTCTACCCAATCCGGCTTATAATTAGCCAAATCTTCACCACTTAAAAACCCACCATTATCTTTAGAAAATTGAGCAATTCGTTCAGCTATTTCTCCACGATAAAAGGATTCTGCATAGGTATCGGAAATTTCCTTTAAGGTTTTTGCATGATCCGGTGAATTCCATATTTCTCCCGGTTCCGGTGCACGATTATTAGGAGCAAACGTTGTAAACCATGCGTTAAACAGTTCATCTGTTAATTCATGTTTATATGCTTCAAACGCTTTTTTCCAAAATCTACTCAAAATTGGTGAAACTGGATACCCTTCCCATGCATACTGAATAGCAGGCTCCAAAACAACAGACAGTGGCAATTTACCAAAACGTTTAGACAGCTCAGCCCACGCACCTGGAGCACCGGGTACAGTTACTGGAATCCAGCCATGTTTTGGAATTTTATCAAAACCGGCTTCCTTGATTGCCTCAATAGATATCGACTTTGGAGATTTACCACTGGCATTTAATCCATGCAGTTTGTCTTGTGTCCACACTAATGCAAATGCATCTCCACCGATACCGTTAGAGGTTGGTTCTACGACTGTCAAACACGCTGCAGTAGCAATAGCTGCATCAATAGCATTTCCTCCCTTTTTTAATATTTCCAATCCCGCTTGTGAAGCTAGTGGCTGGGAGGTTGCCACCATTCCATTTCTGGCATAAGTAACCTGTCGAGTTGTTGTATATGGCTGTGTTTGACTAAATAAGAATTGCATGTTTCTAAATGTCCCCCTTTGCATCGTTAAATTTTTTTAAGCGAATGTAAAAAAGTACGGTAAAATGACATATCGTACGTTGGCAAATTTAACACTGAAAATGAAGATAAAGTGAAACGTCAATCGGGGGTTTCCTTTCATCCCTCACTGATTGTTAGTACCGCAAGGGTATGACTGACGGTTGTATCGGGGATTTAGGCGCCACTTAGACTTTTTGTATCGTCCTCAGCTCTTGAAGTGGGAGTCTTACGGCCACCTTACATTCGAGATAAAGCATCAAAATTTTTCATGGTCAACGTATAAGTGCACTAAGCATAACTATATCTTTTTTCAGTCAACTTATAGTGTATATTATCAAACAACTCTAAATTTGTAAATAACGCCACAAACATAAATAAATAAAATAACAAATAACACCTTCTTATATAAAATATTTAATTAGTTTCACCTTCTTTTTGTAATTTCTTATTCAATATAGGCAACTGTTATGTAAAAATTTTAAAATACCGCTTTTATATAGAACGATAACACTTTCTCTTTCGTGTTTCTCAAAACTTGAAATAAAACCGTTCACCAACCAATAACTTCTTCAAGGCGTAATGAGGAAGTAAAAAAATAGCAGTTAAAACTATTCAATATGAAAGTGAAACTTCATTTAGTTAGGCTTTCCTCCATTCCCGTACTGAATACTAGTATCACAAAGGTATGACCTAAAGCGCTTTGAACGAATCGACATGTTGGTGCCGTTATCTCCCACTCAGACTCCGTCTCTCAAGAGTGAGAGTCTTACGAAACGGATAAAAATGAAATCACCTAAGTATATGAGCACTAATCAAGTTGCTTTATACGTTTTAAAATGAATAATAATGTAGCACAGAAACGAAGGAAACCGGAATATTTTTTTACCTATAAATTTAAATACAATTAGGACTTATGTGCACTAAGGTTAAGCCTGACTATGTTTTCTTCACATATAAATTCTGGTAAACTAAAACGTAGCTGAGAAGGTCATATTTTATTTCTTCACTTCTCAGAATGCCGTGTCAACCAATCAGAATCCATTTAGAAGGTCTATACCATTATGCTAGAAGTGAGCATTATACAGCCGCCTTAGATACATAATAAACAATAAGGAGCTCAAAACATGAAATTGGATAATATAGATAAACAATTACTAGCAGAATTATCTGAAGATGGGAGACTATCATATGTAGAGCTAGCAGAAAGGGTTGGGCTATCTCGAGTAGCCGTAAAGGATCGAATTCAAAATTTAAAGGATAAAGGCGTGATTGAGAAGTTTACCGTTGTGATTAACTCTGAAAAATTTGGCAAACAAGTCTCTGCTTTTTTTGAAGTAGATGTTGAACCAATGCAGCTTCAAGAAGTTGCGCAAAATTTAGCAAATAATCCTCAAGTAGCGAGCATTTATCAAATGACTGGACCGAGTACATTACATATGCATGTACTTGTAGAAGACTTTCAAAAATTAGAAGCCTTTATTAATAAAGAACTATATTCCGTTAGTGGCATTACGCGGGTAGAAAGTTCAATTATTCTAAAACGTTTTAAAAGCCGGACAAGTTTTAAACTATAAGCTTACAACTTCTCTTTGTTATGATCATCAAAATTTTTAATGGAGTGCTATGCTTCAAGAATAGTGCCTGTTTACCATGTTATATTCAGGTAAAGTTTCCTATGCTGAATTGTGAATTCAATAACATTACCAAGCAAATCGGATGGAAAAGAGGTTATACTTATGTTTGATCTTTTGGTTTTGATGCTAGAAAGACTCGGTATCATTGTTATGCTCGCCTTTTTATTAACAAGATTTCGGTTCTTTCGTAATTTGATGTCCCCACGTACATTAAGCCACAGTCAACAATATAAGGCCATGCTATTCTTTGGTTTGTTTGGGATTATTGGAACGTATACTGGACTTATTTTTAATTCAGCAACTTCGGATATTGAGCGTTGGCGAATAGGAATTGAACCAGATGAAGCAATTGCTAATTTTAGAGTCATTGGTGTAGTAGTGGCGGGACTACTTGGTGGTTATAAAATCGGATTCGGTGCGGGAGTTATTGCAGGCGTCCATCGTTTTATGCTCGGTGGCTATACCGCATTAAGTTGTGGACTTGCAACGATCATTGCCGGCGTTTTTTCAGGTTATTTCCATAAAAAACAAAGCTATAATTCCTTGCCAAAAGTATTTACAATCACGGCCTCAGCTGAAATTATACAGATGCTACTTATTCTTTTATTATCAAGACCGATTGAAAAAAACATTCCACTTGTAGAAGTAATTGGACTTCCAATGGTGCTTGCAAACGGACTTGGTGGAGCTTTATTTATACTGATCATTCAAATGGTTGCCAATGAAAAGGATAGAATAAGCGCACACCAAGCTCAGTTGACGTTACGTATCGCAGATATGACATTAGCGCATTTGCGAAAGGGGTTGGACTATCATACAGCTCAAGCTGTTTGTAACATTTTATATCGAGAGATGAATGCAATTGCCGTTTCGATGACAGATGATAAAGAAATTCTTGCTCACGTTGGCTTAGGAGATGACCATCACACACAAGCTAGCAGTATCCAAACCCAAGTTACTCGTGACACGATTCAATCAGGAGAGCTTACCGTTGCAGCTTCAGAACAGATCCATTGCAGCCATGAAGATTGTCCGCTTAAAGCTGTAGTTATCGCTCCGTTAAAGCAAGGCGAAAAAACAATCGGTACACTCAAATTTTATTATCATTCTAAAAATGAGATTAACACGGTGGTTAAGGAAATGATGTCAGGTCTTGCAAAGCTGTTGAGCAATCAACTTGAAATTGCTCGAGCTGAACAGGCGTTACAATTAGCAAGAGAATCTGAAATTAATGCATTGCAAGCACAAATTAGACCACATTTTCTATTTAACACATTAAATACGATTACATCACTTATTCGAATCGATCCAATGAAAGCACGCAAATTACTCGTATCGTTATCCAATTTTTTGCGAAATAACTTAACCGTAACCACAGATAAAGAAACTACGATTGAGCAGGAATTAAAACATGTTCAGGCATATTTAGATATTGAATTAACACGATTTTATGATCGCCTTCATGTTGATTACAATATTGACGAAAGCTGTTTACAAGAAACCATTCCTCCATTGATTTTACAGCCAATTGTCGAAAATGCTATGAAGCATGGACTAAGAGATAAAGCAACGAATTGTCATATCGAAATACAAGTGAAAAGGAAACATAAACAGATCCATATTTCTGTTATAGATAATGGAAAAGGAATGGATCCAGCATATGTAAAGCAAATTGGCAACCATGTTATACATTCAAAGTCCGGAACAGGGATGGCGTTATATAATATTAATCGTCGACTGGATATGAAGTTTGGCGAACAAGCAAAGCTGCAAATTCATAGTAATTTAGGCGAAGGGACAGAGGTCAGTTTTATCATACCAGCAAAAGAGCGTGAAACGGAGGAAAAATAATGCGAGCGGTTATACGTACGATAGTTGTTGATGATGAAAAATTAAACCGTGAAGAGCTAATCTATTTACTAGGGTCCTATCCATCTATTCAAGTTATCGGGGAAGCAAACTCAGGTGAATCCTGTATTATGGAGGCAATGAAAAAAAAGCCTGACCTTGTATTCTTAGATGTAGAAATGCCGGGGATGGATGGTATGGAAGCGGCTGAATCTTTAATGGAACTTAAAAAACCACCATTATTAGTTTTTGCTACCGCATATCCGCAATTTGCCGTACAAGCTTTTCGCTATGAAGCAGTTGATTATTTATTAAAACCATATGATGAAAATCAACTTGCTCAGACAATTACGCGTATTGAAAAAATAGTGCTCGGTAAAGCGAAAATAGAACAGGAAACGGCAAATAAACTAGGTATTGAAAATGAAGATGGTGTAGTATACCTTGAACCAAATGATATATTATATATTCAAAGCGAAGAGAAACAAGTAAAAATTATAACTGCTTCTAAAACATTTTTTACTAAAAAAACATTAAAAGATTTAGAATCGAAATTGATCCCGTTTGGTTTTTTTCGTATTCATAAAAGCTATCTCATTAATTTGAATCATGTCAGTCAAATAACACCTTGGTTTAACGGTGCTTATAATTTAAAAATACAAGGAAGCGAAAAGCTTCTCCCGGTTAGTCGTAATTATGTGAAAGGTTTACGCGAACGCTTGGAACTTTAATTATTAGCTAAAACTAAAGTACAGTCATATCATTACAGGAGTTGTTCCATATATTGATGTATTGGACGACTCTTTCTAGTCATGTATAGAGCACCGATGGTAAAGGTATATTTTAGAAAAACTTGGCTTGTCGCCAAGTCTTAGCGAAAGCTGTCGTTTTTCTTATACGATAAAGTGAAACTTCATTCCGTGGAATGCTTTCTACACGGAATGTTAGTACCACAAGGGTATGACCTAAAGGCCCTTGAACCAATCGGGCATTTAGGTGCCGTTTTTCTCATAAAGTTGCAAAATGATAAGCAGATCTTTGAAATGTGAAAAATATGGCACCTTACATGCGGGATAAACCCTAAAATTTTATACTTTCCTATAGTGGAACAAACAGTAAAACGTTGATTTTAGTACTTTTTCTTATAATGACGTTCCCTGTTCTTCAACCTGTTTCTTGTTTTTGGGCTTCTGCTTGGTTTTGAGTGCTCTAGCCACTACCTTACTTTCGCTAGTTAGAAGGTTAATCTTTTACTTCGTATCTCTCACACGAATTCAGGAATTTTTCTAAAAACTTCTTCACTTTAGATAGGACTACTATTAAATTTATTACTTTTACTCCTATCCTATAATTTTTGCCTCCATCAAAGTTTGCCCTTTTCTTCATCAGCTTGAAAATTATTTGCTTTATCGGGTTCCGATCCAAAGTTAGTTAATGTATCCGTTTATAATTCGGTTTTATCTAATTTTGCTAACTCCGCCATTCTGTAAATTTCCTCAACCAACTCGAAAAACTCCCTACCGTATTTGATATCTTTTCATCCTCACTTTTTTGCATGTTAGTTCCTAAAAAAGACATCTTATCTAAAATCTCTCTTTTTAAAGCGTCTTCATATTACATTAAATATGTAAACGAATTCATATGAAGGGGAGTGTTTATATGTTTACATTTATAGGAGGTATTATATTATTAATTGTAGGTTATTTCACATATGGTAAGTTTATTGAAAAAGTTTTTGGAGTAAAACCTGATCGTCCTACTCCCGCTATAACAAAGCAAGATGGCGTCGACTATCTTCCATTGCCTAGACGGAAAAATGCGATGATTGAATTAATCAGTATTGCGGGAGTTGGACCCATATTCGGTCCAATAATGGGGGCATTGTATGGACCTGTAGCCTTTCTTTGGATTGTCCTCGGTTGCATTTTTGCAGGAGCCGTTCATGATTACTTGACCGGTATGATTTCTATCCGTAATGGAGGAGCACATCTTCCACAACTCGCTGGTAAGTTTTTAGGAAAATATATGAAGCATTTGGTTAATCTGTTTTCAGTAATCTTATTATTATTAGTTGGTACTGTTTTTGTTAGTTCTTCCGCGAGTTTAATTTTTGATTTATTTAACGGTTCTATTGCATTAGTAACTCTTACTATTATCATTTTTGGATATTATATTTTATCAACGATGTTGCCTATAGATAAAATCATTGGTAAACTTTTTCCGATTTTCGGTATCTTTTTGCTTGTTGGTACACTTTCATTAGGAATCAGTCTTGTCATTAATCAAGCTCCTATTCCTGAAATTTCCATAACAAATATGCATCCAGAGAATACTCCAGTATTTCCACTATTATTTTTAGTTATCTCCTGTGGTGCTTTATCTGGCTTCCATGCAACACAATCACCGATTATTGCCAGAACAACTAAAAATGAAAAAGAAGCACGAAGCGTTTTCTATGGCATGATGATTGTAGAGGGAATTATTGCTATGGTTTGGGCTGCAGCAGCAATGAGTTTATTTGGCGAAACAGTAACGTTAAATGAATTGATTCAAACGATTGGAACAGGAGGAATTGTAAGCGAAGTTGGTACAATGATGCTTGGATCTATCTTAGGTACTGTTCTCGTTATGTCCGTTATCTTTCTTCCACTCTCATCAGGAGATACAGCATTCCGCAGTGCTCGCATGATTATAGCTGATTATTTTAATATGTCCCAAAGTAAAATAGCTAAGCGCTTAATTATTGCTCTACCATTATTTACGATTTCCGTTATCTTAACCAATATGGATTTCACATTACTTTGGCGATATTTCTCTTGGGCAAATCAATCCCTAGCAGTAATTGCATTATGGGTAGCTTCCATGTACCTGTTTATTGCTAAAAAGAATTATTGGATCGCCATGCTCCCAGGTATTTTTATGACCTATGTAACGACAGCATATATCCTTCATGCGGAAATTGGCTTTCGAATACCGATGAATATAACCTATATTCTTAGTGCTGTTATAACTATAGGAATCATTGTATTATTTTATAAATATGCACAGCAAAATGCGAAAAATAATATGCAAATTGAAGAAAACATCCCAGTCAATCCAGGAGCCGATGCCGCTTAAAGAGTAAGAGCAATTAACTGTTAGGCACTAACATTGACAGACAGAAAGAGCAATGAAGCTAGATACTACTCGAAAGTGTAGACTTTCAAATGTTCTGATTTAACTTCACGTTGTTCTAGTTCGACTTTCAAGCATTCTGGTTTAACTTCACGGTGTTCCGGTTCGTGGTTTAACTTCACGGTGTTCCGGTTCGACTTTCGAGCGCTCTGGGTCAACTTCGCAGTGTACTGATCCAACTTTCGAGCGCTCTTTTTCGACTTTGCGGTGTTGTTCGATCTTACTTTTACTTTATCCTGTTTCTAATTCACGGGTACTATTAATGGAAAATGATTGAAATAAATTCTCAGCATGTTGTCTATGTTATGGTATTCCTGTACCAGAACATTTTAATACTCGTATGAACGCGATTTAAAGAAAATAAGACCTAAACATAAGATTACAATAAATACTAAATAGAGAACATTTACAAGTTCTACACTAGTCCAGTTCCACACGCTTAAAAGGACTTCTTTCATGTGGTAAAAAGGGTTTATATCAACTAAAAATTTAAAATAACTTGGAATCCCATCCGTTGGAAACATTAAACCAGAACCAAATAATACATACTGAAACATGATTATCGTATATGGTAACACCTGTCTAGAGTTCTTAAATAAATTATGTGTGGATAAGCTAAATAATAACGTAATACCAATGATTATCATGAAAGTGATAACAAACAAAAACATATGATCCGTCACTTTTGTATCAAATACAGCAATTCCTATTACTAAAATTTCAGCAAAACCTAATAGGGATAGGAGTACTCCCCTTATGACATAGGTAAAAATAATTTGATAGATACTGATGGACGAAAGAACAAGTCGTTTATGTATTCCTCTCTCTTTTTCAGTAACATATTGCAAACCGATATTAAAAAATAACACTAAAAACGAAATCAATAACGCATATATCGGTATATATGGACCGAAGTTTTCTGAGCCACCAATTTGCACACTAAAAATCTTCATAAATACAAAGAAGAAGATGCCTGGTAACACTAATATCGGAAGAGCGAAAAACGGTTCTCTAAAGAAAACGATAAAATCGTATTTACTCAGTTTAACAAGTGACTTGTTCATCCGTATTGTCCTCCTTATTGGTTATGTTGAAATACACTTCTTTAAAATATGTGGCATTATACTTCTTTTTTAAAACTATTGGGTCTCCCTGTTCAGCAATGACCCCATCATTTAATATGAGTGCATAGTCCGCATACATATCCACTTCTTCTAGTGAATGGGTAGACAAAAGAACGGTAACCCCTTGGTCTTTAGCTTTTTTAATCGTCTTCCATAGATCATTCGTTGCTTCTGGATCAAGCCCTGTGGTAGGTTCGTCTAGAAATAAAACTTTCGGCCTATTTAAAAAAGCGCAAGCAATTAATGTTCGTTTTTTCCAACCACCTGATAATTTTTCGTATTTTACGTGAAGATGGGATTGTAAGGAAAATATTTTTATAACTTCCTCTACTCTTTCCTTACTGATATTATGGAAAGAGGCAAATAAGTCGAGAATCTCTGCGATTTTTAAATACGCATACATCCCACCCTCTTGGAAAACAACTCCAATATTCGAACGGATTTTTGCTAAGTTGTTTTTTTTCTTTAAGTCAAACCCGTGAATGGATACCTCTCCTGAATCCCAATTCTTTAAGGTCATTAGTATTTCTAATAATGATGTTTTACCTACGCCATTAGGACCTAATATTGCAATGATTTGGTTCTCTTTTACTTCAAAGGAGACGTTATTTAGGACTTTTTTATTTCCATAAGATTTATAAAGATTTTTAACTTGTAATATCACCTTAACACTCCCTTTCTGTTTGTATCCGACTCTACTTCTATATCCATTACTTCTGAGTTAAAGCTATAATTATGAAAAGCAAACACTTGATTAATTGGTAACTGGGCATCGTCTGCTAAATACTTTAATGTATTTTTCATTATAAAATAGAGTGTTCGGTTAACCAAACCTGCTACAATAAGAGATTGAGGAACAGCTGGTAAGGAAATAGGAGATTGAAATACTTGTTTGAATGAGTCATATCCATAGCTTGCTTCATTTACAATTAAAGGTCCGACGATAAATTTCTTCGCATAAAATCCGTAATGCAAAGTAATTTCATTTCCAACTACTTCTTTGAAATGTAATATATCTATTAAATGGTAGTCAATAAGACGGTTATCTATGATATGAATAGTCTGTTTAGATGCTCTTGTCATATATTCCATCTGTTTTTCTTTGGATAGAGATGAAAGGACGTGAATATGGTTATTAATAAATTTTTGCATGATAAATAATAATTCCGTATGAATGCGAAAGTGATGGAAAGAATTAAATCTCTTCTTAACATAGTTTTTATCTATTAGATCGTACTCTACTTGTAAATGGTGCTCAATAGATATCGCTTTATTCTCTCTTCTTTCCATTTGTGAGACCGTTGCCGTGTTTTTTACGTATGTTTTCACATTTTCTTGTAGTTTCGCTTTATTTAACACTCCAAACTGTTCATAACAATAATTTACAAATGATTTTTTAAATAATGAGATATCAAGATTATTATCCTTTGTTACCACTCGATAATTAGGCCCACCATACCAATCTCTCTCAGCATGGAATGGAATATTTGCTTTCTGAAAATAAGGGATAACGAATTGTTCATAAACCTGCTTTTTTTGCATTTCATTACCAAAAAAATAAGCCCTTACTTCTTGTACATCTTCCAAGCCTTTCATTCTAAATTCACCTCAATCTGGTACTCCATATTATGTGTATGGTGGGATTGTTTAGGGTAAAATTCTTTTAAAACAATAAACTTCTCCTCTTTAATAAGCTTTTTAAACTCTTTTACAAATAAAGGAGAGTACAGATTCATATACTGCGGTTTCATTTCCGATCGATTAGAATTCGCGAAATCAAATGTTTCTCTAGTAATATATTTACTTACAAAAAACTCCAAAGGCAACTCATTTTCTTTAAAGATATCAATTAATGCAACGTAGTTATCATAGTCGGATGAATGTTCTTCTTTTACCATATTTTCCGTAGACAATAGCCACTTCTCCCTAATAATTGTTAACATACCAAGTTTCAAACGCGGGATATGATCGACAACGCTTCCCTCTAGCTGCTCAGGTATTTCCCATAAATTAAAAAATTCAGCATCGAATCGTGGAGATATAGCTGTTGTTAACATTCGAATACTCGGTGGTAACATATAATCTACTAAACTGCCAATATAATCAATAGCTAAAGGGAAATCTGGATTAGATTGTTCTACAATGTCTACCATTTCTGTTTGTTGGTTATATCTATATAATAAATTTTTACTTGATTTTGCTGATTGATCCCTTGTATGCGTTTTACTATATGGAATCATTAATCGATGATGAATAAACCGTTCATGATAATTCGCATTAAATCCAAATCCTTCTCTAATCTCCAATAAGTTATTGGGAAAGATGGTCTGGATATACTTCTGAAAATCTTCATCTTGATATATTCCGCGTTCGAAATGGAAATAGCGAATAAATAATTTAAGATTCCCTGCATATAACTTATTTAAAACATAGTCATCCTCTGCTTTTTGAAACAAGACAGTTGATGATAATGGTGTTATTCGTAAATCCATCGTTTGCATAAGATGAGCAAACCATTGTTCCACTTTCTCTTTATCTATTTCACCAGTTTCTCCATGCTGTTTAAGTTCAAGTAAATGTTTTCTTATTTCCTCTTTTACTTTCTCAAAAACCTTTGCACCTCTTGATTTCAAACCATCTACTGGGGCTAAAACATTCGACCAATTATTAAACCTCATAACTTCATCTAAGTATAATTTTCTTATTTCTCCCTTTCCAATAGGAGTCAAGTTTTGTTTATATAGGTCATAATATTTATGTGCAAATTCATACCTGAATTGAAGAGGGATACTCGTTAAGATAGCTAGTTTTTGAATGTAAGAAATGTCTTTTAATAATGAAGGTTCAATCGCTATTGTTTCTTGTGAGTTTCTGATTAGATAATCTTCATAAAAGATATTTTCTTTAGAAAACGAATGATCAAATAGTTGTTCCACTTGAGCAAGGCTTTTGGCAATGGAGGAATAAATTCGAAAACGTTTTTGAAAGGTTACATGTTTATATTCATGTAATCGTTGAGAAATATTTTGTATTGATTCTAAGATGACTGTTCGTTTACTTGATTTCACATCAAGACGAGATATGGTATCCCAAAACTCTTGTAAAATATCCTCTGAGTACTCATCTAACTCTAAATCTGGATAAAGAATTCCTTTCTTTAAAAAGCCTTCTTTAAATAAGAGATGTGCCTTATCTTTACTTATAAATTGAGACAAAACATCAACGATTTCTTGGTAGGTTAGGGACTCCTTATATGTTGATAGCGCTTGAAAAATCGGATTATTAGATGAGGTAAAATGCTGCTCAATATTGTTGAATATTTTTCCTCTATTTATATCATGTCGAATTATAAAATCCATCTTTGACTTATTATAAGATACTCCTGCAAAACGATATGTCAACTGAGGAATTAATTCTTCATCTTGGCTAATAAGTTGAATGATTTTCTGTAGTATATAGAAATTAATTTCTAGTATGTATACTTTTTCTTCATTTTTTTCGTTTAAAGAAGAACCGAATTTCTTTAATTCAATTCCAGTAAAAGAACTAAATGGACTTGTTTTGTATGCTGAGCATGCAAGAATTCGCAGTAATGTACTATCTAGTTTCCTATGCTTTGCTTTATGATTACATGGCAGCGTTTCTAGATATTTACCTAGTTTATGATACATTTCATGATTTACTAGTGGGAGCGGGTTTGTAATTTCCCGATTTTCATTAAATAAATTCCATAATTTCTCTCTATGTACTTTTTCTGTTTTTATGAAAGTATCTTTTAGATTTTTTTCTTGAAGAATTAATTCATCAAAAATCTTTTTATATTTAGTCGTTATTTCCGCAATTTCTTCAGGCACTTGATTTATATGTACGTTCTTCAAATTATAAATGCGCCTTTTATAATTTAAAATCCTATTGTTTTTCGTACGTTCAAAGATATTTTCCAGCTCTTTAACCATCTCTTTGCTTTTCATCACAAATGTTTGATATTGCGATAAATAATAACGAATATTCTGAACAAGTTTTTCGTTTGAAAATTCCTCCATATCTTTATATGAGATTGGGTTCTTTCTCATGATATACCACGGGAAAAGCTTCATTTTATATCTTGCTCTCCTTAATGTTCGTATTTAACTATTAAAAAGTTAGTTTTCAGTCAAATTGTTGGGATGAGTATTAAATCTGGTAGTAGTATGTTAGAAGTGATTTACACGCAACTCCTTTTTGTTCGGTCTAAGCAAATTGTAACAAAATAGGAGCTTGCGTGTTTTTTATTGACAAATTTTTTTAGATTCCAACATATATTGAAGAGTCAATAAGTAGACTAAGTTATTTAGAAACAGCCCCATCTAACTTCTATCCAATTACCTACTAACCACCACAACTTGCACAAGCACCACAGCTAACACACGAACATGAGCCACAGCATGATGTACTTCCAGATGAACTAGATCCACTCGTAGCTCCTGTTTCAGAAAGCATCATAGACTCAGATACTTCCATTACATCAATGGAGTCAATTTCCTCTAGGAGTGTTGAAAAATCAACTTTTTCTTTTTTTTGAACTACCATCGTTCCCACCCTACCTTTTCCTTTTAATAATATGAGTGCAGAAATCGTTCTAAAAAATGAATACACAAACTAACCACAGCTTGTACAACCACCACAGCTAACACATGAACATGAGCCACAGCATGATGTACTTCCAGATGAACTAGATCCACTCGTAGCTCCTGTTTCAGAAAGCATCATAGACTCAGATACTTCCATTACATCAATAGAGTCAATTTCCTCAAGTAAATTAGAAATATCCATCTTTGAATCTACTGCTAATTGAGCTTTTCCCATAATTTCTCCCCCCTTTTTTTTCGAATTTAAACTTTTATAATAGTATTTTATTATGTAAGTACGGTTAAAACTAAACAATTAAAAGATTCTCTAAATCTATAAAACGAAATCTCAATCTATTTACACTATTTATATTTTGAGGTTTAAGTCATCAACTATGATTTCAATTATAACTTAGAAGTATTTGATATCAACCTCTATTATCAGTTTTTTTCTTTTTTTAAAATAGTTCAGTCTTTTCATATAAGAGAAATTTATCAAATTAAATAAACTGAAATAGTTCTGAAGATTTTAAAATTATTTTACTCATTGATGTTCTATGATATGAGTTTATGGTAACATATGAATAAAATATATTACTGTAATATTTAATAAATGATTGCTATAAAAAGGGGACATTTATACGGTGAATACGAATAGGTTTTTCATTCCAGCTGGATTATTTATTGGTTTAGGCATCGGATTAGCCATAGATAAAGCGGCGGCAGGAGTGTTTATTGGCTTTGGTGGAGGTTTTCTCTTATCAGCACTTTCATCTTCTTTCCGGAAGAAAAGTTAGAATGATTTACTTCTTGGAATAATCGCGGCAAATAAAAACGGGGTTAAATTGCGAATCGACGGGATCAAAACAGCTTTGAGCAGTCAGTTGTTGATAATCAGTCGTCGATTGGTGTTTAAGTTATTAAAATACAATATCTGTTAATAGTTAATATATTTTTAGGCTCTACACTTATGTGGTGGTGTCTTTTATCCCGACAAGGTTTATAAGCAAACAAAAAAACACACGCCTTCCCCTCTCTTTTGTTAACCCTAAGTTTTCAGCAAAGGATAAAGGAGAGGAAAGCGGCAAGATCATTTTATCATAGAGTTATTAGAGATTAAAGACAAACATGTAGACGTATGGAATATAGAAAAGGATTACAATAAATGGTTGATCGAACTTTATACCGAAGTTAAAAAACAAAAATGTGCTTTAAGGAACCGACTAAGCGGATTCATAGTTATAGAATGCAGTCTATACAGGTGGCCACTCTTAGCCAATACATCTGTGAAAATTATACTAAGAAGCGTTATTTATGTACGCATTGCCATCATACGTTCTAAGAGCGATTGCAAATGGTGGATTGCTATCAGCCGACATCAACTAAAAACAAATAATTTATTCCGTGTGCCACTAATGATAAGTTTAAAGAGGATGCAGGGGGAGAAAAGTTTCAGACAGTTTATTGCAGATGTTGAAAATAAAATGAAGTGGATACGATTAAAAACTATCTACAGTCCTCCTGCGATACTGGACGTCTGGAAATAGTCGTGATGGATTTATCCAAATCCTTTAAATATGCTGTACAAAAAAGCATTGGGAAATCCATCGATCCATAGCCGATCGATTTTACGATATGAGGCAAGTAATATCAAGTGCTAGATGAAGTGCAACCTGAAGTACAAAGGGGCCTAGATAAGTCATCTCGTATAAAGATGAAAAGAAGTAAATAGCTCCAATTATAAGGTAGATGAAGAAGAAAAAGAAAAGGTGCAAAAGTTGCTTTAATAGGCTTTCGCATGAAAGAGACGTACGAGCTAAAAAATAAAGTAGATCGTTGGTTTAAGAAAAGCGACAAACATACCTAAGAGCAAATTTAGAAGTTTGTATGGAAGCCATGACAGATTTGGAAGCATTTCAACGTGTAAGAAATACATTTGAGCCCAGTAAAACAGAACTATTATACTCATTTATGGATCCATTTAATAATGGCTATATTAGAAAGAGTAAATAACACCATAAAAGTGTTAAAGCGTAATTCATTTGGAATTAAGTGTTTTAGCGAATGAAAAAGGAATATTGTGGTAACAAGAGAATAAAAAACCATCTAAGGTTCAAAAGAAATAGTGAAGTCGATTTTCCAAAATCGCATTTAACAGAAAACCATTTTTATAAATCCTAACATATATCGTAGAGACTAATTTTTATTGTTCAAAAAAGCCCTCCAATCAACAAAATCTAGAGGGCTTCTACGTTGTTATTTTTTCTCAGGAAATGAACGGATAACCGCATCATAGACATCGGCAAGCTGTTTACCCATTCCAGATTCAACTGCCGCCACATACGATCCTTCCACAATTGGCGCTTCCACTAATTTCACATCATCCCGTTCTGCCAATTCTATCGCCATTTCTGCATTCATTTTTGCACTGCCAAGATCATAAAATAACAGTACACCCATACCTTGATTTGCTTGATCAATAGCTGCAGATATTTTTTCAATACTTGTCCCAATTTCGTTTTCATCTGTTCCACCGGCTGTTTCAAGTGGTATATCCTTCATTACTTGACGAATTAATTCTTTTGTTCCTTCTGCAATTTTAGCACTATGGGAAATAAGTACGATGCCTACGTAGCTCACGCTTTGCTGTCTCCTTTCCAAATTTCTGCTAGAGCTTCAAAAATATAATAGCTTGAAGCCGCGCCGGGATCTTGATGACCTACCGATTTTTCTTTGAAATATGCCGCTCTTCCTTTTGTTGCTTTCATTTCCTTCGTTTTTTCCAACGCCATTTTAGCGGTATCTACCACTTTATCAGCAGTAATGCCCTCTTCGTGTTGAAATAGTTTAGCAATTGGTGCCCACATGTCAATCATCGTTTTTTCGCCTTCTTCTGCTTTTCCACGCTGTTTCAAGCCAGTAACGGCAGCATCTAAAGCATTTGCAAATTGCTTTACATTTATTGTTACTTCCCCTTTAATAGATGTAGATAATTTTAAAAACGCTGTTCCGAATAAAGGCCCTGAAGCACCACCAACTTTTGCCATTAGTGTCATGGCTACATCTTTCAACAGCTCCGATATATCTTTATAATCTTTACCACTTATTTTAGCCTCTACTTCTTTAAAGCCCCTTGCCATATTAATCCCATGATCGCCATCTCCAATTGGCTGATCGAGGCTAGTTAAATAATCTTTCTTCTCCTGTATTTTAGTATTAGCTAATTGCAACCATTCGATTGTTTTTTTTACATCCAATTGCATCGTAATTCCTCCTAATTTCGAAAAGCAGGCGCACTACATGGGGCATTAAGCAATGTCTTTAGTTCATCATCAAGCTGTAATACCGTTACGGAGCAGCCTGCCATTTCTAATGATGTCATATATTCGCCAACAAACGTTCTATATACGTGTAATCCAGTTTCTTTTAGTATTTGTTGCACTTTTTTATTTACAATATATAGTTCCATTTCCGGAGTAGCACCCAGACCGTTTACCATCACTGCTACTTCCTTACCTTTTGGTATTTCCATATCCGCCAAAATTCGTTCCACTAATTCAGTCGCAATATCATCAGCGGATGCTATCGGCTTTCGTTCAATACCTGGTTCACCATGGATCCCTATTCCAATTTCCATCTCATTTTCTCCTAATTGAAAACTTGGTTTGCCCGCTGCCGGTACGGTTCCAGATGTTAGCGCCATTCCCATGGAACGTACGTTAGCAACTACTTTATCAGCAACTCGCTTTATTTCCTGAAGTGTTGCTCCGCTTTCAGCCATAGCACCGGCTATTTTATGGACAAGTACTGTCCCAGCGATTCCCCTTCTGCCAGTGGTGAACGAACTATCCTCTACGGCAACATCATCATTTACGACAACTTTTTCTACTTCAATACCTTCCGCTTCAGCAAGCTCAGCAGCCATTTCAAAATTAAGAACATCTCCCGTATAATTTTTAATAACTAGAAATACTCCTTTTCCTCCATCTGCTGCTTTTATTCCTTCTAAGACTTGATCTGGTGTTGGGGAAGTAAATACCTCGCCAGCGACAGCAACATCTAGCATCCCTTTACCGACATAACCAGCATGTGCTGGTTCATGACCGCTTCCTCCCCCACTAACTAATCCAACCTTTCCTTGAACGGGTGCATCCTTCCTTGCAATAGCCAATGTCTCAGGGATGAGCTTTAACTGGGACGGATATGCAGCAATTAAGCCTTGTACCATATCCTGAACAACTTCATCTGGTTTATTAATGATTTTTTTCATATTTACATTCCTCCTTAACCCTATTGTATTATATTTTGGCTTAAGAATAAAAAGAGGTCACTCCCACCTTCTTAAGATAATCATGACCTCTATTTTCTATTCGCCTGCTTATTTAAATGCTCGGGTTGCTTCCACTGCTTTTTTCCATCCAGCATAAAGTTCATGACGCTGTTGCTTGCTCATTTTGCTATGAAATGTCTTTTCTACATCCCATTGTGTAGCAATTTCATCTTTATCTTTCCAATAACCAACTGCTAATCCAGCTAAATATGCAGCCCCCAATGCTGTAGTTTCTTGAATAACAGGGCGTTCGACTGGTACTTCGCCTAGAATATCACTTTGAAATTGCATTAGGAAGTCATTCTTTACTGCTCCGCCATCTACACGTAATGTTTTTAATTCTAAGTTTGAATCGGCAACCATTGCCTCGATAACATCTTTTGTTTGATAAGCTAGTGATTCCAATGTGGCACGAATAAAATGACCTCTTGTCGTTCCACGAGTAAGACCGAATACGGCTCCTCTAGCTTCACTATCCCAATACGGTGTACCCAATCCTACAAATGCAGGAACCATATATACACCTTCTGTGCTATCTACACTTTTCGCATAGCTTTCACTTTCCGGCGAATCTTCAATTAACTTTAGTCCATCACGTAACCATTGAATGGCAGATCCCGCTACAAATACACTCCCTTCCAATGCATATTCAACTTTCCCATTAACACTACAGGCCAAAGTTGTTAATAAGCCATGCTTTGAGGGTATACCCTCTTCACCAGTATGCATTAACATAAAGCACCCAGTTCCATATGTGTTTTTAACCATGCCTTTTTCAAAGCAAGCCTGACCAAATAGTGCAGCTTGTTGATCACCAGCAATTCCAGCAATTGGTACTTCTTCTCCAAAGAAATGATAAGAAATAGTATGGGCATATATTTCAGATGATTGTTTTACTTCGGGAAGCATACTTTTCGGTACAGTCAAAATATCTAAGAGCTCATCATCCCATTTCAAATTGTAGATATCAAACATTAATGTACGTGATGCATTGGTATAATCTGTAACATGTACTTTTCCAGCAGAAAACTTGTAAATGAGCCAGCTGTCAACCGTACCAAATAATAAATCTCCATTTTCTGCTTTTTCTCTTGCACCTTCTACATTATCTAAAATCCATTTTACTTTTGTACCAGAAAAATATGGATCGAGCAATAATCCCGTTTTTTTCCTAAACAATTCATTATATCCAGCATCCATCAATTCTTTAACAATACCCTCTGTTTGCCTGGATTGCCAAACGATGGCTCGATAGATCGGTTTTCCTGTATGCTTATCCCAAACGACTACCGTTTCTCGTTGGTTTGTAATCCCAATAGCAGCAATTTGATTAGCTTCTAGATCAGCTATTCGTAACACTTCAGCAATACAGGCAAGAACGGATGTCCAGATTTCATTAGCATCTTGCTCTACCCAACCCGGATGTGGAAAAAACTGTTCAAATTCCCTTTGTGCAGTAGCAACAATCTCTCCATTATGATTAAATATGATTGCCCTAGAACTTGTTGTGCCTTGATCAATAGATAGAATATATTTATCTTTCATTTTGTCATCCCCCTAAATAATTTCATTCTTTATTTTAGCAGAATTATCTCCCTTATTCTTTAATTCTACACTCAGTGCCCCTAAAATAAGAATAGTAATTATCCCACTTAACAGCCAAAATCCAATGGTCAACTCTCCTACGAACAATGCATCATAAAAGAAAGCTCCATAAATCCCTCCAATAATAGGTCCAACAATCGGCACCCAAGAATAGCCCCAATCGGAACTCCCTTTTCCGGGTATTGGAAGTATTGCATGAGCAATTCGCGGTCCAAGGTCACGGGCAGGATTGATTGCATATCCAGTTGGCCCTCCTAAAGACATGCCTATTGCTATAATTAATACCCCGACAACAATTGGGTTTAAACCTTCTGTAAATTCATTTGCCCCAATAAACAATAACCCCATTACGAGAACGAACGTACCAACAATTTCAGATAATAAATTGGCTAATGGACTGCGAATGGCTGGGATCGTTGCAAAAACGCCGAGCTTTGTTGCTTGGTCTTTTGTTTTTCTCCAATGGGCTAAATAATTTAAAAAGACAATCGTTGCCCCAATAATCGCTCCAATTATTTGTGCAGTAACATACATCGGTACTTTCGACCATGGAAATTCGCCAATAGCAGCAAATCCAATCGTTACTGCCGGATTAATATGGGCAGGAGAATAATTGCCAACCGCATATACTCCAAACGTGACCGCAAGTCCCCAGGCAATCGTAATAACTATCCAGCCTGCGCCTTCAGCTTTGGATGATTTTAATGTTACCCCGCCTACAACGCCACCACCAAGGATAATCAAAATCATTGTACCAATTAACTCAGCTAGAAATTCAGATTCTGCCATATGTAACACCCCTTTGTATCAGTTTGATTAATTATGAGCAAACAAAAAAGACCACACTTTTTATCCATATTTTCACCTTTGGAACATACGATAAAAAGTGTGGGTCTCCTATTCTCCGCCACATAATTAACTTATGTTTAAATATTAGCTGATGTTGAAAACGTTGTCAAGATAAAAACAATCTTTTATATGCATAACCTTGACAAGTCTTTGAACGGATTAACCTTTCTGTGGGCAGTGTTTGACTGTAAGCTATCGCTGAGGGCTTTATCATAAATGATGTTGTTGCTTCAATTACTGCCAAAAGAGGAAACGTCAAAACCTGACCCAAAAACGTGGACGTTAAATCTAAAAACGTGTATAAACAATGGCTAAAGAAACAAGCTGAAAAGGAGGTATACATATCTCTTTATAGCAGGAAAATGGAAGCACAATTAGATGTTTCTTTAGAGGTGCACCGGGTCATCCGGAGTATAGAATAACGAAGATGAAATTTTATAACACAACCTATTTAAGATGTATAGATATAGTTAATATTTGATCATGGTGGAAAAAAACTAGAATCTTATCCTATGATTTAAAAACTTCAGTCTAAACCGGAATTTGTACCCATTAGGTAAACTTCCATGGTAACAGCCAAAAATCCCGCAGGAAGCCACTCTTTGCTTACGAGGAGTTGAGGCGTTGCCCACGGAAAGTAAGTATATACGGGTGGGATTTTTTAAAGTATAATATTAAAACACTGAAAATATGAACTTTTTTAATAGGTGCTATTATGAAATTGATTCACACTCTTAAAATTAGGAAAAAATATCTATTCTCCAACTTATTTCCCGGGGAATAATATCAACTTTTCGTTTCAGCTGTGAAATCAATTGTTCTATGCTGTTTTAAAAGGACGCTATGATCTTAGCTGATTCTGTCTTTATTCTTTTTAAATACACGAAACCTAATTATCTTTTTTAGGCTGCAAAATCAATGGTTTACCTACTGTTTCATTCAGCTTAGTTATATGATAATTGCCAGTAACCCAATCCTCTAATTGATCATCATACCATTTACTTTTAATATGTCCTGACTGTCCGGGTGCAACAAGATGATATCCTTGATCCGCTTGACTCATATCAATAACAAATCGCCATGGTGCTCCGTGATTAATAATTCCCGTTTCAGAGTCATAATCTGCCGCCATTGGAGTTACACTGCTCCCATTTGACGGGATCGGACCCTTACGATTAAAAAGGAATGCTAACACAGGATGGATACTGGACAGGGGATGCTTAAACTCTACCTGGTGATAATCCCCCCACTGCCATTTTTCCGAGTTCTTTCCGTATTCCTTTTCCAGATTGGATAATGCTTGATTTAAAGATTCAGATAAAATATTTTGTAATCCGCCTTGATCATTAATCCACTGTGAAGTTTCTTCTTTTATTGCCGTTCGTAACAACTCATCGGTCGTTTGTCCCTTAGATGTGAACAAATTCATCATTGAATCCGGAATATCTTGATAAATAATGTTTTCTAATGTTTCGTACCAGTGATGAAATATTAACGGTTGCGCAGCTGTCGATAAATCTTTATAGTCCCATTTTCTTAAAAGTTCGATTGCTTGTTTCGCTTGACCTGATAAGTCGATTCCTTCTAATTCAGTAATAAACAAAGGTACGAATTCTTTAGCTTGCCTATTAAAGCTATCCATTTGCAGTTTTTTCATATCCTGTATTGTTAATCTCTCGTTCGCTTCAAGTACTTCTACTATCCGTTCATAACGATAAGGCTGTGCCCATACATTACTTATATGATAAGGATAATCATCCATTGTAACTTTATTATTTGCAGTGGCAATATAATCTTTTTCAGGATTTACGATAGTTGGAAGCTTGTCAAAAGGTATATATCCTTTCCATTCAAAATCCTTATCCCAGCCAGGAAGTGGCAATAATGCCTCCTTTCC
Organism: Virgibacillus proomii; assembly: GCF_900162615.1. NCBI lineage: Bacteria > Bacillati > Bacillota > Bacilli > Caryophanales > Bacillaceae > Virgibacillus > Virgibacillus proomii. Next base: position 1,146,062 of record NZ_FUFN01000010.1, on the reverse strand, counting down.
ATCTCTATAAATTGGAATATTGCCATTTGCTTTAAAGGCAATGGTTCCATCAACGGAGGCAAATACAAAGTTTTGTGCTGGAACTAAAAATTTTTCCAGTCCCTTCTCGAATTCTTGCCAATTTTCTGCCTTGTTCATTTGTAAAATTGCCTCTAACTCCGTTGTCGGCTCTAATGCTGTCCATCGCAATGATAGTACATTATCTTTTCCACTATCTTCAGCAAATTCGGAAATGACTGGACCATGCCTCGTCTCAACGACTTGATAATCAATTGTTTTCCCGTCCTTCACAGCAATGGGTTCCTTTATAACTTTTGCTTGTTCCCATTTTTCCTCATACAAATATTCTGTCGGCTGATCAGGATTTCTTTTTTCCAAATATAATTGCTGAACGTCTGGTCCGGTATTCGTTACGCCCCAGGCAATTTTGTCATTATGCCCTAAAATAATTCCTGGAACGCCTGCAAAAATCACACCACTCACTTGTTGTTGATTTGTTTTTAGTTTCATTTGAATCCAAATAGAGGGGATTGCTAATCCCAGGTGTGGATCATTTGCTAATAGCGGTAAACCCGTTTGCGTTTTTTCTCCAGAAATAACCCAATTATTACTGCCATTCAATTCATGGGGAATAATTGCTTTTTTTAAACGATCATGAACAGAAACAAATTCTTCTTCCATAATTACTGGCTTGTGACTAGGATAAGAAGGAAATAATTCATACGCTTTCTTTTCATTATAGTTTTGTAAAAGAAAATAATGAAAAGCTTGACGCTCCCAATGTCCACCCAGGTCAAACGCCATATATTTACCAATCGTTAATGAATCCAATGCCGTCCATTCTTTTGGTTCAAATCCCATTATGGTAAATTCTATTGGCAAACGACTATCTTCCTTTGCTTGGTTAATATACGCATTTATGCCTTCTGCAAAAGCATGTAAAATCTCCTTTGCTTCCTCACTGTAAACGTCATATGATTGTGCTGCAGCTCGGCGTAACCCTACCGTTCGAAAATATTTATCCTGATCCACAGCTGCTTCCCCGACAACTTCACTTAATGTACCAGAGGCTTGTCTACGCGACATTTCCATCTGGAACAAGCGATATTGTGCTTGTACATATCCTTGTGCCATATATAAATCATAATCATTTTTAGCGTTTATTTGTGGTACACCCTGTTCATCCGTTATGATTTCAACCTCCTTTTTCAACATTGGGAGTTCAATGGTACCTTCTATTTGTTCAACCGGTTTCTTTGTGTATTCGTTCCCATATAAAGCAAGTAAAAACAATAAAACTGCCAACATACCACTAATAATAATAACCCACTTTTTTTTAACTCGTTTCTTTCCTATTTCTGTTTGTTTATCCAATACACGCTCTGCCATACCCTTCCTCCTTGCTTATTTTCCGCTTTAATGTCTTCCCCCCTCTTTATTTAATATATTCTGTAAAATAATGAACTATGTTCGTAAAAAAATATCCCGTATCACCTTTAAAAGATACAGGATAACTGATTTTCATATCATATTGTTTATCTGGTAAAACATCCATATAACATTTATTCAGAACTCTAAAAAAGCTTGTGTAAAGCTCAAAAAGCTCTCTAAAAAATCTAGTAAAATCTTTCATTGTCTTCATTTATTGCTATTCAAGTATTAAGCTACATAAAATAAAACTTCCATCAGTGGGAGATTTCTCTTATCCTCTACTGATGGTTAGTTCCTTAATGGTATGACCTAAAGGCCTTTAAACCAATCGGACATTTGACTTTCAGTTAGATGTGGGATAAATTGTTGGCATTGAATCTTCTCAAAAACGGCTTCAACTTTTTTCCCTAATTTGTATCTCTCTATCAGTCTACTATATTAATATCATAGATGCGTAACCAATAATCAATTTGACACAGGTGGGCAATTAATTGTGGTCCTTTCATTAACTGTCCATACCAAGGGTCCTTAAACTCTTTGCCTTCACTTTCTAAAATCGCTTCTACCTTGTCTTTCTTTAAAAACTCAAATAAGCGCGCATCTTTATCATTGATAATCTCATGCATCCAAGCTTTTACTGCATTCGTATATTCTGGTTGAAATGTTTTAGGAAAAGGGCTTTTTTTACGATATAAAACATCATCTGGTAAAATACCCTCCATCGCTTTTCGCAAAATTCCTTTTTCCTGCCCACCCATCATTTTCATTTCCCATGGAATATTCCATACGTACTCAACTAATCGATGATCTGCATAAGGAACTCTTACTTCTAAACTGGCACCCATACTCATCCGATCTTTACGGTCAAGTAACTGTGCCATAAACCAATTCATATTTAAATAGAATAGCTCTCTTCGTCGTGCATCAATATCAGATTCCCCTTCTAAGCGCGGCGTTTCGCCTAACGTTTCTTTATACCGCTGATAAACATATTCCTTCAACTTTAACTTTTTACTCCATTTTTCATGGAGTAAGTCTATCCGTGATTCTAATGACCGAATCCACGGAAATCCTGTTCCTGCTGCAGTTGACGGATCATGAAACCATGGATAGCCTCCAAATATTTCATCGGCACACTCTCCAGAAAGACTTACGGTCGCATGCTTTTTAATTTGTTTGCAAAACCAGAGCAGCGATGAATCGATATCTGCCATTCCTGGCTGATCTCGTAATGTTACCGACTCTTTTAAATGCTCGGCAAGTTCTTCTCCGGTAATCACTTCATTATAATGTTTTGTAGTAAATTCCTTAGCCATCAACTGAATAAAAGGTTGATCCATAGAAGGCTGAAATTTACTCACTTTAAAATATTGTTCATTACCTTCATAATCAACAGAAAATGTGGTTAACACACCTCTGCGTTTAGCTTGTAAATAATTAGCAGCAATTGCTGTAATCGCACTGGAATCCAGTCCCCCTGATAAAAACGTAGAAACTGGTACGTCTGCTACCAGTTGTCGCTGTACGGCATCGATAAACAACTCCCTTACCGTTTGTACCGTTTCCTGTTCCGAATCCGTATGCTTACAGCTTTTGACATTCCAATATCGCCACGTTTTTAAACCATTTTTGGAAAACGTAAGTGCATGACCTGCCCGCAATTCTTGCATATTTTTAAAGAGACCGTGTCCCGGTGTTCTTGATGGACCCAAGCCGAAAACCTCTGCCAAACCGGTGGAATCTATCTCAGCCTTTACAGCTTGATGAGCAAGTACAGCTTTTAACTCCGAACCAAAAATAAATTGACCTGATTTTTCTTGATAAAATAATGGCTTGACCCCTAACCGATCCCTGGCTAAAAATAACTGGGCTTTTTGCCCATCCCAAATAGCAAAAGCATAAATCCCATTCAAATAGTCAACACATGATTCTTTCCACTCCAAATAAGCAGTAAGTAACACTTCCGTATCAGAAGTCGTCGTAAAGGAATAACCTTTATTTCTCAATTCATTGCGAAGTTCTTCTGTATTATACAGCTCGCCATTATATATGAGGGTATAGGTGAATCCATCCTTAATACGCTGCATTGGCTGTTTTCCACCCTCCATATCAATAACAGACAGACGCTTATGACCAAAAGCGACATGTTGATTCATCCACGTATTTGTTTCATCTGGGCCACGATGGGCTAATGTTTCTGTCATATTTACAAGCATCTGTCTATTTCTTCGCACATCGTTCTGCCAATCCATATATCCCGTAATTCCACACAAAATCTGTCACCCTCCCTGGAAGCATAAAAACTAGCTTACAAAACAGTTTATGCGGAAAATGTCAGCAGTATGCCTTTCATGGATTGGGGCCATATTCCAGAAGAACAAAAGCTAGAAGGGCTCGAATAGCAGCGGACAAACGGAAAGTTTCCTGAGCAATAAAAATAGGCAGTCTGTCGAATATTACAAACAGACTGCCTAAATATATGTTATTCTGCTTTCATTGGTTCTTCTTTGGTTACAGCAATTTCATGCCGCTTTAATCCATAATACTCTATTGTATAATTTAAAACACGATTATTAACAGGTACGACGACAGCGCGATAATGGGTTGGAATAACTGGAACTTCATCTACCATTAATTGCTGCCATTCTTTATACACTTTCTGACGATACTTTTGATCCATCGCTTTTTCGGATGCACCTTCAGCTAACAACTTATCATTTTCTTCACTTGCATAACGCGTATAGTTAAATAATGCATCGCGACCGTATAAACCAGCAGGATTCACATCTGTTGCTACGCCCCATGCCGCCATATAAACATCAATCTTCGGATCATCTTCTCCAGTATTGCCGATTCGATCATAAAAGGAGTTAAATTCATGCAAGCGACCGTCCAGCAATTGTACATTTAGCCCTACTTCTTTCCAAGCCTGAATATAATAATTAGCAACTGGTTCAGCAGTATCCCCACCGGACATCGAAGCGAAGTTAATCACTAGTTCTTCCCCATCCGGATTTTCTCGCATACCATCGTTATTTACATCCTTATAGCCTGCCTCATCCAAAATTTTCTTTGCTTTTTCCGGATCATATGCTAGTCCCGGGTTTTCTTGATCATGGAAGTTCGGATGTGACGGTGGAATTAAGGTAGTAGCATTCCAGCGTAAACCATTATAAAACTGTTTTCCCACAGCTTCGTTGTCAATCGCATGCCACATCGCCTTACGCAAATTCACATCTGCCATTTTCTTATTCGGGTCAGGCTTGACTTCTTTCTTCTTTTTATCCCATGTTCCTAATTTAAAGCCAATATAGGAATAAGCCATGTCAATATTTCCTAAAAACTCAACATTTGACATATTGGCGTTATCCGGATATTGATCAACTGGAAATTTATCAACTGTGTCCACTTCTCCCGTTTTCAACGCTTGGACAACCGTTTTTGGATTTACTACTTTAACCGTCACCTTATCTAATTTCGGTTCTCCCTGCCAGTAATCTTCGTTTTTCGTAAGCACGACAGCTTCTCCCGGAGTAATACTCTCTACTTTAAACGGACCAAAGCCAATTGGCTTTTCCCGTACTTCTGGTGATTCAGTCATTTTTGCTACCGGAATATCCTTAAAAATATGTTTCGGTAAAGCATAAGACCAAATACCTCCACTTAATAAAGACGGTGATGCTTGTTTATACGTTATTTTCAATGTTTTGTCATTGATCACTTCAATCCCTGAAATAGAATCCGCTTTGCCACTATGATACTCTTCCATTCCTTCAATAATGGTAAAATCTTCACCATAGCGAACACCCGTATAATCGGGATCTGCAATAACTTCATGGGCAAAGGCCCAATCTTCGGCAGTTACCGGTTTTCCATCATGCCAATTCACATTATCCCGAATCTTAAAAGTAAACACTTTCCCACTGTCGTCTATTTCAAATGTTGCAGCTCCATCTTGTGTTAAATTATGATTTTTATCAGCAGCTAATAACGACTCATCAAACCATTTGATAATTTCATCATCATGTTCACCTGAGTAAAAATTAAAGTTTAATAATCCCTCAAAAGCCGTATCTGTAACGAGACCGTATTTAAAATGACCTCCGTCTATCGCTTCACCTTCATTTTTCTTCTCTACATTAAAATCCTCAATCGAAAATACTTGTTCACCGTTTTTTTCTGACTTCTTATCGCCAGATTTGTCTGACTTGCTTTTATCATCGCTGTTACATGCTACTAGAGCAAGCAATAATCCTAGCATACATGCATATAGCATGAAACGCCAATTTCTTTTTTTCATAAAATAAACCTCCTTTTTTAATTCACGTCATGTTGACGTCATCTATACTTAACATCATCCTATGATGTAAGTAGCTTAAAAAATTACGTGTTTTTTATCAGCCTCTACGTTGTCGGGCATCCGTTGCACGTTTTAAAGCCTCTCCAACATTTCGAACAGCCAACATCAATAGGAAAACCATTACCGCAGCCGGCAACCAAATCCACCATCTTAACTCTAACGTTTGTGGATTTCGCGCATATCCTAACAATGTCCCGAGACTTGGAGTTGATTCAGGAAATCCAAAACCTAAAAAGGAAAGCCCGGATTCCAGACCAATATTAGCAGCTAAGTTTAACGTCATCGTTACTATGATAATTGAACTTAAGTTTGGTAGTACTTGCGTAAACATAATCTTCCAATCTGGTGTACCTAATGTTTTGGAAGCTTGGGCATAGTCCAACTCTCTTTCTTGCAATGCCTTTGAACGAATTAAACGAGCTATTCCCATCCATAAAAAAGCTGTCATAATTAAAGAAAATGACCATATGCTATACTTGGGCACAATTGCTACAAATACAATAACAATCATTAAAAAGGGTAAGATTAAGAAGAAATCAACAATTCGCATCATTATATTGTCGATGGTTCCACCATAATAACCAGAAACCAATCCATAAACAACACCAATACTCCCTGTCATCAATGTTACTAATATACCAATTGATAAAGAGTTGCGTGTTCCGATAATGAGCTGTCCAAAGATATCCCGTCCACCATAATCGGTTCCCAGCCAAAATTCAGAAGACGGAGGTTGGTTAATGGCAAATAAATCAACTTTAACAATTTCCTCTTGGTTTAAAAATAAAGAAATACCATAGACAAATGCTGTAATGATCACAAGAAATAATAATGAAAGAAGTGCAATTTTATCCCGGACAATTTCTCGCCAAATAATGCTTATCATCGAAGGGGCTTTTTCTGTATCTGTATGAATAATGTTGATGTTTGTATGTTCCAAACCATATCACCTCCATGTTAGATAACCAAATAAATTTACTTAATTCGTATCCTAGGATCCACTAAACTTAAAATAATATCTGATAAAAGCGCACCTAAAATAGAAGCAATTCCGAATAATAAGACAACAGATGTTACGACACTATAATCGCGTTGTAAGACAGATTCCATAAATAATAATCCCATTCCGGGATAACTATAAATCGTCTCAATAAAAACAGTTCCACCAATTAAGCCAGTAATTTCAAAGCCAAAATATGCGGCTATTGGCAGTAAAGAGTTTCGCAAAATATGCTTGTTATAAACTCGTGACTCCGAAGCACCTTTAGCTCGGGCTGTGATGATAAAGTCTTTTTGTTTCGTGTCAATAATTTCACTTCGCAAATACTGTACTGTATTTACAGTCGTAATTAATGCCATAGAAATTGCAGGCAATAATAGATGATTAAACTTGCTCATGATATAAGCAAATGACCCGGGCTCTAACCCTGGCTCAACGCTTCCGCCTGTAGGAAACCAGCCAAGTGTATACCCAAATAGCCACAGCATGACAAGTGCAAAAATAAATAACGGTGTTGCAAACCCAATATACGTATATCCGGAGATTAATTGATCACGTAAAGTATCATTATAACGACCGCTTATAATACCAAGAGGAATAGCTATAATATAAGTGAAAATTAACGTTACTAAAGAAAGCCAAAAGGTATTAACAAGTCGCTCTCCAATTAATTTTTCAACCGGCATTTTAAAGCGAAAAGATTGCCCTAAATCTCCTTGCAAGGCTGAAGTAAACCAATCAGCATATTGCTCATACCAAGGATCATTAAGTCCCAATTTTTCCCGTTGCTCTTCCATAGCAGCTGGATCGATATTCGGATCGATTAAACCTGATAATGCATCTCCAGGCATCATTTGTGCCATAATAAAAACTAATACACTTAACAAAATGATTTGCGGCATCGTAATCAATAGTCGTCTAACAGTAAATTTCCACATGTTATCAACCTTTCTGCGGCAAAGCTACTAAATGAGTATTGGATATACTCCGTAAACCGTAAGCCAAGCCTTCATGATCAAAATAATCATCATAATGTTTCTTATATTCTTTTTCTACTTCATCTCGCCATTTCTGTAGTTTTTGTCGCTTAAAAGGATCGATATCCGGAATCGCCGCAATGAGACGTTTTGTATAAATATGTTGAGGATTATAAAAAATGTCATCCCTAGAACCCTCTTCTACATAACGTCCTTTGTACATGATGCCTATTTCATCACACATATGTTTTACAATACCTAGGTCATGACTAATGAAAAGATACGTTAAATTTAAATCCTTTTGAATATCCTTTAGAAAATTTAGAACTTGAGCTTGAACCGATACATCCAGAGCAGATACTGGCTCATCTGCTATAATTAATTTTGGCTTTAATGCAATCGCTCGGGCAATTCCAATTCGTTGCCGTTGTCCACCTGAAAATTGGTGTGGATATTTAAAAATGCTTTCTGGGCTTAAGCCAACATGTTCCAGCAATTCTTGTACTCGTTTTCTTTCTTCCACTTTTGATAATCTTTCAAAGTTGCGTAGCGGTTCTGCAACAATATCGAATACTCTTTTTTTGGGATTTAAGGAAGAGTAAGGATCTTGAAAGATCATCTGAATTTCTTTCCGAATATCCCTTCGGTTTGATCTTAAGTTCGTTAAATCAACACCAGAAAATCGTATATTTCCGCTCGTGACATGATTTAATCCAATAATCGCACGTCCTGTTGTTGTTTTACCTGATCCTGATTCACCTACAAGACCATATGTTTTTCCTTGTTCAATAGAAAATGAAACTCCGTCTACAGCCTTGATCTCGTCAATTTTCCGATTTAAGACTCCTCCTCGAATTGGAAAATGGACTTTTAAATCTTTAACTTCTAAAAGTGCCATTACCAAACACCTCCTTATTTTGTTCCTCTGGGAAGTAAAAGTGTTGATAACACGTACAGCGAACAAAATGATCAGGAGCGACTTCACGCAATTTCGGGTCCGATTCGTGAGCTGTTCTCTCTACCCACGGAATTCGTGCAGCAAACCGACACCCTTCACGCGGTAGATTTTGCAAGGAAGGTACAATTCCTTGAATAACATGAAGCTTATCGTTTACTTGATCTGTATTTGGTATGGAGTTTAACAACGATCTAGTATATGGATGTAGAGGGTTTTTAAACAGTGTTTGTACATTTGCTACTTCAACAACTTGCCCTGCATACATTACTGCTACACGATCTGCCATCTCTGCCACAACCCCTAAATCATGGGTTATTAAAATGATACCTGTGTTCATCTTGTCTTTTAAATCATTGATTAAACGTAATATTTGAGCTTGAATGGTTACGTCTAAAGCTGTTGTAGGTTCATCAGCAATTAGTAATTTTGGTTTATTTGAGATAGCAATTGCAATCATAACCCGCTGTCGCATTCCACCTGATAATTGATGGGGGTATTGTTCACATGTATACGTTGGTCTAGGTATACCAACTTGTTTTAGTAAGTTAATAACCTGATCTTGGCGCTCTTGCTTCGTTAGTTCCTTATTGTGGAGTAATAATGCTTCACCTATTTGTTCCCCAACAGTCATCAATGGATTTAATGCTGTTAAAGGATCTTGAAAAATCATAGCCATGTCATTACCTCGGAGCTTATTTAATTTTGCATTTGGTAAATGAACAATATCTTGGCCATGGAAGTAAATATTTCCTTCTATCTTTGCTCGATTATGTAATCTCATTATCGAGAATGCTAAAGCACTTTTTCCAGAACCAGACTCACCTACAATCGCCATCGTCTCATTTTTATTTACTAATAAAGAGACATCGTCCACTGCAGCATAATAATGATCTTTAATTCTGAAAGAAGTTTTTAAATTTTTGATTTCTAATAAATTATTGCCCATGTTGATCCCTCCTTTTTAAATTAGTAGCATTAACCATATTCTTTATTATTTCGGAATTTTTCGACCTATATAATTATAAAAATAACTGTCAACTTTAAAACAAACAGACCAAACCTAAATTTTTAAAATAATCTAAAAATGGAATAGTATATCATATGCTGCTTTTTAAAAAAAGCTACATTCTTAAAAAATCTAACTCATTTGCGTTAATTGTCTGAAAATTAAAGCTATAAGCCATTTGCAGTCATTCATTGGCATTTAAATCCCAAAATAATTAAAAGACTAAAGTATAAAAACCCATTCTAGTTTTATAGTCTAGTTCGGTGCTAAATGTTTAGCTTTACTTGTCATATAAAAACAAAATACCCCCCCTTGTATATTTTCAAGAAGAGATACCATTTCATTGGGGTCTCCTCTTATTTATCAAGCATAAAATGCTTGTTGGACTTGGCACAGGAATAGTATCATTCCCGTTGCCGAGGTTTCTTTGGGCCAATTCCCTCCACCTCTCTTAATAAGAAGTATTGTATATTAAATTATTGTTACTATAGTATTACTTATTTTATTTTCTGTCAAATAGTATTTTTGTATTATCTTACTTTTTTCCTAATTAATATCATTTTATTTAAAATTAATAGTCTAGTAAGCATGATTATATTAAAATGCGTCTTGCAACATATTTGCAACAAAAATGTAAGACTATACTTTAATACAGACGAATAATATTATAGTTTTCAAGTAACATTGGAATAAAGTGAAACTTCATTCCGTGGAATGTTTTTTACACGGAATGTTAGTTGAACGAATCGGGTATTTAGATGCCGTTTTTCTCATCATGTCGTAACATTAATAGCACATTTTGAAATGAGAAAAATACGACATCTTACATGCGGGATAAATCTTCAATACAAGGGGAACAATGAAAGCGGTTATTTTAGCTAGGGGAAAATGATTCCAGACTTTCTTCAAGCACGGATAGTATAAATAAGCATTTAAAACCGATGATTTATTACCCTTTATCTGATTTCATGATAATTTATTAGAAAAACTAGAAAATTCAGTGAAACAACTCTATATGATCCTGGAAACTCTTATAGAGATTCTACAGTTGAGGCAGATATGTTCGTTAACAGCTTTGGTATCATGTAAAGAAGATTGAACATTTAAATATAGATACAAATGCACGAAAGGATTTAGGAATAGGCTAAATTTTTTCTACTGTTCCAATTGTTCATGCAAACGAGCTTAGTCTTTCTTTAGAGTGAATGTTTAATCACAAAGAGGCAATATGAATATCTGACTTTATCAGGTATCGTAAATATAATTCGGAAGGCATTTTGACACGTAGAAAAGGAGTAAATGTACGTTTTTAGGTTAGAAAAACTTGGCTTATCGCCCAATCTTTAAAAGCTATCGTTTTTTTATACAATAAAGTGAAACTTCATTCCGTGGAATGCGTTTTACACGGAATGTTAGTACCACAAGGGTATGACCTAAAGGCCCTTGAACCAATCGGGCATTTAGGTGCCGTTTTCTCCCACTTTGACCCATTGTATCAACTCAAGATTTTGAAGCAGGAGTCTTACGGCATTTACATGCGGGATAAAGCCTAAAGTTTTATAATTTTCTATAGCGAAAAGGAAACGTTTACATTAATGAAGAAACTAGACAAAAAATAGCCCTGAATTTCCACCGCTCCCCATTTTTTTACTCACTCTCGTGACTGCTTTCACCGACATTTTTATAATCCCATAAAACCGACCATTCTCCTTCTACCTCCGTCATATATACATCTTGAACGATTGTAATATTTCCATATTTCCCATTAAAATGTTGTGATACTGTAATTCGGTACACAGTTGGTATCGGCTCGGCATCCGTTGTTGGAGCCCAATCCTTTATTTTTTCCACCTCACCAAAGCTATAGGTAAAGTACAATACACCAAAATAGTTCATAATTGCTTCTGAGCGATCTTGTATATAGGTATCTTTCGCAAATTTATCTTTCATAATGGGATGGAGCATTTCCCATGATTTCGAAAAAGCCCCTTGCTGTTCATATGTAAAAAATTCTTCGCAAGCTTCTTCTGCTTGATTTTCAGGAGATGATTTTACTATAAGATAAGCCAATATCACTAAAATACTAACCATAATAATTCCAAATAATAGAATGACTCGTTTGTTCATCGCGCTCCCCCATCTCCTGATAATTCTTATACTAGCTTATTCGGAACAGCTTGCAATTATTAACATTTGTCAAGCATAAGGATGGAGAAAACCCGCTCAACGTTTGCGCTGAAGTTTTTAGAAGTTTCCTAGTTTTAACTGCGAGTCACCTATTATATTCAAGGCTGCCTTTTTCTTTCTTCTAACTATTATTCCCTTTTTTCTTAGGTTTTTATTAGCTTGAATTTATGTACTTGTACCTCTTAAGTTAGCATTCCTTAAAGTTCATTTTCACTAGTCTGTTTGGTACAGATTATCGTATTTAAACTCTATTTTTGTGTATTTACAAAAATACTTGCTTAACAAAAAAACTGGTGACACGACTTAGAGAACATAACAGCTTTTCATTGTGAATGAACTGTTGGAAAATGTCCTTTTCATAATAATTAATCATTTCATGTTTATCAGTTACCGTTGTTATCTCTAAAAATACAGTCCTTGAAATTGCCGCTAAAAAAGAATCGCAAGCTGTAATGATTATATATTTCTACTATTATTCATTACAGCTTGCATTGTAAGCATTAGAAGATCTTTTATACTTCCGCCTTAATCAGACAAGTAAACAGAATCGATAATCGTACGTTTGAATGGTGATCCTGAAGCTGTTTCACCTTTAATGTCAATCGTAATATTATAAGCACGATTCTTTTTTAAATGCGAGAGTTCTTCTGATAAATTAATAGTTCCCTTCGTTTTCCATGTCGAAACATTATTCTTCTTTCCTGATTCAATTACCGTATAAACAGCTTCAATACTATCTTCTTTAACATAAGATTTATCCGCCTTTAGTTGGTATTTTCCAGAGATATTTTTATCTTGATTGACATGTGAAATAATTTTCTTGTCATTTGCTTTGCTAAACTGAACATGGAGCAAATAAGCATTTTCTTCAGGACTTTGCATTTGTATCGACCAATCCCCTTGTGGAGGGTCATCTACTTCAATATTATAGGCTGTTACACCATCAAAAACGCCCGTTTCTTCCATTGTCGCAACTTGATTTGCTGAATAAGCATTGCCCTTAGGATCTACAAGCTGTACGTCAGTTAGTTGGTATCCTGTGTATAATTGTAATGTCATCTTATCTACATCCGTTTCAATTGGAAAAACTTGTTTCGCTTGCTTACCCTTGGTTAATTTATTTCCATGAATATACCGGTCAGCATCAGGGACATTCGTGTGCATCAAGTTAGATTTACTCTGATTTCTATTCTTCATATCTGCTGAAATATAATTTTCAATCACAGGAAAGATAATATTACTGCGAATGGAGACGTGATTCCAATCACCGATCCCGATTTCTTGACCCTTCGGCAAACGGGTACTTACTGCTGTAACTACTCCATCATTTTCACCATAACTGGATAAATAAACGCCGCCAAACCAAGTTGCAGAAAATATATTTCCCCAATCTTTTCCGCCAACTGTGTAAAAATCATTTACGTACGCATACGGTTTGTCATCAGTGATTGAGCGAAAATATTCCATATAACCTGTTTCTACTGCCGATGTACCTTCCCCTCGCAAACCTAATAGTTTCGCTAACCAGCCAGCCCAGTTACTATTTGCTAAATCCGCTAATTCTGACCCATAGTGAGGACTAGATAATGTAATTATATTGTCAACATATCGCCATGCTCCATAATACGTAACCGCTGCTTGTGTATCTACTCCCCCCTTACTGTAGGCTATGACTGTAATCGGCTTACCATTAAAATACGCCGATATCTCTTTAATTTTTTCGGCAAGTAATTTTCCATTATCCCACATATCCGCCGAGGCCCCACCTGCATCATAAAGCTGAATAAAAGCAGTTTCATACCCCGCTTCATTTGCTGCTGAATACAAGCCATTTTCTTCCCAAAAAGTTTGTGCAACACCATTTAAACCAGGGACAAACAATAAAACCGGAGCATTTGGTTGTGGATCAGCCGGCGATTCCCCTACAAACCATTCACCGGGTGTTTCATTATTTCCATTCCCTCCCTTCCCCATTATCAAGTGCTCTTTTTCTTTGCTAACCAATTTTGGCTCAGCCAAACCTTCTGATTGGGCAATTACATAAGATGGAATGGATGCGACAAACAATCCTAAAAGAAACAAGATGAACAATCGTTTTGTCATTTGGTTCTCCTCCATTTAATTTGTAATTATATTTAAACATCATTTAAAATGATGGAATTGTCAGACAAATTATGTTTTTTTATACATATATAATTTTCAGGTTGTTTAAGACAGACATCAAAGTAAATCCTTTCCTTGTGGTTTTTCATTTCATGAGGAATTGTTAGTGGAAACTTCAGACAACTTTTTTTAACTGGCATTTAAATCTATTATAAATAAACCTAGATATTTAAAATGCATGGAGGAGATGACAGTTAAAGAAGACTTGAAACCCCAATAAAACAGAGAGTCTTTTATAGAATTCTAGTTAGGTCAAACACAGTCCATTTCGTTATATTTTTTTGTTTTATCTATAATCCTGAATTACGAAAGTAAAATCTAGTAACTAAACAAAAAGGACTTCAGCCCTTGTTATAATTGAGTTGCTAAAACTAAAATTCCAAATAAAGGAGCATCTTTAAGGTGAAGTTTACCACAAAACTATCAAATATTAAAGTTAGCTTTAATTTAAGAGTCTATTAAGTATTTACGGGAGCTTTCTCACCATTTGATTTTCCTACTCCTTTTCAGTTTTAAAAGGGGCGTTTCTAGGATGAGCTTGTTGTTTTTTGTTTTCTGGCTGAAAAAGCGTTATTTTAGGAATGTACATAACAGCATGCATGCCGCTGCTTCATTTGCTATGGCATATCACCACATCGTATACGAACATTTTTTTACCTCAACAGTTGGTCGTTAACCGCTAGGAAGAGCTCCGCACCTGGAAGATGAGGTCTACTTGTGATATAAATGCTGCAAAACATAAACCATTTGAAAAGGAAAATGTTTAAAACACCTGATATTACTGTACTTTTTACAACTCACTACCGAATTGACTATAACATGTGAGCGACCGCGCAATCTAGGATCACAACTATGGGCTCCAGAGCTGCATGAAGTGTGAACCTTTCCCATGCCCTTACGCCCTCTTTTGTTGACGAGACGATCTAACAACAGATCCTGTCCCAAGCATCAGCTTGGAACAGGCCCTGCAATATCCTTTATTGTACAACTTTCCATACGCCAGCGCGCCCAGGCTCTTCACCTCTCGTCCACCAACGAGCCTCGTAGACAATGCCGTTATGCTTGACTTTGTCTCCACCTATATAAGCGTTGAATCGATTCCATTCCAAAATCACATTGCTAACCAACTTCCACGCGTCCGATGAGTCAGGTTTGTTGTTTTGCGTCCAATACAACGCTTCGTACTCTAAGCCATTGTATTGCACACGGTCACCCTTGTAGTATACTTTGCCTGCTTCCCAAGCCGGGACGCCCGGGACCGTAGGATTATTGCCTGTAGTCGGCTCTTCGATACCTGTATCGTCATTCACTAGATTTACGTCAATCACTTGATAGAATGCGTTGCCTGTATCCGCGATTTCCCATACGCCAAGGATCAGATGATAACCGCTACGATCCTTCGGCAAGATGACTTCATGTATTATGTTGTTCGGTGGTCTCTTGCCGCCGTCATTAATCGAGTGGATTGGTTCAAGAACAGCGCGGCTTAGCGGTTTGTTTGGATCCCAATCTTTTTTCGTTATGTAATATTTCCACTCGGATGTAGCATGGGGAGCGGTCAAATACCACTTAATCGTATTCTTTCCACCTTTCATCGTCACCTTATGCCAAAGGTCAGTCGATTGCTCGTTCAAATTAGCAAAGACACCGCCACTGGCGATTTGGCCGTCAGCCGGGCCGTCTTGCGGGAAAGATCCCTTTCCTTCTACACTCTGCGGCTCATACTGCACCGGTCCGCAATTTTTGTTCAGTCCCTGCTTGCACAAGACAGCGCGACTGGCTGGAGATTCGATATAACCATGCGCCGAAGCACTATCTGCAACGATCATTGACCCGACCAATCCAATTAACATAAATCCCAAAAAAGCAAACAAAGTCGATACTTTTATCCGTACTCTATTCCAAAATCGTGATTCTATCACTATTCTTCCTCCTTGTGTGTTCCTATCTTTACCTGTTTATCAATATCATCTCACAGGAAACTCTTACCCCAGTAGTGGCGCTGCATGCCTGCGCCGATCTTACTCCACCTTCCTAATTTGAAAAGTTGTACGCTATTCATCCTATTTGCCAAAAAGTTATAACCGGTACGCTATCCTTCAGCCAAACAGATAAGCGACTCTTATATGCCATAAACACGTTGGATGCAATTATACGTATAAGGTGCATACTGCTGTAAACGTGCTCTTGTGGTCGAATTAAGAAAGTACATGGCAGAGCTTTCTGCAAAATATTCCTCAGGATAATAGCTGTTGTATCCGTCGTTACCAAACAATTGATTAGCTTCGTAGTAAAACGCATATCTGAATTCAGACGTGCTACTGTAATCGTTAAAAATATACGTATCAATGGCATGCGCAGTCTCGTGAAGCTCCAAATTTACAGAACCGTGCCCCATTCCTGTTTCACTGTACCCGATTCGGACTACGACCGGATTGCCACCGGCACCTGGTATATCATCCCACGTCTTTCCTGTTCCTTCCCATCCGCGAGGTGTTACACCTCTAAGATGGCGCATCGATGGATGATCTGTAATCGGACCATTAACCATATGAACCTCCACCCCGTTGTTGTACATACGTTGCAAAATGTTATCGCCGAATTTTTTAATATTTGCATTTATTTTATTCGCTTCCGCCACATCATAAGACCCACTAGGCACTTTTATGACTTTTGCGGCTAAATCTGACGGATAAGGTGCGCTAGGCTCGTTAGCCGGAGGATTTCCATACACAAACGCCGAAGCCAGATAGTACTTCTTGCCGTTGTAAACATAATAAAACCAGCGGTTATCATCTTTTCCCGTCCAGTAATCCCTCAGCGTTTCGCCTGTCTCCCAGCCTCTAAACTGGATAGAAGTATTGCCGGCAACGACGAACAATACTGGTGATGATGTGCTTGGACCGGAACGGACATTAACCCCGATTGGAGCCGTAATTCCCGAAAACTGAGCCTTTATTGCATAGGCTCGATCCACTTCAACCGTAACGATAAGTCCAAAAAACAACGATAACCCTAATAAAATATTTACTAGCCTTTTCATGATGTAAATCATCCTTCCATGCTAGATGTAAGATTAGGACGCATCGCCGAAAACCCGAATCTGCTCAATCCGTATCCTTCTCTCCTTCCTATTCTGATAGTTTTGACTAGTAGATTAGATAGTCTTGTAGCAGTCGTCCGCTACTTACTTTATGAAGATTGCAGAAAAAAATCAAGTCCTTTTCCCATAAATAAGACTTAATAGGCGGTAGATTGATTATTTTTTCCTAGTCTTTTAATATAACCAGACAAAAGAAATGGACTATTTTAAGCATAAATTGGAAAAAACGAACATAAAAAATGGCAGTCTATAACGAAAAATGTTCTATACTGCCTCAACTTGTTTATTTCTATCCTTGGGAATATCCCATAATATCTGTACATCTATAACTACTAGCCTGAAGAACATCAGAAGCTCCGCTAGAGACAGTTCTTAAGTACATATTAGACACCCATGTGAGAAGTAAATTTAGACAGTTAATTCGTTTTTGATCACTCGTCATCATCTTCCTTTTAATAATAGTTAGCGTTTAACCTGCCAAAATTGTTTCCCTCATAAATGTATTACCCAAACAGAACCCTAACTTTAACCCTTCTCGGTCCAAATTTCCAAAAAAAATCGCCTCGAGACGCCTGAAGAGTTGATGTATTCTCGTTATATCCATGATAATGAGGTGTCATGACATCTACTCGAAGAGCGATTCCTACTGTAGCTGAAGTAGGAAAAGCATTGTGACAGTGAATAAGTGCCGCTTGATCCTTCGTACCAAACAACATTTTATAGTAGTCGCCGCCTTCTTGAATTTCGCATCCTCTTTTCCTACATACTTATGGCAATAATGAGCGGCCACACCTTTTAACGCCGTACCCGGATTGTAGGAAACGTCATAAATACGGTATATCGTTAAAAACGTTTCCAATACTGGGGGTTGGCCTTGTCCATGACGAGCGGTGACTCACACTAAATCATAAACTGTTCCCAGTGTGTCGCACCGACAGATGAATAGTATCGCCCCATCCGCTTACAGTACCAATTTAGGGCTGCTTTTCCCAATGCCTACGATAAGCTTCGGTTAATTCATCATAGTACTTTCTTTACCTTCATCTTTAACTACTTTTAGCAAATCAGATTGTCTATATGAGCCATTCAGCCTCCTCAACTTCAAATATGCGTTTGTCCCAACCAGATATGCTATCTTCATTTCTAGTCCTGAAACTCCTTTAATTTCAAAATAGCTTTAGCGTAACACTTGAAACAGACAGAAGGCCGAAGCGCATTCTGGGTAAACGGCAGTACTCTGTACTAATTCTGGTATATTCCTCTCCAGATCTGAAATACCAAGTGCTTGCCCCATATTCTGTATGTACTGCTTATAGGCATATGCTCATCGTTGGAACAACTATTAAAATAATGCAACCGTAAGACAAAACCATTCAACATTATCATAGAAGGAAACTTATGACATTTACATTTTACTAGAAAAGGCGACTTTTTTGTGCTCTATTTTAATAAAAAATGAAAAAAATGGGCCCCCAAAAAGTAAAAATCAGGGACTTTTTGGACAACCCCATTTAATAGCGGACTCTATCTGTTTCGTCTTCATAGCATTTGTTGCGACTTTACAACGTTTTGTTTTGACTTTCCTAGTTCTCTGTTGCGACTTCGCTCATTCTGATTCCAACTTCGCGGTATTCTGTAAGTGAAACTTCATTCCGTGAAACGCTTTTTACACGGAATTTTAGTACCACATGGGTATGACCTAAAGACCCTTGAACCAATCGGGCATTTAGGTGCCGTTTTCTCACACTTTGACCTCTTCGTATTGCCTACACTCTTGAAGCGAGAGATTACGGCACCTTACATGCGGGATAAAGTGAAACTTCATTCCGTGAAATGCTTTTTACACGGAATTTTAGTTGAACCAATCGGGCATTTAGGTGCCGTTTCTCACACTTTGACCTCTTCGTAGCGCCTACACTCTTGAAGTGGGAGATTACGGCACCTTACATGCGGGATAAAGTGAAACTTCATTCCGTGAAATGCTTTTTACACGTAATTTTAGTTGAACCAATCGGGCATTTAGGTGCCGTTTCTCACACTTTGACCCCTTCGTAGCGCCTACACTCTTGAAGTGGGAGATTACGGCACCTTACATGCGGGATAAAGTGAAACTTCATTCCGTGAAATGCTTTTTACACGGAATTTTAGTTGAACCAATCGGGCATTTAGGTGCCGTTTCTCACACTTTGACCCCTTCGTAGCGCCTACACTCTTGAAGTGGGAGATTACGGCACCTTACATGCGGGATAAAATTTATTTCTTTCGCTGACCTGTTATTTATTTAATACATCAATAAATCGTGCAAATGCAGTGCTGTTTTTAAATACACCCGCATCTTGTAATATTCTTACAAACTTTTTACCGACCTCTTTTTGAACAATGTCCTCTGCCATTTCCTTTGACTTGACATTTCCATATTTACTTTTTAATTGCTTGGCCCAAGTTTTGTGATAAGTGGCTAGTTCATGCTGTTTGCCTAATAAATAATTTTTAATTTGAGCTAATTCATCCTTTAATCTTGCTGGCAACACGGCAAGGCCCATCACTTCAATTAACCCAATATTCTCTTTTTTTATATGATGGACATCCTGATGTGGATGAAAAATACCTTGTGGATACTCCTCTGTTGTTCGATTATTTCGTAATACAAGGTCGAGTTCATACAAAGCATTTCGCTTTCTGGCAATTGGTGTAATGGTATTATGTGGCATATCATCCGTATAAGCTAGAATATTGGCTGTTTCATCTGAATAGTTCTTCCAAGTATCAAGTATATGTTCTGCTACTTTAACTACGTCATCCGCTTTTTTCCCTTGTAATCGAATAACGGATAGCGGCCAATGTAAAACAGAAGACTTCACTTGAGGAAGGAGTTTTAATTCGAATGTATATGCTACTTGTGCATTTGTCATAGCAAACTCATAGCGCCCCGCCTGATAATGATCATGACTTAAAATTGAACCGCCGACAATTGGCAGATCGGCATTGGAACCAATAAAATAATGGGGAAATTTATTTGTAAAAGCTAGTAATCTTTTGAATGTGTTGCTGTCAATTTTCATATCCCGGTGTTCCTCAGAAAGTAAGATACTGTGTTCATTATAATAAACATACGGGGAATACTGAAAAAACCATGTCTCATTGCATAATGGCACTCTAATCATTCGATGATTAGCACGTGCAGGGTGATCAATTCTTCCTGGATATCCTTCATTTTCAATACATAAAAGGCATTTAGGATAAGCGATTGCTTTTTTTGTTTCCCGTTCACGTTTTATTTGTTCTGGGTCTTTTTCCGGTTTAGATAAGTTGATGGTAATATCCATTTTTCCATACGGTGTTTCCACTGGATAGCTAATATTCTTTTTAATACGTTCCATTTGAATGTAATTATTTTTCATACAAAGCTCATAAAAGTAATCTGTAGCTTTTTTCGGTGATTCATCATATTTCTTATAAAAAATGGTATTTATTGTAGATGGATGAGCAATAAAACAATTCATAATCTCAGCAGCCAGTATTTCCTTGTCACTAAAAATATCATCAATTACTTTATGTTCAACAGCATATGCTACCAAATCATCTAATAAATTTGGAATTGGCAATTTCTGTGCAGGAACTGATGGATCAGGATATGTTTCTAAATGTAACAGCTTCATCACCTGATTACGTGTATAGGTTTTATCCATTGAGTTTATTAGTTCGGCATGTATGGCCTGTTCGATTAAACCTTCTATATATGCATATATCATATCCGTGTCCTCCTTTAGCAAATTCATGAAAGCAAATCGTTTACAGGACACACGCTCTTAACCCTGCACCGATAATCCCTTGTCCATTATTTAGTTTATTTATCTCCATGCTTTCTAAAATATGGTTCTGTTCGGCAAGCAGGTATGGTTCAAGCTTCTTTTTGATCTGCTCAATTAAATATGGATTATATGCCATCACACTGCCACCAAAAATGATTTTATGCGGATCTAATAAGCAGTTAATTAGATAAACCCCTTTAGAAATAACAAAAACCATTTCCTCAATTAATTGCTCGGCCTTTGCATCTCCTCGGATATAGTTTTCAAAGATATTTTTTGTGAACATTTGATCATTTTTATAAATATCCCTTGCTTTCTGTTGTATTGCGGGACCAGAAGCTGTATTTTCCAGCATGACGAATGGTTGTTTTCTATTTTTTGTATCAATTGGGATTAACCCTAATTCTCCAGCAAACCCTGCTCCTCGGATATATCGGCCGCCTTGAATGATCGAACAGGAGATTCCAGTACTAATCGTAAGATAGACAAACAATTCTTCATCTGACATGTTGGCAGCTCTCCATTCAGCAAAAGCAGCCATGTACACATCATTATCAATAATAATTCTCTCCATACCTAGAGCTTCACGAAGACGATCGACAAAAGGGAAATTTCTCCATGGTACATTATTTTGGAAGACAGCTATTCCCTTTTTTCTATCAACTTTACCTGGTATACCTGCGCCAATTCCGTATATTTCTTGTAAAGGAATACTTGAATGATTCATCAGTTGCTCAACACATTGAACGACTCGTTGAAACATCGCTTCTTTACTTGAAGGATCACTGCTCACAAGTTCCTGCTGAATTAGATCACCATGCTCATTAACGATTCCTGCTGCTACTTTTGTCCCACCGATATCAATCCCAATAGCATACTTCATTTGTCTCCTCACCTTCATAAAACAGCTGTTGTTTTCTCCAAATTATTATTGCTTCCGCTTTTAATTGGATTTCTAAATAAATTTCCTATTGTAGTTCCATAGTAGGAACAATAATCCAGCTAGACCAACAAGCTGTAGAAACAACTCCCATTTACCCACGGTTTGTTGTCCGTAAAAAAGTAGAAACATACAGAGTAGAAAAAAAGCAATTTTTAAACCGAAAAAGATTTTATCCTTCATGAGAATAATCCTCCCATAAAATTTCACTAGCTTCTAGCGTGACGTTATGTTTTTTTCCGGCACCATTGTAGACATCTGTTACCTGTCTTTCCATCGAATTATTAATTACGGCATACTTATTAATTTCCGGATATGCATGGACCTCACAATGAACATTAGAGACAAACCATTTTTTCATTTCTTTTTCCTTATGAGCTGCATAGTACATAGCCCGCAATAATAACCTCGTATTTTCGTGACTATATGGTAGACCAGCAATATAAATCCCTCTACCTTTACCAAATGGCGAACTAGACAAATGAACCCCACCATTCGAGTACTCAATGATTTCCGTATTTTCCGTTAAAACATAAACATTCTCCATACTTTCTCCAAAATCAAAGTTCGTTGCGTCCGCAGCAATAAAATGTTCCTCTTTCGTTTCCGTGAAATATTTATTGGTCGATAAACTAAATCCTAATTCTTTATCAACTCCTAATACATTTGCAAGCTGATAAAACTTGCCTTGATAGTGATATGCGCT
Organism: Virgibacillus proomii; assembly: GCF_900162615.1. Taxonomy (NCBI): domain Bacteria; kingdom Bacillati; phylum Bacillota; class Bacilli; order Caryophanales; family Bacillaceae; genus Virgibacillus; species Virgibacillus proomii. The sequence continues at coordinate 1,123,419 of NZ_FUFN01000010.1, read as the reverse complement.
CGGATCGCCAATCCCGATAAAGCCGCCGCCATTATAAACCCATTCACGTAAGATAGTAGTTAACTTCTCATTTTTCCACCAAACTCCACCCGAGAATGCCGTATCTGCATTACCGGCATTAATAATGACATCTATATCCCTTGGAATACCATTGTTAATTACTTCATCAAAACTAATAAAAGACACATCGACAGCAGATCCGCTAAGCGCTTCTAAAACTCCATGATAAGAATACGCTTGTTTATACCATTTCCCATGAGCTACAATATGCGTTTGCCATGTTCTTAATTTTCCCCACGCATTTAAAATAGCTACTTTTAAACCGGTATAAGGCTTAATACCATTTATTTTGTCATATATATCTCGAAACTCATCCGTAACTTTTTCTACATAATCAACGAACTTCGGAAACTTGTATGCAAGGCTAAGATAGCCGCCGTAACCAATTCGATCCAAAGGTTTACGCATGAAGGCCCTTCTTGCAGTCAGCCAATTTTCGTTTGCTTCTATAACCGGGTCATTTCCTTCATAAAAAGTATCCGGGAAAAAGTAAGGCAAAAATCTTCCTTCTGTATACTTCACACCTGGAATGTCTGAAATAATTCGTAACGTAGTACCATCACCTACACTGCCGACTACTGCATCCATACCAATATGTTTGAAATACTTTCCATACGGCTCTGTTCCTATCCAATTGTCACCTAAAAACATCATCGCCTCTTTATCATGCTCGTGAACAATATCTACCAATTCTTTCACTTCTTTTGCAACAAACTGCTGAATAAAATCAAGGTAATCCAAGTAGGCTTGTGATGGGACACGGAAAGTAGAGTTATAGTACCCTTCATCCACAATATCTTCTGGTCTTAGACGATAGCCTTTTTCTTTTTCAAAAGCTTCGAGTGCAGCTACCGAAACACTTGCTCCATAACCGAACCAATCAACAAACTTTTCCTTACCAAGATGATTAAAGATAAGTGTAAAATGGTAAAAAAAGGTTGTAAATCGTACAACATCTGTTTCCGGATTATCCTTTAACCACTTTCGTAAATACTCCTTGACATATTGGTTAGCATGAGGCTGTCGTACATCAAATGGAATATCGTGTGGTGTATCTCCCCAATCATTTGTTATATGATTATACATATGTGTTGGATCCCACTTCATATATACTAAAAAGGATACGGTATATTCATGCCACTGTTTAGCTTCCGTAATGGTTAGTGTATTTGCTGTTTGATTAACACTCCAATGATCTGGTGAAACAACTTCTCCCGTGGTACGGTCAATCACTTCCCACCAAACTTTCGGATCGTGAATATAATCTGGTTCTATTTGCTCTGTAAAGTATCCTTTTAGAAAATCAATTTCAATCGTTGTACTTATAGCTGTATTATATTGTGACATTAAATAGATTTGCTGTCTTTCTTCCGGATGCTTTATAGCGAAGTCATTATGATTACGGGCAACAAAGTAAGTCGTATATATTTTTGCATCTAATTGCTTAATCTCCTCATCAAGCTTCGTACCATCACTGTCACGAATTGCGTCTGCACCCCATCGTTTCATTAATTCTTTTGTCTCTTTTAGAAAATTTTGCTGACTAGGCAATGTAACTCTTCCTGCTGTTTTTTTCATATCTAACACCTAACCTTTCACTCCACCTACTGTCATACCTTCTGTTAAACGCTTTTGCACCAATATATAGAGGATTAATGTAGGCAACATTACGATCACCATTCCCGCATATAAAGGTCCGTAATTAACAGCAGCTCTTTCTGCTGCCATTAAGTTTAATAAACCGACTGGTAATGTTTGATTCTTTGCCGGCATTAATGTTAATGCCAGGATATATTCATTCCAAAACAGCAAAAAATTAAATAAAATAACAATCACAATACTTGGAGCTGCCATTGGAAACATAACCGAAAACATGGTCCGATAATATCCTGCACCATCGATACTAGCAGCTTCTTCAAAATCAGATGGCAATGTTTTAAAATAACTCGACAATAAATAAATCGTAAATGGTAAAGCTGTTGAAGCATAAATAAGGGCGAGCATAAACCGGTTATTCAATAAAAACTCTTGACCAAAAATTGTATTTAAACTCGTATCCCAATCCAACAACATTAAAAAAATAGGTACCGCAACATAGCTGACATTTATAAATAAGCCTGCTTTAACAATAGAATTCAATAGTCGATTGCCTTTAAAATTAAATCTTGATAATACGTAAGCGGCTGGTAAAGCTACAACCAATAAAATGATTAATGCCAGTGCTGTAACCATCATTGAATTAAATAGATACTCTCCCATTTGAGCTTCACGAAAAGCTTCGATAAAATTTTGAAAATGAATCCCTTCTGGAAGAGACCACGGACTACCATAAAACTCCTTATTTTGTTTAATTGAAGCTAAAAACACCCAAGCAACTGGTACAATAATAGAAATAGCTAACGTTATTAAAGCTACGTAGATAAATAGTTTAATAAGGGTATCAGTACTTAACCGGTTAGACTTTCTCATGGACCTTTCGAACCTCCTTAGTACTCTAAAACGTCACGTTTTGTAATGTGACTGACTATAGCTGCTAACAAGAATGAAAATAAAAACACAATTACACCGATGGCCATGCCGTAACCAAAGGTAGAGTTCCCATATGCCTGATCATACATGTAGGAAAGGAATACTTCCGTTGATCCGTCAGGTCCTCCGCCTGTCATTGCTTTCACTAATAAAAAGCTTAGATTAATTGTACTAATGATAAAAAAGGTCAGTGTTGTCCGGATGTTATTCCAAACTAAAGGTAATGTAATGCTTGTAAACTGTTTAAATTTGCTTGCTCCTTCAAGAGAAGCCGCTTCGTAAAAACTTGGCGGTATTGCAGCCATGCTCGACATATACATCACCATATAATAACCAATTGCTTGCCATACTAAAGCAGCTGCTAAGCTGTATATAACGATTTTCTGATCACCTAACCACATTTGTTGCAACTTATCCAGGCTGAACAAACCGAGGATACTGTTTAATAATCCATTGGAAGGATCATAAACAGCTGAGAATATCCCAGCAATAACTACAATAGATAAAATATTTGGTATATAAAAGATAATCCGAAAAAAGTTACCTCCCTTTACCCGCTCTTTTGTTAAGATAGCAGCAAAAAAGATGGCAAAAGTAAATGTTACGATGGCTACAATTACAATTAAGAATACCGAATTCTGAAATGCACGAATGAAATTCATATCATTCCACAATAATTTAAAGTTATCTAATCCGACAAATTGTTTTGTATTGGAAAAGCCTCCCCATTGATAAAAGGACATGCGAAATACCTCTATCGTTGGTAAAAACATAAAAACAAAAAGTAGAATAAGTGCAGGACTAACACATAAGGCAATAAATAACCCTCTTGACTTTGTTTTACTCATTTTCTCACCTCTTTTAGTTAACGTGCGCGTTCAAAAAGGGAATAAGAAGATCCAAAGTCAGCTAAAGTCTCAGGCATCTTGTTTAATCGCCAATACTAGCACTCCCTATCCGGCGAAGTTTTGCAGGATGGAAACATGACACTAGTGTAGCTTTTTTGAAACTCATTCCCATGTAGGAAAAACGTTTTATTTTTCAAGAAACAAAGAAGCATACCAATAAAGAAAACGTAGCTAGCGACAAGCATAGCGTAAACGATAGCCTAGTTGCAGTATACGTAGAACTAAAAATTCGTAACTATATTAAATGAACTTAGAGCGCGAAAATTTTATATGTTCTAACATCCGAAAAAATTCGATGTCACGTGTTTTTTGCACAACCTCTAAAAGGAAAAGAGCAGTAAGGAAAAGACAACCACCTTCATTCGTCACTGAAACTCAGTTAATTCTGTGTAATGATGAACTTTTGAATTTGGTTTGGATACTCAGATTCCGCTTTCATTCTCTTCCTAACTGCTTCTCATTTAACCTAATTAACAGCCTCATACAAAGATCTTTATTGTTTCATTGCTTCTCTTAACTTATCACTAACTTCTTCGATTTTATCCTGCCATTCTTTATACATTGTTTTTCCACTTATTACACTGTCAATCGTTCCATATAATGTCTCTCCCATATTGGCTCCTGGTACTGGTTTCGTTGAAGCGAAGGTACCCATTGCAGGCAAGACATTATCTTCTTCGTAAATGCTATAAAACATCTGCTTTTGTCCTTCCAGTTTTTCCGTAATATCCTTTATTGGTTGGACTGCTCCAGCCTCTAAGAAAATATCGGCTGCCTCATCAGAATACATGTATGCAATAAAATCTTTTGCGGCTTCTTTATTCTTGGCTTCTTTTGGAATCCAAATCTGTTCAAAGAAAGTAAATGCATAACGATCACCATCTTCTTCAAACGCTGGAACGGAGGTCATCCCCCAATCAAAGTTTTCGGATCTTGGTGCTTCCTTCATCTCATCTACTACCCAGTTGCCATTTGGCATAAAAAGGGCTTTATTATCCAATATCAGCTGTTGGTTTTTTGTAAAGTCATTAGGATTTGCATTCGCTACTGTATTCGGATGAACATAGTCAGCCATTTTTTCAACCGTTTTCAAAACTAGTGTGGCTTCTTCTGTTTCCCAAATTCCGTCTTTATAAGTCATTGCAGAACTATAAAAATCAGGTCCTCCAGCAGCATAAAGCATAGAACCAATTAAGGTATCAAAATAATTACTAGTTGGATACGTAAAAAGAGAGATTCCTTCTTCTTTTGCTTTGTCTCCTAATTTCCACATGTCATCCCATGTTGTTGGAACTTCCCAACCTTTTTCCGCAAATAACCCTGCATTGTAGAATAAACCTGTAGGACTATAAAACATCGGAGCTAGATACATTTTTCCATCATTATACGGATTTGTAGCCAATGTGTCGGTAAAACCATCCAATAATTTATCTTTTACAGCGTTTTTTTCTCCTGGAACCTTCATATCTAATACATCGGTTATATCTTCTAACCCATTTTCTTTAATTAGCGTTTCAGTTAGAGCTTCTTCCCGGTTTGTTGCTAATAGCATAACATCTGGATATTTACCAGCCTGCATATTCGGACGAACTACTTCTTCCAGGTTTTTTTCAATCATTAATTCTACTTTCACATCAGGATTCACTTTTTCATATGATTTGGCAATATCTTTCCATATATCCGCTCCATAAGCAGACTCTAAAGCTGCTACTTGAAGGGTCGTTTTTCCTTCTCCATCACTATCAGATGATTTTTCTTCTTTTCCACCGTCAGAACAAGCCGCTAAACTAAAAATTACCAAAATTAGTGATAAACTGAGCAACCATTTTATCCGTTTCATTAATAAAGCCTCCTTAGCTTTTTATTAAATTCCTTGCTAACTACTATTCTATCTATTGTAAAACGCTTTCACAATAAACATCTTGTTAAGTTTTTTAGGAATATTGCTATTTAGAAGAACTCCTATAAAATTTTTCCAAAACCACGTGCTTTCAATTAGTAAAGCCCTTCCATTTCTAGTTAAATTATCGTTTAATAGAAAGTAGGTATAGGGTACCCAATCGACTGCAGTCGGGTTAAACTATTAGAATATGTTCAAAATTCCCCATAAACTACTGTGTGTTAGCTTGCCCGCTTAGGATAATGGATCAGTTGGATGTTGTTTTAGAAATAGCACTTAGAAATTCTTTTGAGTGCTTGTTAAAAGGAGGGGGAAATGATGTCGTACGAAATTTATAAAGTAAAAGATACAATAAACAAAAAGCCACCATTTAAACTGCTTTATATAACACACTCGGAATACGATAAAGGGTGGCACAGTACACAACATACTCACCATTTTTCTGAATTGTTCTATATTGTCAAAGGAAAAGGATCATTTGTACTTTCCAACCTCGAGCTTCCTATAAAAGAAAATGATTTAGTTATTATTAATCCAAATGTGGTTCATACAGAAAAGTCGAATAAGCACGATTCCTTAGAATATATTGCTTTAGGAATTGAGGGACTTTCCTTTAGTAAAGAAGATGATGAAAATTCACAGCTTGGTTTATATATTTTTCAAGCCGATCGCGAGAATATCCTATTTTATCTTAAAAGATTATTAGAAGAAATACAGGGGCATAAGGAAAATTATGAGATCATCTGTCAAAACATCATTGAAATACTAATTATTAAACTTACACGCGAAAAACAATTAACCGTCACTAAAACAGAAGCCCAAAATATGAATAAAATCTCTGCTTTTATCATGTATTATCTGAATCAAAATTACCGAGATCCAATTACGCTAGACAAACTGGCTAGTGTTGGGCATATAAATAAATATTATTTAGCACATACCTTTAAAAAAGATATGGGGATTTCTCCAATTGAATATTTAAATCGTATTCGAATAAAAGAGGCAAAATTGCTATTGGAGACAACGGATTATTCCATAGCACATATTGCAGCTTTTACTGGCTTTTCATCACAATCTTTTTTCACGCAGGCATTTAAGCGGACGACAAATAAAACACCTTCTCGTTACCGGAAAGTAATGAAAGGGATTTCATATAATGTGAAAAATTGAGTTATTATATAAAAGACATGTTAAATAATTATTTAGGTGCATATTTCTAAAAGGCGTTAATTAAATTAAGTTAGAAGTGTCCTAATTTTTGCGAGCGAAAGGCTTGCCATTAGAGACCGATAACCGAACGCTTACGCTTTTGTTCTTCTTAAAAAAGAAAAATATTTTTCTTCGTGTAGAGTATCGCTGTTGTTGTCCTTTCTTGTCCTTGAAAAACCGCGATGTACCGCTGTTGCAGTCTTTCTTGTCCTGTCAACCCAAACGAATTGCGCATTTATGGACTGTTACCTCTCATTTCATTTCCTCTATAAATCTTGAAGTGAGAGTCTTACAGTCCCTTACATAGGGGACAAAATATAACTAGCTCGAAAACTGCATGCAGTTTCGAGCTAGTTTATAATTCTAGTTTAATAGTGTCTCTACTCGCAAATTATCGAGGATAAAAGTACCTTCACCCGTATCACCATCTAAAGTGGTTCCGTCATTGAAAATACCAATATACGTTTGCTGGTTATCAGATCCCTGGATTGTAAAGCTTACTGTCTTGGTGTTTAAAGCATTTGGAAGCTTTTCATTTACATGGAGCCCCTCGGCTTGATTAATGTCCTTCACATCAATTTCTTTATCTCCTGAGATAAAACGATAAGAGTCTGCAGTTGTTTGGTAATCAAACGTTATTTTATACGTTTTTCCTGGTTCAAAATGAAAATGCTGCGGGAGTGTCCGATATACTAAACCACGATTACCAGTATTGACTTTTAATGACCACTCACCATCTATAACATCATCCACGAGTTTTTTGCCAGCCCACCCTTTTTGAGTATACGGGGCATGAAGTTGTGATAAATGAATACGATTATCTTCCACACCTTCTGTATTACCAACTACAAATGGATAGATACCTTGGACGACGGATTCGAAGTCTTGTTCAAATACCGTTACTGAAGGTTTATTGTTAAGACTTTTTTGCACGATCCGGATATCATCAAATTTGGTAATTCCTTTTCCTGCTTCACGGCTTAAGATTAACTTTGCGGAAGATTTTTTCGCAGTAAATGGAACTTGTATCCGCTGCATTTTGCTTTCATATCCATCATTGGTTGCATGGGAATCTGCTTTGACGTAATTCTTTTGCAAACTACGATACGTATAATTCGATACATCTTTAACACTTCCACTTACATGAATCCCTGCTTTCACATCACTGGAGTTGTCTACATAGACTTCTGCTACATAATCCTTACCCGGCTGTAAATCGGTGATTTTTTTCGTTACGTTAGAATCTTTTTTCGGACTATTAAACTCGAGATAATAATCGCCACTGCTTAAATTTCGTGGCGCACCAGATTGATTAGTCCGCTTAACCTGAATTGCTTTTTTATCCCCAAAAACCTTTGTATGTTTACTTTTCAATGTCCCAGTATTAAATCCTGTATCAGAAACATGGGCATTGGTGCTCCATTCATCTACCTGAATTCCTTTCGTTTGCTTTGCTTCTACCACATATGCTGTCGCTGGTTCTGCTTGTAGGGTGATCTGGTTATTTTTAATGTCAACTTTTTGCTTTTTCGATCTACCTTGATCTGTCAGTTTGTAAACATATACCTTGGAAGCATTTTTATACTCATCTGGGAGTGTCCACGTCGTTTTTCCACCTTCCAGATTCCAATGGTACAACTTTGTAGAATCTGGTGTTGGATTTTCAAAATCCTGCTCTACCCATGGAAATAAATAAGCATGGCCATCAAGAATAACGTGATCATTTAGTGTGATAACACGTTCTCTAGCATTTTCTTTTCTTGTCACTTTAACGATATCGCCATTACTTGGATCCTTTAATGTGATCTCTTTTTCTAAGTTAGTCTTAGAAGGATCTCCTTCTACAGTTTCCCAATTCGTTACATAGTATTTTTGTAAAAACTTTGTTGGAACATTGGTATCAAACGTCATTTTAATAAATTGATCAAAGTTTTTATCCGATTGCCAGCCCTCAAAACCAGCTAGTTCAAAGCCTCCAAGCAATGGATGATCCGCTGTTCCTCCTTTTTCAGGCCAATTTAATACCCATGAATCCTTTTGGTGGTTACTAATAAACCGAAGAACTTCCGAGTTTATTCCTTTATCCGTTGATCCTCCGTAATTTTTATCGGTTGCCCAATGCTGCCAAGTTGCATAATTCGCAATCGCTGTACCGAACTCCGTTGTCATTCTCCAACCACGATCAGCAAATTGTTCTGCAACTCTATTTGATTCCCACTGATCTTGGTACCATACATCGAGGTAAATAAACGCTAAACCTGGGACGTTTGCTTTTAGTTCATCTAAGCGTTTGGCCCTTGAACCTGTATATAAATCTCTTAATTTATCGATGGTATACGATTGATCCAGCCAGCCCCACCCTTTGGCATTAGGCCCATTGATTAATGCTTCACTGAACGAGTTAGCTTCCGGATAGGCTTCTTGTGCATTAATATGCACTCCAAAATCAGCATTATATTTTTTTCCTTCGTTAATGAGTGTATTTAAGTCCTCTTTTCCCCCCATTCGTTCTCCAACATCTCCGTAGTCTGGATGACCACTATCATGTCCTTCATTTGCGTATCCTTTTAAAAGAACAGCTTGACCCAAACCATCTGTTGCAAGAGCAACCTTTTTAACATGATCTAACGTTTTTAAAAATGGTTGCTGGGCATGTGAACCAAAATTCATTGCAATTCGCATTCCTACCGTATTATTTACATCCTCAGCTCCTTCTATTTTAGGCAATAAATCTCGGTATTCAATAGCAGCATCCTGCCAATCTACTCGATTATCATCGTTTATATTTTCAGCTATCACTATTTTAACTGTTGGTGTGTTAGATGAAGGTTTATCCATAAAATCGCGATGATAGAATAAGGTATTCGAACCAATTCCAATTGCCTTGTGACCGTTCTCATTTTCATAACGTGTTGCAATTAAATTACGATAGCCATTTACTTCAGAGCTTGACCAGACTCCTGCACTTAGCTCATTCGTTGATAAAAAAGCGGTATAGTACTCCATTTTTTGACCTACATTCTTCATTGAAGAATCAACATTTACAGTAATATCTCCCGGCTTGGTTACATCACTGCTTAAATTTGTCAGCTTCGCCTCTGCATCTTTTTGTCCAGCATGTACCGAGATAAAATTTAAATCAGCAAATTCAATGGTTTCAATGCTTACATCCGTTTTATTATTCACTTCTTTCATTTGATAAATGACTTGATTATCGTTTACCCTTAACGAAAGCTTAATGAGAACATTAATATTTTCATACTCATCTTTTACATGTAGAGAATATATGGCTTCATTATCGCTTACTTTTTCAAAAGTGACTTCTGGATAATAGAGTATACTATTGATTTTCAACCCGTATACAGGGGTTTCTTGACCATGCATTTTCTTTCCATCTACATCATAGGTGATAATGCGTGGGTACACTTCATCAATGGTAACATCCATAAAGTCCGAGCGTAATGTTTCTATAACAGGTTCTGTATGAGGTGGTTTTGGAGGAACATACTCTTTAATTTTAATATTGGAAATCGTAATATTTGCAGCACCCCGACTCTTTTCAAGCCCGATCAATCCAGGAGAATCAACTCCTTCCGGTTGTGTCCAAGAACCTATTTTTTTATCGTCAATATATAAGCTGGCCGAATCGTCAATAAACTTAACGCGCAGCTGATACGTGTTATTAGCTTCAAGCGGTACACTGCTTGTCATCGAGGTCCATTTGTTTGTTGGACCGAACACTTCGCTGAAATACTGATCATTACCATCACCAGTACCAACATACGTATAAGTGGAAGGGTCCTGAACTCGATAAATAACACCAAAACGATGCAAATCCGTATCTGTAGAAATAGTAGCTTCAAATATACCATTTTTTATTTTTGGTATGTTGTTATAAACTATTTTGTTTTTTTGGTTTGAGGTCACTTGATACGTTACAGACCCGTCATCATTTGATGTTAGCTTCCCATCGCCCTGGATTATTTTAAAATCCCCTTCTTCTAAATTTTTATCAGAAATATCTATAGGTATTTCCTTTAATAATTGCGATGCTTGCTTATCTTCTTTACTTTTATCAACAGCTGCACTTGTGAGTTCACGTTCGAAATTTGTCTGAGAGTTTTCCGCCTCCACACTTTTAGGCAAAGCACTATGGATTAACACTGTAGTTAGAAGCATGCTAATGATTAAAAAGATTGACGTCCTTTTTTGTTTGTTCACTGCTTAACCTCCCTCTATTTAATAAAATGAGTACTAGTACTATTGTTAGACTACATGCAATAAAGCGCTTTCACAATAGGGATGTTGTTTGCTTTTTTAGATATATTGCTTTTAATTAACCAAAATAGTGAGAAAGAACTATACTTTACCTAGTGTCGTCTAAAATGTCCTCCAGCCTCCTCCCAAACTAAACAAAAGCACAGACTCCCGGTTAGGAATGTACCAACAGCAGAAATTTTGCCGAGACAAAAAAACTTCCTTGAAGGAGTGCTTTTCTCATTGACTATTAATGAAACGAATGAGGTATTGAGGTCTTGTTTCTCGAGCTATCTTATCAAGATAAATACAGATTCTTATATTCGGGTTCAAGGAAATATGCCTCTAAAACAGGGGGATGCCGACACCTGAGCGCAAATCCGCTTTTAGTCAGCCTTTCTTTAGATTTGAGTCGATGTTGACTTATCATTGGAAGAAGAGCGAAGTTTTCTGTTGCTTAAGTGCTTAAGCTAGTCAGCGAAGCAACTATTAAAAAGCTATGTAAAAACAAACACCTCAAAAAACCAGCAATACTTTTTTAATAAAAGCACTACTGGTTTTAACCTTTAGTTTAGAGTTATAAATTACTTTCCATTATAACTATCTGGATGGCTCAAATGCCAGTTCCAAGCATCATTTATAATTTTAGTAATAGAAGTACGAGCTGGATTCCATCCTAGTACCTTTTTAGCTTTTGCTGAGCTGGCAATTAGTATGCTTGGATCACCAGCTCTCCTTGTTCCAATTTGAGCAGGAATTTCTTTTCCAGTCACTTTTCTAGCCGAATCAATAATCTCTTTTACAGAGAACCCCTGGCTGCTACCTAAATTAAACACATCACTATGACCGCCACGCTGCAAATAAGCAAGAGCAAGTAAATGCGCATCGATCAAATCTTCCACATGTATATAATCACGGATACAAGTGCCGTCTTTTGTGTCATAGTCATCGCCAAAAATAGTTATATGATCACGCTTTCCCAATGCTGTTTGTAAGACAATTGGGATAAGATGTGTTTCAGGTTGATGATCTTCACCAATTTCTCCAGTCTCCCGTGCTCCCGCCACATTAAAATATCTTAACGAAACATAACGAATATCATGTGCTTTTTGTACCCACTTCATCATTTTTTCCATGGTTAGTTTTGTTTCTCCATATGTGCTTGTCGGATGCGTCGGCATGTCTTCCGTAATTGGTACTTGTTCGGGCTCCCCATACGTGGCGGCAGTCGAAGAGAACACAATATACTTAATGTTAAATTCAGTCATGGCTTGCAGCAATACTTGTGTACCATATACATTATTATCAAAATATTTTAAGGGCTGCTCCATGGACTCTCCTACAAGGGAGTTAGCGGCAAAATGTATTACCGCCTCAATGGATTCACGTTTAAATACAGTTCTTAGAAAATTTATATCACGTATGTCCCCTTCATAGAATGTAGCTTGAGGATGAACGGATTGTGAATGACCTGTTTCGAGATTATCAATGACAATGACATCTTTACCTTTATCAATTAATTGATAAACAGCATGTGAACCAATATATCCTGCACCACCTAAAACTAAGATACTCATTTTTCTTTCTCTCCTTAAAAATTGATGTCTTCATTATAAACTTTCATTTTGTCTATTTCTACCACACATCCTACAACTTAGCCTAATAATAAGCAAGTTATCTTTTCCTTTATCCATGAATTGTTCACATATTTCTTGTTCTCTAGAAAATAAAGGAAATTATAAATTTTATTCATTGTGAATAATTTTTGTGATAAATTTTTATCCAGTCCTAGCCCACTCGAGGGAGCGGGTCTCCTCCTCGGAGTTTCAGCGCTTGTCTGGGCTGAGCAAAGCACTTGTGCTTCCGTTCTTCAAAAAGAAACTTGCGCTTTTACAGACGTACACCATATAGTATGTAGATAAGACCGTGAAAGAAGGATCAATTATTGCTGGACTACTTGTTGGAGTACTCCGATAAAGTAAATCTTTATTGAAGCGGTCTTTTTCCTTACTGATAAAAGTTGAACAAAGGCTAAAATCTCAGGCGTCCTTGTAAAAGAAGAACGCTTTTTCTGCGTGAGGAGCTTAGTCAAGAAGTCTTCCTTGTCCTTGAAAAATCGCGATGTTTAATCAAGAAATCTCCCTTTTTCTGTCATCCTGAACGAATCGAGCATTTATATAGGGTGTTATCTCCTACTTAGACTTCTTCATATCCTCTATCATCCTTGAAGTGGAAGTCTTACGGAGCCTTCAATACAGGATAAAGTTTTAGAAAACGGTATACTAATTTTTTACTTTTATGCATATAAATCAGAAGGTATGGAGTATGTATATAACATGAAAGAGAATGTTCAAAAAGTTCGGGGAAAAACGCATTGAACTTTTTGTGGCTTGTCCGTTCCTTGGAAAAGAAAAACAGTTTTCCGATGCGATTGAGTTTAAAGGAAGCCAGCCCCTTTTTAATCCTTTTTTGAACACGTACTTAAAGGAGGTAATTGTAAGTTGCCAAGTAGCAGTTGTGAAAGAAAGGTTATGATTCCAATTGAAGAGATTTGGAATTTTATTAGTGACATGAATAATTGGGCACCACTAGTACCCGGGTATAAAACCCATACGATGATCAATAATGAACAATCGATTTGGGTATGTAAAGGGGATATTGGAGCTATACAGAAAACGGTTCAGTTAACCATCTTCATTACCGAATGGAGACAGCCAGAGAAAGTAGCTTTTACGTTATCAAATACTAGTAAACAACTCGTAGGCCAAGGGTATTTTCAGGCAGAAAAACTCTGTAATAAACAAACAAAAATTATTGGTTCCCTTACCATTACCGTGAAAGGTTTATCGGGAAAAATTATCAACTCCGCTTTACGTGCCATTCTTCCGAAAATCATTGCTAATTTCACGGATACTGTTATTAAACAAATTCAAGAAAAAAAGCCTGCTGTTATGCAATAATACATTTAAATCTCTATGGAATCCATTTGTGGAAGTCGACAGTAGGAGCCCCTCATGTTAGAATTATATCCGTTAGTAGGAGTTAGAGAGGGGGTCTAGGATATGACAGCAATAACACAAAAAATGAACAAATCAGTGATTTCATATACACAAATCATCGTTGGAGCAACCCTTGTCGGTTTATCCTATAACATATTTATATTACCGGCTAAATTAGCTGCTGGAGGAATTTCCGGAGTTAGTACGATTCTCTTTGAATTATATGATCTAAGTCCTGCTTATGTACAATTTATCATTAATATTCCGATATTTATTATTGGCTGGTTGGCACTCGGAAAGGATTTTAGCTGGAAAACGCTTGTTGGGACATTTTGGGTGCCTTTTATTATTTGGTTGAGTTCCGATATTCCCTTCTCCATTACCAATCCATTGCTTGGAGCGATCTATGGAGGGATAGTACTTGGGGTTGGATTAGGTGTTGTCTATAAAGGAAATGGTTCGACCGGTGGAACAGCAGCAATCGCCCAGATTGTTAAAAAGTTTACCGGTTTATCTAGCGGTTATTCGCAATTTATCGTTGATGGCTTAGTTGTCATCTCTTCTATTATTGTATTTAATATCGAGTTAACATTGTTTGCCTTAATATGTATTTATATAACGAGTAAAACGATCGATATTGTTCAGCTTCAAACTGCCGCCACTAAACTCATCATGATTATTACAGAAAACGAGGAACGGATTCAATCTCTCATTCAAAACGAGCTTGACCGTGGTTTAACAAAGGTGCGTTCAGTTGGTGGCTATTCAGATCAAGATAAAACGATGATTCTTTGTGTTGCCGAAAAGCAAGAAGCAGTACGTTTGAAAAAAATTTTACAACAAGAAGAAACAGAGTCCTTTGTGATTTTTCTAAATGCTTCAGAAATATTAGGAAGAGGTTTTTCAATCGATAAATATTATGGGCAGAAACTGTAATGATGTTAAATACCTGAAATACCAGCTAAAATCGCAACGCCCTTGAAAAGCTTGATACAGCGTTATCAAGTTTTCCTTCCCTTGAAAAACCGCGATGTATCGCTGTCGTAGCTTCGTCGAAAGCTAAGTCTTTTAGCACAGAAGATTACTTATTGCTCTTATAACAAAAAATTTAAGACGGAGAATTAACGGTAGTGCTAAAAAAATTATACGCTTAACGCAAAAAAGGATTCATCTATCTGGACGAATCCTTTTTTAATTTTATGAGTGAACGAGTACGGGATCATGTAATCGTTCTGCTAGCTGCTGTATTCTTGGCATTGTACTAATATCCATATTTCCTCCACTAACAATGACCCCGCAATGCCTGGAATTGATTTGCTTATTATGGGCGAATAAGGCAGCTATTGCAGCAGCGCCTGCCCCTTCCATCAACGTTTTGTTACGCTCCAACATATAGACAATAGATGCAGCAATTTCTTCATCCGAAACAGTAACCATGTCGTCTACATATTCTCTAATGATAGGCAGTGTTCGCTGACCAGGCTTTTTAACTGCAATTCCTTCAGCAATCGTTTTAACTGAACTTAAATTTTCAGTTACGCCTGTATGATAGCTTCTATACATTGCATCAGCTCCACTGGCTTGCACACCAATAATTTTCAGATTGCGATTGACATGCTTTGCAGCAACGGCAATTCCACTTATCAGGCCACCGCCACCTACTGGAACTATAATCGTATCTATTCGATCTTCCTGTCTTAACAATTCCATTGCAATTGTTCCCTGTCCGGCCATCACATCATAATCATCAAATGGATGAATATATTCTGCTCCTGTCCGCAATTGATGTTCAAGAGAAGCTTCATATGCCTCTTGAAACGTTTCCCCGGAAAGAACAACCTCTGCTCCATAGTTTCTAGTTGCATTTACTTTTGCCAAAGGTGTTTTTTCTGCCATGAAAATCGTTGCCTTTGTACCTAATTTGGTTGCAGCATAAGCTACACCCTGTGCATGATTTCCAGCAGAAGCTGTGATAACGCCATTTTTTAATTGCTGCTTTGTCAGCTGCATTAACTTGAATGTAGCACCTCGAAATTTAAAGGCACCCGTTTTCTGCTGATTCTCCATTTTAAAGTAAACTTTTTTCTGTAAAAAATCATTTGTCGTTTGTGATGTTAATAATGGTGTTCGATGCACGATTGGAGCAAGACGCTGCATCGCATAATATACCTTTTCACCTGTTAAGCAATCCCCAATTTCCCCACACTCCTTGTATCGTTAAGTTTATTTAGGATCTCATCCTATTTTCATAGAGAGAGATTTTGTCCTCATGCTGTAAAGTAAGAGCAATATCATCCCAACCATTCAGCAGCTTCTGTTTATGGTATGCTGGTATGTCAAAATGATATGCATTATCTTCCTCGATAATTTGTTGTGTTTCCAAATTCACTTCTAAAATGAGTGTTCCTTTTTCTGCTTTCTCCATCCAGTATTGAACTTGCTTATCGTCAACTTGAATCACAATAATTCCATTTTTTAACGCATTATTATAAAAAATATCCGCAAAGCTTGGAGCAATAATAACGCGAAAACCATAATCCAATAAAGCCCAAGGCGCATGTTCTCTAGAAGATCCACAACCAAAGTTTTCACCCGCAAGTAAAATTG
Source organism: Virgibacillus proomii (assembly GCF_900162615.1). Lineage (NCBI taxonomy): Bacteria > Bacillati > Bacillota > Bacilli > Caryophanales > Bacillaceae > Virgibacillus > Virgibacillus proomii. The sequence continues at coordinate 1,106,950 of NZ_FUFN01000010.1, read as the reverse complement.
TTGCTTCCTGATAGTGATCTTCATTTAAGCTAAAATCTTTACGTTTATTGCCATCATCATCAAAACGCCAATGGTAAAAAAGAAACTGCCCAAAACCAGTTCGTTCAATTCGCTTTAAGAATTGCTTTGGAATAATTTGGTCTGTGTCTACATTTGTTCGATTTAAAGGATAAACAAGCCCTTTATGCGTTTGAATTGCTTCCACTTTTTTACCTCCTTCGTAAAATGATACGGATGTTTCGGTTAACTAGCTACTTGATAACACCGCATCTGCATAGTCTCGAACATCTACGAATCGCCCTTTAATCGCTGCTACTGCCGCCATTTCCGGACTTACGAGATGAGTACGGGCGCCATTTCCTTGTCTGCCTTCAAAATTACGATTGGAGGTAGAAGCGCAACGTCCACCGGGCGGAACAACATCATCATTCATTGCCAAGCACATGCTGCAGCCAGCATCACGCCATTCAAACCCCGCATTTTTAAAAATTTCGTCAATACCTTCGCGTTCAGCTTGGAGTTTAATGCTAAAAGAGCCTGGTACGACAATAGCCCGTACAGTTGGATGCACTTTTTTTCCTTTAATAATGCTTGCTGCTCGTTGCAAGTCGCTTAGACGTGAGTTCGTACAAGACCCTATAAACACATGATCTATTTCAATTGAAGAAATTGGCTGATTCTCTTCCAACCCCATATATTCTAAAGCCCGCTTTACATCTTCTGGGTGTTCAGTTTGCTCCAAGCTAGGAGTTGATCCGCTCACGGGAACACACATAGAAGGATTTGTTCCCCATGTAACTTGTGGCTCTACCTCATCTCCGCGTATCGTTACTTGGTGATCATATACCGCTCCTTCATCTGTCGCTAAACTCAACCACTCTTTCGTACGTTTTGCAAATGCTTCTCCTTTTGGAACATAGGCTCTTCCTCGGACATATTCAATCGTTGTTTCATCTGGACTAATTAACCCCGCTCTGGCTCCGGCTTCAATCGACATATTACAAACAGTCATACGACCTTCCATTGATAACTTTCTAATCGCATCTCCCGTATATTCAATGATATAACCTGTGCCAAAACGTACTCCAAACTTAGCTATAATTGCTAAAATCAAATCTTTTGCCGTAACTCCTGATCCTAGGTCACCTTCTACATGAACATTTAACGTTTTTGGGCGTTCCTGCCAAATCGTTTGCGTTGCTAATACGTGCTCCACTTCACTTGTACCGATTCCAAAAGCAAGTGCACCAAAAGCGCCATGGGTTGAAGTATGACTATCACCGCAAACGATTGTTTTGCCGGGTTGAGTCAACCCTAATTCTGGACCAATGACATGGACAATTCCTTGATCAGGATGGAACATATCAGCTAATGGAATATTATGCTCTAAACAGTTTCGCTTCAGTGTCTCCATTTGTTTACGAGAAATCTCATCTTTCATAACATCTCTATTTTTAGTTGGAACATTATGATCCATCGTTGCATAAGTCAAATCGGGTCTGCGCACTTTACGATTGTTTAAGCGTAGCCCTTCAAAGGCCTGTGGAGAAGTCACTTCATGCACTAAGTGCAAATCAATATAGAGTAAATCGGGCTTTCCCGACTCTTGATAAACAATATGATTATTCCAAATCTTCTCGATAATCGTTTTCGGCTTTCCCACTTATTTCACCTCCAGTTTTATACATATGAATTACAAATACAATTAGACGCTTCATTACTTGATAGATTATTAATAACAAGATCTGTCATTTCTTTTGTACCAACGATCGTCCCATTTTTTATATTCAAATCAGGAGTATGGTACCCTTGATCAAGACTTTTTTGCACTGCTCTTTCTATTTCATCTGCTTCTTTTTCCATACCAAAAGATTGGCGAAGCATCAGTGCTGCTGATAAAATCATTCCCAATGGATTAGCTATCCCTTTTCCAGCGATGTCTGGGGCTGAACCATGAACAGGCTCATATAGGCCAACTCCATCAGATCGTATGCTAGCTGACGGTAGCATGCCTAATGACCCAGTTAATACGGATGCTTCATCACTCAAAATATCACCAAATAAATTTTCGGTTACAATAACATCAAATTGCTGCGGACTAGCAATTAGCTTCATTGCAGCAGCGTCTACTAACAAATGATTTACTGTTACATCCGGGTACTGCTTGCTTTTTTCTTCTACGACTTCTCGCCAAAGTCTGCTTGATTCTAGGACATTCGCTTTGTCAACAGATGTCAACTGTTTCTTTCTCGTTCTTGCAGTTTGAAAAGCTGTATCAATAATTCGTTCCATTTCCATTCGAGTATAGTACAATGTGTCAACTGCGGCATTGCCATCATCTACACGCTTTTTCGGTTCACCAAAATATAAACCACCTGTCAGCTCTCGAATTATTAAAATATCGCTTCCTTTAATAACTTCTTCCTTCAAAGGAGAAGCATGCAATAAGGGGTCAAATCCTTTTATAGGACGTAAGTTAGCAAATAATCCTAATGTTTTGCGGATTCCTAAAAGCCCCTTTTCCGGGCGTTTGTCTCCAGGCAGTGAATCCCATTTTTCTCCGCCAACAGCTCCTAACAGTACAGCATCTGCTACTTCACATGCTTGAACCGTAGCTTCTGGTAATGGGTCATTATATTGATCAATCGCTTGCCCACCAATGGCATGTTCCTCAAAAGTAAATTGGTGATTAAAATCTGCTGCAATCGTTTCTATCACTCGGATTGCAGATTCCATGATTTCCTTCCCAATTCCGTCGCCAGGAAGAATAGCTATTTTCTTATCCACATGAGTCCCTCCCTTTTAATGTGATTTAACCACTTTCTGCTTATCTGTATTGACTTGTTGAATAATATAGCGATTTACTGCGTTTAAATATGCTTGCACAGACGCTTCCATAACGTCTTGTGCCGCTCCTCTTCCGTTCACTGTTTTCCCATTCACCATCAGCTGAACACGTGATTCAGCAAGTGCATCTTTGCCTCCGCCTACGGAGTTTATCTGGTAATCAATAAGTTTTGTTTCTTCTTCTGTTAAAGCTTCTAATGTTCTATAGAGGGCCTCTACACTTCCATTTCCGGTACATGCTGTTTTAACTACTTTTCCAGCAGGCGTTTTTAGTTCAACAGCTGCGGTTGGAATATTATTCGAGCCGTATTGAATTTGAAACATTTCCAGCTTATATTTATCGACAGAAGCTGTATTCGTTTGAATTTCAGTAATAATCGTAAAAATATCGTCATCTGTAACTTCTTTTTTATGATCTGTAAGCTGTTTAAAAGCTGCAAACGCTTTGTTAATATTGTCTTCGGAAAGCTCTATGCCAAGCTCCGTAACCTTTTCTTTAAATGCATGACGTCCGGAATGCTTACCTAAAAATAGTGTATTGGCATTGACTCCGACAAGCTCTGGTGTAATAATTTCATAAGTTGAAGCATGTTTTAGTACGCCATCTTGATGAATACCCGATTCATGAGCAAACGCATTTCTCCCAACTACCGCCTTATTTGCCTGAATATACATCCCTGTCAGCTTAGCTACCATATCACTTGTGCGCTTAACTTCTTTTAGATTTAAGTTTGTTTGAAATGAATAAAAATCAGAACGAATATTTAAAGCAACTGCAATTTCTTCCAGTGCTGCATTACCTGCTCGCTCACCAATGCCATTAATGGTACCTTCAATTTGCGTTGCTCCATTTTCAACAGCTGCAATCGAGTTTGCCACCGCAATCCCAAGGTCATTATGACAATGACAAGATAAAGTAACCTGATCAATATTCGGTACATTTTCACGAATATACTTGAACATATCTCCATATTCTTTCGGTGTTGTATAGCCAACTGTGTCTGGAAGGTTAATAACTGTTGCACCAGCATCGATTACCTTTTCAACAATTTGCGCTAAAAAACTCCAATCTGATCGTGAAGCATCTTCTGCAGACCATTCTATCTGTGGAAACTTCTTCTTGGCATAAGCTACCATTTCTGTAGCCGTTGCAATGACCTCATCTGGTGTCTTTCTTAGCTTATAGGTCATATGGATAGGAGAGGTTGCCAAGAAAATATGAAGGCAAGGTTCATCTGCTCCCTTCAGCGCCTCCCAAGCGATATCAATATCTGACTTTACCGTTCTTGACAATGCAGTAACAGATGTATGTTTAATCGTATCTGCAATGGCTTTTACCGCTTGAAAATCCCCTTCGGAGGAGGCAGGAAAACCTGCTTCCATCCGATCAACTCCTAACCGTTCCAATTGCTTTGCTATTTCTAACTTTTCTAATTTATTCAAATTCACCCCAGGGGACTGTTCACCATCTCGAAGTGTCGTATCGAATATTTTAATTCGTGACATGAACATTCACATCCTTTTGTTTATTTTTTTTTGCTTGTAATGGCTCTGAAACAAAAGGCATTAATGCACGTAACTCCTTCCCTACTTTTTCGATTGGATGTTGATTTTCTTTTGCGTTTATGGCATTAAATTGTGGACGGTTAGCTTGGTTTTCTAAAATCCATCCTTTGGCAAATGCACCTGTTTGCACATCTGTTAGAATTTCTTTCATTCTCGCTTTTGTTTCATCATTAATCACCCGAGGTCCAGAAACAAAATCTCCCCATTGTGCCGTATCTGAAATGGAGTAACGCATATTTTCCAAACCACCCTCATAGAGAAGATCCACAATTAGTTTCATTTCATGTAAACATTCAAAATACGCCACTTCTGGCTGATAACCAGCTTCCGTTAATGTTTCAAAACCTGCTTTGATCAAGCTCGTAACTCCACCGCATAGCACTGCTTGCTCTCCAAAGAGGTCTGTTTCTGTTTCTTCTTGGAAAGTTGTTTCCAAAATCCCTGCACGTGCTGCGCCAATTCCCTGTGCATAGGCTAATGCAATGTCCCTTGCTTTTTCCGATACATCCTGATAGATTCCATAAAGTGCTGGTACACCTGCCCCTTCCTCATAGGTACGTCGCACTAAATGCCCCGGCCCTTTTGGAGCTACAAGAAATACATCTACATTAGAAGGTGGAACAATTTGGCTAAAATGAATATTAAATCCATGAGCAAAAGCAAGCGCATTACCCGGCTTCAGATTTGCTTCAATGCTTTCTTTATAAACCGCTGTTTGCAGTTCATCAGGAAGTAAAATCATAATTACATCCGATTGCTTGACAGCTTCTGCTACAGAAAGTACGTTAAAGCCATCCTCTTCTGCTTTTACTTGCGATTTTCCTGGACGTAACCCTACAACGACATCAAATCCGCTTTCTCTCAAGTTTAGTGCATGCGCATGACCTTGTGAACCATAGCCAATAATTGCGATTTTCTTTCCTTGTAAAACTTCTGTATTTATATCCTTTTCATAAAGTACTTTTGACATATTGATTTCCTCCCTGTTTTTTAAATCGTACATGAATTTATTTCTGTCACTTGAGCCGGCTGTTGCCCTCGCAAAAATGCAGTGACACCGGTTCTTGTTAATTCTTTTATTCCATAAGGTCGTAATAAAGAAATAAGTGCATCTACCTTGTCAGGTTTTCCGGTTACTTGAACCGTTAAACTATCTCTACTCACATCGATAATGGATGATCTAAATGGCGTAATAATTCCTTGTATTTCCGCTCGTAATTGTCCGCTTCCGACAACTTTAATAAGTGCTAATTCTCTCGCTACGATTGCTTTATCTGTAATATCGGACACTTTTAAAACATCGATTTGTTTATTTAATTGTTTCGTTAATTGCTCCAGTTTCTGATGATCCTCAATATCGACAACAAATGTCATCTTGGAGAGCCCTTCTGTTTCCGATGCGCCAACGGAAATACTCTCGATATTGAACTGTCTTCGATACAACATCCCTGTTATTCGATTAAGCACACCACTTCGATTTTGCACCGTGGCAGTGATAATACGCCTCATTTTCTCACCCCAATCATTTCTTGGATTCCCTTTCCTGGAGCAACCATTGGATATACACAGGTCTCTTGTTCTACACGACAATCAACTACAACAGGACCTTCGTAGGCAAACGCCTCTTGCAATACAAGCGGCACTTCCTTTTCGCTTTCTACACGCATTCCACGAATTCCATAACTCTCTGCCAATTTTACAAAATCAGGATTTTCCATAAATATAGATTCAGAATATCGTTCTTCATAAAAAGTTTCTTGCCATTGCCTCACCATTCCTAGTGCCTGATTATTTACGATAATCGTTTTAACCGGTAGCTTCTTTTCTTTTACAACCGAAAGTTCCTGGAAAGTCATTTGAAACCCTCCATCCCCAACGATCGATACCACTAAATCATTTGGGGCGCCTAGTTGTGCTCCAATTGATGCCGGGAAACCAAAGCCCATTGTTCCAAGTCCTCCTGAAGTGACCCATCGATTTGGTTTTTCAAATCGATAGTATTGTGCTGCCCACATTTGATGCTGACCAACATCTGTTGTCACAATTGCCTTTCCCTCTGTGATGTCGTATATTTGCTCAAGCAGCCATTGTGGAGAAATATAGCCATTCGATCTGTCATACCACAGTGGATAATCTCGCTTATATTTTTCTAAATGATTCCGCCAGTTTTTGGGATTGATTGGTTCTGCTGAACTTAACAGCAATGCGTTTAAAGCTTCTTTTGCATCTGCTACGACCGGGATTTCGGTCGGTACATTTTTTCCAATCTCAGCTGGATCAATGTCGATATGTGCAACTTTCGCTTTTGGAGCAAAATGCTTGAGGTTACCGGTTAGGCGATCGTCAAAACGTGCCCCAATGTTAATTAGTAAATCACATTCATATAAAGCCATATTTGCTGCATAAGTTCCATGCATTCCAGCCATTCCGAGCGATAAATCATGAGAACCCGGGAAACTGCCTAAACCAAGCAACGTATTAGCTACAGGAAGATTAAATTTTTCTGCAACAGCTTTTAACTCATCGCTTGCATTAGCAAAAATTACTCCTGCTCCTGCCAGAATCATTGGTTTTTTCGCTTTTGTCAGAGCATCCATCAGTTTAACTATTTGTAGTGGATTTGGTGTTTTATTTGGCTGATAACCAGGAAGTTCAAAATGATCATCGTATACAGCTGTTGAAAGCTGCGACGAAACATCTTTTGGGATATCCACAACAACCGGTCCCGGTCTCCCTGTAGAAGCAATATGAAATGCTTCCTTTACAATTCTTGGCAATTCTAGCAAATCAGTAACCTGATAATTATATTTTGTAATTGGTGTTGTGATCCCAATAATATCAGCTTCCTGAAATGCGTCTGTTCCAATGACAGTGTTAGCCACCTGACCTGTAAAAATAACGATTGGCAACGAATCCATCATTGCATCTGTTATTCCTGTTACCAGATTAGTCGCTCCCGGACCGGAAGTAGCAATAACAACTCCTGGTTTCCCTGTAACTCGTGCATAGCCTTCCGCTGCATGGATAGACCCTTGTTCATGACGCGAAAGCACATGTTCAAAGGGAGCATTACTGCGATAAATTGCATCATAAATTGGTAACACAGCACCACCTGGATAACCGAAAATAGTATCGACTCGAGCTTTGACTAATGCGTCAATTAATACATCTGCACCCGTTTCTAATTTTTCTGTACTTTTCACTTCATGCTTTGCCTCAACCTTCACTTCTGCATGCCTCCTTTTAGATAAAGTTTTTTTAATATGAAAATCCCGCTCAATCAGAGCTGTACGGATTTATTCAACATTTCGCTAACCTGACTATTTAGCTATTGGAAAAACTTGGCTTGTCGCTTAGTCTTTATGGCGAAAGCGGCAGTTTTTCTTATACGATAAAGCCTAAAGTTTTATACTCCTACAGTACAAAAAAAGCGCCCTCCTCCCCTAACTGCACATAATTTTACAGTGTTTGGGGAGAAAAGCGCTGCCTTTCACGGTACCACCCAGTTTTTTAGCATTCTCGCGAATACTAACTTAGCGAGTTTAGTTGATTCTTATGCTATATCTTGATTAAGCATCGAAGAATCAATGAAAACTCATTTGGATAACAGATACATAAGTAAATGCACCTGGCCGGCCTATTAAGTTACCCGTTCAGTCCGGCGCTCAGAGATGATGTCAGAATATACTGTATTTCCGGGCTTCCAGCATCCCCGGATCTCTGTGAATACATTTAGCTATATTCCTTTTTTCTCGTCATCGCGTTATAATGATTAAATTTTCAGTTTGTTTTTTGTTTAACTTTTCAAAAAATAGACAAAATAAATGAAATACGAAAATTACTGTTGTTGTAAGATTTTTTTGATATTGCCGTTAATAATATACTGTTTTTAAACAAGAGTCAACAGGTATTTAAATATTTTTAGATAAATTTATTTATTGTATACGCTTACAAAGCGTTAACTATAATAAAACAGATAATATATTACATTTTCTTTACAATGTAATATATCGCAATTAACACTATAAATACAATGTTTTTTAAAAACAAACAAAGCGCAATATATTAATTCAATATACTGCGCTTTATAATAAGCCTATAAAACCATTTAGTTGCCCGATATACTAATCTTTTTGTTTATTTATCGAGGAAATCAGTAACTGCACCAAGTGAGGAACAGGAAACATTATGTGCATATTTTCCTAATACCCCTTTTTTATACAAAGGAGGTGCTGTCCAGTGTTGCTTTCTTTTCTGTAACTCTTTTTCCGTAATCGCAAACAAAATTTCTTTTTTAGTAGAATCGATCGTAACTATATCGCCTTCTTCTAAGAAAGCAATCGGCCCTCCATCCTGAGCTTCCGGAGCAATATGACCGACGACTAAACCATGCGTTCCACCAGAAAATCTGCCATCTGTCAAGAGAGCAACTTTTTCTCCCAGACCTTTTCCTACTAAAATTGCAGAGATTGATAGCATTTCTGGCATGCCAGGTCCGCCCTTTGGTCCAACATACCGAATCACAAGTACATCTCCTTCTTTAATTTTATTATTGATAACGGCTTCTGTTGCTTCTTTTTCTGTATTAAATACTCGTGCAGGACCCACATGACGGCTGACTTTTACCCCAGATACTTTAGCAACAGCACCTCGAGGAGCTAAGTTACCTTTTAGAACGATTAATGGACCATCCTTACGCTTTGGATGATCAAACGGCATAATTACAGCTTGGTCTTCTTTTAAAGCTGGCACATTCTTCATATTTTCAGCCATCGTTTTTCCGGTTACAGTTAAGCAATCTCCATGTAAGTAGCCAGCTTCATACAGCATTTTCATGACAGCTTGTACACCACCAACTCTGTGTAAATCTTGCATCACATATTTACCACTCGGTTTTAAGTCAGCAAGATGCGGTGTTTTTTCTTGAATTCGATTGAAATCATCTATCGTTAAGTCTATTTCCATAGCATGAGCGATTGCTAGTAAATGTAAAATGGCATTGGTAGAACCGCCCAAAGCCATAACAACTGTTATTGCATTTTCAAATGCTTTCTTTGTCATAATATCCTTTGGGTAAATGCCTTTTTCAAGTAGATGATAAACAGCTTTTCCTGCATTCTCACAATCTTTTGCCTTTTCTTTCGATTCTGCAGGGTTGGAAGAACTTCCTGGTAAACTCATTCCAATTGCCTCCATTGCTGAAGCCATTGTATTTGCGGTGTACATCCCTCCGCAAGCTCCGGCTCCCGGGCACGCTTGACATTCAATCTGACGTAACTCATTATCATCAATTAAGCCATTATTATGTTTTCCAACGCCTTCAAATACAGAAACGATATCGATATCTTTTCCGTTAATGGATCCTGGGGCTATCGTACCTCCATACACAAACACGGCTGGCACTTCTGCATTAGCAATGGCAATCATACATCCTGGTATATTTTTATCACAAGCACCAATAGCAACCAAACCGTCTAAGTTTTCTGCACCTACTACCGTTTCTATCGAATCACCAATTAGATCACGACTTGGTAAAGAATAACGCATCCCTTGCGTTCCCATCGAAATTCCATCAGAAACCGTAATGGTATTAAAAATTAACGGAACCCCTCCCGCCTCTCTAGCACCTTCTTTTGCGCGTTTCGCCAAGTCATTAATATGTATATTACATGGCGTAACCTCACTCCATGTGCTAGCAATACCAATCATCGGTTTTTTGAAGTCATCATCTGAAACACCTACAGCTCGCAACATAGCACGATTTGGGGCTCTCATTGCTCCATCACTAAAGACATGACTTTTTATTCGCAAATCTTTTTCCAAATCTATTACCACCTTTCTTTCGCATTATTATATGCTTAATTATCAAATACTTCAATGTATTTTTGGAATTGGGAAAGGATAAAATTCCGTATTTGTTCATCCTTCGATCACAGTTGTGCTAATCTGAACTTGTAAGCTACTGAACTAAATAGATACTTCGAATAGCCGTTTAAGTGCTATTCAGTTAGCTATTCTAACAACTTTAAAAGATTTGATTGACAATAAAATCTAAGTCACGAATAATTAAAATTTCCTATCCGCATAGATAGCGAACTTCATTGATTCCCAATTGATAGATTTAAAACAAAAACTTGGCCGTCCTTAAAAAGGAAATACACTTTTTCCGCATAACATGTGGTGCTGGCGAAGCTTTTCTCACCCAGAACAAATCTGGGAATGAAGAGCCGTTTTTTCCCTCTTAGACTTCTTCGTATTCTTTATCACTTTTGAAGTGAGATACGGGATGTAACATATGTGATAAATAGATGTACATTTAGAAAAAACTTGGCTTGTGCCAAGTCTTTAACAAAAGCTATCGTTTTTCTTATACGATAAAGCCTAAAGTTTTATACTTTCCTATAGCGCAAGAAAAACTTCCATCCCTGCACCGGAATAGAAGTTTTGATGATAGGTTTTAAAGTAGCTTAATCAAAGCTGTCTGGATTTGTGCCACTACGATCATTCAAATTTAAATTATTAATCTGTTCCATTTCTTCTTCCGTTAGTGAAAAATCAAATACGTCAGCATTTTCATGGATTCGTTTCGGCTTAATGGACTTAGGTATGGTTATAACCTCTTTTTGTATATCCCATCGCAAAATTACTTGTGCGGCGGTTTTCCCATATTTTTCGCCAATGCTTTCTAAGAGAGGATCATGAATCAGCTGACCTCGTTTTAACGGTGACCATGCTTCCAGTTGAATGTGATGAGAATTACAAAACTCATGTAAAGGTACTTGAGTAAGATGCGGATGATATTCTACTTGATTCACAGCAGGTATAATTTTACTATCCTCCAGCAAATTTTCTAAATGGTGTTGGTGAAAATTACTAACACCTATTGCTCGAACCTTGCCAGCTTGGTATAGCTCCTCCATAGCCTGCCAAGTTGCTTTATACATACCTTTTACAGGCCAGTGAATCAAATATAAATCTAAGTAATCTAAACCTAGCTTTTCCAAACTAAGCTCAAATGCTTTGAACGTATTCTCATAACCCTGCTGATCATTCCAAATCTTCGTTGTAATGAATAACTCATCGCGAGCTATTCTTGATGCTCGAATCGCTTCGCCAACACCTATTTCATTGTCATAAAAAGAAGCGGTATCAATCAAGCGATAGCCAGTTTCCAGCGCTGCTTGAACAGCTGTTTTCACAGTACTTCCATCTTCTACTTTGTACACACCAAGCCCAAATCCTGGCATTTCAACTCCATTATTAAGTGTTACTGTATCTTGTAAGTGAGCTATCATATCGCTATTCCTCCATCATTACTTATATGCTTGTTTTAGAAAAACTTGGCTTGTCGCCAAATCTTTAGCGAAAGCTGTAGTTTTTCTTATACTATAAAGTGAAACTTTCATTCAGTAGGAGTTTTCTTCCCTCTCCTACTGAATGTTAGTGGAACCAATCGGGCATTTAGGTGCCGTTTTCTCCCACTTTGACCCTTTGTATTAACTAAAGGCTCTTGAAGTGGGAATCTTACGGCACCTTACATGCGGGATAAACCCTAAATTTTATATTTCCTATAGTACAAAAAAGGATGATAGGGGACATACTTCAAGGAAATAAGTCAAGAACAAAAGGGGAAGCGTTCGGGTTTGCTAAGGCGTTGAAGTACACGACGAAGCTACTTCCATAAAAGATATCCATCATATAAAAAACGAATAGCGTTTCTTGATCAATAAAAACTTAGCTGTCTCCCAAGCTTTTGACAAGAAATGTCCTAGTTGTACATATACGTTGGACTTAATAACCTAACTCAACGTTGAAATTTACCATATTGGCTTTGTACTTTTGCCTTACCCCTCGAACATTCTCTTATAGAGGTGTTCCAAAAGTACACTAAAAACATCAAATTTCTTCGCCCGTTCGAACGTATAAAATTTTGCGCTCTAAGTTCATTCCATGCAGTAAAAATTTTTAAGTTTTACGTATACGTGCAACAAGGCTATCGTCTACGCCCTGCTTGCCGCTAGCTACGTTTTCTTTATTAGCTTGTTTCTCTGTCCCTTGGAAATAATCTCAAGAAAGCTGCACTAGCACTTATGTATCTATTAAAAGGATCTTCTACTAAAAGCGCCCACATCCTGTGGGTAACTAGAAATCAGTACGTCCTGTACAATCGCGTAATCGAAACTTCGCCTAGATAGGAATACTAGTATCGGCGTTAGCAAATGCTGCGATCTGAGCTGATCTTAGCCCTTTTTATCCTTTTTTTAAACGCGCTCTTATATATCTATTTTAACGAATAAGCAAGTATAAATAAAATAAATTCATCACAAAAACAAGTATAAATATAAACTGCGGAGGGAAGAAAAAAACATTGCGGATTTTAGCAGTATATATTACTACCAGTATACCATTCTTCGTTTTAACGGAGGAAATAGCCGGATATTCTAATAACCATGTTTTAGTAGGATTTTTCCTCCCCCTTACTTCCCATCCTTGAAAAATCGCGATGTGTCGCTGACGCAGTTTTCCTTGTCCTGTCACCCGGAATGTAAGGTGCGGTAAGATTCCCCTCTTGAAGGGGTTGTAGAGAACATGAAAAATTCGCCTGTTCCGCATAGCAACACCCGCTTACCTCAGATTTTTTCTACTTTGATACAGGCGAATAAATTTTATACATTGACTTTAACCAGATTGTTTATCTAAAATTGACTTGTCTTCGTTAATCAATGGACTCAGAAATTTGTTTCTTTGCCAATGCAATTCTAGCATCATCAATTTCATGCAGGTAATGACAAATCTGTTCAACGACAAAAAGCTGCGACATTTCCGTAATTAATGTACTACCTTCTTGTGCTACTTCTTTTCCTGCAGTAAATAATATCAATTCAGCGATTTTGGTAATAGGCGAACGTGAATGGTTTGTAATAGCGATCGTTTTTGCCCCATTTTCCTTCACCTTACTTAACCATTGTAACGTCTCTCGTGTATCACCTGTTACACTAAATGCTATCGATAAGTCATCAGATTCGATTAAATGAGATGATACTACTCTTGTATGCTGTTCTGAAAAAAAGTACGCTTTATATCCAAGGCGCATAAGTCTAATCTGTGCTCCCTGTGCAGCCAAAGCTGAAAAGCCGATCCCAAACAAATAGATTGCTTTGCTGTTCTTTATCAAATTAGCTGATTGTTTTATTTTTTCTGCATTCGTTAACAACCTTGTTTCATCAAGCATTTTAACGATATCATGATACGTTTTTTCAAATTCAGTATTTGTTTTTACCTCTTTTGCGTCTAGTAATTGCTTTGCCATAGTAGTCTTAAATTCATGATATCCAGAAAAGCCCACCTTTTTTAAAAAGCGAATAACAGTAGCTTCCCCGACACCAAATTCATCAGCAAACTCGGTTAAAGACAAAAAAGCAATGCGCTGGTAGTTCTCGGAAACAAACGAAGCTACCTTTTTTTCACTCTTTGTTAAGGATGGATAAATGCTCTTCACTCTTGCTAAAAAATCCATGATATTCATTGATTAAACTCTCCTTACGCCAGGGATAACTATTTATTCTTTATTTTTAAATCAAGACCAATTTCAAACATTCTTCTCCACGGTAAATGTATACTAACCTGTGATAATTCGAATTCTGAAAAGCTATATTTCACCATTTGCTGATAATAGGTTACAATCCTCTTCTCAATTTCACTAGCAACTTTATCATCTTGATGATTCAATTGGAAATAGTCTGCACCGATTCCAGGAAGAACGGTTTCTGTAACCTCTTTTCGAACAATGGCCTGATATAAACCATCTTCAAGAATATGGTATATGAGATTCTTTTTTATTGTCAAGCAATCCTGCTTGTCAAACGCAAAGCTGCCTGCAGCAATTGATGTCCCTAACGTATTACCATTTGTGTTCCAACCTTTATAGGATATTATTTTATCTAGAACCTGATAGTCATCCAGATAATGGAGCAATTCTATATCTCCTCCATTTGCAAAGGCACTGTCCGCAAGCACTACAGGCTTTCCCATATCCAAATAGTCTTGGATACGTTCCGTAAAAAAGTGAAGCTGGCGATAGCTACTGTATGTGACATCTTTTTCATCTTGATTAAATGCTTCTTGCATTACTTTGCCTGGCGTATTAATTGCTAATATAAAATCTGCCTCCTCCGGTTGCAAAGACACTTTGCAGCCAGAAGCAAGCAAATGTGCTTTGACACTTTCAGCAAATGGTCTGTCTTCATAAAGTGGTACAATATAGGGACCTAGTGTCGAGCTAAAAAAAGAGTATACCCGCGGTTTCCTATTGAGCAAATGATTCAGCATCCGGGCAACTAATGTGGATCCAACCTCATCTGCTCCTGGATAGACCATTACTTTGTTTTGTAATCTTTTTTGTTCGATGTAACGATAAACAACTGCCTGATCTTTTGCAGTATATCCATATACTGCAGCATCATCTTGCGGAATAACAAGAAAGTTTATTACATCTTTAACAACTAAGTCGAGGATATGCATGTTCATCGTAACATTGAAATTACGTCTTCTTTCATAATCTTCAATAAACATTTCTGGAATTTTAGTATTTATTTTTTGTAATTGACTCTTTTCCTTTTCATTTAATCCTGTACGTTTGTCTTTATCTAGTAAATAAGCTCTTTTAAATATTACTTCTCCATACGCAGCATAATAATCCGGTTCTTCATCAGCACTATTAAATTTCGGAGTTCGCATAATTAGATTTGATGCAAATATCAGTAAATGCGGATACGCTTCTCTTAGTATTTGAAACATTTTCAATCGCTCTTTTCCTTCTGATTCACGTAATTGATGTAATCTAGAAGGTAAAAGACCGCCGTATAGCATCATTTCAACAGAAACCACCAGACCATCCGCATCAGGAGCATGATCATTGATAAACTTCCATAATTGCTCGACATTTGCCTTTTCTTTTTTCTTGCCTAGTATTTCACTTGGTGGAACAATCAGTTGGATGTCTTTTCTTGTTTCCTCCATATATTTCGGATATACATAATTACATGGTCGCTCATCTAACGGGATATAGATTATCTTTTTCATGTTTTCACCTGACTTTCGGAGATGTATTCATAATCACTTCAATACAGTCAGCTACTGTTTTTTGAATCTCATCCGCTTTTTGCTTTACTTGATCTGAAGCATTGTCAATAGCAAATGAATATCCTGCTGCTTCAAACATGGATATATCATTTTCAGAATCACCGATAACATACACATCTTGTGTTGTTCTATTCAGTTCTTTCATAATTTGGCGGACAGCTACACCCTTTGAGATATTTTTAGGCATAATTTCTAAGGAAGAGTCACTGGTTTCTACACAATTAACGATGTCTTCATATTTTTTATGGATGGCAGCTTTTATCTCTTTGAAACCTGATTTTTCACCGAATATAAGGAAGATGGTTGGAATCACACTATTCCCAACTTTTTTGTTTAGTTGTGGATCAATAACTGACGAATCAACAAATTCAGCGACTCCTCCCATAGGGCGTGGTGAAGGAAAGTAACGCCGTATAGCGTCATTTACTTCAACTCGTTCTTTTCTTTTATCTAATATTTTCATGATTCCTTTAGCCGCATAAGAATCAATCTCCTGTTTAAAAACTACTTTTCCATCCTTATTCGTTATCACGGCACCATTTTGGCTAATTCGAAAAGCACCTTGAATTCCTAGCTGCTTCTCAACATACACAATATCATGATCTAATCGTCCTGTAGCAATAATAAATGTACCACCTGAGTTTGAAAATGACTGAATTTTCCTCGTATTTTCTAATGATATTTCATTGTTTTTATCAAGTAATGTTCCATCTAAATCACAGATTAATACTTTCGTCATGCATATCCTCCTGTTGAAGAGCTCTCTTTAGCTTCTGTTTTTCCTTTCAATAGCTGCTACTCTATTCGTTGCGATTACAAATGGCAAATAAATAACTACCGATAGAGCAATTAATAGAGCAGCTAAAATTGCTGCACGGAAATCACCTGCTGTCGCTAAGAAAGCGGATAATACAGGCGGGGTTGTCCAAGGAATAAAAACAACCGTTTTTGAAATTAATCCTAAAGATGTCGCGAGATAGGCAATATTCAAATTCACAATTGGTACAAGAATAAGAGGTATCGCTAAGATTGGATTCAAAATAACTGGCAGCCCAAACATTAATGGTTCATTAATATTAAATAACCCTGGAGCAGCAGAAAGTTTAGCAACACCACGGTACTCTGCACGTTTTGAAGCAATAAATATGGCAATTAATAACCCAATTGTATTTCCGCCACCACCCATCATCGCAAAACTATCAATAAATGGTTTGGTTACAATATTAGGTATGATGCTACCAGCCTGAAATGCTTCAATATTTTCCTGAATAGCAGCTAGTAACGTTGGTTCCGTAATTGGTCCAAGAACAAAGGTACCATGAATTCCTAAAGCCCATAATAGGTTTTGTACAAACATAACTCCATTAATACCGAGTAATCCCTGATAGATAGCATCAAGTGGTGCTTGTATCGCTTTGGTTATTATTTCTTGTAAACCTAAATCAAAAAACGCATTCGTTAAAAACACCATTAAAGCAAACAATGTTAACGTGAAAAATGCTGGAATCAATGCATTAAAAGATCTAGCAACTTCTGGTGGAACACTTTCCGGCATTTTGATTTGTAATTTTTTGATTCTCTTTAATCGTAAAAAAACTTCTGTTCCAATTAAAGCTGAAATAATCGCAAAAATTAATCCAGTAGCAGATGTTTCACTTTGACTAAATACCCCCGTTATCTCTACTATTTTCTCTTGATTTAGGGGAACAACTTCAACCATATTAGGAAACATGGATACTAAAACAGCGACTGCCATTACTCCTGGTATAACGCCATCTTCATTGTAAGAACGTGCCAGTTTATAAGCTACAGTAAAAGCAATCAAGATTGAAAGCAGTCCTAATGTGCCATTGTAAACTTGATTTCCTATTTGCTGGTAAGCACTTAAATCTGCAACATTAGCAAAAATACCGTTATTAGGATCCAAAATTACATTATTAATCAATACAAAAAATGAGGCTACAATAACAAGTGGAATCAAAATAATAAAACCATCACGCACAGCTCCTAAATGACGCTGCGTAGAAAACCTTGTAGCAATTGGCGTTAACCATTGGGCAATTTTATTGGCTATTCGATTCATTTTTATTTCCCCCTAGCCTTTTATTTTTCTATACTAGCGGTTTACTATATCCAATATTTGTTTTAAAACATTTTCAGCACGAATTAAACCATAATCCTGACTATTAATGACACGAACCGGAAGCGAATTCCCTAATTCTTTTTCCATCTGATTTTTCATAAAGGCAACTTGCGGACCTAACAATAGCAAATCATACTGGTTATTTTGTAATAGCGAACGTGCTTCTGAAATGGAGACAGCTCCTATTTGCAAATCTACTCCTTCTGTTTTTGCAGCATCCTTTATTTTTTGCACAAATAAACTCGTGGACATCCCTGCACTGCATGCTACTAATACACGCATAACACACACTCCTTTTCTCGTATTTATTCGTTTTAGACAAACTTCTATCTTACTTACTGTAAGCCTCTATAGAGTTTTAGCTTGCTGCATTGCAATAATTTCAGTTGCTAAATCTTTTGCCAGCATTGCTGTCATTAAGTGATCCTGCGCGTGAACGAATATAATGGATAGTTTCATGCTTCTTCCATTCGCTTCCTCATGTAATAATGATGTTTGAATTTTATGTGCTTCAAGCAGCTGATCATCAGCATCTTTTAACAATTGTTCGGCTTTTTCAAAATTTCCTTTTCGGGCATTTTTTAATGCTTCCAGCGTATGAGAGCGTGCATCACCACTGTGCATAATGATTTTAAAACCGCTTTCATTTATATCCATCGTTTCACCTCCTTGCTGTAAGCGTATCACAAAAATTAAATTTTGTATATAAATATTCACCTTTATTTATTTTATGGAGAATATACTCCAAATGTACTTAGAAAAAAGATAGTAAAGAACTAAAGCTGAAGCGTTCGGTTAGCGACATACAAACGGACAGAATTCTGAGGAAATAAAGAGACACTTCATGTAAGAAGGTGTTTTTCTCTTTGAATGTTAGTGAAGCGAATTGGGAATTCAGAAGCGCTTTTCTCATAAGTCCTAAATAATATAAATTATTTACAGGTTTAAAACTTGAATCTTTTTTAACAACATGTATATTGTAAAATTACAGGTCTTTTAGTTTTAATATATATTCCCCTAATTCCGTAGACAAGCGTTAAAAGATAATCCGTCTACGTTTATGTATTTTGATCATAAATGAATAGACATATTATTTTGGTGCGAATCTGAAGTGCACATAAAATCTCTAGGGGATTCGCACCAATATTTGTTTGTATAATGCGCGATAATGGAATAAAATAAAGGAAACAGTCACTTTTTTTGAAGTTTTTGTTATAAAAAGAGGCAAATCGCTCATGTTTTTGTAAAAAATTAGGTTATATTCACTGTCGCACCTTACATAGGTGCGTGGATTGAAATGAAACTCAATAGATGTTCCCCCTTTGAGAGGTTTGGTCGCACCTTACATAGGTGCGTGGATTGAAATATAAGGATAAAGAAATGACTAAGGATAAGTTTAAGTCGCACCTTACATAGGTGCGTGGATTGAAATCTCCGAATTATCTTCACTTAGCATTCTACTAATCTCGCGTCGCACCTTACATAGGTGCGTGGATTGAAATTATCATTTTATCCGGTATAACCACGCCAATACTAAGTCGCACCTTACATAGGTGCGTGGATTGAAATTATCAGAAAGGGAGAAATAGGAGGATAAGAAATTGGTCGCACCTTACATAGGTGACGTGGATTGAAATTACTGTGTACGTTTCTCTTACCCATGTCCTCATTTCGTCGATGCTGGGGACATAACTAAAACAGCTGATTAAAAAACGAACAATAAATCGTCCTTGTACGATAGGAAAGTATAAAATTTATATGGTTTATCCCGCATGTAAGGTGCCGTAAGACTCTCACTTCAAAATCTTGAGTTGATACAAAAGGGTCTAAGTGGGAGAAAACGGCACCTAAATGCCCGATTCGTTCAAGGGCCTTTAGGTCATACCCTTGTGGTACTAACATTCAGTAGGAGATGGAAGAAAACTCCTACTGAATGAAGGTTCACTTTATCGTATAAGAAAAACTACGGCTTTCGCTAAGGACTTGGCGACTAGCCAAGCTTTTCTAATGTATATGCAAGTTTTTAGCGTAGTCAATATATGTAGACTCCAGCGGGAATAGCTCGAGCTGAAGATCCCGCAGGAAAGCGTTCTTTGCTTTCCGAGGAAGCTGAGGCCGTGCCCGCGGAAAGCGAAATATGTTGACGTAGCGAGGATAGGAATTTTTTTACACTATAAGAAAGTATAAAATTTTTAGGCTTTATCGTATAAAAAAACGATCGCTTTCGCTAAAGACTTGGCGACAAATCAAGTTTTTCTAAACACAAACAAACCGAACAATTATAAATGAATTGTTCGGTTTTTGTTATTTAGTATTTAGCCTTGTGGATTGAAATTCTACAACATTTGAAATACTATCCCCTTTTGGCAGTAGCAGCTAATATAGGTGCCGTAAATAAAAACAAAAAACAGGCGGAGAAAAATAATTGTTTTCTCCCGCCCGTTTTTATTTTTGGTTATATCTCAAACGAACTAATAATAAAGTCCATTCAAACGTTTTTTAACCATTGCTTAACCTCATTCATATTGTTGATGTAAAATGATACATTTAGCAATCAACATATCTCCTTTGCGTATCCATTACGTATGTGAAACAATCAATTCTGCATTGCCGACGAGCTGATATGTATCCATGCCATATGGAAGAATAAAATTGTCACCTTTTTTTAATGTGTAAGATTTATTATTTACATGTATTTCAGCATTTCCCATAATTACACTGCATTGAAGAAAATCAGCTTCTAAATGTTGCGTCACTTCGCCCGAAAGTTTCCAATGATACACAGTGAAATAAGTTTCTTTTACTAATTGCTGAACATGTAAACCCTCTTTCTGATAACTTTGCTGTTCAAACTTTGGCATTTGATGAGGGATATTTGTAACTTGCTTTGCTTTATCGAGATGTAATTCTCTTGGATTTCCCTTATTATCTTTACGATCATAATCATACACTCGATATGTAATATCAGAGCTTTGTTGGGTTTCTAATATAACGATACCTTTACCAATTGCATGAATGGTTCCACTTGGTACATAGATAAAGTCGCCTTTGTTTACAGCTACACGTTGTAACAACTGAGCCCAATCTCCATGATCCATCTTAGCCGCTAAATCTTCTTTCGTTTTTGCGTGATGACCTAAAATAATTTCTGCTCCTGGCTCTGCATCAAGCACATACCAACATTCCGTTTTACCATATGGTTGATTTTCCACATTTCTTGCAAACTCATCATCGGGATGAACTTGTACCGATAAATTATCATTTGCATCTAAAATTTTAACTAACAGTGGATAGGCTTCATTAACACTGCTTTTTTTATGAAACAGTTCGCCATGATTTTCCCAAGCATCTAATAAAGTTTTTCCCGCTAAGGGGCCATTTATAATTTTGCTTGGACCGTGTGGGTGTGCAGAAATAACCCAAGCCTCGCCTGTTTGCTCTGATGGAATTTCATAGCCAAACAATGCTGTTAATTTTTTTCCTCCCCAAATTCGTTCTTGAAATACAGGTTGTAAAAATATTGGTTCTTGATTCATGCTGAATCCCTCCAATAGATTATTTTTATTAAACAGGGAATGGGAAAAGAGGTTCATCCCTTTTCCCATAATTATATAGTGAAACTCCGCACAATGACAGTTTTTCTTTCATTTCTTCCAATAATTCAAATTTTAAAGGTAAAGTAGACTTTTGTTAAATTATCAAAGAAACTGCTGATACTATTGAATCTCATCTAGCAACCGATACGCTTCTTCCTTCGTTGTAACCTTTAAAAGCTGGTCTCTAAATGCAGCATCCATTAATTTTCTGGACAGCATTTGCAAAATTTTTAGATGAGCATCTCCTGCCTGTTCTTGCGGTACAGCAATCATAAAAATTAATTTGGCATCTGTTCCATCCAAACTTTCCCAATCTACACCATCACGTTTTATGGCAAAGGCTACTGCGGTCTTATTAACAGCTGTAGATTTTCCATGGGGGATAGCAATATTCATTCCCAATCCTGTTGTTCCTTCTTCTTCCCTAGCAATAACAGCTTGTTTATAAGCCTTTGGATCATTTAAAACTCCCGATGCATTTAATTTTTGAATGAGTTCATCAATTACTTCATTTCTCGTTGTGCCCTGAATATCTGTATCAATTAAATCCATCGTCATAATATCTGTTAATTTGTTTAGCTCAATGGACGTATTGCCTCCGGGCTCATTGTCTATTTTCTGCTTAGCTTTTTCCTTATTGGAATGTTTAAGAACACCATCTACATCTTTTTTTAAAAAGTTAACTAGTAATGCGGTGACAATTGTACCAATAATAGCAGCAATAAAGAACATAAGTACATTATCTACTGCCCCCAAAACAGCAACGATTGGTCCACCATGTGCCACCCGATCGCCTACATTTCCAAGCATAGCAATAACTGATCCGGTCATTGAACCAATGACGATACTCGGGATAACACGTAATGGATCTTGAGCTGCAAATGGAATTGCTCCTTCCGTTATTCCAAACAGTCCCATAGTAAAGCTCGCTTTACCAGCTTGTTGCTCTGTTGGTTGATATTTTCGTTTATTGATAAATGTTGCAAGACCCATGCCAAGAGGTGGAATACAAATTGCTACTGCAATTGGTCCCATTATTTCATAGTTTCCTTCTGCAATCATAGCTGAGCCAAATAAAAATGCTACTTTATTAAATGGACCACCCATATCAATAGCGATCATCGCACCGAGAATTAATGCCAATAATACGGAGCTTGCCCCTTGCATCCCTTCCAACCATGCTGTTAGTGATTCAAACACTTGAGCTACGGGAGCACCAATGACATAAACAAATAGTAAGCCAACAGCTGCGGTTGATAAAATTGGAATAAAGATAATCGGCATAACCGGTTGGATAGCTTGAGGGACTTTAATTTTTTTAATAGCTAAAGTAATATACCCTGCCAAAAAGCCTGCAATGATCCCGCCGATAAATCCGGCACCAGCTTCACTACCATAAAAACTCCCATTTGCCGCAATAAACCCGCCAATAATACCTGGTGCTAAACCTGGTCGATCAGCAATACTTACAGCAATAAATCCAGCTAGAATAGGAACCATAAAACTAAATGATGCAGCTCCTATCTCTTCAATTTTTTTCCAAAATGAATCTTCGGGGATAACAATTCCCCCAGGTGTCTGCTCTCCACCTAATGTTAAAGCAAGTGCAATCAATAATCCGCCTACAACAATGAATGGAATCATATAAGATACACCACTCATTAAATGCTTATAAATCGGATTTTCTTTTTGTTTTTTCCTTTTTTTAACTTCTTCTACGGACATTAAATCTGCTCTATACACAGGTATATCTTCCGTTTCAAACCGTTGGATCAGTTTTTGCGGATTTCTAATTCCTTCTTGTACACCTGTTACAATCAGCTTTTTTCCAATAAACCGTTCTTTGGAAACCTCTTTGTCACTAGCTATAATGACCCCATCCGCATCTTCAATATCCTTCTCGGTTAGAGCATTTTCTACACCAATGGAACCTTGAGTTTCTACTTTAATGTCAACACCCAATTCCTCTCCAGCTTTTTGTAAATTTTCAGCTGCCATATAAGTATGTGCAATACCTACTGGACACGCAGTCACAGCAACTATTTTCATTATTTCAACCTCCTTGTAAAGTGAAACTTGCTTACGAGAGATACCCCACAAGTTTAAGAACAATCTTGAAGAAAATAAGCCCATTTGGAATTTCATACCTTCCATTAGAGAGCCGCGTTTTTGGTGGGCGTACTCCAAAAAGTCTCCTTTTTTATCCCTAAGAGCTACCACTGTCTACATTGGATTTTTTATCCATTTGCCTATTATCTCTTTCGTTGTATCATACAAGCGCTTTATATGAATATCTTGTAAAGCTTTATAGTAAAAAACTATAATGCTTTCATCACAAAGTATATATCATTATTGTTCATTAATTACGCTAAGTTTTTACCGGAACTATGGTAATTTAAAATATATAGGGTAAACGTAACCCAGTTAGATTAGAAAAACTTGGCTTGTCGCTAAGTCTTTATAGCGAAAGCGATCGTTTTTCTTATACATAAAGCCTAAAGTTTTATACTTTCCTATCGTGTAAGAAATACCTTTTTCGTCTATCCGAACCGCTATTTATGAATTGGTTTCCCAGTTTCACTTAAAATTAGGAAATAAAAAGGGAAGCCTTCATCCATGAAAACATCATGGATGAAGGCTAGCGTTGGTATTGTGGAATATACAGGAGTATACTGCTAACAAAGTTTTATTTTCGCAGTACTAAAGCAAGTCTTATAAATTTCTTTCATTTAAAATTCGTAAAAAATTTTGTTTATCGCGAGCGTTTAATAAAGCCCCAACTATTTCTGGGTTTTTAGAGAGAGCTGATATTTTGTGAATAATTGCTTTAATCGGATTTGCTTTGTCATTTACTAAAGCTAGCATAAACACAATCGATACTTTTTCTTTACCCCAGTCAATCGGCCTATCTAAAACAGCTACAGCTATCGAGGACTCTCTAACTAACATTGGATCACCATGTGGAATCGCTACTCCACCGCCAATAGAAGTTGCAGACTTTCGTTCTCGTAATAACGCCTGATGAATATAGGATTTGTCTACTTTTCCCTGTTTATATAGCATATTTCCCAGCATTTCTACTACTTGAAAACGATGCTGTGGTCGGATTCCGACAAATGTTAATGCTTCATCGATAAATTCACAGAGCACATGATCTGAAGCTGCTAACACAGATGACTCCACTGCTCGTCTTTTAAGATACTTTTGTAGTTTTTCTTTATCTGTAGCTTCTAAAAGCGGCGAAATAATAATAGAAGGCACTTTTACCTTTTCTAAGGGTGTTGTGGAAATAATTAAATTGACATCATTTTCTTTCAAAAAAGCTTGTACTTCTCCTTTTCCTATTGCCCCTACAATTTTTAATTCTTGATATTGCTTTTCGACCTTAGCTTGCAGCAAACGAGACATGCCTATGCCCATATCACACACAATTAAGACTTTTGGTATAGCATGTTTTTCAGCATCCATCCTCTCAATGGAAGCTTGAAAATGGAGTACAATGTATGCCACTTCTTCCTCTGGTATATCTAAATGAAAATTGTCATTTATCCGCTCTGTCGCGAGTGTTACCATGCTAAACACATATGGGTACATCTTTTTAATCTCAAACAACAACGGATTAGAAATTGGAAACCCGTACATTAAACGATTGACTACAGCATCTAAATGAATTATGAGCCCATTCACTAATTGATCATCACTCAAGAATGGGACTCTCGTCAGCTGTTGCATCGTTTCGATTAGTGTAGCTAAAATTTGCTTCATTGGTTCATCTTTTTGTTGATAAATCGCCTCTTCGTACTTTTTACTGCCACGTATATGCCAAGTGAAATAGATTATCTCTGACTCAGAAAAAGTAAGACAAAATTTTTCTGTTAATTGCTGTAAGCCCCACTTTGCAGCTTGGTATTCTTTTGATTGAAAAATAGATTCATTCTGTTTCGGTATGCCAATAGGAGCATGACACTTTGTTCTTTTCACAATAATTAACGCATGAACTAAAAGGTTATTCAATGATTCACTTGTTATAGGAAGTTCCCAGCGCTTACACATGCTGTCTAAGGTTTGCTTTACTGTAGCAACTTCAAATGGCATAAATAAATCCAATACAAAGTTTGCTGAATCGCCAGTAAGTTCTTCGATATGAGCTAAAGCAACTCGTCTATTTATTTCATCTCCCGCTATATAGTGCCCAAGCCCTTGTCTGCACTCAACACTTAAACCAAAACTCTCTAGCCATTGCTGTATGCAGTTGAGATCATCTTTAATAATAGTAGTGGGCATAAAATATGTTTCACTAAGGTTTTGTATAGTAATTGGTTGTTCCTCAGTTAATAGTCGATAAGCAATGTTCATTACTCGTTCATCCTTTGTTTCATCTTTACGAAAAAGAGCATGGAATAAACGGGCACGGTCGTTTTCATTTATTTCTATAAATACTCCTGTTCCTGGTTTTCGAATAATATAAGCAGATGGATAACCCTTTAACAACTTGTCAATCGTTTGCAAATCATTGCGTACAGTTTTCTCCGAACATTGCACTTGTTTAGCAAGGTCTTTTATTAATAACGCACGTTGGTTATTGGATAATAAAATTTCTACTAACTCTCTTTGTCTTTGATTCATTGTTGCACCTACTTTGTTGACAGCTCTCTAGACATAGCATAGCAGATTATAGCATTATTCTTTAAATAAAGCATTTTTAATTTGCTGCCATGTGACCTTCCTGAGGAAAAAGGCAAGGTTTGTACGAATGATTTATTATTAAAATCATTTAGCACTTTAATAAAAGACGTACAATCGTCAACTTTAAGTAATTGTTGGACAATTGTTTCAGAATTAACAATAGCTCCTAATAAATCATATATCGGTTGTAAATCTTCCTGACTGTTTCTTTTTATATTTAACAAACATATATATTGTGCTGGCTTGTCTTTCCAAGCCATTACATTTGTAAGAGTACAAACAGTTAAAAAAGTTTCATCGGTCTGTGGTGTTACTGGAAGGGGGATAGCGACTAGATTACCGTAAACAGTTGAAGCAATTTTTTCTCTTTCATAAAGGTAAGCAAGAGATGCTTGTTTCAAGGTATGTATCTGAAAAGCTGACGTATTGATTTTTGAAAAGTCCTTCTCGTAGAAAAAAATAGCATTAGAAAAACTTGGCTTATCGCCAAGTTTTTATGGCGAAAGCTATCGTTTTTCTTATACGATAAAGTGAAACTTCATTCAGTAGGAATTTTCTTCCCTCTCCTACGGAATGTTAGTACCACAAGGGTATGACCTAAAGGCCCTTGAATCAATCGGGCATTTAGGTGCCGTTCTCCAATTTAAACTTCTCGGAAGTTGTAGTCTTACGGCACCTTACATGTGGGATAAATCCTAAAGTTTTTATACTTTCTTATAGTATAAAAAACGAAAATAGGTCAGATTTTTATAATCCGACCTATTTCAACAGTCTGAAAGTCTCTTTATAAGAAGTTTATTTACGATTTCGGATTTCCTTCTGTAGCTTCAATTCCAGCTGCAAGATCATGTCTGTTTAAATCAGCTTTAAAGAAGTCCTTCGTATTCGGAAGTCTAAGGTACATGTTTAGTTTTTGCGAAATTTGAATGGTACACTTTTCAATTTCATAATCAAATACATGTCCACCTGAATGTCGATCTTCATCAATAAAATGAAAGTGAAAGCCAGATACGGCGATCCCATTAGCATATTGCGGTGTCCAAAATCCTACAATTGTCCCCTTGATGTTATTAAAATCAAAGATCGGCTGAGATTTTACTGCTTCAACCATTGGTACGTACGGCTTTTCCTGCAATTCCACCGTTCTCGTTTTTACTTTTTTAAAGGTACCGTCCATACGGATTGCATAAAACACATTTTCACTAGGCAACAGCACATGCATCTTTTTTTCAAACGTTTCACGAGTCATCTGCCGATTGATGTCATGATAAATAGCTGGATGGAAAAACGTTAGTGAACAAAATGGTGAGCAGTCGCTTTCTTTGACTGGATAAGCTTTTCCATCAGAACGGAGACGGTAAAACTTACCATCAAATCCGATTAATTCCCCGTCCAGTTGATTAAAAGTGCCAATCCCAAAATCACCGTGTTCCCTCGCTTCCGACATGTAAAAATCCCCATCATAAATGCCGTCCAACAAAGAAACCATGGTTGAAAACTGATAAACTTGGTCAAAATTTTTATCGATCGTTGACATGTCTTTTTGCTTGCTTTGACTTTTCATTTTCCTCTTTTCACTTCCTTGATTGTTTAAATATGATTGAACATGATGTGTTTAAGACTTACATAGAGGTTTGTTTTTTCCTGAATTGTCTCTCAAAGATCTTTGGAAAGCGCTGATCAGCCAAATGAATATTGTCACTGTAATCAACCGGAATATCAATGACAACAGGTCCCTCTTTATCTAGGCTTTTTTGAAGCACAATTGCCAGTTCATCAGGTGAATTGACTCTTAAGCCTGTAGCTCCAAAGCTTTCAGCGTATTTTACAATATCAATATTGCCAAAATCGACTCCGGACGTTCGATTGTATTTCATTTTCTGCTGGAATGCCACCATATCATATGTGCTATCATTCCAGACAAGATGAACAATCGGAGCTTTTAATCTGACCGCTGTTTCCAGCTCCATTGCCGAAAACAAGAAGCCACCATCACCTGAAACAGAGATGACTTTTTGTCCCGGATTGACAAGAGTTGCAGCAATTGCCCAAGGGAGAGCAACGCCAAGTGTCTGCATACCATTTGTAAACAGGAGACCGAGCGGACGGTAACAGCGAAAATAACGCGCCATCCAAATGGAGTGGGAACCGATATCACAAGTCACCGTCATATCATCATCGATTAAATTGCGCAGATCCTGTACAATCTGCAATGGATGAACGAGATTTGCTTTCTTCTCTTTTGGAGGTTCACTTTGATTTTTTAGTGCTTTCTTTAATTGCTGAAGCAAAGATAAGAACGGTTTGTCAATAGAAATCGGCAGAGAATCACGCACTATATGATCTAACGTTGTGGCAATATCACCGACAAGCTCCATTTCAGGTTGGTAGTCATGATCAATATCGGCTTGGATTTCATCTAGATGCAAAATGCTCCGTTCGCCTTTTCTGTTCCAGAATACCGGATCGTATTCAATTGGATCATAACCGATCGTTAATACAACATCAGCTTTTTCTAAGAGAATATCTCCAGGCTGATTGCGGAATAATCCGATTCGTCCAAAGTATTGATCTTCCAAATCATGTGACAGCGTCCCTGCTGCCTGATATGTTTCAACAAACGGTAGCTTCACTTTTCTCAATAGCCGACGTACCGCTTCCGCCGCTTCAGGTCTTCCTCCTTTCATTCCGACTAGAACGACGGGGAGATTAGCGTTATGAATTTTTGCAATAGCTGCACTGATTTGTTCATTTGGAGCAGCACCAGGGTTCGGTACCGGGGAAGCCTTTATCAGGTTGAGGTTGGCGGTTACCGATTCTGATACCACATCTTGTGGAAAGCTGATGAAAGCTGCACCTGCTTGTCCGGAAGTTGCCGCTCTAAATGCATTGGTTATGGCTTCAGGGATATTATAAGGATCTTCTACCTCTACACTGTATTTTGTAATCGGCTGAAACAATGCCGCATTATTCATCGATTGATGAGTTTTCTTGAGAAGATCCGCTCTTTTTACATTTCCCGCCAGAGCAACAACGGGATCTCCTTCTTTATTGGCTGTTACAAGACCAGTAGCTAAATTAGACGCTCCTGGACCTGAAGTCACTAGGCAAACTCCGGGCCTTCCAGTCAATCGTCCAACTGCCGCCGCCATAAATGCTGCATTCTGCTCGTGACGGCAAACGATCAATTCAGGCCCCCTGTCTTTCAATACATCAAACACTGCATCGATCTTTGCTCCTGGAATTCCAAAAACATGAGTGACACCTTGCTGAATGAGACTATCCACCACAAGTTCTGCTCCTCTTACTGTAACAGTTTCTTTTTTCATGTCTTCATTATTCAAAGTCCTCACTCCTTCGATTTCATTTGTTTACAATGAATTTTTAATAAAATTATTGTATTATTAAATATACAACTTATGGAAATTAGTTTCCAATATTTGTTTGTCTTCCAATTAATATGGAAATCGACTGAAATCGCATTCGGGAAGGAATGAGTGAATGATAGAGCTACGTCACCTTCGCTATTTTATAGTTGTAGCCGAAGAACTACATTTCGGAAAAGCAGCTCTTCGGCTGCAGATGACACAGCCTCCGCTTAGTCAGCAAATTAAACAGCTAGAAAGTGAAATTGGCGTAACTTTGCTGAATAGATCAAAAAGGAACGTCCAACTGACAGCGGCAGGTAGAGTCTTTTTAAAACAGATAAAGGAAGGCCTTTCCCAGATTGATCACGCAGTGGACATGGCCCAGCGTACAGCCCGGGGGGAGCTTGGTAAACTAGTAATCGGTTTTGTCGGGTCTGCTACATATGAGATTATGCCTCCTATTATCAGGCACTACCGAAACCAGTTCCCTTCCGTCAAAATTGAACTGCGGGAGCTATCAACTCTATATCAAGTCAATGCTTTATTAAACGGACATATCGATATCGGTGTACTACATCCCCCGTTGGAAAACGATAAGCTGAAAGTAAATACAGTTAGGAAAAGTCATTGCGTACTGGCACTTCCTAAACAACATCCGCTGACCCAAAAGAACCAAGTTTATTTAAAAGACCTTGAAAAAGAATCACTGATCATAATTGCCAAAGAATCTTGGCCCTCTTTATACATTAAATTTAACTTCTTGTGTGAAAAAGCCGGATTCACGCCAAACATCGATCAAGAAGCTACAGAATTCCAGATGTTACTCGGCTTGGTATCGGCTGGAATGGGGGTCTCGATCGTTCCGGCTGCGACCAAACGGCTATATAATCTGGACGTTGTGTACAAGAAAATCGAAGACTTACCCATGCATGCCAGTTGGATTACCGCACATAGAAAAGACAACCCAAATCCGGCCCTGAAACATTTTATAGAGGTTTTAAACTATTTTTTAAATCTATAGAATGATAGAAAATTAGAATCCCTCTTGGCTCACTGCATAGTCGAGAGGGGTTTTCTTATGATTTTCAATCATATTTTGAAATTATTTTATACGTTCTAACAGTGCTTTAGATACAAGAAGCACTTTTTACAGTCCAATTCAAATGTTTTTCTTTATACGAAGAAAGGGAATATACTATAATAAAATATCTATCAAAGAAGGGAGTTTTACCGTGGCAAATACAATCATAGTTAAAAACCCTGCTACTGGAGAGGTAATTAAAAAAATTAAGAAGTTTAGTAAAGAGGAAGTAGAAACAGCTTTACGTAAAGGTTTTGATTATTTTCCAACGTGGGCCAAAACAAATGCTCACAAACGGTCTGAGTTGCTAAATAATTGGGCTGTAAAGGTGAGAGAAAATAAAGACGAACTTGCTAAATTGATGACAATGGAAAATGGAAAACCATTAAAAGAATCATATGGAGAAGTAGAATATGCGGCAAGTTATATTGACTGGTATGCAGAAGAGGCAAAGCGAATTTATGGCCGGACGATCCCTGCCAATACGGAAACAAAGCGAATTATTATTAGTAAGCAGCCCGTTGGCTTAGTTGCTGCTATTACACCATGGAATTTTCCTGCAGCTATGATGACGAGAAAGGCTGCACCGGCACTTGCTGCAGGTTGTACATTTATTGTTAAACCAGCATCTGAAACTCCACTAACAGGGATTCGCATGATTGAATTGGCACATGAAGCAGGAATACCGAAAGACGCCATTCAATATGTTACAGGCTCAGGAAAAGAAATTGGCGATTTGTTTACAGACAGCAAATATGTGCGAAAAATAACGTTTACCGGTTCTACTTCAGTTGGCAAACAATTAATAAAAAATAGTGCCAATACGGTTAAACATGTAACAATGGAGCTCGGTGGACATGCTCCTTTAATTGTCACCAAGGACGCTGATGTGGAGCTTGCTGCTAAAGAGACTGTTGCTACCAAATTTCGTAACGCCGGTCAAACCTGTGTTTGTGCAAACCGTGTGATTGTTCATGAAGATATAGTTGATGAATTCGCTGAAACGTTTGTTCATTTTGCAAAACAGCTCAAAATTGGAAATGGACTAGACAAAGGAGTAGATATTGGTCCAATCATTAATAAAAGCAGCTATGAAAAAATTGTTGACCAAATTGCTGATGCAAAGAAAAAAGGTGCTGACGTTTTATTAGGCGATCAGTTTGATACAGATGAAGAAAAAGACTATTATTTCGTACATCCTACCATACTAAATCATGTAAACGAAGATATGGATATTATGCATGAAGAGACGTTTGGTCCAGTTGCTCCAATTACAGTATTTAAAGAGCTTGATGAAGCTGTTAAATTAGCAAATAATTCACCATATGGTCTTGCCGCATATTTCTTTACGAATGATTATCGAACTGGTATATATCTTTATGAACATTTGGAGTATGGAATTATCGGATGGAATGATGGCGGTCCATCTGCAGCTCATGCACCGTTTGGAGGTATGAAAGAAAGTGGTCTCGGTCGTGAAGGTGGGCTAGAAGGTATTGAGCCTTATTTAGAAACAAAGTACTTATCGATCGGCAACTTATAAAATGAAACTTCATTCGTAAGATTTTCCTGTTATTCCTACAGAATGCTAATGAATAGGAAGTAAAAATATTAACGCTTGTGATAAAACTATTTTCCTTTTTTATCCTTCTTTTGGAATAAGCTTGTCATTCTATCACAACAGCTCATGTCAAGGGCTGTTTTTCCTTTTTATACAATCCTATGCCCTTAATAACGGTTAGAATTAGACCGTCTTCTACATTGGTCCTTTACTTTATAAAAAATGTTAGGTTCTTAATAAAAAACCGGATGAAAATAAGCTTCATTTTCCATAAATAAATCCTGAATTAACGCATGTGCTTTTTCTGCAGGTACCAATGGATGAAGTGCTA
Organism: Virgibacillus proomii; assembly: GCF_900162615.1. Taxonomy (NCBI): domain Bacteria; kingdom Bacillati; phylum Bacillota; class Bacilli; order Caryophanales; family Bacillaceae; genus Virgibacillus; species Virgibacillus proomii. The sequence goes on along the minus strand of NZ_FUFN01000010.1, from coordinate 1,074,629 downwards.
ATGCTTGTAGACAAATGCCCATATTTCTAGTTACTGCAGCTTCTACAGTTAGCTCCTCAAAGGCTTTGATAAGTTGTAAAAGTCCACGGATATGTGGAAGGATTATTTCGGAATTTAAAGGCGAAATCCGATGTTGTTCCACAACGCTATTCACTTGAATACATGCATCATCAGGTAAACAAGGTATTGCGCCATTATTACAAACACTTACTGTGTGAACTTGTTTTTGATCATAGTGAATTGACTTTATTACATTGATTGCTGCTTCTGCACAAGCAGCCCCCTCTCGATCCTCTAAACCCTTTGGCAATTCTATTGTAGATTTTCTTTCATAAATAGAAAAAAGCGTTGTCTCCTCTCGTGTTCTTCCATCTGATGGAAGATTTCCCTCTTTATAAGCTTCTTTTTGCTTCATTAAAATCTTTTCCGTCTCTAAATAATATGGATGATGGTTACAAGGTATTGCTCCATAAGTCTGTAAGAAAAATGGGTCTAATCCTAAAGAGTTAGTTTTGTCGTTTACCTCACTGATTGTTGAATCACTAAGCATCATATCTGTAAGCTTTGATTTTCCTTTAATGAATAGCTCCGTCACCCAAAGTAAATGATTTGTCCCTACAAAACTTATATTTATATCCTTTTTAGGTACTTGGTACATTTCGGCAAACGTTTGATAAAAATGGGTTGGTGTTTCACTTAAGCCAACCACTTTGATGTTTGTATGTTTATAAATGGCTTCTGTTATAATTCCACAAGGATTAGTAATATTTAGCAACCAGGCGTCAGGAGCTAATTCTTCAATATCCTCACATATATCAAGCATGACCGGAATCGTTCGTAATGCGTTCATAAATCCTGCTGCTCCTGTTGTTTCTTGTGCAATGACGCCATGTTTTAAGCAGATCGACTCATCCCTTTGTCGCATGCTTAATCCTCCAACGCGAATTTGCGTAATAATATACGTAGCACCTTTAATTGCTTGACGCCGATCTAATGTATCTATAATTTTAATTGGATAGCCTGCACGCGTCACCATTCGCTTAGCCAAATTCGTAACAATGGATAATCTTTTTCGTCCTTCTAAAATATCTACTAACCAGATTTCTGCAACCGGCAGTACCTCGTATTGTTGAATAATTTCTTCTATTAATTGTGGAGTATATGATGAACCCCCACCAATTACTACTAACTTAATGGTGTTCATGCTACCTGTCCTCCTTTTTTATAGTCCTTAGTATAGTGTATTAAGGTAGCATGTCATTTAGTATCCATTCATTTCTATTTCTCAAACGATATTCTTTTAAGAGATCTATTTATATAGTAGAACAGAATTGCTTATATTTATTTACTCGAAGTATTTTGCTCTTGAACAGAGAGCTCATTTACTTTATTAAAAGAAGTAGTTTAAATGCACATTATATAAATCGTGACATCCATCCTAAACTGCACTCCAAATTTTTTAAATTGGAGGTGCAGTTCAATAGCAGGTTGGTTTTCTGTTTCGCACGCTGTCGCGAGTTCAGACGGACTAAAGTTATAAATAATTAGGGGCTGGGACATAAGCAAATACGAAATAGAACAAACCGAACAATTCATTTAGGTACCGACCCCCCAAAGTTAGAGTAGAAATCTAATTTTCGGGGGTGTTTTTATGGCTAAATATAGTGAAGAATTTAAAATAAATCTTGTCACCGAGTATTTATATGGCAACCTAGGATATAAATTATTAGCAAAAAAATATAATATGGGTAGCGCAACACCAATATTTGAATGGGTGAAAGTCTATAAGTCTCAGGGAATGGATGGGTTAAAAAGAAAAAAAGCTAGGAAGTTTTATCCTGTTCGATTTAAATTAAATACGATACAATTTGTGTTAAAGACAGGTGCTACTTTTTTAGAAACTGCTGTTCAATTTAAATTGAACAACCCTTCCTTAATTAGACGCTGGATGAAAGAATTTAAGGAACAAGGAGTAGAAGGCCTGAAACCAAAGGGGGAGTCTTCTATGTCTAAGAAACCCAATAAACGGAAGAAAAAGGAAGAAAAAAAGTTAACACGTGAAGAAATATTAGAACGAGAGAATGAACTATTAAGGCTAGAAAATGCGTACCTAAAAAAGCTACGAGCTTTTCGGGAGAATCCAAATGCCTTCCACGAAAAGCACAGGCAAAGGTAGCATTTGGACTTAAAGAAGAAGGATTCCGATTAAAAGATATTCTCCTTGCTGTGGGCATACCTGAAGCAACCTATCACTATCATGTGAAAAATTTTGGCAGAGAAGATTCAGACAAAGTACTAAAAAAAATCATTATAGATTTATTTAAAAAGTTCCATGAACGTTATGGCTATAAACGTATTACTAGAGAACTAAATAAATTAGGATACGTTATCAACCATAAAAAAGTATATCGCATTATGTGCGAATTGGGATTGAAATGTGTGAAATTTATGCGAAAATCCCGTAAATACAATTCCTATAAGGGAAACGTTGGAAAAGTGGCGAAAAACCGATTGTCTCGCCGTTTTAACACGCCAATTCCTCTTCAAAAATTAGTAACCGATATTACAGAATTCAAATGTCTAAGTGAAGAGAAGTTATATTTAAATCCGATTCTTGACCTTTATAACGGAGAAATTATTGCGTATAAAATCAAGGAACGTCCAACGTTAGATCTTGTCATAGAACCTTTAAAAGAAACGATAGAGATAATAAAGAATCATGCAACCTATCGCACCACCATCCATTCTGACCAAGGCTTTCATTACCAGCACAACCAATGGGTGAGAACATTAAAAGAGAATAAAGTATTCCAAAGCATGTCTAGAAAAGCAACCTGTGCGGATAATGCTTCCATGGAGAATTTTTTTGGCATTTTAAAACAAGAAATGTATTATGGAGAAAAATTAGTAAGCTATGAAGAATTAAAAAGTCGGATTGAAGAATATATCTATTGGTATAATCATGAACGAATAAAAGAAAAATTGGCCGGGCTGAGCCCAGTCGAGTATCGAACGCAATCCAGCCAATCAACTGTATAATAAAACTCTAACTTTTGGGGGTAATCACATTATAATTGTTCGGTTTGTTTGTGTTTAGAAAAGCTTGGCTTATCGCCAAGTCCTTAGCGAAAGCCGTAGTTTTTCTTATACGATAAAGTGAAACTTCATTCAGCAGGAGTTTGCTTCCCTCTCCTACTGAATGTTAGTACCTCAGGGGGTATGACCTAAAGGCTCTTAAACGAATCGGGCATTTAGGTGCCGTTTTCTCCCTTACACCCTGTTATACCAACTCAAGCTCTTAAAGTGGGAGTCTTACGGCACCTTACATGCGGGATAAAGCCTAAAATTTTATACTTTCCTATCGTACAAGGACGATTTATGGTTCGTTTTTTAATTAGCTGTTTTCGTTATGTCCCAGCCTCTTTTTGTTAGCTATCTCCCGTAGCAACTTGTCTGTGCTAAACGAGCGCCCGAGCTTTTATTCTTATAACTTAATGATATCTTTTTCAGCTCGTACTACTGTTCCACTTTTTTCGATGCTTATTTGTTGCCCTTCTTTTAAATTTGTAAATACAATCGGTGTAATAATTGGCATACCTTTACGTTGAATAAACTCTAAATCGGCTTTCAATAGAGGCTGTCCAGCTTCAACTTGATCTCCTTCTTCGATTAACGTTTCAAACCCTTCCCCTTTTAAGTTTACCGTATCAATTCCTACATGAATCAAAATTTCCTTACCGCCCTCTGATTTAAGCCCAATCGCATGTTTCGTCGGGAATACATTAACCACTTTTCCGTTTACTGGTGATACGACAAGACCTTCATCCGGCTTGATGGCAAAACCATCGCCCATCATTTTTCCGGAGAATACTTGGTCAGGAACTTCAGTAATTGGAAGCAGCTCCCCAGTCATAGGAGAAACAATCCGATCCTCCACTTCATCACTCGATAAAGCTTCCGGATTCACTTCTTCCATTTGCTGCTCTACTTCTTCCTGTTGATCTGCTTCAGCTTTTTGTGGTGTTTTTCCTGCTATAATGTCTTGTATTTGTCCTTTAATAATCTCTGAACGAGGACCAAAAATCGCTTGAATATTATTACCTACTTCAAGTACTCCAGAAGCGCCAAGGTTTTTCAATTCTTCTTTGTCCACATCTTTAATGGAATGAACAGATACACGTAAACGGGTGATACAGGCGTCAAGATGAGCGATATTCTTCTCACCGCCCAAAGCTCCTAGAACATTATAAGCAAGATCTCCAGTTTGACCTGTCTTTTCCTTATTTTCTCCATTATCTTGTTCTCGCCCTGGTGTCATCAAATTAAATTTCTTGATAAAGAATCGGAAAACCACATAATAAACGACAGCAAAAGCTAAGCCTAGAATAATAGTAATCCACCAAGGTTCTTTACCAGGCAAAATTCCAAACAAGACAAAATCAATGGCTCCGCCAGAGAATGTATATCCCACATTTACACTAAACATTGTCATTAATACAAATGCTAATCCATCTAAAACAGCATGTAAGAAGAATAACAATGGTGAAACAAACATAAATGAAAATTCGAGCGGCTCTGTAATTCCAGTTAAAAATGACGTTAGTGCTGCAGAACCTAACAAGCCTGCTACTAGTTTCTTTTTCTCAGGACGGGCTGCATGATACATTGCTAAGGCTGCAGCCGGTAAACCGAACATCATAATTGGAAATTCACCAGCCAAAAAGTTACCAGCTGTTATGTCTACATTATCTTTTAACTGTGCAAAGAAAATTGTCATATCTCCGCGAACAATATTGCCGGCTTCGGTTGTATAGGAACCAAACTCATACCAAAATGGAGCATAAAAAATGTGATGTAACCCAAAAGGAATGAGCAATCGTTTAATAAACCCAAAGAAAAATACAGCAAAATAGGTTCCTTCTTGCATCAACCAGTATGATGCACTATTCATTGCGTCCTGCACAGGTGGCCAAATAAATACCAATACCATCCCAGCAATAAACGAAAAAGCCGCTGTTACAATTGGCACAAAGCGTTTTCCTGCAAAGAACCCAAGAAATGCCGGTGTTTCGATGTCATGATAACGATTATAACAATATGCTGCAATTAACCCAACAATAATACCACCAAAAACTCCTGTTTGCAGTGTGGGAATCCCTAACACGGAAGCAAAACCAGGGTCAGCCTTAATCATTTCTGGTGTAACATCTATCCAGGATCCCATTACTTGGTTTAATACTAAGTAACCAACCAATGCTGCTAAACCAGCTGCACCGTCGCTAGCTAAACCAATGGCTATTCCAATCGCAAAAATCAATGCCAGATTACTAAAAATAATACCTCCAGCATCTTCCATTACTTTTGCCACAAGCTGAATCCAATCAGCATCTAAAAACGGCAAATACTCTAATGTTGTCTCCTGTTGTGCTGCATTCCCCAAACCTAACAGTAAACCAGCTGCAGGTAATAATGCCACAGGAAGCATAAACGCTTTACCAATCTTTTGTAAAACGCCAAAAGCCTTTTTAAACATCCCGTTTCCTCCTTTTACCAACAAACACACTTAAAAACCATCACATGAAACTTCATTCAGTATGGTTTCTTTCAATGCAAAGAAATTTTGCATATTGCTAAACCGAACCGCTAAATTGCCACTTCCAAAATACAAAAAAGGCATGAGTAGAAAACAGAAATAAGCAGTAGGATGTTAGGATGTCCTACTTGCACTTATTTCATAATCTTTCCACTCATGCCTGATCGGATCAGTAACACGGAAAAATAAATTATGATTCATATTTTTGATATAAACGCTGCAAATGCATCGTTAAATACACTGCTTCTGCTTCATATACCGGTTTTTTTAATGTTTGTTGCATTATTTTAATTAACTTCCACGCTAAATTATAACATGTTGGATATTCTTTTTTCAATAAGGAAGCTATTTTTACCGGTTCATTTACAGTTTCTCCCTTTAATACACGCTCAATTGTATACCGGATATGTCGAACTAAACGAATATATTCCACCCCGTCTTTATCAACTTTGATTTTTAATTGTTCTTCTATAATATCAACAAATTGAGTGACGAGCTGTGAATATTTATTAATATCAGAGAGCCTTTTGTTGGAAATTGCACTGTGTACATGCAAGGCAATAAACCCTATTTCTCCTTCTGGCAAATGAATATCTAAACGTTGATTCATAAAATCGACAATTTCCGAGGCAATTTCATATTCAAATGGATAAAGCGTTTTTGTTTCAGCAAGAAAGGGATTTTTAATTTCTAATCCTTTCATCATACGATTAACTGCAAACAGAATATGATCCGTCAGCGCAACATGCACGGATTCATTCAGCATAACGTCAGATCGTTTTCTAATCAAATCGATAGCACTAATAATGGAATGCAATAAAGCTTCATCCACATTTGGGATTAACTGCTTATATTGTTGTTGCTCCTGTTGATCACGTAATACAAACATTTTTTCAACTTTCTGTGCGTCAACGATATCTTTCTTTTTATAATGAAATCCAATCCCATTGCCGATTAAAACGACTTCTTTTTCTTGGCCATCTAAAGCAATTAGTACATTATTGTTTAATGACTTCTTAACCCTAAACATGTTCAAAGCCTCTATCCTCTCACAGCATTTTCTGCGGCACGTATGATTATAACATGTTTTTCTCGATGAAACATTATCTAAGATTATAAAATCACAAAGAGCAGCTAAAATTATTTCCAATAAGGTGGCTGATAAAAATAATTTGGTTTCTTCGTTGTATTGTTATAGGGTTTATGAAAAACATGGGTTGCCGCTGGTGAAAGCGGAGGAATTAACCAGGACCATTTCCCGGTAACCTCTCTTCCTTGCTTTTGTTCTGTTTCTTCAAATACTTGAAATTGCTTCGCTGCTGTATGATGATCAACAATCGAAACCCCAGCCCGTTTAAACGATTCAAGTACAGCTCTATTCAATTCAACAAGAGAAGTGTCTTTCCACAACGTACTAGCATGCTCTGTATTTAAACCTAACTGTTTAGCAACGATAGGCAATAGATTATAGCGGTCTTTATCAGCTAAATTCCTTGCTCCAATTTCAGTTCCCATATACCAGCCGTTAAATGGGGCTGCTATATAATTTATCCCGCCAATTTCCAATCGCATATCAGAAATGATCGGAACACCGTACCATTTCACCAATCGTCCGGCAAAAATATCTGTCTCAGGGTGTCGAATGTTTACTTCAATTACTATATCTTTAGGTAGCTTCCACCACTGAGGTGGCTCATTATTCACTTGAATAACTAATGGTAATAAATCGTGCGGCGTTCCTTCCCCTTGCCAGCCGAGCCTCTTACATTCTTTGGTAAACTCTAGCGAGGCAGGATCTCCAATAATGCCGTTTTCCGTTTCGTAGCCTGCATAACGTAAAAGTTGATGGTTCCATATCTTAACAGGCTGCTGACGATAGGGACGCTCAGGAGGAAAAATTGTAATTAACGGTTTTATTTTACCTTTATTTCCGGCATTCTTAATATGCTCATACAAATAGTGAAACACATCTTGACTTGTTTGTACGTCTCTTGCATCAATCACTTCTAACCGATTCCAAAATAGTCGTCCAATACATCGATTGGAATTGCGCCAGGCAACTTTAGCCCCATAGCTTAATTCCTCATAGGTATGTTCATATATTCCCGTCGCAGCAATCTGCTGTTTTATCACTGCCAGTCTATTTGCTAATTGGTCTGATGATAAATGAAGTTCTTGATAATACATTCGTAAAAAAGCGTTAGCCTCTTCCCACAATTGATCTTTATGCATATAGACCTCCCCCTGTCAAGTTCCTACATAGTGTAACAAAAACATTTCCCATCATGTATGACAAACTGCTGACAATTTACGTTTTATTCCTTAAGCTTGTATGCAAGGGGGGGATAAAGTAAAACCATATTCCGTCGTGGAAGCTTCTCTCATCTCAAGATGTGTTAGTCAAATAAAATACCCAACTAACATGGAAAGATTAGATTACAAAAAAATCTCTTCTTCCCACGTTCAAGTAGCAAATAAGAGATTATTGTACAATCGCGTTATACGTCTAACATAAAGGAAAGGATATATTTTAATTCTAACCCAATATTTCTACTTCCAACTTTTATGCAATCCGGATAAAAACTCCACAATCTCTCAGAAGCATAAGGTCAATTATACTTCATACAAATGCAAAGGTAGCCCTAGTTCCCAGATCAATCAAATTTAGTAAATACGTAAACAACACACCCGATATGACGTCAAATACAATTCTACAGAACAGATATAAAAAAACTGTGTATCATGACATTCAAGCTTCCTTTTATCTAAAAACCGCTTTTACGACTGCAAATTCTTTTCTTTTGGAGTAAATACGGTTTACTAAAGTATTAATCGTTCCTAACATTTCCACAATAAGAGTAACAAAAATCACCAGTAAAAAAATCGACCAGCGTTGTGAAAACATTTTCCTAGACTGTTGTATTGATTGCTGATAACTATCAAATTGTATCCCGAAAACTGGTTTTTTAACCATTCCAGTTGTTCAACTGCTTGTTCGGAATCATCAGAATCGATTAGAATCCGTTCAAAAAGAATAAAATCAGTCGTAAATGTCGAATTCTTCTAATCTAATAAAACATCCATTTTCTCATAGAATATGGGAATGAGCCAACCATATTTGTGGCGGTCACTGTGTCGGATGCTTTCAACCAATCGTAAAATTTAATTGCTGTTTATCTATACTAACCTCCACTGAGTTAGTACTTGAATACAAATAAAGATATTTTTATTTTTTACACTTCACTTCTGTTGTTTTAAAATGAATTTTTTATTGGAATAGGCGCCTTTGATTGCGTTTACTTACAACACCCATTTTTTAAATTACTTTTAAACTAAGGGGATACAGCCATACTCCATTAGCTTTATTTCGTGAACACTTTCTTTTCCATCGTATGTTTCTCTAACTCGTTCATCAACACATTATAGCCAATCCCTGGGCAATCATTTACCGTAAGTACCCCTTGCTCGGCAACTACCTCTGGATCAATGATATCCTTCTCCCAATACCTGGATGAAGAAGCCGTATCACCAGGTAGTGTAAAGTTAGCAAGGGAGGCTATGGCAATATTATGTGCACGTCCAACTCCAGACTCTAACATTCCTCCGCACCATAATGGAATACCTGCCTGTTCACATAAATCATGGATGCGTTTGGACTCTGTCAGACCACCAACACGGCCAATCTTTAGATTAATAATTTTACAGCTTCCTAACTCAATAGCTTGACGTGCATCGTTGTAGGAATGAATGCTCTCATCCAAACATACAGGTGTTTTTATTTCCTTCTGCAACTTCGCATGATCAATGAGGTCTCCTGCTGCAAGCGGTTGCTCGATCATCATTAAATCGAACTCATCCAATGCTTTTAAAACATCGATATCCCTAAGGGTATAAGCACTATTAGCATCAACCATCAAAGGAATACTAGGGAAATGTTTTCGTACCTCTCGTACTACTTCAATATCTTTTCCTGGTTTAATTTTTATTTTAATCCGTTTATATCCTTCATTTACTTTACCTTGGATGTTTTCCAATAGTTTAGCATAACTGTCTTCAATACCTAAGCTAATACCGACTTCAATTTTATTCTTACTTCCTCCCAAAGCTTGTGATAACGATTGGTTATTCTGCTTTGCATATAGATCCCATACAGCTCCTTCTAAAGCTGCTTTAGCCATATGATTTCGCTTATAAGGTTGAAAAATTGCTTGAAGATCATTAGGGTGATCCATTTTTCGATGGATTACTTCAGGTATAAGAAATTGTTCCAGCATGTACCAACTTTGCTGTGTAAATTCTTCACTATAAAGCGGACGCTCAGAAGCTACTCCTTCTCCCCAACCAGAACGTCCATTTGCATCTTTTGCCTCTACTAACAAAAATATTCGATCTTGTTCGGTTCCAAAACTGGTTGTAAATGGATTTTTCATTCTCATCTTGAGTTTATACAAAATAATTTCGTTCATTTCCATCGTTTATCGCTCCTTTTTACATTTGTAAATATGTTATATATGCTTTCCTATCATTCTGGCATCCGGGGAAATAGTATTAAAAAGATGAATTTTAAGTACGTTTTCAAAAAAGTTTCTTTCCTGACAAACTTCTTTGAACGTTTTCAAATAGGTCCCCACCCTATCATGACAGCAATCGTTAAATAAACAATACCAATGACACACCAAATAACCACTAATGGCATAATGAATTTAAGCCATTTCCCCCAGGGTATTCCAGCAATTGCCAAGGTAGCCATTAAAACGCCTGATATTGGTGTAATAACATTAGAGAATCCATCTCCCATCTTATATGCTTGAACAGCTACTTGTCGAGGGATCTCCATCATATCTGCAAGTGGAGTCATAATTGGCATAACAATCACTGCCTGCCCGCTTCCAGAGGATACAATAATATTAAACAAAAAATTTACAATAAACATGACGATCGCACCGATTACACTTGTAAAAGGGTCCATCATTTTGGACATCCCTTGAACAATCGTATCTAAAATTTGTCCATTTTCTAATACGACAACGATGGAACGGGCCATACCAATAATTAAAGCCCCGTAGACCAAACCTTTACATCCATTAAAAAACTGAATAACAAATTTATTAGCATTAATTCTAGCAATTATTGCCGTACCAATTGCAATAACGATAAACATAGCAGCCATGTGATTCAATGACCAATTGTATTGAAATACTCCGAATACATAGAATCCTATACCAATTGCAAGCCAGCCTAAAACCGATTTATGTACAATTGTTAATGGTGTTGGTGCATTTGCCATGTCCTTATTAGCATTTTTCGGAAAACGATGTTCGCCTAAAATACTATTCAGCGGATCTTTTTTGACTCGATTTGCGTACCAGCAAACGTAGCCAATGGTTGAAATTAATACAGTTAAATAAATTAAAATTCGTAAACCTAGCCCTGAAAATAAAGGAACTTGGGCAATTTCTTGAGCCATTCCCGTTGTTAGCGGATCTAAAAATGCCGTATTAAAACCCGCGTATGCCCCTAAGTAAATAATGGATACTCCTACTATAGCATCTAGCCTCATAGAACGGGCTAAAATAATCCCAATCGGTATAAACGCAATAACCGCATTCACAATAATTCCTAGTGCACCAAAAACAGAAAATAGAGCGCTTACAATAATAATTAGCAAATATTCCTTATCCTTGGTCTGATTGATTGTTTTCATAATTAAAGCATCAATCGCCCCAGTGTATTCAATAACTGCAAAAGCTCCCCCAATAATGAGTACAAGAAAAATAAGGCCTGCTGAATCGATCATTCCCTGCTGAATAGCAGTAAATATCTCAATCAGTGATATTGGTTGCTGATCTATTTTTTGATAGCTTTCCGGTACAACTGTCGTGATATCATTTACTGTTTCTCGTTCAAAGCTTCCTGTTGGTACCACATAAGTAGCAATTGCAGCTAATAACAAAATAGTAAATAAGATAACATAAGCATCAGGCAAAGCCATTTTCCTTTTCCGCTTCTCTTTTTCCCCTGTAGAATTTATCATAACCCCTCCTGAATTTTCGAAATTTTACCAACTTGCATTTTATTATAATAAAGGATATAATTTATCGCAATAAAAAATAACGGAAATACGTTAACTGCTCAAAAAAAGAACTCAGTACATGGGGCTTTAGTCCTTTACAAAAGAAAATCTGTCCATATCTTTTGCAATTTAAACAACACACCGTAAAAAAAGATACTACGTCAACGCCTTTACAAAAAGCTTCTATCAAGCCATTACGATGATAGAAAGGATCTAGCAATTAAATACTGAATTATTCAAGATCTTATTCAACACAATAATCAAAAAGTAAATAGAATTAGTATTGCTGGTTACCACCATTCCTTTACATTTATCCATTGGATGTATTTTTATCTAAATTATATTATGGGCAATGCTCTATGATACCAGCCAGAAACAGATGCTGGACTACTTGGTTTTACCTTCAAAGAAAAAATGTATTATATTCTCTTACTATCGATATACACTAGATACCATCCGTTTAGCAGCAGAAGCAAAAAATAAAGGGATTAAGGTGATTGCCTTTACAGATTTCAGGATCGCACCAATTATTGATTTTGCTGATGTTGTCATTCCTATAACAACAAACCAACATCATTTTTTTTAGTAAAGGACTAGTGATATTAGCTTATATCAATGCTATTTTGATTGAACTGTTTGAACGGATTGTAAAATAGGCAAAGTACAATCAACGACATACTTTATTAAAAATGGGGAGGATTAGTATGGGGTATTTAGAACAAAGGATTAAAGACACATTTACTTATTTACATACACATGCAGAAATTAGCTGGGAAGAAATAAATACTACAAACTATATCGCAAACATATTGCAGGAAAATGGCTGTGAAGTGACTACTTTTTCAGACCATACAGGAGTAATAGCACAATTAGGAAACTTTGAAAAAAATTTACCTGTAGTAGCAGTCCGAGCGGATATCGATGCTCTTTGGCAAGAAGTAGATGGAGTGTTTCAGGCAAATCATTCTTGTGGACATGATGCACATATGGCCATCGTCCTAGGATTATTATGGAAGCTGAAGGAAACACCCGAGCTTATGGAAAATATAGCAGTTAAATTTATCTTTCAGCCTGCCGAAGAAACGGGGCAAGGCGCATTAAAACTAGTGGAAAAAGGAGCTGTGGAGGATGTTGATTATTTATTTGGCATTCACTTACGTCCACAGCAAGAAACTCAAATGCATCATGCTACTCCAGTAATTGTACATGGGGCAACAAAAATGTACCAGGCAAAAATTAAAGGACATGATGCGCATGGAGCTCGGCCGCATTTAAATAGTAATGCAATTGAAGTAGGTGCACAAATGGTTCATTTACTAAATAAAATTCATTTAGACCCGACTATTCCCCACTCTGTAAAAATGACAAAATTCCAAGCTGGCAGCAAAAGTACCAACATTATTCCCGGTAACGCTATTTTTGCACTAGATATGCGAGCTCAGACAAATGAAGCAATGGAAGAATTAGATAAGCAAGTAATACAAATTTTCACAGCAATCGAAAGCTTAAATAGTATTGAAATAGAAATTATAGAGAAACGTGGTATTGCAGCAGCAAAAATAAATTCAGAAGCAATATCTATTATGGAATCGGCTATTAGCAATGTCTTAGGCTCAGAAAATGTTGACCCCCCATTACTTACACCAGGTGGAGATGACTTTCACTTTTATACGATTAAAAAACCTGAATTAAAAGCAACAATGCTTGGACTAGGCTGTAAATTAACACCGGGCTTACATCATCCACAGATGACATTTAATAAAGATGCCTTAATAAATGGGGTACATATTTTATTTAAAGCCGTTCAACAAGTTTATCACAATAACGAATAGAACTTTTTTAACATGCTAAGGGGATATTCGATTCAACTCCCCCTTTAGCATAAATCTTCATTCAAGAACTTAGCAGCACGCAATTTTTTTCTTGCTTCTCTTCCCCAGCTTTTCACAGCATCAATCGATACACCCTCTCTTTCAGAAATAGATTTTATCGACATGTCTTGAATAAGAAAGAAAGAAAACCATTTTAATTGATTTATGCTTAATAATTGATAAGCTTCTTTAATTAAATCGTCGTAATCTACCAGCATTGGCTCTTGGCTTTGCACTTGCTTCTTTAAACTGCCAGCACGATAAAAATTTCCGCTCGTTTTATTGAGCTGCTGATACTCGCGATAGACATTTAACTTTTCTTGTTCTCTAGCTTTACTTCGAATTAAATCAATCAATCGATTGCGAATGGTATAATTAAAATAAGTTGCCATTGGTCCTTTGTCCGCTCGATAGGTTTCATATGCATTCCACATCGCTACTAATCCCTCTTGATAAAATTCCTGATGTGGATCACGTATATTAAGTTTATGGATCTGATAATAAATTCGTCGCTCATTTTGCTTAACGATTTCTTCAAACGTCATATTTATCTTATGCATCTTATTATCCATGCTCATCCCCCTAATTATTTCTTCTTATTCCTATTTTCGTAAGAATCACACAAATAGTGGCGTAATACAAACATCATTCTTTTTTACCAGAGCTTGTATATTAGTAAAAACCGTTTTAAACCTATGTATTCTTTCAATAAGCTTGAAAAATTAGTGAAGTTTATCAATTGGTTTCGTTTTCTCTATTTAGTTGTAGTAATATATATAGGAAGAATGAATGAAGGAGATTAAAATGGAAGATTTACTACATGATTTACTTAGTGAAGAGCTTATTTTAGTTTTTGTTATTTTGTTTCTTGGGTCATGGCTAGGACAATTAAAAATTAAAGGGATTGGCTTAGGGTCAGCAGGTGTTTTAGTTATTGCCATGATTTTTGGTCATTATGGTTATCAAGTATCACCAACGATTCAGAATTTAGGCCTTAGCTTATTTATTGTTGCTGTTGGTCTTCAAGCAGGACCGCGTTTTTTCCGAATGATGCGATCTAATGGGATCGTTTTTTGCCTTATTTCTTTATTTATTGTCTGTAGCGCTGTTCTCACATCTGTTTTTGTAGCAAAAGTCTTCCACCTATCACCTCCATTAGCAATTGGTTTAATGACGGGTGCGTTGACAAATACGTCAGGCTTAGCAGCAGCTCTTCAAGCAACCAATGATCCAATCACATCGGTTGGCTATGGGATTGCATATCCGTTTGGAGTATTAGCTATTATATTATTCATACAGCTTCTGCCCCGTATTGGTAAAATAGACCTAATCCAAGATTTAGAAGAAACAAACAATCCAATAAAAACAGAACATTCACCAGAAGTAATGACATTTAAAGTGACTAATCCAAAGTTGCATAAAAAAACATTAAGCGAAATTGCTTTTAGTCGAAATTCCATTGTGATTAGCCGAATTATTCGAGATGGTCATACAATGATCGCACTTCACGACACAATTATTTTAATGGGTGACCACCTTGTTGCAGTCGGAGAAGCCCATGAACTTGAATTATTTGGCAAATATGTCGGGGAACCAGTAGATACACTTTTAGAAAATCCAGATAATGTTCAATTTCGAAAAATAGCGGTTGAAGATGACGAAATTGTTGGTAAAAGTATTAAAGAACTTAAACTTAGACGAAAATACGGAGCAACCGTAACTAGAATTCAACGAGAAGGAATTGAGCTTAATCAAAATCCAACTATGCCGTTGCTTCGCGGCGATGTTTTAACAATGGTAAGTAGTGAAAGTCGATTAGATGAATTAGAGAAACTCTTTTCCCGAAAAAAGCTAACGGTAACGAATATTCATATCTTATCTATAAGTATTACACTATTAGTAGGAATTTTGTTTGGAATGATACCTATCCCTATTCCTGGTCTTGGCACGATGAAACTTGGGTTAGCAGGAGGACCATTAATCGTCGCTTTAATTATCGGTCATTTTGGTAAGCTTGGACCAATTCATGTACGCTACTATGGGCCAGCTAATCACGTGATATTGAAATTAGGTCTTGCTTTATTTTTAGCTGGTGCAGGGACGACAGCAGGACAAGGCTTAGTGGAAGTCATTCAAACCGAGGGATTCAAATTAGTTGTTAGTGGTACTATCATAACAATCGTGTCAATTATTATTGGTTATACTGTGGCCAGAAAACTGTTTAAATTTGGTGTTGTTTATTCGCTTGGCACACTATGTGGTGGCAGAACCTGCACCCCAGCACTAGGTGCTTTAAATCAGTTAGTAGATTCAGAAGACCCGGCAATTGCCTATGCTGCCGCTTATCCATTTTCACTTATTTTTGGATCCATTGCTGCTCAACTCATTTTAATTTTCTTTTAACGTCTATATTAGAAAGCTACAGTTTTTCTTATATGATAAACTCTAAAATTTTATGCTTTCCTATAGTAAAATAAAAACTTAATAAACGGCAAACAGTTACAACCTAAACAAAATATGTTTTATATATTGATTGAATCTACGCTAACGATTCATCTGTACGTAACATCATTCAATTTATAATTTTTTTATAGTTCTCGATATTATGTTCTTTATTTCACAAGATAACGAATTACATGATACGACTTTTCAGGAGCAAAATTGGGCTTCTTAATCCGCCCTCAACAAGGTGCTTTACGCGTTGGTGTAAGATTTCTAAGCTGTAAGAAGTTGAAACGATACCTTAGGATCACTAAGTGCTGAGTTGGATGCGGCTAATTTTAAAACAAATTAGCCGCATTGCACAATTTTTTATAATTCTGTACCAACAGATTAACCCTTTTTTTGACAATAACACTCTTCAAAATACACTTCTTTTTTCGTTAGCTATTCCTTAAGACGATAGCCAATTCTTTTATGTCATAAAGGGTAATGGCTTTGTCCGCTATACTTCGCCCTTACTTCCATTTCAGAATTGACAGCTACAAAGTGTGGACAAAAAGAAAAACACCCAAATTTCTTCTATAGCTACCTTCTTACTCTTTTGTAACAAGTGATAGACATGAAACTAGAATAATTATGTCAATAACTGTAGAAATTCACAAATACGTAACCGCTTCACAGCCCCCCATAAGATTTAAAATTATATCCAGATATACGTTTCTTCCATATTGTTATAATAGCTCTATATGGAGATCATATTTGACGGCACTCTCTCCCAATAATTTTTTCAATTCATCATTTCTATGGACGATCAGTTTAGAAGCAAGATCCAAAGCAGTGGTTACGTGGTTATATCTATATCTCCGTATTTACCATCTTTGTACTCCCTAATCCAACGTGTCACCATATTTTTTAGATTTATTTCAAAGTGACGGGCTATTATAATAAAGGTTTTTCTTGTTTCCATTGTCACTTTTATAACCTACATTCTAAATTAATTTGAATGTTTTGTGCATCTCATACAACTGCAATGTCAATCATTTGTCCATGGAGCAGCCAAAACATATGAAACAAAAACAAAAATGTAAATGCATACATTTTTTCCTTCTCCTTGTTCATTAATCAATTATGCATTTTTCACTTCCTTATTTTCATAAATTTCTTAATTAAAACAACTTACAGTTAATTCAAAACGGTTACATACTTAATTAGCCCATAGAAGCTTGAAAACTTATTGAACATTGCTTTTGAAT
This sequence comes from Virgibacillus proomii, assembly GCF_900162615.1. NCBI lineage: Bacteria > Bacillati > Bacillota > Bacilli > Caryophanales > Bacillaceae > Virgibacillus > Virgibacillus proomii. The sequence continues at coordinate 1,057,397 of NZ_FUFN01000010.1, read as the reverse complement.
CTAAGATTTTAAATCGGCTTATAGTACAATATGTTTATAAAGTGAAACTTCATTTCTTGGAATGCCTTTCCCAAGAAATGCTAGCTGAACGAATCGGGCATTTAGGTGCCTTTTTTCTCATCATGTTCCTAACATCACTAGCATATTTTGCAATGGAGAAAATTACGACACCTTACATGCGGGATAAATGAAAGAGGAGAGGAAAATGGAATCTTTACTGCATGATCTACTAGATGAACAACTTACTTTAGTTTTTATTATTTTATTTCTTGGCTCCTTTCTAGGCCAAATCAAAATAAAAAAATTAAGCTTAGGAACTGCCGGAGTATTACTCATTGCTATGATTTTTGGTCATTTTGGGTATCAAGTTTCACCAATCATTCAAAAATTCGGATTGAGCTTATTTACTGTAGCTATCGGTCTTCAAGCCGGGCCACGTTTTTTCCGAATGATTCGTTCAAATGGCATCATTTTTTGTGTTATTTCTTTATTTATCGTCTCCAGCGCTGTGTTAACGACAGTGTTAGTTGCAAAAGTATTTGATCTTACAGCACCATTAAGTATCGGATTGATGACGGGAGCATTAACAAGTACACCGGGCTTAGCTGCTGCATTACAGGCAACAAACGATCCAATTGCCTCCGTGGGCTATGGAATTGGCTATCCTTTTGGAGTACTTGCAATCATTCTATTTGTTCAGCTTTTGCCCCGTTTTAGTAAAGTAGACCTTATGGAAGACTTAGAGAAAACGAATCATCCGGTTAAAAATGAACATTCTCCTGAAGTCATGTCATTTAAAGTTACAAACCCGAAGCTCCATAAAAAAACGTTAAAAGAGCTTGCAATCAGTAAAAAAGCCGTTGTCATCAGCAGGATTATTCGTAATGGTCATACGATGATTGCGCTCAGTGATACTACAGTTTTAATGGGTGATAATCTTGTTACTGTTGGCGAAGAGAAAGAACTGAAATCTTTCGGTAATTATGTTGGCCAGCAAGTGAATACCCAGCTTGAAAATCCTGATAATATACAATTCAAAAAAGTAACTGTAGAGGACGAAACGATAATCGGAAAAAGTATTCAAGAATTGAAGCTCCGAAAAAAATATGGTGCGACAGTAACTAGAATTGAACGAAAAGGACTGGAATTAAACCAGCATCCAAATTTGAGTTTACTTCGTGGCGATGTATTAACAATTGTAAGCACGGAAGATCGTTTAAACCAGATAGAAAAACTCTTCTCACAAAAAAATGTGACACTTACAAACATTCATATTTTCTCGATTAGCATAACCCTATTATTAGGGATCATGCTTGGAATGCTCCCCATTTACATACCGGGACTTGGAACAATTACGCTCGGAATAGCTGGAGGCCCTTTATTTATCGCCTTAATTATCGGCCATTTTGGTCATATTGGTCCGATTCATGTACGCTATTTTGAGCCTGTTAATCATGTTATTCGTGAATTAGGACTTGTATTATTTTTAGCGGGTGCAGGTACAACAGCAGGAAAGGGTTTTGTAGATGTGATTCAAACAGAAGGAGTTAAATTGGCAATTGGAGGCACAATAATAACACTTGTGCCAATCTTTTTAGGATATTTAGCAGCAAAAAAACTGTTTAAACTTAGCATTGTCCATTCACTTGGCTCGCTATGCGGAGGCAGAACAAGTACACCCGCCTTAGGTGTATTAAACCAAGTAGTCGATACAGATGATGCCATTATTGCTTACGCTGCTGCTTATCCATTTTCACTTATTTTTGTTGCCATTTCAGCGCAATTAATGATGTTTTTTATGTAATCACATGCTCAATAAAACACATTTTCTAACTTATATAATGGGTATTTGAAATACTATTTAAGTTAGAAGCGTAGTTAATGACGCAAACTAGATACCTTTTGACAAGAACAGTGAAACTTCATTCCGTGAACGCCTTATACACAGAATGTCAGTACCGCGAAGGGTTTGACCTAAAAGCCTTTAATGAATCGGGCATTTAGGTGCCGTTTTTCCCATTAGTACGTAAAATCTCAAGTAGTTTTTGAAATAAGAAAAATACGGATTCTTACATCCAAGATAAAAAAAACATGCTATAAACAGAGTCATGCCAACGCCTAAGCGACCAGCCCGCTTTTAATCGGCCTTCTTTTAGATTCGAGCCGATGTTGACTTATCGTAGGAAGAAATTCGAAGTTTGCTAGCAGATGAGCGCTTAAAGCTAGACGACAAAGCTACTTTTCAAAAAGGTTGTCCCCCACGTAGAAAGATATTGCGGTGTATACTTTTAGATATTGGTCTAAGACAAAGGGGGATACCCCTTTGTCTTAATCGTTTATTAGATAAAGCTGATCAGGAAACTGGTGAAGTATTTGATATAAATTCATCTGAAATCAGTGCCTCTGTAATACCTGCTATCCCTATAATAGTCGGATTTTTAGCAAGATTTGGTATCAAATGGGTTGTAAAGAAGTTTGGAAAAAAGGCTATTAAAAGCGCAGTTAAAGATTTAAATAAACAACTGAAAAAAAGTCCCTAGGAAAGGGGTCTACAGGGAGAACTACAGCTAAAAAATCTTGAAGAACAAATCGCAATGAAAAGTGTTTTATCCAACCCTTTGAAAGGTGCTAAAGAAATTCTTCCATCAAAAAAATTGACGGATAAACGTTGGTCTGGTAAAAAAGGATGGGTTAAAATGCAAAGAACATTTAAAGTTAAAGGTAGTAAAACAATTACAATCCACTTCAATTATAATAAGAAGACTAAGAAATTTGATGATTTCAAATACAAATAAAGGTGGTCAACATCGTTGGAACAAAAACTACTAAATATCTTTGAAAATTGGGAAGCAGAACTTGATCAAAATGAATGGTATTTCAAAGAGTCTTTTGAAGAACTTACTGAAGGTCTTTCAGCGGAAGAAGCATTTAATGCTATACCAGAAATATGTTCAGTTTTATTAAAACTTAATAATAGCTTTCTTATTGGAGAAACTATAGATTTTCTTCATGAAATATATAATGTAGCAGATACTACTGAAATACATTCTTTTCTCCATGAACATCTTGATGAAATTCAAAAACATATAAATCAATATGGTGATGATTACGGTAAAAATGCATTTAATGAATTCAAAGAATCAATAAGACTATACTAATCACTTTTTTTATACTTTGAGGCTAACTATATAAAGTCAATAAGCTTTTAGCAATAAATTTAGTATTTTCCATTAGAAGTTTTGGAGCATGGCAAATAAGCTTGATGATTTGTGAATTTCAAATTAATCATCAAGCTTATTTGTAGTGTGAAATCTGAGATTATTGTAACGCTATTTACCATAGCTTCACTTTTTACATTACGCACATACTTCTTTATATGATTCACCGGTTTACAGCAAAAATGGAATATCACTTTTATTAATTTCTTCGTTACATGGCTGAGCACCACGTTATAGTGCTTACCCTCAGCTAGCTTTTTCCAATAGTACGCCTTGAACGTTTGTGAATAATTGGCTATTAATCGTGAAAAATTGTAGGATAGGAACATTATAATGGCCAGTATCTTCCATCGCTATTTAGCATTCTTACGCTACTTCTGTCTGTAAACGACAAAGTTTTTCATGAAGTCTTTGAAATCCTGATATATAACTAAATCATGTTCGTAGATTTCACCTCCATTATCAATGATTGCCACTTGGTGTTTATGCTTGGCTACGTCAATACCCTCATAAATCATTGGTTTAATCCTTTCGTATTGACTATTACGCTGTGCTTCAAGCCACGCACTCCTTGTTCTATATCCTTGTATGAAATCAAACGTCTAGCGTTATCTAACTGATTAACAGATAAACAAAGAACTGTGTTAGACTCTCTAAAAACAATTACTAAAAGTACTGTAGGCTGGGTTACATGACGCATTGTAATATTAAGTGAAACACCTAAAATTGAAGCTTACCTGGTCCAGAACACATTGCCGGACGCTTATTTCAAGGGGCTTAGCATCAAAACCATTTATCGTTGGATATATCAAGGATGGTTAGAAAACAAAAACTTGATTGTTCTACGTCATAAATTTTATTACAAGAGTTCCTCCCTAAAAAAATCGTTTTGGCTAAAGCCTCAGATGCAGAACTAGAAAATGCACTAACACTGATCAACAATAGACCTTGAAAATGTTTAAATTGGAAAACTACACACGAAGCGTTTCAGGAAGAACTGTTGCACTTAATTTGACAAACTGTCATACCGAAAAATGGGAACAACAAAAAAAATATGTAAGACAACAGCTTTCGAATAAAGAAACTGGTGAAATCTATGAAAACGTAAAATTGATGTAGAGCCAGTCTTCGGATTTTTGAAGGATAATTTGGGTTTCACTCGTTTGTCCGTCAGGGCAAAGAGAAAGTAGAAAATGAATTAGGTTTTGCATTCATGGCGGTGAACTTGAAGAAGTATATCGCTATGAACAGAAACTAAACAATCGATAATGGAAATAAACCAACAAAAAATGGTTCCAATTATCAAAAACCGATGATTGAAACCATTTTTATTTATTTTTGGCTAGTTTTGTCCCAGCCCCGTTCTCATTTAATCAGTAGTCTCTGACACACATAAATTTTATTGACATCAGAAAGCTTATTCCATGTCTTGGTCTGCGCTTACGTACTACCATATTTAACAGCAAGTCCAGATACGGCATCTCCTGCTCTAACTGTATGGTATTTAGCGACCGGCTTTGCTTGTGCAGATCTGGACAGCTTGATCTTTTGTCCCTTATAGATCAGGTGCTGCAGGGCTGCTACGCTTGTACCATACTTAGCCACAATGCCTGACAACGTATCTCCAGATTTTACGGTATAAGTACTGAAAGCGGCAGCAGGCTTACTGGATGGCTTCACCGGTTTAGCGGTTTGCTGTACATTAGACTACCGCCAGTAAAATATGACAACAACTTGCTACCAGTCAGTTTGTTCAAGTCCACATTACTGGACACAAGACGACCAGTCTCCGTATATTGCCATAAATCACACGGGCAAGCTGGCTTGTTGCTACCATAACGCGGGATCCAAACAAAGTCTGCTTTCACCTTGTCCATGTCCAGCGGCTTATAGGTGTCGTGGCCTGAATATAGATCACCCTTCCACCCCTTCGCTTTCAACGTATCAATAAATGCCTGGGTAGCTGGCGCCATGTCTGTGGTTTGTTCTTCCACATCAGCCACTAAAAAAAGCGCAGCCTTATCAGCGCTCATTAACTCATTTAGAAGTTTATCCTTCGTGCATTCATGGTGTAAAAACACTATAAATTGTTCAGCCCTTTCCTCACGATAAGTGCCTTGCGCTTCTCTAGTGGTTGGTTGTTGTGTAACCCCCACAGTGGACTTTCACCACTAAGATAGTCGCCATGCCTGACACACATAAAAAAGTGAAAAGAACCGATGATATATGCACTCCTTTCGCTTTTTGTGATGCTTTACAAATCTTTACATTGTTTTAACTGAGTATTAATAGTTAATATTTATACTTTATATAAAGTCTATAAAAGGGAGGGAAAGTATGAAATAACCCCATAATTACTTTTTAAATTAAAACTATATGCCAAATAAACCATCAAAGATGACTTTTTAAAAAAAATTATAAACCAATAGCAATTTGTCTATGTTCTTTAGTTTCTAATATAGCATGCGAAAACCTTGAGATTTTGCGAGTGCAATAGCTTGTTCGACCGTTATCTCACGACTTACAGGAAGTACATCTGATTTTTTATATAGCTCTGGGTTATAAGGTCCTTTTTCTTCAAACTGTCTAAATTACAGAATAGCACACTCACCTCCACGTGATTTGTAGTTAACTAAGCATCCCCATAAATCTAGAATAATAAAAAAGCGCTCAGCACAAGTACATTTCATACCGTTTTGTGCCTTGAGCGAAAGTGAAAGGAATGGTTATAAAAATGAAAAAAAGAAAATTACATACGCTTTTAGCAGTAATAACTGCAATTACGCTAGTCATCACAAATTTATTACAAACTAGCTCTATTGCTTATGCCGCTGTTTCTAATTCACAGCAACAGACAGAAAAATGGAATGAGCAATCAAATGAAAGTTCCAATTCATCTGAAGAAATAAAGCAACCATTAGAAATTCAACATGACGTACCTGAATCGTTTATTGCTTACGAAAATCAGCAAATAACCGCAACCATTCCAACCGCAACAAAAGCAACCTTATACTATCAGCCTACACCATTTTCTAAGCCGGTTGCAGTAATGATGAATAAGGAAGAAAACAATACCTTTACAACTTCTATCCCAGCTACTTCTCTTTGGTCAGAAAAAATCAACTATTGGATTGTAGCTGATAATGGGCAAACCCAACAAACTTCAAACACTTTTACAGTCCCTATCAAAAAAGAATCTAAAGCTGATTCACAAGCCGCTCCACATCTTATGATAACGGAAGTTAACCTAGGTAACGAGCCATTTATCGAAGTGTATAACAATACGACAGAAGCTGTACCGTTAAAAGATTATTCGTTATTGATTCAGGGTAAAAAAATTGAATTTAATGATTCACCGCTAATTCCAGCTGGAAAGACCAAAATCATCCGTTTTACTAACAAAGCGAATCATGTGGAAACCTTTAATCATCATTACAATACAAACTTAAAAAGTGAGCAATTCATCATGGTTGGTCATGTAACAATATCAGCGAAAGATTCAACCATCAAATTTATTAAACAAGAGGAAAATAAAGAAATATCCGAAATTACTTACAACTATCATGAAGCTAGTGCAAGTCAACTCTTTTATTTTCACAATAACCAGATGAATGACGGTGGCGTAGCCGAAACAGCTACACCTGGTACATTAATTCATGGACAAATACCAGATCAACAAGTGGAAATAGAAGTACCTCAAGAAACTCCTCAAGATAACAGCAAACAAGAAAAGACAGCCAATTCCACAAAACCAGTTCAAGAAAAAAAGAATAAAAACTCTACAAATAAAGCAGAAACGGCTAACGAAGAATCGATTATTAAGCACGAGCCGGTGGAACAGATTTCCAATGCAAACGATCTAACTATTCGCGCAACTGCCTCTCATGTGAAAAACTTGACACTAAAATATAAAACTGGAAAGCAAATGATGACCCAAGAGCTTTCTTTTATAAAAATGGAGGGAACAGATACATTTACCGTAACGGTGCCAAAACAATACCTTTGGTCACCTAGTTTTAGCTACCAAATAGTTGCAGAGACTATGGACGGCGGAACAATTGTATACCCAAAAGAGAATGATATACACGTTACCGTCGATCAAGTAACGAACATGGATACGCAAAAGCTTCCTAAGCTATTAATTACTGAAATCACTCCTGACACTACAAATGTGAATAAAGCAGATGGTTATGAGTTCATTGAGATCTATAATAATTCAAACCAATCTATTAATATGAAAGACTATCAATTATTTTATCGTTATCCTGACGGTACAGCCGATCAAGTATGGAAGCTATCTGATAACAAAGTAATTGAGCCGCAAGAAAGCTTTATTGTCTGGATTAAAAATTTCGGCAACCAAGACAAAACACTTGCAGACTTCAATCAACAATATGGGCTAAATCTGCCAGAAAGTCATGTGACAGAAATTTATAATGATGGAATGGCTAATGGCAATCAGCGCACCTTAGTCGTTGCAGATAAGTTTAATAACGAAATTGTGCAAGCAACCTATAATGATACTGCAACAGATGATACACTTCCAGATCAAGGCATTGTATACAGTTACCCTCGAGAAGGAACAAAGATGCTGAAGGTTGGAATTGGTGAAACGATTACACCATTAACCATCGTTCCTGGGCAAGCTCCGGAAAAAACTGTCAAGATTGAAGACGAAAATGCAGCTAAACCGATCATTAAAAATCCTGCGGTTACCGTTGACAACGATCAAATTACGATAAATGTAAACATCTCATCTAAACAGAAGTTATTAGGAGCAACTATTTCAATTTCACAAAGTGACAAAGCAGATTATCAAACTTGGCAATTAGAACCTTCTAAAGATGACCCGACTATCTATTCCGTGACAATTCCTCGGGATGCGATATGGAGCGATAAAATAAACTTTTATTTAACAGCTTCCAATGAAGCGGGTGAGACAAAAACTAAAGTTCAAGAATACAACTTTCCAGTAGAAAATATAGATTATCAAAAGGTGCCGCCTCTTTTAATTACTGAACTTGTTCCGGATACGACAAATAGTAATGGCGCTGATGCCTATGAGTTTATCGAAGTCTATAACAATTCAACAGAATCGATTAATTTTAAAGACTATTCGATCCGTTATCGTTATCCGAATACAGGTGCGGGAAATGACTTAATTTGGGACCCAAAAGATGACCAAGAAGTGATGGTTGATCCCGGAGAAACAATCGTATTCTGGATAATAAATCATGCAAACACAGATAAAACAGCTGCTGATTTTAATGCGAATTTTAAAACAAATTTAATAGAAGGGAAAAACCTTTTTAAGATTTATAATACATCAATGGCGAACAGCGGCCAGCGTACACTAATTATTGCTACCAAAACAGGAAAAGAACTCTCCTATGCAAGCTATAATGATGAAGTTGATGTAGATGATACGGCAGCTAACAAAGGCATCTTTTATCGTTATCCAACCGACGGAGGACTTTATTCGAAAAAAATCAGTGCCGGAAAATCCCCGGCAACTCCAGGATCTGTATTAACGGAACAAGTGCCAGCTGAAAAAGTCAATTTACCTAAAGACACAGAAAAACCAGTAATTAAACATACAACAAATAACAAGGAAATTACTTTAGACGAACCTGTTACTCTTTCAGCCACCATTACAGATAATCTTGATGTTAAATCCGTTAGTGTTTATTATCGCACAGATAAAACAGCCGACTTTAAAAAAGTTAATTTAGAAACACAAGCTGATCATAAATATGAACATATTGTTTATGAACCAGAGTTCATTGGCAAACGTGAATTAGAATATTATTTTGTCGCAAGCGATGGTAGAAATGAATCGATTTCTAATTCCAGTACAATCAACATTAAAACTTCAACGATACAAGAAGGTTTACGACTAAATGTTAGCAATAATGAGCTGCTTTCTGGAGAAAAAGTAATGAAGGCGACAACAGATGATGGAAAAACTGCACCTAAATTATTTATCGATAACAATGAAGCGACAAACACCTTTAAAGCAATGGAATCAGAGGCATATTTTGCTTTCGATGTTAAAGATACAAATATTTATTTTCAAAACGGAGTGACGATGGGAGATGAAATTCTCCGGATATTCGATGATACACATACGAAATTTACTACATTAACTGTTCCAATCCCTGCTGATAAACTGAAACAGAATGAAAACACCATTACCATTCGGGCCGGTAACAAAGTAGGGCCATTTGATGAAACCTCTCAAGAAAATCGGGATGATTTTACCATTAAAAACATTCGCTTGGTTTTATCTGATGGAACAACGATATATGATCCAAAATACAGTGATCCAAATCAGGATTATTCGATTGGCGACAGCCCTGGAAAAAATGCAGTTTATGATTTCACGTTTAATCTTGGAGAAGAAGAATTTGCTTCAACCGCTTATTTATTTGATACAACGAAAGTACCCGATGGCAAGCATCACATAAAAGCTGTTTCGGATAACGAAGAAGTTGCCGCTACGGTTATAACGGATAATACAAAGCCGATTATTCTTCCTTCTATCAAAGATGGTGAAACATATAAAGGCGAATTTATAATTAATGCAGAAGCAAAAGATGAAACAAGTGAAGTTACTTCACTAACTGCACAATTAGATGGAGAATATATTTCACTTCCTTATCAGACTTCTTCTGCCCTTTTAAAACCAGGAAAACATGAGCTCGTCTATCAAGCTACAGACGCCGCAAACAATACGGTAGAAAAAAAGGTAACATTTCATGTAGTGGAAGAGCATCCGTTCTTACCTGACTGGCTGGCAAATGATCCGGATAGTACCAGTGCTAATCTATCCGTTACGGTAAAAGATCCGACAAATGATGAAATGAATGTTGATTTTTATCAAGCGTATCAATATACTGCTGCAGATAAAAATATAACCATTTCCCAGAATGCTGTTGATACCGAGCCTCCCAAGGGGTATCTTCCTGAAGGAGAAGAACGTATAACAGATGATAGGCGCAACCAATTACAAGTACGCGATGGAAACAAACTAGAAACGGAATCCGATTATCAATTTCCTTATCACCGTTTTGATGTTACTGTCGATCAACAGGTAGATGAAAACGACGAAATTGAAATTGTTTGGAACGGTTCTTCCTTAGAAGGCAGAAAAGTAACCATGTACGCTTGGAACTATCAAACTAGTAAATGGGATGCTCTTATAACTACGATTGCCGGAAAAGAAGACTTTGAACTTGTGGGAACTGTTCAGGGGCAGGAATATGTTCAAGATCAAAAAATAAGTGTTATCGTTCAAGATCAGATTGCTGCTATTGGGGAAGAATTCAGCTTTGTTTGGATGTCTGACACACAATACTATACGGAAAGCTATCCATATATTTATGAAAAGCAAACAGAGTGGATCGTAAAAAATAGAGAAAAACTAAACATTGAATATGTTTTTCACACAGGAGACATCGTAAATGTGTATAATGATTTAAACCAATGGAATGTTGCAGATAAAGCTATGAAAACGTTAGATGATGCAGGTGTTCCATATGGAGTTCTTGCTGGAAACCATGATGTCAACAACAAAGACCATGATTATAGTTACTATAGTCGTTTCTTTGGAGAAGATCGCTTTAAAAATAATGATTATTATGGAGGTTCGTTTCAAAACAACCGTGGACATTATGATTTAATGTCTGTAAACGGTATTGACTTTATTATGATATATCTTGGTTGGGGAATTGAAGAAGAGGGCATTGCCTGGGTAAATCAAGTTCTTGAAGCTCATCCTAACAGAAAAGCTATTCTTAATGTACATGAATATCTATTAGCGACTGGTAATAGAAGCCCTATCGGGGATCAGCTTTTTGAAAAAGTGGTTGTACCAAATGAAAATGTCTTTGCCGTATTGTCTGGACATTATCATAATGCCCAAACGTTGGTAGATGACATTGATGATAATGGAGACGGCTTTGCTGATCGGACCGTTTATCAAATGTTGGCTGATTATCAAGGCGGCCCTGAAGGCGGTCAAGGATATTTACGGATTTTAAATTTCAAAATGAAAGATAATCAAGTCTATGTCCAAACGTATTCTCCTTATCTGGATGATTATAATTATTATGATCCAACGGAGTATCCTGGAAAAGATGAATTTTCTTTTGAGTTTGATACAGCAGCACAAACAAAAAAGGTTGCTACGGATTACATTGAAGTCAATGTTTATACAGACGAAAAAATCGGTACCGTAAACAATGTTCCAAGTGGTAAAAAAGCTTCTGTCATATGGAATGATTTAGATCCGAACCATGAATATTTCTGGTATACGATAGCGACGGATAAATTTGGCGGCAAAACACGCTCCAGCATTTGGAATTTTCTAACCGTTGATGGAGAAATCATTGAACCAGAAAATCCAGAGAAGCCGGAAAATCCAGAGGACGACGGCCAACCAGGTGGAGGTACCAATGATGGTAAAAACGAGCAAGATAATTCTACCGGTAGGGATGGCGGCCAGGGATCTACTGGAAGCGATCAAGATAGTAACAACAATGAAAAGCCTAGCATGGAGCAACCAGCAGCGGATAATGGCATCAACCAATCGAAACCAAATCAAACAAGGGATGATAGCCAAGCTCCAATTATTGAAAATACCTCCAATCACAATGGTACAGGATCATCTTCCTTACCGAATACAGCAACAAATATATTTAATTGGATGTTAATCGGCACACTCTTATTACTCCTTGGTACAAGTGTATGGCTGAATCAATCCTATCGTAAAAAAACAACCTATTCATTAAGAAACAAAAGCTAGAAGCGCTCGGTTAGTAACGCACAAATTAAAGAGCTTCTAACGAAGATACGACACACCGAGGCGATGTTAACTTATCGTAAGAAAAAGTAGATAGGTAACCTTAAAAACCGGAAAGCCGAATCAGGCTTTTCGGTTTCTTCTACTTTATTTCGAAAAATAAAAATATCCAAACGGTCGATTAGAATCACGTATAAAGTGCTTTGCTTGGAAACCTTGTTTGAATAGCGACAGGAAAACTTCGCGTGTTTTCATTCGCCATTCTAATGCCTTTTGCAAATCTTCTTTTTTTAACTCTAGTATATTGTTAGGAATAGTGACAAAATATTCCTTTCCTTGAAGCAACTGATCAGCTATATCTGCCGTAACTGGATTTCCGTTAACTTCTCTTAATAACAGTTGATCATCGACTACTTTCTGGACATCCATTGATGAACGCTGGTTCCAATACCACTCTATAATCATACGATCAGAGGGCATTCCTTGATTTAACTCATCCTTCATTTCACCATAGTAATTCTCTTTATATGTCATTCCGACAGCTCCGAGTTTAGCCAAATTAAGATATGCATTTAAGCTTTGCAGCGGATCAAATGTCCACTTCATTTTGGTATACCCCATTTGCTCTGCTATTTCTGCTTGCTTTAACTTTAGCTTCATCCCTAACCCCATTTTTTGATATGGTTGAGTAATTCCAAGCATATGCGAATATAAATATACTTCTTTTCCATCATAGGCACTAAACCCATATGAAAAGCCGACTAATTGGTCCGTATCATATGCGCCAAGCATAAGCCCACCATTTTTTACTGTTGTATAGGTCTGATGCACAGGTGTAGCATTTCCCCAGATCGCCTTCTCTATGGGGATCACCTTTTCCAATTCATGTTTTTCCACCAACTGTTCAATCCTAATCTCGCTATTCATGGCATTTCTCCATTCTTCAATTTCGTTTGTTTATTAGCTGCCAACAGGGATTTATCATGTGCAGCTCTCCTTAAAGGATAAAGTGAAACTTCATTTCTTGGAATGCTTTTCCCAAGAAATGTTAGATGAACCAATCGGGCATTTAGGGGTCGTTTTTTACCACTTTGGCTTCTTCGTATTGCCTACATTCTTAAAGTGGGAGTATTACGGCACCTTACATGCGGGATAAAGTGAAACTTCATTTCTTGGAATGCTTTTCCCAAGAAATGTTAGATGAACCAATCGGGCATTTAGGGGCCGTTTTTTACCACTTTGGCTTCTTCGTATTGTCTATGTCTACATTCTTAAAGGGGGGTATTACGGCGCCTTACATGCGGGATAAGCATACACCAGATGTCTCATTTTCCTTTCTCCAGCTTCATAAGATGACAAGCTGCCTCATGTCCTTTACTTATTGTCACGGTACTAGGCTTTTCAAACTTACAACGTTCAAAAGCATGAGGACACCGAGGATGAAACGTGCAACCACATGGCGGATCTGATGTATCTGGTAGGTCTCCTTTTAACTTGGTTGATGACTGCTTGTTTCCTATCGTTGGAATAGCTGAAAATAACGCTTGTGTATAAGGATGCTTTGGATAAGCTCCTATTTCTTCCGTCATGCCATGTTCTACTATTTCCCCCATATACATCACAGCAATCCGATCGCAAAAATATTGGACAATATTTAAATCATGAGAAATAAATAAGTATGTCAAAGAATACTTTTCTTGCAACTCTTTCAATAAATTAATAATCTGGGCTTGGACAGAAACATCTAGCGCCGAGACTCCTTCATCGATTACTATAAATCGAGGCTCTAAAATAATTGCTGCTGCAATAGCTACGCGTTGTCGCTGTCCTCCACTAAGTTCGTGAGGATACCGATACAAAAAAGAAGGATCTAAACCTACTTCTTTTAATGTCTGAATAATTTTTTCATTTCTGTATGCCTTATCCCCAATTCGATGCAATGCTAACGGTTCATTTAATATCCACTTCATCGTTTTTTTAGGATTCAATGATGAATATGGATCTTGAAAAACGATTTGTACTTCTTGTCGCCATGCTTTTAACTGCTTAGTCGAAAACGTAGAAACATCTTTCCCCTTATAACGAATAGTTCCGTCTGTTTGCTTCATTAATTGAGTAATCAGCTGACCAATTGTCGACTTGCCACAACCGCTCTCACCAACTAAACCAAAAGCTTCACCTTCGTATAATGTGAGTGATATGCCATTAACAGCTTTTACAAACGAAGGTTTTTCGAATATATTTGTCCGTTTTTGTTTGTAAAATTTTTTCATATTTTCTATTTCAATTAGTGGCTTCATAAGCTGACTTCCTTCTCTTTTGCATATAAATGACAAGTAACTGTCTGCTCATTGACTTTATACGTATGAGGAAAAATTTGTTCACATGACGTTATTTTGAACTGGCAGCGATCGGCGAAGGGGCATCCCGTATGCCGAACATGGAGCTGTGGTACTGTACCGGGAATTGTATATAATGGCTGTCCTCGTCTTGCGCCATCTGGAATTGATTGTATTAAACTCTTTGTATAAGGATGCTTTGGCGAACTTAAGAGTTTTGATATCGATCCTTGTTCAACGATTCGTCCTGCGTACATGACAAGCACACGATCACAAATGGCATGAATAACTCCCCAATCATGTGAGATAAAAATCATCGATGTGTTCCGAGTCTGTTTAATTTTTTTAAAGAGCTCTACTATTTGTGCTTGGATTGTAACATCTAAGGCAGTTGTAGGTTCATCAGCGATAATAAGCTTCGGCTGGCCAATTAAAGCCATCGCGATTACAACCCGTTGACGCATACCGCCAGATAACTGGTGGGGGTATGCTTTCCATAATTGTTCAGCACGAGGTAACCCAACTTCTTTCATGACAGATATGGTCTTTTCTTTCATATCTCTTTTCGATAAGGTTGTATGCTGTTTCAATACCTCAGATATTTGTTTACCAATTGTTAGTACAGGATTAAGCGAAGTCATTGGCTCTTGAAAAATCATGGAGAGTTTTTTCCCCCTAATCTGCTGCCACTGCTTTTGAGATAAAGCTGTAAGCTCATCATCCTGAAAAATAATCTTGCCTTGCTTTATGGTGGCATTCTTGGGGAGTATTCCCATAATAGCTTGGGAAGTTAAACTTTTTCCACAGCCCGATTCACCAACAATACCGACAACCTCATTGGGGTAGACGGAAAATGAAATGCGTTCTAGTGCATTAAACTCTCCCTCCGGAAGCTGAAGGGCCACATCAACTTCCTCAACTGACAATAAAGGTTTTACCATTTAAGCCCCTCCTATGCCTTTCTATCCTGAATGTCACGTAAACCATCACTTAATAAATTAAACCCTAACACCATCATTGTAATAATACTTCCAACAATAATTACATACCAAGGAGCTGATTCAATATAGGGCTGTGCTTCCTTTAACATCCTTCCCCAACTAGGATCTGGTGGCTGAACACCTAAGCCCAAATAGCTCAAGCCTGACTCAGCCAAAATAGAGCCAGAGAAACTTAAACTGGACACAACTAGTATAGGGGAAATAGCATTAGGCAAGATATGGTTCAGAATAATATGAAACGATCCTGCACCCTTGGCGATACTTGCTTTAACAAAATCATATGATTTATATTGAATGAAGCTGCTCCGAATAACTCGAGTAAATGCTGGAATACTCATAATTCCTAGTGCGATTATTGTATTTTTCATTCCCGCTTCAAAAACAGCTATCAGCATAATAGCTAATAATATACCTGGAAAAGCTAGCATCGCATCAATAAATCGCATCAGTAATTCATCGAGCCAACCGCCAAAATACCCTGCACAAGCACCTAAAAAAAAACCAATGCTCAACCCTATCATAACCGTAGTTGTTCCAATTAAAAAAGCAGTCTGAGCTCCTTCCATCACCCTGCTTAGAATATCTCTTCCGAAGTTATCTGTACCAAATGGGTGGGCTAATGATGGAGCCGCAAGTCGATTAGACGGATCAATCGCATTAGGCTCATACGGTGTATAAAATAAACTAATAAACATCATGAACAATAAAACAATAACTAAGCTCAATCCTAAATAGAAAGGGAGTCGATTTGCCTTGTTCATTATAGCTGTTCACTCCTTTTGCTAATTCTTGGATCAATGAGCTTATATAATAAATCAATTATAAAATTGATTACTAAAACGATGACGGCAATATATAGCACCATGGATTGAACAAGCGGAAAATCTCTCGAAGTAATGGATTGAACAAGTAAATTTCCTAATCCAGGAAGTGCAAAAACATTCTCAATGATAATACTGCCGCCAAGCGTATCGGCGGTTATTAATCCAATAATGGTTAATACTGGAATGAATGCATTTCGCAGTACATGTCTATACAAAATCGTTCGCTCTGATAGACCCTTACATGTTGCTGTTCGTACATAATCCATTTTTTTCTGATCCAAAATCGTATTTCTTAAATATCGAATGACAACTGCTATGTTCAAGATGGCAATTGCTAGCGATGGCAAGAAATAGGCCCGTAAAGCACCAAAAAAATCCTCTGACCAAGGGACGTAACCAAATGCTGGAAACCACTTTAAGATAACCGAAAATAACAATATTAACATAAACCCAAACCAAAAGGATGGAATAGAAATCCCCAGTTGAGTAATCATAGATAAAAAAACGGATATGAATTTTCCATCCGTACGGGCAATGAGAATTCCTAACGGAAAGCCAACCAAAACTGTCAACAGCATGGAAAAGACAGCAATTGACATGGTCACCGGTATTCGATCCGCAAGAACTTCGCTAACAGGAAGCTGATAGCGTAGTGACTTTCCTAAGTCACCTTGAAAAACACCTGCAATCCAATCAATATACCGTTCCGTTACTGGACGATTCAGCCCTAACGCTTGTTCCAAATTACGAATTTGCTGTTCATCAGCATCCAGCCCAAGAATAATTTGGGCTGGATTCCCTGGTAACAGTTGAAATACAAAAAAAATTATTAGAGAAACCATAATTAATGTTAAGATGAACATAGAAGTTTTATATAGATAATACCTCACATCAACGTCTCCTTTACTAGACGGTTATTCCGTATAGTATAAGTCTTCTAGGTTGAACTTTTGAATTGGGTACATCTTCCACCCTTTCAGGCCCTTTTTCATTGCAACAGTCCGATATGGATCCATAATAAATACCGAAGCAGCATCTTCTGTTAACAATGTTTGGGCTCGCTTATAAATAGTAACTATTTCTTCTACATCTGTTTCTACCAATGCTTGACGAATCAACTGGTCGTACTCTTTATTCTCATACTTGACAAAGTTATTTTTATAATCACTAACATATCTGCTTAAAATTTCATACGGATCTAATTTTCCAGTAAATCCAATAATCGTACTCTCATACTGTGCTTCATTATACACTTTTTCTAACCACGTGCTGAATTCAATGAGCTTCATATCTACTTTAATCCCAACTTGACTTAGTTGATCTGCAATCACTTGCGCAGTATCAACATGAAATTGGTAATCAGAGGGAACCGTTAATTCTAATGTAAACCCATCAGGGTACCCCGCTTTTTCTAATAATTTCTTTGCTTCTTCAGGATTCGTTTGATACGTATCTTCTAAACCTTCTTGATAATAAAGTTCCATGGAAGGACTAAAGTTAGAACCAAGCTTAATTCCTTCACCTTCTGCTACTGTTTCTATAATCATATCTTTATCAATTGCCAGATTAATTGCTTTTCGAACGTTCGGATCATCTAATGGTTTTACTTTATTGTTTAGCGCCATTAACTGTACCATGTTTTGCGGTGCCGATACCGTTTCAATCAAATCATCTAATTGCTGCTTACCTTGCGAAGAAATACCGGGAATAACATCTATCTCTCCTGACTTCATTGCTAGAATAGCAGATTCTGGATCTGGCATAATCTTAAATTGAACCTCAGCTATTTTTGGTACTTTTTCTGGATCATAATAATTTTCATTTTTTACTAGCCGTAATTCTTGTCCGACTTTATATTCTTCAAACTTAAATGGACCTGCACCAATTGGTTTTTCACTTTGTTTATCATAATCAGCCGGTAAAATTGGTCTAATCGTCGCTGCTAAAAATGCTGAATTTTTTTCCTTTAATGTGATAACAGCCTCTAAATCTGATGGTGTTTCTATTTTTTCAATTATTTCAAATTGCGAAGAAATCGGCTCTCCCCCACTTAATCCTGCTAATTTTTCATACGAATATTTTACATCTTCAGAGGTTAACTTTGAGCCATCATGAAAGGTAACATCTTTTTTCAATTTAAACGTATATACTTGTCCATCATCAGAAACTTCATAGGACGCTGCAATGGCCGGCACCAATTTACCTGCTTCATTGGTATCTAATAAACCATCATAAACATTATCCATCATGGACATCGTATCGGTTGCTGCCGACTGATATGGATCTAAAGTATCAATCTCTGTACTCATGGCAATTCTAACAATACCGCCGGATTTTACCTCATCATTTGCTTTTGCTGATTTGTCTTCATTCTTCTTACTGTCATTGGAGCACGCTGTTAATAAAAGAGAAATAAATGATAAAAAGATAAGTAATTTCAATCCATTCTTTTTCATAATAAAATCCTCCAATATATTATATGGTAAATGTAAAACCTTCCTTTGCTAGATAAACAGGTTGACCCAATACACTCTCCACTTCTTGCTTTAATTGCAAGATATCACCAAAATGAGGAAAGTGAGTGAGAACAACATGTTTAGCTTTCGCTTTTGTGGCAATATCCGCTACTTCTTCACTAGATAAATGCCCTTTCATCATCCCTTTCTGCTTCCTATAAAAGCTGCATTCAATTAACAGTAAATCCGCAGCCATAGCAAAATCGACAAGTGCAGTTGTATAGCCGGTATCACCAGAATATACAAGCTTGCTTTTGTTATTACTAACTTTCATCGAACAGCAAGGAATTTCGTGAATATTTTCAGAAAATGTTAGCATTAATGAACCGATGTTAACAGTGTCAGTTAATTGCAACTGATGCACACGCATCACATCCGGAAATTCAAAGGTTAACGAAGCTATATCTTCTGTATACACATACACATCTAAGGGCTTTGTTCGTTTACCTAACTGTGTTAATATCAGCATGGCATACCCTAAACTATAAATATCTGCCATATGATCTGTATGTGTATGGCTTATAAATACAGCGTCTAAATCTTCTAAATTTGCTCTTGCTTGTAGTTTAGAAAGTGCTCCGCTGCCACAATCTAATAATATTTTCGTATTTGAATCTTCTATGAGGTAACACGACGTTGCTTCATTTGCCTTTGGATATGCCCCCCAATAGCCAATCGTATGTATTTTCACTCTAAACCTCCTAACTGTAAAGTAAAACTCATCATCATATTCTAGTTATTGACTTTTTTAATCCGATCACCACCCTAATAAGATAAATCTTTTATTGGTAATTTATATTAACAAATAGCTTGCTTAAAAGAATCCAAAAAAGTATATCTCCTTGTTTCCAAGTAGATGAAACACGTATATAGAACTACTCTCATTATCTTGAAAGAACCATTCGTGAACCCGCGTTACTAAATGATCTCATTTAAAAATGAAATAAACATCGATCTCCATTTTAGTAAGATATAGTTCGTGTTCCTTTCAACAAACCCCTTCCATTAAATATTTCTTTCCATCTTCTCTAGTTTTGATGTAACACCTGATCATATTCTAGCATGGTTTGTTTACTTTTTATCATTAATAACCCTAGATGTGTCCGCATACAATTATTTATTCGCTACTGATAAGGAATTTGTTATTAATGATCACTCTCTCAACATTTAGTTGAAATACATCTACGTTTTTTAATCAACAACCTAAATTATTGTATAATGTTTCACATCCTTTATTAGTGTTTTGACCAATCCTATAAGAATGAATTCTTATCGTTTAATTTATAAAATGTATTTATTCCCGTGATATGGGAAGCTAACTACCTACGTTAAACAAAAACACTACTTCTGAAAATTACTATTTTTTTATGTTCGTGATTTTAGGAAAATACAAGTTTAATCTTTCCAAATCTCCTAATCCGTTTAACTATAGATGGAAATAGTTTACTTTTAAGAAAAGTAAGTTTGAATAACGATAAGATCTACTAGCAATTGCTTTTTGGCAAAATATTCGATTTTTTATAAGTAGAACTCATTTTAACCCGAGAAGTTGATAATCTCTTACATATACTGAAACTTCATTCAACCTTGCGCTTTTCTCCTTGAAGTGTAGTCTTACGGAACCTTAGATGCGGGATAAAGCCTAAAATTTTATACTTTCCTTTAGTGGAATACAAGCTAGAACGCCTTGTGCAGTCCCGACACACCGATACTCCGACGAGGAAGCTTGAGCACTGCTGCAGGAGTGAAGCAACCTCAAAGAGCTAGGCGCTGAATCTGGATGTGAATAGACTATCTTACAATGAACTAATTTTATAAATTCCTAGAAAATTAAATTCCCTTTATCCAAAATATTCCTAAAATTATTACATGCTTTTTTTGAGTAGTATAACATATTTTAGCAGTTTTCGTTACCTTATTTTAATTTATAGGGTAATCCCCTTATAAATTAGAACTATACTTCATTTATAAAATCTCTCTCTCAGAACCTTTTTAAACAAGAGGTACAAGCAACTATTTTCTATCAATGGGGGGCATCTATTGATCCTTTTTATCGCTATCTCATGATTTTAGCGTTAAACTTGACTAGAATAACCCTTTTTATTTGGAAAAATCCCTGTTAAAATGCTAATGAATGGAAGGAGTGAGTGGTGTTGAGTAAATGGATGAAAGAGAGCATGATCATTATTATCGGCTCTTTTATTTTTGCATTCGGAATTAATTATTTCGCGATTCCTAACAACTTGTCAGAAGGTGGTGTTATTGGCATATCCATCGTAACGTACTACCTATTTGACTGGTCTACTGGAGTTGTGAATTTTATTATAAATGCCATTTTATTAGCAATTGGTTACCATTATTTTAATAAAAGAGTCATTATATATACGATTATTTCCATTGTTTTTTCTTCTCTATTTTTACACCTCACTAAAAATATTGGAGAAGCAGGAAATGGTGACACCTTGCTGGCAGCATTATTTGCAGGACTAACAGTTGGAATTGGTTTGGGATTAATTTTCAAAGCGGGAGGAACTTCTGGTGGAACAGCTATCATCGTGCGCTTATTAAACCAGTTTATCGGTTGGAGTTTCGGTAAAGGAATGCTAATAATGGATATAGCTGTAATCGGACTTTCTGCTTTTGTCATAGGTCAAGAAAAAGCGATGTATACATTAATTTCTGTGTATATAGGTGCTAAAGCAATTGATATTATCGTAGAAGGTGCTAACGAACGAACTGCTGTACTGATTATTTCAAAACATCCTGAACACGTATTAGAACAAGTGACAAACCATATGTCTCAGGGCCTTACTGTATTAGAAGGTAAGGGTGGTTATACTAAAACAAATAAAGAAATCCTTTATATCGTTATTAATAAACAAGAAATTGTCCAATTAAGGCGTATTATTGAAAATGTCGACAAAAATGCCTATGTAACTGTCCATAGTGTACAGGAAATAAACCGAAGAGGGTATAAGGGAAAATAGCCGAAAAACTCTTGACCAATGGATCCGTCATATAAGATTTAACTTTCATTGTACATAGAACAGCCTGTTATTTTAAAACAGTGGAAGAAAGAAGATTGCGTTAAGAATCTTACAACAGCCCATTTATTGCTCATACGGATAATAGGGACACTTCCCAGCATAAAAATAACAGATGAGGCCTCTCCTCTCCATGGATAAATAAAGTTTGCTTAACGGCTAAAGGTTAACGAAGCAAAACGAGCTAGATGTCTAGTTCTTAACCAAGAAAACTCAAATAAAAATCTTGGCTTTAAACTGTCTTTTAAAAAGTGGAAAAAATAATAGAATAATTGGAGAACATATAAGTGAAAACTTTCCGGAATTTTTCTAAATAAAGTCTTACTCTTATTTAACAATAAATCGGTCTTTTAAAACGCTCACTACATTTGATGTGGTGAGCGTTTTACTATAATAAGATGATCAGCTGTGCCAAACACTTGTCGTCCCGTTAAGCATCCTTACTGGCTTATGGAATCTATTCATTAATGTATACCGACATTTTCCTCCTCGAATTTCAAGGCGGTCATGTTAGTATTGGCGTTAGAAGCGAACAAGTAGGACTTCTCCTTGAAAAACCGCGATGTGTCGCTGGCGTAGCTTCCGCTTTCCCTATTGACTCAAACGAATCGGAAATTTAGGAATCTTTTTTTCCATCATATTCGCATCATCCTATGCAGATTTTAAAATAAAAAATACAGTTCCTTATTTGGAATAAGGGAAGCATACCCCTGCCTTAGGTGTATACCGGCGCTTTACGGCAAGCCCGCTTTTAGTCGGCCTTCTTTAAATGATTTCGATATTAACTTCTCATAAAAAGATGTTTTACGAGTGCTTAAGCTAGACGTAAATACTTTCCCAAAAAAGTTACTCAAAAGGTACAAACGAATTTACTTCCTAAACAACGATAAATTGCAATTTTTCAAAAACATGGCATCTTAGTCCTTTTATCCTCTTCTTAAAACATACATTATAATTTGACCCGCTTGCTATACTTTTTGACCAATTGCTGATTATGCTCGTCTGCACCTTCTATATTTCCACTTAGGAAAATGGGAGGTTCAACGTCTTGTTCTGCCATTTCTTCAATTGCTTTGGCAAACAATGCATTTAATATTGCTGCACCGATTACAGTTGAACTTGGTGCAAAAGGTACTTTAACTTTTTCATGAGATAGTAATGCATCACCTACAGGTGCGTGATTATCAATCACTAAATCGACTGCATCGAATAAATGCTTTCCACTAGTGTGACGAGACGGTTGACTAGAAGAATAAGTAATCGAAGTAATGCCAATGACATAAGCTCCTTGCTGTTTCGCATAGTTTGCCACATCTACTGGTACAGGATTCCGTCCTGAAGTCGAAATAACAAATACAATATCGCCTGCTTCAATACCTTGTTCTTCCATAAAGTTTGCTGCATAATTATTTTGTCTTTCCAACGTGGATGAACGAACAGCCCCCTCGTGAAGCATTAATGGTTCATGTAGAATTGGATGCATCGGAACAAGCCCACCAGCCCGATAATACACTTCTTCTGTTAAAATATGCGAATGACCACAACCAAATAAATGAATAACTCCGTCTGATTCGATGGCTTTAGCAACCTTCTTTGCCGCTTTTTCCATCACTTCCATTTCTTCTTTTTCAACTACTGCCAACAGCTCTGAAATTTTTTGAAAGTATTGTTGGATCAATATGTTTTCCTCCCTCTATATAATTAAAAGACGTAAACAGTTTGTCAATTCTGCTCTATTGTAATCATAGGTTTTTGTTTAATTTTCACTAGCTTTTAGCATCATTAGCATGTTATCTAAAGCAAGATCGATAATATATTTTCCCTTATCTTTAGTTGCTAACGTGGCATCTCCTAATACTGCTGTTGTTGTGAAATTTTCCCATGGAGTAGGAGTGACATCTGCATCGTTTGGTATAACCGGAATATCGTTCAAAGCTTTACTCATATCTACATATTCAGGTGCTAAATAAAGCATGTACGATGTTTCAATTTCGCAAGCATGAAAATACGTGGCATGCGCTGATTTTGTTTCTCGAACCTCTTTAGCAGCTTTATTCATCCCTGGATAAAAGAAATAAAATACTTTCATTTCAGGACAAGTCGTAAATAAGACCCGTGCAGCATCCTTTAACGCCGGCTGATTACCTAGATGACCGTTTACCATCGCAAACGTCTTAAAGCCTTGTCGATATAAACTCTCTCCAATATCGACTATCATGGAAATTAGTGATTCATTCGATACATTAATACTTCCAGGAAAATTACGTAAACTCCATACTTGTCCATATGGCAGTGTAGGCAAAACAAAACAATCAATTCGTTCTGCTAATCGTTTTGCAACACGTTCAGCCAATAAATTATCTGTTCCTAATGGCAAATGAGGGCCATGTGCTTCAACCGCACCAACTGGCAAAACGGCAATCTTTGTTGTTTTCAATTTTTCCTCTATTTCAAAGGAATTTTCATATTGAAACTCCATTATTTACACCTTCTTCTTTTTTTGAAAACATAGCTAGCACTATTGTTTGTCTTATCGATTTTATTTAAGATCTAAAAACATTGTAACGACGAATGAATCCCTCCGTTACTGTTTGTAGATTAACTTTTAAACGTAAAGCATCTAGCTGGGTTTTCTACAAAAAAACGATCTACTAATTGTTTTCCTGAAAAACCTGATTGATCAGCTTCTTCCATGAAGCGTGGAACCCATTTACCTAAAATATTTTCTAGACCTAAGCCATAATCATAATGTTTGTAATATGTTTTTCGAGCTGTATCGCCACTAATAAGAATTTGCTTTTCATAACCTTTTTTCACTAATTCGAAAATACAATGAATTCGAGTACTCTCTGGTGCATATTTTATTTTGGCTATTCCATCAAAAGAAACAAATGCTCCTGTTTGTGCAACCTTCTCATGGTAGTAAGGGTCTGGATTTCGATCCATATGACCGAAGCTAACATATTCTAAATTAACGCCTTCAGATTTTAGTATTTCTATTTGCTCCAGTGCCATCGTACCTGCCTCTGTATGCGAATGAACGGGCGCTTTCGTCTCATGGTGTGCTCTTGCAACTGCTCGTATCGTTTTTTCTTCTAAAGGAGTAATCCGATTATAGCCAGTGCCAAACTTTACCTGTCCTCCAGGCGTATTTGTACCTTCCAATCCTTCTTCTACCTCTCTGATTACAAAATCAGCAAGTTCATTAATGGATTTAGCTTCAATCCATTCGTAAAAAGTAGCATAATCACCAATAACCTCTTTTATATGTGCTGGTACTTTTGCTCCCCAGAGAAAGCTTTTATTAAAACCAGCTGTTCCAATAATTGTGATACCTGTTTCTTCTGCTATTTCTTTTACAGCCATGACATCTCTACCATAATCAACTGCAGTAGCATCAACGATTGCTTGTCCGCCAAGCTGCTTAAAATCTAACACATCCAGCTTAGACTTTTCTTTATCATCAAGCAGTAAATCATCTTCTCCTCTTTCAGCCCAAAATGGCGGCCGGCATACAATATGTTCATGTGAATAGGTGACTCCTAATGTCTTAGGATCAATGTCACCATGAAACGTCCGAATAAAACTCATTTTTATTCACTCCTTATTAGTAATTTTTAATTTGCTTAGATAACAGGAAGAAGGAACAGATGTCTGTTCCCCGTTACCGTTTTAAGACCTTCCTTCAACGTTTAAGCAAGTTTTATTTAGAAGAATAGCTGTGCTAATAAACGAACAAGCGGTCCTAGGATAAACATATCCGAGTCAGCAGCCCACATGGCTGTATCAGGAATTGTGTCAGATATTAGCATTTTCACCATAAAAAATTGTCCCCATGCTACTACTGTTGAAGTAATAAACCCAGCGATTAGTGCACCGCGAACACCTCCGGTTGCGTTTCCAAAGACACCGGCTGTTGCCGAATGGAAGAATAGAACAATCATCGTAGGTACAAATACGTAACCAACTGTATTTCCAAGCACTACGAGCCAGATTAGTGCCCCAGCAAACGCACCTAAAAATCCTAGAATAACTGCATTTGGTGCATAAGGGAAAACAACCGGGCTATCTAAAGCAGGCTTTGCTCCAGGCACAATCTTGGTAGCAATTCCTCTAAAAGCGGGTACCATCTCACCAATAAACATCCGAACTCCCAGTAAAACGACAGCTATTCCAGCAGCAAATGTGAAAGACTGAATAATAGAATAGATAATAAAATTCTTATCCCCTGCTGCAGCAACTAATTCCTGAGCTCCCGGAGTATCCTTAAATGAGATAATGATGGCACCAATCAAGAATAATAACCCCATTGTCAGTGCAGTGATTACATTTGAATCTCTTAAAAATTCCAATCCTTTTGGGAGTTTTATTTTTTCTGAATCATTTTCTTTGTTTCCAAGTACCTTTCCAGCTAATGCCCCTAATAAAGCGACGGAAGCAGATGTGTGTCCAAGTGCAATATTATCATTACCAGTAATTTTCCTCATAAAAGGTTGCGTTAACGCTGGCTGAATTGTCCAGTATAACCCCATAAAAATAGCTAAGAAAATAACAAGTTTCGTAAATGAAACATCCCCGGCTGCTTGTACAACAACCCCAGCGAATATCGTAGTTGTCCAAAACATCATATGCCCAGTTAAATAGATATATTTTAGTTTCGTAAAACGAGCCAATAGGACGTTAATCACAAACCCTAATGTCATTGCTAATGTTACTGCACTACCAAATTTTGCATTAAATCCTTCTTGTCCCATGAACTTACCGAGTGGCTCAGCTGACAAATTAAATACCTCTTTCCAGAGCGGTTCAAATACGGTTAATGCGTTTACAATAATTCCAGATCCAGCACTAATAATTAAAAATCCGATTACAGCCTTAAAAGTACCACTAATCGTTTGACTTGCCGATTTTTTTTGAAGTAATAATCCTAGTAAGACGATAAATCCTAATAGTATTGCAGCTTCTCCAAAAACATTCGTGGCAATCCAAATAATAATATCCATTGATCATTCCTCCTATATTTTTATCCCGCATGTAAGGTGCCGTAAGTTTCCCACTTCAAGTCCTGAGTTGGTACAAAGGGGGCTAAGTGGGAGATAACGGCACCTAAATGCCCGATTGGTTTAACTAACATTCCATGTAAAAAGCATTTCACGGAATGAAGTTTCACTTTATATTAAATCTCTGTTAAGAGGCTTCAATATTTTCTTTCAGTGCTTCATTAATTTCATCCATGTCAAAGTAGTTGTTAACAATGACAACTTTTGCCTTATGCCCTTGCAAACTTTCTGCAAGCTCATTACTTGTGATGATATAATCAGCATCCATACTAGAAGCTGCTGATACATCTGTATGTTCTACATCCGCTTGAATCCCCATATCACCAAGAACTTGTTCCACATTCATTTTCAATATGAGGCTTGTCCCTTGACCTAACCCACAAACAGTTAATATTTTTAACATTTGTCATCTCTCCATTTCTATAACTTTTTTTATATCATCAACAGTAGTTGCTTGTAATAATTGATCAATATTATTTGTATCATTCAATAAAGTTGTTAATCTTCTAAGCAATGTCAGGTGATCAGAACTGGAAGCTGCACCTAGTCCAAATACAAGACGAACTGGATCATTGATGGCATGTCCAAATGAAATTGGTTCTTTCAATTGAACAAGGGAAACAGCTGCTTCATTAACCCCATCCTCAGGTCGAGCATGAGGGATAGCTATTTGAGGAGCTAATACAAAATAAGGGCCATTTTTCTGATAAGCTTGTTTCATAGCTTCTATATAAGAAGGCTTAATCAATTCTTCATCTAACAGTAATTGACCGGCAGCAGTAATTGCTTCTTCTGCATTATTCACTTCTACGCCAAGTTTTATTAAATTTTTTTCCAAAAAATTCATGATTTACAAACACCTGTCTTTCTCTATGTTATTCCAGTTCGTTATAGGAGTACGCTTTAATTAGTTTATAAATATCATGTTTATCGTGTGCGTCCATCACGAGTTGTTTATTATTTTTATTAGAAAAGAGCTTTGTCAGCTGTGCTAAAGCCTTTAAATGCTGTTCATTATCTTTTGATGCTAAAACAACAAAGATGGAAACATTTTTTCCCAATAAGTCAACCGGCTGTTGTAAACAAAGCATACTCATTCCTGTTTTCTTTACACCATCATTAGGGCCGGCATGGGGTAAGGCAAATCGCTCAGAAATAACGATATAAGGTCCATTTTGATAAATCGCTCTCAACATTTTATCTACATAGCGAGGCTCAATCGTTTTATCATCAATTAATGGTTGAGCAGCAAGCTTTATAGCTTTTTGCCATGTATCCACATGATCGATTAGTCTAATCCGATGTGAAGGCAACAACTCCTTTAAGTTTCTTTTCCTTCCGCTACTTACTACATGACCAGGGGTATAAAGATACCTTTTTATCTCTTGTTGCAAAGCATCTTCGTTATGGATGGTAGCATAGCGTTTTACCATATCAATTAATGCTTCCACGGAATAGTCTTGCTTCTTATTCGTCGCAAACATACTATTTACTTTTTTTAATAGCTGTTCCTTATCATCATTACTTAATACAGGGCTGACGACAAATACTGGTATACCACGATCAGGTAGGGGTATCGTTGAGACAATAAAATCGACTGCTAAATCCATTTGCTGATATTCACGTAGAGAAGTTACTCCACTAATTTGAATATTGGAAAACAACCCTAACAGCTGACTTTCTAACAACTTTGACGTTCCCAAACCGTTAGTGCAAACGATTAATAATCTCTTTTGTCTATTGTCAAGCACCACTCCTTCTTTACGAAGCCATCCACCAAAATGTGTCGCAATGAATGCTACTTCATTCTCATCAATTGGTTGTTCAATCAACTCTTCAAAATGCTTCATTACCAGTTTTGTAATGTGAAACACTTCTGGATACGTTTTCTTAACAGAATCACGTAACGTATTTTCTAGTTTAATACCATATTTGATTCGGTAATAAGCGGGCTTTAGATGCAACAGTAAATTTTCAATAATTTTCTTCGGCTCATCAAATTCAACAGCAGCATATAGCTGAAAGTCTGCCACCATCTTCTCAACTACACCAACCAAAGATTGCATCACACTATTTTCTTCATATGGATTTAAGTCATAATTTACTTTCGCACTAAGTAAATATTTAGCAAAGTAGTAAACCTCTTCTTCATTGTTATGCTCTCCTGGCAGTACCTTAAAAAGTTCCTGGCATAACATCTTAGCACCTAAGAAAGTGTCCGTTGATTCAATTACTTCTTTTTCAATTGGATCAACATCAATAGTGGATCCTTGTTGCATACGTTTCATAAAAAAGTGAAACCAAATAACTAAACTATTTAAAACATCATCAATAATTTCAATATTAAATTGTTTTTCATATGCGATTAAATTACGATGAATCTGGTGAAGCCAATTACGATTAAAAATGGAATACGTTTGAGGCAGGTCCGTTTTACCTTTACGTTCATCATGCAAAATGCTATACCAGCTATCTATCGGGGTGATAATTGACAAATATTGGATTAATACTTTTCTGACATCGGTTTCATTTCCAATAATATGATACCCTCTGCCTCGTTCTGTATACATATTTAATTGATGACTCTCGATTTCATTTTTTAATATTCTTACATCATCTAGAATTGTATTTCTACTCACTTGAAAAAGCTCTTGTAAATCTTCTACAAAATAGGCGCGCACACCACAGGTTATATGCAAATAAATCCATGCCTTGCGCTCTTCCTTTGTATATTCATAGTAATCATCTTCTAAAAGTGTATAGCCTTTCGCAATAGCTTTTTTCGTACTGTCATCCAGATATATTCCTTCTGACCTTACTTGTTGAATCGAAGTCAAGCCCTGTTCCTGAAGCCAATCATTGATTCTTCCGATATCGTTATAAATCGACCTTCTGGAAACATTAAACATATCAGAGAGCTGGGCGATAGAAATATATCCATCATGAACTGCTAGTTTTTTTAATACTGCCATACTACGTTGATTCATAATTATCCTCCTGCCATCAAAATGAAGTAAGTAGTATGTCTTACATTTATTATAGCCAATAGTAGTTATTATAATAAGACCAAATTGATCACAGCCATTTGTGCAAAATTGGGTCATCCTTAAATAAGATCCCCCAGATCATGAATTTGTATAGAACTTATACAAAACTAATCGACAGCTTTCTTTTCGGATCCAAACAATATTGGTAAAAGTAGCTAACGACCTGTACTTTCAATTACGTATATCTCTAACTAAGTAAATAATGTCGTTTTGAATAAACTTGAATTGAACAGCCACTTTACGAACAAAAGTTAAAAGTGCTCGCATAGCCGTACAAACGGTAGAGCTTCAGAAGAGGAAAGTAAAACTTCATTCAAGGAATACTCTTCTCTTGAAACAGAAGATTAAAGGCTAAGTTCGCAGGCGTCCTTGAAAAATCACGATGCGTCGCTGTCGTAGTCCTTTTTGTCCTTAAAAAAGAAGAGCGCTTTTTCTGCGTGCGGTGTATTGCTGCTGAGCAACTCTGTCCTTAAAAAAGAAGAACGCTTTTTCTGCGTGCGATGCTTAATCAAGAAGCTTTCCTTGTCCTGTTGACTGAACGAATCGGGGGATTTAAGAGCCGTTTTTCTCACCATGATCACAACATCATAAACAGATTTTTGACATAAGAAAAATATACCTCACGATAGCCACCTTGCCTTCCGTTAACAGTTCCTACTGCCAAGCCTGTAGTGGACTTTCACCACCAAGTTTTCGCCCATGAAAGTGCATATGAAAAATCCATTGTTCCTAATGAAACAATGGATTTTTCAGCAATTTTTAAAACGTACATATTTTTCTGTCGTTAAAAAATATTGCTTACATGAATCATTTAATCTACTACCTTATCATTAAGCTGATTGGCTATATCTGCAAGCAATGTAGCTGACGCTGATACTTCTTGCATCGAAGCATTTAATTCCTCGATAACAGCAACGATATTTTGCAAGTTGCCGCTTGATTCAACTGTAACATCAGATACATGATTAATAGAAGAAGAAACATCATTCATACTGTCTTTGACTTCATGCATTGCCGCTGATAAATCATGAATAAATTCATCGATTACGTCAACATCTTGGTAAATATCATTAAATACCTTTCCCATCTCTCCATTTCTTGAAACGCCTTGTTTAATTGATTTTCCACTTTCCTTAATAACATCTATCACTTCATTGGTGCCAGATTGAATTTCTTGAATGAGCTGTTGTGTTTTCGCAGTAGCATCATTTGTTTGTTCTGCAAGCTTACGAACTTCATCTGCAACTACCGAAAAACCTTTCCCGTGTTCTCCGGCACGAGCAGCCTCAATAGCAGCATTAAGCGAAAGTAAATTTGTTTGATTTGAAATATCCGTTATCAGTGACAATATTTCGCCAACCTGATTTGTTTTCTCATTTAATTCATTAACCACTTCAATCGAACGTTCTACTTGTTCACCAATCAGATCCATTTGTTTCGCTACATTAGCAACTACTTCATTCCCATTTTTTGCATTCGTTATCGCTGTTTTAGAAGTCTCTGCTACAAACTTGGTACTTTCATCAATTTCCGTTAAACTGAAAAATACTTGGGATGAAGATTCATTAATTGTTTGAATTGACTGTGCCTGAGCATCTGCTCCAGAAGCTAATTCCTGAATCGAAGCAGATATTTCTGCTGTTGCTTTACTCGTCTCTTCGGTTGTAGACATGAGCTGATTAGAAACTGTAGCTGTTTGCTCAGCCAACGCTAAAACTTCAGTACCATCTGTTTTATTATCTTGCTGAGCTACTGGAAGTTGATTCATGACCCATCGGTAGAGAGGATGGTTTGAAGAAGCCACTTCCAACTGGCTTGTGTCTACCCCTTCTTTATTTTTTAGAGGTGAAAACAAAAAATTTCCAAATAAGTATGCAAGAAACAGCGCTAATAGTATAATGATACCAATGAAAGACCATACAAAGATAGACTGTAAAGGAATGTCTAAGACAATAAATGTAAGAAATGTTAAAACAGGCAGTAAAACAATAACAAATGTGAAAAGTATTATATAAAGCAATAATATTTGTTGGATAGTTAAGGTTTTCGCTGTTTTTTTCATATTACTCCATCCTTAATCTATTTTAAATTCCGGAATACCCATAAATACCAAGGCTTCCTGCAAGTTCGTAAATGCTCTAATGGTATCATATGTTCCAGCACTTCTGGACAAGCGATTTAATTGCATTTTCAGTGCTACATTTGGTGCAACAGTAGCGTTTTTCTCGATATTACTGCTTACCCATTTCATTAATTCTCCCCACACTTCATTAACTTCCGGCTTAGCCACACCTTTAATGTTACTATTATCGTTGAGAAATTTTTTAATACCCGGTTGTTGTAAAGCACGTTTTGCTTCAGCAGCATGCTCCTTAGCTTCAGCTACAGTTTCAGCCATCTCAAAATAATTAAAATAAAGAACATCCTTATAAACTTTTATTTCATATTTAGCCATTCGTATTCTCCTTTTCTTCTACTACTGTTTTAAAAATATGCAAAGCATGAATCGCTTTAGGAAATCCTGCATAAGCACTACAATGATTGATTAATTCAAGAATTTCAGCCTTACTAACTCCAACTCGTAAAGCCGCATGAAAATGATACTGTAAGCCTCTCCCTGCATCGCCTTGTGTAATTAAAGACGCCAACGTTATAAGAGAACGCTGTTTTAAATCAAGATGATCATCTTGATAAACGTCACTATAACCGAATTCCAAAGCAAGTTTAGCTAAACGTGGTGAAAACCTTTCTACCTCTTTCATCGCTGCTATTCCTTTTGATCCAGCCAATTCTTCAATTTGCTTCCATCCTCGTTCCTGCTTATCCAATTTCTTCTCTCCCGTCTTAGTTTAAGTAATGCTTGATTACTAATTGAAAATCAGATCTTCAGAGAGTTTATTACCCTCGTTTTAATGTAGGCGGTACTTCCTCTTTTTCTACTATGATTTCAATTACCGCAGTTTGTGGATGCTTTAATGCCGTTTTTGTTGCAGCAATAACTTCTTCCATTGTCATACAACGATAACCAGTTGCACCTAATGATTCAGCAAATTTTGCTGCATTCATTTCGGTCGTATATCTTGTCCCTACTGACCTACCTAAGTTATAGAGCATTCCTTTATCTACCATATCAAGCATTCCATTATTAAAAACAAAGAAAATCATATGAGCTTGTTGATTCACGGCGGTAGATATTTCTGTTCCATGCATCATCATACAGCCATCACCTGTAAAGCTTACAATCGGCGTTTCTGGTTTAGCTATTTTCGCCCCAATTGCAAAATTAAGACCATGTCCCATTGCACCAAATACATCGTCAAAAAAGAATGTACCAGGATTCACAATATCAAAATGCTTAATTGCATGAAAAGTATGGCTCCCGTCATCTCCAAATACGATGGTTTCCTCTGGTAAGAGCCCTCTTAAGCATTTCATAACCGCTGCTGTAGATATTTTTTGATAATTAGCATGTTTAATTTGCTCGTTCTCTCTTTCTAGCATTTCTTTTTGCCAATATGTTTGAAGATCTGGTGCTTCTCGCTTGGAAAAATAATTTAAATTCAACTGATGAAGATTTACCTTCGCATCACCTTGAACAAATAAAGTTTCCACTGGAATTGATTTTCCAACAAAATCTGCAAATGGATCAAAATGAATGATTGTTTTTGGATAATGGTCTGGTTGCAAACCTGCTATCGACATATCACTTAACTTAGAGCCGATAACAACCATAACATCGACTCCTTCTTCCATATAAGCAGAAGCCGCTGCTGTACCGCCTAGTCCATATGCACCTAGTGACAGTCTATGTTTCGTAGGAAATGTGCCTTTACCTCCTGGCGTCGTCATGACTGGGATGTTCCATTTCTCAACAAACTCTAGTACCTGTCGATACGCCTTGGCTATGTGAACTCCTTTCCCTAACAATAAAACTGGTCGTTGTGCAGCATACAAAATTTGTGAAGCTTGTTCTAAATTTCCTGATACAGGAATATCGTTACTCCATTTAGAAGGTAAGGTGAATGACTCTGTCTTATCAATAAGCACATTGAGTGGAATAGACAAATGAACAGGTCCTTTTGCCCCAGTCAGCGCTTTTTCTAAAGCATGCTGTACATAATTTTTTAACAAGCTAGCATCTTCTACCTTTGCACTAAACAAAGTAACCGGACGAAACATTTCTGTTAAATCAGTACCGAACATACTCGAATCTTGTCCAACTGGTTTACCTACATCCGTCAATGGTGGATGACCAGTGATAAACAAAACCGGTGCGTGATAAGCCTTTGCTTGTGCCGCTGCCGTAATAAGATTAGTTCCGCCTGGGCCAGATGTACCAATAGCGATACTCAGACTATCATTTTGCATGGCATAACCTGTCGCCATATAACCAGCACCGCATTCATGGCGCGCTAAAACAAAGTCAATTCCCTGCTTTTCCATTTCCAAGATAAGTGGTACAATAGGCTTTCCCGGAACTCCAAATGCGAACTGACAGCCTTGTTCCCTAATCATTTCTACAATATGTGCTGCAACTGTTGCCATATCTTTAGTATCCCTCCTAGAAGAATTATTAACTTCAGCTTTCTTTATATCGGCATATGTCAGGTATCTTTTAACCAATTCTTCAAATTATTGGATTCAGCTTTGCTGTTTCACTTGAATTTGTGAAAAGCCGGGAAAATCCTTCCTATACACTGATGTGCACAGATAAAATAAAGCTCTCCAAGCTAGCGTTTTAAACATGATGTAATAGAACGATTTTTTGCTTTTATCTAGAAAACTTTTTTATTCCAAACCTTTTACATATACATGTATCAACTTAATCTATAGATCTAACATTTTTAACATGCAAAAAAGCAAACCTTTATCTACGAGAGATATTAGCTTGCTTTTCAGAGAGTATATTTCGTTGTACTTGCAATGTCTAATTCCATTATAAAATGAACCTTCATTCAGTAGGAGTTTTCTTCCATCTCCTACTGAATGTTAGTACCACAAGGGTATGACCTAAAGGCCCTTGAACGAATCGGGCATTTAGGTGCCGTTTTCTCCCACTTAGACCTTTTGTATCAACTCAAGGATCTTGAAGCGGGAGTCTTACGGCACCTTACATGCGGGATAAAAGACGAATTAGCTGGTTATTCTAATTACTTATGCAAAATATTAATTTAAAAATTTCACACAGACTACTTCCGGAACCTCTACCACAGAGTCTAACTGAGTTAGCTTACCTGTCTGTTGATTCCGTTCAAATAAAACTAAATTACCACTATGCTGATTAGCTGCAATAATGAAAGACTCTGTAGGATCTAACACAAAATCACGCGGCCATTCCCCGCCAGTAGCTGTAAACTCGATAAAGGAAAGCTTATCGGTTTTCTGATCAATTTGAAACAGTGCAATACTATTATGGCCACGATTTCCCGTGTATAAAAACTTCCCATCCGAAGAAATGTGAATAGCACTGGCATCGTTCGTTTCAGCAAAATCTGCTGGTTTGGCAAGAATCGTTTGTTTTTCAGAAAAACTTCCATTTTCCGTATCATAATCGAAAACAATCACTTCCGAGCTTAGTTCTGTGAGCACATATGCCGTTTTACCATTTGGGTGAAATTCAATATGACGTGGACCACTCCCCGATTTTACTTTTAGAGTTTTATGACGCACAAGTTTGTTGGTATCGATACGATACGTAACCAGTTCATCTGTTCCTAAATCACAGATAATGACATAGTTACGGTCTGGCGTAAATCCTGCATAATGAACATGCGATTTTTCTTGCCGTTCATGAGGACCACTACCTGTATGTTGTATAAAGGAATCTACTTCTAATGTTTCCTTAGCTGTGAAAGAGTATAGACCGACTTCTCCCTTATGATAATTACCGGTTACTAATTTATCTTGATGGAAAGATAAGTGACATGGAGGCTTTCCTTCCGTTAGTTGCTCGTCTAACTTAACCAATTCACCAGCTTCCCCATTAATCTTATAGGCTTGTACCCCACCTAATTCTCCATCTTGCCCAATAGAGAACAAATAACGATTATCCTCACTTATCGTTAAATACGTAGGACTTCCTACTTCAGCAACAGCTTTAACTGCTGTTAACTTTCGTGCTTTTGGATCGAGTGCAAACCGATAGATTCCTTTACTTATTTTTCGGGTATAGGTTCCAGCATAACCAATATAATTTTTTTTCATGATAATATCCTTCCTTTTGAAAGAAATGTATACATAAAGTCTAATTGTAAATCAATAAAAAGTAAACCTGAAACAAAAAGCAGACACGGAGTGCTCAAGCTGTACAATTTTTCTTTCGTGATATCTTCAAGTAGCTTTCCTTATCCTTGAAAAACCGTGATGTATTGCCATCGGAGCCCTTTTTGTTCTTGAAAAAACCGCGATGCTTATTCAAGTAGTCTCTCTAGTCCTGCAATGTAAAACACATTAAATAATAAAATAATCCCTGAACCAACTCGTAAAATATAACTATTATAGAAATCAACGAGCCAATCTGGAGGAGAAAGCGACTGTTGTTACTGATTGAGTTTTCTCACCTTTCTTACGACCATGATAACAACAATCGGTCCTCCTCCAATGATTACTTAAAAAAACTGGCTTGCCGCCAAATCTTTAACGAAAGCTGTAGTTTATCTTATACGATAAAGTGAAACTTCATTCAGTAGGAGTTTTCTTTCATCTCGTACTGAATGTTAGTACCATAAGGGTATAACCTAAAGGCCTTAAACGAATCGGGCATTTAGGTGCCGTTTTCTCCCACTTAGACCTTTTGTATCAACTCAAGATTTTTGAAGTGGGAGTCTTACGGCACCTTACATGCGGGATGATCATAAAAAAAGCCATAAATCACCAATCATACGACCATCCCGGATATCCTAAAAAGTAGCAGCACTTAAATAGGTTGCCGAAAAGGAAGATTCCAAGAATTATATGGGCCAAGACCACTTCCGATCACAAAATCACGGGTGTGCTTTGTTTTCTTTGCACTAACCAAGCCAAGAAATAAACATAACGGAAAGAAAAACAGTAAAACCAATCCAAATATAGGTTGTAATAGAACTCATCCATTCTCCCCTCCTCACTTATTAGAAGAACGTATTAAACGGTTAAACCGTTACGGGCAGGATGTTCATCCGATATATTTACGTGACCTTTTCCAAATAAATGTTCCCTTAAAGTAACTGCTTCATAGTTTCTTCTGAAAATACCCCGTTCTTGTAAGACGGGTACAACATAATCAACAAATTCAGAAAAAGTTCCAGGGGAGTAAAATTGCGCAATATTGAAGCCATCTATATCCCCTTCTGTTGCCCAAACTTGCATTTCATCAGCGATTTGTTCAGGTGTCCCAATAAATTTTACAGTACCATTACCAAGTCCATGATTTTTTACCGCCTCTTTTAGTGTCCATTTCTTATTTGGATCTTTTGTGTACATATCTAAATTACCTTGTACAGCATCTGTTTCCATATTTTCAATATATTGATCAGGGTCATATTGGGCGAAATCTATTCCTGTATGTCCCGACAATAAAGCTGCAGTTCCCTCATAACTGACGTGTTCTGTTAATTGCTGATACTTTCGGTACGCTTCTTCTTCCGTTCGACCAACAATTGGAAGTATCATTAAAAAAATCTTTATATTTTTTGGATTTCTACCTTTCTTTTTTGCTCGCGCTCGTAAATCAATGGTGTATTCTTTTACAGCTTTTAAGGAATGGTTTTTCGTAAATACTGCTTCCGCATGCGTAGCAGCAAAATCCCTTCCTTTTGGTGAGGCACCAGCTTGAAAAATAACCGGAGTTCGTTGCGGAGATGGCTCTACTAAATGCGGACCAGGAACATTGAAATATCTACCCTTGTGATTAATCAGATGCACTTTATTCGGATCAGCAAATTGATCATTGTTCTTGTCATAAACAACGGAATGTTCCTCCCAACTATGCTCCCAGAGCTTATACACCACTTCCAAAAATTCATCTGCTCGTTGATACCGAAGCTCTTTTGGTAAGCGGTCTTTAAGCCCAAGGTTTTTTGCTTCACTTTCCAAATATGAGGTCACGACATTCCAAGCAATCCTTCCATTGGTTAAGTGATCCAATGTAGAAAGCTGCCTTGCTAATGAATAAGGCTGTGCATAAGTAGTAGAAATAGTCGCAGCAAATCCTAAGTGCTTCGTCACAGCGGCCATAGCGGAAATGGGTACAAGCGGATCATGTGCCGGAAGCTGAACTGCATGCGTTGTTGCTGCACGATGGCTATTTTCATACGTGCTATACGTACCTAATACATCGGCAATAAATAGAGCATCAAATTTTCCTTTTTCTAATATTTTCGCTACTTCTGTCCAGTACGATAAAGTATTATGTTTCCTTCCTAAATCTTTGTCATGTTTCCATAGCCCAATAGAATGCGGTGATGGTGAGTTTTGAATAAACCCATTTAAATGAATTTGCTTTGTCATCTTTTAATCTCCTCCATAATTGATATTTTCCAAGGGAGCACCCTTCATTAACT
Source organism: Virgibacillus proomii (assembly GCF_900162615.1). Classification (NCBI taxonomy): domain Bacteria; kingdom Bacillati; phylum Bacillota; class Bacilli; order Caryophanales; family Bacillaceae; genus Virgibacillus; species Virgibacillus proomii. The sequence goes on along the minus strand of NZ_FUFN01000010.1, from coordinate 1,019,005 downwards.
TAAATTAAATTATCCACATCGTTTTAGTTGGTTTTATAGTACTATTTGGTTAAACCGTCTCGTTAATACTAGGATCTATTCAAGCAACCACTTCGTCGGATTAAAAATTAGACATAAAAATTTTTTGGCATTGAGTTGGCTTCTAACTAAAAATGCCCCTTCCGATGAGGAAGAGGCATACATAACCATACAACACTTCTCATCTTTCAAGCAAAAAGCTTGCTGGAATTAGCACCTTGTTACAAGTAACGGTTGCTGCGGGATCACAGGACCAGGTTCCTCCCCCGACTCGAGATAAGATAAAATTATTTATAAATAACATTTTCGGGTAATACTCCATTTTGATGATTCCATCCTATTGAGCTATCATTATTATATCAAAACTAATTACCATCTATATAATATACTGTTAACAATAAACTTAACTTTGAATTAATTTTAATCTAAAAACGAACCTCTTTTCTGCAGAATATGTTTATATACTGATATACAGCTGAGTTAGAGACAATTATGTGGAAGTTGAAAATAAGTTAAAAACTTAAAATAATTGTTTTATATCGATCCTGTACGATAATGTCAGAGTTTAGGAATAAGTCACCGAACCTCTTTATTAGGATTACTTTTTGTTTTTTCCTATATGACAAAATGACAAAATAAAATATACAATTAAAATGACAGCCCGTATAAAGGATAATTGAAACGTAAATGTTTCAAAATTAAAAAACCTATCCTTCTTGATTTGTCACATTGGAGCTAGAAGTTCGATTTAGGAAGTGTATCCGTTTAATTCTTTCTTTAATTTTTATGCGGATCACCAATTAAAATCGAGTGCCGCATTTCTCTGTACCAGATATTTTTTATTACTAAAACGCAAAAATAGATTTTCATTTTTTGCTGTTATAGAATATTACAACTAATAATACTTAAAACAAAATAATCTGTCAAGTCATATTTTTGTGAATTATATTTCAACTATTTGACCACAACTTAATAAAATTGCCTTTTTATAAATGCCTGTAGCGACGACTAAATCAAAATATGCGGACCCCACCGATTTAAAAAAGGTAATTTCATCATCAGAAGAACGAGATAATAATTCATAATCCATTAGTTCCCCTACTATATCCCAAAAGTTAAAATCGCTTTGCTTTTCAGCGTAAATTAATTCTCCTGCTTCTTCTTTTGCACTAGAAAGATCATCAACAACAATCTGAGTAGCACGTTTAATAGTTACAAGATCAACCTCTCTCATCGAAGGTAAAAATGAACCAATCCCATTTATATGCGTTCCTGGTTGAAGATCCTTTCCAGCAAATACAGGTTCATGCGATCGTGTACTGCATATTATAATATCAGCTACTTGCACTATTTCTTTCGAGCGATTAACGACTCTAACAGGTATATCTACTCCCGAAGCTAAAAGATTTGTTTTAAAGCGTACAGCTTTTTCCAATGTCCGATTATATAAAACTATTTTTTCAAGTTCTCGTACAGCAAGTACACCCATCACTTGTTCAAAAGCCATTGCCCCAGTACCAATTATACCTAGTATTTTGGCATTAGCACGTGCGAGTTTGTCTGTAGCAATCGCACTTAATGCCCCTGTGCGTAAACGCGTTAAATAAGAAGCATCCATCATACAAATATGCTCACCGGTTGCAGCATCTGTCAGTAAAAGGACGCCCTGCGTCGTTTTTTTACCTTGTTTAGGGTTTTCGGGGAAAATGCTCACGACTTTTATCGATGCAATATCTGATGATAGATCTGCACTTGGCATATACAAGCTGGAGGCTTGATATTTCGGTAGACTAATCACCGTACGATGGGGGTTTACTATCTTTCCAGACTTTTTTGCATCTAATCCTAGTTTTATATCTTTTATCGCATCACTTATCGAATAGTGAGCTTGAATTTCCGTTTTTGAAATAATTAACATGGAACGCTCCTTTTCTGGCATTCAAAAGTCATTCATTTTGATTTTTTTAAAACTCCTCTTAAAACAAACATAACATTGGCAGGACGCTCTGCTAAACGTCGCATATTATAGCCAAACCAATCTTCACCATAAGGCAGGTAGATTCTAACTTTGTAGCCTTCTTTTAATAATCTGTCCTGCAGGTCATTCCGAATCCCATAAAGCATTTGAAATTCGAATTGATCCCGTGATAGATGATAGGTTTGTTCTAGTTCCTTTGTATATTCGATTATTTCATCATCATGTGTTGCTATTGCCGTATAATTACCATACAATAAGTTTTGTTTGATTATTTTTTTGTAATTTTTATCGACATCGGCTTTATTAGGAAAAGCAACCTCCTCGGATTCTTTGTATGCTCCTTTAACTAAACGCAAATACGGTTTATATTTATTCAATGCCTCTAAATCTTTTTCTACTCGATATAAATAAGCTTGTAAAACCGTACCGACATTATCGAATTCCTGTTTTAAAGTAGTAAAAATATCTAACGTCTGCTCCAACCGCCCATAATCTTCCATATCCAGCGTTACAATCACTTGATGTTCTTTCGCCGTCTGCATTATATTGCGCATGTTTTCCATAACAAGCTCGTAAGAAATATCCATTCCTAATGATGTTAGCTTTAACGACAACTCTGCATTTAATTGTTGATGAGCAATGACCTGAATAGCACGGATACATTCCTGTGCTGACTGTCTAGCTTCCGTTTCATTATCGATAAATTCGCCTAAATGATCAACCGTTATAACAAAGCCCTTTTCATTCAATTCCTTTATTTTTTTGGCAGCTTCATGAATATTTACACCTGCTACAAAGCGAGATGCTCCAAATCGGAATCCATATTTTTTGGCTGCTTTTGTTAACGCTTTATTGTTTGATAAAAACAAAAAGAAATTTCGCATTAATTGTTCCATATTTATCTTCCCTCCCAACCATCTCGAAATTCTGTCTTAGACAGAACAAAATCCTAGAAGCGCTCGGTCAGCGACGTAACAAAGAAAACATATTACTAAAAACAGGGGGATGCCAACGCCTGAGCATCAAGCCCTCCTTTAGTCGGCCTTCCTTTAGATTCGAGACGATGTTGATTTATCATAGGAAGGAAATCCAAGTTTACTAGGCATTGAGCACGCAAGCTAGACGAAGCTACTTTTCAAAAAAGTTATCCATGAAGAAACGGATATCTTCTCCTAAACACGAAAATCGGTGTAGGAAATGAAATAAAAAAGGGCCCCCTATAGTTGATGTTGCCAACTATGGAGGGAAATACGAAGTCTCTATATTAGTTAAAACATTTCAGAAGTTGTTTTTCCTTGCATATGCTGAATTAAATAGTCTGGTCCACCGGCTTTTGAATCGGTTCCAGACATGTTAAAGCCGCCAAATGGCTGATAGCCTACGATTGCCGCTGTACAGCCTCGATTAAAGTATAGGTTTCCGACATGGAAATCTTCTCTTGCCTGTTCCACATGTTCACGATTATTTGTAATAACTGCACCGGTTAAACCATACTCCGTGTTATTAGCAATATCTATAGCCTCTGTGAAATCCTTTGCTTTAGTTAAAGCAACCACCGGTCCAAATATCTCCTCCTGCATTATTCGCGCTTTTGGATTTACATCAGCAAACACGGTTGGATGAATCATCCAGCCCTTACTATCATCACCGTCTCCACCGATTAATAACTCACCTTCTTGCTTACCAATTTCAATATAATCCATTATTTTATCGTATGCTGCTTGATCGATAACCGGACCCATAAAGTGTGTATTATCATGTGGATCGCCAACCGACAATTCATTTGTTAATTCAACGATGCGATTTTTAACTTCTTCATAAACATCCTCATGAATAACCACCCGTGAACATGCAGAACATTTTTGACCTGAAAAACCGAAAGCAGACTGAACAACGGATTGAGCAGCTAATTCCAGATCCGCTTCTTTATCAACGATAATCGTATCTTTTCCGCCCATTTCAATAATGGTGCGCTTTAACCAAATCTGTCCCTCTTGAACTTTAGCAGCACGTTCAAAGATACGGGTACCAACCTCACGAGAACCGGTAAAGCTTATAAAACGTGTACGCGGATGATCGACTAAATAATCACCAACCTCTTTTCCCGAACCAGGAATATAATTGATTACTCCTTTGGGAAGTCCTGCTTCTTCTAATACTTCCATAAATTTATAAGCAATAACCGGTGTTGCACTGGCAGGCTTAAGCAATACTGTATTTCCTGTAACCATAGCAGCAACAGTGGTGCCAGCCATAATAGCAAATAAAAAGTTCCATGGTGAAATAACGACACCAACGCCTAGTGGGATATAATGATATTGGTTATGCTCAATTGGACGGCTATTTATTTTTACTCCATCCTTCAACTTCAACATTTGCCTTCCGTAATACTCTAAGAAGTCAATTGCTTCAGCAGTATCTGCATCTGCTTCCTTCCATGGCTTACCGCCTTCCTTTATTAGGTGCGCAGTAAATTCGTACTTCCTTCGGCGAATAATTGCTGCTGCGCGAAATAGCAAATCTGCTCGGAATTTTGGATCCGATTTTCTCCAAGTGGTAAAAGTTTTATCCGCTACTTGTATTGCTTTTTCTGCTAATTCCTGATTCGCCTTAGAGACATAGCCAACTACCTCATTCTTATTAGCCGGATTTACAGATACGATTTTCTCTTCGGTTGTAACTCGTTCCCCGCCAATAATAAGTGGATATTCCTTACCAAGCTCTTTCTCCACTTTTTTAAGGGCAGAAAGCATTTTTTGCTTATTTTCTTCCACTGTAAAATCAGTAAATGGCTCATGTTTGTATGGTACTACCATGTAAAAACCCCCTTATTATAATTGAACACCCCAAAAAGGAAGCGTTTTCAATAAGATCAGCACTTTAACGATTCAAAGTTATACTGCATTATTTAATTACCACCATAATCCTTTTTCGATTATATTATTATTTGTTTTCTTCTCAATTGGAGTATATTGATATATATACTTAGAACGGTAATAATTTTTAAATTATTTTTCTTAAAATAATTTAAGTATTACTTAAATTGTGGTTAACTAAATTATAAGACAGTTTTTGCTTTTTCGTCAACTAATTGCTTAGAGGTTATTCAAAAAGGGATAAGAATGCCTAATGGAACTAACGGATTTTTCTTATGTTGTTTTTTCAACCCATATAATTTTTTGAGCAAAAAGTGTAAGCCTCGGGTTAGCGAAGTTTGCTAGTCGCTCGAGCGCTTACGCTGGACGACGAAGAAGGAATTGCAAAAAAGGATATGTGGCATGTAAAAACGGATCTCGTTTTCCAGACAGTCAAAAAACTACCCAGAAAGGAGAGGGATAAATGGAAACATCATGGAATCTTGGAGTAAGAATCAAACAGCTGCGCAAGCAAAAGAACTTAACATTAAAAAACATTTCCGAGAAAACGGGATTATCTATCAGTTTTTTATCCCAATTAGAACATTCTAAAACATCAGCTACTTTGGAGTCATTTAAAAAAATTTCCGATGCCTTAGAGGTTCACCCTAGCTATTTTTTTAATCAACCGAAATCTTCCCGCTCTGTCATTACGCGAAATATTGTAGATACATTGAATGCAACAGAAAATCGCTTTATTTATAAAAATTTATCTGGCAGGATGGAAAATCCAGCTTTTATTCCTAATCTTATAATTCTCGATCCTGACGCAAATCGCGGCAATAATTTTTCTCATAAAGGGCAGGAGTTTTTATACGTGTTAGAAGGAACATTAACGATTGAGGTAGACCATCAACTAGAAGTGTTACATCCACATGATTGTGTTTTCCTGGATTCATCCAAGCCACATTATTGGTATAACAGAACAGATAAACCGATTAAGTTTTTATGTATTTCTACAACAGAATAAGACCACACAGTACTGGTTGTGCGGTCTTATGTTACATGTAACAACGAGTTTTAGCGGAAGCGTAAAGGTAAACAATGGATATTAAATCAGATTTTATAATGAATATATAAAATTGGTATAGATAAAGAACAATCATCTGTTTGCTTTGGCTATGTCTCTCGTCTTCTAATATTACTACTTGAGACTAGATCACCCTTTTATAAATGGCTGTCAATAAAAACTGTTAGTACTTTAGCAGGCTCATTATCAACAGGAACAAACAGATGAGGTTTACCTCCTTTAAAATAAGCACTATCTCCTTTTTCCATATAGTGCTGCTTACCTTCATAGCGTAAATAAATTGCCCCTTCTAATATATAAATAAACTCATCCTGTGAATGCGTGTAAGCCTCATGTCTTATATTCATATCACGCGGTGTCACATGGACAATCGTTGGTTCAATCCCACTAAATCTAGAACGGTTCGCCAACAATTCATATGAATACCCCATATTGTCATCGCCTACCTTAAACTGACGCTTTGTATGGGAAAGGATGACTAGATCACGTTCTTCCTGATCATCAAGTACCCATGATAATGGAACATGTAATGCCTCACTAATCTTTGATAATGTGGCTATCGCTGAAGCAGTTTGTCCATTTTCAATCTTTGATAATAAACTTTTTGATATACCGCATTCATCTGCCACTTGCTGTTGTGTTTTTTTTGCTCGTAGACGCATTTGCTTAATTTTTGCTCCAATATTGTTCAGATTTATTGTTATTCTCCCCTTCCACTATAATAAATACCTAACTTCAACCAGAACCGAATACTTATTGTATCAGTTTTGCATACAATTAAATGCAAGAAGAAAATGTTTACTAGTGTTATGTAACTGATGCAAACAATCGACTAGTTGCACTTGTTCTTAAAACATTAAAGGTAAGTGCTCTTTATACAACTGGTAATTAAGAGAAAGAAGACAATGGATGGAATCAGTTGTTCATCGCTTCACCTGCATTTCATCCATGGCGGGTAGTACTTTCCCGCCCTCCCTCTATTAAAGATAAATATATTTAATCATAAAATAGAAGCGAACCAACGTCAAATCAATATTGGGAAAAATGAATACACTCCTAAATGAATACCTGTTACAAGTAAGTTCGAGAAAAAGCTAGAATACATATCGTTTTAATACATTCTAGCCCTGTAAATATAGAATTAGTTATTTAACAGTTGGTAAACTCTTGCTTCATAAGGTCTTAGAGAAACCTTATTCATATCCCCCGAAGACGGTGCTGGATAATTACTAATAAGTAACTTGCTATCAGTTAGCGTTACGTTTTTCGGTAAAATGAACTCCGCTTCCTCATGGAATAGATTTGTAATCACTATTACTTTTTGATCTTCAAGCGTCCTTACATACGCATAGATTTGATCATGATCTTCTAAAATAAGATCATAACTGCCATAAATAAGTACTGGGAGCTCTTTTCTTAACTGGATTAACTGACGATAATAATGATAAATGGAGTTTGGATTAGCTAGTTCACGTTCGACATTCACTTCCTTATAATTAGGATTTACTTTTAGCCAAGGTTTTCCTGACGTAAAGCCTGCATTTTCTTTATCATTCCATTGCATTGGTGTCCTAGAGTTATCTCGTCCATTTTTCCAAATGATTTTCATGATCTCTTCATGACTTTTTCCATTTTCCCGCTCGTCTGCATACAGATTTTTGCAGGAAACATCGTTGTAATCCTCAATGGAATCAAACTGAACATTGGTCATCCCAATTTCCTGACCTTGATATATAAACGGCGTTCCTTGCATCAGAAAATAAAGAGTAGCTAAACATTTTGCTGATTCTCTGCGATAAGCTTGATCATTTCCCCAGGTTGATACCGAACGAGGCTGATCATGATTTTCCAAAAACAGCGCATTCCATCCATTTCGCTCAAGGCCTTTTTGCCACTTGGTTAATGTCCTTTTTAATGCATGAATATCCAATCCACCGGAAATACTTTTTCCCCAAAGGTCGAGATGTTCAAATTGAAAAACCATATTAAATTTACCCTCTTGCTCACCAACCCATAAATGAGCATCGTCTACCGTTACACCGTTCGCTTCACCAACGGTTACAATATCATACTTAGCAAATGTTTCTTGTTTTAATTCTGCTAAAAACTCATGAATTCCTTCACGATTCATATGACCTTCAAAGGAAGGAGCATATTTTTTATTTTCCGGATTTGGCACATCTGGAAATCCTGGCACCTTTTTAATATGAGAAATAGCATCAATACGAAATCCATCAATCCCTTTATCCAACCACCAATTAATCATATCGTATAAACTTTTACGGACATTTGAATTTTCCCAGTTTAAGTCGGGCTGTTTCTTGGAAAAAACATGCAAATAATACGCGTGTGTTTGTTCATCATATTCCCATGCTGATCCGCCGAATATGGAAGCCCAATTATTTGGCTCTTTTCCATTTTTACCTTCATGCCAAATATAGTAATCTCGATACGGATTATCTCGTGACGAACGAGATTCGATGAACCATGGATGTTCATCAGACGTATGATTGATTACTAGGTCCATAATCAGTTTCATCCCACGACAATGAACCTCTTCCAAAAGTAAATCGAAATTTTCCATCGTTCCAAATTCAGGCATGATTGCTCGATAATCACTTATGTCGTAGCCATTATCGTCATTAGGTGATTGATAAACCGGGCTTAACCAGATTAAATCAACACCAAGATCTTTTAAATAATCCAGCTTAGAAATAACCCCATTAATATCACCAATTCCATCACCATTTGAATCCATAAAACTGCGAGGATAAATTTGATAGGCTACAGCTTCTTTCCACCATACTTGTTTCATATCTATGACCTTCTTCCTATATTATTTCTAGTTAATTAGGTATGCTGTTTTATTCGTTAACTATATGCAGATTTAATAAATTAACAATTCGCTTAATTATTAATTGCGACTATCCATTTGTATTTGAAAAGGCTCTTCGTCATCCCTTCACCATCCTATATGACAGGAATAAAGGCTCGCTATTTTTCTTTTAAAAATAATTGTCATCCGTACAGCTTTCCGAGTCTACCAAAGATCTCTATTCTCACATGGACTGCCGTAAAATGAGTCTTATTAATAGTGCAATTCCTTCTTCAACATGATCGTAAGCAATATAAGAATAAGCCCATATAAATTCATAAGTGGATCCTAATTCCTGTGATTTTTCCTGAAGAAAAAATATATATTATCTGTCTTTAAATTCCCATCTACATTATCTGCTGCAATAGATTGACTTACTTCCTGCAAGGTAATAATTAGTGCAATCGTTTTCTATATTTTACAAAGCTGCTTTTCCATAAGTATATAGTAGTTTAAATATGATCCTAGTTACTTATATGTGTTTTTTTATTTCCAACAAATTAAAAACTAACGAGCCTCTTTGCGCAAACGATTGCATTACAATCATATAGTAGAATGTAAGATAGGTCAACACTTATTATTAAGCCAATCAAAATTTGTTTATCATTCAGCTTCCCTCTCAGGAAAAAACATACTCGTTAAGCCCTTGGTCAGTTACTGCCTAGTTGCGCTTATATGAAGGACATGAAATGGATTGATGTTTGAAGTAGAAGAAATACAGATCTTGCATTCAAGATACGAGAGAGGTGGAGGTTGACTTCATAGGAAGGAGATCGAACTTTGCTAACAGCATAAGCGCTTTAGCTAGACGACGAAGCTACTTTTTAGAAAGACTTAGCTTGTCGCAAGTCTTTATGGCGAAAGCTATCGTTTTTCTTATACGATAAAGTGAAACTTCATTCAGTAGGAGTTTTCTTCCATCTCCTACTGAATGTTAGTACCTCAGGGGGTATGACCTAAAGGCCCTTAAACGAATCGGGCATTTAGGTGCCGTTTTCTCCCACTTAGACCTTTTGCATCAACTCAAGATTTTGAAGTGGGAGTCTTACGGCAACTTACATGCGGGATAAACCATAAAAATTTTATACTTTCCTATAGTACAAAAAAGACATCCACTGGGCAGAAACGGAATTATCTTTACAATGGAAAAAGGATAAAATCGTATTGTTTTCACGACTTCATACCTTTTGATCTAACTTTATACTGTTTTTTTATAGTGATAAGCAAGTGCTTTACTAGGAAGCTGCTTGCCGAGCTTATCTTGAATACACAAAGCAGCTTGCTGCATCTTATCTTCTTGCACCCCTGTTTTAATCCCCAAACCGTGCAATAAATACAGTACATCATTAGTAGCTACATTTCCTGCTGCACCTTTTGCATATGGACAACCGCCTAATCCGCCAACTGCGCTATCAAAACGGGTTATTCCATAATTTAAGCTCGTTAATATATTTGCAATTGCCATTCCCCTTGTATCATGAAAGTGCATAATAATTTTATCCGAATCATAGCGGATTAAAACAGGTTCTAATAGTGCTTCTACTTGAGAGGGAACTGCAGACCCGATCGTATCCCCCAACGAAATAAAATCAACCCCAACTGCAAATAGCTCATCACAAACACGAATAACTTGTTCCGGGTTAATCCTTCCCTCATAAGGACAATCAAAAACAGTCGATACATATCCAGTAACAAATTTATCAACCGACTTAGCTTCACTGATCACTTCTCTTAAAATAGGATACGTTTCATCAACTGATTTATTAATGTTTTTCCGATTATGTGTCTCACTTACCGACATAAATACAGATGCCCCATCTATTCCAGCTTCTAAAGCACGCTCTAGCCCTTTCAGATTTGGTACAAGTGCAGAATAACGAACATTAGGATTTCGTTTAATTTTTTTACCAACTTCTTGAGCATCTTTAAGTGCAGGAATCCATTTCGGGTGAACAAACGAAGAATATTCAATTTCACCGACCCCGGAATCTGATAGCATATCAATCCATTTTACCTTATCATCTGTATCAATAAAAATACTTTCATTTTGCAACCCATCTCTCGGGCCTACTTCTTTTAAATGAATAAAGCTTGGATAATGCATATCGTTTCCTCCTTTTCAATTCATATGAACAGATGCTAATTAATAGAAAATACAACGGAACAAATTCTCCGCTGCTTTCTTTTAGGAATGCGCTTTCAATATAAATATGATAACTACTCCGATTTTGTTTACTCATTTAAGCAAAGGTAAGATTCATCGAACTTCTTATCCTGCTTTTGTTTTAAACGTCCTATTTTACTAATTAAATAAGATACTTACCGCATTCCATTTAGTTTCACCCAATTCAACATTGTTGAATTAAGTATATTATAAAAATTCGGATATAGTCAACCATAAGACGATCGTTAGAATCTGTCGTTTCCGAATTCATCTTTGTAGTAACCTGAATGAACGCCCTTTTAGATATTACAAGATTGTATAGTTAAACGGGGAGCCATTAAGATGGGGAGTTTTTTGTAGACGATGTTTTTTGTTACAATGCAATATCTTTAAAGCAGTTACAGATGGTTATGATGTTATCCATTCCAATTTACCGATGCATGTGCCATAAATACTTCCTTTAAAGTCATAAATGTTTTGATTTAACATGAGAAAGACAAGGAATTCCGATAATTCTAAATCTCAGAAAACATGTTTATAACGTAAAGTGAATCTTTAATAGTGGTTTTCTTTTATCCCCCAGATTGTTATGCAAGGGTATGACCTAAATGCTCTCAACGGTATCGGACATTAAATTGCAGTTGAATTCTCCACTTATCCTCCTAGGGTTCTCCTCGTAGCATGGAAAGGCAGATCTTACCGCCAATTACATACAGAATAAATATCTACGAAAAATCAGGAAGTCCACCTCGTTATGTCGGAATAATTTTCTTTAAATTAGTAGAATTCAGGATCTAAATTACTTATTTATTCCACATTTTTCACATACTATTCCCATGTTAATTAGTTAAGATAATAGTGTAGTTCCTAGTACAGGTAGAAATTGTATTTTAGACTACCACAGAAAGATAGGTGAAAGAAGTGGAATTACTTAACCTTCAGGGGTTATCACATATCGTTGGTATTCCACCATCCACCGCGGCTGCTTGGATTAAAGAATTCAATATGTATGTACCAAAAGTACAAGATGAGGAAGACAATTATTATCTTCCCGAGGCTATTGATGTTTTAAAATTTATTAAGGTTTGTAAAAGCAAGCATTACAAGCAGCATGATATTGCAGAGCGGTTGGCTAATGGACATTTTCCAATCATAGTAGAATGCAGTACGAAGGACACTCACAAAGAAGAAGTAGATCAGGAATATTATAACGAAAACATTCGTACAATTATGCAAACCTTAGGATTAACAGTAGCTAATATCGCTAAATTAGAACAATCATTTCAAGTACTAAAACAAAAACAATCTGAACAAATTCAAGAAATAAATAAAATGAAAAAACAAATGGAATGGCTACAAAGAAACCAAAAAAATGATGAAATTAACTGAGTGCACAGATTTCTTAAGGAGGAATAAATATGTTTAAACCTGATTCAAAAAAAGCTAAACCAGGAGATATAATAGAATTTAAGAAAGAAAATGTGTTACTTCAAGGAGAGGTTTTGCCATCTCATTGCAAAAGAAGTACTATTGTAGACATCTCAAAATCTCGTAACTCATCTAAATTAAACCATAGTTTTCCTACTACTGTCGTAGCCCATAAAAATTATCGTATCGTTGAAAAATATTCATAACTATAAATACGTTTCAAAAAGTGGATAAAAAGGGACAAAGTTGCTAAGATCGCAATGTCGTTGAAAAATTTGTTCCTTGTCTTGAAAATTTCGATGTTGCTATTGGGTTGTTCCTGATTCTTGAAAAATTGCGATGTGTCGCTTCCGAAGCTTTTCTTGTCCTCAAAAAAGAAATGCGCTTTTTCTTCGTGCGATGTGTCGCTTCCGAAGCTTTTCTTGTCCTGCTGTGCGCGAAACACAAGCACAGCTGGGTATCCAAATTCTCGGAGGCTTTGCCAGCTATAGAATAGTTGGGCTTTTGGAACAGCCTATAAGCAATTCACAACACATAATCCATATAAAAATCTCCAAAAATAAATAGTGGAGATGTAATGAGCTATTCCTTATTGTTGAAGGATGCCAACATCATGTATAATTGTATAGACAGTTATACATGATGTTTTTTTATTTCCCGATTTTTTCCATCTCACAACACTCATAAATTAAACAAGATATGGAACTGAGCGATGGAAAGAACCCCTAATTAGTTCAGTTTAAGCTCAACGGGAATGAAAAATTGTTCAAAGTTTCACATATCTATTACAGTAATTTACTTTGGCATCTTATTTGCATTAATGAAAGTAGACTAACTATAAACGTCAAGGAGGATTGTCTTATGGAGTTGAATCACCTCACGCTTACTTACAAAAAAAATGTAGCTATATTAACAATGGATTCTCCACCAGCGAATGCATTATCTTCAGCAATGATTACAGAAATGAGAGAAGTACTCAAACAGTTACAAGATAACTCAGAAGTACATGCGATTATCCTAACCGGTGCAGGAAGATTTTTTGCTGCTGGAGCGAATATTAAGGAATTTGTTCCTGCTATGGGTGATTATAATAAAGGATTTGAGATGTCTAAAGCAGGACAAAATTTATGCAATGAGTTAGAAGCAATGACAAAACCGGTCATCGCCGCCATTAACGGACCGGCATTAGGTGGCGGATTGGAAGTTGCAATGGGGTGTCATTATCGAATCGCTTCCGACAAGGCTACACTCGGTCTTCCAGAAGTTAAACTCGGACTTGTCCCTTCGTTTGGCGGCACACAGCGCTTATCCCGTATAACTAGTATTGCTACAGCATTAGAATTAATTCTGACAGGTAAACATATTGACAGTCAAAAGGCATTTGAACTTGGCATTGTTCAGCTAACCGTTTCCGCTGATGAGCTCATGTCTACAGCTATTACCATTGCCAGCTCATTTATTGAAGGAAATAGTATGCAAAGTATTACCCGTGCCGTAGAGAGTGTTGTTCAAGGATACTATCAATCTATTTCTGATGGATTAAAAAGAGAAAATGAAATATTTGGCGAGTTATTTTTAACATCTGATGCAAAAGAAGGCGTGCAGGCTTTCGTCGAAAAACGTAAGCCCCAGTTTCGTCATAAATAGTACATAGGAGGCATATTGATGACAAACGTATTATTTTCGGTTCACAACCAGGGTATTGCCACCATTAAGTTAAACAGACCAAAAGCTATTAATTCATTGACCTATGACATGCTTTCCCCTATCCATAATAAACTAAAAGAATGGGAACAAGATCCTTCTGTCTCCGTTATTATTCTAAAAGGAGAAGGACCAAAGGGATTCTGTGCTGGAGGCGATATAAAAACATTATATCAAGCAAAAGAAAATCCAGATGCATTTAACAAAGCGATGGAATTTTTTAAAAAAGAATATGATACTGACGCGTTTATAGCAAACTTCTCAAAGCCAATCATTGCCTATTTAGATGGTATTGTGATGGGTGGAGGTGTAGGACTATCCTATGGTGCTAGTCATCGCATCGTCACTGAAAAGACAAAATGGGCAATGCCGGAAATGAATATCGGTTTTTTCCCCGATGTCGGAGCAGCCTATTTCCTAAATCAGGCTCCTGGTTTCACTGGACGTTATTTAGCACTTACATCGAGCATTATAACCGCTAGCGATGTTCTATACGCAAAGGCAGCAGATGTTTATATGAATAGCAGTCAATTTGAACCATTTCAGGCTGAACTCAAAAGCATGAATTGGACAGAAGAGTCAAACGTTCATCAAAAACTTGACGAATTACTTAAGAAATATACAAGTGAACATGATGATAACGGGATTTTACAAGTTAATCAGGCACTAATCGATAAACATTTTTCCCATGAAACGGTTGAGCAAATTATTGAATCTCTTGCTTCTGACCATAGTGAATTTGCTCAAAAAACAAAAGAAACCATATTGGAGAAATCACCTGTTTCCTTAAAAGTGACATTAGCCCAGCTAATTAAAGGCAAAAATAAATCATTTAGAGCATGCTTGGATACCGACTTCATTATTGCCCGCAACTTTTTAAAGTCGGATGACTTTTATGAAGGTGTTCGATCAGTAGTCATTGATAAAGATAAACAACCAGTTTACAAGTATCAGCAATTGGCTGATGTTCCAGATTCACTTATTAAATCCTTTTTTATACTATAGAAAAGTATAAAATTTTAGGGTTTATCCCGCATGTAAGGTGCCGTAAGTTTCCCACTTCAAGTCCTGAGTTCGTACAAAGGGGCTAAGTCGGAGAAAACGGCTCCTAAATGCCCGATTCGTTCAACTAACATTCCGTGTAAAAAGCATTCCACGGAATGAAGTTTCACTTTATCCTATATGAAAAACGATAGCTTTCGCTAAAGTCTTGGCGACAAGCCAAGTTTTTCTAAAATGAACGTTGTAAAAAAGGGGCTGGGACATAAGCAAATACGAAATAGCAAAAACCGAACAATTCATTTATAATTGTTCGGTTTGTTTGTGTTAAAAAATTCCTACCCTCGCTACGTCAACATATTCTCCTAAGCTTCCTCGGAAAGCAAAAATCGCTTTCCTGCGGGATCTTCAGCTTGAGCTATTTCCGATGAGTCTACATATGTTGACTACGCTAAAAACTAGCGTATACATAAGGACGATTTATTGTTCGTTTTTTAACCAACTGTTTTAGTTATGTCCCAGTCTCTTTTTGTTTAGAACCAGCGTTCGGTTACTACCTTTTTTCTCGTATAAAATTGCACTCCATCTTTTCCATTCGTACCTAAATCACCGTAAAATGAAGCTTTATTCCCAGCAAATGCAAAAAATGCCATTGGCGCAGGAACATTAACGTTTACACCTATCATGCCTGCATCGATCTGTTCACGGAATGTTTGTGCATGACGACCACTTGACGTGTAAATAACCGCACCATTTGCAAACGTTGACTGATTTGTTAATGCTATTCCTGCTTCTAAATCTTTAATGCGTACAATACTCAACACAGGAGCAAAAATTTCATCCTGCCAAATCGTCATATTCGGGGTTACATGATCAAAGATCGTTGCACCTACATAATATCCATCTCGCACTTCGTCTTCAATATGACGACCATCAACTAATAAGTCCGCTCCCTCTTCTACTCCTTTATCAATGTAGCTGATTACTCTTTCTTTATGTGACTTACGAATAAGTGGACCAACAAATGCTGTCTCATCCATTCCATCGCCAACTTTTAACTGTTTTGTTTCTTCTGTCAATAAACTAATAAAGTCATCAGCTATTTCATCTATAACTGCTACAACGGAACAAGCCATACAACGCTCACCACTGCTTCCAAAGGCAGCACCGATTACACCTTGTACCGTTTTTTCTATGTTGCAATCATCCATAACAATCGCATGGTTTTTGGCCCCTGCAAGTGCCTGAACACGCTTGCCATGAGTTGTACCCGTTTGATATACATGCTTTGCAACAGGTTCTGATCCAACAAATGAAATAGCTTCTATATCCGGATGTTCTAACATCCGATTAACTACTTCTTTTCCACCATGAACCAGATTAAGCACCCCATCCGGAAACCCAGATTGATAGAATAATTCAACTAATCGTTCTGCTAATACCGGCGTTCGTTCTGATGTTTTTAACACAAATGTATTCCCACAAGCAATCGCTAATGGGAACATCCACAATGGAACCATCATTGGAAAATTAAATGGGGTGATCCCAGCAACAACACCTAGCGGATAGCGCCAAATCGAACCATCAATTCCACTGGCGATGCTGGGCAAGGCATCTCCCATCATTAAGTTTGGTGTCGAAGTTGCTAGTTCTACTACTTCAATCCCACGTTGAACCTCTCCATCAGCATCTCGGAACGATTTGCCATTTTCAAGCGTAATAATTTTTGCTAATTCTTCTCGATGTTGGTTAAGTAACTGAAGATACGTAAACAACAAACGCGTTCGATTAGGAACCGGAACAGCTGCCCAATCTGGAAATGCAGATTTTGCCGCAGCTACTGCTTGATCAACATCTTCTTTTTCGGATAACACTACCTGTGCAATGACTTCCCCAGTCGCTGGATTTGGAACATCTAATGTTTTCGTTCCAGTTGATTCCACCCACTTATTACCAATAAAGTTTTTTATCCTTTTTACTTCTTGAGATATCATTTAGAAGCCTCCTTCAATTCTGATTGTTTTTGTACGCGTTCATAAAGTACCGCCAT
Source organism: Virgibacillus proomii (assembly GCF_900162615.1). NCBI lineage: Bacteria > Bacillati > Bacillota > Bacilli > Caryophanales > Bacillaceae > Virgibacillus > Virgibacillus proomii. The sequence goes on along the minus strand of NZ_FUFN01000010.1, from coordinate 1,001,844 downwards.
ATCTTTATCTCCAAAACCTTCCTTTTCCACTTCTTTATATAGGGAAAGTAATTTCTGGCTAATTGGTAAGTCGAGCTGGTTTTTTTCAGCAACATCCATCGCAAATTCTAAATCTTTCCGCAGGAGCTTTAAGGAAAAGCCTGGTTTATAATTATTGTTGGCGATAAATGTTTTGTAATTACGTTCGTAAATACGGCTTTGACCATAGCTGACACTGAGCATGGAAAAAAGGTCATCTAAATCTATGTTTTTCTTATTCGCAATATGAAGCGCCTCACTAACCCCTGCAGTATAAAATCCAATTAATAAGTTATTAATTATTTTCACGGTTGTTCCACTATCAATTTGTTCATTTACGTGAAAGATATTTTCCCCAATTATCTTGAAGATGGATAATGCTTGCTCGTAAACCTCTCGTTTTCCTCCAACCATAACGGTCAGCGTTTGCTTTTCTGCGCCAATCACACCACCGCTTACTGGCGCAGCTAAAAAAGGTATCGCCTGTTTATGACAAGCCTCTTCCAGTTTTTGATTCAGCTTAGGAGAAACAGTGCTCGTATCAATAAAAATTTTAGTATGATCGCCATTTTCAATGAGCCCATCTTCTCCTAAATATACGTCTTCTACAGCTTTCTCAGATGGTAAACTAGTCATAATCACATCACTCGCTGCAATCACATTTGCAATCGATGTTGAAATCTCTCCTCCTTGCTTTTTAAAAGCAATAAGTGTCGACTCACTTATGTCATAACCAATAACATCAACCCCTTCTTTTAAAAGACCGGTTGCCATTGGAAATCCCATATTTCCTAAACCAATAAAACCTATTTTCGCCATTTTATCCCCCCATATCATTGAAAATAACCACTTTTCGCAATGATTTCAGTTGCTATTTCCTGCTTTTTTTCAAATAAATTAGAATACATCACTGGTAAAGAGCGAATCCCTTGAATCATCTCTTGCTTAGAACTATTCTCTAACCCATAAATCGATGAAAGCAAAACAATCGCTTGATTTTCTATTCGCATATAGCCTTCTTCACATAAAACATCAAATAACTTAACGGTTAATGGCTGCTTATCTGCATTTACGGCAATCTCTCCAGCTTTTATGACATAAAGCTCTTCAAGGATATTGGCAAGCCCATGTAAATAAAATTGATTTAGTTTTGTTAAATCAAATCGTTTCGTAAGCGCATTCATAATGGAGTTTAATAGCTGATGTGAATAGCGAATAAATACGTTATTGATCTTTTCTGATTGTCCTATAAGCTCAGGTGCGTTTACATATTGTTTTAAAAATGATTTTGTAATTGTCAAACGGTTAATTTCATTTGTTCCCTCAAAAATTCGGTTAATTCTAGAATCACGGTATATGCGTTCAACCTCATATTCTTGCATATAACCATAGCCACCATGAATTTGAACAGCCTCATCAATGCAATAGTCCAATGTCTCTGACGCCTTTACTTTATTAATAGAACAATCCATCGCATAATTAGCCAGTACTTGAACAATCTGTGATGGCGATTCTACGTTAATGCCATCTAGGATGCTGGCAGTATAATAAGCAGTACTTTCTGCTCCATAAATTGCTACAGCCATATTTGCCAGTTTCTCTTGAATCATACCAAATTGAACAATTTCCTGATTAAATTGTTTGCGCTCCTTTCCATATTGAACAGCAATGGCCAGAGATTGCTTAGATGTTCCGATATTAGCAAAAGCAAGCTTTAGACGTGCCAAATTAAGTATATTTAGTGCGATTCGATGACCTTTCCCAATTTCCCCTAATATGTCTTCCTCCGTAAGTTCAACATCTTCTAAAATAAGCGTTGCTGTTGACGAACCTTTAATTCCTAGTTTCTTTTCTTCTGGTCCTATTGAAACACCAGGTTGATCCCTTTCTACAATAAAAGTAGTTATCCCTTCTGTTGTATTAGCAAAAACAACATATACACTTGCGATATGTGCATTTGTTATCCATTGTTTCTCACCGTTTAATACCCATTTGCCATTTGTTTTTTTGGCAGTTGTTTTTGCATGAAGTGCATCAGAACCTGCATTTGGTTCCGTTAGCGCATAGGCACCTACCCATTCACCAGTAGTCAACTTCGGTAGATAACGCTTTTTTTGCTGTTCTGTTCCAAAATAAACAAAAGGTAATGTCCCTACTCCCGTATGAATATTAAAAGAAACACTAAATGAACTTCCGTACCCCATTTTTTCTGCAATAAGTCCTGCAGTTCGTTTTCCCATTTCCAACCCACCATAAGCTTCCGGAACATCAGCACCTAAAAGTCCAAGATCACCAGTGGAACGGAATAATTCCTTCGCTACTTCATAATCATAGGCTTCTAGCTTATCCAAGTTGGGATTTACTTGCTCTTCTACAAATTTTTCAATCGTTTTTGCAATGAGCTGTTCTTCCTCACGAAATTCATTAGAATAATCCATTTGTAATAAGTGTTGCTTACTAGGAAAAATAAAGCTTTTATTACGCTTATCCAACCTTTTCATATCTATCCCCCCTTAATACAAATGACATTGCAAAAATCATACCAACTATTTAATATTGCACAAAATAGATGTGAAAGACCATGCTAGTTCACTTCATTCATGAGGTCTCCTTTGATTCTCAAGGAAAATGGATAAAGGAAATTTATCCATCTCTTTCTGTTTTTTCACTCCTGAAATTTGGAATTACTATCTATTAAACGCAAGAAAGAATTTGTTTAATTGTCCATACAGTTAAACAAGTATTAGCCAATTGAAGATTGACAATTTACAAAGTAGCAAGTGACTTAACTAATCAGTTTTCTGTTCTTTTCATTACGGCGCGATTATCCACTGATTGACATTCACTTTATGATTCTTTTTATCCCCTCTACTTGTTAGAATGAACAGAATCGGACATTTGACTTGCAGTTGAATCTTCCACTTACCCTTCCTATGGTTCACCTCGTAGCATGGAGGAAGTCTTCCTGCTAGTTACATGTGGAACAAAATCCCCTATCGAATATAAGAAAAACCTTTTACCAACTTGCATTTCTAGCGAAGAAAAACAAAGGAATAAAGTTTAGATACGCATTATGAAGTCTGCCGACAATAATGTAAATATACCTGTTTTTCATTTGTGTCGGTTATCCTAGTTTGCTTGAATCGATGCTTAAATCCTCTGGCTTTAAAGAACGGATTTCCCACTGATTGCCCTCTTGTACGAAACCCATTGTTCATCTGCGCCGCCTGATGATTGCTATGTAGTAAGCGCCCACAGCAGTCTGCTTCCAATTCCTTTATATCGGCATTTTTCATCTACATAAAGTGAAACTTCATTCAGTAGGATTTTTCTTCCATCTCCTACTGAATGTTAGTTGAACGAATCGGGCATTTAGGTGCCGTTTTCTTCCACTTAGCCCTTTGAACGAACTCAGATCTTGAAGTGGGAAACTTACGGTACCTTACATGCGGGATAAAGAACGAATATTTACGCTTTTTTATCTTCTGTAAATCCACCGCCAATGACTCCGATAACCTGTGAATTATGTAATACTATATAGAAATACTTTCCTAATTATATGTCGGAAGAAACCTATTCTTTATTATATCAATAGACAATATTCTTATATTGATACTCTTCATTCAACTTTCCTTGTACTATTTGTTTCCAGCCTAAAGTACAAATCTTAGCTATAGCATTGCATGTTTCACATTCGGCTTTTTAATTGATGTATTCATTTTGCATCTTCCCTTTCCTCTAATGCACCGGCTATTTAAAATATTTTTGCTTAACTTCTAAGCCTTTTTGTTTTTATACCGCGATAGTTTATTGTAAAGGGTGGATCGAGAGACACCTAATAATCTAGCAGCTTGTGACTTATTTCCGTTTACCTGTCTCAACGTTTGCTCAATAATTTCCTCTTCTTCCTTAGAGACTTCATCCATCAGCTGCTTCTTTCTTTTTATATGATTTAGTTTTACATCCGCAGTATCCTGATAAGCCGAAACTTGCACCAAATCTGGCAAGTCCCTCAGAGAGATATGATCACTATCTGTTAAAACAAACAAGCGTTCCAACACGTTCATAAGTTCGCGAATATTTCCCGACCAATGATGATTTCTCATAAGTTTTAACAGTTTTTGATCTATCGTTTTCTCTTTCATTCCATAAATCTTAGCTAATGATTCGAGCTTATGAGCAATCAGAATAGGTAGGTCTTCCTTTCGCTCGCGAAGTGGCGGGATATGAATAGGGATCACGTATAACCGATAATATAGATCTTCCCGAAAATCTCCATTACGTACCAGCTGCTTTAAATCTTTATTCGTCGCACTGATCAGTCGAAAATTAACGGATATGGACTTATTTCCACCAATTCTTACTATTTTCTTATCTTGTAAAACCCGCAATATTTTTGCCTGCATATTTAAAGGCATATCACCAATCTCATCTAGAAAAATAGTTCCATTATGTGCCAGTTCAAACTTCCCTGGCTTACCCTCCTTATCAGCTCCTGTAAACGATCCTTTCGTATATCCAAATAGTTCAGATTCCATCAATCCATCTGGAATAGCTGCACAATTTACACTGATAAATGGTCCTGCTTTTGTCATTCCTCCATAATGAATTGCTTTTGCAAATTGTTCCTTTCCTACACCACTTTCTCCAGTTATAAGGACGGTCGCATTAGAGTCAGCTGCCTTTCGGGCAATCTTTTTGGCCTGAGAAATTGTAGGACTTTCCCCTAAAATATCCTCAAAATGGATTTGGTTTTCTTCTATATCTGGTAAAGTAACCTTGCTGTCTAATATGTGTTTACCATCTAATTTTTCCATTCGCTTCATTGCTTGGTATATTTCTGAAGTACCTTCATAGACAAGAATTCCTGCTGCACCAATTACTTTATTATCCTTCCAAATAGGAATACGATGGACAACCAAATTTTGACCTTGAAGACGATGTGCTTGGCTACGTTCAGGAACTCCTGTCTTTAACACGACTGGTAATCTGGTGTTTTCAATTACTTCTTCTGCTAATCGACCAACTGCCTCTTCTTTAGGTACACCAACATAGCGACTATACGCTTGATTAAAAAGTTGGATAACACCTTTTTCATTTACTACCGTTAATCCCTCATATGCAGTATCAAATGTCAGCTCATACCATTGACTAGCCTCGCTTTTATCATTTAATTCTTGCATGATCCACTTTTGAAAAGTTAGCATTTCTACTTCTGAAAGTTCACCTATCATTTTTCCACTTTGCCTGTCAACAATATACACGGGGAGATGAGTAATATCCTCCATTACATAATCAGCAAAAACGGTTGTATAATCACTTTTCATCATGGCGGTAATGGAATTATCCCCGGAAGTCTTATCAAGGCTGGCGATCACATCATAAATACGTAAAATTCCATGTACACGTCCTTCTTCTACAACGGGAAGTTCATTCTTTTTATACTGACAGAGAATAGTTAAAGCATCTTTTATCCGCATTGATGGTTGAATAGTAATTGGGCTTTTATTCATCCATGTAGCAACAGTATAATTTGTTTTCTCCACTCCATACCCCTCCATTATCACATTAAGTCAGCCATATAAGTGCAGCTCAAAAAACGAAGAAGCTCAAGTCAATGTAAATCATCAGTTACACATTTAAATCAGCAATACGTTTGATAATTTTTTGGACTACAAATAAAGCATTGGTCGACTCCAACACATATTTGCATTTTATGTAACCCTTTTCATTTTTGGTTAATCACTCCATTAGAATGCCTCGTAAGTGATGCACTAATTAAAAACTAGGTTACTATTTGCTATGCCGTTTCAATAATGGAAACAAAGAGTATTTTTCTGAATTATAGCATTATTATTATTTGTTCGCAAACAGCCTCGCGATTTGTACATCTTTTTAAAGTATTGGGAAGTTTAAAAACGAAAGGGTAATCATGGAAATAGTAAAACAAAAACTAAAAATAAAAGTAAACAAGAAATCAATGATATGAAAAATCAAAAACGGATATGGTTTTCCTAGTTAGAGAGTCTCCAAGAACTTCATACAGGAGACTGCTTCGTTGTACCTAAATAGGTAAACATTCATTTTACATTTACTATTTATTACCGCGTTTTCAGAAGCGCCATTTATGAAGATGTTTACTTAGAACCTGGACATTACAGTTTTCGCATGTTGACTTAACTGTTTCATGACATCTTAACAAACCAGCAAACTCCAAAATCATCAGCTGATGCTGGACTTTTTATTATTCACTTGACTTTTACCATAATCATACGGACAATACAGATAGAAAATATCCAAGAACGTTAAAGGGGAACTTCATTCAATGAGGGTTTTACTAATAAAAAGTAGAATGAAGACTCAAACGCTTGAGAGGATAAGCTAGACGAAACTACTCAAAAAGATATTCTCCAAGTAGAAGCAGATATCGGTTTTTAGACAAGAACGATCTATTCTCTATACCCCAAGTGGAAGACTTATGGAACCTTAGATTCGAGATAAAAACAGATATCTATTCTCAAAAATAAGTAAAAGGCAGGGAGAAAAAATGAATCAGAGACAGTTGGTACAAACGATCGATTTAGAAGGAAGTTTTAACTTTCGTGACTTAGGGGGATACGAAACGAAATCAGGGCGAAAAGTCAAAAGTGGTATATTATTTCGCTCTGGGAACTTACAGAATTTAACTCAAAATGATATAATAACCTTAAAAAAAATTGGAATACGGACAATCTTTGATCTTCGCGGTTCGGATGAGGCTAAAAAACATCCAACTCCTAAAATACCAGAAGTAACAAACAGGCATTTGCCATTAATTGAAATTGATAGAGATGCAATTCGTAGTCCAAAAGATTTAGCCGACTTCTCCTTTCAACAAGAAGAAGATCCTGGACAAGTTTTAATTCAACTTTATCGAAAGGTAACCAAAAATGTCCCCGTCTATAAAAGTATCTTAACAACATTACTAGAAAATCCGCAAGCCCCAATTCTTTTCCACTGTATGGCTGGAAAAGATCGAACTGGCGTTACTGCCGCATTAACTCTTCATATGTTAGATGTACCGGAAAAACTTATTTTTCAAGACTATTTATTCACCAATCAATTCATAGATGCATTGAAAACCAACCTGCAAGTTGAAAAAATTCAGGCAGACAAGGCTTTAATCCAAGCTATGTTAGAAGCTCGTCGTGAATATTTACAAGCATTTTTTGATGAAATCAAATCACAATTTGGTTCTGTAGATCAGTATGTTAAAGAGGCAATCGGTTTTACTAAAAACGATGTAGAGATGTTAAAAGCACACCTGCTTGTATAAGTTAGCAGGATAAACGAGAGTTAGAAGTGCTAGGTTCGTGACGTAAACCGGAGATTTTCTGACGAGAGATAACGTGAACCTTCATTTAAGGGAGTACTTTTCTCTTAAAATAGAAGATCAAAGGCTAAGTTTGCAGGCATCCTTAGAAAACCGTAATGCTTATTCAGGAAGCTTCCCTTGTCCTGTCGACCTGAACGAATCGGGAATTTAGGAGCCGCTTCTCTCATCAAGATCCAAAATAATAAGCAAAGATTTCAAATGAGAGGAGTACGGCTCCTTCCATTCGGGATAAAGAAAACATGCCCCTGGGGTATGCCCACGTCTTAGCAGCAAGCCCGCTTTTAGTCGCCTTCCTTTAGATTCGAGCCAATGTTGACTTACACTGGAAGAAGATTGAAGTTTGCTAGTAGCACGAACGATTTAATCTAGGCAAGACGAAGCTACCTTTTAAAAAAATAAATGACTCGTACTCGCTTGCCTCCTTAAAGGACTCGATAAAAGCCTCATTCAAGATCCTATCAAACTTCCAGCTATGAATATTGTTGCATGTATTTTAATGTCGCGGCTCCCAATACTTTGGCAGCATGTAACAATGCACGTTCATCGAAATCAAATTTAGGGTGGTGATGTGGAAATGCCTTGTCTAGGCTAGGGTTCTTTCCACCAGTAAAGAAAAATGTCCCCTTTACATGTTGTAAGTAATAAGCATAATCCTCCCCACCCATTACTGGAGGCGTTTCCATAACTTCTTTTATACCAGGGACTTGCTTAGCAACATTTGCAACAAATTCCGTTTCCCTTTGGTGATTAACGAGCGTAGGATAACCTCTAGAATACGTAAATTCATATTCAGCCCCAGAAGCTTCACATGTCCCTTTAACAATACGTTCCATTTCTTCTTCAATGGAATTACGTGTTCCTTCATTCAATGTTCGTACCGTTCCTGTTAATTGAGCAGTATCAGCAATAACATTATATGGATTCTTAGCAATAAAATTACAAACAGAAACGACTGCTGCATCAAGCGGATCTACTTTTCTACTAACAATTTGCTGAAGGCTATTAATCAGTTGGCTACCAACCACAATGCTATCTATTGTATGATGTGGAGCAGCCCCATGCCCCCCAGCACCTTTAATCATAATATCAAATCGATCTGCTGCAGCTTGCAAAGCTCCGGTTCGGTAAACAATTGTTCCAAGTGGTAATTGTGCCTGTAAATGTGTTCCAAAGATAACATCGACACCATCTAAGCAACCAGCTTCAATCATGGAAATAGCGCCTCCAGGTGGAAGTTCTTCAGCATGCTGATGCAGAAAAACAATCGTTCCTACTAATTCCTCCTGCATTCCATTTAATACTTTAGCAAGTCCTAACAATGTGGCTGTATGTCCATCATGACCACATGCGTGCATAACACCATCATTTTTTGATTTGTATGGGACATCCGTTTTTTCCTGAATTGGTAAAGCATCAAAGTCTGCCCGTAAAGCAATCGTCGGACCTGGTCTTTCTCCTTTTAAATAAGCTAAAACTCCATTTCCACCAACATTTGTTTTGACTTTATGACCCAATGCAGTATGATAATCTGCAATATAGGCAGCTGTCTTTGTTTCTTGGAATGATAGTTCCGGATACTGGTGAAGATAACGACGAATTTCTACCATTTCATTATAAACAGCATCCAACTGACTAAATAATTTGTCCATGCAATCCGTCCCCTTTTTTATATTTTAATGAATATCATAATATAATCTGAAAAAAATAAAATAGCAAAATGACATACGTGGAACTTTTTTCTAACATGTTCTTCCACGAAATACTAGTTTAATCAATAGAGCATTTTAGCAATGCAATTACCTAGCATCCGGGATAAAGGAAACATGCCTCTGCAATAGGGGTATGCCGACTAAAAGCGGCAAATCTGCTTTTAGTCGGCCTTCCTTTAGATTCGAGATGATGTTAAATTATCGTAGAAAGAAGATTGAAGTTTGCTACAACTTGAGAAGCTTAAGCTAAAAGACAAAGCTACTTTCGAAAAAAAGTATCCCATTGTGAGAATGGATATAATTTCTCGATAGTATAAATAAACAAGGACCTTTTAAGAGATCCTTGTTTACACTAAATTATTTATTTACCAAAAATAACCATAATCATTCAATAAAGTGAAACTTCATTTCTTGGAATGCTTTTTCCAAAGAAATGTTAGTACCACAAGGGTATGACCTAAAAGGCCCTTGAACCAATCGGGCCATTTAGGTGCCGTTTTCTCCCGCTTTGACTCTTTGCACGAACTCAGGACTTGAAGTGAGAAACTTACGGCACCTTAATGCGGGATAAAAAATCTCAAGCTTAAATAATGCCCTGAGCAATCATCGCATCTGCGACTTTTATAAATCCAGCGATATTTGCACCAAGTACTAGATTTCCAGGTTGACCATAATCTTCTGCTGCTTTGGTAGAAGTAGTGTAGATATTATTCATAATCTCATACAGCTTACTATCTACCTCTTCAAAGGACCAAGCTAAACGCGCGCTATTTTGTGCCATCTCTAAAGCAGAGACAGCTACTCCTCCAGCGTTTACGGCCTTTGCCGGAGCAAATAAAATATTATTTTCCAAGAAAATCTCAATAGCTTCTAGAGTTGTAGGCATGTTTGCACCTTCACCAACAGCCTTAACACCATTCGCAACAAGGAGCCTTGCTGCACTGTCATCTATTTCGTTCTGAGTAGCGCAAGGTAATGCAATATCACATGGTATTTCCCAGATGCCGGAGCAGCCTTCTTTAAACATAGCATGAGGGTGCTCTTTGATGTATTCTCTAATTCTCCCTTGTTCTTCTTCTTTTAAACGTTTAACAGTCTCCAAATAGATACCATTTTCATCATAGATATATCCGTCCGAGTCACTGCAGGCAATAACATTCGCGCCTAATTCCACCATTTTTTCCATTGCATAAATCGATACATTTCCTGAACCTGATACAATCACTTTACAGCCATCTAAGCTTAATCCGTTGTCTTTGAACATGGCATCCATAAAATAAGCAGTTCCATAGCCTGTTGCTTCTTTACGAGCTAAGCTGCCGCCATATCCAATTCCTTTTCCTGTTAAGACTCCTGCTTCATAGGCTCCACGCAACTTTTTATACTGACCAAACATATAGCCTATTTCCTTAGCACCAACACCGATATCACCAGCTGGCACATCTAGGTCTGGACCAATATGTTTGCTAAGTTCTGTCATGAAACTCTGCGTAAAGCGCATAATTTCCATTTCCGATTTCCCTTTTGGGTCAAAATCCGCTCCACCTTTTGCTCCGCCAATTGGTTGACCGGTTAAGGAATTCTTAAATGTTTGCTCAAAGCCCAAAAATTTAATAATGCTCTCATTTACAGTTGGATGGAATCTTATACCACCTTTATATGGGCCAAGTGCACTACTAAACTGCACACGATAGCCACGATTTACCCGTACCTTTCCTTTATCATCCACCCAAGGAACACGAAATGTAATCGTTCTTTCCGGCTCTACCATGCGTTCAAGAATTGCTTGTTGCATATAATTTGGATGCTTGGCTAAAACAGGTATAAGAGAATCAAACACTTCTTTTACTGCTTGTTGAAACTCTACCTGATCAGGATTACGCTTCTTAACCATTTCATATACTTCATCTACATAATCCTTTGCCTGTTGCAGATAGCTAAACTCCATTTTTTCAACAGTTTTCATTTTTCGTCATCCCTTTTGTGTCATTTAAATAATGAAAATATTTAGCGAACAATTAAAATTTAGTGGATTTCCTATTAAAGAATATTTTATAATTAAACAAAGTATCGAATCAATATAAAGAAACGATAGAATTAATGCGTTAAACGCATGATTAGGAAAGGAGAGGGGAAAATGGAGATTCGCCAAATACGTTATTTTATGGAAGTTGCTACAAGAGAACACGTTACAGAGGCCGCAAATGCACTGCATGTTGCCCAATCCTCTGTTAGTAGACAAATTGCCAATTTAGAAAATGAATTAGGTGCTGATTTATTTATCCGAGAAAGCAGAAGGGTTAAATTAACACCGATAGGAAAAATCTTCTTTGAACGAATGAAGCAAGCAATGAACGTTATTGATGACGCAACAAGAGAAGTGGAAGAATACTTAGATCCGAAAAAGGGAACGATTCGAATTGCATATCCTATCAGTCTGGCTTCCCACACGATGCCCACTGCCATTCACGCATTCCGTATTTATTATCCTGAAGCAAAATTTCAATTAAAACAAGCACTCTATCCAGATTTAATCCAAGGAGTAATTAATGGCGATTTCAATTTGGCATTATTAGGTCCATTACCTAAGGCAGACGAAAAATTTAGACGAAAAATTCTATTCACGGAAAATATGGTAGCACTTTTACCGCTTCATCATCCACTAGCTAACAAGCCTTCTATTGGGCTTAGGGAATTAAAGGATGATCCGTTTATCATGCTTCCAGAGGGGTTTGTGTTAAGAGAGATTGTAGAAAAAGCCTGTGCTTCACATGGATTTACTCCGAAGGTTGGTTTTGAAGGAGATGATACAGATGCACTAAAAGGATTAGTTTCAGCTGGACTGGGGATTGCCTTGATGCCGGAAGTTACAGTGATCGATAATGTTCCCCGTTCCACTGTAAACGTACCACTGTCAGACAATACCATCACTCGCACTGTTGGAGTAATCACACCTACACATCGTAAGCTATTACCCACCGAAGAAATATTTCATCAATTTTTACTGGATTTCTTTTCTAGATTAAATCATTTTAGCGACTAAGAAAATAAGCCTCCCATTAGCATGAACGGAAGGCTTAGCAACTTTAAAAATCATTCATTTATGATACCTTCTAAACATTAGTTAACACGTTTTTCACTATCCCAATACATCTTCCTTAAACGAAACTTTTGCAATTTCCCTGTAGCAGTCTTCGGAAGTTCCCCAACAAATTTAACTGCCTTTGGCGCTTTAAAATGCGCCATATTCGCCCGGCAGAACGCTATAATTTCCGATTCTGTTACCGTACTTTCCGGCTTTAAAACAATAATCGCTAACGGTACCTCCCCCCATCTATCATCGGGAATTGCTATAACAGCCGTCTCCAAAACTGCCGAATGTTTATATAACACCCCTTCTATTTCTGTTGAAGATATGTTTTCTCCTCCGGAAATAATGATATCCTTTGCTCGATCACGAATTTCAATATAGCCGTCTGGATGAGTAACTGCTAAGTCTCCTGTGTGGAACCACCCATCCTTCATTGCAGCTTTCGTTTGCTCTTCATCTTTATAATATCCTTTCATTACGACATTACCTCGAGTTACAATTTCCCCAAGTTCTTCGCCATTCCAAGCTACCTCTTGACCATCCTGACCAATAACCTTTGTTTCCCCATTAAAAGCAAGTTCAATTCCTTGTCTCGCTTTTAATGTTGCTTGTTCTTCCTGTGATAGTTGATCAAAATCCGATTTCCATTCATTATAAAGAATAAATGGTGAGGTTTCGGTAAGTCCATAAATATGGATAATATCCAGACCCAGCAGCTCTTGAGCCTTTTGAATTACTGCCGCTGACGGAGGTGATCCAGCAGTCGCCATCCTGGATTTAACCTTAATGTTTGTTTCATTTACTTTCGGGTCATTCACTAGCATATTAATGACTATTGGTGCTCCACATAAAAGTGAAATATGATGTCGTTCAAATAAATTTAATATGACTTTTGGATCTACTTTCCGCAAACAAACATGAACTCCACCAACAGCAGTAATCGCCCAAACACCTCCCCACCCATTTACATGAAACAATGGAAGTGTATGTAGATAAACATCTTCATGATGGACACGCAAATGAAACATAAAATCTGCCGCATTTAAATAATTACTGCGATGTGTTTGCATAACGCCTTTAGGTTTTGATGTTGTTCCACTTGTGTAATTAATTGTTATAAGCTGATTTTCATTTATTTCCATTATTGAAAATGGAGCAGGCTCGACATGCTTGATAAAGTTTTCATAATCAATTCCTTGAATCTTGCTTTCATAACCCGGAACCGCTACAATAACTATTTCCTCCAGATTTAAATTAGCAGTAATCTCTTCAATGGAAGGTGTAAATGCCGCATCAACAATTAGTAGTTTTGCATCACTATGATTAATAATGTATTCCATATCAGCTGATGAAATACGATAATTCATTGGAACCATTACCGCGCCCATCTGACAGATTCCATAAAAGCATTCCAGCATATAATGCGTATTAGGAAGCATAACTGCTACATGATCCCCTTTTCTAATTCCTGCTTTCATTAATGCTCTTGATAGTCGATCAACTCTTTCTCCAAATTGCTTATACGTAAATGTTTTTTCTTCATCGATAACTGCCGTTTTGTTCGGATAATATTTCATTGCCCGACGTTTCCAATCTATTGGTGTAAGTGGATAATGCATACCATCTGCCCCTTTGTTTGTTCAATATTAATTATTTGAAAAAGCATGCTGTTGTTTTACTATTTTCATCTGAGCACGCTGATACGCTTCCTCTAGTTCAGCAACGATCTCCTCTATTGATTGCACATGAGTAATAGGTCCAATTCCTTGTCCCGCTCCCCAAATATCCTTCCAAGCCTTCACTTCTGTATTTAATTTATTAAAATCAATTTCTTGCTTTTTCTCTAAGTTTGTTGGGTCTAACCCGGCTTTTACAATACTGGGAATTAAATAATTTGCATGTATTCCGCTAAAAGCATCTGTATAAATAATATCTTTAATAGAAGAATCAATAATCGTCTGTTTATACTCTTTTGAGGCTGAACTCTCCATGGACGGGATAAATCTCGTACCCATATAAACAAAATCCGTCCCTAGGATTTCAGCTGCTAAAATATCCTCCCCTTTTGACATACCCCCAGCTAAAATAAGTGGTCCGGAAAAGAAAGACCGTACTTCGTGAACAAACGAAATCGGGTTTAATATTCCTGCATGTCCGCCAGCACCACTGGCCACCAATACTAACCCGTCTGTTCCTTTTTCAATTGCTTTTTTAGCAAATTTAATATCAATAACATCAGAAAATACGATGCCGCCATATTCATGGGCTATCTTTACCACAGGACTAGGATCGCCTAAAGATGTAATGACGATTGGCGGCTTATATTTTTCAATTAGTTTTAAATCCTCCGTATAGCGCTTGTTAGAGCGATGAGTAATAAAATTTATTCCCCATGGAGCAAGCTGCTTATTGGGATTTTCTCTTTTTATTTTCTCTAGCTCTGCATTGATTTGTGCCATCCATTCTTCTAATACTTCTCCTGTTCTTGCATTTAATGCCGGGAATGTTCCAATGATTCCAGAGGAACAGGCTGCTGTAACCATTTTTGGATTAGAAATTAAAAACATTGGTGCCATAATTACAGGTAAACGCATCGTTTCTTTCATTTTTTGCACAGCTTCATTTGACATTTACAATGCTCCTTTATACATTAAGTTAGATAAAGTAAAACTTCAGTCCGTGGAACACGGAATGTTAGTACCTTAAAAGTATGACCTGAAGGCCCTTGAACCGATCGGACATTTAGGTACCGTTTTCTCACACTTCTCCATGTTCCTTTAACTCTTATTGGGAGAAACTTACGGCACCTTACATGCGGGATAAATAAATAGAAACTTCTCTCCTTCTCAACTCTTAACTATTCTGTTTTCACAAAGACAATAAGGTTAATGAATTGAGATTTCCCATCCTCCTCTAAAAAAAGATGTTGCCAACATTGCTGTCAGTAAGTTCTCCTTCGACTAGTATTATGGTCTGACCCTTACTATCAACTTATACTGGGGATTAGAAAAACTAGGCTTGTCGCCAAGTCTTTATGGCGAAAGCTTCGTTTCTCTTATACTATAAAAGCCTTAAGTTTTATACTTTCTTATAGTGTAAGAAACGAAGCGCCTTATATAGCGAGCGTTTTCAATAATATGATTATCGATTTAAATTTACCAGTTTTACATATTAAACCCCTAGTATAATTACTGACAATTCTAATAATTACTTTTGTAATTGTCAAGTTTCATCAAGTGAAATATAGATCTTTTTGAAATACGTTTTCATATGGATTAATTCGTTTTTATTGATCAACCGAATAAATTTAAATGGGCATTTAATAGTTACTTAAATACGTTGAGACTTGTTGAATATCTTTTGAGAAGACTCTATCTGTTGTAATACTTGGTACGATTTCACGGAACTCCATCCATTTCTTTTTTAGCATTGGTGACATTTTATCTATCCCTCTATATTCCACAGCCTGTAGGGCACATATACATTCGATAGCTAGAACATACCTTGTATTTTGGATAATCAAATGTGCATGTCTTGCACCAACGGTACCCATACTTACATGGTCTTCCTGATTTCCGGAAGAAGGTATAGAATCAACACTTGCGGGGTGGGCGAGTGTCTTATTTTCTGATACAAGGGATGCCGCTGCATATTGCATAATCATAGCACCAGATTGTAACCCTGGTTCCGGACTTAAGAATGGGGGTAAATCATTTAATTGTGGATTTACTAGTCTTTCCACTCTACGTTCCGAAATATTTGCAAGTTCTGCCATTCCAATTTTCAAAAAATCCATTGCAAAAGCAATTGGCTCTCCATGAAAATTACCACTAGATATAATCAAATCTCCGTCTTGCAAGATTAACGGGTTATCTGTTGCTGCATTAGCCTCTATCTCTAACTTTTCTTTAACATAATCGAGCACTTGCCAGATAGCTCCGTGTACTTGTGGGATACAGCGTAGCGCATATGCGTCTTGTACCCGTTTTTCTCCTTGACGTGTAACCAATTGACTCCCTTCTAACCATTCTATCATCCGTTTTGCTACAGCCATTTGCTGTGGGTATCCTCTTGCTTCATGAACTGCAGGATGAAGTGCATCAATAATTCCTTCAAGCCCCTCCATCGTCATTGATGCAATCCATTCACTGTCATAGGCAAGCCTTTCTGCTTCTAAATAACCGATAACCCCTACAGCACCCATAGCCTGTGTTCCGTTTATTAAAGCGAGCCCTTCCTTAGCTTGTAATTCAATTGACTTTATCCCCTTTTCGTTGAAAACTTTTTCTGTATCTATATGTTCCCCTGATGGCCCGAACACCTTTCCTTCCCCTACCATTACTAATGCTAAATGAGCTAATGGAGCTAAATCACCTGATGCTCCTAAAGATCCTTGCTGAGGGATAACAGGATGAACCTGTTTATTAATCAATTCCAATAACAGTTCTATAAGTTCTGGACGAACACCTGAATACCCTTTAATAAGGGTATTCAGCCGTAACAGCAGCATTGCTCTTGAGATCAACTCCGAAAATGGCTCTCCTACACCACATGCGTGTGAACGAATAAGATGAAGCTGAAGTTCTGCGACATTTTCATTATTGATGATAACATCACTAAACTTGCCAAAACCTGTATTTATTCCATAGATGGTTTGTTTATCTGAAACAATTCCTTCTACAGCGGCTCTGCTCTTTCTGACACGATTCATACTTTGTTGAGAAATAGTTAGCCCTTCTTTTTTTAGACAAACTCTAGCAATTTGTTGCATCGTTAAAGAAGCTCCTGTTAATTCAACCATAAGTCTCCCCCTTACCATTGTAATTTATCGTTTAGAAAAACTTGGCTTGTCGCCAGTCTTTAGCGAAAGCTGTAGTTTTTCTTATACGATAAAGTGAAACTTCATTCCGTGGAATGCTTTTTACACGGAATGTTAGTACCTTAAAGGTATGACCTAAAGGCCCTTGAACCAATCGGGCATTTAGGTGCCGTTTTCTCCCACTTTGACCCTTTGCACGAACTCAGGACTTGAAGTGGGAAACTTACGGCACCTTACATGCGGGATAAATCCTAAAAGTTTTATACTTTCCATAGTGTAAAAAATAACCGGCATATAAAAACTAATATTGTTACCTGAACATATAAAAAGGAGGCAATAATGGCATGCAAAATAGCCATCATCACCTCCTATTGACTAATATCGATAGGTAATGTTTTAAATATGATTGACGCCTAAACCTATAGCTTCATGTTCCAGTCCCTTTATCGGAGCTCCAATTGTTCCATAAAATGCAACCGCTAACCATTCACCTTCTGCTTCATTAGAATAAGGGTTTCCACGTATGACAGCAAAGCGAAGCCCTACTGTACGCATCATGTCACCAATTGCCCACTGTCCTCTCATCACGCCTTCAAGCGCTTCCAAAATGGCGTGATAAAGTGCATGAGTTTCTCGATAAATCTCTTCGTTAATCAACCCACTGCGCTTTACAGCAGTTTCTACAGCTGAAATAACCTTTTGCATATCCATTGACCCAACCTTTCCCTCACATATTTGTACCTCTTGAAATAGTTTAGGGAAAGCTACACGCTCCTGTTCGTTAAGCATAGCAAATAACATAGCGATCTTACCTATCCGCCTTTTTGTCATTGTTTCAGCCCCTACTCCGCATTCATTTTCTAATAAACTAATAACTAATTGTAGTATACGTATATGAAAGCATCTTCGTCAATCTACAAATGAACTACAGGATACAATCACACCATATATATACAGCTTGACTAATTTCATTATTCTTAGTAAAACAATACCCGATCATACGTAATTTATATTTGTTTTTTGAAGCATTGCGAACTCTTTTCTATTTCATCAATCTATTTTAGACTTTACTTTTGCTTTGTTCCTCTACTAGTTGTCTATTTTTTACAACTACACAACCATTTTTAATCACTGTATCTACATGATTCATACCATATTGATAGGATAAAATTAAATAGTTAGGAACATTAAATATGGTAATATCTGCTTTTTTCCCGACTTCCAGACTACCAACTTCTTGAGCGCAATCAATGGCATGCGCAGCATTTATCGTTGTAGCTATTAAGACTTCTTCCGGTGTCATTCCCATGTTTAAACAGCCTAAATTCATAATAAATGGTAATGACAGCGTCGGGGACGAACCTGGATTTGCATCGGTTGACAATGCAACAGCAACACCATTATCGATCATTTTCCGTGCTTGAGCATATTCAGCCATAAGGAAAAATGCAGTTCCCGGAAGTAAAACACCAATCACCTCTTTATCTGCCATCTGTTTGATTCCTTTCTCTGATGCCTTTAACAGATGATCTGCAGAAATAGCATTAACCTCAGCTGCAATTTCAGCCCCACCATATGACTCAATTTCATCAGCATGAATTTTAGGAAGCAGTCCATGTTTTTTGCCTGCTTCCAAAATACGTTTGGATTGCTCTGGTGTAAAGACCCCTCGTTCACAAAAAACATCGTTAAATTTAGCAAGTTTTCGCTTGGCTACTTCAGGAAGCATTTCATGAATTACCTTATCGATAAAAACTTCAGGGTCATCTTTGTCCGATACAGGGATTGCATGTGCTCCCATAAACGTCGACACGATGTCTACTGCATGATCTTCATGTAATTTTTTTGCTACTTCTAATTGTTTTATTTCATGCTCAGTCGTCAGTCCATAACCACTTTTCGCTTCGATTGTAGTTACCCCATGCAATAAAAATGTATCCAGCCTTTGCCTTGATTCTTCATATAGTTGTGCAAATCCTGCCATTTGGGTCGCTCTTGTTGTCGCATGAATGCCGCCTCCAGCATTCATAATATCCATATACGTTTTTCCATTTAAGCGCATGGCATATTCATTCTCTCTTGTCCCTGCATGTACTAAATGTGTATGAGGATCAATTAAACCAGGTGTTACTATTTTATTAGTTGCATCAATCTCGGTTGCATTTTCAATCAGTTCAGGATAGTTTTTTTGTATTTCTGCAGTTTTTCCAACAGCCACTATTTTTCCATCATGCGAAAGTATGCTACCATCCTCCATAATACTTAACTCTCGCATAGCTGATCCTTTTGCCGGTCTTTTTGTATGTCCACGCATCGTAATTAACTGGGCTGCATGTTTGATAAATAATATATTCGTCATGTTTTTACGCTCCTTTATTTTTAGCATGAATCATAGCCATTGCTTACTAATTCCCTGCATCACTTCAGCAATTAAATAAGCGGCCAGCCTAACTGTCTTATCATTTTCGTCAAATTCAGGGTTTACCTCAGAAATATCAAAGCTAAGTAAATTCTGCTTGGCTGTTATAAAACGGATTAAATCACGAACTGTTTTTGGTTCCAATCCAAATGGGCTTGGAGCACTAACACCTGGTGCTGAAGAAGAGGCGAGCACATCCATACATATCGTTAACATCATATAATCATATTGCTTGGCAAATGAATCAATAACTTGATACGTTTTGTCATCCATTGTTACATTTTCAGCGAGAATATACGTACAACCATATTGGGCTGCGTCTTGAAAAAGTGCAGCTGTATTTCCCCATGGCTGAATACCTATACATAAGTAACCTGCCTGCTTATCATGTTCCAAAATTTGTCTAAACATCGTACCAGAAGAAGGAGGATCATCATCTCGCAAATCAAAATGAGCATCGATATTAATAATACCTAACTTAGCATCTTCCTTTATATACTCACGTACACCTAAATAATGACCAAATAAAGTTTCATGACCTCCTCCAACAATGACAGGAGCGCAATGTTTTTTTAGTAATTGGGCAATATAGTTTCCGAGTTCTACTTGTGCTGCTTCTAAATCCCGATTTATGCAATTTACATTACCAATATCTATGAATCCCAAATTATTCATGTGGTAAGGTAAGTTAGCTAACATCGAGCGAATTTTATCTGGAGCTTTTGCTGCACCTTGCCGTCCCTTATTTCGTCTAACCCCCTCATCCGAAGCAAAACCAATAAGAGAAAATTCCCTTTGTAGCTCATTGTATTCCTTCCATTCATCCATATTTTTTAGTTGGACAACTTGATGAAATCGAAAATTAGCTGGGTTCGTTTCATGATCTATCCTCCCTGACCATAATTGCTTTTTCGCTGGAGTATACATAATAAAACCACCTTATTTCTAATTATGATGTACTATCTAAAGCAAATGGCGTCCTTCTGCATACCGTGTTGAACTTTAACCTCATCTTTTTTATGCATCCTTATTCTTGCACAAATGGACATTTCATGTAACAGAACTATAGAAGCCTATGATTAACAAGCAAGTTAACATCCTATTCCATCATGGGAATATGAATCCCCTTCTTTTTTGCTGTTTCTACGGCAATTTCGTACCCGGCATCGACATGACGTGCAACTCCCATACCAGGGTCAGTAATCAAAACTCGATTTATTTTTTCTGCTGCTTCATTCGTTCCATCAGCAACAACCACTTGTCCGGCATGCTGGGAATATCCCATTCCTACACCGCCTCCGTGGTGAACACTTACCCAACTTGCTCCTCCTGCTGTATTGACAAGTGCATTTAATATCGGCCAATCCGAAACAGCATCACTGCCGTCCTTCATCCCTTCCGTTTCTCGATTTGGAGAAGCGACAGAGCCTGAATCAAGATGATCTCGACCGAAAACAATTGGAGCCTTAATAACTCCAGAAGCAACAAGTTTATTTACTGCCAACGCAAAACGGTGACGGTCACCATAGCCTAACCAGCAAATACGCGCAGGGAGTCCTTGCCACTTGATCATTTTTTGCGCCATATCAATCCAATTAACTAAAGATTCATCTGCTGCAAACATCTCTGTTACTAAACGGTCTGTTTGGTAAATGTCCTCCGGGTCTCCAGAAAGTGCTACCCATCGGAAAGGTCCCTTTCCTTCACAAAATAATGGACGTATATAGGCTGGTACAAAGCCAGGAAAATCAAAGGCATTGTCTACGCCCATTTCTTTCGCATAAGCCCGAATATTGTTACCATAATCAAAAACTTCCGCCCCAGCTGCTTGAAAATCGAGCATGGCTTGAACATGAATAGCCATAGCCGCTTTCGCTTTTTCCTCATAAGTTTTTGGGTCTGTTTTTCTCAATATAAGAGCCTCTTCAAAGCTCATTCCATTGGGAACGTAACCATTTAACGGGTCATGAGCACTTGTCTGATCTGTTACGATAGCAGGAATTATCCCTTTTTGATAAATAGCTGGATAAATATCTGCACAATTACCAACAAGCCCAATCGATACTGCTTCTTTTTTATGTTGAAATTCTCTAGCCAATTGCAATGCCTCATCCAAATCTGTAGCTAAATAATCACAATATCCTTCTGTTATTTTTCGCTCAATTCGCTTTTGTTCTACCTCAACTACAAGCGTTACTGCGCCAGCCATTTTTCCTGCTAACGGCTGTGCTCCACTCATGCCACCCATTCCGCCAGTTAAAATTAACCGGCCAGCTAAATCCGTAGTGCCGTATGCTTTCCTACCTGCCTCTACAAAACTTAAGTAGGTTCCTTGCAAAATACCTTGAGCGCCAATATATATCCAGCTTCCAGCTGTCATCTGCCCATACATCATTAAGCCTTCACTTTCCAGTTTGTAAAAGTGATCCCACTTCGCCCATGCCGGAACAATATTCGAATTTGCGATTAATACACGAGGCGCATGTTCATGTGTTTTAAAAACAGCTACTGGCTTACCTGATTGTACAATTAGCGTCTCATCATTTTCTAAATTTTTTAATGTCTCTATTATTTTATGAAAAGATTCCCAATTCCTTGCAGCTTTGCCAATTCCTCCATACACAACTAATTCATTTGGATTTTCTGCAACTTGCGGATCTAAATTATTCATCAGCATTCTCATGGCAGCTTCTTGTTGCCAGCCTTTACAGGTTAAGTTTGTACCTGTTGGTGCTTTGATCATTTGATTTGTTTTCATAAAAAAACTCCCCTCATAATAAAGTGAAACTTCATTCCGTGGAACGCTTTTTTACACGGAATGTTAGTTGAACGAATCGGGCATTTAGGTGCCGTTTCTTCCACCTGACCCTTTATACCAGCTCAGACTCTTAATATGGGAGACTTACGGCACCCTTACATGCGGGATAAAGTGAAACTTCATTCCGTGGAACCCTTTTTTACACGGAATGTTAGTACCTTAATGGTATGACCTAAAGGGCCTTGAACGAATCGGGCATTTAGTGCCGTTTTCTTCCACCTGACCCTTTATACCAGCTCAGACTCTTAATATGGGAGACTTACGGCACCCTTACATGCGGGATAAAGTGAAACTTCATTCCGTGGAACGCTTTTTTACACGGAATGTTAGTACCTTAATGGTATGACCTAAAGGCCCTTGAACGAATCGGGCATTTTGGTGCCGTTTTCTTCCATCTAACCCCTACCAGCTCAGACTCTTAATATGGGAGACTTACGGCACCCTTACATGCGGGATAAAGTGAAACTTCATTCCGTGGAAGCTTTTTTACACGGAGTGTTAGTACCTTAAAGGTATGACCTAAAGGGCCTTGAACGAATCGGGCATTTAGTGCCGTTTTCTTATCTCACATTTGGACCTCTTCGTATTCTTGAAGCAGGCGTCTTACGTTAACTGAGATGCGTAATAAATGTTAATACCAAAAATCAAAGGAATTTCTTATAATTGCAGTACAAATACTATAAGAAGATTCATATATTTATTCACTCAAGGCAAAACATAGACAAATTAACTTAACTAATGTCAGGCCTCTTGCAACAAGAATTTGTCTAGTTATTTCTGCATCCAACAATTTACAGTGGTTTTATTCGTATTCATATTTAAATAAATACTCTAGATATCCGGCAAATATCGTATATAAGCAAACTAATCCTTTTTATTTTAATAAGTGGCTAGCTATAACAATCTTTTGAATTTGCGATGTTCCCTCAAATATTTCTAAAATTCGCTGATCACGGTAAAATCTCTCTACTGGAAATTCCTTCATATATCCATATCCTCCATGAATCTGAACCGCTTTGTGCACAATTCTTTGACTCGCCTCAGAGGTAATTAATTTAGCAATTGCTGCTTCTTCGGATATTCTTCCTCTCCTATCCTTTAACGAAGCTGCATAATACGTATACATACGTGACACTTCCAACTCAGCCTTCATTTCTGCCATCATCCATTGCAAACCTTGATATTCAGCAATTGGTTTGCCAAACACAGGCCTTTCTTTTGCATACTGAACAGCAGCGTCTAAAGCAGCTTGAGACAGTCCCACTGCCATTGCCGCAATTCCAATTCTGCCCCTGTCTACAACCTGCATGGCTAGCTTAAACCCATCTCCCTCGTTTCCTATTAGATTTGCTTTTGGAATACGGCAATTTTCAAAGATCAATTCATCTGTTCGTGCTCCTCTTATCCCCATCTTGTCATCCTCTGCTCCAAAAGAAAGCCCTTTTACACCATTTTCTACGATAAAAGCACTTATTCCTCTATTTCCTTTCGAAGTATCCGTCTTTGCATAAACGACAATAAAATCAGCATATCTGCCATTCGTAATAAAATGCTTCATACCATTTAAAACATATTCATCGCCCTCCCTGACTGCTGTTGTTTTCATCGATCCTACATCCGTTCCGCCAATCGGTTCAGTCAAAGCAAAAGCAAACAGCTTTTCTCCTGTGCATCCTGGAAATAAAAATTTCTTCTTTTGTTCAGCAGTCCCTGCTAAAAATAGACCATCAATTCCTAAATAATGCGCAGTCAAAATGGATCCTGTAGCTGCACATCCACGGGTTATCTCCTCAACAGCAATTGCCTCAGTTATGGAATCAGCTCCTACGCCACCGTATTCTTCTGGATATGCTATGCCCAATAACCCTAATTCCCCCATTGTTTTCACATGTTCTATGGGGAATTCATTTTTTTCATCCAGTTCCTTTGCTCGCGGCACCAGTACATCTTTGGCATAATCTCTCACCATGTTGCGGACACTCACCTGCTCCTCTGTATATGTAAAATTCATCGAATCGTCTCCTTATATTTTTTTATCATGTCTTCCGTATGTTCTCCAAGTTTTGGCGCTGGATCTATTGTTATTTTGTCTACGCTCGAAAGCTTAATAGGATTTCCAGGAATTTTAAACCGACCACCCTCCGCTTGATCTACATCTACAAGCATATTCCTCTCTTTTATATATTCACTCTCAGAGATTTCTTGGATGTTATAGATAACCGAACAAGGTATTCCACCTTTTTCTAGTAACATCATCGCTTCTTCTTTCGTATATGGAGACAACCAATTTTCTATTTCTACTTTTAACGCTTTTTGATTCAATTGTCTGTTACGATCCGAATAAAAACGTTCATCAGATAACATATCTTGTCTGTCTATGATTAGACTAAATTTTTTAAACAGCGAATCATTCGCAATAGCAATTGCTAAATAGCCATTTTTCGTTTGATAAACATCAAATGGTGCACTAATTGGATGCCTGTTGCCAATTCTTTGCGGAATCGCTCCTTCGACGGTATACCGCATAATATTACTTTCGAGTAGAGCATAAATCGAATCAACCATCGCTACATCGACGTACTGCCCTTCTCCTGTACGCTCACGATGGAACAATGCAGTAATAATCCCAATGGCAGCATTTAGCCCTGCACTAGTATCTCCTAAAGAGGCGCCCACTCTGGTTGGTGGAAAGTCATGGTAACCATTAATACTCATTATTCCCCCTGTAGCCTGAGCAATAAGATCATATGCAGGTTTTTCACTCCAAATCCCTTCTTGGCCGAATCCGGAAATAGACGCATAAATAATATCGGGTTTTAATTGTCTTATCGATTCATAATCTAACCCAAACTTTTTCATGATACCAGGTCGAAAATTTTCAATGATAACATCGACATCTTTAACCATGTTCTTAATTAATTGAATGGACATTTCTTCTTTTAAGTTTAATTCAACGCTCTTCTTACCGGCATTTAAATAAACAAAATAACCACTCACTCCATTTTGGAAAGGTCCGAAAGAACGCGTATCGTCTCCTGAACCCGTTTTTTCTATTTTGATTACCTCAGCACCAAAATCGACTAATATTTTTGTCGTGAACGGACCAGCTAATACTCTCGTAAAATCTAAAACTTTTATTCCTTCTAATGGTTTCATAACAACCATTCCTCCTTCTTAAAATAGCAACTTAGCTAGCGGTATGATAATTATTAATGTAAGTACAACTCTTTGGAACCAAATAATGACCAGTTTAGATATCGGTATTGGAATATCAGTCGATATAATGACAGGTATTACTGCCGAGAAAAATAAAATAGATGATACAGACAATACGGCAACTATAAAACGAGTAGCAATCTCTGTGTCCACGACGATTAAAGAAGGCAGAAAAATTTCCGAAATTGATATAGCAGCAGCCTTAGCAGTTAATAAAGCTTCTGGTGCTTGAAGAACCCATGTAACAGGCAGAAAAATATATGCTACATAATCAAATAAAGGAGTATAGTAAGCTAAAAGGAGACCTAATAAGCCAACAGACATAATGGAAGGTAATGTATTCATTGTCATAATGAAACCTTCTTTTAAATGAGAAGCTATGTTTACTATGAATTTAGGTGCTTGATCTGCTGCGTAAACTCCTTCCTTCCATGCATACCGTAATCTATTTTTTTTAATCATTACTTCTGGATCCCCTTTTCCTGAAATATATGTGTCCTTCATATTTTTTAAAGGCCAAATCCTTACTGTAATTGCCGTTACAACAAAAGTAATGATTAACGATAGCCAAAAGTACAAATTCCAATGATTCATCAAATCCAATGTGTTGGCAATTACAATCATAAATGTCACAGAAACGGTAGAAAAACCAGTTGCAATAATTGCTGCTTCACGAATCGTATACTTTCCTTGAGTAAACACTCTATTCGTCACTAACAATCCAATAGAATAGCTGCCTACAAATGATGCCACTGCATCAATCGCAGAACGACCCGGAGTTTTAAAAACCGGTCTCATAATCGCTTGCATAAAAATACCAATAAACTCTAAAAATCCATAGCTGACTAACAAGGCTAAAAACATCGCTCCGATTGGAATCAAAATTCCTACAGGGATAATTAATTTTCCTAATAAAAATGGTCCTAAGTTAGGTTCAAACAGCCAAGCTGGTCCTACATTAAAAATAAGCATCGTTCCAAATACAAAACCAGCAATTTTAAACAAAGTAAATATGACATCGATAAAACTATAGTTCCAAGTTTTCTTCATGATTGGATAAACTGCTCCAAGAAATAGAATTAAAATAATATAACTATGGATAAATAGATTCGGAAGTGATTCTATAGCGCTTACAATATGATCAAGCAAGATAGATGTTTTTCCGTAAATTGTAATTGGAACAAAAAAGGAAAAAATACCACATAAACTAAACAACACAAATTTCCAACTAGCGAATTTATTTGTTGCTGAGCTTTCGATTTGTGCTTCTATATTTTCCATACACGGCCCCCTCATTATTTATGCGCTTACATATTTAATTATTTTCTCTATTATATTTTTTCTGATATTATTTACATAGGGAATTATCTACAAAATCTAGCATTTTTTTAATTGAACTAAACCTATTGTGTTATTAAAAATAGCAATTACTTAATATTAACAAGATTTACTATTAAAATACTTATTCAAAAACACGATGAATAAACATGCTGCGTTTTGACAAGATAATGTTTATTACCACATATAACAGAATCTTCTCGAGACAAAATAATCAATAATTCGCTGCGGTATTTTTTAGATTTTTAAACATCCCTTAAAGGAGGCCAATTCTGTGAATATACTAATCATCGATCGAGACACTACGGAAAGAACAGGAATCGAGTGGTTTGTCCGCTCCAATCAATTACCTTTTCAACATATTTATCATGCTGAAAACATCAAACAGGCAAATATGTTATTAAGTAAAGTTAAACCTCATGTGGTTATTTTAGAACTAGAAATCCTATCCAATACAAATTTTGAATCCTTTTCAATGAATGTATTTCGTTTTTCAGAAAGACTAATCACGATGACAGCAGAGCCTGTATTTGAGCGGGCTTACCAAGCAATTGAGCTAGAAAGCAAGTCTTTACTAGTTAAGCCATTAAATCTAAACCAATTAATGAAAGCCTTAACAAATGCAGCACAAACTGAAGTTCATCATTCTGATACTTATTTTTCAAGAAATCAAGAAATATATCATTCTTTATTTATCAAAGCGCCATTAACAGATTCTATTCAACCTTATTTTTTACTGATTGAGGCAGAATGTGCAACGTACACGATCGATTTATTCCATTGGTTGCACAAAATTAATCTTCCTTTTACGGCAGAGTTTTTTCCGCTTCGTAATAAAGTAGTCTGTTTAGCTTACACGAATTATTCGTTTACAATTAACTCGTTAAAAACGGAGGCCTATAAAATCATTCAATTATGGAAAGAAGAATTTGACTCCAATATTAATATCGCTATTCATAATAGCTACATCAAGAGCGATAATTTGCAGCAAGCATATGTAGCAACAAAAAATATACTTCATATGCGCTTTTATAAAGGATTTAACCAGGTTTTTTTATCAGACGAACTGAATAAATTTATATCGTTTGACCCATTTTTAACTTCAACGGAACAACGCTTCTGGATGGAAAGTCTGGAAAAAGGAGATATAGAAGGGATTAAAGATTATTTGTACAAGCAATTTACAAACCCGTTTCACGAATACCCAGAGCCGGAAATTGTCAGAATCCAGCTTACTAGTATTCTTGCGCAAATCAGACGTTTTATAAATAACTACAAGCTAGTAAAAATAGAAGACATTGAAAATAAATATCACCGAATGTTTCAAATTATTTTAAACAGTCCAATCCTCTATACAATTGTTCAGGAAATTATCTTGTTTTGTATCAACGTTATTCATTATTCTGGAATTCAAAAAGAAAAGAGAGATTTTAATTATGTAGAACGGTCCATTCGCTATATTGAACATCATTTTAGAAATAAGTATCTTCGTCTAGAAGATATAGCCAATCAATTGGAAATAAGCCCAAACTATTTAAGTCACTTATTATCATCTGGAGAAAAGCCTTTTAGAAGATTAGTTAATGAATATAGAATAAACGAAGCAAAAAAATTATTACGTAACACAAATGAATCCATTCAAAATATTAGCGATTTGGTAGGATTCAAAGATCCCAATTATTTTTCTCGTGTTTTTAAACGATTTACAAATTCCACTCCCAACTATTTCCGACAAACCAAAACATAATAATCTGTGTTTCACCACATCATTTATTGCCAATCATTCTATGATGTTTTTATAGACCTAAATCGCCACGAACTACTATACATATCGAGCTTATGATCATGTAAATGCCTGTACGACAAGCCTCCTGCGGGAAATCCGCTCAAGTTGCCCTATACTTAGTTCTTAACGATAATGAATTAATTTCTAAGCTAAGAAAGTATCCTTTTTTTATTCACAAAAAAATATTCAGGCAGGAATCTCCTTGCATAAAGACTGAAAATCTGCTATAGTACAGGCAATTGAATTACTTCCTGTTTCAATATTCTGTTGAAATGAGGATAGAGGTGCGGCATTCAAGAGTACACTATTGGAGGATAATGAGATCCTTTGAGAATAGTGAAAAGGGGATTTCGCCGAAGCTATGGAAAACCCATTGTTTCTATAGCTGGTTCTGCTATTGAATAAGTACAGAACTGTCATATAGGTGACTATATGGAGGGCTATCTGACGCTGAAACTTTCATGTGTTTCAAGCAGTAGCGATATGCTGTCGTTGCTGCTTTTTCGCGTAAAATCTTATGGCCTTCTCACCTAAACATTATTAAATAAGGGTGTGAAGTAATGAAGTTTGGCCAAGTGGTTACTGCAATGGTGACCCCATTTGACAATGAGAAAAATATTGATTTTCAGGCTGTAGAAAAACTGGTAAATTATTTAATTGAAAACGGTTCGGATAGCGTAGTGGTTGCAGGTACAACTGGAGAATCTCCAACTCTTTCAAACGAAGAAAAAATAGCTTTATTTAAACATGTTGTTAAAACTGTAGATGGAAGAATTCAAGTTATCGCTGGTACTGGTTCCAATAATACAAAAGCATCAATAGAATTAACCAAACAAGCGGAACAAATTGGTGTCAATGCTGTTATGCTTGTTACGCCATATTACAACAAACCCTCTCAGGAAGGTATCTTTTTACATTTTCAAGCAATTGCTGAACAAACAAGTTTACCAGTCATGTTGTATAATGTTCCCGGAAGAACGGCTGTTAATATAAGTGCTGATACGACAGTTCGCCTTTCACAAATAGATAATATCGTATCGATAAAAGAAGCTAGTGGTGATTTGGATCAGATGGCAGAAATTATCCGACGAACGACGAATGATTTCTCCTTATATAGCGGAGATGATAGTCTGACATTACCAGCTTTAGCGATTGGCGCAACAGGTGTTGTCTCTGTAGCATCACATATTATCGGTAAGCAAATGCAAACAATGATCACTCAATTTTTTCAAGGAAATATTACGAAAAGTGCTGCTATCCATCAAAACTTGCTGCCGATAATGAAGGCATTATTTGCTCAACCAAATCCGGTTCCAGTTAAAACTGCTCTAAATTTAAAAGGGATTGCTGTCGGAGATGTCCGACTGCCAATGGTTCCGTTAACAAGTGAAGAAATCACTAGCTTAAAGCAAATTCTGGAAGCTTGATTCTATATCATGTTAATAGTAAAAATGATCACCGGGGAAATCTCTGTTTGAAATAGAGATTTCCTTGCTTTTTTATAATTAGTTACGTTTCGCGGCTTTGGGTCGCTCTGTTAACTTCGGACATTCTCTATAGACTTCGAAGCGTTCTCTCGACTTTGGGGTGCTCGAAACCGCACTCTATCACTGGGTAAATTACCTTGATTCGTTGATCAAGGTTTGAAGTATTATCCTACGATAAGTCCCAAAAAAATTAAGCGGTAAAAAATAAATACACTTTAAAATAAGATCTAACTAGATGATAGAGCTTTCTAAAAATCATTCAGGTGGCTAATAGCAAGCTTATTCTTTATTTGCCTTTAAAATGTTAATGCGGATCCTAACAGCCAATTTAGGTTATTGAGTCATGTCCTCTTTCATTTTCTAATCCTGTAGAAATTACTATCATTTATCCATAAATCCATAATGATGCTGATATTTTCCCGCTAATTTTATTAGGAAGCAGATACATATTTTTATATAAGTCGCTCTCTTTGCTATATATAAATTGTTATGAAATTTTAATTAAATTGTCGAATTATGCAAAAAAATGTCATGTTTTATCATTTTGCGCTAAGATAGGACTGAGGAAATAATATAAAAACACTTTTGGGAGGAAGAAAATTTTATGAAAGCTGCAGTATGGCATGGAGAAAAAGATATTCGAATTGAGGAAGTAAATTTAAAACCTTTAAAAGAGACAGAAGTGAAGGTAAGAATTGCCTGGGCAGGAATATGCGGCAGTGACTTACACGAATACGTAGAAGGTCCAGTATTTATTCCAACGGAGCAGCCAGACGCTTTAGCTGGAGGAAAAGCTCCACTTACAATGGGACATGAGTTCGCAGGAGTAGTCGAAGAAGTTGGGGCTAAGGTAACCAAGTTCAAGCCTGGTGAACGTGTTGCAATAAACCCGACGATAACTCATGGTGCAAAGTCAGAAGATCTCGATCCGTATGACGGCTTCTCTTTTATCGGACTACATGCAGATGGAGGTTTTACATCATTTGCGAATGTTCCAGAAAATAACGTATATCGATTACCGAAGCCATTAACTTTACAAGATGGTGCATTAGTAGAACCTACAGCTGTGGCTGTACAAGCAGTTAAAGAGGGCGACTTAAAATTTGGCGATACAGTTGCTGTGTTTGGTGCTGGTCCAATTGGATTATTAACCATTATTGCAGCTAGAGCAGCTGGGGCAAGTAAAGTAATCGCACTTGACCTTTCCGAAACACGATTAAAAAAGGCAAAAGAAGTTGGGGCAACTCATATTATTAATTCTGGAAATACGGACCCCGTAAAAGCTATTTATGAGATTGTTCCTGAGGGTGTCAATGTTTCTTTTGAAGTTGCTGGAGTAGCTCCTACTTTCAAACAAGCAATAGAAGCAACGAAGCCACGTGGGACAATGGTAATCGTTTCTATTTTCGCTAGACCTATTGAGTGGAATCCAATGCAATTAACGAATAAAGGTGTAAAAGTAACATCAACTATTGCCTATACACCTACGTCGTTCCAACAAACCATTGACTTAATGGCAACCGGACAATTAAAGCCGCAATCAGTTATTACAGATCAAATTCAATTAGATGATATTGTTGATAAAGGCTTTGAAGCACTGACCAACGATAAGTCACAAGCAAAAATCCTCGTTGAATTAAGTGGAGAAAAATAAGCAATCTATTAATATGATAAAATACTAATTAAATCGGAGCTTACAAATAAATCGATGATAAGATTTATTTACAAGCTCCGATAGTTATTTCCAGTCTTTACTTTTCCAAGCGACAGTACTGCACCTCAGTAAATGCATGAACCTCCCCTATCATTTCGAAACAAAACAACTATTTTTTACATATTTAAAGCGGACGCTTCCAACTATTCACTATTTACCCACCTAACTCCACACTATAAAAAACGAACATTTATCATTAAAAATTCAAAAAACATATGTTATTGACTGATCATACTAAATAATGATAAAATAAATTCATGTTTTTTCGACAAAAACCTAACTTTTTTTCTGGTTGTCATGGAGGTATTCACCGTGCAATTTAAACAACAATATGAAGCAATTAAGGCATTTAGCGAAGATATATATCATCATCCCGAATTAGGCTATAAAGAAACACGAACAAAGCAACAAATACTTGCCTATTTAAAACGAGTAAATCCCGCGATTCAAATTGAAGAATTTAGTTTAACCGGCTTTAAGACAAGCTTAGGCAGTAAGGAAAAAGACTTGCATATTGCCTTTATCGCTGAATTAGACGCAGTTTATGCACCAACTCATATGTACGCTGATAAGCATACAGGAGCAGCACATAATTGTGGTCATTATACCCAAGTAGCGATTGCTCTGGCCTTGTACCAATACCTATTTTCAACGAAAGCCCATAAAGAACTTGATTTTAGGCTTAGTTTTGTATTTGTACCAGCAGAAGAATATTTAGACTTGGCTTATCGCGACAAGTTAATCGAAGAAGGAAAAATTAGCCATCATGGCGGAAAACCTGAAGCTATGAAACTTGGGGTATTTGATGATATTGATCTTAGCATTTGTGTACATGCCATCGGTGGAGAATTTTCTAAGCGAACAGTTGAAATTAACTGTGACCTAGCTGGTTTCTTATACAAAAAATATGCATTTCAAGGTAAAGCAACTCATGCAGGCTTTGATCCATTTTCCGCTAAAAATGCATATCATATGTCTACTTTGTTTAATACTGCGATTGGACTTGGACGTCAACAATTAAAGGAATCAGAACATGTTCGTATTAATCCAATTATTATGCAGTCCGACATGTCCACCAATGTTATTCCCAACCATATTGTCGTTGGGACGGACCTAAGGACAAAGTCAGTAACTTATTTAAAAGAAGTTGCTAAAAAATTAGATGATGCTGCTAAAGGAAGTGCCATAGCCTTACAAGGGAATGTCACCATCGATACTCAGATGGGATACTTGCCATTTAAGCAAGATCGTTACTTATCTACCTTTGCCGAAGAGGCGTTTCATGAAAATGATGAAATTGAAGAGCTTTTTAATGATAATTTTATTAGTGCCGCTGGCGACATTGGTGATTTATCTTTTATGATGCCTTGTATTCAAATTGGTTATAGTGGATTTACCGGAACAATTCATGGTGATGATTTTATCGATATTGACCCAGCATTTATCTATGAAATTTTCCCAAGATTTTTAGCCCAAACACTTAACAAAATGAGTGGAAGTATTGATAAATCCAAGCTGTACAAACGCAGCTATAAAGATTATAAAAAGTTAATTGAATCTATAATTCATCCATAAAATGAATCCTCCATCAGTGGGGTTTTTCCTTTATCCCTCACTGATTGTTAGTACCACAAGGCTTTGATCTAAAGGCCTCTGAACAGAATCAGGCATTTTACTTACAGTTGGATCGCACGCTTTTCTTCCTAGGTTTCACCTTGTAGCATGGAAGGGCAAGAGGCTGGTCTAACTGTCAGTTACATGCAGGATAATTTATACGTAGGAAAGAGGAAAATGATGAACAAGAATTTCATTTATTTAGTTATCTTTGCTCTGGCTATCATTACGATCGCTGAACTAATCGGTTTTCAAGCCATTCCGATCGGCCCGTTTACAATTGGGATACTTCCTTTAGTTTTTGCAATTATTTTAACAATGTTTTTAGGGATAAAGCTGTTTCGTAAAGGTTTTTGGAAAAACGTATATAGTGATAAAAATATTAATTTTGCAAGTAAGTACTTAATATTCATTATGCTTCCTTTAATGGCAAGATATGGCGCAGATGTTGCACCACAAATCCGTGAAATTCTTCAAGTTGGCTGGGTATTTCTTATTCAAGAATTTGGAAACCTCGGTACAGTCGTATTTGGGTTGCCAATTGCCATTTTAATAGGACTAAGAAGAGAAGCAATTGGTGCAACCTTAGGAATCGGTCGTGAAGGAGAGCTTGCATATATTTCGGAGAAGTATACCTTGGAATCTAAAGAAGGTAGGGGAGTTCTTTCTCTTTATATTATTGGTACGTTATTTGGAGCGATCTTCTTTAGCGTGTTCGCCCCAATTTTACTGGATTTTGGATTAAGGGTAGAAGCACTCGCAATGGCGTCCGGAATGGGTTCAGGAAGTATGATGAGTGCAGCATCGGCAACATTAGTCGCAAGGGTACCTGAGATGGAAAGCACCATTTTAGCCTATGCATCAGCTAGTCAGCTCCTCACCAGTTTTCTTGGTACATTTACGATGGTATTTTTAGCTGCACCATTACAAAGGTTTATGTATAATAAACTGGTTCGAGGTGAAAAGAAATGAACGAGAAATTACGAAAATATATAAAATACGGTCTGATTCTACTATTAAGCGTTGGTTTGATTTTATTTACGCAAGAAATTAAGCTTTTGAAAAATCCTAGCTCAACACCTGTTACTGCGATGTCATTTGTTGGTCTTGGTGTATTATGGCTATTTTCCATGATTGGAATTATCGTATCCGATGTGATGCAAAAATCCAGCATTAAAATCATCCGTGACTTTCCAATTTTAGGATGGGTTTCGATTACGTCGCTTATTCTATGTTTAATCAGTGATTTTTTTGTTCAAGCAATTCAGGCAGTCGATTTCTTATCCATCACAACACCGATTCTTACATTTGCCGGTATTTCAGTTGCTAATCGACTAGTTGATTTGCGAAATACCTCTTGGAAAATTGCTATCGTTGCCATCTTTGTTTTTACAGGAACATATGCAGGAAGCGCGATTCTTGCACAACTTGGTCTATTTTTGGCTAATAATTAAAAGTGTTGCCATGACCTTCTTGACGATGAATGCTTAGAGAAATCGTAGATATAGAAATGAAAGCTTTTTATGGTAGTAGAACATTCTACTGACGTAGGGTCATCAATAGCATTGTCGAGAAAATATTTGAAAAGGGCTGCCAATGTTGCCATATAAGGTGACTTTTTGTGCAGCCCTTTGTGCTGTTTTATCATTCTAATCCAGCTTGACCTACTAGTCTATGATGCTACGAGTTTCTTAAATATCTTTTGCTACATCCTATCTATTGACTAAAGCACATCCATATATTGATGTTTTACTAAATCAAGTATGTGTTTTTGCTTTAAATAGCTTTCAGGAACAAGGAATGTAACTGTAACCACACCAGGATGACGTCCGATTTCAATGGAGCCATTAATCGTAGCACGATTCATTACTTCCGGAACAGGTATATTAAAAAATACAGCTGCTCGTTCCAACCCATTTGTTGTTGCTTCATTTAAATCTGCACCTGAACCTACAAAGGAAACTGGTAACATTTCTTCTAGTTCAGCAACTTGCCAGTGTTCAGCCAATACCTGTGCTCTCTCTTTTTCCTCTTTGGTAAACGGTTTAGCCAAATATGGGAGATCCTCGTAAACAGGCACGATAATCGGTCCGTCTACTTTTACTCCTTTTAGCACATTTACTTGTAAACTAACAATCCCAGCTACATCGGTAGTGTGACCGGCAATTTCACCATCTCCTTGCATGGCATGCATATCACCGAGATAAACCCCTCCCCCTGTTACTTTTACTGGACATATTACAATAGCACCTGCACGAACACGATTAATATCCATATGACCATCTGTTCGTTCCCCCAGTTCTTCCTTCGTAATGGCATAATCATGCGGAGCGTTGATTAAAAATTGACCAAAATCTCCCGCATTATGAGAATCAGGAAATGGTCGTGATGGTGTAGTACCTAATTGTCCTAAAAATGGTCGTAACCTTGCTATCGTACCAGGCATCTGATAAGGAGCAAAAGTTACAATTGGATTTTGAATGGAATTTTCTGGTGTTGCCATATAGCTTTTTCCATCTTTTGCAACCTGTTCAGCAGCCGCTTTATTCAAAGTTATCCCAACCGTTTTTTTATCATTAAATGCCATTGTATAAGCATGTGTAAATGTAAATGGCGTAATGTCTTTATCACAGTTTTTACAATGGACTGCTTTCTCACCAATTCCTTTAATGATGGTTTCAGGGTTGACCGTACCACACCCTGGACATTTAGCGGCAACAAATGGATCACCGTTAAAGCGGCCATCTACAGGCTTATCATTTCCAGAAGCAGTAGCAATTGATGTAACCTCAATTGATTTAAGATGAATAGCAATCGCATCACCTATCTCCGCTCCCTCCACATAGACAGGCTTTGTTACTTCATGACCACCTTTCAGAGCTGGAGTAATCATAGGCCCCCAACATCCCGGAGTTGTATTAGCAATAATATATCCCCCATCTTTTACTGCGTATTCCATTTTTCGAGCGGGATCAAGAATTCCATCTGTAAACTCATTAACATAAACGGTTTGCTTCGCCTTCATCATCCATCACTCTCCACATAAATAGTTTATTCCCTGCTTTTTACATAATTGTTCATTATTGAGCATATCTACGCAAGTCGGTTCAAGTAAAAAGCAATTTACGGACTTCTAGTAAAGCATGTTTACATAAGCTATATGCTCAACTTTTATTATAACTCATTTTGGCAGCGCTTACTATTAAAGCAGATTCCGTTCATAAATCTTTGGAATATATACAGACTAAAGAACGTTAGAAAAAAGAATGTACAAGCGCTCGGATAGCGACGTACATACGGATAACTTTTAAAGAGATGAAGTTAACTTCATTCAAGGAGCCGCTTCTCTCACAAAGTTCGCAAAATAAAAGTGGATTTTTTGGAAATGAGAGAAGTATGGCTCCTTACATTCAGATAAAGAAAGCTGGGATGATGGTCTGGCGCAGCCGACAACTAATTGCCCGAATACTTAAAACATCAAAATTTTACTACATTTGTATCTACTTTCTGTGCTGAAATTTTTTAAGGTAGAAAATAAATCTCTGCATATGTGAACATTTTTCTTCTTTATATATATGGAATCTATAACAGGTTTTTTATATAAAACTAGTACTTACTTTCTGCCAATCTATTCGAAAACAAATTCCTCCTCTAGTTTTTGCTTTTGCCTATACATTCGTCTTATTCGTACACATTAAGGTGTAAATATTTAATTTTGATTAGCCATGTAGTCCTTTACCTTTTCTCTTAATGCTGCTTTTAAAAACTTTCCTACAGATGTTTTAGGAAGTTCATCCATAAATAATATTTCGTCTGGTAGCCACCATTTCGCAAACTGTGGTTGCAAAAATGAAAGGATATCCTCCTTGGAAACGGTTTCCTTATACTTATTCTTTAATACAACACAAGCAACTGGACGTTCTTGCCACTTCGGATGTGGAACAGAAACAACTGCCGCCTCGTAGATAGCTTCATGTGCCATTAATGCATTTTCTAAATCAACCGATGATATCCATTCACCCCCACTTTTAATTACGTCTTTTGTTCGATCCACAATCTTAACAAAACCTTCCGCATCAATGGTAACAACGTCTCCTGTATAGAGCCAACCATTACGAAAGGCTTCTGTACTTCGCTCATCTTTATAATAGGAATCGGCAATCCAAGGTCCACGAATTAAAAGTTCGCCCATGTCAATACCATCTTTCTTAATCTCTCCATACTCATTAACTGCTCTAATATCAATACATGGAGCAACTATCCCTTGCTTCGCATGCAACTCCAATCTTTCTGCTTCTGGAAGCTGTTCTTGATAGCTTTTGAGTCTGGAAAATAGAGCAAGTGGTGCTGTTTCTGTCATTCCATAAGCGTGATAAAATGGAATTCCGTATTTCGATTCGAAGGCGTGGATCATTCCCTTCGGTGCAGCAGCCCCTCCACACAACACCCCGCGCAAACTATCTGTATTATAATGATTTTCCTCTAGTTCTTGAAGTAATCCAAGCCAAATAGTTGGCACACCAGCAGTAATCGTAACTGCCTCCGACTCAATCAGCTCTGCTAAAACCTTCGGAGTTGGAAAGGGTCCCGGTAATACTTGCTTAGTTCCGAACCAAGTTGCAGCAAATGGCATTCCCCACGCATTAACGTGAAACATGGGGACAACCGGCATAGCAACATCTGATTCTGAGATTGCAGCTGTATCGGCTAAACCTAAAGCCATTGAATGTAACACAAGTCCGCGATGAGAATAAACGACACCTTTAGGTTTGCCTGTAGTTCCCGATGTATAGCATAGGACCGCTGGATCTTGTTCATCCATATTTTTAGAAAATGTAAATGTCCGATCAGCATTTTCCAACAGCTGTTCGTAAGCATATAGTGATTTTATTGCTGATTCTGGTAATATATTTTCATCCATCATCACAATAAATGCTTCCACCGTAGTGAATTGATCCTGTAATTTTTCTAATATTGGTAACAGTTCCTTGTCCACAAATATTACTCTATCTTCTGCATGATTTATAATATGCACAAGATGCTCGGTTGATAAACGAATATTAATCGTATGCAGTACAGCACCGATGGCCGGCACAGCAAAATATGCTTCTAAATGCCGATGATGATTCCAAGCAAACGTTCCTACTCTATCCCCTTTTTTAATCCCAACGTTTTTTAACACATTCACCAATGCTCTTGTTCGCTCACCCAGTTCGCGATAGGTTAAACGATGAATCTTTTTTTGCGTACGAGAAACAATCTCTTTTGTAGGAAAATACGTCTCTGCACGTTCTAACAAAGATACGAGAGATAAAGGCGTGTCCATCATCATAATTTGCCCCCTATACATTTAACTAGATAATGATTTTCCTATTTGTAGTGCTTCACGAATTTGATACTTTAAAATTTTTCCCGAAGCATTACGAGGAATTGCTTTCTCTTGAATGATTTCTGTCGGCACTTTGTACTTGGCCAGATGATTACGGCAGAAAGCCTTTATTTCCTCAGCATCTAATGCTTCCCCATCTTTGGAAACAACAATAGCAACGACTTTCTCGCCCCATAACTCGTCTGGCAAACCAACAACAGCTGCCTCCAATATGTTTGAATGTTGATACAGTGCTTGCTCCACCTCCGCAGAATAAATATTTTCTCCGCCGGAAATAATCATATCTTTTTTTCGATCAACAAGTGTTATAAAACCCTCTTCATCGATAATAGCCAGATCTCCGGTATACAGCCAACCGTCCCGGAGTGTCTCTTTTGTTTCATGTGGTTTTTTATAATACTCCTTCATCATCATTTCACTTCGAATAATAAACTCTCCAACTTGGTTAGCACATACATCTTCACCAGCCTCATTAACCACTCTGGCCTCTGTTAACAACATAGGCTTTCCGCCGGCACCCATATTCGTTTTATGATCCTCAGGCAATAGTAAAACACCACCAGGACCACCTTCTGTTAAACCACACATATTATAAAATTGATCATTTTGAAACAATTTCATCGCTTTTTCTAATAATGCTACCGGCATTGGCGCTGCTCCATATCCACAACGCTTAACAGAGGATAAATCAAAGTTGTCACTGTTCGGTACTTGAAGTAAAAAATTATACATCGTTGGAACTGCGAAGAAAAGACTTATCTTATATTTTTCAATATCATTCAATACTTGTACGGGGTCAAAATCCTTATGAATAACCTGTGAACTTCCTAAAAGTGTTCCAGTTATCATGAATAGATTTAATTGAGCTGAATGAAATAGAGGTGCTACATGAAGTAAATTATCTTCTGGTCCGATCTTCATCATAATGGAGGAGGTAAGTGCTACGAAAAGAATACGATGATGATCAAATAATGCTCCCTTGGGCGTTCCTGTTGTTCCTGATGTATAAAGTATTTCTGCATTATTTGTTTCGTTTACTTTAACAGGTGGCTCCGACTGATTGCTGCTCATTATTTCTCTAAGTTTGTACTGTTCTTCTACTATATTTTCATTTACGGATACTTGCAGCAATAATTGCTGATTCTCTTTTCCTATCTCAGCTACAAAAGCAGCATATTCTTCATCAAAAAATATCACCGAAGCATCTGAATCCCCTATAATATATTTAACTTCTGCCTTCGCCAAACGATAATTAATGGGAACAGCTATTGCACCAACTTTCATAATTGCATAAAACACAATCATAAACATATCGGAATTTTTCATTAACATAGCTATTTTGTCACTTTTACTTATGCCTTGTGCAAGTAAACCATGAGCGAGTCGATTTACTTCTTCATTTAATTGCCTGTATGTGTACACTTTTTCTCCATAGTAAATTGCCTGTTTATCCGGATACCGGTTGGCGTTTCTAGCTAAAGTAGTCCCAAGATCCATCTTCATCACTCCCTCGTATATTATATTTAGGCGTTATTTTTTTCCCATTGTTTCTTATTAGTTCATCTGCTTTATTTCTTGAGAATTTATACGTGCGTTAAACCCATCGTTTTACACTACGGGCGGACGCTTTTTGAAGGTCTGTTTGAGCTTCCCCACTCGCAAAAAACGCTTGTTACGGGGTCTAAAGGCTCATGCTTTTCCCGCAGAAGTCATTGCCTTTCGTTCCAAGCTACTTATTTCCTGCTTATTCTATGAATGGATATGTCCAATATCTTGGACATGCGTGATGTTCCTAGATAATGTTCTTCGGATCATTTGGGACAATTCTTTTCGCTCCCGCGGGTCATAACTGCATTGTAAGACTGTTCCCCAGTGTGTGTTTCGACCTTCATACAAGCAGACGTACAACTTGATGTTCGAACCTAGATGTTAGTAGCTTTAGGGCGGCTTTCAATGCAAGGATAGTACTCATACACGAGGTTGCTGATCAGAGTTCACACTAGGGCGTCATGAGCGTCTCAGGTTTTGTTTCCAATGATTCTAAATGAAAGGAATGTCCCCCACCCCATGAAATTATTTGTTGGTTTGGATGTTAGTTTTTTTGATCTTTAGGTTTGCTTTTTAAACGGTGAAGGAGGCGAGTTGAATTCCTTCACAGTGGCCAATGATTTACCTGATGCCACACAGCTAAAAAGACTTTCGTTTTAAAACTTCTTCTGTATGCTCACCAATTTTTGGGGCTTTGTTTCGAAACGATCCAGGAGTTTTTGATAATTTAATCGGGATACCTATTTGCTTTATCGTTCCTAAAGAAGGGTGGTAGGTTTCTTTAATCATCTCGCGTTCTTTAACCTGCGGATCATCGATTAATTCTGCAAAAGTTTGTACTGGGGATATACACGACTCATCCTTTGGAAAAATTGCTAACCATTCATCCAATGTTTTTCGAGAGATAATTTCTTGAATTTCATATTTTAAACGATGCTGCTCACGCAATGGTG
The DNA here is from genome assembly GCF_900162615.1 of Virgibacillus proomii. Lineage (NCBI taxonomy): Bacteria > Bacillati > Bacillota > Bacilli > Caryophanales > Bacillaceae > Virgibacillus > Virgibacillus proomii. The sequence continues at coordinate 960,550 of NZ_FUFN01000010.1, read as the reverse complement.
CTTGTTGAAGTGGGATAAAGTCATCTCTCCCAATGGTATTACAAAAAACCTTCCAAAATTTAGCCTCCAATGCACCAACAGCAATCCAGCGATAATCCTTCGTTTCATAAACCTCATAACAAGCAAGGCCGCCACTTAACATTTGTTCACCACGTTTTGGCAACTGATTAGTAGCCATGAAATGAGGTAATACGGTTTGCATCCAAGCGATTATCCCATCCATCATTGAAATATCTATAAATTGCCCGCTACCCGATTTTTCTCTCGCAATTAGAGCTAATAAAATACCTAATGCAGCTGGATATGCACCTCCCCCAATATCGGCAATTTGTACAGCAGGAATGACTGGCTTTCCCCCGCTCTCGCCCATTAAATGAAGTAAGCCGGCATAGCTGATATAATTAATATCATGACCAGCTTTCTTAGCATATGGACCTTGTTGCCCAAAACCAGTTATACTACAATAAATAATTCCTGGATTCATGGATTTCAACGTCTCATAATCTATTCCAAGTTTTTTCATTACCCCTGGGCGAAATGATTCGATAACAACATCAGCTTCTTCTACTAAACTAAAGAAACATTCTTTTCCTTCCGCTGATTTTAAATTTAAACAAATGCTTTTCTTATTGCGATTAAGGGAATGGAAAATGGCACTATTTTCATCCAACTTCGGCTCATAGTCCCTGGCATAATCACCAACTTTAGGATCTTCTATTTTAATGACTTCAGCACCAAAATCTGCAAGTAACATGGTACAATAAGGTCCCGGCAATAAGCGTGTCAAATCGAGTACACGAATTGATGTAAGCGGCAAAACACCACCTCCATATTAATTTTTAACTTGGCTGGTAACAGCCCTCTTTAGCGTATAAGCCAAAACCTAGTCAACTCTTAATTAAAACAGATGCCAATTTTTATACCGCATGTAAGGTGCCGTAAGTTTCCCACTTCAAGTCCTGAGTTCGTGCAAAGGGTCAAAGTGGGAGAAAACGGCACCTAAATGCCCGATTCGTTCAAGGGCCTTTAGGTCATACCCTTGTGGTACTAACATTCCGTGTAAAAAGCATTCCACGGAATGAAGTTTCACTTTATTTAAGTTAATCGTTCAATTATCGTTGCATTTGCCATCCCATGCCCCTCACACATGGTTTGTAATCCATAACGTCCTTCTGTCCGTTCCAACTCATACATCATAGTCGTCATGAGTCGAGCTCCGCTTGCACCAAGTGGATGCCCTAAAGCAATTGCCCCTCCATTTGGATTGAGCTTTTTGGGGTCTGCTCCTGTTTCTTTCAGCCAAACTAAAGGAACGGAAGCAAAGGCCTCATTCACTTCAAAAACATCCATATCTGAAAGGGATAGCCCTGCTTTCTTCAGTACTTTTTCTGTAGCCGGAATCGGTCCGGTTAACATGAATGTAGGATCAGAACCAATAACGGTACGAGCAATAATCCGAAATTTAGGTTTTACTCCTAATTCAACTGCATTTTCCTGAGACATGATTAACAGTGCTGCAGCCCCATCACTAATTTGACTGGAGTTTCCTGCCGTAATTGCCCCATCTTCTTTAAAAGCCGGCGTTAACTGTCCAAGCTTTTCTAAATTTGTGTTTTCCCTCGGTCCCTCATCTTGATTCATGACAGTTTCCGAACCATCTTCAAGTTTCACTTTTAATGGCATGATTTCATCATCAAAAGAACCTTGTTTACTAGCTGAAACTGCTTTTTCATGACTCTCTAATGAAAATTCATCCATCTGTTGTCGGCTTAGTCCCCACTTATTAGCAATTCGTTCAGCAGATAGACCTTGATTAATAATTTCATATTTAAGCGACAGATTCTCATTGATTTTAACCCCTTGCATATTAGATCCCATTGGCACTCGAGTCATATGCTCAACCCCTCCAGCTACGACTACATCCATATCTCCACTTATAATGGCCTGTGCCGCAAAATGTACGGCCTGTTGACTGGAACCACATTGTCTATCTATCGTTGTTCCCGGTACTTCAACTGGATAATCAGCAATTAATGCAGCTTGACGGGCAATATCAAAAGCTTGCTCTCCTACCTGTGACACACACCCATAGATAACATCTTCCACGAACTCTGGTGATATACCAGCTCGCTTTACTACTTCCATTAATGGTTTTGCTGCTAAATCTTCTGCGCGAATTTCACTTAACATGCCTTTACGCCTTCCAATTGGTGTTCTAATTGCTTCTACAATTACTGCTTCTCGCATAATTATCATCCTTTCTGATTTTTAACCCCTGTTGTAAACCCTTACAACAATTGCAATCTTTACTGTTTTGCAAGTAACTGATAGGGAGTGTTCAAACACATCTACTAAACATGAAGCTATGAATGAATATACATATTTATACTTGTCATTTTCATAATCATTATAATCCCATATTTTTGCTAATAATCACTTTCATAATTTCATTCGAACCTGCATAAATGGAGGATACAGCCGTATCTCGGTATCTTCTGGCAATCTCGTATTCTTCCATATACCCATAACCGCCATGGAGTTGCATACATTCAGCAGCAACTTTTTTCACAAGATCTGTGCTCCACCATTTTGCCATTGATACTTCTGTAACCAGATTTTTTCCTGCCATATGAGATTTAATTATTTGATCAACAAAGACCCTTCCCATTTGAAATGCAGTGTTCATTTCTGCCAACTTAAATTGCGTATTTTGAAATTGACTAATCCTTTTTCCAAAAGCTCTTCTTTGCTTCACATAATCCGTTGTCAAATCGATCATTAATTCAGTAGCTGCAATACTTTGAATACTTACGATTAACCGTTCCTGCTGCAAATTTTCCATTAAATAATAGAATCCTTTTCCTTCTTCCCCCAATAAATTTTCAGCGGGAACCCGTGCATCTTCAAAAATTAATTCACACGTACCATTCGCATGTTGACCAACCTTCTTCAATTTCTTTCCTCGCCGAAATCCTGGTGTATCCGCCTCTACAACTAGTAAACTAATCCCTTTATGCGCCGGCTTTATATGCGGATCAGTTTTGCATACAACTACAATCAAATCGGCTGTATAACCGTTCGTAATAAAGGTCTTTTCACCATTTAAAATATACGTATCTCCATCTTTTATTGCTGTTGTTTGAATTGCGGCCAAATCTGACCCCGCAGCCGGTTCTGTCATCGCTATTGCAGATATGATATCTCCTGTTATCGCACCAGGCAGCCATTTTTTCTTTTGATCTTCTGTACCATATGCATAAATATATGGCATTACAATATCATTATGTAACCCTATTCCTACCATTGCAGTGCCAACTCGTTCCAATTCTTCGTTAAGAACCACAGAATATCCAAAATCTGCTTCATATCCACCGTATTCCTCCAAAGCCCACGAACAAAGATATCCCCGCTTTCCCGCCTGCCGCCAAAATGATCTTGGTATTTGCTGATTTTGTTCCCATTCAGCAAAATGTGGAGCCGCTTCTTGTGCTAAAAATTTTCGTAAGGAGCTCCTGAAAATCAGATGCTCTTCCTGTAAAAAGTCTCTTTCCACAACGCATATCCCCCTAGATTATAGTAAAACTCTATTACGCATCTATATTTCCCACAACATGTTTTTAGCTGACATGTTTGACACTTAAATTGTTTTTTCATCAGCTATTCTTATCAGCTTGCTACTGATTGAAAATAATTACCATAGTTGCTACTGGTCGCTTATTTATTACTTTGGCTGCATACGAATGGCACCATCTAAGCGGATTGTCTCCCCGTTCAACATTGGGTTTTCAATAATACTTTTAACAAGCAATGCATACTCTTCTGGTTTGCCAAGCCTTGATGGAAATGGTGTCATTTCTCCCAATGCTTGTTTAGCTTTTTCTGGAAGGGTTGCAAATAACGGTGTTTCAAATAATCCCGGTGCAATCGTCATCACGCGAATTCCTAAGGAAGCGAGATCTCTCGCCACTGGCAATGTCATACCGGTAATTCCCCCTTTTGATGCGCTATACGCTGCCTGACCAATCTGTCCATCAAACGCAGCAACAGAAGCCGTATTAATAATTACTCCACGTTCACCATGTTCATTTGGCTCATTTTCAGCCATTTTTGCAGCAGTAAGACGTAAAACATTAAAAGTACCGATTAAATTGACTTCAATCACTTTAGAGAACGTAGTTAAATGATGTACGCCGCGTTTTCCAAACGTTTTCTCTGCAATGCCTATTCCTGCACAGTTCACAAGAACATCCACTCTGCCAAAACTCTCTATCGCTTCATCCAACGCCGTTTGGACACTTAATTCATCTGTAACATCTGCTTGAAAAAATGTCACTTTATCACCGAGTTCTTCTGTTAGAGTGACTGCTTTTTCTTTAGATACATCTAAAATTACCGCTTTTCCCCCAGCTGCAACCAGCTTTCTCACTGTTGCTTCACCTAGACCTGATGCACCCCCGGTCACTACAGATACACAATTTGTAATGTTCATTTAATCGCCTCCCGTTTTTATTAAAATCCGAAGTAAATACTCCGTAATATCCTCAGCAATTTCTGTTTTACTCTTTTTTCCACTGTCTGAATACCATTGTATTACCCAATTCATCGCTCCCAAAATGATATTTCTAACTACTTTTATGTCAACGGGGTAAAAAGTATTCGCTTCTATTCCTTCTGCGATCAGCTGGTCAAAACACTTCCCATAATCATCTCTCCGTTTTAAAATGACCTCGAGCTGTTCTTTAGAAAAAATCTGCTCCGGCTTTAACATTGATTCAAACCCCGACTTTTCAGTAAGGAGATATTCAATGTGGGTGGTCATTGCTTTTTTTAGCTTATCCATTATTGGCAAGTCCTGTTGTCGGATGGAGTTCATATTGTCCAAACTTTTTCCTAACAACATCATTTGACTTTGATATAATAGATCCTGCTTATCTTTAAAATAGTAATAAACGGTACCTTTTGTCATTAATAGCTTTGAAGCAATTTCCTCCATCGTAATGCCATAATACCCTTTCTCTGATAATACGCGTATAGCCATTCGAATAATTTCCTCTTTCTTTTCAGCTATTTTCCGGGCACGTAAAGACAAATCATTCACTTCCCCATTTTTATTTATCCCACATCTAACCGGCAGTAGATCCTCCACCTAGTGGAGGAAGAGGATCCAAGAAATCTAGTGGAGGGAACTTCCAGTAAATGTCCGATTGATTCATCTAACCATGAGTGTCTCATGGCAAGTTTCACTTTATCTTACCATTATTCTAATTATTCTTTATTTGACTGTCAAGTTAATTTTCTAAAAATTTAAAACTAAAGAGGAGACAGGAGTGTTAGTTTGTAGAGAGGCGTATAATATTAATCATGGGAGAAATTAATTAATGTAGACTGAATCTACGTATTCTAGTATAAAGTCTTTCAAAAGACTTTTTCCCTTAAGTCTATTGCCCTATTTGTTTTTTCTATCATTATGCATTAAAATAACTAAGTTAAAAGCTTGCAAATTTAAATTGCTTGTTAAAAATGTTCAAAAATTACCCACCATCTTTTATAAGAATGGTATAATCATACTAATCTCCATTTCTGGATAGTCAACTATGAGGTGATTCTATATGAGTATAAGGCTAGCTAATAAAATGGTTAATTTTCAAACTTCCATTTTCAATGAGCTATCTGCTTACAAAAAGAAAAAAATGCAGGAAGGGTTGGAAATGATTGATTTAAGTGTGGGAAGCCCAGACTTACCTCCTGCTCAGTTCGTAATAGACGAAATGACAAAAAATGTTCAAGATCCTGCACAATATGGCTATACATTAACCGGTATAGATGAATTACACGAAATGATTGCAACTTACTATACCGAACAATATGCAGCACCTGTTCATACAGAAACAGAAGCCTTAATGGTAATGGGTTCACAAGATGGACTTGTACATTTACCAATGGTTCTTACTAACCCGGGTGATATTATTCTTTTACCTGACCCTGGGTATACTGCCTATCAAACTGGAGTTTCTTTAGCTAATGCAACACCATATCCCATGCCGCTAAAGGCAGAAAATAATTTCTTGCCTGACTTAGAAGCCATCCCTGAAGAAATTAGAAAAAAAGCCAAGATGATGATATTGAATTTTCCAGGCAATCCTGTACCTGCTCTTGCTACAAAAGAGTTTTTTGAAAAGGTAGTTAAGTTTGCCCAAAAATACGACATTTCCGTCCTTCATGATTTTGCTTATTCTGAACTCTATTATGAAGAAAAACCAATTAGCTTCTTATCAATCGATGGAGCAAAAGAAGTTGGCGTAGAGTTTAATTCCTTTTCCAAAAGCTTCAACATGGCTGGTTGTAGAATTGGTTATATTGTAGGTAATGCTGAAATTATAGATGGATTGAAACGGTTAAAATCAAATATTGACTTTGGAGTCTTTCTACCTATTCAAAAAACCGCTATCTCCGCTTTAAAACATGGCGCAGATTTTTGTCAAACGTTAAGATCTGTCTATAAAAAGCGCAGAGATATTTTAATTCAAGGTTTTAGTGAATTAGGATGGAAAGTTGATCCCCCAAAGGCATCCATGTTTATTTGGGCAAAGGTACCGGAATCATTTACATCTACAGAATTTACGTATCGACTAATAGACGATGCTGGAGTTGTTGTAATACCAGGTAACGCTTTCGGAAAATCAGGAGAAGGCTATGTACGTATTGGTTTAGTTCAACCGGAGGAACTGCTTACAAAAGCCGTTAAAAAAATGGAGATGAGTCAATTATTCTTATCCGTAAACATGGTTTAATTACAACTTTTTAGAAGCTACATTTTTTTATGTCATCACTAGCCGAAAACATATAAATACGAGTTCAATAAACAGGATAGGGCTTTTTGAACATCCTTTTAAGATTATTTTTATTATATGGTGGAAAGTAAGAATAAAAATGATAAGTAAATAGGCTGAGGTGAATTGTATGCTTCGGGCATTTTCAATCGTGTTAATTATTTGTGGAATAGCGATTCTTGGCTATGGCGGATTTCAATTATATAACTTTAAAGCAATGGAAAGTGACCGGATGGATGAAGCAAAATCGTTTGTTTCGAACACGGTTGTTAAAGAGGTAGAAAATGTCAAGAAATTTAGTTATGACCAATTTAAAACAGGAGATACGATTGGAATTTTATATATTCCAAAACTTGATCGTGAAGTCCCAATCGTAGAAGGTGTAGATGAAGAAGAGTTGGCTCAGGGAGTTGGGCATTACACCGGTACAGGTTTTCCCGGAGAAAATAAACAAATCTTACTATCTGGTCATCGAGATACAGTTTTTAGAGAATTTGATAAGTTAGAAGACGGAGATGAGTTCCATGTAAAAATGGAACATGGTACTTTTGTATATACCATTCAGGATCATAAAATTGTATCTGCAGATGATACAACGGTCATTGATCCTGATCGAAAGGATGAAGTATTAACCGTATCTACATGCTATCCATTTTCCTATATCGGTGATGCACCAGATCGCTATGTTATCTATGCCTATCCTAGATAACAGTAACCCTCATTTCCCCAGAAGTTAGAGTAAGATACTTCTGGGGTGTTTTCAATCTTCTGGCAGCTACATTTAAGTAAGGATAATCTACTCTATTCTCTCGATTTTTAGCTTATTCCATAGCGCTATCTTCTGGTTTTCGTACAAAGCACATAATCCCAGCAATTAAATAAAATACAGATTGAAAGAAAAATCCTGAAAACAACAACCAACTACTAATTATCGCAGCTGCTATGAAAAAACCTCCGGCAACTTTCGGATTCTTTTTTATATTTACTACTGCAATTAACCCTAAAATAAAGCTAATAACACACCCAAGAATAGGAATCCACAATAAATTAATAAATACGGGGAAAAAATCAGAAAACGCCCCATATTCCGTTGGGTCAATAGCGTCTTTTAGAAAATCTACCCCACTATGAAGTATAAGTAGAAAAACTCCACTCATAATGGCCACTAATGCATCCATTGAAAAACCAACAATTCCTAATATATATTCAATTTTTCGATTCATTCACTTTAACTCCCTACTTTAATGTTTTTATTTGTTATATACAAATACGTACAGAAAATAAAATGGCACACACTTCATTTTACAAAGCGAAGTTGTCATCAATGGGAAGGTTAGCTCCCTATTTGGATTACTTAATTGATACAATTCATGCTTATACTGGAAATTATCCTTGTATCTACTCCTCTTGATAAAACATAAAACACTTATCCTAAAAGACTTACTTCTTAGAAAGACTTGGCTTGTCGCCAAGTCTTTAGCGAAAGCTGTAGTTTTTCTTATACGATAAAGTGAAACTTCATTTCTTGAATGCTTTTCCCAAGAAATGCTAGATGAACCAATCGGGCATTTAGGTGCCGTTTTCTCCGACTTAGCCCCTTTGCACGAACTCAGGACTTGAAGTGGGAAACTTACGGCACCTTACATGCGGGATAAAGTGAAACTTCATTTCTTGAATGCTTTTCCCAAGAAATGCCAGATGAACCAATCGGGCATTTAGGTGCCGTTTTATCCCACTTTGACCCTCTGCACAAACTCAGGACTTGAAGTGGGAGTCTTACGGCACCTTACATGCGGGATAAAGTGAAACTTCATTTCTTGAATGCTTTTCCCAAGAAATTCCAGATGAACCAATCGGGCATTTAGGTGCCGTTTTATCCCACTTTGACCCTCTGCACAAACTCAGGACTTGAAGTGGGAGTCTTACGGCACCTTACATGCGGGATAAACCCTAAAATTTTATACTTTCCTATAGTACAGGAAAATAAGTTGCTATGAATTGCTACAAACTACTCAAAATTTCCTTTGTCTAGTATAACTATTTTATACCAATATTTGTTCTTGCAAAATTGCTGTTCATGCATCAGCTAGCTAATTTAATTTATTCCTCTTTTTAAAAAACAAACTGTAACCGTTGTACCATGGCCAACCTCACTTTCAAAATGAATGGTTCCCTGATGTGCGTCTACCAGCGCCTTTACAATCGACAATCCAATTCCAATTCCACCTGTTTTCGTTGCTCTCGATTTATCACCACGATAGAATCTTTCAAATAAAAAAGGCAGATCTCCTTCTTTTATTCCAATTCCTTCATCTTTCATAACAAAGCAGACATAATCATGTCGATCTTCTACAAAAATAGATACCTTTTTACCGGCGGGCGTATATTGCAATGCATTATTAACAAGATTTGTTAATATTTGGATAACCCGATCATAATCCCCTTTAAAATAACTCGCTTCTTGAGGAGGAATTACTTCTAAAATCACGTTTTTCTCCTGAAATAGTGGACTAAATTGATTCGCTAATAAGCTAATTAGTTTTCCAGCTTCCAATGTTACAAAGTTTAATTTTTTTTGTGGATTTTCCACTGCAATCAGCTTTTCCAATTCATTAACTAAGCGAACTAAGCGCATTAATTCATGATGACTTTTTTCAAGACGTTCCGGAGTAGGCTCCCAAATCCCATCCTGATAAGCTTCTAGTTGACTGCGTAATGTTGCTAACGGCGTTCTTAATTCATGCGCAAAATCAGCTGTAAATTGTTTTCTTAATTTTTCTTCCTTGGCAAGTGATGTAGCTAACTCATTAAAGGACTCTCCAAGCTGTTGCATTTCAATAGTTAAATCCTTTACAGGGACATTTACCCGTTTATGTCGTTTTAACTCCTGAATAGCTTTAGTTAAACGTATAAAGCCAGCAGTTAATCGTCTGGAAAATAAAAAGCTAAATAAAATGGACAAGAACAAAATAACAAGAACAGCAATAAGAATATTTTGTTTGATTGATTTCAAAAATGTAAAATCCTCACCAACTAATTCTACGGGGTATATGACTTCCAGTTCACCAATTGCTTCACCTCCTAATTTTATCGTATGTGAGCTTGAATCGAAATCGGTGGCTTCTGATTGGGAATAACCATGCATTCGGTGCATCATCCGTTGCATCATTGTTGTATCTGCAATGACATTTCCATTTTTATCAACGATTTTATAATATAGGTTTTCTGTCATTGCTTGATTATGCAACATACTACTTCCTTGGTCACTTAATAATCTTCCTGTTTGTTGATAGGTCTTAGTAATTTCTTCTTCTATTAAAGATATCTTTTCTTCTCTACTTTCCTCTAGATAGCTAGAAAATTGATTTTCAACACCAAAAAATATGGAAAAACTTGTTAAAAACACCCCGCTCAGGGAAACAATTAATAAATAGATAAAGATCTTAGTACGAAGTGTTAGCCTCATCCGGCTTTCCTCCAAACTTATATCCCATTCCAAATACAGTCAAAATAAACACAGGTTGTCGAGAATCTGTTTCGATCTTTTTTCGCAAATTTTTAATATGTGTATCAATACTTCGCTCATAACCTTCAAAATAGTTATCATCTTCTTGAATCTTAACTAATAAATCACCTCGGCTGTACACTCTACCCGGATAACTTGCCATGGTTACTAATATTTTATATTCATTCGGAGTTAGTGAAATGAGTTGATCATTAAAACGAACTTCTTTTTTAAAATGATCAATAACTAATTGTTGATTATTAAAGCTGAGTTTACGATTACTTATTGATTTTCTCACTCGTCGTAACAATCCTTTAGTACGGACAACTACTTCTCTTGGACTAAATGGTTTGGTTACATAATCATCTGCTCCGATGACGATCCCATTTATAATATCATCCTCTGCAGATTTAGCTGTAAGCATAATGATCGGAACATCGTTATCTTTTCTTGTTAATCTGCAAACCTCTTCCCCCGAAATATCCGGCAACATTAAATCAAGAATAATAATATCGGGGTTTTCTTCCTTTATTTGTTTTAAAGCTTCTAATCCATTTGTTGCAAATATAATATTCCAGCCCTCTTTTTCAAAATAAGCTGCTAACACTTCACGAATAACTTCTTCGTCGTCAACAATTAGTATTTTTGTCACCGTTACCCTCTCCCCTTCAATGAATTACTATACATTCTAAAAGCAGAAAACGTTTAAAATGTTTACGTACCTTTTTATAAAAGTGAAATTCATTCAGTGGTGTTTTTCCTTCATCCAAAGCTTTCCTTGTTATTGAAAAAGAAGAACACTTTTTCTGCGTGCGATGCGTCGCTGCCGTAGCAACTCTGTCATTGAAAAAGAAGTGCGCTTTTTCTGCGTGCGATGTCTAATCAAGAAGCTTTCCTTGTCCTGTTGTCCCGAATTAAATCAAGGCATTTAGTTGCCTTTAGCCCTATGAAGCAGGGGTCTTACGGCACTTTAGATGCGGAATAAAAATTTTATACGCATAACCAGTTGTACATCAGAAGATATTAAAAATAAAGCAAAGCGGTTTTATTTGGACGGCTTTTAATAGCCTTAAATGGATAAAACATTACTTACTAAACATATTTTTAGATGCGTGTTTTTTTATATATTCTTAACTATTATTCATGATACCATGCGATGAAGTGGAAAAATACATCTTCACAACTTCTACATAAGTTCTTCATAGGTTCCTCAAAACAATTCGGTATGATAAAAATGATCAAAAGAAAGGAGTTGGAGAAAATGAAAAAAATGATAATCGGTATCCTAGCAGGTGCAGTAATCATTGGAGGTGCAGCAACTTACACGTTTGCCGATACAAATGAGAATAATCAATTCTTAAATGAGATGAGACCTTATATGGAAAAAATGCATCCAAACTTCTCTAACGAAGATTATGAAGCAATGTTTAATTTCTGTCATGGAAACGGTCAATTTGACAGAGGTCCCCAAAAGGAGTTTGATAGACCTAACGAATAAAGTGAAACTTCATTTCTTGGAATGCCTTTCCCAAGAAATGTTAGTTGAACGAATCGGGCATTTAGGTGCCGTTTCTTCCACTTCACCCTGTTATATCAACTCAAAAGTTTGAAGTGGGAGTCTTACGGCATCTTACATGCGGGATAAAAAAGGGGTGAGCACGCATGATGGGCGGATATGGGCTTCATTTCGCAGGGTTTGGACTCCTCGGATGGATTATTAACCTACTTGTTATTGGTATCGTTGTGTACTATTCCACAAGGTTGGCTTTAAAACACCACGATAAAGATAAGAATAAATAAAAAGGATTGGCTTTTTGTACCAATCCTTTTTTCTATGTTAGTCAATACCTATTTCAAAAGCAAAGAAAAAATCATATCATCCATTATGTTTTAATCATTTTTGTGAAAGAACCATTTGCTTTGAGGACGTTCGCAAAGTGTCAAGTTCATAATAAAGTAGCCAATAATTAAAATAAGTATCACAAAAGAGTAAAGCATCGTATGAACCGCGTTATCATGCTCGACAATAATAAACGAATCATTGCCGTTATTCCAATATACAAAAAATAACGGAGCGGGAAATGGTAGTTCTCTTTAAAATACTTTACAATCATTGCTACAAATTCAAAATAAAAAAAGAAAATTAAAATATTTGCTAAAAACAGTTGATGATCTGCCGTTTCTTTTGCCAACAAAATACGAGCAAATACCACTAATTCTTTGAGGAGAAGAAATGAAGAATGATGGCAAGAAAAATAAGCGATACGTTTAAAACCATCTGTAATAAATAAGGAAACCGGTCAAGAAAAACAATATACACACCTCATTTTGTTCACTTAACAACATGGTTTCGACAGCTTATAAAATTAATACCACATTTGGATAATTGCTTAACAAAATCATGATACGTACTAGCTTTAATTAAATGTTGCACAAGGCAGTTATTATCAATGATTTCGCTTATTAAATCATACATTGGTTGTAATTCTTCTTCGGTATTTTTCTTTATACTAATTAAGCAAATAAACTGAACTTGTTTATCTGCCCATAAAATTGGTTTTTTCAACGTACAAACTGTTAAAAATGTTTTCCGTGATTTTGGTACAATTGGATGGGGGATGGCTACTAGATTTCCAAAAGCTGTAGGAGCAATCTTTTCTCGTTCATAAATAGCCGGTAAAAATGTGTAATCAATCAAATTTCTTTCATGTAAAATGTTGCACAAATACTCCAACACTTGCTTTTTGGTAAAAATGTTAAATCCTCAGTGAAAAATATATTTTTATTTAGTTGATCATGATAAACATATCGTCTAATAGCACGTATATCCTGATTACCTAATATTGCATTTACTTCAATAACAGGTACAGGTAACACATCTTTAATCGGAATAGAACTCACAATAAAATCAATACCACTTAAATCATATTGTTTTAATTTATAGTATTCGGTAGTACCTACAACAGATAGATGTTCTCCAAATGGCCATCTTGTATAAGGAAATAAACAGCTTAAAGCTACTCTCATAAGTTCATTGATTTCGATATCTCGTAAAAAACTGCCATTAATTTTAGTTGTTTTTTAGTTGTGCTAGGCAAACTTTTTAAGTTATAATCATAATATATTTAGAAAGGAAACAATTGAACGTTTTACCCAACCTTTCATATGTTACATAAAATATAATTCTATATATATGTTTCCTTAGACCAACTGTTTGCCTATAGACCAAAGGAGATGTCAGAAATGATTGAAGATAAGCCAATTTATCAATTTCAAATTGGAGACAAACTAGAAATAACTTCTATACAAGTAAAAGATATTATGCGAAGGAGGCTGCTTGATTTAGGGTTCGTACAAGGTGCAGTTATTGAAGTGGTGCAAAAAAGCCCCTTAGGAGATCCTATCGCATTTAAAGTATTCAATACGACGATTGCCTTAAGAAAAGAAGAAAGCTCATTAATTTATGGAAAAAAAGTACTGAAAGAGGTGATATAAAATGAGTCATACAATTGCTTTAGCGGGAAATCCTAATACAGGGAAAAGTACACTTTTTAATCTACTGACAGGCTTAAGGCAACATACCGGAAACTGGCCTGGTAAAACCGTTATGCTTGCAGAAGGCGAATTAAAAACAGATAAGCATATATATAAAGTAATTGATTTGCCTGGAACTTATTCACTCTATTCAAACTCAGCCGATGAAGAGGTTGCCAGAGACTACATTATTTTTGAACAGCCGGATGTTACAGTAGTCGTTGTCGATGCTACATCATTAGCAAGAAATTTGAATTTAGCATTGCAAGTATTAGAAATGACAGATCAAGCAATCCTATGTGTGAACCTTATTGATGAAGCAAGGAATAAAGGGATAACAATAGATAAAGAGGAGTTATCGAGACAGCTTGGTATCCCCGTTGTATTGATCTCCGCACGAGAAAAAATGGGTATTATTCAACTGTTGAAAACCATTGATCAGATGATTGAAGGAAAAATTCATACAAATCCATATAAAATTAAATATAATTCTATGGTTGAAAAACAAATTAACGAATTAGAACCGCAGATTAAGCAAATTGTTGGAGATGCTTTACCCTCAAGGTGGGTAGCATTACGTTTGTTAGATGGCGATACTAAATTACTGGAAGCTTTAAAAGCATATATTAGTAATCCAGAGTTTACAAGTTTAAAACATGAGCCAATGAAGGGAGGGTGCTGTCATGGCGCATAATGCAGAACATCAACTTGATCAGCTTTTTAAACAATATGGTGACAATACTTCCCATGAAATGAGAGATCATATCGTTTCTAGAATCTATCAAACTTCACAAACTCTTACGAATAAATCGGTTCATTATACGAAGAAAAAAGTATCTTGGCTCGATGAAAACTTGGATAAAATCCTAACATCACGCATATACGGTTTCCCAATTATGCTTATGTTACTCGGAGTTGTCATTTATTTAACGATTGTAGGAGCAAACTATCCAGGAATTGTCATCACCAAAATCTTTTCCGTTGTTGAAGGTTGGCTTACTGCTTTTTTTCAATTGGTACACGCTCCTGACTGGCTATACGGAGTTTTAGTTGAAGGATTTTATCGAGGAACATCATGGGTTGTGAGTGTCATGTTACCTCCGATGGCAATTTTCTTCCCTATGTTCGCATTACTTGAGAACTTTGGTTACTTGCCACGAGTTGCTTTTAATTTGGACCGAGTATTTAAAAAATCAGGGGCTCATGGAAAACAATCCCTAACCATGGCGATGGGATTTGGCTGTAATGCAGCTGCGGTTATGTCATCGAGAATCATAGAGTCGCCAAGAGAACGTATGATAGCTATTTTAACAAACAACTTTGTACCTTGTAATGGTCGTTGGCCATTATTAATTTTACTTGCTGGGTTATTTATGGCTGCCGGATTTTCAGGCGGGATGAGTACCTTCGTGTCAGCAGCTGTTGTTGTTGGGATTGTATTGTTCGGTATTGTAATGACTGTTTTTGTTTCTTGGTCATTGTCTAAAACGTTATTACGAGGTGTGCCATCTCATTATACACTGGAATTACCACCTTATAGAAAACCGAAAATATGGAACACGATTGTTCGGGCTACATTAGATAAATCATGGTTTGTTTTAAAAAGAGCTGTTATTGTTGCTGCACCAGCCTCGATCATCACATGGATTTTGGCAAATATCTTTGTTGGTGATCAAAGTGTACTCGAGCATTTTGCCGGCTTTTTAGATCCATTCGCTCATGCTATCGGATTAGACGGTTTTATTTTAACCGCCTTTATTTTAGGATTTCCAGCAAATGAAATTGTCCTACCAATTCTGTTAATGGGATACCTCGCCACTGGATCTATGATTGAAGTAGATAACTTAAGTGATTTAAAACAAATCTTTCTCGATCATGGCTGGACGTGGTTAACCGCACTAAACATGATGCTGTTTTCGCTTTTACATTATCCTTGTGGAACAACGATGCTAAATATTTGGAAAGAAACAAAAAGCGCCAAATGGACATTTGTTTCCTTTGCTCTACCGACAGCTATCGCTATTATAGTAACTTTTACAATTGCTCAGGTCGTAAGAGGTTTTGGCTGGGTATAAAAGAGGTAGGGCGTAAGTTGAAAATTATTTGCCATTAGTTATAACATTAGAAAAACTTGGCTTGTCGCCAAGTCTTTATGGCGAACGCTATCGTTTTTCTTATACGATAAAGTGAAACTTCATTCCGTGGAATGCTTTTTACACGGAATGTTAGTACCTTAAAGGTATGACCTAAAGGCCCTTGAACCAATCGGGCATTTAGGTGCCGTTTTCTCCGACTTAGCACCTTTGCACGAACTCAGGACTTGAAGTGGGAAACTTACGGCACCTTACATGCGGGATAAACCCTAAAATTTTAACTTTCCTATAGTATAAAAATAGCCGCATAAAATCAGATTTTTAAATTAGATTTTTAAATTGCATTTTATGCGGTTTATTCATTTTAGAAGAGTTTTTTCTCAGCCTCTTTTTGTTCGGGAAAGAAAAAGGTTGATTATTTCACTCACTTTATTTATAGTCTCTTTAAAGAAATCCATGTTCGCTCGTTCTTTTTAGTAACTTCAACAGGTATATGATAGAACTCAGATAAACTCGCACTAGAAGTAATCTCATTGGTAAGCCCTTCTTGAAAGATTGTCCCATCTCGAAGCAGAAGTACATGCGAAAACACTGATAGAACTTCCTCCATATGATGCGTTACAAATATAATTGTTGGTGCATCATGCTGTTTAGCTAATTCATTAATGGAGCTTAGGAGTTCTTCACGTGCTAGAAAATCGAGCCCGTTCGTCGGTTCATCTAAAATTAATAAATCTGGTTTTGCCATCAGCCCGCGTGCAATTAAAATTCTCTGTTTTTCCCCTTGTGAAACGGTTTGGTAAGGTCGGTTTTGCAAATATTCGATACCTAGTTTTTTCATTAATTGGTAAGCAAACTCAACATCTGTTTTCTCCAGCTGCTCATATAAACCAATAGAAGCATGTTTACCGCTAAGAATGATAGCTTCGACCGTATTCGTTCCTTTTATTTTCTCTTGTAATGATGAGCTTACCCAACCTATTCTCTTTCTCAAATTCCGTAAATCCGTTTTTCCAAACATATTTCCTAAGACAGTGATTTTGCCAGTAGTCGGCCAAATATAACCATTTATCATATTCAATAACGTTGTTTTGCCAGAACCATTCAATCCGAGTATTGCCCAATGCTCTCCTTTATTTACTTTCCAATTTATATTATTTAACAAAACCTCCCCGTCTCTTTTCCATGAAACATTTTTCATTTCAATTACAGTTGCCAATCGTCCTCCCCCATTCTTCTGTCATAGACTTTATCTTGTATTATACTAAAATTCATTAGAAAAACTTGGCTTGTCGCTAAGTCTTTATGGCGAAAGCTGTAGTTTTTCTTATACGACAAAGCCTAAAATTTTATACTTTTATATAGTATTAGTAAAACTTGGCTTGTTGCCAAGTCTTTAGAGAAAGCTATTTTTCTTATACGATAAAGCCTAAAGGTTTTATACTTTCCTTTAGTATTAATTAAAGAGCTTTTCCCTCATTCCCCATTGTTAAGAAGTAGAAAACGAAGGTTAAACTCGTATTGTCCCTAAAAAGAAAAGGCAATTTTTCGTCGTGCGGTGTATCGTTATCGTAGTCTTTCCTTGTCCTGTCGACCCTCTTCAGCGTTAGGTGCCGTTATCCCCCAATAGAGTTTATAACGTATTCTTCCAAAACTCTTGAAGTAAGGATTGTGGTAACTTAAATACGGGACAAATAATGAATTTAAGTTATCTACCAAATTTCACCATTTGAGTATATATTTAAATATTTGCCATGTTTAAGAAGTAGTTCAATCAGTGTCAAATTTAAAGATCTTTATTTTTACAATATTTCTTAAATGTAAAAAGCCCTAAAGCACATGTCATTGCTTTAGGACTTTTCCATTTACGCTCCAATATACCGTTGATACAATTTCCTAGCTTTCTGGACATCGTTTACCCCATGAATCAACGTGCGACCGTCTTTAAAAACGACAAAACGTGTATTTTCAATCGTAAACATAAGCAACTCTCCATTATCTCTAATGGAATCTACAAGCGGCTTTAATTGCTTCGTTAATGCAAAAATAGACATACTTTTCACTTGATTTGGTCGTACCTGCACAGTATCTCTTCCACATAAGATAGCCGTTTGCATTCCTTGTTGCTTAGTTAAATAAGGGTAGGTAGCTTGTTTGGAACAAGACGGACAATTAGGATCCATTAACTTACTCACATTAATTGAGGCATATGTCCGCTCCCACACATCAAAATGAAGCATTTCTTGTGACATTTCATGACCTGTTAAATATTTCAAGCATTCCGCTGTTTGATAGCTCGCTGTAATTTGAACGGCTGGTGCTATAATTCCCACTGTATCACAGGTTCTCCCTTCTTGTGGAAGTTTATCAACAAGGCAATTTAGGCAAGGCGTTTTTCTAGGTACAATTGGTAAAACAATACCATTGCTTGTTAAACACCCGCCGTATACCCAAGAAATGTTTGATTTTGCACAAGCATCATTGATGATAAACCTTGTATTGAAATTATCTGTCCCGTCAATTACAAAATCTACCTGTTCTAGTAATCTCTCTGCTTTTTCTGGTTCAAATTCATCAGCAATTCCTTTAATCGAAATCGTTGAATTAATTGCTTTTAATCTTAATTCTGCTGCTTTTGCTTTAGTCCGAGAAAGTCTGGCATCTTCTTCGGTATAAAGCTGTTGTCTGCTCAAATTACTCCATTCAATATAATCCCGATCAATGATCGTAATTTTTCCAATCCCAGCCCTTGCTAGCATCTCACCATTTGCACTTCCTAATGCCCCGGCACCTACAATTAGAACATGCTTTTTTGCCAGCTGATCTTGGCCTTCCATCCCAATTGGTGCAAACAATTGTTGACGAGAATATCGTTCTGAAATCATTCCATCATCGCCGCTTCTGGACTGCTTTTTGTTGCATACTCCTTTTTTGCTATGCGACCTGCTTCATATCCAAGTCGACCTGACTCCACCGCTAACTTCATTGCTTCAGCCATTTTCGCAGGATTCTTGGCACCAGAGACTGCTGTATTTAATAGGATACCGTCTGCCCCAAGTTCCATAGCGTAGGCGGCATCACTTGGAGCACCAATACCTGCATCGACAATAACAGGGATCTCTGCCTGCTCGATAATAAATTGTAAGTAAAGTGGGTTTACAACTCCTTGACCAGAGCCTATTGGTGAAGCTGCCGGCATTACCGCGTGAACCCCTGCTTCTTCTAGACGTTTTGCCAGCACGACATCATCTGACGTATATGTCAGCACAGTAAATCCTTCATCTACAAGCTGTTTCGATGCTTTTAACGTTTCAAACGGATCTGGCAACAACGTCCTCTCACAGCCAATAATTTCTACCTTAATCATGTCACATAGTCCGGATGCTTTTGCTAAATGTGCAATCCGAACTGCTTCCTCGGCTGTTTTTGCTCCAGCGGTATTTGGCAACAAGGTATACTTTTTTAAATCCAGTTCTTCTAACAAATTCGGCTCATTTGGATCAAAAATGTTCATTCTTCTTACTGCAAAAGTTAGTATTTCTGTATCTGAAACTGCAACAGCTTCTTTTTGTACTTGGAAGTTTGGATATTTTCCAGTACCTAGCAATAACCTGGATTGAAACGTCTTATCCCCTATTTTTAACATAACTTAACCTCCTCCAACAAAATGAACGATTTCAATCGTATCCCCATCTTTAAGTTCTGTCTGTCGATACGCTTCTTTTGAAACAATCTCTTTGTTTCGTTCAACGACTGCTATTTTTTCTTGCAATTGATAGCTGGAAAGCAAATCGATAATGGTCATCTTTTCTTTAGGAAAATGAATTGTTTGACCATTTACACGGATATTCATGAAAAGCTCCTCTCTTTATTAGTACACTCTCTATAATCAGTGCCTTATTTTTATAGTACTTCTTGATAAACAACTCTTTCTGGTGATATTAAACCTAAAACTGGAGTGGAAACTTGCTTATCAATCATTAACTCCTTTACCAATTTGCCTGTTGCCGGAGCTAGTAAAACACCATTTCGGTAATGTCCCGTTGCATAAAATAACCCGGAATAATTAGGATGCTCTCCGATAATTGGCAGACCGTCTTTTGTTCCGGGTCGAATTCCTGACCAAACAGATTGAAGCGCTTCGGGCTGTAATTGAGGAAATACCGAAAATAAACATTGCATCAGCTCATATATTCCGCCTACAGAAGCATCGCTAGTTTGATCATTCGGAACAGAAGTTGCTCCAATAATATAACGACCATCCAGTTTTGGTACAAGATAAAAATCATGAAAGAATAACGTCTCTTTTATCTCCTGTTTTTTCGGTTTGATTGAAAAACATTCTCCTTTCATTGGTATCATTGGATTTGGTAGATCAAAAGTTGTAAACCAACGTTCACTATCTGCACCTGTTGCAATAACTACTTGGTCAGCCGTAAACGATCCTTTATTTGTTGTTAGGACGAATGTTGCTTTCGCTTTTTGAATCGTTACTACATGACAGTTTTCTATAACCCCACCCCCTAATTGAAGGGCTGCTTGTTTAAACGCTTCACACACTCGTGTAGATTCTACATGCCCATCCTCTTTTATATACAATGCTCCTACCACTTTAGACGGTAACGACAGAAACTTCTCTTTTAATTCTGCTCTTTCAAGCCATTCTAATTCAGAAAAGGCTAGTTGTTTTTCCAAGAGCTTTTGAGCTTCACTTTCTTCAAAGCTACTTCTAGCATACCAAAAGAGGTAAGTTGTATATCGATGGAAGTAAGCTTATACAATTCCTGCCTTAAACTTTTATATAAATCTCTGCTTTCCTTACAAAAGCGATAAAACTCCCCAGAACGTTTATTTTCTGTGTGAACACCAAGCATACCTGCAGCGGCCCGAGTTGCTTGGTGACCACTTTCTCCTTTCTCCATAACCGTTGCAGATACGCCATTTTTATTTAAATAATAGGAAATACTATGTCCAATTACCCCTCCGCCAACAATAAGTACTTCATGATGATTGTTCACTTTTACTAACCACCTCTCTTAGTATCTTCACAGCTTCTAGTGGATTTTCTTGAGAAAAAACAGCTGACATAACAGCTATTCCATCAGTATTCACTTGTGCTAGTTCTTCAATTTTTGTTACATTAATGCCGCCAATTGCTATAACCGGAAGATAAACAGAGGAAATAATTTTTTCTAATTGCTTTATTCCTCTAGGCTCCATTCCTTTTTTACTAGCAGTAGCATAAACATGCCCATACATGACATAATCTGCACCATTTTGCCCTGCCTCCACAGCTTTTGGTAAAGTATGAACAGAAACACCTATCGTTAATGATGGAAATAGTTGTTTAATTTTATTTACAGGCAAGCTGTTTTCCGGTAAATGGAGCCTGTTTACACCTGTTATGGCACAAATTACAGCATGTTCATGGATACAGAGACGGTCCTTAGGCACTCCGGCAGCTAATAAACGATTCACAAACGCTAAGTACGCTCGCGGCGATTTCTGCTTTTCTCTTAAAATAATAAAATTAACATAAGGAGCGATAGCTTGCACCGTTTTTATTAACTCCGCTTCTGCCATTTTTCCATCAGTAACTGCAATTAGTTTCATACTACACCTCAGTGTTTTTCTTATACGATAAAGCCTAAAGTTTTATACTTTCCTGTAGTAAAATAAAAATGCCGCTTTCTCCGGTTTAGGAAAAAGCGACATACATAGTCATAGATTCAAAGACTAATTTAAAGATACTAGTCAACTGTCACTTTCCTCCGCTGGTACTTCATCCAGATCAGGTTCAAAGAGTCCCAACGTCATACGTTGATCTCAGCCATTATCCAATGGCACCCCTAGTGAAAATATATTATTATTAAATATTTTAGAATATTACTTACCCATACTTTACATGATTATAAGTGATATGTAAAGTCATTGCTATTATCGTAATTTTTCACTAAAAAGTCTGGCTATGAGAATTGCAATTTATTAGCCGACTTTACTTATACAGTGAAGCTAGAACGCTCATAATATAAACATTTCCCATAGAAGGTTATTTATAAAAGTCGGTAAGAAGCGCGAACGAAATTCTTCGTACATTAGAATGTATAAAATTTTAGCGTGAAGTTCATTCAACGTATTTAAAAATTTTTAAGTTCAAGTATAAGTGCAGCTCCCACGTGGGAATGGGTCTTGAGGAAGCTATATGAGTGCTCATATAACTAAATTAATAAAAGCTCTTCTACTAAAAGCGCCCACGTTCTGTAGGAAATGAAGCAGTCAATACACAAGCCCGCTATCCAAAACTGCGCCGTCTCGAACTTCAACTAAATAGAAGATGCTCGTGTCGACTTTGCAACATAGATGCTTGAGACCTTTGTCGACCTTGTCCCCTTTTATCCTCCTTTTTGAACACCCTTTAAAACTGTTTTCTAAGTAAAGGTTTGTTATACTAATTTCATAATGATCTTTAAGGGGGATGAACATGAGTCAAACTTTAGTTGAACAATTTGCATTTAACCGAAATATGCTATTAATGGAAATGGATAAACTGGATGAATCTCTCATCGATGTACAGCTAGAAGGATTAAATAACACCATCCGCTGGCAAATCGGACATATTTTAACCGTTGCTGAACAATTTTTATTCGGATTTCCTAATCAGTCAGCTCATTTACCGGAAAACTATGTTTCCCTATTTGGAAATGGAACAAAACCAGCTGATTGGCCAGAGGAAGTACCAAGTCTAGCTGAACTAAAAGATCAACTCAAAGACCAACTAAGACGGGTTATGGACTTACAGCCTGATTACTTTGCTACAAAATTGGAGAAGCCGTTTTTAGGGCAGGAAACGATTGGCGGTCTAGCAAAAGTAGCTGTTTTTCATGAAGCAAATCACAGTGGTCAATTACATACAATGAGACTGATTGCAGGATCAAAAGCGCAAGCGCTTAGCTAGTAACGTTGTACCAACGGCAGAGCTTCTGACGGGATAAAGGAACTTCATTCAAGGAGTGCTTTTCTCCTTGAATGTTAGTACCGCAAGGGTATGACCTAAAGGCCTTTGAACGAATCGGGGATTTAGGAGCCGTTTTTCTCATCATGTTCGCAACATCATTTGCATATTTTTGAATTGAGAAAAGTACGGATCCTTACATCCGGGATAAAGGGAAACTTCATTCAAGGAGTGCTTTTCTCCTTGAATGTTAGTACCGCAAGGGTATGACCTAAAGGCCTTTGAGCGAATCGGGGGTTTAGGAGCCGTTTTTCTCATCATGTTCTTAATATCATTTGCACATTTTTGAATTGAGAAAAGTACGGATCCTTACATCCGGGATAAAAGCAACATGCCCCTACAACAGGGGAATGCTGACACAACATTCTTAGGGAAATGTTTACACATGCTTTTTCCTTAAAAATTGCTTTCGTATTTTTTTCCATATTATCCAGTAGTTGACCATTGATTTCTTTTCGTTCTTCTTCCGTTAGTAACCGTTTTTCTTTTTCTACATATGCTAACTGCCAGTTTCCTAACTGAAGTCCAAATTTTACAATTTTAACGTAAGGAACTTGAAAAAAGTTTTTCACCAAAGAATATCTTTAAATCTTCTTCCATAAAACCCAGTAAATAAGCTGACTGTGATTGATCACCATTCATCTTAAAGGGAGATCCTTCCCCTTATAAACTCAACTCTATCTTTACTCACAACGAATAACATCTTTATTTCAATACATAATTATATTTTTCTAATACCCATACTGGAAGCTCCATTCTTGATGTCATCAGCGGGTCAACAATTTGACAAATTTTCAGATCTGCCCCTACTGATAGAAACATAGCTGCTTCATCGCTATCCATTTTTAATTCGTTAACAAGAAAAGTGTGCATATTTTTGGTTGCTTCCCCTGTCGCTTTGTCCAGTGTCTCGGCAGAAGCAATTGTCATTACATGATCTGGGTCAGCTAAAAAAGGTAGCGGATAAGGCTGTCCTTTAATAATACTAACTTTAACAGTAATTTCAGCAGGTATTTCCAAGCCACAGATGACTACCTCGCCATCTCCCCAGCATGTGCGTCCCCCATTGCCAAAAGTGCCCCATCTACATTTACTGGTAAATAAAGCGTAGCTCCTTTGCATATCCGCTTACAATCCATATTACCACCATGGTCTTTCGGTGTTCCAGTTGGTACCTCCTCATTACGGGGAGCAGTCCCAATAACACCAATCATCGGTTTAATTGGCAGTTTTAATTTTTCATTAAAATTGGCATAGCCATTTTCAACAGCGATGATTTTTGTTTTTTCTGCTGCTATCCTCTCTCCAAGTACTCCCATTTTAGGAACACGTCATAACGCCTTGATCTCTAATCTTAATATCAAGTATCTCTATCTTAAGCGTATCCCCAGGTTCTGCACCTTCTACATACAAAGGGCCAGTTGCCGGATTAATTTTGTCCCAGCCAACAGAACTAAATTTATCACTTTCGTTCTTAATCTGATTACTAAAACAGTCATAGGCTTCAAATAAGATTGTTTCACCTGAAGCCGCTGTTTCGACCGGTTTATTGTTCGGGGACATCGTTAAGATACATCTTTCCTTAGCAATTTTTTTCATTTTTTTGCCTCCTATTAGTAGATCATGAATAAAAAGTTATCTAT
Source organism: Virgibacillus proomii (assembly GCF_900162615.1). Taxonomy (NCBI): domain Bacteria; kingdom Bacillati; phylum Bacillota; class Bacilli; order Caryophanales; family Bacillaceae; genus Virgibacillus; species Virgibacillus proomii. The sequence continues at coordinate 935,933 of NZ_FUFN01000010.1, read as the reverse complement.
AGCATACCCAGTTAATCGTTTTTAACAATACTCTCTAGTCATATTCTACTTTTTCTTTCCTTCTTGTAGTTAAGGATCGATGATTTTAATAGATGTAATTAAGCTTCACTGTTATAATAAGGGTGGTTTTACAGCTGTGTAGGACTGTTTATGGAAGTTCTAACTATACAACAAGGAGAGAAGTTAATGAACAAGATTCGTCAAGTTATTTTTGATATGGATGGCCTGCTTTTTGATACGGAGCGTATTGCTTATAAGGCTTTAAAAAAAGCGATGGGTCAAGCTGGCTATCAACTATCTATGGATATATATAGTTTAGTTATTGGATCAGGAGTTCAAGAAGAGGAAAAAATACTGCAAGGTGTATACGGGGATGATTTTTCCTTAAGCCTTGTAACGGAAAATTATCTAAAAGAATTTCAGCATATCGTAGAAACAGAAGGTGTTGGCATAATGCCGGGAGTACATGAACTGCTCGATATATTAGATGAACTTCATATCAAAAAATGCGTTGCTTCATCTAGCTCACTGACAACCATTAAACATTACTTAACAATGAATGAATTAACGGATCGTTTCGATTTTTATATGAGTGGTGAAGAAGTAGAACGAGGTAAACCAAATCCTGATATTTTTATTGAGGCATGTCGTCGAGCTGGAGAGAAGCCTGATACTGCTCTTGTTCTGGAGGACTCTCCAAATGGCTTAAGAGCGGCATATGCTGCTGGAATAAAATGCATCGTCATTCCTGATTTAGTTTCACCTAATCAAGAAATGAAAACAAAAGCTTATAAAATTGCAGATAGCCTATTCGATGTTCGAGATATGTTTCGTCGTATAAAATTATAGTATTTATGATCACAAATAATTTAGGGGGAAGGTATGAACAAATGACTTTCTCCTTTGCTTTTTACTGGTTATTTATAAATTGACCTTCATTCATTAGGGCTTTTATCTATGCAAAAAGCAGATCAAGGCTAAGATCAACGTCCTTTTAAAACCGTGATGTATTGCTACAGCAGTTTTTCTCATCCTTGAAAAGCCGCGATGTGTCGCTACCGTAGCAAATCTGTCCTTAAAAAAGAAGAACACTTTTTCTGCGTGCGATGTGTCGCTTTCGAAGTTTTTCTCGTCCTGTTAACCTAAACGAATCGGGCATATAAGTGTACCTTTATTTCCTGCTTGTAATTCTTTTTGTTCCCTATTGCTCTTGAAGAGAAAAAACATACTGTACTATAGATGCGGAATAAAATTTTACAAAGAATTCATAAAATATCACGCAGTTGTCATCTTTCCTTCACATATTGATATTGATATCCTTTTTATTCGTTAATACAATTTCGTTAAACTATGTTTTAATTTGTTATTAATTGTTATATCTATCTTTATGAGTTACTTAAAATGAGCTGGCTTGGGCTCATGTTAGCAAAACTTTTCATTTACTAAAATCATAAGAATCACTGTAATTAAGTTGTCTTAAGGGGATAAATACAACTTACGAGCAGTCAACCAAATAAATTGATAGAATAAAATTGATACATCTATGGGAGGAAGTTACAAATGAAAAAATATCTGGGGGTTATTCTACTAGCAGCAACAATTGTATTAACTGCTTGTGGGGGTGTAGAGGAAAAAATCGAACCAAATATATCGGAAGAAGTAAACGACTTCACTTTTACTACACAAGATAATGAAAAGCTGTCCTTAGAGGATCTAAAGGGAGACTATTGGGTAGCTGATTTCATTTTTACAAATTGTACGTCTGTCTGCATACCTATGACATCCAATTTGGTAAAACTACAACAGAAGGTAAAGGAAGAAAATATAAACATTCAATTTGTTTCCTTTAGTGTAGATCCCGAAAATGATACACCAGAGGTATTAACATCGTATGCCAAAGACTATAAAGCAGATTTAGATAATTGGACGTTTTTGACAGGCTATGATTTTCAAACCATTAAAGAGTTTTCTATTAAATCGTTTAAGAGCATGGTGGCTCCCCCACCAGAAGGTGAGGATCAAGTTACCCATGGAACGAGCTTTTTCTTAGTTAATCCAGAAGGAATGGCTATTAAAAAATATAATGGCGTACAAGCAGATAGTATGGATCAAATTCTCGCTGATTTAAAAGCACTTGGACTTTCCGAAAAAAAGTGATTTATACTACTGTGCCCTTTTGATGTAATTTTGTTTGAGAACATATCCAATATCATTTTCAAAACAAAAGCTAACTTTAAAACCTTAGCAAATAGACTGCTTTGTTGTATGTTTTATTTAAATTCAAATTTTTAAAATAACAGCTAATGCTTTTGTGGGCATTAGCTGTTTTCTTCTAAACAAGCATTGAACTCAATAGACACGATTATAGTAGCTTTTATCCTTTATTTGATCACATTATTTCAAGCACTGCCACAATTGCCATTGCTAACCAGTTATAGATAGATGTTCAGTATTTGAAAATTTGCCAGCTTCTGTACGATCAGCTTCCATTGATGATGGAAATGTTCCTTTTACAGACTTTGCTTAACTACAATCATTTGTGGAAGAATATTGTTTAACTCATTTAAAAACCGAATATCTTTTAATTGTATCCCAAAGCTATCCACGATGCGGAAATGAGGGTAATCACCTAAATAAGTAAAGAAGCTGATACAATGGACTTTCATTATATCAGCTTCATCGTTTATAAATTTACGTCCCCATTATTTGTATATCGTAGTACCTGTTTTACCTAAAATCGCTTCTTTAGCTTTATTTAATGAGGTGATGATTGCTTTTCTTCCTGAGCGTCCCTGCACAAATTGAATGGCAGCCTGAACTTTAGGAAGCATGCTGCCAGGTGCAAACTGTCCTTCAGCAATATAGTTATTTGCTTCAGCAATTGTCATTTGGTCAAGATCTTGTTGATTAGGCTTTCCGTAATTGATCGCTATTTTCTCAACAGCAGTAAGAATAAAAAGAAAATCAACATCTAATTCATTTGCTAGACACTGACTAGCAAAATCTTTGTCAATTACCGCATCTACTCCTTCTAAAGCATTTGCTTCCCTCTCAATTACAGGAATACCGCCACCGCCTATGGTAATCACAATATGTCCAGCATCTACTAAATCAGCGATAACTTCTTTTTCCACTACTTTAATTGGCAGAGGAGAAGGAATTACTTTGCGATATCCTCTGCCAGCATCTTCCACATAAACATCACTTGTTTCTTTCATTAATTTTTTCGCTTCATGTTTAGATAAAAAGGATCCTATTGGTTTAGTCGGATTTTCAAAAGCTGGATCATCCTTATCGACTACCACTTGGCTAATAATGGTGGATACAGATTTATGAATGGATCGATTTAATAATTCTTCTCGTATTGCATTTTGTAAATGATAGCCAATATACCCTTGACTCATCGCTCCGCACTCTGCAAACGGCATTTTAGGAATTTTCGTATTTGTTTTGGAACCATAATCAAATGCTATATGAATTGATCCTACTTGCGGCCCGTTGCCATGAGCAATAATTACATGATGCCCTTGCTCAATCATATCCGCAATCGGTTTAGCAGATTCTCGTACGAGCTCAAGCTGTTCTTTGGGGTTATTACCAAGTGCATTACCTCCAAGAGCAATTAACACTTTACCCATTATTTCCGCCCTCCCCGTAAACTTCATAAAAACGCATTAATCCTTTTTCAAAACATGCTTTTGGTGGGTGAACAATACCTGCGCCAATTTGACCAACACCGGCAATTTTACTAGCCATTCCAGTATTGATAACAGGTAAAATTCCCGTCTCAATGACTTTTAATACGTCTATTCCAAATGCAGTACCGCGAAAGTCTAGTGTTGGAATGGAGAAATTACTGTTTTCACTAACTGTAATATCATACATTTGTTCACTGTAATGAATGGCATCTGCTACTTCACCACCAACAAATTGAACAATTGCTGGAGATCCACCCATTGCAAAACCGCCAATTCCCATCGTTTCTGTAATCGCACTATCCCCAAGGTCAGGTGCAGCATCGTCTTCTGAGAAACCAGGGAAAAATAGTCCCTTTACAAAATTAGCTGGTGCAGTAAACCACTCCCGTTCACCAAGCCCGCTAACGCGAATGCCAAATTCTACACCATTTCGCGCCATCGTAGTGACAACTGTAGAATAAGGAACCCCGTGACCTGCATCTAAAGCAGCTTTACAAGCCGGCATAGAAAGGTTTAGATAGTAATGTTCATTATCCTTAATAAATTGCATCACCTCACGCAATTGTTCTGTATCTAAATCCGTTTGTAAAAAGTAATCGGTAATTTCACGATAAAAAAGACTGGTAGAAGCTTTATTACGATTATGACATTCATCACCCATATGCAATGCTTGGGCAGTTATTGATTTAAGATCAATGCCATCGCTTAATGCCAATGCTTTTTTCAATGCTTTTGCATAAACGTCTTTGATCCATTTCAAGCGCTGAATAACATCCTCGGAAAAAGCACCAAATCGTAGCACTTTTCCTAATCCTTCGTTTACTGTACAATATGCTTTATTTCCATGAGTTCTGTTTTCAACAACATGCACTGGCATGGAGGGGGACACAATACCTGCCATTGGTCCTACAGCTGAATGCTCATGACACGGAGCAAACTCAATTTCACCGTTTGCAACTAAAGCTTTTGCTTCTTCCTCATTATTCGCTAGCCCTTCGTAAATTAATGCTCCGATTATGGCTCCTTGAACTGGACCAGCCATATTTTCCCATGCAATTGGAGGACCAGCATGAAGAATCATGTTGCTATGCATTCTTGGAATTACGTTTTTAGCTAGATCAATATCTACTAAAAATGGATGAGCCGCTTTTATTCGGGAAACCGCTTCTTTATTCGCATTATCTATTCTTTCATTGTCTTGGAAATAGTCTAATGCATGAATTAATTCCATATTTCCTCCGGCAGGTGGCTGCCAATCGAATTGAATTGCTTCTGTTCCTTGTAAATCCAAATCATCTTTAAATGTTGACGTACCGATATTAATAACATGCAGCTTTTCGTTAAATAGATCTTGGATGTTACTCATGTTAATTTACCTCCTTAACAAGCATGGTTGCAATTTTAGTTGCCATCGCATTACTGTCAGCTACATAAACACCCATAGCTTTGAGTTTCTTTTCTTGTTGTTGATAGTCTTGCTTATCTTTAGAAGTTCCACATATATATGCAACAACTGGTAAATACCTTCCAGCTTGTGTAGCCATTTGTTTAGCTTCTTGAATTGCATCTAGACTGACCCCAACTGGATCTTCATGTGAACCATATCCCAATTCAAAGTCCAGTAACAATACGGCTGTTTCAGGATCTTTAGCCTCTGCAACAATTCGTTCATTTCTTAAGCTTGGATCAATCATTGGGTGTGGTTTGCCTTTCGTAAAATCATCATCACCTAAATCAAGTAAGGTATGACCTGTACTCGTATGAACGTCATTTAGCTTTTCTGCTTGTTTTTTGGCAACATTACTTTTTACTTTTAATCCAGCATCACGAATGAGTGATAATGCTTCTGAAGTTAAAGTACCACCACAGAAAAGCCCTCTAATATATTGTTGCGAATTTGCTATTTTTTTCTGTTCTGCTTTCGCCCAACTAGAAGCTGTTTTATCAACTTCTGAATCGGTCTCGCTTTCTGGATCGATCAATTTAACCGCTTGACGTGCAGCATCAATTAAAGTCGGAGAAAATACAGCCCCAGCCTCTTCAACTTCATGTGCATCACCATCTAAGAAACAGACAACTACTGGCTTTTGACATTTTTTAACCTCAGCTAGAATTTTTTCCTGAACTTTTGGAGCTGGCGGCTTAGAAATTAATGTGATTACTTTTGTTTTTTCATCAGCTTCCAACGCTTTAAGCCCTTGAAGCATCATGATTCCGCCAATCTCCTCATGAAGATCACGACCTCCTGTTCCAATTGCTTGTGTAATCCCATAGCCAAGCTTGTCAATTTGCACTGTAACCTCTTGTAATCCTGTACCTGAAGCAGCTACAAGGCCTATTTCTCCTTCACTCACCTTATTTGCAAAACATAAACCAGTATGATTAATAATTGCTGTTCCACAGTCAGGCCCCATGACAAATAAACCTTTTTCTCTGCCTAATTCTTTTAGTGATCTTTCATCCTCGATCGAAACATTGTCACTGAAAAGCATGACGTGCATTCCTTGCTTTAATACTTGTCTAGCCTCTCGCGCAGCATACTCGCCCGGAACGGATATAATCGCCATATTCGCTTCTGGCATCGCATTTAAAGCTGCATGAATGGTTTTAACTGGCTGGTTACCGTTTTTTTCTTTTTTAGATTTTTTTGCAGTTAATTCTGTTTCAATAAGTCCGATAACTTCTTCTACACGCTCATCGGAATCCGCTTTTACAGCGATAATGAGATCATTTTCTGTTGCAGTCTGTACTTTTTCTGTCATTAACCCTATATTATTTAATAGCTCTTTATTCATTTGTGTAGCCATTGACACAACAGCTTGTTCGACACCATCATACTTTTTAATTTTTCCAGATAAAGACATTAATGTAACGGAATCATGGTACGTATTTGGTATTACTTTTACAATTGAAGCCATTCGAAATTCCTCCTTATATGAATGAAAGTTAAAAATGCGTTAATAGAGTCTAGTTCCTGATATTAACGATTTTCGTTTCCTATTGATTTTTTATGTTGTAAAGTCATCTGCCATTTACTGAATACGAGGGTTAAACTGGCTTCGCAACAGTCAGAAAAGGTACAATTCCAACCTAATCCTCAAGCAGAATTCGCTGCTTTAATAATTGCCGGTATGCAAAGCTTACGCCGATTAACATATCGGTCCCGGAAGTTGAACCAATAGATAGGACTTGCTGTAATGGCTTCGTTGGATGATGATGAATATGTTCAAGTAAGTCGAGTAAAGCGTCATTAACATAACCGAAACAGCAATTTTCTAACATAAAATAACTAATATCTGTTGTTCTTCTTTTTAAAATGGATAAATTAACGTTGCCATTGCTCATAAAATCCTGATATAAAGAAAAACCGAAGTAATGCCATGTTGCCAGTAAACCAGTAAGGAAATCATCGCCTGATGGCGTTAATCCAACCCCTAAACCGGCAAAACAAAACATAAATTTTTCGAGTTGTTGGTTTTCTATTTCTTCTGTAATGGTTTTAAACCCCTTAACAAAAGGTTGAAAATAAATATTAACGATGCTGCTTCCACTTACCGTTTCACTTCGCCCAATCACATGCTTCCAGGCAGATAACAGTCCACCGTTTCGACCATTTGCCTGGATAAATGCATCGATATAGGCTAAATGTGACTCTGATAAAGCTGGTTTCACTTGGGAAAGGGATGAAATCTCCCTTTCCCAGTGTTCTGAAGACATATAGCTCCATTGCCAGCCTTTTATTTGAATCGCTTTTCCACCAACTTTAACGACCGGATTACTAGGTTTTATAGATGAACACATAGCATTAAAGCTAATTTCATCTGTTGTTTTCATCATTTTTGGAGCTTGAATAATTCGGTCTTTTGCTAGAGAAAAAAGCATGCTGCCATCATTGGAAATGAAATTGATCACCTTGTCAAAAACACTGTGAACATTTCCAATTTGTTCACCTGTTTGAAGTTGGTTGAACCAATCAAGTAAATGCTTATCCATTACATGAATTTGGCAAAGTTTATTTTTCATACAATCACCAATTGATTATGACTTAAGCTCCTTTAATTCATCTTTATCACGATAGAAGTAAAGCGCTAGTAAAGTAATCCCCATTGCAAGATAGCCTAATGCACCTGTCTGACCTGCACCAAAACCAATTTCAGGAGCATGAATCAAGCCAACAAAGGATAGAGCAGCAGCTACAAAGCTATATATAGCGGCAAGTTTATACTTTTTATCAATTAAAAATATGACAATTGTAATTAACATCATCGATACGAGAATATCAGAAGATCCTAGCGTATCCCAACCAACATATTTAATACCATTATTGGCAAGTACATCAAAGCCTACTGTAGCTGCATCCGTACCTGCTGCGGCTAAAGCATTGTCAACCTGCTGAATAATATAACTTGCTACAAAGGGAGTTAACCCTAAGAACATCGCCGGCATATGTTCTACTTTTGCTGTACTGTAAGCTTGGGTACCAATCGTCATTGTAATATATACAAGGATTGGAAGTAGGGCAACTAACGGAATAATGGACATCATTAATGGCAATAAACCGATAAAGGAAATAATGATAACACCAACGCCTGTCGCCATCGAATAGCCTACACGAGCGCCAGCCTTTTTCCAACCTGGATGACCGATATAAATAATGGTTGGAAAAACACTTCCAAGTGCTGCTCCAAAAAGGGTTAATACCCCTGGAACAAGCAGTGATAAAGTCGTAGGGTATTTATCTCCACCAACTTCAGCACTCTCGATATTATCCAAACTTTCAAGAAAATCATAAATTGCTAAAGGTATAGCAGCAGCTAAAAATGGTGATAAATAAGCAAAGCCTTCAGCTAAATGTCCGAGTGCAAAGCTAGGGTATGCAAGGGAGAAGCCACTAGCAGCCTCTTTTACAGCAGCTACATCCATGTACCCAGTTACCCAAGCAAGGATCATTCCAATTAATATCGCCAATAATCCAGCTGGAATATTACCAGGTAATTTTTTATGTGCTAACCATCCAGCAAGAACAATGACTAATGTTATCAGTCCAATATAAGGTGTAGTAAATATTTCTCCCATTGGATTCATAGCAATATACGTTAGAGCAATACCAGCCAAAGAGCCTAACAAGGCGCTACGCGGGATATATTTTTGAATATAAGGGCCAACAAAGGCGCCTAATGTCATGATAATTCCTTGGACTAAATTCCAAGCAATACCTACTGACCATGCCAGCACCCAATCTTGGGTGTTGGCATATACCGGTAGCATGACAGCAAACGATACAACAAAATAATGTGGTACACTTAACCCATATGGCAGTGCAGTAACATCATCACGGTTTTCTCTCAATGATTTTCGTCTAGCCTGAATAGCGAAAAAGATTCCGCCAATCCCAATGGTAAGCGCTGCTGCCGGAACGATATGCCCATATACAATATCTCTCGGCATGTTAATGGCAACAAGCAGTCCTATTGCAGCAAGGAAGTTTGTTAACACATTACTAAACAGTCCGAAAAATCCATTAATATCTCCTTTTACAAACCATGGGGTTCCTAGAATTTGTTTAGAGTTACCCATATTTTCTTCTCCTTTCTGCTATTTACTAAGTGCTTCAAGTAAGTTTTTTGATGGTGCAGTCCAACCGAATATGCCACCTTGTTGATGAATCATACGAATTGAATCTTCATGATCTCTCGGATCAAAAGCAGCTGAACAATCTTCTAGTAATAAGCAATCAAACCCACGATCATTAGCTTCTCGGATCGTTGTTTGTACACAGACATGTGTAGTAACTCCGCCAACTAATAAATTTGTAATTCCTTTATTGCGTAAAATTATCTCTAAATCAGTCTGAAAAAATGCTCCTTTCCCGGGCTTATCAATGATTACTTCACCTTCAACAGGAGTAAGTTCATCGACAATATCATGACCATATTCCCCACGAACTAGGATTCTTCCCATCGGCCCTTCATCGCCAATACCTGCTCCCTGCTTTTTACCACGAGCTAATTTATTTGGCGGGCAATCGGTTAAATCCGGGCGGTGACCTTCACGTGTATGGACAACAAATAATCCTTTTTCTCGAGCTACTTCCAATACATTTTTAATGGTTGGTATAATGGAACGTGTTAATGTAATATCATTTCCCAATTTCTCTCCAAAACCGCCTGGTGCACAAAAATCACGTTGCATATCAATAATTACTAACGCTGTATTATCTAAATTAAATTCAAAATTATAAGGTTTTGCTTCCATCGAATATAATTTACTCATTTTACAATTCCTCCATGTTGTTTGTGTTTTGTTTCACACAAATACTTAGTAAAATCAGTCCTACCACTGCATAGCTAATTGCAGTTTCCCAGCCAACGCCTATGCCAATTTCTTTATAATGAATGATTCCAAAAAACGATAAAATCGTTCCGATTAAACATACCACCGCACCATTTTTAAAGTTTTGATCGATAATAAACACGAGAATACTCGACCATATCATGCCAATAATAATAGCACCTGTTCCTAAACTAAGGAGTCCGCTATACTCTAAACCAGCAGTTGCTATGGCGGCATAACCAACCTCTAGAGCCGATGTATCCGCACTCGTGAAAGCAGTATCGACAATATTTTGCCCCCAGTTAGCAATCCAAGGGATCATCGCTAAAATAACAGCTGGTGCATATTTCATATCGACATGCTGAAATGCTTGAGCTCCGATAATTAGTCCAATATAGATTAAGATCGGTACAATCGCTTCAAGCGGAATGATCGTTAACAGTAACGAAATTAATCCAAGCCAAGTTAAGACTAAGATAGATAATCCAGTGGCCCATGTATAGCCGATTCGGGCTCCTGCTTCTTTCCAGCCAACATGCCCGATAAATACCGCAGTTGGGAAAGGGCTTCCAAATAGGCTGGCTAATATTGTCGTAGAACCATCGGCAATTAAAGCTTGTTTAGTATTATAGCTGTCACCAGCGACTTCCGCACTTTCAATATTATCAATCGTTTCAAAAAAATTATAAATTCCTAAGGGGATTGCAGCGATTAAAAATGGCCCTGCTGCAGAAAAACCGTCGATAATTCGCTTTACTGAAAAAGTAGGTACACTTAGTTGTATTTGTTTCGCTGACTCTGTAACAGCACTTATATCCATATTTCTTGTTATCCAGCCAATAATAGTACCTATGATGATAGCAAACAAACCAACTGGTATCCGAAATGGTAACTTCACTTTACCAAACCAGCCAAGAAAGATAATGGCTAATGAAATGAAACCAATATACGGGAGATCAAATGTCTGCATTGCTGGAGTCATAACGATAAAAGTAAGTGATACACCTGCCAGTGAACCTAGCATGGCTGCTCTTGGCAGTACCTTTCTGACTTTCGCTCCAATTAGGGAACCTGATAATTCAATAATCCCTTCTACAAATCCCCACGCTAACCCGGCAAACCAAGCAATATAAGGGTCTCCTGTTTTCCAATACACTGGTCCCATAATGAGAAACACAATTAAAAACATATGTGGGACACTCGTACCAGAAGGCAATGCCGTTACCGTATCTCTTCCTTCTTTTTTTGCTAATCGATAAGCCATCCAACTATAAATAAGGCTACTAGCAAAGATTGATAATCCAACTGCTGGAAGAATTTTTCCATAGGTAATTGCAGCTGGGATACCGATTGAAATATTTAATAGACCTGCCATCACTAATAAATTCGTTAAGTTATTCGTAAACAAACCAAAAAAACCATCAATATCTTCTCGATGCCACAATTTAATTCGACTAACTGCCCCGCCCATGGCGATTCACTCCCTTAAAATAGGGTTTTCTTTTTAAAGCTGTGACCTCCTCATTATATTTAATTTTGTTAACTCTCACCTCTTTCCGTTTCTTTGTTACAATCATCATACCAATGATTGAAAGAGTATTCATTAGCAATTTTAAACGAATAAAACTTTATTTATTGTAATAAACCAACAACGAAATCCATACTAGTTGACAACGTTAAAAACATTGCCACAATTTTATATACTATTTACTGATTATATATTTTTTTGCGATTTTAAATATAAATATAATTGAAAAGCAACAGCTACTTGCGTCATTTCTAAACCGTCTTCTCCTTCTATCCCCAACTCTTTTAGTTTATTAATTCTATAACGCAACGTATTGTAATGAATGTACATATCGTCTGCTGTTTTTTGTAAATTATAATTATTTTTAATGTAATATTTCAGTGTTTCTAATAAATTTCCATTTTTTTGTTTATCGTATGTGATAACTTTTCCTAATTTTTCTGTTACTAATGCTTCCAACACATCTTTATCTTGTACATAGTGAAATAAGCGGAATAAACCCATATCCTCATAAAAATAGACAAATGACTTCCCAGCTAACTTCCTTTTATAAATATCAAAAACTAATAAGGAATTTTCATAGGCCTCTTTTAACTGTTTCATATTATAAATGGTCTCTGAAATACTGATTCCAATATGACAAAGTTCTTTAAAATTGGAGATAATTAAATCACTTGCTCTTTTTAACTTTTGTTTTAACCTTTGCTCAAATACAATGCTGATAAAGCAAACTAAAGAATCGTTATAGTAAACAACTTGACAGTTATCTATTGGTGTATCCAGTATTTCAGATAAAATTCTCTCTATTAAACCTGAATCAAGCATTCGATAGTAAATCGATAATTTTTTTGCACTATCCGTAATATTTGATTTTATGCTTAAAATAACCGTTGGAAAATAAAAAGCCCATTTAAATACCTTCGCTTTTTCGATAACTTCTGTTTGTGATGTATAATGATTATTAAAAATATCTCTAATAAAGCTATATAAGTAGTTCCTCTCTTTTTGCAGTAAAGCTTTTTCTGTTTGAAATAAGAAAGCTACAAGAAAAGATGCTTGTTCAACAGCAACAATCAAGTTTTCAGTTGCACCTTTTCCTTTATTTAAAAGTACAAGCAAATAACCAAACTTATTATCTCCTGCAAAAATAGGCTGAATAAATAAATCACCTTTTTCATATGTGACATCATTAACTTGAACAGTGAAGTTCATTTTAAAAAGCGATGAATCAGTTGAATGATCAGCATAATTAAAATCTATATTATTTTCGTTTTGATCAATAGAGGTGACAATACATGTTAAGCTGTTATCCAGGATAATTACTGGAGCCTCAATGATATTTGCAATGGAGTAAACAAATTCACTTAAATCTGCTCCTTCCAATAATAAATTTAGCAATTTTTGGTGAAGCCGATCCCGAAATTCTAACACAGAAGTTCTAGACCCTAAAAGTTCAGATAAAATTTGATTCGTTAAATTAGATAAATTAGCATCATCTGGTAATTTCATTAATGGTAAGCTAAATTCGTCCGCCTGTTTGATCATACTTTCAGGGATTGCCTCAATATACCTTCCTGGCTTTATCGCTATTCCCGCAAGCTTTTGTTTTGCCAATCTAGGAATAAGCGAATTTATTTGTGTTTCGTCATCAGCAATTGGATATAATGTAGTTAATAACAACCCATTTGCATCGATATAGGCATCTATATCTGGAACTTCCATAAAGTAAACATTTTCCACCATGCGCTCTAAACCTTTACTTCCCGCTATCAGCTCTACCTGTTTAAATCTTTCCATTTCTAATACGTCTTTAACAGTTATATACATCGATAATCTCCTTATGATTGTCTGTAAGAGCATCACTATCCAGACAAATAATATGTTATTATATGTGTGCTTACTCAAGCCATAATACGCTAAATATCTCCATAAAATCAAGGTTCTAATGAATAATTCACTATTAACTAATCTGTCTTTATTTTACTTTAATAACATTCGATAAAAGCATTACTACTAAAATTTAGAAATGGATAAGGCAAGACTTAAAACGTAAACCGTTCTCTTGATACCCAATATGTGATGAAAATTTTTATGAATTATCATGCTGGAATCTGTCATTCAAAGGTTTTCTAAAAGTACAAACTGTTGTGTTAAGTAGTAGTAGTAGTAGTATTGCTAAGTAATTACTACAATCTATACAAGCGCTAAAAATCGCTGGGAATGTCTGCAATCATCATAATAAACAGATAATTCAATCTGGAAAGGTATGAAGGAAGGAAAAGGAATTGTTGGGGGTTATTAAAGGTGATTCGGTTCTACGAATGGCTAACTTATTGTAAGTGAAGCTTCACCCATAGAGCACTTTTCCCAAAGGAATTGTGCGAATAAGAAAATAAGGCCTTACGAACCGACATTCGGGCTCCTATCTAAGCTCACTCGTCGAGTAAAGCGATAAGGTTGGAGATGAAGCCGATAATTCTCACTAGCCTTATTTAATTTAATACAATCTTGAAGAAAGCAATTAATTCCTACAAAAAAGTTACTATTTGTCTATAAATATGCCATAAAGCTATTTCTACTACTTCCTTCTTGGAAGCAGTAGATAACGAACAGTTATTTAATTACATCATGAAAATATATAGTGAAATAATTCACATATAATTTTCTGAATAAACAACCTTTCTACATGCTTGTTACATTAATAACAAAATACTTATTGCTATAACTGCCATTCCACAGATAAGACCATACATTGATAATTGTGCTCCATCATATTTCTTCGCAGCAGGTAACAACTCATCTAAGGAAATATATACCATTATTCCAGCAACCATAGCGAAAATAATCCCGAACATCGTATCATTTAGAAATGGCATCAATAGTAAGTATGCAGTAATAGCACCAAGCGGTTCTGTAAGACCTGTTAACAAGGATATCCGAAAAGCTTTACGTTTATCATTTGTTGCATAATAGATAGGAACAGCAACTGCAATTCCTTCGGGTATATTATGAATGGCGATGGCAACCGCAATAACTACACCTAGGACTGGATCCTGAAGTGCTGAGACTAATGTAGCAATACCCTCTGGAAAATTATGAATCGCCATTGCAATTGCTGTAAAAGTACCCATCTTTAATAGTTCAGCATGTGGCGCTTTATTGGATTGGTTCCGATTCACCTTACTATCTATTAATTGATGAGGGTCATTTTCTTTTAAAATACATTTATCAATAAACATAATTAAAATCATTCCAGCAAAAAATGAAGTAACTGTAAGCCAACTTCCCATTTTTGAGCCAAGTTCAGCAACTAATGACTCTTGAGCCACTGGAAAAATATCGACTAATGAAACATAAATCATAACCCCAGCTGAAAATCCTAATGAAAATGATAAAAACTTTGTATTAGAAGTTTTAGTGCAAAAAACAAGTAAACTTCCTATGCCTGTTGATAGACCGGCGAATAATGTTAATAAAAATGCAATGATTACTTCTTGCTCCATAGTATATCTATTGTCTCCTTTAAAAATAATATGTGATTAATTTCACATGAATAGGTATAATTTGTTAACAAGTCTTATTGCAAATAGAAGGAAAGTAATCCTTCTTTACAGGATCTTCTTTGACCACAATAAGATATGCAGATCGTTTTCTTGTTTTATGTTATTTTAATTGCTAATTAATTCAAATTTGATGACACAAATCTAATTGATAATGAAAATCATTCACGTTTTTTATCATAATACTATTTCTTACCTAAGTCAATTGGTTATCGATTTATTTTTATTACCGATGAAAACAATGGATATGATAAATAATTTTCTGGAGGTTCTTTCTTTTATGTTATCTCTCCTTACACTATCTTTCATTGATCTTACTTATTTCCAAAAGAGGAACCTTTATACCTCCTACCACCGCAATGATGATAACGTTCTCGGCAGACTTATTAACTTTATTAATGCTATACTTGAAATAAAAAAGGATGAAAATGTTGATATTTACAGAACAAGAAATCAAATGGATACGATCTGAAGTAACAGCCAGCGACAAAACAAAATACATTACGGATAACCTGTTAGCATTTATCTATGAGAAAAAACTATTTAAATTAATCGTTCCAGAAGAAGTAAATGGCTTCATGCTAGATTTTCCGCAAGCCATTCGTACATTTCAAGAGACTTCGCGAATTGATGGAACGTTTGGCTGGTTAGTAACGATCGGTTCAGGCGGAGGAATGTTTGTCCCTAACTTTACGGTAGAAGCAGCGAAAGCTTACTACTCACCCAAGCAAGCGGTCATTGCAGGAAGCGGTTTTCCAGCTGGTACAGCAAAAAAAGTGGATGGAGGATATATTGTAAACGGAGAGTGGCTTTATTGCAGTGGTTCACAATATGCGTCTATTTTTACTGCTACATGTAAGGTAGAATCATCTGGATCAGAAAAACACCCCCGGCTTCTTTCTTTTATCTTTGAACCAGAGCAAGTAAAAGTTATGGAAGATTGGAATGCAATCGGTTTAAAAGGAACAAGTAGCCATACCATTTCTATTACAAATCAATTTGTACCCGATTATCGCACATTTTCTATTATTAAAAAACAAAATAATAATTACTTGGATAACATCTATGATTTTCCTTTTTTAATGTTTTCAGAAGCCTCCTTTACAGCAATTGTGCTTGGGATAGGAGAACATTTTTTAGAAACAGTACAACATTTCTTAAAAGAAAAGAAATCATTGTGGGGTGATGATCGTTATATGTTGATAGATGAAGTCTATCAACGTGAAAAAGACCATTGGCGTAAAGCTCGAAATTTATTTTATGATCAAGTACATGACAGTTGGAAAAAACACCTTCAGAACAAAAGGCTAACTGCAAAAGAACAAGCGTATTTTGGCTTTATCTGTAGAAAAGCTGTTTCTACAGTATTAACTTGTGTAGATACCTTATTTAGATTAATTGGTATGCAAGCCGTCAAAGAAGAATCACTTATAAATCGAATTTGGCGGGATCTTCATACAGCTGCTCAGCATGCATTTCTCACACCACAAACAAAAGAAGATATTTTACCTTTAACCTGAATGTTGTAATTACAAAAATACAGGAAATAGTATAGAAAATCTATAGCTTAGAAAACTTGGTAGTACCAGCTTTCGTGCATGATTCCCTATTTATCCTTATACGTTGAACATTACATTTTTCACGTGTCAAAACTGTCATATTAAATATTATGTTTACTAATCTATATCCTAATCACAAAACAATATCCTGTATCCTCTCAATGAGTGATACAGGATATTGTTTTGAATAGAATCACCTATTTTTTTCTTTATATGTCATCAAGCTAAATACAACTTTCATTTATTACACGTAGATTAGAAAATCTTTTGGTTGATTGTACTCATTGTACTTTGTATGAACTGCAAATAATTATTTGATCCAAGCCTTGTTGCTTACTATTTTTTAACATATAAATTTTTACGCTGCTTCTTCTTGTTTATTTGCCTCGTATTCTTTGTTGCGTTTTTTCATTTGCTTTATATACCAAATAAATAGTAAAATATAACCACCTAGAGCTCCAAAAGCAGCCAGAATAGATTTAAAATTAAAGTCTGCCCCGGCTTTACCTATTAAAATAGCAATAAACTTTTCCACTGGACCTTCTAAAGTGGAGTGGGTAATTAAAGCACCTTCTTCTAATCCAGCTGGGGCAGCACCTACTGATGCAGCTGTCTCTGTTACAAACGGAGCAATTACGGTTCCGGACCATAAAAATACAGGAATCATAATCGTACCTATTAATATCATTCTAATAATCTTTCCGCGGCAAACCACTAGCAATGCAGGTGTTAAACCAATAGCAATAATTCCTCCTAAAGGAAGGATCCCATTACCGGGTAAGATTAATGCTATACCCAGCATAATTGGTGCGAGAATATTAGCAGCCGCCCACATTTCAGCTCGCGCAGCCACGAAAGGCCAATCGATTCCAATATTGAATTTTCTTCCTTGTAGGCGGTTACTCATAAAATCTGTTATTCCCTGAGATATAGGTTCCATAGCTGAAATAAACCATGTTCCTACTATAGAAAAGAGTTCGAGAGAAACTCCGCCAATAAATGCTAATGTAAATATGGTTGTAACGGACTGTTGACCGAGTAATCCAACAAAAGCTCCTAAATAAATTCCAATTGCAAACTTACTTCCCCAAAAACCGATCTTCTCATTTAGCCAAGCTGCATCGAAATCATATTTATCAAGGAATGGCAAAAACTTTTCAAACAACTTATCAAAAAACATAATTAATGGATTGAGCATAAAGTTTAAATGCGTCGTTGTGGTTGGATTTGTGTCAGGCATATCCAATAAATCATTAAATGTCGGCTTCATTATATCAGCATTAATAAATTTCATTACTCCTAATACAATTACAAGGATTGTTGCTAAAAACAAATTATCTGAATAATACATAACAAGAAGTCCAATAATGGATAAATGCCAAAAATTAAATATATCGACATCTAACGTATCCGTTTTATTTATCACCAGCATAATCAGATTTACAATTACGAGTATGAATAGAAAGAACAGCGTGTACGCAGATCCCCAAGTTATCGTTGCTAATGGTGCCCATCCCACATCCGTTATCGTTAATTCGATTCCCGTAGATTTAACAAAATCTTGCAGTGCGGGAGCAAAGTTTCCTGTTAAAATGTTTATTACTGCACCAATTCCGGTTAAAGCAATCGCTAGTTTAAGTCCTCCCTCAAGCGCCTTACTTACCTTAACCTTCATAAGTATAGCTATTAATGATAACAAAATAAACATCATTGGAGCGGCACCTAAATCAATTAAGGGTTGAAATATTTTGTTTGCAAAATTAATTATACCCTCCATATTGTTCACACATCCTTTTTTATACTAAAGATTAAGTGATAACGTTATTTATTGACCTTTTTGATAGCGCTTTCTAATTCATTAAAAACTGGTGCTGCCATTGCAGGTATACGATAAAGAATTGGTCCAGCCTCTACAACTGGAATCTTAATATCAAAGCCAAATTTCGTTTTAGAAATTGGTGTAAAAATATCATATTGATTCATCATCTCTTCTGTAATATCTTTTATTACTACTGCATCTACTTTTACGGTATAACCACGCTTCTTCATTTCTTCCTCAATTGCCGTTTTAATTTGATGACTTGAATTAATCCCAGCACCACAAGCTGCAAGTATTTTTATCATTTTATTGCACTCCTTTTATTTCCATATTTTCATTGGTTAAAAATTGATAAATCTCTTCTTTGCTATCTAACTGTTCTAATTTCTTCATGTTTTCTACTGTAGTAAAAAAACTCATTAATTCAGAAAGGATATTTGTTTGGTTTCCTTTTTGATTGTTAATAATAAAAAACAAATATTTCACATCAATTACCTTGTCAGGTGCAATCATATTTTGAAATAAAATAGGCTTTAGCAACTTCACCAATACGATACATTTACGAAGGCAAAATTCTGGTTCCGTATGAGGTATAGCAACATTTGGAAGACCTTTGCCCACGGGACTCAAATCAAGTCCAGTAGGGTAGTTATTTTCTCTTTCAATAATAGATTTAGTAAATTTCTCTTTTACCACCCCTCTTTCATGTAAACGTTTTCCAACAAGAGTAAATATCTCGCTTTTTTCTTGCACATTTTCAATAAAAATCAAATTCTTATCATACAATGATTGAATCGCTTCCAAAGAATCACCTCCTTTAATCTCCAACATTCAAAATATTGTTAATCTTGATACAATCCTTTATCCCACTTTTCGATAAATTCATCAAACATGTGATTAGCGTCTATTGCTTCTTCACTCATTGGAATGGAATCTATTTTACTGATTAGCGCTTTGTTTTCTGGTGTTGTTTCATAGTTTGTTTCTAAAAAGACATCAATTGCATCCTCTATCACACCAATCCCTAGAATACGACCTCCCATAGCTAAAACATTGGCATTTAAATTTTGTTTCGCATATCTCGCAGTTTCAATATCCTTGACTAATGCAGCTCGGATACCTTTTACTTTATTTGCACTGATTGAAATACCTACTCCAGTCCCACAAATGACGATCCCAAGATCCGCTTCACCTAAAACAACTTTTTCTGCTGTTTTTCTTCCAAAAATAGGATAATGCGTACGTTCCTTATCATAGGTTCCATTATCAATAACCTCATGACCTTTTTTTGTTAAATAGTCTGCTACATGATTTTTAATTTCAGTGACTATATGATCACATCCAATTGAAATTCTCATGTTAACGGTCCTCCCCTAGCACATTTTATTTAGCATATCTACTCTAATCTGGTGTCGGCCTCCATCATATGTTGCTTGGAGAAACCTGGCACAAATACGCTTAGCCAATTTTTCTCCAACGATTCCTGAACCAATAGTAATAATAGATGTATTATTGTGACGAACCGTCATTCTGGCGGAGTGTTCGTCAAAAACATTGGCACAAATAATACCTTTATATTTATTTGCTGTGATTGATGAACCAACACCATACTCATCAACAACAATTCCTCTGTCAGCTTTACCTTCATTTATCATTTTAGCTACTTTGGAAGCAGCCTCAACAAAATCGTAGTCTTTGCTTTTCGTTACATCGATGATTTCATAGGGATGATTTTCTAAATATTTTTTAAGTTTTTCCTTTAGTTCAATTCCAGCCTTATCACTTGCAATGGCGATTTTCATTCTCAAACCTCCTAAAGAGCTAGTTTATTATGTTGCATTTATTTTTATAGAAAGTTGTATATTCTATCGGCAGGTTTTTGTCGGTAATAATTGCAGTTATATCTTCGACTGGACAAATAACCTGAAATGCCTCGACTCCAAACTTCGAACTATCACTTACGATATATGTTTCTTTTGAATTACCTATAACCGTTCGCTGAATTGCACCTTCTTCCTCATCTGCAGTAGTAATAGCATTTTTAAAAATTCCATTTGTACCTATAAACGATTTATTCACTTTAATATCTTTTATCCAATTCATAGTCAAATACCCGATAAATGTTTTCGTTCGTTCCCTTAATCTCCCGCCAATCAAGACAACTTCAAATTTTTCCGCATTCTGAAAGCGATTAAAAATAGAAATGGAGTTCGTTATAATTGTTGCTGAGTTAACGTTAATATAATCGTATATAAAACCAGTAGTTGTCCCAGGGCCAATAAATACAATGTCTTCATCTTCAATTAATTCAGCCGCTTTTTTAGCTACGTATTTTTTTTCTTCTACATTTAACGTTTCTTTCTCCATGTGAGAGAGCTCAATGTAATTATTTTTAGGTTTAAGTTTTGCACCACCATGAATTCGAACAATTTGCCCTTGTTTTTCTAGATCTACTAAATCTCTTCTTATTGTCATCTCGGTTACATTTAGTTTTTTCGCTGTATCCGAAACTTTTATAAAGCCATTTTCTTTTATTAAATTGATAATTTTTGTCTGTCTACTTTCCTTCACATACATCACCACTCAATGTTCTAAAATGTTCGTTTTTGTTCTGTAATGTTATTATACAATGAAAGCACTTTCCATGCAATAACTTTTACATAGGTTCACATTTTGTTTGAAATTGTTTCTAATGTTTAGAAACAAACATCATCATTATCATTTAAAACAGGTCACATTTTTTCCTTCCTTTCTAATAGATGTCAGCCCAACAAGTGCTGGGACTACATGAGAGTTTACGGTATTAGGGTAAAACAGGTCAGTGCTAGGCTGAAGCTGGATTGATCATTTAAAGTTAAAGAAAAAACCTGCTGGAAACTACCAACAGGTTTGCAAATACGTTTTAATTTTTCTTAAAATCTACTGTTTCTTCATTTTCTAACCAGATTTTCATTTGACTAGGCTGGGTTTCTGCAATGATTTTTCCTTGGCGTATGGAATGAGTTACTGTTGCCTGCTTGCGAATGGCTTCATATTCATTTACGGCATCAAGAACAATGAAGTTTGCTGGTTTTCCAGCTTCTATACCGTATTGATCTTTTATATGCATTGTTTTCGCACTGTTTATGGTGATAAGATCCAATGCATTGATGATTTGTTCATACCCCATTAACTGAGAAGCATGAATTCCCATATGAAGCACCTGAAGCATATTGCCAGTTCCAAGGGGATACCACGGATCAAAAATATCATCATGCCCGAAACTGACATTCAACCCTGCCTCCAATAATTCCTTGACACGTGTAAGACCACGGCGTTTTGGGTAAGTGTCAAATCGCCCTTGCAAGTGAATATTTACTAATGGATTAGCAACAAAATTAATCTTAGACATTTTTAACAAACGAAACAGCTTATACGTATATGCATCGTTATAAGACCCCATAGCTGTCGTATGGCTTGCTGTCGCTTTTTCTCCAAATCCCCGCTCATAGGCTTCTAGTGCTACTACTTCTACAAACCGAGATTGCTCGTCATCAATTTCATCGCAATGAATATCAACTAGTCGATCATATTTTTCTGCCAGATCAAATACTATCTTCAGCGACTCCACTCCATACTCTCTCGTAAATTCAAAATGAGGAATCCCTCCAACCACATCTGCCCCCATTTTTACCGCTTCTTCCAGCAATTCTTTTCCTTTTGGGTAGGATAAAATGCCTTCTTGAGGAAAAGCAACTATTTGGATATCTACATAATCTTCCATTTCTTGTTTCATTTCCAACATCGCTTTCAGTGCTGTCAGTTGAGGGTCTGTTACATCAATATGGGTACGAACATGTTGAATACCCTGAGCAATTTGCCACTTTAGTGCTTGCTCGGCTCTCGTTTTCACATCTTCGTGCGTTAACATATCTTTTCTCTGGGACCAGCGTTGAATACCTTCGAACAACGTACCGCTTTGATTCCATTCTGGTTCGCCTGCTGTCAGCGTTGTATCAAGATGAATATGTGGTTCAATAAAAGGTGGCAAAACGAGCGAACCATTTACATCTAATACTTTTCCCTCATACCGATTATTATCAGCCGGTAACACAGAAAGGATTTTATCATTTTCAACTGCAATATCCCACTTGCCATTTTTCCCCCGTAAAGTGGCATTTTTAATAATCATTAATGACCCACCTTCTCTGTATTTGATAGAATTACTTTTTCATCATTCCTATTCGTTACCATTTTTGTAACTACAACATGTACCATTGCAGAGCTGATTAAAGCATTAATCGGTGGAATTCCCGGCACAAAGGTTGCTGCTGTAATTCCACTCGCCCATGCAAGCATGGCTACCCAATTAAAAGATTTAAATTTCATATCGTTAAATATTGGATAGTTGCCACGATGTAAAATAAAAAAGTCTGCTAGTATAATGGCTCCAATTGGCGGTAAGGCCGAGCCAAGAACCGTTAAGAATCCAACAAAGTTATTATATAACCACATGGCGCCAATTGTACCAATGACTCCATTAACAATAACCATTTTATGCTTCGGTATCTTCGTAATATTAGATAATCCTAAACCAGAAGCATAAAGTGCATTGTCATTTGTCGTCCAAATATTCAATCCTAGCACGATAATAGCTGGTAAAATCAAATTTTGCATAAACATAACTTCGGAAATATCTGCCTGACCAGTTGCTATCGAGCCAATCGCACCAAACAAAAACATTAGCGAGTTGCCGATGAAAAATGCAATTCCTGTAGCTATAACTGCTGAGCGTTTTTTTCTTGCAAATCTAGTAAAATCCGGCGTCAACGTTCCTGCGCTAATAAACGATCCAATACAGATTGTAAGTGCAGCAGCTAAGCTGATTGCTTCCACGGGCTGATAATTTAATAGTTCCTGCATACCACCGAGACTTTCAGTTGCTTTAAAAACAGATACCCCACCCAAGGTTGAGATTAACGGTACTGCAATAAAACTAACAATTGCCAATGCCTTCATTCCGAAAAATGCGGTAAATGTCATCAGTAAACCAGCAATAGCAATTAACCAATAAATATCTATTCCAGTCACTTTTTGTACCGGAACAGCAAACATCGCTGTCCCAACTCCAAACCAACCTATTTGTGTAAAGGCGAGCAAAAAGGATGATAAATAGGAGCCTTTTTTGCCAAATGCGTAACGTGCAAGCAAGTGTGTAGATAATCCTGTCTTTGCTGCTATATATGCTAAAGCTCCGGTATATAAGCCGAGGATTAAATTCCCCGCAAGTACAATACCCATAAACCGAATGAAGGTCAATCCTTGGCCCAATTCGCCACCAGACCACATACTTGCTGAAAAAAAGGTTAAGCCTAGCATTACTACAAGTGTATTCCAAAAACCTTTGCGGTGAGATGAAGGCACTGCTTCTAACGAAAACTCTGTATCTCGTTTTTTCATTGATAATTCCTCCTGGTTTTCGGTACCACCGAGACCCGGAATACGCGCATAAAAAACAGGCTTCCTGTCATAATATTTGACAAAGAAGCCTGCTGATAGAAATTTTTATGTATACATAAAAAAGATCTATCGCCACATCCGCTTTCCTTGTCAGCCTCACAGGACTGAATTAAAGGTACCTTATTTTATTAGTTATATTATGCAACTTCGTATTCAGATAGTCAAGAGTAAAATGTTGTTATTTAACTAACCTTAATGATAATCAAAATTTCATTGTTTCATCAAACAACGGATACATCCCCTGTCTTTTTCCTTCCATCATGAACCCGAGTATACGTGATCAAAAGTCACCTTAAATCATTAACTTTTTTTTCTATATAAACCTGTATGTTATTCTTTTAATGAAACAAATTTAAAAGCGTATTTTTTTGGATGGTAGTATACTTTGGAATATTCGAAAACCTGTCCATCTTTAAATACAGTAAAAGCTTTTAAAAACAATAATGGTTCGTCTCCATCTAATTGTAAAATCGTTTTTAACTCCTCATTAGGTAACATCGGTATTAACTCGCCGTATCTCCTATTGATGACATACCCCTTATTTTCAATATAATCATATTTCGATTTTTTTATTATGTCAATTGATAAATCGGGAAATAGCTCTACTGGTAAGAATGACTCTTCTAATAAATAAGGTTCTTCATCCGCAAATCTCAACCTTTTCATATAATAAACTTTATCTTTCGTTGTAATATTCAATATTTTTTGAACCTCGTCTGTAGGATCTGTTAACTTAAATTCCAAAACTTCATTCGTTGGGTTATTTTGTAATTTTTCCATTTCTTCAGTAAAACCTTGTAATTTAAGTATATTATGTTCTATCTTGTTGTGGCTAACATAAGTTCCACTTCCTTGAACGCTATAAAGCAATCCTTCTTCTATTAACAGTTTTAAAGCTTGTCTAATCGTTACACGACTAACACCATATGTTTTTGCGAGCTTAGCTTCTGCAGGGATAGCATCTCCTTTAGATAGCTTGGCTAGCATGATATCTTCCCTAATTTTATTTGCAATTTGCCTATATAACGGCAAAGAATTATTCCACATAAAAGACCCTACCTCTCCAGTACTTTACTTTTCAGTTTACCATTTGCATACATATTTTCATAGCTATAGAACTTTTAATGATATTTGTATTAAAATTGTATTGTAGTTGTATTATTGTTGTGTTACAATCATAGTAATAAAACTGAAAGGGGTTTCACATATGAGGAAACAGAATCTAGTCATCGTTGGTGGTGGAAGCACCTATACCATTGGTATGATCATGAGCCTAATAGCAGAAAAGAAGAATTTCCCATTAAGCACAATTACGTTTTATGATAATGATTCTAAACGCCAGGAAAAAGTTGCTAAAGCAACCTCCATCATTTTAGATGAATATTACCCGGAGTTAAAATCCTTCACCTACACGACGGATAAAGAAACAGCTTTTACCGGAATTGATATTGCTTTTATACAAATCAGAACTGGTGGACTTCCGATGAGAGAGCTGGATGAAAAAATCCCATTAAAGTATGGTGTAGTCGGGCAAGAAACATGTGGGCCAGGTGGAATGGCGTATGGATTACGCTCTATTAAAGATATGATAGAACTTGTTAACGATATTAAAAAACACTCTAAAAACGCTTGGATATTAAATTATACAAATCCAGCAGCAATTGTAGCAGAGGCTTTGAAAAGAGAATTTCCAAAAGATAATAGGCTATTAAATATTTGTGATATGCCGATTGCAATCATGCATAGCTTCGCATCTATGCTGAACAAAAACATATGGGATTTAACCCCATCGTACTTTGGCTTAAATCATTTTGGTTGGTTTACAAAAATTGAGGATAGTAAAGGGAATGATTTAACACAAACCATTAAAGATACCATTATGGATGAAGGCTTTTCACCTACGGATCAAGAAATTGCAAATGATCAGTCATGGCAACAGACATTTGAACAGGCAAGGAAAATGCTAATTGATTTCCCTGAGTTTCTGCCAAATACGTACTTACAATATTATCTCTATCCAGACGATTTAGCTAAAAAAGAAATACCTACAAATACTCGTGCACGCCAAGTAATAAATGGAAGAGAAAGAAGAATAACCGAGCTTTGTAACCAAATCATTCAGGATAAATCCACCAGAAATGTCAAACTACATGTTGATATTCATGGAGTTTATATGGTGAAAGCAGCAGCTTCTTTAGTTTATAACTTAAAACAAACATATATCGTTATGGTTGAAAATAACGGAATTATCTCAAATATACCAGATGATGCAATGGTTGAAGTTCCAGCCTTGTTAACAGCTAGTGGCCCAAAGCCTTTCTCAGTTGGTAAAATCCCAACATTTTATAAAGGGTTAATTGAGAATCAATTAGCTTATGAAAAATTAGTTGCAGATGCATACTTTGAAAACAGTTATACCAAAGCTTTGCAAGCATTAACTTTAAATAGAACAGTTGTTCATGTTCCTACAGCAAAAGCTATACTGGATGATCTCATTAAAGCTAATAAAGGATATTGGCCAGAATTGAAATAAGGAAGGGCTTGCTTAGCTAGCAACGTATAAATCGAAACTTCATTCAAGGAGGGCTTTTCTCACTCCATTTTTACCTTGACTTTTTATAGCTGGTCTTGAAAAAGAAGAACACTTTTTCTAATGCGATGCGTCACTGCCGAAGCAACTCTGTCCTGGAAAAGGAAGCACTTTTCTG
This sequence comes from Virgibacillus proomii, assembly GCF_900162615.1. Lineage (NCBI taxonomy): Bacteria > Bacillati > Bacillota > Bacilli > Caryophanales > Bacillaceae > Virgibacillus > Virgibacillus proomii. Next base: position 909,229 of record NZ_FUFN01000010.1, on the reverse strand, counting down.
CGTGCGATGTATTGCTGTCGTAACAACTCTGTCCTGGAAAAAGAAGAACGCTTTTTCTGCGTGCGATGTCTAATCAAGAAGCTTTCCTTGTCCTGTCGTCTAAATGAATCGGGGGTTTAGGAGCCGTTTTTCTTATCAGTACAAAAAATCATAAGAACATTTTTTAACTTAAGAAAAATACGGACCTTTACATTGGGATAAAAAAAATAGCGACATAAAGAGGAGGTGATATTCACTTATCCGTAGAAAAATCGAAAGTTCAAGTGCATAAGCTAGACGACAATATTATTTTTAAAAAAGAAAGAATAGATAAACTATAATTTTTCAGAGGAAAATTTCCATCATAAGGGAAGGGATAAAAGTGAAAAAGCTAATTATTAACGCTGATGATTTTGGATACTCGCGCTCAGTTAACTATGGAATAGTCGATGCCCATACAGAAGGAGTGTTAACGTCCACGACTTTAATGACAAATATGCCAGGTGCAGAACATGCCTATGAACTAGGGGAAAAACATAAATCATTAGGAATTGGCATCCATTTGACACTTACATGCGGAAAACCTATTTTAAAGAATCACCGCACCTTAGTAGATTCTGACGGTAATTTTAAAAAGCTTTACCACTACCAAAAACTATTTCATATTGATGCAAATGAGTTATATGCGGAATGGAAAGCGCAAATTGAATCATTTTTAAATACAGGCTTAATACCTACCCATCTAGACAGTCACCATCATATTAACAATTTAGAACCAATACTGCCTGTATTCCTAGAACTCGCCAAGGAATATAAATTACCGGTACGCCACAACTTTAAAATAAAGCCTGAATTTGGGTCGATTACTACTACAGATTATTTTGAATACAATCCCGAAATACTATTAGAAGGCATAAAAACAGTTTTACACGAGTATAAAAAAGCACAAACAATAGAAGTCATGTGTCATCCTGCTTATCTTGATAAATCGTTAATGATAGGCTCTTCCTATGCGACACCTCGAATAGAAGAATTAGCAATGCTTCTACATCCCGATATAAAGAGGAAGCTGCAAAGACATTTTCAATTAATTACGTATCGTGAGTTACAAAAAGAGGAGGCCTAAAAGATGAGAAAGTTTATGCAAAAACTTGGTAAATCCATGCTTATTCCGATCGTTGCGATGCCAATAGCTGGTATTCTATTTAGAATAAGTGCAGAAGATTTATTAGATTGGCAGTTGTTTCAAGCAGCTGGAGTTATTTTTGCTAATATGGATATGCTCATCGCCATTGGTATCGCAATGGGACTAGCTAAAACAAAGGATCGTGGAGTCCCTGCTCTTACAGGGTTTCTGGCAATAACCGTCTTAAATGAAGGTTTAAACCTTATGAATCCTGACTTGGATATGAGTGTTTTTGGAGGTGTTATGGCTGGTTTAATTGCAGCTGGTATTTATAATCGATTTAAAGATACTAAGTTACCAAGTATGTTTTCGTTTTTTGGTGGTGAAAAGTTCCCCATTACAATGATTATTTTAACAATGATACCTGTGGCTGGACTTTTCTCTTTCATATGGCCTTATGCTCAACAAAGTATTGATTCATTTGCTCAAGCTCTAGTTGGTCTGGGAGCAGTAGGAATATTTATTTTTGGATTTTTAAATCGCTTTCTACTTCCTTTTGGACTACATCATGTCTTAAATACGTATATCTATTTTGGTTTAGGAAGCTATGAAACTCCATCCGGAGAAATTGTAACTGGAGAAATTACTAGATTTTTGAATGGGGACCCAACTGCTGGATACTTCCTTGGCGGCTTTTTTATCGTCATGATTTTTGGAGTTCCAGGAGTTGCTTTAGCTATAACTCGAGCTGCTCACAAGAAAAAGAAAGCGGAAACAAAAGCGTTAATGAATTCTGGAGGTTTAACCTCAATTATCGCGGGAATAACTGAACCGATTGAATTTACCTTTATATTTACTTCGCCATTACTATACTTTATTCATTCCTTATATACAGGGTTAGCAGGAGCTACTTTATATTTATTCGGTATTAGACATGGATTTTCTTGGGGAGGAAGTGTCATTGATTATAGTCTGAATTTAAGTCTTTCTGACAGCGGTTTAATGATCATTCCTATTGGATTAGCATTTGGACTACTCTATTATTTTACATTTTATACGATTATTATAAAGAAGAATATAAAAGTAGTCGGTAGAGAAGATAATCTGGAATTTGGTATCGAAACTAAAAAGAGTGAGCAAGAATTGGAGCTCTCTCACAATAAATTTGATTATATGTCAAAAAAGATACTTGAATATGTTGGCGGTAAACAAAATGTAGTAGACTACGAAAATTGTATGACACGTTTAAGATTAGTAGTTAAAAATGCCTCACTAGTTGATGGAGTTAAAATAAAACAGACGGGTGCACATGGCGTTGTAAAAATAGATAATGAACATGTGCAAATTATTATCGGACCAGAAGCTGGGACGGTTCTAAACGAATTTAAAAAGCATATAGAAGCAGAATAAATGGCTGCTGTAGAGAAGCGAAACTACTCCCTTCTCTACAGCTTTCTTCCCACTAAGTACAGCATTGTATATGATTGAAGTTACTACTTTTCATCAACTTCTATCATTGCCGCAAACTTCTTTTGTAATGTTTTTCCATCCATTCAGGCTTCCCGAAAAATTATTTAAATTCTTTATTGATTACTTCTTCAACCTCCTTAGACTCGATAACTTCTTTAATATCCTTGACTAGACGACAATACTACTTTTCAAAAAAGTTATCCACCATGTAGAAACAGATTTAATTTCATAGACAATAAAAAAATGGAAAGAAATTACTTTCCATCTCCATAAATCTAAAATTATTTTATACATTTATTTATCAAATTTAATCGATTAATCATTATCAACCCTAATATTTTTTCCATTATCATATTAAGAATTACCTTTACTGCTCTTCATCTCTGAATACTAACACACCACGTTAAGGGATAAATTCTAATTCAGATATTTTTTGCAATTCTTCAAGTAACTCTCTTTCCCCTCCGAATGCTTTCATCGCAACTCCGATTAACTGAATAAAATCACCTGTTACTTCTATTTTTTGACCATTTATAAATAGTTCTTTATCTGTAGCTGATATTTGCTGAGAAACTCCTATACTTTGGACTAATTGTCCAATCGTTTGAACTAGAATTCCAGTAAAGACATCTTGTTCTCCATCCACGTCTTCCTCATCTAGTGCTAACAATTTGGAGGTGAGAATTGTCTCCGCAATCAGACCAAAAGTTTGTAACCAGACGGCTGCCTCTATCTGCTTCTCAATATTTTTTTTCAAGTCATCTTTTTCTTTTTTTTCATCACTTGTAATTTTCTTGTTCTTATTATGGCTTTTCATTTTCCTATCACCAACCCTCAATCCACTCCTCATGTAATAATCTATTCTCGTTCGATTCATTTTGACTATCCGTTATTCATTCTTCAACCGTACGAATACATTATACTTATAATATGTTAGAAGGCTTGGCTTTGCACATGTACTTATTATTTCCTTTTCAACTAAGGATAGTATTTTTATAAATACAGAAACCATAAATAGAACAGCATGAATGGGCGGCTGAATATAACTTTTGAGGTGTCCATAAAAGCAGCCAAGCTTACTCTCCATTCTGGAATTTCAGGTGTAAAAAACAAATAGAAAGCGTTAACATTATAATTGATTCATTATTATATTTGACTTTTGCTAACGATGGCAAAAGTGGAAAGGATTGATGGAAATGAAGAAACCTACTATCAAAGATGTTTGCTAGATTAAGTAATACCTCTGTTCGGACAGTATCTAGGGTATTAAATGAACATCCTAATGTAAAAGAATCCACACGAAAAAGGGTCAAAAATATTATTGAAGAACTAGATTCTAAGACTAATTTTTTAGCCAAGGGACTGAAGGAAAGAAAAACCAATCAAATTGTTATCTTTGTTGATCAACGTTCTGGTGACTATTGGGGAGCCTACCATAATGAAGTATTTCATGAAATACACCGTATAACAAAACAAAGTGAATATCGATTAGTTTTATCCCCTTCTTCTCCAGATAGCTTTCATAGTAATGAAAATGATGGCTTTCACCTCGTAAAAGCATAATCTATGTGATGGCGCAATTATCTTTGATCCTGTAAAAGACGACCAGAGGATAATGTATTTAAAAACGAATAAGATACCTTTTCTATTGATTGGGGATAGTGAGCATGATTTTGAAGTTCCATATGTTGGTATAGACAATGTACAAGTGGGATACTCAGGAACCCAAGCATTGTATACAGAAGGATACAGATCCATCGCGCTTTTACTAGGAAATACAAAATCAATTATTAATATGAAGCGCGCGACAGGGTATAGAAATTTTTGCAAAGAACATGGCTTAAAAGAAACTGTTTATCATCATGTGTATAGTTTAGAAAGTGCATATAAAACCACTACAGATATTTTACGTACTAAGCTTATTGATGCCATTTTCATATCCGGAGATGAAAGAGCACTTGCGGTCTACCAAGCGATTAAGGAGTTCGGCTTAACAATTGGAAAAGATATCGGCGTCTTGGGTATCGATAACATTAAAATGAATAAATATTTTTATCCAATTTTATCTACTATATCCCAACCAAAGTATGAAATTGCACGAGCAGCTGTAGATCTACTAATTCGACAAATGAATTCTAATAAGAACAGCATACATCATCCTGAACTAAAACCAACACTTGTAAAAAGGGCTTCTTATTAGTTTTAGTTAAATTGGTAACCTCATAGTATAGTTGACTTTATTTCCATCAAAATTATTACTAATTAGAGGAACTTAAAATGAACTATATGAAATACAGTAGTGAAGTGAAATCCGAATAAAATCTGGAAAGCCAATAGTTGCACTGGAATCAACGATTATTTCTCACGGTTTTCCCTACCCGCAAAATGTTGAACTTGCACAAAAAGTAGAATCAATTATACGTCAACAAGGAGTTGTGCCTGCAACCATCGCTTTAATTAAAGGTAATATCTGTGTAGGTCTTAACGATACCGAAATAGAATTTACTCGGTCAATCAACAACTGCTTTTAAAACAAGTATTCATGATATTCCTAGGATACTATCAAGTAAAAAGATAGGTGCGACTACAGTTGCAGCAACTATGTATGTAGCTGAACTTTCAGGGATTCGTTTTTTTGCTACAGGAGGATTGGGGGGAGTTCATTACGGTGTAAATAAAACGTTTGATATTTCGGCCGATTTGCCAACGTTGGCAAAGTGTAAAGTATGTGTAGTTAGTGCTGGCGTAAAGTCTATTTTAGATGTGTCAAAAACCATTGAATATCTTGAGACACTAGGTGTACCGATCTATGGTTATGAAACGGATAAGTATCCTAACTTCTACACACAAGATAGCGGGTTAACAGTAGAAAAAATAGATCAAGCATCTCTTGTTAAACTTCTGAAAACACAAGATAACATGAACTTGAACTACGCTACTTCCCTGGTTGTTCCCATTCCAAAGAAAGATGAACTTAATCCAGCCTTAATAAGCAAAATTATCCAAGATGCATGGAATGAAGCAAAAGAAAAAAACGTAACAGGAAAAAAGCTAACTCCCTTCCTTTTAGATAGAATTCGTAAATTGACAAATGGAAAAAGTATCGCTGCCAATTTTTCCTCAATGTTAAATAATGCCAAAATTGCAGCTGCTATCGCAAAGGAGTATGCAAAATGATAACTGTAATTGGTGATTTAGTAGTGGATATTATAGTGAAGAAAGAAAATACGAATTATGCAACTGACACAAAAGGGATGATTCATTTTAAACCTGGTGGACAAGCCAATAATGTTGCAGCTTATATCAGCAGAGAAGGAATAGAATGCATGTTGATTGGTAAAGTTGGAAACGACCCGTTTGGGGAATTTTTAATCCAAAAAAGTATAAAAAGTGGAGTTCAACCCAAGATCTCTAAAGTAGATCAAGATAAAACCGGATCTATAATTGTTATGATCAACGAAAATAATGGTGAAAGGTCAATGGTTTCAGATAGAGGAGCCAATTTAACTTTAAATCATAAAGATATCCCTAATGATTTAGAAGCTGAACTCATTTATTTATCTGGATACAGCTTTTTTGACGAAAATACGAGAACCGCTGCATTTAAAGCAAAACATCAGGCACAAATGATGAAAAAAATGATAGCTTTAGATCCTAGCTCTATTTTTTTTCTAAAAGAGCACAAGAAAGAATTTCTATCTTTCATAAGAGGAATTACTTTTTTCTTTCCAAATTATGAGGAAGGTGCTCTATTAACCTCTCAATCTGAACCATTTGCAATCATTAAAAAGCTAAAATCGATTGTTAAATACCCGATTTTAACATTGGGTGATCTAGGATGTATATACTGGGATGGAAAATCAATTAAACATATACCTGCTCTAAAAGTCGAAGCTATCGACACTACAGGTGCGGGAGATTCTTTTGTAGCTGGATTTTTAGCAGCTTACCAAAAAAAGCAAGATATAAATCAATCCATAAAACATGCTATAGAACTTTCATCAACCCTTGTTACATGTATTGGTGCTCACTCTTTTTGAAAGCGCTTTATTAATATGTTGGAGATGATCCGATAGCAATATATAAACTGGAAACCTTCTGACGAGATAAGTGAAACTTTATTCCGTGGAACGCTTTTTACACGGAAGGTTAGTTGAACGAATCGAGCATTTAGGTGCCGTTTTCTCACACTTCGACTTCTCCGTTTTCTCTACCATCTTAAAAAGGGGAGACTTACGGCACCTTACATGCGGGATAAAGTGAAACTTTATTCCGTGGAACGCTTTTTACACGGAAGGTTAGTACCGCAAGGGGATGACCTAAAGCCCTTAGACCAATCGGGCATTTATTGGTAGTTGAGTCCTCCACCTTATTCTCCTAGGTTTCACCTCGTAGCATAAGAAGGGACGTCTTGCTGTCAGTGACATATGGGAAGAAAATACGAACCTGTCCTTAGATGTATCCATTTGAATACTTAAGATTAACTACTCCCACTCTAATTTTGGATCTTTTGTAACACAGTCGATATGCACATCTGCATGAATCGTACCACCAAATGTATGATTAGAACCAAACGCAACATGTACGGTATGATATGCCTTTTCGTCTTCTAAAATATTTCCAGTCAATCTCGCTTTATAATTCGTACCAATCCCGAGTTCTGCAAGCATTCTTCCTTGTTCCTCACCGAGTAATGCGAGTAATTTCTTTCCTTTTTCTCCTGTGGCATGTATAAGTTTTCCTTGTTCAATCGTGAGTGTGATTGCTTCATTTAATAAGCCTATTCCAGCTATTGAACCATTGATTTCAATTGAACCCTCTGCCATTCCTTCCATTGGAGCAATATAGGCTTCACCAGATGGAAGGTTTCCCGATGCACTTGTTTCTCTAAATACCCCAGTACTAGCTATCCCTCGCCTTCCTTTAATCGGAATTACTAACTTATTTGCCTCTCCCGTCAAAATCGTTACAGATTTGGCAGCTGTCAATTTTTCCGCCATCGCTATGGTTTCTTCTTCTACCCGACTGTAATCGGCACTCATCGCACCTTGCAAGAACATATCCTCTGTAATACCAGGCATTGTAATAACACTAACTCCTTTAGCATTCGCTTCTTTTCTTGCTACCGTATGCGTTAAAGAATGCTTTGTAAGGCAAAATACAAGCCTGTATCGCAGCATAAGCTCAGCAGCTTCTTTTGGTGGCTCTTCCCCTGATTTTGAACGATCCTCCATCATATAGAAAGTAGATGTCCACCCATCTTTTTTTAATGCTTCATTAAATTTTTTGGCTAATTTTTCTGTCGTTCGATCCGTTAGAACGAGTATTTTTTCAGTTTTTTCAATCTGGATATTATTCTTCATTAGTCGATTTACGGTTTGCTGAAATGCTTCCATGTTTATTTCCTCCTTCTCTCTCTAGAAAAGTATACACTAATTAAAACAAAAATTAATGCGAATACGGTTCCTGCTACTAGATTTTCATTTAATAATAAAACACCTAATAAAATGGTGGTAATCGGCATAAAATAAGTGATTAATAAAGCAAAAATAGGGCCAGCTTTCTGCACAAGATAAAAATACAGCAGATTGCCAATTCCTGAATTAAATACCCCTAACATCATCAATGCGCCAACATTTTTAATGTCCATGAAAGCTTGGTAACTGGATGGCTCGATGAATATCATAAATAATCCTGAATAGACGCTTCCTGTAAGCAACGAAACAAACGAAATGGTATACACCGTTACATTCCTTAAATACTTGGATGTGAAAATTGCCGATAACGCATATAAACTAACTGCTAACAATAAAAGAATCGCACTGCTGAAAGTAAAGTTAATCTTGTCAGAGGTACCTAAAAAGAAGGCTACAAGTATCCCACTAAAGCCAATAAGCACACTAAATATTTCTTTTCTACGAAGCGGTATTTTTAAAATAAAGAAGCTGAAAATCACGCCCCAAATTGGACCAGTCGCATTAAGAACCGCACTTATTGTAGTATCAAGCCCTTTTTGACTAAAACTCATAAATACCCAAGGGATACCTGTACTTAATAAAGTAATCCCTATTAACGGGAGGACATTTTTAAAATCCTGTTTTTTTCTCTTCCATAAAAAGAAAGGTAGTAACGTCAGACCTCCCAACAGACAACGATAAAATACGATAGAAACAGGATGAAAGTCTGGCAATACCATTTTTGTAAAATAGAAAGTAGAACCCCAAAGTAAGCTTAAAACAAATAAAGCAATGACAGGCATTTTTTATCCCCATTTCCTTGTTCTCCGGACGTAGAAAATAGACTCGGCATTCCCGAATCTATTTTTCTATGTATTCTAGAGCGATACGGGCAGTTAAAGTGCGCGGCAGGATAACCGGCAAACCGCTTCCAACTATCGCCATTTTTTTATGATGTTCATTATACCCCATACAATCGAGCACAATAAGATCTGCCCCATGCTGTTGCAAGCGTTCAGCAGCTCCTTTCACATCACTTTTTTCATAGGGAGAGGCAACTTCAGTTATTAGCGTTAAGTTACAAGTTGCCCATTTTTCAATTAAAGTCTCCTTCTGTTCTTCTAATGGAATAATTAACCCTAATACCCCAGTTGGTGAAATAGCTTGTACTGTATGAGTTAGAATCTGATCTGGATAAATAATCGGCTTGGTAGCATTTAAAGTCGGGAAATCACCTGTACAAAGCATCATAACTACTTCTACGCTCATTTCTAATTCAGTGAGTTCTCTTTGTAAAAGCGGAAGGAGCCTTTGTTTTCCTATCTTTACAGCTTTCCCATTCCTTAATCTTGATAGATAAGTTTGCTCCGTTAAATCTGGCGATATTAACTGCATATCTTCCATTTTCAGCCTATCTAATGCTCCACGCTCGATTAGCTTGATTTCCTCACCGAGTATCTTTTCGAAAGATGGCGTTACGTCCGTTCTTGGGGACTGACCAATGGTTAACACACCAATTAACCCTTTACTCATTTTTATTCCCTGCCTAATGTTTGTAAATGCTCCATGGAGCCGTATTTAGCTTCTAAACGGGCAAATTCCTCCACATCATAAAACTCAAATTTTCTCTGTGTATACTCTTTAGCAACTTCAATGCTAAAGCGAACTGCTTGCGCAATGTCGACTTCATGACTAGCACCTGTTCCACATCCAGGGACCGCAGTTTTTGTCGTAATTGCTAAACCAACGACAGGTGCACTTGTTGCTACGGATGGTTGTAAAATACTATTGATATGATAGATATCATTCCCGTATGGAGTAATATCTTGTGTTGTTACAGCAAATGTTACTGGCAAATCACCTGTTGTCATTTCCATAATACGAATTAAATCATTGCTAAACTTTAAAATATATCCAGATTTTACAGTTGGGGATAAAGCAATTCCTCGGTGATTAAACACCTTGTTGCCTTTCGTTGTATCAATCGAAATAATAGCATCCATTTCAGGAACTACTTCATATTGATTCATCGTTAAAATATCAACTGGAGACCCCATAAATTCAACTGGTTCATGTGGCTGAGTTGGTGCATTTGGGCAAATATGAGTAGTTACGTATACGTCCCCCGGCAGCCGATCACCTTGTTCCACCATAGCTGCTAATTTTAATGCTGTTGCTACAGCAGCGACTGCACCGTCACCATCAGATACGAGGCCAATTCGACTTGGTCTTGCACCTAGTCCTCCTAGTCTGCCAACAATACCTAATGTCGGAGCAGAACCTCCACTACTCTTTCCTTCCGTACCTTTTATAATAATTTTAACAAAATCAGTAGAACCACACTCACCAGTTACTGTCGTATACTCTGCTTCTACATGCTCTTTATCGGCAAATAAATCTATTACCAGCTTACCGCTTACATATGAACTATCTAATAATTCCAAAGCTTCTAGTGTGTATTTTAAAGACATTTTCTAAACAGCTCCTTAAACAATCTTCTTTTGAATATAGGGTTCAATAACTTTTAGCAATTTTTCATTAAACATAGTAGTACTAAGCTTCAAATTTTTCTTTGGTATGGTAATAACAGTAATCTCCATCCCGTCTTGAATTTCTGCACTTACCAACGGCATACCTGTATTTGTATTAAATGTCATAATCAGATCTGGAAAAGTACTTCTTCGATAGCCTAATATTTCTACTGTCATGTATTCATTCCAAAACGTTAACTCAAGGTCATGATCTACATGTACCGTCCCAATATCAAAACCACCTGTTTTATTTAAGGAAAAGTATGTTACGATACCTGAATGAATTATTCTTCCTTTTAGATGGCTCGTTACTTGCTTAATTCGTTTTAATCCTTTAGGCGCCGATAAAAACAGTTCTCCAAGTTCCATCGCTTGGCTAATTCCACCGATGGCAGCATGTTCCTTAACATATTTTATCTGAACTGGATTTCTGCATACCGCAACCATACCACCTGCTTGAACGGATACAGAGCGGACAGCACTTGCTGCCACATCAAGACTGGCAATAACTGTTCCCTTTACCTCTTTTGCTCCTTTCCCGCCTGCAAAGGTCTGGATCGAAACATAGTCTGATACTTCTGACAGATTCATCGAGCCCATCGAACCCGTTGGATGAGCTCTACCATTACTAGGTGCATCTAAAATTGGCAAGCCCGTTGCTGCCGCTTGCAACCATCCATTAATTGTGGTACTTGCTCCATTCTCATTCGTCATTAACGCTTTAATCGGTTTGTTACATTCCATTTGCATTCGTTCTACGGTTTCAATTAACTGCTTAGAATTAATATACATCTCTTTGGCGGAAGGGGCGCCAACTAACGAAACACACGCTACATAGTCGTCATCTTTCAATTCATCAACAGTAATCAATTCCGGCCCATTGTTTTCCAAGAAGGCTAACTCCGCTTTCTCCAGACCATCATGAATCCAGCCTCCTCCACCCCCACCTAAAATACAACCACCATACACAGCATTTTTTGCATCATTTCGTGTTAGTACTTTTCTTGTCAATTAGATACATCCTCCCTTATTTTACTTTCCATATGGATGAAAAGAAGCTATAAATAGCGTCCCCAGCGATAAATCCGGCAGCTGTTGTATACATCGTATTTTCAGCCTCTGGACCTTTAACCTTCAGCACAATCGTACGAATTAATATTCCTGCCATTACAGCCCACCCCGCAATTGGATTAATGATTAAAAGACCAGTTGCTAAGAGAATCCCCATTTGTCGTTTTGGCCCGCCGATTAACTGAATGATTGCACCAGGAATGGCCCAAAGTAATAAAAGCATTCCTACATTTCCAGTTAGACCGGACTCTATTGTAATGGCATATGTTCTATCTACAGGCGGCACTAAATCCTTGGCAAAAAAGTTATTTGCAAATAGACTGACCATAACCATTGCTACTCCAAATCCTATTAATGCACTCTTTAATTGTTGTCTTCTTCCAAATAACTCTTGTTCAATAGAAGCGCCTTTACGAATAATTACCCCCGTTTTAAAGTCATAACCTAGATCAGCAAATGCTGGCCCTGTTGCTGCTGTATAACCTGTTAATAGAGCAAGAGCGACAGGTGGAAACCCTAGCAACATGCCAATAATTAAAGAAATTAACGTTACTGCAAAGGCTGGAAACCATCCGGAGTGCATCGCAGCAATTCCTACAATAATCTCACTTGCTAAGGCGGCAAAAGCTGCGAATAAGACAAATAGGATTACTTGCCAAATTGGCATATCACCGATAATTCCTGCCATCATTGCTACTACAATAGCTCCGATAACATAAAGGATATACCCGAGTCCAAAGCCCATTTGAATATCTTTTTCGTTTCTCGTATTCTCATGGTTTTCATCTTGGAGGATTTTTTTTATATTTTGTTTTTTAGATCTTAATAACACTAAAATGAATTGTAATAAGGCTATCATTCCAGCACCAATCATCATTCCATGTGGTATATAATACGCACTTAAATCCACTCCAAATAATGGGACGGAATATCCTCGAAGCAATAATCCTAAACCAAACATGGTTAAAGCCCAGATATTTCCGATAAACGCTACACCAAAAGCAGACATAGAAATACCGAAATGGGAGCCGATCATACCACCTATAATTCCTAGTCCTAAAAATTTAGCTTTCGCTCCACCTTCATCTCCAGCTTTTAGTGCTTCTGCAGTAGCTACTCCTGGTGGCCATACTTCATCCGCACTGAAAAGTTTTGTATCGAACACTTTATAAAGGATGAATGTATCAATTAATAATGCTACCCCTGCTCCAACTAACATCGGTACGATTAACTCAGGCATGCCCATGACATAAGGAATCCCCACTGGAATAAGTAGGCTGTTAGCCGCCCCAAACGTGGCAGCAGAGATCGTTGTTTGCACTAAGTTCTGATTTTCTAATGAGCGATACTTATAAAATAATTGCATTGGAATTCTGGCGATCAACATAGCAATTAAAGCACCTATAATGGAGGTATTAGGAGTTATCCCAAGAGATGTGATCAATTGCATACCAATAATTGCACCAAATAGAGCTACAATAATGGAAAGGATAATAAATGTAAGATCAAATGTTTTATTCTTCATTCCGGTTGTTCCTTTCTTAATAATTGATATGCAATTCCTTGTGCTTCTACTAAGTCAACCACAGGAACTTCTAGATGCTTTTGCAAATACGCTTTAAGGCGAATTGTAGAAAAACCGGTACAAGCAAATAAAATGACATCCGCACCAGCTTCTATAGCCTTATTGATAACCCGAAGCAATTCAGGCTTGGCATACTGTTGAAATAGGTCTGTCGTTTTTCGCAAACGTGGCGAAAATGCATAGTTATAAAATGTTTCACCTAACTGTTTTTTCATTGCCGGTGGAGGTTGCTCTGTTATTCCAACTACCGCCACTTTACTTCCCACCATGCTTGCTGCATGTGCTCCACATATCCCTGCGCCGAATACTGGAATATCTACAGCTTGCCTTGCCTCTTTTAGCCCGGGATCTGCGGCACAACTAATTGTAATTGCCTCGATTTCCTCATCCTCAGCCATTTCTTGTGCTAAAGCGACAATTTTAGGTATAGCGGCCTTTTCCGATTCATCGTCATAAATGCCATTTGGCTGGGAAGCAATACAGCTCGACTTAGACTCAATCCCGTATAATTCGGTTAAACGACTCCCATGCTCCTGTAAGACTTGATTGTCTTTTGTAGTTAGTACTCTTATAATTCCTAGCATACATTCACCCCTTTGTATGATTATAAATTTTTAAACAATTCGTAGGAATGGAATAAGTGGGAAAAAATCAAACCCAAAGTTTTCCCATATTTTCTTTTTTATAGTATGTGTTCAACAGAAAAATAAATGGATAAATTGGAAATACCGTCGTTCGTCTCTTCGTATTCTCTATAACATGGGAAGGGGATTAGGACCATTAGATACGGAATAAAGTGAATCTCCAATCAATAGGGGTTCTTTCATCCCATACTGATTGTTAGATGAACGAATCGGGCTTTTAGGTGCTGTTATCTACCACTTCGACTTGATGCAGTATGGATTCTCCAATTCTTGAAGCGGGAGGCTTACAGCACCTTATATGCGAGATAAATAGTAAGAAAGTAGAAGGCCAACTATTTCCGAAAAACTAAAAAGAAAATGCCTTTTATCTCCCCCTTAATGGTCGCTTTTTTATTTGTGGAACTACCTTAAAAATGAAACAACTCTAGCTTAACTTGAAACAACTCAACCTCCTTAAAAATCAAAATTCTAAGCTTATAAAACGTCGTTGTTTCTAAACAAAAGCTAGGAAGGTTCCGTTAGCGGCATACAATTGGAGACCTTCTAAAGCAAAAACCTTGAAACAGGGGGATACCGGCGCCCGAGCGGCAAGCCCGCTTTTAGTCAACCTTTCTTTAGATTCGAACCAAAGTTGACTTACCCGTAGGAAGAAGAGCGAAGTTTGCTAGCAACACGAGCGCTTAAGCTGATGAAGAACGCTTCAAAAAAGGGGGTTCACCAGTCGTAGAATTTTATTTTTCAAGCCAAAATAGCGGCATTCTTATCCGAAATGATAAGAATGCCGCACTTTTAGTATTGTTTAGAAAAACTTAGCACCAAGTCTCTATGGGTGAAAGCTATCGTTTTTCAAATACGATAAACAATAAAGTTTTATACTTTCCTATAGTGTAAAAAACGAAATTCATCATCTATTTTTCTGTTAACAAATGATACATAAACGGTTTACGATCACGTAAATAAGAAATTTCGGTGCGGTATTTGCGAATATCTTCAAGATCAATCTCTATTACCTCGACTGCTTCTTTATCTTTAGGCAACTCTTTTATAATCTGCCCACGTGGATTACATACCTTACTTTTACCAAATAAATGCAGTCCATGTTGGTCACCAACGCTATTTACACCAACTGTAAATAATACATTTTCCAAAGCACGCTGAGGCAGATTTAAATCCCACATATCCTCATCTTCTATTCTCCATGCAGAAGGCACAAAGATAATATTCGCTCCTTGTAAACAAAGACTTCTAGATACCTCTGGAAAGCCCGCGTCATAACAAATAGCAATGCCGATTTTTCCAAAGTCTGTATCAAATACAGGAAACTCCGATCCTTCTTTAAAGTAAAATCGCTCTAATGCCCATAAATGGGCTTTTGCAAAACTTCCAACTATATTTCCTTCTCTGTCAAAAACAAAAGCAGAATTATAAGCCACTCCTGCCAGCTCTCTTTGTTCCACAATCGGAGCAATGACATATACGTTATTTTCTTTTGCTGCTTGTCTCAATATTTCTACACTTTGTTGAAAATATTTTAAACCTAGTTCATTTGTTTTTTCCTTGAGATAAGCCAAATGATAGCCGGTAGAAAAGAGTTCTGGAAGACAGACGATATCACTTCCTTGCGATGCTGCCTGTTTAATAAATTTTGCAGCTTTTTGTAAATTAAACTCTACATCACCAAGCTTTGCCTCCATTTGAATAATGCCAATGGACACTTTTTTGGTCAACGAACTCAACTCCATTCTGTTTTTCAGTTAGATAACACTTTATTGTCAAATGCTTTTTCTAAAGCGAGATACAATAAGCCAGCTACAATAATTGAATTAATTGGTGCAATTCCAAATCCCCATTTTGAAGATAGGTAGGCAGCAACTACCCCGCCAATCCAGGCAAAGATTGCCAGCCAATGGATTCCTTTTCGGATAACAAGCTTCTTTTTCTGAATAATATAATACTCTACCCAAATCACACCGGCGATTGCTGACACAGTCATACTTAGAAAGCTTAAAAATCCTTGAAAGGCATTAATAATATTAAATGCCGCTAAAATGATACCCACACTTCCTGCAATTAACGTTAAATAAATTCGTTTTACATTTGGGAAAATATTTTTTAAGGCTAGTCCACCTGAATAAGCGTTAGCTAAATTCGTAGACCAAGCAGCAAGGATTAATACGACAAAAGCTACCCAGTTAAATCCTAATGATTTTAATACTTCCGTAATATCTGTAGTCAATGCATTAACAGACATTATTCCAGCTGCAACTTGTTGAAAAAATGTCACTAATGCTACAGCGATAAATCCCACAATAACGACATCTTTAATTCCGCGTGTATAGCGGAGATAATCAGGAGAAATAACTGCACCTACAATAATTAAGCCTACAACAATATCAATGCCTTTAATCATTGTCATTGGGTTTTCCGGAGTATAATCAAGTACTGGGCTCATCCCCCCACCTTGATCAATCGCTTTAATAAGTGCCCAAACAATTAACACAATTAGTGGTGGAATCGCAATATAATTAAACAATGCCATCGTGTTAAACCCATATGCTGCAACTACTACCATTAAAATTCCTATAATGATTACGGTTAACGTTAAGTTGATATTAGGAAATATTTGCTTTATTGATAGTCCAGCAACTCCAGCTTGAATACCAAACCATCCAAAACTGGTAATTCCAAGGATTAATGAAATAATCCAAGTTCCACCAATTTCTCCAAACGCCCCTTTAGCTATAACGTACGTATTTACCCCTTCACGGCTGCCGATATTTCCTTGAATAATGAGAATTGCCATAAGAATAAGATTCCCTACAATGGAGACCCAAATCAAATCCTTTAATGTTAAACCGGTTATTAATGTACTTCCTACCATTAAAGCAGAAATAGCAATGTTTGTCCCAAGTACGTTAAATAATGGTGCTTTCCAACCAATTCGTTCGCTTAGTGGAACAGGCTGTAATATTAAATCTTCTCTTTCTTCCATATAATATTCCACCTTTATGTTTACGTTTTTATCTTTTCATTTATCAAAAGCGTATGAAAAATTTATTTATACAAGCATGCTGTTCAAAACAGCAACCAAACGACGGGTAGAAAGAGGAGCGAAATTTGCTCCAGCTTTAACCCTTAAGCTAGACGGCAATTTTCAAAGTAGAAACGAAAATACTACTTAAACAATCAAAATCTTTCTTTAGAAATCATCTAAAAATAAAATTTATTAGTGCATGTCCAAAAGAATTCAACGAAACGTAGTTCATAAATACTACCTCGTTATAATGAAACTTCACTCAGCAGGGCTTTCCCTTACTGAAGTTAGTACCGCAAAGGCATGCGGGATAAGATAAGCCGGCTAACAACAAAATGTACATGTTGAATCATCTCGATTATTTCAATAGCTCACCTGCTGCCTTTACACTTATACGTGTTGCATTACCAGGTAAATAAGCTAGTGGAACATCTTCAATTTCAACAATTTTGCAAGTATCAGGATTTGCACCAGCAGTGATTGCTTCCTCAATCGCTAAGTGTTTCGCTTCTTCAATTGCTTCAAGACGTCCGAATTGATCTAATGAATAAATGCGTTCTACTTGTCCACTAACCTGACTTATCGCTGACCCAATAGCATTAGCAACACCAAAATTTTCAGGTTTATAAACGTGGGAAGCTCCCTTTAATTGCCCAGGAAATAAAACACTTCCACCACCAACGAGAATGACAGGTTCAGGTTCTCCACTTGTTTTCATTTGATCAATAGCATTCTCTACCATCGCTATCATTTGTTGATAAATTTTTTCCAGCAATAGTACATCTAAATGTGCCACATTATTGTAGTCTCCAATATTTGCCTTTCCTAAGAAAACAGCAATATCCGTAGCTGTTAACGTATCACCACCAAACACCATTGCTTTCTCCTTCAGACGATATCCAACACTATCTGGACCAATTGTAAATGTGTTATCTTCCTTAATACGTATGATGGTGCCGCCTCCTAAACCAATTGAAACAAGATCAGGCATACGGAAATTAGTACGAACTTTACCAATTTCAACAGCTAACGCTGATTCACGCGGAAAAGTGTCTACCAATACACCTACATCTGTCGTAGTACCTCCGACATCGACAACAATCCCATTTTCAACATCTGACAAATAAGAAGCACCACGTAGACTATTTGTTGGCCCACAAGCAATCGTATAGATAGGGTATTTCATAGCATATTCCACTGACATCAGTGTGCCATCATTTTGTCCAAAATAAACTTGACAGTCGATTCCTTCCTCATATAGAGCAGCGATAAATCCGTTAGCCATCGCTTTTGCAACATTAACTACAGAAGCATTTAAAATGGTTGCATTTTCGCGTTCAATAAGTCCAACACTACCGATTTCAAACGACAAAGAAATAGGAATATCATCACCTAATACTTCTTTTATAATTGCCTGAGCAATTTCTTCATGATCCTGAGTTACAGGCGAAAAAATCGAAGTAATCGCTACAGAATCTACCTTTCCTTTCATCTTTCTAGCAGCATCATAAATTGCTTGTTTATCTAATGGAACAATTTCTCTCCCGTCATATTCATGTCCGCCGCGAACAATATATACCTCGTTACCTAAGCGTGACTGTAAATCTTCTGGAAATCCGATAAGTGGTTTAACAGCCATACTAGCAGGAGCGCCAATACGGATAATCCCAACTTTATTTAAATGTTTGCGCTCAACGATGGCATTGGTACAATGTGTAGTACCAAGCATAGCATGCGTAATTCGTTGTGTTGGGATATCAGCTTGTTGCACAACTTCTTTTAAAGCTAATAAAATCGACTCACTAACATTGTCTTGTGTAATTATTTTTGTCGCTGACATTACCTCCATAGCTTCATTTAAAATAACCGCATCTGTGTTTGTCCCACCTACATCAATTCCAATCCGATAGGAGCTCATTTTATATCACCTCCTCGCTGGTTATTATTTCAATTGGTATATATTCTAAATCATAGCCGAAATATCTTGGACCAACCGTTTCGATTCCCTTTTCTGTTCTCCATTTTTCGTTGCATGCAATGCCGATTACTGTACATCTCACTCCATATCTTAGGCCTTCTGTCGTAATTGGCTGTCCAGTTTCATTATCAAGTAGACAAATTAAATCAGGAGTAATGCACACAGGCTTGCCATTTTCTGTAGCTAATAAAAATTCATTTTGAAAGTGTAGGGATAGTTTTTTTCCCTTATCTTCATTTATTCCTTCTATTGTTGCAATTCCTCTAGCAAAACCTGTCGATGTTTTCCGATCTATGTCTATTACCTTTCCTTCAAATAATAAATAGCCACTTGTAAAAGATAATACTTCCTGAATCGGATTTTGTTTTGATTTTCTAATAATTTCTCCTATCCCTTCAGCAAACGTTAAACTTTTAGCTACACCACTATTCTTCACTTGCTTTCCAGACATGGAATATTGAGCAACTGTAGAAGAACCACCCATTTGAACCGTTATGTTACGAGCAATTCGTTCTGACCAATGATTATCTATTGTCTGAAGAATGGAAGTATTCCCTCGTTCGTCAGCAATGACCAAAGGACTATTTGAAATACCGTCTAGATAGAATGTAACCATTTGTAGCTCTGGAAAAGCTCTTCCCATACCATCAACATTAATAATTGGTAGACCAAGGCGAGCAGCAATTGCTACCGGAAGCAATGAATTTACTCCACCAATTTCAATCGGCATCGTTGCAAAAATCTTTCTTCCTAAATGCTCTTCCATAAGTTGAAACGCATTTTTTGCTTCATTTTCTCCAGGCGCTTTTTCAAATAATACAGTTGGAGCTCCCATCATGCCAATCGGTACAACAAGAGCATCGTCTAGTACTTCATCAACCTCAAGCATTTTTACAGGACCATGCTCTTTAATAGCTTGTAATGCCATTAATTCTCCAATGTAAGGATCACCCCCGCCTCCCGTACCAAGTACCGCAGCTCCAACCGCAATATTCTTTATTGCATTTTCATCCAAATAACGCATTACAAAGTCTCCTTAAATAACTATTTGTTTTGATTATTTCGAATATTGACATTAAAATTTCTGAGCAACTTTTATCTATGATGAATAATAAAATTTCACAGACTTTTCTTTTTAAAAAATCATAATATCTGTCCATCCCTTTTTATAATTATAAATTTTTTAACAATTCCCAGGAATGGAATAAGGGGGAAAAAAAATCAGGTTACGTTTTCCCACTTTTGCCATGGACTATTTATGAGAAAAAGTTTCCGTGTTGTTCTACATAACTAGGCAAGAACTATAAAGTTTTTAGAACATTTGTTTTTCACTATATAACAGCATTTTCTTCACAACAATAAAACGATACAGCGGGGATTTACCCTACTTTCCTACTGATTAGAAGCAGAACAAAAGCTAAAAGCGCTCAGAATAGACGTACAAACTGGAAATCTTCTGAAGCAATTAAGCTGGAACTTCATTCTGTGGAACGCTTTTTCCAAAGAATGTAATGAACCAATCAGACATTTAAGAGTCGTTATCTCATCAGACGCAAAATCATAGCCACTTTTTGAATGGAGAAAAATACGTCTTCACATTTGGATAAGGGAAACTTGCCTCTAAAACAAGGGCATGCCGACGCCAAGCGACAAGCCCGCTTTTCGTCGGCCTTCCTAGATTCCGAGCCGATGTTAACTTAATTATAGGAAGAAGAATGAAGTTTGCTAGGTCTGAAACGCTTCAGTTAAACGGATACAAGATACCCACCGTAGAAAGCATACATATCGGTCTCTAGAATAAAAATTGATCATATCAGATCTTTAATCATTAGACAAAATTTTAAAATAAAGCGATTGTCGGCATCATTTAAATCCATATTTAATAACTGCTCAATTTTTTGTATTCGATAATTTAGTGTACGGCGATGAATAAATAATTTTTCTGAAGCCTTTGACACATTACCATTTTCATTCAAATACATTTGTAGTGTTTCCATCAAATCGTTGTCTTCTTGAAGCAATGGAAATAAAACATTTTGTGTATATCTACGAGCAAACAGATCAGAAGTCAGTTGGAGAAGAATTTCGTAAATGCCTAGTTTATCATGTGTATAAACCGTATGTTCCGGCTTTATTTTTAAACCGATCTCCATTGTTTTAGTTACTGTATGCACGTGCTCCTCAAAGCTGGTTGGAGTTTTAATCGATGGGCTAATGGCAACGCGAGTAAAATTCCAGCTGTCTTCTCCATTAAATCGTTCAATAATTTCATTCCATTGAGCTACAATTTGACCATATGTTTTTTCTTTACAATACAAGAACAAATAAAACTTATTATACTTCTCAAAAATAAAGTTTTCGCAAGTTGTTAGCTGATTGACGAGCCCATAGAGTTCTTTTCTAATTAAGCTAGAGTAATCAATAACTTGGTGCTTTGGATAATTCGTTAGTTTCAACCAATTCCCATAAAAATTAACAATTATTGCCGTCTTCGTTGCATTGATATCGTCCAGATGCAATAAAAATTGTTCGATTGCCTCTAAATCATCCTGTCGATTTTTTTGTAAATATAGTTGGTCACTGATAAAGAGCTGACTTAATTTATTCGCCACATTGTTTAAATGATTTGGGGAAACACCTTGAAACAATTCTTTGTCCGTATAGGAAATATGCAAAATAGCAAACAAACTATTTTTCCATATGAGAGGTAGAAGAATCTTTCTGCGCAACCCCGTTTTATAGAATACTGCATATTTATTCGTTAAGACGTCATTTTCCCATCTAGTAACTTCTTTGATATAATCAGAATAGTAGGGCTTCGAAAACAGCGAAGTGGATCTCCGCCAGCCATCAGCATGAAATAAAGCAGCCGCATATAACAAACGACCGTCTAAATCTTCAATATATACAGGGGAATTAACAATTTCAGCTATTCGATTCAATGCTTCTGGTAAAGAGGAAAAACTGGTTTGTTCAATTTCATACAATGGATGCTGCAATTCTACTGTTTTTTGCTGTTTTTCCAAATAAAGTTTTTCATATAGGGGTGTTAAAACACTAATATAAGTGACATCCTTTGGAATGGTTACAATTGGAAAATTATGCTTATCTGCTAAATGAATGATTTCAATTGGGATAGAAGTAATAAAGCGTCCTAGTTTGATGACGATTCCAGCAGCTTTTTGGTGAATTAAAGCTTGGACAATCTCAACTTGCCTGTTTGGCAAATCTTTAATCGAATAAAAGGTTGTAACAACTAAAACCCCAGGCGTTACCCAACTCATTACCTCAGGTACTTCCATCACCTCAATAGCTGTGATATCACGAGATATACCTTTTTCTCCAGCGATAACTTTTCCTCTTGCTAACCCACCAATCAACAATGCATCCTGTATTTTCATAAGAATTCTCCCATTCTAAACAAATTCTTAGTTGAAATATTAGTCGTCCATAGTTTGTATACTTATTATAATAGTGTAATTTGCCATTAAATGAAACCTATTATACAAAATTTGAAATTTTCAGCAGTGGAAAAGCATGCTTTTTCAGATTGTTGGATCATATGAAATAGGAGATATTAAAGTCTAGTCACCTTGAAGGGTCTTCCCCCCCAAGCTTCAAGCAAATCTATTTTAGAGAAAATTGTATATTTTTGTACATGAGTACCAATCGAAAAATTCAGTATAATCAAAATAAAAAAAGAACATGGTTCATCTTGACAAAAAGGCTCGTAAATAAACCCGGCTCTACATCCATTTTCTTCCTATACCATTACATCCAGTACGTTAGTATTTCGTATGTTGCAACTTTTTTCCCCCGACAACGAATTCTATTATTTATATGGTAACATTTCACCCATATTAAGTTTAACGAACTGGATGCATGTTAAAAAAACATCCAAATCTATCAAATACTTTTCATATTACTTTAGCGTTAATGCAATAGCCCCTTTTACACCTTGCTCATCGTTCAATGTTGGAGCAACGATTAGATCATCCACCTGTTTCACTTCTAAATAACCATTCAGCAACTCCAAAAAATACTTGCGAATCATCGAATAAAGTTTTACCTGCTTCATTACTCCCCCACCAATGATAATTTTCTCCGGGGACAAAATAAGATAATAATTCATGATTGCTTGTGCTAAATAGTAAGCTTCGATTTCCCAAACTTGCTCTTTATCTACCAGCAAATTTGCCTTCATACCGTAACGTTTCTCCATCGCCGTACCGGAAGCAAGGCCTTCTAAGCACGAACCATGACTTGGACAACTACCTGTAAATGGATCATCCTGATGTTTTCGAAGTAAAATATGACCCATTTCCGGATGATTCTTTCCTTGAAATACATCCCCACGTAAGACAAATCCTGCACCGATTCCAGTCCCTACTGTAATATACAAACAACTATCCGCATGCTTACCGGCACCGTAGTTGTACTCCCCAAGACAAGCCGTGTTTACATCGGTATCTAAGTATACGGGTACTGAAAAATCATGTTGAAGCTTATCAAGCAACGGATAGTTACGCCAATTTATTTTTGGTGTATGTAAAACTGAACCATATGTGGAACTTTTTTTATCTAAATCAATCGGCCCAAACATACCTACACCAAGAGCTTCAATTGCATAGTTGGCAAAATAGTTTTTCACTGCTTTTAATGTATCATCTGGGTCAACTGTCGGAAGGCTGATCTTATCGATTATCTTCCCGTTTTTATCACCAACTGCACATACAAACTTCGTACCGCCTGCTTCAATTGCCCCAATTAACATATATACAAACCTCCTAGGAAGCAGAAGAAACCATCTTCTTAACTGCTTCCTTTATTTTTTTGTTTTCAATATTTTGTTATCTTTTTCACATTCCATTTCTTTATATTAATCGTAACACTACCTTCAACTTTAAAAATAACATCCTTCGCTTCCAAATCATCAAAAATCCGTGAAGAAAATACTTCTTCCCCATCATTAAGAAAAATTTCCATGGAGGATGTATCTTTAAAAATGAGCATCTCCTTTAAATTTTTCAAAACACAATGCCTGCTCTCTAATGCATGTGGAGCAGTAAAAGTTTTTCTCTGAAAAGTAAACACTTGGGATGTTTGATCATAGATGAGATTAGATTCTCCAATTTGTACGATCAACTTGCTTGCTTGCCAATTCTTTATCCCTAGCTTCATTGCAAACACATTCCCATAAACATAAGGTAACGTAATAGGCTTTTTATTGTCTATCACTACATTATCATAGTAAGTTTCATCTTCATATAATTTTTCAAGTTCTTCGACCGGACATTGCCATAACTTCCCATCTTTCCATTCTAAATAGCGGGGGATCGTTAAAGCGTGTATCCAGTTGTATTTGACAGTAGGATGTTTTGATTCACCTACTTCTGCGTTTCCTAACCAGCCAAACAATAATCTTCTTCCTTTTTTATCAACTGTCGTTTGTGGTGCATAGAAATCAAACCCTCTATCCAATTCAACAAAGGAATCATGGAGAAAAGATACATTATCATAGTCAATTTGACCGGCAAAATAACCAGATTGAAAAATATTTTGGTATTGAAATCCTCTAGCAGGAATTCCTTGAGGACAAACTAGTAAAATATCCTTATCACCTAAGCGAAAAATATCCGGACACTCCCACATATAACCAAAATCTTCTCCCCCATTAGACTCGGCACCTAATAAAGTTCCTTTAAAAATCCATGTTTTTAAATCAGAAGAAGTGTATAGGACAGCCTCGCCTGTTTCTTTTTCTGTTTGCGCCCCAAGCACCATAAACCATTTTCCGTTGTTAAAAAACACCTTCGGATCACGGAAATGCGCCGTGTAACCATCAGGAACATGAATGACAGGACCCTTTTTTTCAAAGTGAACCCCATCAATTGATACGGCCATACATTGATAAGAATTACGATTCCCCTCATCATCGATTACATTTCCTGTATAAAAAACGTATATTTTATCCTCAAAAACAATAGCGCTTCCGGAATAACATCCATTTTTGTCATACCACTTATCAGGTGCAAGTGCGATGGGTGCTTCTCTCCAATGAACGAGATCCTCAGAAACAGAATGTCCCCAAAACTTCGGACCATGATTCGTTGCAAAAGGATTCCACTGATAAAAAATATGATACTGTCCTTTAAAAAACACAAACCCATTCGGGTCATTTAACAATCCTACCGGTGGCATAATATGATAATGCAGTCGATAAGGATCACTTGCTACTTTTTGTTTATTATCCTCTATTTGTTTATATGCTATATCTTTTTCTATCCTACTATTCATATATAAAACTCCTAAACATAAATGATGAGCCGATCCTTCAATTGTCTCTTATTTTTTAATCCTGATTCAATTGTTTATCTGAAAAGCCAAAGAGCCATGTAAGCACAAAGGCAACACCAATCGCAATTAAATTAACGAATAGATATAAAAGAACTTGTCCGTTTAAATATAGCAGCGTACCAGGAATCACCGTAACAGCCATTCCCGTCCCTTTTAAACCTATTAACGCAGCAACGAATCCACCAGCGCCACCACCAATTAATCCCATTACAAATGGTTTTACATAACGTAAATTAATCCCAAAGATTGCCGGTTCCGTAATACCTAAAAATGCTGACAATGATGAAGGAAAAGCTAGTGCCTTTAGCTTTTTTGATTTTGTTTTTAGCCCAACTGCAAGTGCCGCTCCACCCTGAGCCGCAACAGAGGAGGTAATAATAGCGTTAAAAGGATTACCGCCAATACTTTCAAGCAGCTTTATTTCTAATAGATTAAAAATATGGTGAACACCAGTTATTACAATGATTTGATTAAAGAAACCAATGAATAATCCAGCTAAACCAAATGGTAAACTCAAAATATAAAGTGTACCATCCAAAATATAACCTTCAATTAAATGAAAAACAGGTCCAATCACAAATAATGATGCAGCAATCATAATTAACAAAGTTAAGAAAGGCGTAAGAATTAAGTCAAGTGCCTCAGGTACTCGTTTACGAATTACTCGTTCCAATTTAGCACCAATTATTCCAGCGATAAATGCCGGCAGTACAGATCCCTGATAGCCAACAACCGGAATAAACCCAAAGAACATCAATGGTTCTGCACCTGTTGCAACTCCCCATGCATTCGGTAAAGATGGGCTAACTAGCATTAGGCCGAGAACTATTCCAATGACCGGTGTGCCACCAAACACACGAAACGTAGACCAAGCAACCAATGCAGGTAAAAAGATAAATGCTGTATCCGTCAGAATTTGCGTAAATAGAATGAGGTTTTCCGAAATATCAGCTGGCGACAAACCGAAAAATGCCAACAACTCCTCCTGCATGATTAATCCACGAAGCCCCATAAACAAACCAGTAGCTACAAGCACTGGAATAATCGGAACAAAAACATCCCCAAATGTACGGATAGCACGTTGGAATTTATTCCCCTTTTTCGCCGCTTCTTTTACTTGTTCTTGTTTAGATATGCTGTTTACATCGAATTTCTCTACTTCTTCATAGATTTGATTTACTGTACCAGTACCAAAAATAACTTGAAATTGTCCTGAGTGGAAGAACGCTCCCTTTACTTTATTAATCTTTTCTACACGTTCTTTATCAATCTTTTTCTCATCAATAATGATCAAACGTAACCTTGTCGCACAGTGAGCTACAGAAGCGATATTCTCTAATCCGCCAATCGCTTCAATCAGTTCTTGAGCTATGTTCCTGTTTTCTGACATTATTACACTCCTTTTATCATGGTATCGATTCCACATTAGACAAATAAAAATATGATAGCGGAAGTTATGGTATATCCATTAAACGAAGGACCTTTTTCAGCTACTTTCTTCCCGGTACATATATCTTATGGGAGAAAATAGCATCGCACATCATGAATTAAATATCTTTTCATTTAGATACTATCCCAAACTATCAGTGCTTTATTCTTTATGGAATCGATACCACAAGCAATAAAAAATATATGTGAAATCGATTTCACATATATCATACACTATCACGAATAATAAGTCTATAGTCTAGTACAATTTTTTCTTGATATTTTTCTGAACGAATCCGAGCTAAAATCTGCCTCGCTGCTTCTTCACCTGCTTTTTCATTTTTGTAGTCAACTGTCGTTAACGAGGGATCAACATACTGGGATAATTCGGAAGCGCCAATTCCAATAAACGCCATATCTTTTGGTACGTTAAATCCTTGCTGCTTTAAATAGCTGATAGCGCCTATTGCCAATCTATCCGTAACAGCAACAATAGCGGTTGGTCGTTTGGAACAACATTTTATCATATTTTCCATCGCCGTGTAACCTGAATCAATATCAAAGACCGCTTTCTGAATCCAAGCTTCTTCAATTGCTAAATGATGTGCCATCATTTCATCAAAAAATCCTTTTTTACGCAAGTAACCAACGGCCCGATCGGATTCGTCAACGCCAATAAAACCGATCCGTTTATGTCCTTTTTCTATTAAGAAAGCGGTTAATTCTCTAGCTACATGATAATCATCATACGTAACGCACATAACTCCTTCTGCTTCCTGACCAATGAGGACAATCGGCAGACTGATCTCATTGATTTTTTGCATAAGTTCTGGTTTTGTATTCGTTGCAATCAATACAATTCCATCCACCTGGCGCATAAGCAAATCTAAGTACTCCAATTCCTTTTCTTTGTTGTGGTTCGTGTTTGCAAGTAGAATCTGGTACCCATGTTTAGATAATTCTTTTCCTAAACCTGTAACCACCCTGCTAGGCGTTTCTGTCTGAATAGTAGGGAGAATCACTCCAATTACTTTCGTCTTTTTTGTCCTTAAAGATTTTGCATATCTACTCGGCACATAACCTGTTTTTTCAATGACTTCCTCAACACGCTTTCGCGCGTCATCACTTACATAACCAGAATTATTCAAAACTCTGGAAACAGTGGATCTCGAAACACTTGCCATTTCAGCAATATCTTTTATCGTCACCAAAGTTATGTCCCCTCCTTATTTTCAAATTATATCTATATGTAAAAAATCGGATCAAGCATTTAGTATAAACAACTCCCTAGTTGCACTTACACGTTGAACATTAAAACTTTCACTGTTTTCCTTAATTATCAACTAAATTTATACTATCCTAACGTATAAAATATACCAGGTTTCTCCTTTGTTTCCAATAACCAAGTTAATTTATTATCCCTCTGAGGACAAATATAAATGAAAAGAAATGCGATTTATCGCACCGCCAATAGAAATAAATGACTTCTCGCCTTACAAGTTAAAATACATCATTTCAAATAATTTTTTCTAAATAAGGTAGGTGTTAAACCAGTTTCCCTTTTGAAGACATTGCAAAATTGCGAATCGTTAACAAACCCTGCTTCTAAAGCAATTTCTGAAACAAGCATGGACGGATCCTTGATTAAACATTCTTTTGCATAGTTTATTCGTTTTAAATAAAGATACTGTAGAGGAGCAATTCCAAACTTTTCCTTAAATAAATGACGAAACCGATCATAACTATAACCAGCAATACTTGCTAAAGTTTCAACGGATAGCTTTTGTCGAAAATATTCATCCATATAATTACGTACATACAGTATTCTCTCTTCTATTTGATTATGAGATTTAGTAGGACCAATTAATCGTTGCAAATGAATGATAAGCTCTCCCACTAACAGATTAAGCATTTCAGGAAAACGATCCTGTCGCTGCATAAACTCATCTTTCATTTTTTGTAAAGTACGCTTTATTGTCCAATCACTGCTATCTTGAAATACACCATTTAAGTTGACAATTTCTTCACTATCACTATGAAAACCAATAAATAATACATCCGCATTTGAATAATGAATCTCATTATGCTC
Source organism: Virgibacillus proomii (assembly GCF_900162615.1). Classification (NCBI taxonomy): domain Bacteria; kingdom Bacillati; phylum Bacillota; class Bacilli; order Caryophanales; family Bacillaceae; genus Virgibacillus; species Virgibacillus proomii. The sequence continues at coordinate 880,481 of NZ_FUFN01000010.1, read as the reverse complement.
CACGTTTGGAGAAATGAGAGCAAATGTATTCTCATGAAATGAATATTCAACTGAAGCTATCTCTGTTATCCCACTTGTATAATAATAAACCAACTCATAACAATTATGTATATGATTAGGAATAAATTGATTTTTTGCACGTTTGGAGAAAAATAGAAAATCCAATAAATCCATGTATTTCACCCCAGTTAGTATATAGCCGAATCATATAATAATATGACCGAATATATATAAAATCTAAATACTTTTTATGCTAATATAATAACACGACATAGCCAAATAATGAAATGAAAGCGTTAAATATTTCTAGTTGGATAGATGAATTTTGTCTTTACCAAAGCATAAGATTGATTACAATTGATGATTTTTACACCATTTTTAAAGTACTAATATGTATGATTATGATTAGATAAGCTTTAATAGTGACATAAATTAATATAGCAATAGCACAAAGTCACTAGTTAACTTCCATTATTAAAGCCTCTACAAAAACGCTACTTTCTAACCCGGTAAAATTTTTGTAAATTCTTTTTCAAATAACTAATAAGGATTGTTATCAATGAATATTGTATGGGGACTATTAGGAATCTTTACATTAGGTGCTATTGCATGGTCTCAATAGCCATTGCTTAATTTTTTACGATGTCAAATCAACCCCTCCTCCTTATTTTATACTTATAAACCACAAGCAAAATGAATTCTGTCCAACAAATAAAAATTACATGCAATAGTAACGTATAGGTAACCTCCGCACCAAAAAGTGCATTCTTTACAGCTACTTCTAACAATTCTAAAATGAACATATGATTTAAAAGCTGATTAATTTAGAAAGTATGAAAATTTTATGGGTAAAAAAATTGCTGTACTTGTTACAAACATGGTTGAGGAAATCGAATTAACTGATCCAGTTAAACATTTTAAAGAAGCGAATCACTCCGTAGACCTAATTGAACAAGAAGCAGGAAAACAAATTACTGGTAAAAATGGCGGAACATTTACGATTGATAAAGGAATAGATGAAATAAAAACGGAAGATTACGATGCACTCCTTGTACCAGGCGGCTTTTCCCCTGACTTATTGCGAATTGATGAACGAAATGCTGCATTTGCGCGTAAATTTATCGAAGCTAAAAAACCTGTTTTTGCAATATGTCACGGACCTCAATTCCTTATCGATACAGATTTATTAAAAGGCGTTAATGTTACTGGATTTACTTCTATACGAAAAGACTTGATCAATGCTGGAGCTAATTTTAAAGATGAGGAAGTAGTGGTTGATCAAAATATCGTAACCAGTCGTACCCCTGATGATCTTCCAGCTTTTAACCGGGAGGCATTGAAACTTCTAAACGATAAACTTTAATATTAATAGTAGGCGGTCATTAAAGGAACCAAGTATTTCAAATAATCCCATATCATATTTAGTGGTATGGGATCATTTCACAAGTAGGAGAAATGTTCAAAATGACCTTTGGAAAAACCTTTCTAATCAATGATCCCTTCTTCCTTTAATTGTTGGATGCGTTTTTTCCCCCAGTCGTACATCATTTCAATAATAGGCAATAAAGTATAGCCCAATTTTGTCATAGAATATTCTACTTTAGGCGGAGACTCCGGATATACTTTACGGCTGACAATCCCATCTTCTATTAGCTCTTTTAACTGGTTGGAGAGTGTCTTATGAGAAATATTTTCAAATAAACGTTGCAAACTGTTAAAACGGTGTGGGCCTTCGACACCTAAATGCCATAAAATGACTACTTTCCATTTACCACTTATAATAGATAAAGTTAGTTCTTTTTCACAATGATATTCCCCATTTTGCAACTTCAGCTGTATTTCTTCACGCAACGTATGATGCATATAAAATTCCTTTCTCAATTCAGCAAGTTTTGATTTATAAGATAAAGGGAAACGGAAAGAATTTCAAGTAGTTTATCCGATTATTTAGTTGAATTCAAATAGGAAGCCCGTCCAAGTAATATTTGGTTACCTATAAAACAAAAAGAAACTGGAATAGTTCTCCCTAATTAAGGAAAACCAAAAAAGCTTTTTAAAAACTTTTAGAGACACTTATTTCCGGTTGAATAAAAAATGATACACCTAGTAAATTTATTATAGAGGATGTTCAAAAAGTCAGACGACATGATACATCCAATTTCATCGTATGTTAAAATGGCTAAAATTTTACGTTGAAGTTTAGATGAGGTAATCACTTTGGAAATAGAAATAACTAATTATTAAAAAAGCAATCTCTTTTATGGTATGATTAACTCTGTACATATAAAATTAAAGGGAAGGAGTTTTGATTTTGGAATTAACGAATGAAGAAAGGGTGCTGGTGAATTCTGAACTAAATCGAAAAGGAAAAAGCTTGCTTTTAGCATATGTATTGCTTATCTTTTTAGGTTCGTTAGGTATTCACCGATTTTATCTCGACAGAAAGGGATCTGCTATTGCACAGTTGTTATTAAGCGTTATCGGATGGATAACTGTTTTTATAATTATTGGATTTATACCTCTTGCAATAGTCTATATTTGGTTATTTGTTGACTTATTTTTAATACCTGGGATGGTTAATCGTGAAAATGAAATCATTGAAAAAGAAATTATTCAGAGTTTACGTTAATTAACAAAAGTAAAAATTCGACTTGTTTGTAGCAAAAATCTAGGACCATTCATTTTTATACGGAATTATACCTCTTTTATACAATAAGCTAACAAAGAAAACATTGTCCGATTGATTAATTCGTAAACAAAAACAGTCCGTACACTTTTATTATTTCTTAGGTTACTTACAGTGTACGGACTGTTTGTTATGATGTTACTTAATACCTTGTCCATTTAAAATGGTTATTTTTGTGTTAGATAACTTTGATTTGTAACTTTATGATTATCCACAATCAAATAGGACTCTTTAATCGGCTTTTTATTTATAAAGCTTGTTAGGATTTCTTGCACACCTTTTTGAATTCTCTTCTGTGCCTCTACAGTCATGCCGGAATAATGCACCGTAAGCCCTGTTTGTTTGAGAGAGCGCCAAGGGTGATCATTAGGTGCTGGTTGTGGGTACCAAACATCGCCACCATAGCGAATCTTGCCACTTTTAACTGCTTCTGTGATTGCATCTCGCTCCACAATGCCACCTCTTGCACAATTGACAAGGACAGCATTGTCTTTCATCTTACTGATAACATTCTTATCAAATCTATTTTTTGTATCTTTGGTTAACGGTGACTGAATAATGATGATGTCAGATGTTTGTACCAATGTATCAAAGTCTACATATTTAATTCCCATTTGATCTTCCAATTCTTTTTTTCGATATGGATCATGGTATTGTAATTTTACTTCAAACGGCTTCAAACGTGCAGCTGTTAATTGACCAATACGACCAAATCCGAAAATACCGACCGTCTTGCCAATCATATCATGTGCTTCTGCACCTACTTTAGGTAAATCCCATTCCCCTTCCTCAGCTTGTCTGTGTCCTTCCTCATAATTTCTTAGCAATAATAATGTTTCCATTACATTTTGTTCAGCGACACTAACATTATTACTGCCAGGTATTTCGGCTACAGTGATTCCTTTATCGATCGCTGCATCAAGATCTACATGATCAGACCCAATTCCAGCTGTAATTGCTAATTTTAAACTTTTCGCTTTATCTGCCCTTTCTTTGGTAATATAAGCTGGTAAGAAAGGAGAGGAAATAACTACATCAGCCCCCTCAATATGATCATCTACTTCCTTATCATTTGTAATGATTGTTAATTCATGATCTGTATTTTTTAAAAAGTCTCTCAGTCCTAGTGACTTTTCCTTAGATAATAATTGTGTAGCACTTGTTGTTTCTGGAAAAAGTGCAAGGATCTTCATGTTTAGTCCCCCTTTTGTTATTTTTATAGCTTAGATCCTTAATGACCTATAAAACCATTCCCCTTATTTTTACAGTATTAAACATATTCACAATATATTCCAAGTTTTTTACTTGGAAACACAGGATGTTAAATGGAAAACATGGAACAGACATCCATTTTCAACTTCTTCTATGAGTTTGAAAGACAAGTTTTCGGTTCATATTTTTTAACCAGACATCCAGCTTGTTTTCCGCCACATCAAGCTTTTTAAATTACCTTCTGACACACTTTCAGAGAAACATACCCTGTAAAAGAATTAATGTGTAAGCGTAGTAACCAAGCCTGATGCAAATCTCATTATTTAAATAGATGGAAAATAGGTTATGTAGATAAATTACTGGAAAGTAGCATTTATATGTAAACTCGAACAAAATCCACTTTTCTTGCCAGTTATTAAACTGCTTAACAGGTGCAGATTCCTTTCTTTGCATAGAAAAGGCAAATACACTCAATACACCTAAAAACTGTCCATACTGCTGTAGCAAGTTCTGTCTAAAAATTCATCACAAAAAGCCCCTATCCTTAAAGCTAAATAGGAATTTTCCTTTGTGCAAGTTGCATTGGGAGGCAATTAAGGAGATGCAATTATTTCATAGGTGATGGTAAGGCTCTGCTTTTTCATCTCATCAACTTGCTCATCTAACCCTTCAACCATTTTATTAATTCGTTTATCCACATGCTCTAGTAAACTACGATTATACGTAATTAATTTCTTGGTTTCTTCTTTCATAGCTTCAACAATTTCACCCTTTTGCTCTTCGTTAACAATAATGTCATCCATTAATTTTAAAAAAGCGGTATCACATTCATAAATTGTATCTGTATAACCACGAAGAATTTGTTTCTTATATGTAAGATCCTCACTTGCAACAATTCTTTCTGTTACTGTTATCGTTTCTTCTCCCACTCTATTCCCCTCCAACTAAATCAAATAAGTTCCCTATTTCTTTTTCTTCTGCAAATAAGTCTTCAATTGCTTTTCGATAATTTTCAACATACATATACCCTTTTTCTATACTTTTTCTTAAAACATGAATTTCTTCATTTAAATTTGCAGTTTCCAATGGAAAAAAGACTTCATAAACACGAATACGTTTTACTTTTTTATTTAACCGTGAAAAATAAATATGCTTTCTAAGCAGATAGCTATATAAACCTGGATTTGCCTCAATATCATCAATTTTACGCATAACTTGAGATTTATTGTTTTCATAACATTGGGAAATTTCTCTATGGATTGCTGCTTGAAAGTGATCAATTTCAGATAACTTTTCTTCTAAAACTGCCTTTCCATTTTGATACATGCGCAGTGCAGCTGAAATATTTACCTTTATTTCTTTTTTTCCATGTTTAGTAGAAAAAACCATATCTGATCCCAGGTAGGACTTCTTACCGCTGGACAAACTGCTTAAAACCTCTGTGATACTATGACTTGCCTTTATTTCTTCTAAAATGGACAGAAGATCTTCTCGTTTTAACACTTCCAAACTATCTTGAATGGCCGTGATGTGTCCCATTATTTTTACTATTGCTGCTATATCCCCACCAATTTGAACAAAAAAGTTTCCGGTCTCCCTTACGCCTACCAATCGAGATAACGTTTCCCGAATACCATCTAATTCTGTTTCGATATTGGTAAATTCTTTGACAATGACCTGTTTTTGCGAATTCGATATATACCCTGCCATTACCAATCTTCCAAACATTAAATCGGCATTACTAGTAATCGTTTTCACTCGCTTTAATACACCAGGTAATTTTTTATCCAACTGGCGAATCATAGTATCAATTTCAGGTTGATATGTGGCATAGGCTTTAAGAGAGTTGAACCAATTATCCATCTTATTTACGACATCCATATTAACACCTAAAATATCGTGCATAACTGTTTTAATACCACCTTGGTTAGAAGCAGTGGTATACTGAATTGCCAGTTCCTGAAAATCCTTAATCACTTCATCTGGAATATCTTCAATAAGAGAACGAAGCCCTGGATAATCATGATTCGTATCTATAATCTCTACGTTCCCAAGCGTAAAAAACCCGCGTGCAACACTCACAGCATAAAGTGGATCATCCTCAGAGATAATTTGATGGATATTTTTTGCTTTGTCTTTATAGTAAGCTTCAGCAAATTGACGGAGTTTGTTTGGGTCTATATCATAGACCGCATTTGGGTCTATGGGAGAAATAGAAAATTTACTTTGAACAGTCTCTCTAAATTCAAGATTAGCATTGTAGAGTTGATAATAATTTGTTTGCGCGCCATTTACACTATATATTTCATCAAAAGTATCATATAGTAAATAAGCAGTCGTATTATTATTATGAGCTAGTGAATGCGATAAACCAATAATAGATGTTGAATCTTCATTTTTATTGAGGTTAAAATGACCCTGTGTTGCTTTTACAAATTTATTCGTTGCTTTAGCTTGCCGAATATCTTTTCCTGCTAACATTGCTTTTATATTATAATCCCAATCCTTAATATCCTTAGATCCCTGTGAAATAACGTATAATTCATCTTTTTTATTTTCCTTAGAATCTAAATAAATTGCTATACCGTCATATCCAGACTTTTCACCAACTCTTGCCTCTTTTGATGTATATACCTGAATATCTGCTTTCAGCTTCTTCCCGGTTTCCCCAAATATATTCTCTTTACCTTTTCTATAATTTCCTCCTTCGATAACTTATCGTCGTATCCTAACTGGGTTAATCTTAACCGCATTTCGGACGAATGCATAATCATATCACTCATTATCCATTCACTTCCTTACTTTCATTTATAAAGCGGATGGACTTCATCCAGTCTATAACATGTTTTTCATTCTTTTCTTTATTTTTATTACATTTTGCTTTTTCTTCTTGCCTGCAATCGATTTGATAAACAACTTCAAGTGCCCCATCATCTTTTTCATTTTGTATATAACTTGTATACGTATGAAATTCATTCCGCTCAAAGTTTCCATAATAAAATGACTGATTTTCTCCATCTATCTTTTTGAAATTTATATTCTTACCAATTCTAGTACTGAAACTATCTAAATTAGATTCTAATTCATCTGTCGTATCATAAGAAAAATAAAATATCGTAATCATTGCTTCACCAACAATGTCACTCTGAATATGAACAGAGTATTCTTCATAATCCTTTTCTTTTCGTGCATATGACTTTTCACCAATAATTCCACCAGCCGGAAAATCCATTTTATATTTTCCAGTTCCAGACAAAAATGGGTAGTAGCCAGATCTTGTTTCTTCCGTCGATTGCAAAAAGTTTCGAGTAAATTCATCTTGAAAAGCTCTTACATCCGGTAAGTCTTCCACATTCATTTCTGAAGGTTTTCTTGTTTCTTTACTTTCCATTTGACAACCTCCTAAGAAAACTACTATTAAAAGTAGTAATAAAATGTAAATTCTATCCTTCACATTTCAGCCTCCAATACGCATGGGGATTTTCCAAAATGATTCACATTTTTCAGTTATGTATAGTATATATTCGAAAATTAGCAAAGTGTAGCAGTAACTGAAAGATTTCCCAAAATAAGCTCTTAGACTCATGAGGAAAGATGGTTAATGGTGGGAGACTTCCATACAAAAGTATTGTTTTGTGAATTAGTGGAGATAGTATTACTTAAAAAATCGAGAAGTTTATACTAAGTGGGTTCCTATAAAGGTCTATAGATGAATTCCTTGTGTATAAAATGAACCTTCATTCAGTAGGAGTTTTCTTCCAACTCCTACTGAATGTTAGTTGAACGTATCGGGCATTTAGGTGCCGTTTTCTCCCACTTAGACCTTTTGTATCAACTTAAGGCTCTTGAAGTGGGAGTCTTACGGCACCTTACATGCGGGATAAAAAGTATATTCCCCCGGGTCATACGTTATTTACTTGCTTCAAGCTTTATGCCAACATATACTTGAGTTACAGTTGCTTAATGTGGCTAGGTAAATTAATTACCGAACCATACAACTAGCTTATTTTAACTAAAAATATCGAACAAAGGATGATAAATATGACGTTTGAACAAATATTACCTGAATTAAAAGCTGGGAAAAAGGTCATTCGTAAAGGGTGGGGTGGCGCTGAATTATATGTGAAACTTGTTGGGGAGAGCCAGCATGATGGAGAAAAACTCAATCCATACTTTTTAATTAATGTATCTGGTGAAGGTTACACGATGTTTACACCTACTGTATGCGACATTCTTGCTGATGACTGGAAAATTATAGAATGACAATACATCCATGGAGGTTTTAAATGAAATTTGAAGAATTTAGAGGACAAACTGTTTTTATTACTGGTGGTGCTTCAGGTATTGGAAAAGCACAAGCCATTGCTTTTCTAAAAAACGGTGCCAATGTGTTTGTTTTAGATAGGGACGAAGAAAACTTGAAAGAAATATTCAAGCAATATGAGAATCACTTTGCCTATACAGTTGGAAGCGTCGCTAATAAAAATGCAGTCCAGCAAGCTGTGAGACAAGCAATAAAGAAATTTAAACAAATTGATATTTTATTAAACACAGCAGGGGTTTTAGATGGTTATGCTAAAACATTAGAAACAGAAGAGCTATTATGGGATAAAATTATGAATACAAATGTAAAAGGAACCTATTTTGTGACTAATTCTGTACTTCCGCATATGCTCCAAAATGAAAGAGGAGTCATCATCAACATGGCATCTATTGCAGGTATTGTTGCCGGGGGTGGCGGTGCGGCATATACTGCTTCCAAGCATGCCATTATTGGTTATACAAAACAGCTTGATTATGATTATTGCAGAAATGGAGTACGCGCTAATGCTATTGCACCAGGTGCGATCAAAACGCCAATGAACAAAGCTGATTTTCTCGGAGATAGTCAAATGGCAAAGTGGGTCGCTGAAGAAACACCCGCCGGAAGATGGGCAGATCCATCGGAAGTAGCTGATCTAACACTGTTTTTAGCAAGTAAAGCTGCTGACTATATTCATGGCGTTGTGATTCCTATTGACGGAGGATGGACAAATAAATAATTCCTATTGCACAACCAGTCTTCTTTGGATATAATAGCTTGGCAAACTTATAAAAGTTGCACTGTGACACTTCCTTCTTTGGTCGCAGTTATTACTAAAATAGCTGTCAAGCTATTTTACAAAGGAGAATATAAAATGTATAAATCAGTTTCCCATCCATCTTCAACCTCGATGATCTCAGAGCTAACTAAAATTTCTCTTATTTGTGCGCTCTATGTAATAATTACAGTATGGTTAGCTCCAATTAGTTTTGCTGCTATACAATTTCGTTTTTCCGAAATGTTTAATTTTCTAGCACTGTACCACAAGCGTTATGTCATTGCAGTAACGTTAGGAGTTATCATTGCTAATTTCATGTCTCCTACATGGTTTTTAGATGTTCCCATTGGTGGTGTTGCCACTTTTCTTGTTTTAATTTTATGTAGATATGTAACCAAACGACTGCAAAATGACATTATAAAAATAGGTATAACTGCTATCATTTTCGCTATTTCCATGTTTACTGTTGCAGCACAACTAACTATTCTGTTTGACTTACCATTCTTTTACACATGGCTAACCGTTGGTGTTGGCGAACTATTGTCTATGACCATTGGTGGAGTGATCATTTATTGGTTGGCAAAGAAAATTGATTTCACAAAATAATTTTAATCAATTCAGATTTTAATATATAAGCAAGCCTCTAATAAAAGATAAGAGGCTTGCTTTTGTTATTAACCGGTTTTTGTTGACAAGGTAATTCAATCTTGTCATTGTATGGTCTCCTACTCTTGCACGTGGTTCTGCCAAGAGCGACAACATAATCATTGAAGCGACTAGTCTAATTATTTTATTTTACTGTTAACAACTGCGTTAGGATTCGATGCTTTGGTGGAGATATGCCGATTAAAAATAGAAGCTGCAAACTAGTAAACATAAGTCACCTTTTCTCTAAGCAAATAGGCTTTACTTCATTCTAATACTTACCCCCTAACCGGAATCTATTAGTGAAAATACTACCTATAAACTTCCTAAAACAGACCAAAAAACAACTAAAAAGCGAATGATATCCCTATTTCTTTTGATAAATATACATTCGTAACCCTCACCTTTTGTTCATTGAATAGGCATCAAGGTAAGGGAGATAAACTTTTTTAATATATTTGTTAATTTTGTAACCGTTATTTCATTAATTTTTAATTTTATTGCCATAATAAACAAAAAATGTAGTATTATAGAATAAATTAATTGAACTTAAACGCAAATTATTTAATTATTCAGATGATTATTATGTATAAAAAATGAAAAGTAAATATATAGAACCATTATGTTATCTCGTTCTTACTTTGTTTTTACTATTAACCCAAACAATTGTTACAGGGTAATTTAAAATCCTCCATTAGAAAAATTAGTTTCCGAAAAAGATAAAGTGAAGTTTCATATGATAAACATTTTACCTCATCTCTTACTTAATATTAGTACCTAAAAGGGTATGACCTAAAGGCCTTTGAATGAAATCAAGAATTTAAGTGCCCATAATCATCTCGATATATTTTCGTATTCTCCATAATTCTTGAATACGGTACCAAAAATTTGCAGCTATACATCACTTCTTAACTAAGTTAATAACTTTAATATTCTTATATATTAAGTTAAAATAAACTGGTTAATCTTGCTAGAAAGCTATTCATATTAGCTAAAATACTACAGGATTGTCAGCCAAGGAGGAGATTTTTCAATGAAGAAAAAATTAGTAGCATTTTTTATGGTTTTGGCTATCATTTTAAGCACCATGATCCCCCAAAATGCTTTAGCCGAAACAAACAAAGAACTTAGATCAATCACATTCTCCAATTGGATAAGGTCATTAGGATCACAATACCCGCTGTTACAATCATACGGACTTGTTGTTTTAAAACAGCCAACCCTTGATATAAAAAACATGAGCAGTTTAACTAACCATCAACAAATTGCTAGAGAGAATGTCCGTGAGTGGTTGGATGAATATAGTCCGCAACTAATCTATTTAAATGAAAACATGAATGGTCTAAGTCAACGGGTTGATCAATACTACACTCGCTTATATGAATTAGCTGGAGAAATTGATAATAATGAACAAGCAAAAATAGACTTTTTAAATAGATTCAATCGGCTTCTAGGCAATGTTGAGGATATGCAAGCAGATTTAAAACGCACCTCCTTAGACCTAAATGCCTACAAAGATCTTCTTGATTCTGATAGCAAGGCATTTTCTGAAAAAGCAACGAAAGCAGTTGAGTTATTAAATGGACATAACAGTGAAGCGATACAAATAAGAGAAACTGTGAAGGGTCTATTAGCAGAAATCCAAGATGAGCTTATTAAAATTATCACTAATCCAGATGAAGTATATGATTTTTCATTTAGATTTGGTAAGTTACTTTATAATACGGTTAAAACAAGTGCCGAAACTCAAACAGTTGATGTTGCATCCATTGAAGCTATTAGTAAAGAAATAGCGAATGCTACTAGCTTTAAAACAAAACTATCAGCTACAACCATCCAGCAAAAACAACAGGAAGTAACCGCACTAATGAAGAAACTATCTAAATTTGAGCAACAAGCAACAGAAGTTACAATCGTTGAAGATCAAATCATTGGTTTTGCTGAAATGGTGAAACGGGAGGTTGCTATTTTTGATTATATTGTCAATGAATTTACAACTTTAAATAATATCATGGACAAGTTAAAAGATAATGTGCTTTCTGGAGAAATAAATCCTTCTGAACTGCAAAGCCAATTAAAGTACTTAAAAGAAATTATGTTGCAGATCAACAAACAGACAGAACAATTTGAAGGTTTTACCACAAACATAAAGTAAAAATTCAGCTCTCTTGTTAGGAGGAATCAAATTGTCCAAAATATATAAATCTTTTCTTCTTCCGATAATGGCAGTAACAATCGTGTTTAGTAATGTCGTACCTTCCTATGCCTATGCAAAAAACACAACACAAGAGCAAGCTCAAACAGATCCAACCGACATATACAATAAATTTGAATTAGGTCCGGATGGTCTTAGAGAAGCGATGAAAACAACCGGATCCAATGCACTGGTCATGGATCTTTATGCGTTGACAGTCATTAAACAGCCCAATATAAGCTTTAAATACGTAAATTCCATTGAAACAAATTTACAGAAAAAAATATTAATGGATCAGGACAACGCAAGAGAAAATGCAAAGGAATGGCTCGATCAATTAAAGCCGCAATTAATTGCAACGAACGAGAATATTATTAATTATGATAATAAATTTGAAGGGTATTATAATAAGTTATTAGAAGCTACAGAAAACAAAGATACACAAGCTTTAACTGCAAGATTAACAAGACTTTCTAATAGCGTTTTGGAAAACAAACGAGAAGTCGATAAGTTAATTGTTGATTTAAAACAGTTTAGAGAAAAATTACAAACCGATACACAAAAATTAAAAGCAAACACTAACCAATTATCGACCATTTTAACGAGCCAGGATACAGGTATCCCACTTTTTCAAAAACAAATTGACGCATATTATGAATCGATAAGTAAATATAACAATATCTTGATAGCATCTTCAGTAGCTACTGCAGCAGGACCAATTGCCATTGTAGGTGGTGTAGCTGTACTGGTTACAGGTGCCGGAACCCCTCTTGGTATAGGTTTAATTGCTGGAGGAGCAGGAGCAACTGGAGGAGGAATAACAGGAATTGTATTAGCTAAACAAGGAATAGATCAAGCGCAAGAAGAAATTAAAGTTCTTACCGGAAATATTCAAGAAGCGCAAATCCAGTTGGCTAGTATAACTGCAATCAAAAAGCAAATGGAATTCTTAACAGATACAATTGACCTTGCTATCGATTCCTTACAAAATATATCTACTCAATGGAGTACAATGGAAGCAAAATATAGAAGCTTAGTTAGTAACATCGATATAATGGACCCGGAAGACTTTGAACTTTTAAAAGAAGATTTAGTAATTGCTAAAACGAGTTGGAGCAATATTAAAGACTTTGCAGAAAAGTTATATGTAGAAGAAATTAAAATAGTAGATCATCAATAAGTATAGTTGGGGGAAGTACTTACAAACATACTTCCCCTATGAACAAAAGCTAGAACCGCTCGGTTAGCAACATACAACCGCAGAACCTCTTATGAAATCAAGTGAAACTTCATTCAAGGTTTAAGCGCTTAAACTGGACAATGCTATTTTTTGAAAAAGATATCCCACTATGTACTAATTTTATAATCTCCTAGAAAATAAAATCCAAAAGTGGGTGATGACGATGAAAAAGGGTCAAATTAAAAAAATAATCGTAGCAATGATCACGATTATTTTTACAATGACTTACGTATTTCCACCAAATATAGTAACTGCTCAACAACAGGGAAATGAACTTGGTCCGGATAATTTCCAAGAAAAATTAGAAACTGCTGCTTCAAGCATTCTTGTTATTGATTCTTATGCACATTCCGTTATCGACAGTCAATTACCCCAATTAAATGGAATAAGCTCTGTTGATAATCATTTAAAAGTAAATATACGTACTAACTTTACAGATGCTCAAGAAAATGCTACTTATTGGTTAGATCAATTAAAACCAAATATTAGATTATCCATAAAAACAGTAGTAGATTTTAATAAAACCTGGCAAGATCATTATAATCATTTATTAAATGCAATTGAGCAAAAAAATGAACAGCACGTACAAAAAGAAATAGAGGAATTGTATCAAACAATTTTAAGAAACAGTGAAAAAGTTGATGATATGATAAAGGATTTGACGACGTATCGAGATAGCATTAGCGAAGACGTAAAGCACTTTAAAGAAAATTCTAATCAATTGCAAGTTGTATTATCACAATCAGATGCCAGCATCCCGATGTTAAAAGAGCAAATTGAACATTATCACAGGATCATAGAAAATGCGAAGTGGAAAATAGGCGGTGGAGCAATATTATGTGGACTTATTATTTTTTGCATTGCCGGAGGACCAATCATAGCTGAAGCTGTTAAAGAAAAAGACAACGCAGAGAGCCAAATTGCTAGTTTACAAGCGCAAATATCAGGTATAGAAAAAGAAGTAGTTATTATAACAGACATAGAAAATAAGCTTACCACTCTGGCAGATACCATTGATAAAGCCATTGACTCGCTTCAAAATATTTCAAATCAGTGGCATGTTATAGCTGCAAAATACTGTCATCTCGTAAATAACGTTGCTGTTTTTGATGCACAAGATTTTGAGTTGTTAGAAGAAGATGTAAATATAGCAAAAACCAGCTGGGAACAATTAGAACAATTTGCCACTAAGGTGTTTGAAGCACTGAAAAAAGAAAATATGATCGAAACTATTGGATAACCATGTGAAATGCAGCAGAGCTAAGAGTTTAGAATATAACATCCTGCTCATGACGGTCGTGCATTTCTGTCATGAGCTTATTTTTACTGTATGTACCATATTTATCCTTGTCAAGTTTTGATTTTTCAATTCCATCGTATTTTATAACATTTCGTTTCCTCATTACTATATTGATAGCATAGCAGTTTTTCAGCCAAGCTTTATTTTCCCTTAACTACCTTCTCCTCATCTGCTCGCTCAGCTTGTATCAATAGTCGTTGATAATCAGTAGGGTAAGGATGACATGTAAATAATGTGGCCAAATCCCGATTTTCTTGAATTTCCAATGCTTCTGTTTCTTGTGGGTTGATTACTTTCTGACCAAATACACGATAAGTGAGTGTTCCCGTCATCGTATGTATATAAAAAAGATCACCTTCCTTTAACTCATCAACATGACGAAACATTGCCTTCGTGCCCATACCACGGTGACCGGCTAATACCGTATGGTTACTCTTTCCACCAACAGGAAGAGAAGACCCTTCTATTTGTCCGATTCCTTTTGCTAAAGTTTTCTCAGAAGCTCCTAAAAAAATAGGGATAATTTCCCCCAACTTTGGAATTTCAATCGCGGCAAACACCTCATCATCATCAAGTCCTAAGCATTCTTTCAATGCATGCAGTTTTTTTTCATTATCGGCAAACGGGTCACGAATTCCAGAGCGATTATAATAAATCTTTTCATTACATGCGGAAGCTCGCTTCATCAATTCATCTATTTCTTGATCAGTCTTATTCTCTAAACTATCTTGGAATTCATCCACCTGTTGCTTTTGTAGGTAACTGTTAATCAGCTTAGCGACATGAGGATATACAAGAATAGCTAAACCAATCACAAACAACAAGGTAATTGCTTTTTTCCCTTTCATCTTACCTCCACCTGCTTCCTCCGTTTTCGCCGTTTCATACCCCAGATGACCAATAGTAGAAAGAAAATACCTAAACCAATTACAATCCATAAATTATCATTTGCTTCTGCTGATTCTACTTTGGATGGATCGTAAGGTACACGCTTGCCCTTTACTAGCATGCGATGTGTATTTATCATATATGGTTCACAAGTAAGTAATGTTACAATTTCTTCATCATTCTTCATTTTTAACCATTCCGTTTGATGGGGTAAGACAATGTCTACATCAAATACTTCATACGCAAACGTTTCATTCAATACGTTTATGTAAAATTGATCCCCTATCGTTAAATCATCTAAATTGCGAAATAACTCAGCACTTGGTAAGCCTCGATGAGCTGTTAATACACTGTGAGTACCTGGTTTTCCAGTTGGCAGCGAGGAGTTCTCTAAATGTCCAACCCCTCGCGATAAAACCTCTTCACTTGTTCCATGGTAGATAGGAAGAAGTAAATCAATTTTGGGAATCTCAAGACTGCCAATTGCAGGTCCGACATTTAAAGCATCATAATAACTTTTATTTCCTGCCGTGGTTTCCTTAGATGCTCCCCCTGTTGAAAAAGGATCGACAAAATCTATCTCAGAATCCCTTAATTTTTCATTATGTTTATCTGCTTTTTCCTTTTCCTTTTTGATCGATTGCTTATCCATCTTGTCAATCGTTTCTTCGTATTCTTTGACAACGGATTGATGTACTTTTGTCGATAAAATATTACTTATCATAGGATAGGAAAAGATACCTAATCCAACTAAAAATAGAATACTAACTATTGCTCGTTTCATCGTTTTCCCTTCCTATCGTAAATAAATTTTATGTACAGCAAACTTTTGAAATGTAGTGTTCTTCACTTCTCTTACAGTTCTACTTTGATTCCTCTCATTCACAGTTTGGATATGAACCCATTTTCAAGCTTAAGATTCGTTTCAACAACTATCGACAATCTGGTTCTTTTGTTGTTCTCTCTCTTCAACGCTCTAGTTCCTTATTCCGATTCTATCGTTTACCTTTACAGTATTGTGTTCGACTTTAAATAGTTTTGTTACAGCTTTATCGTAACTAGGACTGAGTTTATAGCTATCCATTTCTGGCTTGTCTTATTCCGAATTCATAGATTCTTGCACAAGAGGTAAATAATGGAAATAAGGAGAGAAAAAATTCTCTCTCCTTACCGTAATTTACTGTTTATTGTACTGTAGCTTGCTTTTTACGACGAAAGTACAGTGCTGTTGCTACTGCCATAAGCGTTAGACCAATAAGTGTAAATAGAATGGTACCGATTCCGCCTGTTGTCGGTAGTTCCCAAGCGGATTTGGAGTTCTCGATTTTATATTCTAAAACTTTGTCGTTTTCTACCTTGACTTCTACAGGTTTGGATAGTAAACGATATGATTTTTTATTACCTCCATCATCGGTATACGTAGGTGCTTTTGTTTCATGTAATTGATACTTTCCTGGTGTAAGCCCAGTAATAGAGAATTTACCTTTTTTATCTGTTGTTAAATTTTCTAGCTTGCCATTAAAAGCCTTTCCATTTACCTTTACAACATTTCCAGAATTGCTTGTATCGATGACATGACCTTTCATATCCGTTAACTTAAATTCAGCACCTTCTAATTCCATTGCATTGTCAGAAGCGTCTACTTTAATCACCTTTAATCCACCTTCAGTTGGAGTTACAACGGATGGTTCTTCTGGTTTAGCTGGTTTTTCCGGTACAGTGAACGAACCTTTGTTATTATCAAAGTGGAGTTTTGCTGTGTTATCAATACCAATTTCTCCATCTTTTAATTCAGCATCTGGTTTAATTTTTGCAGTAAAGGTAATTTTAATCTCTTGTCCCGGTTTTAATTGACTTAGGTCTTTTACTTCCCAACTTAAGGTTTGACCATTTTGTTTAAAGATAATATTAGACTTATCTGTTCCTTCAACTGTCCATCCGTCAGCAATGCTGCCATCGTTGACAAAACTTAGACGTTCATCAAGTGTATCTGTTACACCAATCCTTTTATATGTGTTTATATCTTTTGGTGTTTGAATGGATAGGTTATATTTATATTCCTTGTCGCGGTCCATATAAATATGTTTTTTTCCTTCTGCATCCTTATCGATTTTAGGAGTAATGTAGTTGATAACCTCTCCTTTTTTGTTGACAAATCCCTTCACTGGAGTCCACTCTACAACAACATCTTGTTGATTTTTCCCGGATTTTTTCACTTCAAATGGGATTTTTGTTGTATTTAGAGCATAACCTTCAGGTGCTTTAATTTCTTGGAAGTAATACTTTCCTTGACCTAGTCCATCTACTTTAATTTTTCCATCTTGTCCAGTAGTTAGCTCACCGATTTCACCATTTTTCCCCTTCGCTGATGTACCATCTTCATTAAATAATTTAAATACTGCTCCTGGTAATGCGTTTCCATCTTCATCCTTTTTCACTAACTCTACAGCTGAGCGAACCGTTTCGTTTTTTGGATACACATGAACATCATAGTTTAAAGTAGTACCATCTTTACTTGTCATTGGAACATCAACATAAAATGGTTCTGGATTTAAGATGACATGTGCTGGTCCATCTGTTTCTGTAACTTGATAACGACCTAACTCCAATCCATCTGCTTTTGTAAAGACTACTTTTCCTTTTACAGTTTCTTTATGGATTGTCTTTCCGTTAGTAATTGGTTCCCATGATCCTTCGCCATTTTCTCCACCATTTGAATCATATTTATGAGTTTGTTTTAAAGTAAACATGACTCCATCTACCGGTTTTCCTTTTGCAGTTTGTCCAGGTAAACCCGTTCCTTCTTCTCCCGGTTTAGTACCAGTTTCCTGTTCAAATTTATGAATTGTTAATGTCGGGTTACTTTCATTCCCCCTTACTTCCTTAGCAAAAGCTATTTGTGGAAGAAGTAGGGATAATATTAAAGAAACGATTAAAGCAAAATTTAACGTTTTTTTCTTTGACACGTTCATCTTCTTTCTCCTCTCATTAATTTTTTTATTTAACATCTTAGAATTCTATGTTTTCCCCCTGTTTGGCCATCACCACCTTAAAAGAACATTACTATTTATTTGTCTGCTGAAGCATTGGACTGCTTTTTCTTTATGAAAAGTAACCATGCTCCAATCATTAACATAGCTCCTAATAAATAAAAGAGAATCGTACCTATTCCACCAGTATCTGGCAAGCTCCAGCCAGATTTACTGTTTTTAATTTTACGTTCTACATTTAACTGATCTGCTTTAATTTGCACATCAATTGGCTTCTTTAATAAACGATAGTCTTCCGGGGCTTTTGTTTCTTCAAGCTGATAGTTACCCCACTCTAAGTTTTCAAAAGTGATTTTTCCATCATCGCCCGTTTCAGCAGTCTCAACTACATTTCCATCTTTATCTTTTAATACAAATGTTGCACCTTTTAGCGGTTTGTTTTGTTCACCAACTTTTATTACTGTTAATGTACCTAATTTTTTCTTGTAAATATAACGAACAATCTGCGGTTCTTTTTTGAACTCTCCAGTTGCTGATGCCCCTTTTTCATCTACTTTGACAAATTCATAACCAGGAATATCCTTTTCCTTGGTTATATAGGTGTCACCAACTTTCCCTGTAAATACTTCCCTTTCCGCTATCTCATTTCCAGCTTCATCCACATAGATAGCTGTCACATTCCCAGCAATCAAATCAGACGTTTTGATATAACCGAACCATACCGTTTCTGTTGCTTTATCTGGTTTCAGCTTAACCTTTGTAGGATTTTTACCTACATATAAGGTGTAATCTTTAACATCCTCCGCAAAAACATCATAAGACTCATAAAATTTCAATTCTTCTTGATTCTTTTCTTTATGAAACGTCTTATAAAACTGCTCTGCTTGAGATGGAGCAGAAACGACATTACCGTTTTTATCCACAGGCTTACCGTCTAAATTCACACGATATCCTTTTTTAACAATTTTTCCTTTATCAATTCCTACTTTAGGAATGGGGAATAATTTCGTTTGTGAATGACCATTTGGATCTTTATAGTTTAATGGTGTCTCACCATTCGTTGGGTATAATTCATTTCCTTTTGGATGTTTATCCCAATCCATATTTATCTTGTATTTTAATGTATAACATTCGTTTTCCTTGATACTGCCAATATTCCATGTAAATGTTTCCGTACGATCATTCCATTTTATGTTTCCATGACTTACCGTAAATTGTTGCCCGTTATAGCTTCCATCTTCTACAAGATTAAACATTTCTCCCAGAGGATCTGTAACAATGGCATCATGTGCCGCATGATTTAACAGACCTGTACCAATTTCAGTAAAAATCTGTTTTAATTCATCTCCACTGCCCTCATAATAGCCTCTGTTTTGACTATTTTTTAATACATAAATAGCTTCTTCGTATCTGGCAACATCTAATCCGATAGAATAAATATCGATACCAGAATTTATAATATGAGCTGCTTCGGACATTGTCGCAATTCCGTTTGTCTTTACTTTGAATCCGTTGACCCTATATCTATCCCCTTCTAAGTAATAAGAGCCTCCAGTACCAATCGGCTCAGCATAATCAAAATCTGAAAGAATGAAATTATACTTACTCCCTGACCACATATATGGCGTTGCTTTTTTAGCTCTAAAACTAAAGGTAGGGTCTCCATCACTTAATAAGACAATTGTTTTGTAATCTGCAACGCTTTTATTAAGTAGTTGTTTAGCTTTATGAAGTCCTGCTTGGATATTGGTGGCTCCATCATCTTCACCTGTTACATAAATTGAATGAATATCTCGTTTTAGTTTCCGTTTACCACTATAGTCTGTAAAGTCTGTATGTTTATCTGCATAAGTGCCAAACGGAACTAATGCAATTCTTGTTGTTGAATCTTCCGTTAATAAATGATCAACAAATTTTTGTGCAGCCTGTTTTGCTTTATAAAGTCTCCTTCCTTCCATCGTATTGGAGCGATCAAACACTAGCACAACATCTGACTTTTGTTTTAATTTTTTTCCTTGAGCAGTTAATTCTATCTCCCATTCCCCATACTTGCCAGTTGGAGTAGCCTCTTTTGTTAATTTTAATGACCCCGGATTTGGCCAATTTGTATTTACTTTTGCAATGTTCTTTGGAGATGTAATAGGCAATGAATTGTTATGTTCCTGTCCCTGAGACTTTTTTGGCTTAGGTGTTGGTTTATTCTTTACTGATGGAGTTATTGTTGCTGTTTTTGCAACCTCTTTTTTGATTTTTTTGTCAGGTTTTTTATCTTTTTCTTCTTTTCCTAATTCGTTTTTTGGAGAATCCTTTTGCTGATTTGTGCGATCAGATATCTGTTTTACTTGAAATGAATATTCTTTCTCAAACACTACATCCCCGTCTGTCTTTCCAGTAATAGCTAAAGAGTTATCGGATTGTTTTAAATTCGTTAATACAAATGCAGCTTGTTGGTCCGTGACATGTGCTTGCCAATTTAGCGTTATTACATGCTTTTTTGCATTGTAGTCCAAAATAACTCCTTGTTGCTGTACAGACTTTGTCTTTTCCTCATTATAAGAAGTGCCTTTTGGAAGTTTAATTTCAATAAAATCAAATTGATCCCCTTCTAATTGAACCTGGACAACTACTTTGTCGGTAGTTGCATCCGAATTTGTTTGAATATTTAAGTTGGGTTTGTTATCTAACTCAGTTGCAAACACTGTTGGTGTAAACCCTTGTAATATTAGTAAAAGAATCATTAAAAGTAATGCTGTTGTTTTCCACCTCTTGTTTGTCATCAATCTTTCTCCCTCCCCTCTTCCTTACAATAAATTACATCTAATATATTAAACATCTGAACTAAACAACTGCTAAACATTACTAACATAGAACAAGCACTTGTTTAACAACATAAAACTTTATTCGTAGAGTGTTTTCTCTTGGAAGTGAACAAAGGTAATTCCACAACATCTTGTAAAAAGAAACCAATTTTATGAGTGCCATTCTCTTGTCCTTCGAGAGAAAACCCCGCATTTTTATGTGCAGTGTGGTCGTTTCGCAGCTTTCCTTAAGGTCCCATCGCCTGAACTAAGTGACGTTATTTTCTACTTTAAACATCTTCGTGTTCTCTTTAATTCTTTGAAGCAGGAACTTTACGGCATCTGTCATGTTCAATAGTGATGTGAGGAGCCAATATTAACTTATCGTAGGAAGGAGAGCGAAGTTAGTAGCTCTAGCGTATGAGCTAAAGCTACTTTCAAAATATCCATCCTATAAATCGAGGTGTCGTTTTTAGATAATAAAAGAAGCACTTCTTTCTTCATGAAACTTCAATTGAAACCCATGAAAAAAGTGCTTCTTTATCTATCTAAGAGGATGTTTATACAGTCCCGTAAATTTAAAATTGAACGTATTATGGTATATAACTTATCTCCCCGCCTAGAATTTCGATGAATAGGATATGTGTTGACATATAAATGGATATAAAAATAGTGACTTTGATATGTCGCAATTTTTCAAGGGAATTGCATCTTAGTCGATCTCCGTTGTTTTAACCCATACCACTCATAAGCTCATTTATGAAGTACTATCTTGTTTTCCCAAGATCTATACCATTCTAATATCTTATTGCAAGGGGAAACTCCTATTTCCTCCTCTAAAAATGATTTTAATGCTTGATACTGTTGTTTAACTAAACTTGGACTGTCTTCAACATCATAAATCTTCATTAATGCGAAATGAGCTTCTTCCGTTTCAGGTAAAAATTCGCATATCTTTCGGTACCACTTTTTCGCTTCCATAAAATAATTATGAAAATAATAGAATTCTGCAATTTCCAATGCTTTTGATAACCAAACTTGTTCCCAATTATGACGCTCTGCTTCTGCCCACCAAAAATCAAAACCTTGTAAATATGCACCTTTATATTTAGACATAACGTCCAAATATTTATCTATCGATTGCTCTGTCAATTCAGGTAATGAATGAACGTTATTTTTCCATTCTTCAAAATCAACCATAACATTTCTTGTTCTTAGTACATATCCATCCAATGCATTTTGAATATGTATGTTTTTATAAAATGGTCTTAATGTTTTACGTACATAATAGATAGTGGTATACAATAGATCATTTGCCCGTTCCAGCTCAATATCTGACCATAATAGTTCAATTAAAAATGATTTTCTCACCATTTTGTCTCTGTAACGAAGTAAATATAAAAATAACTCAAATGCTTTTTTAGTTCTCCAAGAAATAAATTCAGCTTTTCCTTTTACTTTCTCTATTGAAAAGGGTCCTAATACATTAATATAAAGTGGAGGCGTTTTCTCATTAGTTGCTGATATTGTATTACCATATTTTTTTATTCGTTGTACTGTATCTTTTAGTCGGTTCATAGAGATTGGCTTTACTAAATAATCTATAGCGTTTATTTCAAATGCCTTCGCTGCATATTTGTCATACCCGGTTACAAAAACAATATTGACTTCCGGGTTTTGCTTAAGTATTTTTTCAGCTAACCTTAATCCATTGACTTTTGGTAATTGAATATCTAAAAATACAACATCTACGTCTTGTTGAATGATTTTTTCTTTTGCTTCTGTAGGATTTGTGTATTTCCCTATAATGGTAATGCCCCCAATTTTTAAAATTTGTTGTGCTAAATACTCCAATGTAAGCCGATCATCATCAACAAGAATCGCTCTCATGAAATACTCCCCCTTGAAATAGTTCAAAAGAACCATGATGTTAAAAAGCTTAACAATATACTCTAAACACAAACTAAACAAAACGTTTTGTTAATAACAGCACTAAAAATTTAGTATTTGGCAATTTCGACTATTAAAATTCTGCGATTATAACTGAATATATTCCCCTTTTTACGATACATAACTAGAGATTATACCGAAATTTCACAAATCACCTATGTAACTAAATTTGCTCTCTTGAAGACCAGATTTGCTAAATCTTGACTTTTTTCTTCTGCCACGATGGAAATGTTGACCAGAGTTTATGGAAAGGGTTATATGACCTTATCTATCGATAGAATGGATATGATCAAGAATGGACAAAAAGTGGAAAATGACTATATCGGTGTAAATAGTGGAATCATGGGTCAATTTCAATTGATAAGGGAAAAAAGACCATGCTATCCTCCTTAATAGTCATCGGTTAATATATGAATATGCACCTTTGAAACTTGATCAGCATCAGATGCATTATTATTAACACGAAGAAGCAATGTACACTTGAGGATCTAAATATAATGGGCTTGCATATTTGCAACTGTACTTCCTATTGTGAGAGTCTTGAAGAATTATCACCTGCAACTTTTGAAAAACACAAGCATCTTAGTAAGGATATTACCGATAAAAAGATATTAAACACGTAGTATATGAAGACGAGCGAACCTTAAAGGCATTGAATAAGTTACAAACTGGAGATATACAAAGTTTCGGTCTATTATTGAATGAATCACACTTTTCCCTTAAAGGCGACTTCTGATCAAACTACTGGTTTAGCTTTAACAAACCATTCCTATTTCAATTTAAGCGGAAATTTAAAAGACACCATTTTAAACCATCATGTTACTATTAAAAGTAACCGATTTGGGAAACTCAATGAAACCTAATGCCCACTGGAAAACTGCTTAGCGTTGAAGGAACTACATTTGACTTTAGGAAAGGAAAGAAACACATAAAGGTATAGCTTCCCGATTCAAATAAGAACAGAATCGTAGGATCTGGTTTTGATCATTATTTTATTTTTAATTAAAAATAGTCTGGAAAAAATAATTGTAAAAGAGGAGAAAAGCAGACGTGTTATGACTATTAAAACTAATCAGCCTAGGGTTGTTATGTGTACAGGTAACTCCTTAGAAAAAGGATGGAAGCTTGTAGAAGGAGAGTCAAAACAATATGGTGTCTGTTTTAAAACTCAAGCTCATCCGGCTTTCCTTACATTATCATTGTTCCCAAGTGTCGTATTAAAAGCGCATGAACCTTATCAAAAACAAACAACATTTTCGTTTGGTGTATATAAATAATACCTATATACATTAGAAAAAAATTGGCCAGCACCAAGCCCCGGTTGGAGGCGACTTGCTAGTTTCCTTTACTGAAATGCTAAATTTTTTACGGCCTTGAATAACTTTCTTATCGTAGTCAAAAGCTAGAAGCGCACGGTTAAACGTGTACAAACGGAAGATCATCTGGTGTGATAAAATAACGATATTCCCAAATCCTGTGCCTCATTAGATTCTTCCTTTAACGTAGCATCTTCTTTTTCTAGAAGTGGCTCGTACTATAGCTTCAGCTGATTTCTAGCTCAGATACATTCACATGCCTGGTTATACTGTGTTCTAGCATGATTCAGAGTAAGTACACTTTCTTCCCCTCCATATCTTTGCTTTATTCACTTGATGTACCATTTGGCAGTATTGACCTTAACTTGTATGGAAGTCTAATCTAAGTCACTAGTCTATCCGAAGTGCATGTTCCTCGAAGACCTGTACTTGTTGCTGATTCTAGCTTCCAATCCTTGTCTATCTTATTGTTAAAAACTGCTATTTTCGTGGTTCAAGATTTTTCTCCCTATAGAATACACACGTCTAATTTACTAAAAGGCATGAGTCCTTACTATATTGAACTCATGCCCAACAGGCTGATAATAAAGTGAAACTTCATTCAGTAGGAGTTTTCTTCCATCTCCTACTGAATGTTAGCTTGAACGAATCGGGTATTTAGATGCCGTTTTCTCCCACTTAGACCCTTTTGTATCAACTCAAGGCTCTTGAAGTGGGAGTCTTACGGCACCTTAGATGCGGGATAAATAAACTGTCCTTCTTTTGGAAAGCAGTCAACATCAGCTCATATGTCGACTTATTTCCTTTATTTGAAAAACTTGCTTATTATTTTACGAACTTCTGAAAGAAACGGTTCTACACTTCGACGTAAAGATCCTTTTTGTTTACTATTAGAAAGAGACAAAGTTTGTTGATTTTATTAAACCATGGATAATATAACACGATTTAGATACAGGACAGTAAAAGTTTTAAAACACGTATTGCATAATAATGAATCGGTTCTAGCCTCCAAATAGAGAAACCTAATGTTTGTTATTCTTTATCATAAGCAATGCGATTAATGTTCATTAATTGACGTACACTTACATTATCAGTAATGCTACTTCCTCCAATTGCTCCACAACCTAACGTTAGTGAAGGAGCAAGGTTAGTTGAGTAGCCGATTCCGCCAAATGTTCCAGGGGTATTTATTAAAATTCGTGATGCTTTCGTGCGCAATCCAAAATCTTCTACTAGCTGATCATCACTAGTATGAAGAATAGCCGTATGACCTGCACCCTCATTTTCTAAAATAGCATTACAGGTTGTTACTCCTTCATCCCAATCATTAACTGTATACATTGCTAAAATTGGTGTAAGCTTTTCACGAGAATATGGATTATCATGACCGATAGTTGTCTGTTCAGAGATCAAAACTGTGGTGTCAGCAGGAACAATAATGCCACATAGCTTTGCAACTTCAGTTACCGGTTTTCCAACTATTTGCGGGTTCATCGTGCCATTTTCTCGCATAATAAACTTCGCAACCTGCTCTGACTCTTCTTTATTCATAAAGTAAGCACGGCGCTTTCTAAGTTCATTCACAACTTGATCCTTTATGCTTTTCTCCACCACAATAGACTGTTCTGAAGCACAAATAGTACCATTGTCAAACGTTTTACTAGTAATAATTTTATCAATAGCAGCTTCTATATCCGCTGATTCCTCAATGAAAGCTGGTCCATTACCAGGTCCAACTCCAATTGCCGGATTGCCCGAAGAATAAGCAGCTTTTACCATCTGCCCGCCACCAGTAGCTAAAATTAGTGCCGTATCCTCATGCTTCATTAATGCTTGCGTTCCTTCTAACGTTGGTGTCTCAATCACTTGTACTAGTCCTCTTGGCGCGCCTGCATTTACCGCTGTTTCTTCAACTAAGCGTGCTGCTTCCACAATACAATTCACTGCATTTGGATGAGGTGATAAAACAATTGCATTTCTAGTTTTTAATGCAATTAATGCTTTAAAAATAACGGTTGATGTCGGATTGGTTACTGGTACAAGTGCTGCAATTACTCCCATTGGCACTCCAACTTCTATCACTTTATTTACTTCATCACGATGAATAATCCCTACCGTCGGCTCATCTTTAATACTTTCATAAACTTGTTGACTAGCAAATAGATTTTTCGTTGTTTTATCTTTTACATTACCGAATCCTGTTTCTGTATGTGCTTTTATTGCTAAATCTTCTGCTGCTTCGGTTAATACTGTCGCAACAGATTTGACAATCTCATCTACTTGTTCTTGGGTAAAACTAGCATATATTTGTTGAGCCTGCTTGGCTTTATGAATAAGTGATTCAACCTCATATTCTCTGACGCTTTCTTTTGCTAAATTAATAGCCATGTTTGCCATCCCCTTTTCAATAATTTTCTATACCTCTATGATAAAGCGTTTACATAGAATACCGTTAGGATTATTTTTTGCTGTTTTTGGACTATTTTGACACTTGATCAACATTTCACAATATGATTGATCAACAAAATCAATTTGCATGGAATATAATGTAAAAATGGTATAATTAGAATAGGAGATTAGAATAACTTGGCTTGTCGCCAAGTCTTTATGGTGAAAGCTATCGTTTTTCTTATACCATAAAGCCAAAAGTTTTATACTTTTCTATAGGGTAAAAAATTAGTAGAGGATCTCTGCTCTTCACAGGTTATAGGCAAAAACCAAGCGAGCTTTTATTGAACGTTGTGTCCCCTAACTTAACCTTTTGAATGGTGCCTGACTTTTTAGGAAGAGGAAGTTACTACTAGGATATTTACAGAATGTCATCCAAAACGAACGTTAGATTTAATTATAGAGCTACTTAAATATAACTAGAATTAGTATTAAACATGAGTTTACTTTAAAATGAGGTGTTTATCCATGTGTCGTGTTTTAATAGCCAGTCCTGTAGAAACAGATCGTGCTTTTTTAAAACAAATATTTGCTGAGCATTTTTTTAATGTTACTTTTCTTGAGGACGCTTTATCGGCTGAAGAAGCATACAAACGTTCATTAGATAATCAGCTTGATATGTTAATCCTTGATATTAGTGGATCAAGCGATGAAATATTTCAATATAAAACAAATATTGTAAAACAACATCCGAATATTAAAGTAATCCTGCTTGACAAAGAGGCGAATTTTAAACATATTCAAACTGCAATACGCTGTGCTGCCATTGACTATATCGTTAAGCCATTAGATGAAGAAGAGTGTAAGTCGGCAATTCATCGTGCCATTTTAGCATTAAATCAGGTTTCTTTACTTCATTACGAGCGAAAATCAATTACAGATACAGTCAAAGAAAGCGCCAATCAGATGATGCAGTATGTTCATGAATATTTTAATGAGGAAATTAATTTAGAAACATTGGCACGCTTCATGCATTTAAATAAAAGCTATGTTAGCCGTTTTTTTAAAGAAACGGTTGGTATGACGTTTAGTAGTTACTTACGTCATTACCGAATAGAACAAGCAAAAAAACTATTGCGGACATCTGAATTAACCATCACCGAAGTTGCCGAGGAAGTTGGTTATCCGGATCTCACCTATTTTAGCCGTATTTTTAAAAAAGAAACCAACTACACGCCTAATGAATTTAAACAAATATTTCAAGGAGAACATACCCCCGCTGACTTTGCCTTTGTCGAAGGAGAGTAAAAAAACCGGAAAAAACAACGTATCTATTGAGAGCTGCTTGCATAATTTTTGCCTTCCTTGTCAGGTTGCACAAAAATAGTAGATAAACAAGAGCGATCGATTAGCGATTTATATATATCGAAGAACTTCCGGGATATAGTGAACCTTTATTCGAGGAGTTTTTTTCTCCTTGAATATTAGTACTACATGGGTTGTCCTAAAGACCTTTAAACGAATTGGACATTTGGATAACAATATCCCCCATTTAGACGTCTTTTGTATTCTTTATAACTCTTGCATTGGAAGTATTGCGGCACTAAATATGGATAAAGGAAACATGCCTCTAAAACAGGGGAATGCCGACGCCTGAGCAAGAAGCCCACTTTAAGTCGGCCTTCCTTTATATTCGAGCCCATGCTGTATTCATAGAAAGAGAGTGGAGTCTGCCACAGCCAAGCGCATAGGTAAGCCAAAGCTACTTCCAAAAAAGATTATCCATCCCTTCATGAATTTACTAGTCCATAGTTAGGGAGAATTCAAGTTGAAGAAAAATAGATGATGGAAAAAATAAGGAACAAAATAAAAGCCCTAGTTCAAAAACTAGAGCTCATACGAAAATTTATTTTCAAGATCTGTTAAAATGAGAAAGAAGTCAGGCCTTTAGCCATGAAAGTAACTAATTTTCTATTCGTTTGTTTGCGGTTGTCCATAATCCTTAAAGCGTTCCACCATCATCGTCATTTCTTCATCTGATAAGATGACTGGATTCCCGATTGCTTTTGCTTGCCAGTACAAGCGGGCACAAAATTCCAACTGCTCTGTAATTGCATAAGCTTCTGCAAGAGAACTGCCGACTACATTGATTCCATGATTGGCTAATAATACTGCTTTTCTATCTTTCATTGCTTCCAGCGCATTCTCAGCTAATTCGTTTGTGCCATATGTTGCGTAATTAGCACAACGGATATTTTTTCCTCCACTATGAGCAACAAGATAATCAATAGCCGGTAAATCAACATTCAAGCAAGAAATCGTTGTGGAATACAAAGCATGCGTATGAATCATAGCAACTGCATCATATCTATTTTTATAGACAATGGAATGCATTTGATGTTCACTGGATGGTCTTAGCTCCCCCTCAACCACATTACCATATAAATCCATAATGATGACATCTTCCTCAGTTAAATTATGATATTCAATCCCGCTTGGTGTAATTCCCATAAGCCCTGACTCTTTATCAAAAATACTAATATTTCCACCGGTGCCAACGGTTAGCCCAGAATCGATTAATTTCTTTCCATATTCAACAATCTGTTTTCTCTCTTCTTTTAAATATTTCATCGGTAAACCCTCCGTTGTAATTATTATTCGTGAATGTTCAAAAAGTCGTAGTTAATGACCTAAACAAATTTCCTCATACATTAGAATGTATAAAATATAGTACTGAAGTTAAGAGCACAGTAGAAAATTCAATCCCTCAAGTAAAGCACCGCAATTTCTCTTCCTTTAATGATGTTGAAATTGAAAGGCGAAGTGCTGAGATACCTGAGCTAACATTGGTTCGGATAACAGATACCCTATCGTACGAGAGAAAATTTAGTACGTTAATTCTTAGCTGATCTCATATCCATTGTCCTCTTTTTGAATATCGATATTGATTAATTATTATTTATTTTCCGACTTACTAAATTGCTCCTTCTCGTATTTTTTCTGAATTAATTCCTTATACGATCTTGCCTTATAGGGATACCATTTTCTGTATTTACTTTGAGCTATGATTGCCAAAATTAGAGCTAACATAGTAGGAATCATCCATTTCGTGAATACGGAAATGAGCAGACATAATGCCGAAAGAAAAATACATAATTGAAGAAAAAGCTTTTCCTTATTCATCTACGTTATAATTCAGCTCTTTATTTTCAATCTTACAAATGCCTAACTTATCAAACAGTAACGCTTTTTCGGCAATGTATGCGTTGTATTCCAGACGCCCCAGATTATCATAAGCTTTTATTAAATTTGTATCTGTTATTAACACCCCATGCTTATTCAATAAAATGGCGTTAATTACAGATTCTAAGGCTTTATTCTCCAAATAATGTTTCACTTTTTCAGCTAATTCTTTCGAAGTTGCAGGAGCAAAATCCAGACATGGAATATTCCCAAATTTTTGCGTAGCTTCTGTTAAATTGGGCATATCTATCCCCATCGTTGCAAAAAACATTGACTGAAGTGCATGTGCATGGAGTACACAGCCAATCTCTCGATTATGTTTATAGCATGCCATATGCATATTAATTTCTCTTGTAATTCTGCCATCACCTTCAACTATATTTTCATCCATATCCACCACTAAAACTTGGTACGGGGATATATCACAATGGTATTTTTGCGACATATGGGTTGGTGTCATAATAATATGTTGATCATTTATCCTGACACTAACATTTCCCCCAGCTGTATTCGTCTCATATCGAGAGAACATTTTTTTCACAATCTCAGCCAACTGTTCTCTTTCCTCTTGATATAACAATGTTATCGCCACCTTATAGTTGAGTGATTTTTACTTGTTGCTTTAACTCCATTGCCGTCTTCACATCAAACGTTGAACTATCCTTGTTCATCACTTTACTTGCAGCACAACCACTAGCCAGCTTTACTATTTCTTCTATCGAAAGCTGATTCGCCAGCCCAGCTAAAAAGGCACCTACAAAGCAATCCCCAGCACCAGTATCGTTTACTTCTTTTACCTTAGGTGGAATGACACGATAGATCTTTCTATCATACCCACAGTAGCTGCCTTTTTCGCCTAACGAAGTAACTACATAATCAATGTCTTGGTTTAGTCTTTTTACTGTATCGAATAAACTTTCATGAGAAGCTTTTAGCTGCTTTAATTCAAATTCATTTGGTTTAATAAAATCTACCTTCATTTTGACAGCTAATTTAATTGCCTCACCAGATAAGTCACAAGCAATAAAACAACCAATTTCTTTTAAAATACGTAATAATTGTCTTAAATTATCGATCGTGAAATTAGTTGGTAATGAACCGGCGATTAATACCATATCTTCCGCTTTCACTCTGGCTTTTATCCTTTCAAAAAGTCGCTTTATATCAGCTTCTTCTACATGAAATCCTTTTTCTGTCAACATGATAGAGCCGGCTGAGACTTGCTCCGGTTCTATCATGATATAGCATTCCCTGGTGGTTCTACCATCTATAATCGTGAAGTCATGTTCCATGTTTTTTTCACTTAAAATCTGTTTAAACTTATCTATATTCCGACTCCCTGCCAATCCTAGAGCTAGGTTTTTTACTCCTAATTTCGACATAACGTAAGAAGCATGGGTTCCTTTTCCGCCAATATCATAAGAAACTTCCGTAATTCGATTGCTTTTTCTTCTTTCCAATTTTTCATTCAAGTATAATAATCGATCAATAGCTGGATTTAATGTTATTGTATAAAGTGAAACTTCATTCAAGATTCTTCATCTCCTGTTGAATGTTAGTACCACAAGGGTATGACCTGAAGGCCTTTGAACGATTCGAGAATTCCCCCACTTAAGCTTCTTCCTATTCTTCACTACGAAGACTTACGGCATCTTATATTCAGGATAAAGCCTTTCATCACCGACTATTTTTCTACCTTTAGTTCTTCCGTCCGTTTTAACATTTCTTTCCGGTACAGGATAAATCCTAACGCCCATACAACAGCCAATCCAATTCCTACCATGCTGAAACTCCCAAGCTCCGTTAAAATATATCTAAATGCAGGGTATTCAACCGTACTCCAGGTGATTTGCTGACCTGCTTCTAATTCAACCGCTTTTGTTGAATGTGCTAGGTTTGTCATAATATCGGCAAAATACGTTGCGGCATATAGGAACACCGGCGTGGTAATCGTACAGATCACCAGCATTCGTAACAAATTACCACCGGTTACAATTAATGCCGGTACAGCAAGCCCAATATTTAGAATTCCCGCAAATGGAAGTACTGCATTTCCTGGTAATATAAAGGCAAAGAATAACGTAATCGGAACCAGAATCGTCATCACAACCCATGCCTCACTTGATCCAGCTAATATCGGCCAATCAAGTCCAATAAATATTTCCCGATCTTTAAAGCGTTTTTTCATATAATCATTAATGGCTTCTGATAACGGGGATAGCGCTTGCATAAATAATTTAGCTACCATTGGGAATAACGTTAATGCGGCAGCTGCTTGCATCGACAAAATTAGTGAATCAGCTACTGAATAGCCTGCTGCCAAGCCCAAAAGAAACCCGATAATAAAACCCATTACATGATTTTCAGCAAAAATACCAATTTTATCTTTTAATGCACTTGCATCCATATCTCTATTAAATACTTTAAATTTTCTTAAGAGCCAATCAATCGGCATTAATAATGTACCAATTAAGAAAAAGTTATGGGAACTTGTAACACCTGGAATATTTGTTAACGTCTCGATCTGTTTTTGATTCAAATCAGCAAATACCAATTCAAGTACAACTACAATTGCTGAACCAATGAGGGCGATATACATGCTTCCGGTTACACCATAAATAAGTACAGCTGTGAAAATTTTTCCCCATACATTCCACAAGTCGACATTCAATGTCTTTGTTTTATTTAATAGAAGCATCACTCCATTAATGACAAGCTGAATAGGAAACAGTAGAAAAGCATATGGCCAAGCCCAGGATAATGAAGCAGCAGTTGTCCAACCACCATCAACAGCTGTTAATTCAATCCCTGTTCGCTCTGCTAAAGCTTGAGCCGCTGGTGTTAAAGCATCAAGCATAAAGCCAATCACAAGGTTCATTCCTAAAAAGGCGACTCCTAAAGTAATTGCTGCACTTAAAGCATTTTTAAATTTCATTTTTACAAATATTCCAATTAACAACATAACTGCAGGAACAAATACAGAAGCACCTAAATCTAAAATATATGAAAATATTGTTTTTAGCAGGTCCATGATTTTACCCCCTAATAATAGATAAATAGTTATCATAGCTTGACTGGGCAATTTAGATTACGTTTCGTAACATAGATTACCCAGTATCAAAGAAGTACAATTTACTTTAGCGCATCGAGTAGTTTTTGTGTTTCTTCTTCCATTCCCATACCGGTCAAGAAAGCTATTCCATTTAGAGTAGGAATATCATATTCTTTTGTATTTTTTGTGATTGAAATATAAACATCACTCGTTTTTATATATTGATCTAATGACTTAATATCAACTGCTTCTACACTTGCACGAACACCTTTTTCTTCAAGTATTGATTTCACTTTCGATGCTACTGTTTGACTTGTAGCTACACCTGAACCACAGGCTACAATTACTTTTTTCATTCATCTTCACTCCTAAATTGTTCTTGTAGTATTGCCAGCAATTCTTCTTCGGATGTAATAGAATGAAACGTGTTCACGAATTGCTCATCCTTGAACTTATCTATAATTAATGAAAGCAGCCCAACTTGTTTTGACGGCTCTTTTATTCCAAGCATAAATATGATATTTATATCAAGCCATGTATCTGTCGTCGCCATTTGTAAAAATCGCAATGGCTGATTTAGTTTAACAACGTATATAAATGGCTTTTTAATATGTTTTGTATCTGTATGCGGAATTGCCAATTGTACCGTTTCCGTAGACAGGCCTGTTGGAAACTCTTTTTCTCTTTCAATAATCGCTTGTTTAAAGGAAGTCTCTGCGTAACCGTTTTCTATTAAATCATTACTAAGCACTTCAAACATTTCATCTGTTGAATTAAATTCAGCATGTAGTTTAATTAATTCCTTCTGAAACAAATTTGCAAAATTCATCTTCTGCTCCTCCTAGACTGTTAAGAATGCTCTGGATGGTGAATATATTTTCTTCCTTCATCATTTGACACATGACGTTTTTATCCATAAACAGATTATTTAGTTTAATTAAAGTTGGTACATGATCATTTTCAACAGAAGGAGCTAAGGCTACAACAATCTTTACTTCTTCCCCATTAGGTGTAAAAGCTGGTTTTTTTAAAACGACGATTTGAAAATCCATTTTCTTTACCCCAAACTTAGCAGCCACATGAGGCAAATAAACATTTTCAGCAATCAACATTCGATCATAATTGCTATAAAAAACGTTCTTTGTTTTATTTATATAATGTTGTGTAATACTGTTTCTTCTAAAAAGAGGAAACATTGAGATATCAACGAGTTCTTCCCAATCGATGCTTTCTTTTAGGATACTTATATTATCAATGGAAAATTTAAATTGGTCTGATCCATTATCTGTTTGTACTTTTGAAGTATGTTGCTTTGCTAACAAACAACATACTTTTCTTGAGACAACATCGATGTATTGACTTGGAATATATGGCTGAATGACCTTCATAAGTGATCGTACTAACGGATCGCTGTTGTTTCTCATCTCACCTTGAACTCGATTTCTTAAATCTATCCGAGTTTGGCTATCCAATATTGGCGGAACAATAAACGTTGCTCTTTTATCGTTGATTGGAACTGTTGTGAAGATAAAATCAACTTCTTCCCCATCTTGCTCAAACTGCCTTACTGAATATGCACCAATAAAGTCTATTTCTGGAAACATAGCTTGCAATGTAACTAATAATAATTTAGAAATAGATGTTCCACTTTGGCATAGCACTACTGCTTTGAATATCGTTTCCGTTTCCTCTGCTTCATAAATCCAACTTAAAACGATCATACACAGATAAACAATTTCTTCTTTAGACAGCTCTCTGTGAATAATATCCTGAAAAGGCTTAACCGATTTTTTGACCACACAGTAAATTTCATGATATTGATCCAAAAATTCTCGTGTTAATGGATTATTGATTTGAAAACCGAGTAAACTTCGGTAGATGGCAGGTCTCATATGAAGCAGCACTTTATTCTTTAATTCATTTCTTCGATGCATATGCATCGCTAAATTTGCTTCAATATTATCAATAAATTTATCCGTAGCTTCTGATACTTCATCACCGTCTGTAATAGCAAGTGCTGACTCTACCATATTAGAAGCTAGAACTTGTAAGGATAAATAGAGCAAATCACTTTGCGTTAAAAAATCATAATCCCAAAACATTTGCCGAATTTCAGGAAACTCCACCGTATTTTTAATATCATATTTTTCTATTTTAAAAGACCACTTCGTATCTAGCTTCTTCGCTCGCTTTATAACAAAATGGATAATATACGGTAGTTCATCTAATTGTTCATCGGTTAATGTTATACCGATCCTGCTTTCTACTCGTTCCAGTCTTTTTCGTAATCGGAATATTTTTGAACTGTCTACCAGGTTTTTCTCTTCTAACAATATTCTTCCTGCTAAAGAACGAAGTACATCTTTTACTGCTGTCACCAGCAAATTCCGTATGGCAAACTCTGAACCTTTCATAACATATCCATGTTTTCGAGAATAGTCTACATCAATCTCTTTCTGCTCTAAATCCTGTTTAATTAATTTCATATCATTTAGTATCGTGTTTTTACTAACTAAACATATATCTGCTAATTCTAATAAGGATAAATATTTTTTCTCTACAGCCAATACAATAATGATTAAATTGTATCGAGTCTCAAATTCATGATGACTAAATAATTTTCCTTTTTCTCGAAAAATTTTCTTATAGCAAAGCATCTTAGCCGCTTCCGTCATGTAAACTGCTTGATCACTCGAAATAATAACATTCTTACTAAAGGAATCGTTAATCTTGTTAATCGTTTCTCTGACCTCAAGCTTGGTTAATTGAAACTCAATCATTAACTCTTGAATT
The DNA here is from genome assembly GCF_900162615.1 of Virgibacillus proomii. NCBI lineage: Bacteria > Bacillati > Bacillota > Bacilli > Caryophanales > Bacillaceae > Virgibacillus > Virgibacillus proomii. The sequence continues at coordinate 844,705 of NZ_FUFN01000010.1, read as the reverse complement.
TGGACATTATCTTTTAGTATCAGATGTTTTATGATTCTTGTTTTATCGCCTCCCATCACTTCACCTCCTTACCTTCATTAAGATCGTACCATAGGAAATACGACTATTTTCAACAATCTATCACAAAATAAATAAAGCGCTTTAATTGGATTGTGATGAACTTTTTTGGTTAGCTGATTAAACGATAAAAGCTCTTTAGAAAAACTTGGCTTGTCACCATGTCTTTATGGTGAAGGCTAGTTTTTCTTATACGATAAAGTGAAACTTCATTCCGTGGAATGCTTTTTACACGGAATGTTAGTACCTTAATGGTATGACCTAAAGGCCCTTGAACCAATCGGGCATTTAGGTGCCGTTTTCTCCCACTTTGACCCTTTGCACGAACTCAGGACTTGAAGCAGGAGTCTTACGGCACCTTACATGCGGGATAAAGCCTAAAGTTTTTATACTTTCCTATAGTGGAACAAAAGTGTTACACCTTTGTTGGATAAAAAAAGTGGTCTTAAATAATAATTGTGTCATAAATAAACAAAGCTGGAATACATTTAACGAGCAAGTAGAAGACATGATAAGACAGCGAACTTCAGTTACTTATGAAGATCATTATCTCAAATAATGAAAAAATTAGTTCTTTATCTAAACCATATATATCCAAATAGCCCAGATTATACCTGAGGTAAACGTCTAGCAGTTTTGTGTAGATAGAAATTAATAATAGAGATAATCATTTATGCAAGACTTTTTCATGAGAAAACCATGAAAGATTTGGCAGAGAAATGTCGTACTGTAGAGATGTTAAAGAAATGATGAAGCGTTTATTTTAGGACACCCTTCACCAGGTATTTGAAGCAGAGTTGGAGGAAGAATTGGGTTATTAGAAACACAGGACCGCTGGTAATGAACACTGGTAATAGCCGAAACGGGTATAGAAAAAACGGTCAGATCTAAATACGGAGAGACCGAAATGATGATTATGAACCAAGAATTATTAAGAAGTATGAAACGACTGTCAATGGTATAGTTTAGACATCGTATCGCAATGAATCTTGATAAACACAGGGGTACCACACAGTTCAAAAAAAAAAAAAGATGTGGAATTTCCACACCAGTTTTTTTTTGTGTCATCTATATGAAATGGACATCTTTCATTGAACTAATAATTAACAAACCATTCAGCGGTATTAGAAGCTTTTCTAATACTTTTTTTCTCAATTGGAACAAATATTTTTACTATAACCCAATTCTATAGAAGTAGCTACAACAGATTTCTCTGGAAAGTACCGTAAATGAACATAGCAGCTAATTTTTTAAATGGTTTTCTAATAACTTGTATTTTACTTTTTTTCTTTCACTTCTTTTTTTAACACTATAACCCTCCTATTTTATTTCTATATTAGAATTTATACCACATCAAATAGAACCAATGTTCCATATTGTATAATTTTCATAAAAAATTTATTTTTTCATTTATGTAAAAAATATTATGTTAAAATTATAAAAAAGGGAGAGGATGCGTATTTGATTGCAAAATTCAGTATAACCGATAAAGATTTAATTGCTCAGCAAAGAAATGCTATAAAGACCACTAAGTCCATAGGAGAACTAGAATAATACAACTAATGGTTTTTTTCTCTTTGTGGTATATATACTCGCATTTAGCAGTCTCTCAACAGATAATTTTATGTTTGGGTTAGCACTCTGTTTAATTCTTACCCCTGTAGTATGGAAATCCTATGAGTATGCTATAATTAGTCGATCTAAAGGTATTCTTAAACAACACAAAAATAAGTTAGGTGATTTTACATTAAACTTATCCGAAGAGGGGTTCACTAAAGAATCGAGAAATTTAACTGAAAAAATTCAATGGGACGAGTTGAAACAGCTTAAAGAAGATGGGGAGCGTTATTTCTTATATCTTACTGACTTACATGCAATTACAATTAAGAAAGAACCTGAAAATATGAATACAGAAGAAATGAAGGCGTATCAAGAATTTATAAAACGAAAAGTTAACAAATAAAAAAGAGACTGTATACAGTACACTAAAAGTAGGGTTTTTAACCCTATTGCACATCGGATTTATACACCCATGAATATAATTCTAATGACCCAAGTTATCGTTATCGCCACTAAGTGGTTCTATTACCTTCCCATTTTTGTCAATTACGATAGTTTTCTCAATCGGTTCTTTTGAATTTGAATAATAAGCAAAAGTTCCAATTATGCTAGCTATCATAATTAGCATAATAAAAATACGTTTTTTTTCATAAGGATCTCCTTTCTAACACTTCTTGAGAATTATTTGATTGCCGATACCTTATATGTTTGTCCCTGCTTTGGATTATCTACAAGAAAATAGAAATACTTTTTTGTAATAAGTGTATATGGTGACCCACTCAATGGAAGATTATAAGATTCAGATACGTCTAATGGACTCGAGGCCCGAGTGTGCGTATTGACACCAAACCCTCCTTTTTAGCTAAGTTATTAAGATATTTAACTTTTGTTGGTGCAGTAGCAGCTAGAAGTGATATTAGATTGTCATATATAGTTACAGCTGGTTGCATTTCCTCCATACTTGAATTAGTTTCTTCAGCAGAAACTGGAGCACTCCCAAGTATGAACGGAATAAATAATACCCCTAAGATAACCTAACATTTTCTTTCTGATCACATGTCACTCCTAAATTAAAAATTTGGAACTTTATTAGTAAATTAATTATAACATAGAATTCTGAAAACGGTTTACCCTTTTTATAAACCGTACGACTTTATTCTAAAGCCACACCTTTACAGCTTTTGTTCCTTTTACTATTTTTAGCCAATATTTAACCTGAATTATCATACCTCCAAGTTAAGGCTTAAACTGATACCAAACCGAAGCATTTGAAACTCATCTAGGGTGGTATTTTCACACATAAATGGACATGGTCAACAGATATGCTTCCTCCCATAGCTTAAATACAAGATAACTCTTTTGTCTTACTCTATTAAAATTTCAAAATACTGATATAATGTAATAAAATTGTAAAAAATCTATTAATTTCCTTTAACAAAAAATTCAAATTTGACTATTTTTTGGAATGATATTATACTATTTTATAAATAAACCAAGGTGGTGGTAGAAATGGTAAAATGTGTAAGCCGAATTACATCCGATAACAAAAAATGCTAATCAAAAGGAAGCCGATTCTTTACAGGATTGGCTTCTTTTTCCGGGGGGAGATTATATTGCCTACATATTGGTTAAAGCAACCAGATGTTCAGGTAGAAGAAACGGAACATGGACAAATTATTTGTAAATTGTTAAATCGTTCCGAAAGCATTGTATACGAAAGTATGAGTGTATTTATTGATTTTTTAAACTACTTACAACAACCTCGTACCTTTGAAGAACTTCTGTTATGGGGAGAACAACATGAAATTTCAAAGGAAATATTAGAAGAAACGTTACAAACTCTATCAGAAGATAAAATCTTGTTATCTGGTAATCAACCTTGGAATTTAACAGGAGATAGCCGTTTATGGAGTTACCTCGCTGCACAAACATCTTCTCTTGATAAATTATATGAAAGTGAACAAGCATGGAATTCCACCCGAGTTGGAATTATTGGAGTAGGCGGCGTTGGAAGCAGAGTTGCACATGAATTAACGGCAATGGGAGTGCCTTCACTTATTCTTATTGATCATGATCACGTGAGCACTCACAACCTGACTCATCAATCGTTATATCCTAAAAGTTCTGTTGGCGAGCTAAAAGTTACCGTTTTAAAAGAAATATTACATAATAGATACGGAACGTTGATAGAGGGGCTGGCTTCCCCTATTACACAGGAGCTCTCTCCACACATCTTAGAAAAACTAAAAACTTGCTCGGTAGTAATATTATGTGCTGATGAACCTTCCGTAGATACACTGGCTGATTGGATCACTCCCTATTTAACAAAACTCAACATTCCACATATTGTTGGTGGTGGCTATCACGGTCATTCTACTAGTACAGGTACTACTGTGATTCCTGGAGTAACCGGGTGTTGGAAATGTTATGATCAGCTTGTTGACCGTAAAGATATCCATAGTGTTCATCAACATATTCGTGGTATTTCCGGTTCCTTTAACCCATTGATACAAATTCTAGTAAGCTTTATTATTTCAGACACAGTTGCTGTTATTACAAAACTAACAAAACCATTGCTTGTAAATGGAATGGGTGATTTTGATTTAGAAACTGGAAAATTCAATTGGCGATCTGGTTCACGTAATTCAAATTGTGAGATGTGTGCTAATATACGGAAGAATCTTGCTAGTTTTACATCATAGATTAAAAAAGCACGTTCAACAAGATTAATGGTCTCCCGTTTTAACAACAGAATATATTGGAACGTCACAAATAATAAAAGAAACTATAAAACTTTAAACTTTTTAAATCTTGATAATATGAAATAAATCGTTGTTATTTTAAATTCCTTTACTTAGAACAAAAGCTAGAAGCGCTCGGCTAGCGACGTGTAACGGAACTTGTGATGAGATACTCGTGAAACTTTATTTAAAGAATGCTTTCCTTGAAAAACCGCAATGTATCGCTGCCGAAGCTTCTCTGTCCTTGAAAAATCGCGATGCTTATTCAAGAAGCTTTACTTGTTCTGTCGCCAAACGAATTGGGAATTTAAAAACCATTTCTTTCATAAAGTTCATGATATAATAAGAGATTTTTTTAATGATAGAAATACAGCCCCTTACAATCGAGATAAAGGAAACATGCCTCTAAAACAGGGGTATGCCGACACCTGAGCGACGATCTCGCTATTATGTCCTTCCTTTAGATTCGAGCCGATGTTGACTGATCGTAGGATAAAGAGCGAAGTTTGCTAAGCTTGAGCACTTAACTAGACGACTTTATTTTTTAAAGTGATCCATAATATAGAAACAGATATCGTTTGCTAAACAATAAAAAAGAAGGTGATTATACATGTCAATTTTAAGCTTTAATAATTTATTACATTTCCAATCTATTTGGAAAAGCATCCCCTTTCAAACAAAAGAAGAACGAAAACTAGCAAACCATTTTTTTAACAGTATCGTTGATACGGAATTCGATTCAAACAGAGAAAAAAATCAACAGCAATACGTAAATATCATAAATAAATTTTCAGCTCTAAAGCCACATGCAGAGGAAATCAGTCATGCTTATAGTTTATTTGCAGAAAAAAGAAAGTCTGCTTGGACCTACTTATCACTGGCTTTATACCATAAACAATACGATCAAATAATCGAACCAGAGAGTGATCGCATGTTAAAAATGATCGAAACACCCCATTCGAAAAACCGGATTATTTTAGCTCCTTTTCATATGGGAATGCATACCATGTCCATGCCATTAATTACACGTTACTTTGATAAAACCACTATACTCGTAAATAGTGATGAAATAGATATTATTCTTCACTGGATGGATACATACCTTGAATCAACATTCAGCACCTCTACAAATATGGTTCCTGTTCCTTCACACACAAGTCCTTTAAAATTCGCAAAATCTATTATGCGAGGAGCAACCGGCATCATCTTTCCAGAGTTTTCATATGGAATTAATCAAGAGGAAGAAGAAATAAGTTTTTTAGGAGGAACATTTAAAGCTCCAATTGGTGTTTATGTACTGGCTAAACGTCTATCAGCGAAAGTATATCCGATTGGCTCTATTTGGAATGAAAAGGAGAACAAAGTTCGTTTTATGATTGGAGATACACTTGATCCTAACACATTATCTCAGTCTACCTTCCTGCAGAATTTATTTGCACAAGGAGAAGAATGGATTGCTAAATATCCAGAGCAATGGCTTTGGGATCACTTAATTGAATAAAGTGAACCTTCTTTTAGTTGGGCATTTTCTTTGTGCGAAGTATCGCTATCGAAGTTTTTCTTGTCCTTGAAAAATCGCGATGTGTTGCTGCCGAAACTTTCCATGTCCTGTTGTCTCAAACGAGTTGGATATGTAATTGTCGTTATCTCTTATTTAAACTTCTTCGTATTCTCTACTCTTGAAGTGGCAGGTCTTGGGTCACGTTAGATATAGGATAAAATAATATAGAAGAAACGGGTTTTTCTCTATGTGGATACTATTAAAAAATAAACAATTTACAAAGCTTTTTTTAGGAAAAATTGCTTCCAATATTGGCGACAGTATGTATGCTATTGCAGCAATGTGGTTAGTGTATGAGTTAAGTCATTCTGCATTCTACACTGGCTTAGCTGGATTTTTGACAAGAATCCCTCATGTTTTTCAATTTTTAGCTGGGCCCTTTATTGATCGGTGGTCCTTACGAAAAACATTAATGATAACACAGGTATGCCAAATTATCTTAGTACTTATCATCCCAATTGCTCACTATACGGGAAATTTACATGTTTGGATTGTACTTATCATTATGCCGATTATATCTTGTATTCAACAGTTTTCTTATCCAGCGCAAACAGTAGCCTTACCAAAATTATTAAAAAAAGACGAATTGATTAAAGGAAACTCCCTTTTCTCTTTCGCCAATCAGGGCATCGATATGACGTTTAATGGCGTTGCTGGCATACTTATAAACATGGTTGGTGCTATCACTATCTATTTATTAGATTCTATTGTCTTTACTGTCGCCTTACTCCTGTTTTGGTCAATGCCTGCTTTAAAAGCAAACGGAAAAGAGAAACAAGAAAAGCAGAGACTGACAGAAGTATTTAAAAAGTATGGGAAAGACTTAAGAGAAGGATTTCAGTATGTGTTTCAATCGATTATTAGCAAGTTTTTCATCGCTACCATTATAGCCAACTTTTCTTTCGGTATCGCCCTGGCGGTGATGCCTGTCTATGCAGATTTTCGAGGAGGATCCGCTATATATGGATTTCTAATGGGAGCATTTTCCGCAGGCTTTTTGATTGGGGCATTGTTAAGCTCGCTTGCCGGAACTTTTCCACTTGGAATGACAATGATCGTAACATATATGATTAGTGCCGCATTTTGGGTTAGTTCCGCATTTCTGCCATGGGATATACCAGCTGTAATTTTATACGGCATCTCCCTTATACCGCTTGGCGCTACACAGGTACTTCTAGCAGCAACCGGTCAACGCATTATTCCAGATTCACTATTAGCAAGAGTTTTTTCTGTTATTTCAAGTGTATCCTCTGCAGCCATGCCTATTGGGTTTTTGATTGGGGGAACACTAGGATCGGTTTTAGGCGGGCAACTTGTATTCGCTATTGGCGGTCTTGGCATGCTTTCTATTTCATTCGTTTGGTTTATCGTATCTGATTTACGTCGCATTCCAAGAGTTAAAGATATCAATCCGGAAATATATGGACTGAGAAAATCAATCAATTAGAATGTTATCTTTTCTAAAACATGGATCTCTTTATTAGTGAGTATTGATCAAGCAAGTCACACAGATTATATTCTATCTCTGTGTGACTTTGTATTGTAGTTACAACCATGTAGAAGATCGCGTACGAACTGTTTCCTTTAACATAATGCCTTTATTCCATTAGATACAAAATCGCCTGACAAGCTAATTATGGTTAAGTGTTTCGTAATATAGAACTATTTCAACTTATATTCCGCTCCTCAAATTAACTATAAAATGTTATAATTAACTTAAAATACAAACTATTTCGAGAGGTGATATGTTGATTATTCCATACAACCATCACAAGCCATCCATTCATGAAAGCGTTTTTGTCGCGCCAGGAGCATACTTGATCGGAGATATAACCATCGGAAAAAAATCTACTATTTGGTTTAATGCGGTGTTAAGGGGTGACGAAGATTCAATAATGATAGGAGAAAAATGTAGTATTCAAGACAATTCTACCATTCATTTATTTGAAGGTTGTCCTGTAGTTGTGGAGGACGAAGTTACCGTTGGGCATAATGTTATCCTCCATGGATGTAAGGTAGGGAAGCGGTCGATCATCGGAATGGGATCAACGATATTAGATAATGTTGAGATTGGTGAGGAATGCATTATTGGTGCAAACACCCTTATACCACCAGGGAAAAAAATACCATCTCGTTCGCTTGTTGTTGGCTCGCCAGGAAAAATAGTTCGTGACGTATCTGCAAAAGACCTTGAACTCATCCAATTATCCATTGATACATATGTAGCAAAAGGCAAAGATTTTAAACAAATTTTAAAATAGTACAGATGAATTATATACCATATATCAATTTTTAATGTAGGGGGCGAATGGTAAGCCCCCTACTACCTATCAAAAAGTATATCTGTTAATAAAACTTCTGATGATCTATGTATTTGCACTTTTGTTTTTAAACCCATACCGAATGATTTATTGTTCTTTAAACCAAGTAAAAATCCAAATAAAACAAGTATTAATATAGCCTTATACTGGTCGTTTTTTTATTGGCAGGATTTTATTCATTAATAGTATTCTTGAATTATTTAATAAAGATATCAAGATAAATTCACTTTTATTGTTAATAGCGGGATTCATCGTTTTTTTGTTAGTGAATTTATATCTAACTATATAAGAAAAAATAAAGCATGAGCTCAAGCTCACGCTTTATTTTTTCTGGGATTTACAAGAGCGCCTTATACTCAAGTATCGAAAATATAGAAAAAAGTAAGGGACTCAATTTTTCTAGGGTTTTTTATCACAAATTGCTGGTTGGAATGGTTGATTTAGCCGTAGGAGTAGGCGTTAGGGATGCTGTGTCTTCATATTGTTTATTGGTAAATAAAAACCCTCCAATAAGCAGTGCACCACATGTTACTGATACTACTAATTTTCTCATCTTCTATCCCTCCTCTATAATTTGATTAATTTGTTATAACTCCTGTTTGCTACTTTATAATATTGAACAGACTCCTTATACTTACCCATTTTCTCTAGTTGAACAGCTAACAGTTCTGCATAAAATACTAAATTTCCATAATCTTCCTGTTGTGTTAAATAAGGTATAAAGTCATCTGCTAATATTGATCTAAACTTTCTTACATCGCCATTTAGCAAATACGTATATACTTGAATAATGTAGTCATAAAAATTGTTATAGAATTTATCATATTTACATTTAGCTAATTCCAGTATTTCCTTAGCCTGTTGCAAACATGCTTTTGCTTTTTCATAATCCCCAATTGTATAAAGCTCTTGGATTAACCGAGTAAACGTTTCTAATTTAGTTTTATACTCTAAATTTTTTTCTTCTATAGCTATTAAATAATGTTTGATGGCTTCTTCGGAATTTCCTACTACTGAATGGAAATACCCCAAATTATAATGCGTTAGATAAATGATATCCTGACTTTTATTTAATTCTCCCAAATGCATTGCCAAATTGTAGTGTTTTAGAGCTCTTTCCGGCTTTTTAATTCTTTGATATGATATCCCTAATAAGATATGACATTGTGCACAGCGGATAAAATTATAATTCCGCTGAAACACTTCCATTGCTAGCTTTGCGTAATCAATAGCCTCTAGATCTTCCCACAGATTATTGTGGGCTATTGATAAAGCATAATTCAAATCAGCAATTTCCTGTTCGTCAATATTGGCTAACCGAATCTGTTCCTCTGCCAATTTGTAACTCCTGATCGCTTTATCATATTCTTCTTTAAATGTATAATAGTTTCCTTTAAATTTATGCCAGTAATAACTTTCTTCATAATTAAATGAATCAGCCATGTTATGGATTTCATTCATTTTCTGTAACGCTTTTCCAAGATCACGTAAAACACAATAGTAGCGAATTTGATGAATTTCAAACATAAGTGTATGATTATTAATGCTTCGATTCATTAGCTGTTGTAATTCTTCGTACTTCGCTATCATAACTTGCTTATCATATCGGTCAAATAGCATGTCATACCATTCGTTGCACTTCTCCTCAATCTGTAAATCCGTTCCATCCATAACCTCAATTCCTAATCGATCACAAAGTAATTGAATAATTTCCGGGCTTGCTTTTGTCTTTTTGTTTTCTATTTTTGATAAATAGGATAATGAAACAATACCCTCTGATAATTCCCCTTGTGTCATATTACGCTTCGTTCGTTCTAATTTAATAAAAGAACCAATTTCTATCAATCTCCCACCTGCCATTCTAGAATTAGTACTTTTATATGTATAGTTATATTGTAACATAAATTCAAATAATACCCTATTGAGAAAATAGTCCGATTTTTCATCTGTTTTTGGGCAGAAAATCGGCAAAAAACTTTTGAATTTTCCTCAAATAGGAAAAAGTGCTTTAAAAGATGCGAATTATTTTAAACTTAAACTTCATTCAGCAGAGATTTTTCTTTATCCCCTACTAAATGTTAGTAGAACGAATCGAGAATTTAGGTGCCTTTCTCTCATTAAGTTTGCAAAATAAAAAGCAGATTGAGTACTACGGTTCGTTACATTCGAGATATATATCTGCTTCTTATAATGAAGAAAAACATAATGTTGTTTTTCAACCAATTATGAATAATCCTGTTAGAAAGATAACGAAAAGACAAGTGTAATTATCCCCTAATGATTTACGAGAAAATTTTTTGCGACGGTATTTAATAGATGAGCAATCTTAAGTTTCATGTACACGATGATAACACAAATACATTGACACCATATAAGTGTTCCAGCTACACACGAAAGCCTAGATGAGATCGCTAGTTTAATTGAAGAATGCATGGGCATTTTCTTTACTAAAGGAGCAACTAAACACATAAAAAAGTTTGTTTTAAAGTAACCTAGCTATACAAACTGCTAAACGATTATACAAGCCGGTATGATGTATTAGTAGCTTTAGTAGCAATAGTAGAAACGATTAGGGTTACCATGGTAATAGTAGATTTTATACTAACTTATAATATTAAATTAGTTTCATTATCTGTTTTTCATGGTGGAATGGACCTTAATAAAAAGTAAAAATGATGCAGCAAATTTCATTTTACATTAACGTGTATAAAAATTTTATGTGGAAGGATTTTTTCTCCCACATGTAAGAATACGTATTTTTCTCGCTTTAAACAAAATTAATATAACCATATAGAATATAATGAAACGATGGATATCGACTGGAACCAAACAAGCAACTTTGCAACAGCTTGCGCACGTAAAACTAAAAAAGCTGCTTTTATAACTATGTAAAAATGATAATTTCCAAGAACATTAAAAAAAGCAATCTCATTAAGAAAGACCGCTTTTTTATAACATGAAACTACGCTACTCTAATTTCCCCAAGCTTTGTTTTAATATTTGTTTGGCGTCAGCTGTCATTGTTTCAAGCAAATCATATACGGAAGGACAGTCCTCAATAAGACCAGCAATTTGTCCTCCATTAATAAATCCATTCTTCATATCACCATCGAGAGCTCCTATCTTATGATGGGTTTCTGTTGTCTGCTCGGAAAATAACGCTGAATCATCATATTTATTTTCTATCTCTAACAGTTTGGATGTATATTCGCTTCTGATTAACCTCCGAATGCGATTAAATCTACGTCCGACAATAACGGTTGATTCATCCGTAGCTTGGATAATTGCCTGTTTATATATTTCATGGTAAGGCGCTTCCTTTGTGGCAATAAAACGAGTTCCCATTTGTACTCCGGAAGCGCCAAGTGCCAAAGCTGCAGCAAGTCCTTTTCCATCGGCAATTCCTCCAGCAGCCACAACCGGGATATTTACCTGTTGAACAACTTGTGGGATTAATGTCATCGTTGTACTTTCATTTTTGGCATTAATCCCTGCTGCTTCATAGCCTTCACATACAATAATATCGGCTCCTGCTTTTTCTGCCTTCTTTGCCTGTCGAACAGTAGCTATCACACATATGACAATTATCTTATGCTGTTGGAATAAAGAAATGAACGGAGCAGGATTGCCTGCGGATAGTGAAACAACTGGAACGTTTAGATTAATCATCTGTTGAACGATGTGACTAACATTCGGGTGAACAGCGATCGGTATATTTACACAACACGGGTTTGACGTCTGCTTCAACATTTCCGTGACTTTATAAACTGCCTCATTTACCGGCAAATCTCCAACACCAATTGTCCCTAGTCCTCCCGCATTGGAAATAGCTGCAGCGAGATACGGATCGCTAATATTTCCCATCCCTCCCTGGATAATGGGATACGTTATATTCAATAATTGGGTTAATTTATTTACGACGGTCACCACTCCCTATCTTTCGTCAGATGAGTCAGGTATATTTACTAATTCAAAAAAGTTGGAGATAGTTGGAGTACTCATATTTTTTTGATTCGTATAGCCTTCTGCATAAACCTTCTCAAAAAATGCATTTGCCTTTTCTGCAAGAATGTTGTAATAACTGCTAAACAGCTTGGCTGCTTGTTCACCCAGCCATTTTTCGGGCAATAACTCTTGCGGGATACCAGGATCAATAAAAAGTGACTTACGATAATGGTGAACTAACAGCGTACGTTCTACAAAACAATCTTGATTACTCATTTTCCCTTCCTCTAATTTTTGACGATTTTCAACCATTTCCCCTTCATAAAACTTAATAAACATTTGATATTGTTTATTGATATGGTCAATATCCCAACAGTTCGTTATTATCTGTTTATTCGATTGTGGACCTTCATTGTCAGCTGTAAAAAAATGAACACATTCTCTTATATTGTATTTATCAATAATATCGTTAATTTGATTTTTCAAATTGTTCGGTGTAATCCAAACCCCATTGGATAGTAAACCAAACCCACTCCAAATCAACTCTTTTCGCAACTCGTCTCTAATTTGCCTTTTTTCCTCAGGAATATTGTATAGAAGCATACGCCATTTTCCGTCCCACTTCTCCGCCTCAATTCTATAGATACGACCGGCCGCTTCTTCCATTCTTTTCTTTCCTCGCTCGGTTAATGAATAATAGCTTTTGTTGGTCTCTTTACGACTGACAACCCACCCTTGCTTACTCATTCGGGAAATAGCTGATCGTACAGCTTGCTCATTATGATTAAACGGTTCCAATAGTTTAATCAGACTCCCCATCCATATTTCATTACCATGGTAGCGGATATAGTCGCCAAACAATGTAAAAATCATCGAACGTGTATTCAGTTTCTTTTGCATTTTGATCATCCTTTTTATCTGTTAAATCAACTTTTTTGCTGTGTAACCATTCATCAGGGATAAACACGTTCCATGAAGCTTAGAAAAACTAGGCTTGTCGCCAAATCCTTTGCGAAAGCTGTAGTTTTTCTTATACGATAAAGCCTTTAGTTTTATACTTTCCTATAGTGGAACCAAAACTGGAATCGCCTGGTTAGTGGGATACAAACGGCAGAGCTTCAGACGAGATAAAGGGAAACTTCATTCAAGGAGTGCTTTTCTCCTTGAATGTTAGTACCGCAAGGGTATGACCTAAAGGCCTTAAACGATCGGGGATTTAGGACCCGTTTTTCCCATCATGTTCTCAACATCATTAGCACAATTTTGAAATGAGGAAGTACGGCTCCTTACATTCGGGATAAAAGATACATGTCTCTAAAACGACGACTGAGCGGCAAGCCCGCTTTTAGTTGACCTTCCTTTAGATTGAACCTATCGTAAGAAGCTACGTTTTTAGAACATAACTAGATGAAGTTACTTTAAAAAATGTAAAAACGGATATCGCTTTCGATGCAGCAATAGATATTATTCACCAATGAATTGGGGAGGTCTTTTTTCATTAAATGCTGCAAGTGCTTCTATTCGATCTTTTGTTGGAATCGTCAGTCGGTATGCATTCTCTTCTAGTTTCATCCCTGTTTTTAGATCCGTGTTCATCCCATTTTGAATCGCAAATTTTGCTTGCTGAACTGCAATTGGAGCATTGTTCATAATCGATTCAGCAAATAATTCACAGCTTTCTAAAAGTTCTTGCGGCTCTACCACCTTGTTAACGAGACCATATTCAAAAGCTTCCTCCGCAGATATTCGTTTCGCAGTTAAAATCAACTCCATTGCTCTCGCCTGTCCTATTAACCTTGGGAGTCGCTGCGTACCACCAGCACCAGGAATGATTCCCATACTTGTTTCCGTTAGTCCCATTGTCGCATAAGAAACGGATATACGAAAGTCACAAGCAAGCGCAAGTTCAAAACCTCCACCAAATGCATATCCATTTATTAATGCAATCGTCGGTTGAGGTAAGTTTGCAACCTGTTCAAACACAGAACTAATCTTTTTTACATTCCGGATTACTTCTTTCTTTCCTAAATGTCTGCGCTCTTTTAAATCAGCTCCTGCACTAAAGGCTTTATCACCGCTTCCTGTAATGACCACAATTTGTATATTCTGATCGATCGACAAATCTTCTATTACTTCCTCTAACTCTAGCAATGTACAATAATTAAAACAGTTCAATACTTCGGGTCTATTCATTGTAATATAGGCAATTCGTTCCTTCTTTTCCAAAAAAACATGACTCATTCCTACACTCCTCTCCATTTACATCTTTTCAACAATAGTTGCAATCCCTTGGCCTACACCGATACACATCGTGGCAAGACCATATTTAGCATCCTTGCGGCACATTTCATGCACTAATGTCGTGAGGATTCTCGATCCGCTTGCTCCTAGTGGATGACCAAATGCGATCGCTCCTCCATTTACATTTACGATATCGGGATTCAACTCAAGTTGTGTTATACATGCAAGTGCCTGTGATGCAAATGCTTCATTTAATTCGACTAATTCAAGCTCTGCTACTTCTAAATTGGCTCGTTGCAATGCTTTTTTAGTTGCTTCAATAGGTCCAAGTCCCATGATGGCAGGTTCAAGTCCGGCAGTTCCACTCGCTATGTAGCGTACCATAGGCTCGATACCTAATTGTTCCGCTTTTTCTTTACTCATTAATAACAATGCCGATGCTCCATCATTTATTCCTGAAGCATTACCCGCTGTAACCGTTCCTCCTGTAAATAATGGCTTTAAGCTGGCTAATTTTTCACGGGTTGTTGTTGGACGTGGATGCTCATCTTTATCGACCGTAATTTCCTCCCCTTTGAACGTATACGTAACCGGAATGAGTTCATCGTTAAACCTTCCCGCTTCTAATGCCTTTTTCGCCTTCATTTGACTATCATAGGCAAAATCATCTTGTTCCTCTCTCGTTATATTAAATCGTTTTGCTACATTTTCTGCAGTTTGCGGCATGGAATCAGTACCATACATTGCTTCCAGCTTTGGATTAATGAAACGCCAGCCAATGGTAGTGTCAATTAACGTCTTATTCCCTCGTGAAAATCCCAATTCAGGTTTGGACAGAACAAATGGAGCTCTTGTCATGCTCTCTGTTCCTCCAGCTATATAAATGTCCCCATCCCCAACCATAATCGCTCGTGCTGCCATGTTAACTGCATCCAAACCTGAGCCACAAAGGCGATTCACTGTTGTGCCGGTTACATGAACAGGAAGTCCAGCAAGTAGTGCAGCCATGCGAGCGACATTTCTATTTTCTTCTCCTGCACCATTAGCATTACCAATAATGACTTCTTCAATTGCTTCTACCGGTAGTTTTGGCTGTCTATCTATGATCCCTTTTACTACCGCTTGCGCTAAATCATCCGGACGTACAAATTTTAAAGAACCATTATATCGACCGATTGGGGTTCTTACTGCATCAACAATGACAACTTCTTTCATCCATCTCCCTCTCCTTCATAGTCGTAAACGCCCTTCCCTGTTTTACGTCCTAATCTTCCAGCTTTTACATATTGTTCTAGAAGTGGTGCGGGACGATATTTATCACCTAATGTTTGATGTAAATAGCGGAGATTATGAAGTCTTGTATCTAAGCCGACTAAATCTCCTAACTCAAACGGTCCCATCGGATAATTTAATCCCAGTTTAATAGCTTTATCGATTTCCTCCGGAGTTCCCAGTCCTTCCTGTAACATATAAAATGCTTCATTCCCAACTAAGCAGCTAATACGGCTTGTTACAAATCCAGGAAATTCATGGATGGTCACTGTTTCTTTCCCCATTTTCCGAGAAACTCTTTCAGCGAATTCAGCTGTCTCATCACTTGTTTCCAAGCCACGTATAATTTCAATCAGTGGCATTTTATGAACTGGATTAAAAAAATGCATAGCAATGACTAAATCTGGTTTGGTTGTATATGAAGCTATTTCCGTTGGGCTCATAGTCGATGTATTTGTAGCAAACACACAGTTCCTTGGTGCAGCACGATCAATTTTTTCAAATATTTTCCTTTTTATTTCTTTCACTTCAGGTACTGCCTCAATAACAATCGTGGCATCTTTTACTGCTGTTTCCAACTTTGTTTCATAACAAATATTAGCCTTTCCCTCATTTGCCTTAGCTTCCGTTACCTTCCCATGGGAGATTCCTTTCTCATAAAGCTTGTTAATTTCTACTTTTGCTTGCTCAAGTATTTCCTGTTTCATATCAACAAGCTTCACAAAATAACCACCTAATGAAGCGACATAAGCAATTCCCCGCCCCATTACTCCCGCTCCAACGACGACTAAACAATCACTCATCTGAAAAATCTCTCCTTTCTCTATTCTTTCTCATTCATGAACATTTTTTGCTCGTACCGAATATCAGCTGACCAAATGTTTTTCTGTAAAAGGAACTTTAAAAAAGTGGGTAGAAATGAACAGTCATTTCATCGTTCAACTGTAAGATACTTTCATTAAATTAAGACACATGTTAGGGGCGGTTAAGAGTGCTACTTCTTGAAAAGATGCGGTATCACTTTCGACTTTTTTATTGTGCTATTGTAAGATTGACTTTAACTCGTCCGAATGTTTTAATTTCAATTATCACAGTGGATGGATATAAGATGAAAAGTAAGCCAGCCACCCCCAATCCCCCTCTTATGGAATGGTGCTCGATAAGGGTAAAAAGCGAACTTTTTCCATAAGTGGATATTCGTTCGCTTTTATCTGACCAATATCTCTCTAAGAGTGCAATGGTCTTCGTATTTGAGGTTAGCCGTTCTTCTTATAAGTTAAATGGATTAAGTGGCTTTCTTCCCGCATAGGAAAGGACACTTTTTGTTTCAGTATACAGATCAAGAGTTTCAATACCTAGTTCACGGCCAAAACCGGACTCTTTATATCCGCCAAAAGGAGTTCCCGGAAAAGCAGAGAATGGACAGTTTACCATGACAACGCCTGCTTGGAGTCCATCTGACACGCGCTTAATTAGTCCCTGATCTTTTGCCCAAATAGCAGCAGCAAGACCATATCTCGTATCATTAGCTAGCTGGATAACTTCTTTTTCATCGGTAAATTTCATGACTACTACGACGGGACCAAATACTTCCTCTTGAACAATTTTCATATCGTTTGTTACCCCTGTAATAATCGTTGGTGCATACCAATAACCATCTTCAAATCCTTCTACTTTTAAAGGATGTCCACCAGCTACAACGGTTGCTCCTTCTTTTTTTGCTTCTTCTACATAGCTATGAATTTTTTCCAGCTGTGTTTGACTAATAATCGCTCCAACATGAGACTTCTCTGACAATGGGTCTTCGATAATTAATTGACTGGTCTTAGCAAGAAAGCTTTCCATAAATTCATCGTAAATACTGTCATGGATAAATAACCGCGATCTCGCTTCACAGGATTGACCCGTATTATAGAAGATACCAAAGATCGATCCGTTAACAGCAGCATCCATATCTGCATCCGGGAACACGATGTTAGGAGACTTTCCGCCTAATTCCAACGTTACTCGTTTTAAGGTTTCCGAAGCTTTTGCCATAATATCTTTACCCGTACTCGTCTCTCCAGTAAAGGCAACCTTATCAATTGCCTCATGCTCTGTTAAGTAAGCACCAATCGTTGTACCCGGTCCAGTCACCACATTGACGACTCCGTCCGGTACACCCGCTTCTGTACAAATTTCTGCTAACAAAATAGCCGTAATTGGTGTTAAACTAGCTGGTTTTAGCACAACCGAACAGCCTGCAGCAATCGCAGGTGCTACTTTCCATGCCGCCATCATCATCGGGTAATTCCAAGGTATAATCTGTGCTGCTACACCAGTAGGCTCCTTCTGTGTATAATTAAAAAACTGTCCCGGCACATTATTTACATCACCGCGATGCCCTACAATTGCGCCTGCATAGAATTCAAAATCCTCAATTGCCTGCATGACCTGACCTTGAGCTGCAGATAGTGTTTTACCACTATTGATAACTTCCATCTCAACTAATTCACGAAATCGTCCTCGCATGATAGAGGCAATTTTATTTAATACACGAGCGCGCTTACCGACTGGATAACGCTTCCATTTTCCATGATCAAAAGCAGTTCGAGCGGCTTCCACAGCTATGTCTACATCCTCCCGATCAGCTTTTGGCACTTCCGCAATTGGCTCACCTGTTGCAGGATTGTAAACAGTCATCATCTCACCTGATTTGGCATCAGCTGGCTTTCCGTTAATGACCATTTGGTACATATCACGTTTTACCTCTTTTATAAATATTGGTTTGTCATGTGTTTTTACCATATTCATCTCTCCTTTTATTTAATATCCTTTATATTCAGGGGAACGTTTTGCAAGAAATGCCTGAACCCCTTCCACATAGTCTACTGTTTCCCCGGCAATCTCCTGTCCGTAAGCTTCATAATCCAGCATGTTACTTAAGTTCGTTTCAAAGCTTTTTTGCATGTAGCGTTTAATTAAGCCGATAGCTTTTGTTGGCATATTAGCTAACCGTTCAGCAAAAGCAGCTGTTTCTTTTTCCAATTCATTAGGCTTGACAACTTTTGTCACAATACCAAGCCTTTTCGCTTCATCAGCCTTTAGCTTCTCTCCTAAAATGGCTAACTCCAGTGCCTTGGCTAGACCGACAATCCGTGGCAGATAATATAAATTTCCGGAATCAGGAATCAAACCAATATGGATAAATGCCTCCATAAAGGAAGCCTTTTCTGATGCGATTCGAAAATCACATGCAAGTGCCAGACTAAACCCAGCACCTGCTGCAGCACCGTTTACCGAGGCTACAACCGGCTTTTCTACTTGTGCAAGCTTCTCCATCATTGGCTTATAGCGAGATTTAATAATTTCTCCCAAGTTCATATCTACTTGTAAACTGCTTATATCTTCACCGGAGCAGAACGCTTTTCCTGCACCGGTAATAACAAGTACACGAACTTGATTATTATTTTCTACTTTTTTCAACACATTGATGATTTCCTGATTCATCGTATTCGTAAACGCATTCAATTTTTCAGGTCGATTCAATGTCAGCCAGCCAACCTTATCCTTTATTTCATAACGAATCGTTTCATACATTTGTCGTATCCCCCTATTTCCCTTTGAAATGAGGTGATCGTTTTTCCATAAAAGCCTGCATACCTTCTTTTTGATCCTCTGAAGCAAAAAGTAAATAGAAATTTTTCCGTTCATATTGCATTGCTTCATATATAGGCAAGTCTTCTGCCTTTTCAACCGTGTCTTTGATTAACCGTAGGGATAAAGCAGGCTGCTTTACCAAGTTTTCAGCAAAAGCAATTGTCTCCTGCAAAAGAAGTTCATCTGGAACAACCTGATTAACGATACCCCAATGCTTTGCTTCTTCTGCTTCAAGTTGATTTCCAGTCCAAAGAAATTCCAGTGCCTTTCTTTTTCCCATCAGCTTAGTTAATTTTACAGTTCCGCCAGCGCTTGGCATGACGCCAAGCTGAACTTCCGGAAACCCAAACTTACTGCTTGCTGCAGCAAATACTATATCGGCACATAATGCGAGCTCAAATCCACCACCAAGGGCAAATCCATGAACAGCTGCTATAATAGGCTTTTTAGTTAACGCTATTTTGTCCCAGTCAGCAAATTGATTTTTCATCTCCATGGAAATCGCATTTTCCTCCGCCATTTCGTTAATGTCTGCTCCAGCGGCAAATGACCTGCCAGCGCCAGATAGAACAATAACTTTTACTTGTTCTAATTGATCAAATTCCCGTAAAGCAGCTAAAATCTCTACTACCATGGATCGGTTGATGGCGTTTAAAACTTCCGGGCGTTGCAACTCTAATTTTCCAATCCCATTGTCAGTACAAGCCTTAATAAATTGATAGTTATTCAACTTCTTCACCGATCATCATGGTAACCAAGTCGCCTGCAAATGACATCAGGTCTTTTCCAGAGGCTTTTGCTTCTTTAGTTTTCATCGCAGCTTTTAATGATTCATGATCGTCGTAATACATTTCGCATAACAGATAATACTTACTTTCTCCTGTAGGCGAACCAACAATTTTTGTAACCTCCATCTTACGTAACCCGGGTATCTTCTTTGTGATCGGCGTATGAACATTCTGATAGTGCTCATCAAAAGCAGCTTTGTCCTCCGGCTGTTTATAAAGTGCAATTAACTTAACCATTATTTTTCCACCCTTTCGAATAAATTGAATTTTCATCAGTAAGGTTTGCTTTTTTCTCTCACTGATGGTTAGATGAACCAATCGGGCATTTACTTGCAGTTAGATCCTCCTACCTAACCTCCTAGGTTTTTCCTCGCAGCATGGAAGTGGAGGTCTTACTGCAAGTTATATGCGGGATAAATTAGCGATTGGCTTCATTGCTTCAAATGGATTTTTACATTGATTACAATAAAGAATGCTTCGGCATGCTGTTGGTCCAAAAATATTCTCCATTGTTGTGTACATGGAATTACAATAAGGACATGCAATTCTCCAAGATTCACCCGCAGTATACTGTGCTGGCGGTGGAGAAATTCCATTCCGTTTTAACTTTTCTTTTCCCTCCTCGCTGATTCGATCCGTTGTCCACGGAGGATGAAAGCTAAATATAACTTCAATCATAAGGTCATTATTCCATTCGTTTAATAATTTTTTTGCCTTTTCTTTCACATCGGCTTTAATCATGTCTAATGCCGGACAACCGCTAAATGTTGGCAATAGCGTCACTTGAACAAAATCATCATTTTGAATAGTTATATCCTCGAGCATCCCCAGTTCAACAATATTAATAAATGGCATTTCTGGATCTGTCACTTGCTGCAGTACGCGACGTACTTTATCCTTTAGATGTGAATTTTTCATCTTAATCATCCCTCATCTCACCTTTGTTACCAGGAAACTGCTTCTTTGTCACCTCCGTATACTTCATTTAACACTTTCAATGCCTCCGTTAGATCATCCGTATGCTCTCCATTACGTCCATTTCCACTTTCCATTCCTTGGGGTTCTTCTATCTTGAACTTCAACTTTTGAAATACGTTTTCAATTTTATCGAACCATACCTTTTGTAAATCAGCTTCACTGCAAATCAATTTACGCTTACTCATTTCCGTACTGTACATGCCTAATGAAATCACTCCCACAAGCTCTTTCCAACAACGTAGAATCGCTTGTTCCATCCGTTCACGTGCTTCCTTGGTACTCGACATTAACTGTATAAACCAAGTTTCCCAATGCATGAAATGATAATAGTGTTCGGATAAAATTTTCACAGCAGTTTGCTTTAGTGGTTCATAGCTTGATTGCGTAAGTGCTTCTAAACGAACTTGTTTGAAAACACTAAAGAGAAAATTCCGAGTGACGGTAAAAGCCCAATCATAATCAGGATTCTCCAAATAGTGACCTGAACCATTTTTTAATTCAAGTAAAATTGCATTGCGAAAATTTTGTGGTTTTCTGGAGTGAGATAGATCATCCATATTTCCTGCCCCGATTTCTTCAAGTAAGCTGTAATACATTACCGCATGCCCCATCATATCTTGATTAATGGAAGAAAAGGCAACATCTTCTTCAATATGCGGTGCCAATCCAAGCCATTCCGATCCGCGATAGGCGAGAATAAAATTATCATCTGCTAATTGATACAGTAATTCACGTAAATAATAATCATCTTGCTGCCTCATATTCTATGCCTCCTCTATTTGCGGTTCTTTTTTGAATTCCTTCCACTTCTTTGGCAAATCTGTGTAGCCTCTTGTTTCTCGATATGCTTTATTATCTAAGAGCTTAAATGCTTCTCGCTCTTTTTGATTCATCATTCTAATATCTTCCCGCTTAACGACCCATAGCTCTTTTATCGGTTCCCGGCGAAAAAAATTCTCTTTAGCTAAGAGATAAGCCATCTCTTTATTGGGTGCCGTTAAACTGAACCGGTGTTCCAGTGCTAACCCATCTCTTTTTCTGCTAAAAACCTCATATTCTTCATAAAATACATCATCACTCATTGCTGTACCTCCATTCATAAAGTGAAACTTCATTCCGTGAACGCTTTTTACACGGAATGTTAGTACCACAAGGGTATGATCTAAAAGCCCTTGAACGAATCGGGCATTTAGGTGCCGTTTTTCCACTTCTTCTTCTCCATATTCTCTTAACCCTTGATGGGGAAAGCTTACGGCACCTTACATGCGAGATAAAGTGAATCTTCATTCCTTGGAATGCTTTTCCCTAGAAATGTTAGATGAACCAATCGGGCATTT
Source organism: Virgibacillus proomii (assembly GCF_900162615.1). Classification (NCBI taxonomy): domain Bacteria; kingdom Bacillati; phylum Bacillota; class Bacilli; order Caryophanales; family Bacillaceae; genus Virgibacillus; species Virgibacillus proomii. Next base: position 822,265 of record NZ_FUFN01000010.1, on the reverse strand, counting down.
ACTTGCAGTTAGATCCTCCCACCTAACCCTCCTAGGTTTTTCCTCGTAGCATGGAAGGGAGGTCCTTACTGCAAGTTATATGCGGGATAAATTAACTAACAAATTCATTGACATCTTCTTTATAAACACACAGCGCATCACGAACCCATTGACTGTTTTGATAAGAAATTTTTCGTAATGCTATTCTTGCATCCGACTCCGGTCCGTTTCCCGACACAATTATTTTAAAATTTCGCCAATCAGGTTCTGTATAATGCCACTCTTGGGTGTTTTCATCAAAGTGCAGGTTTTCATCCGGAATTGTTAACCCAAGTAACTCAATCTTTGGTACATACTTTGACAAAAACTCTTGACGTAATTGCTCATTTGTTTTCGTTCTAAGTTTATACTTCAGGTTAATATCGACGTTCGAGTGTCCTGTCTCTTTTTTGGACTTTGGACCAAAGAATGTTAGTAGTGATTCCCACCAACGATCAAGCGCCCCTTGCAACATTTCTTTTTGCTTTGGGGTTCCTGCTGCTAATGCAAGTGTGAGACTTTCGCCATGCTTTGCATGAAACGATTCTTCCTGACAAATTCGTTTTAACGCTCTTCCATACGGACCATAGGATGTATGTAACATCATCGTCTGAGTTAAAATTGCAGCACCATCAACGAGCCAAGCGATGATTGCAGCATCTCCCCAAGAAGGTGCAGGCATATGAAATACATTATGGAATTTTAATTTTTTGCTAAATAAATCATGCAAAATATGCTCTCGATTCTTGCCGTATGGCTTAATTAAATCTTCTACCACCCGTAAAAGCAGTTGTCCATGCCCCATTTCATCTTGAACCTTTGCCATGATCGCTAATTTTCTTTTTAGTGTTGGTGCCTTAGGTACCCATTCCTTTTCGGGTAGTGCTCCCATAATTTCACTAACACCATGCATAGAGATTAAACGAATTAATGCTTTTCTATAATCCTCTGGCATCCAATCACTAGCTTCAATTTTCTCATCGTTTTCAATACGCTCCATAAAATGATCGTATTTTTCTTTCTCTGTCAATTGATTAAATGATATCTGCATGTAGATTCATTTCCTTTCATGTAATTTAATAATCAACCGAACACTAAACTTGGGCAATCTTGTCCCGAACGATACGAATTGCTTTGCCATTTGACCGTGGAATCGCTCCTGGGTGTTCAATATGAATATCTACACTAACGAGACATTTGTTTTTCAATTGATGTGAAATCTTGTTACAAAGCACGTTAATATACTCGTGTTGTAAATCTTGCCCAAGGCTTCGATAAATCTGTTCATTTATTTCAACCTTTAACGTTACTTTATCCAACGCTCCTTGTCTTGAAAGGTACAATTGATAATGCGGCACGAGTTCTTCTATCTCTAATAGGACACTTTCAACCTCTGATGGAAACACATTTACACCACGAATGATGAGCATATCATCAATTCTTCCTTTTACCCTTGACATTCGTTTTGTCGTACGCCCGCATATACATGGTTCTGAAGTAATCGAAGCAATGTCTCCGGTACGATAACGTATGATTGGAAAGGCTTCTTTCGTTAAACTCGTAAATACAAGCTCCCCTTCTTCTCCTTCACCTACCGGCTTTAACGTTTTAGGATGAATCACCTCTACATAAAAGTGATCATCCGCCACATGAAGTCCTTGCTGCGCTTCTTTACACTCGCAAGAAATTCCTGGTCCCATCACTTCACTCAAACCGTAGATATCCATTGCTTTAATGCCAAATCTTCTTTCCAGTTCTTCCCGCATTTCTGTTGACCACGGTTCCGCACCAAAAATACCGTATTGCAAATTAGTTGCTCGAGGATCTTTTCCTAATTGTTCCATTTTATCAGCAATGTTTAAAACGTATGACGGTGTTCCAACTATAACTGTCGGTTCAAAATCTTCAATTAATAGTATTTGTCTTTCTGTATTACCTCCGGAAACGGGTACGGTCGCCATCCCTAATTTCTCCGATCCATAATGTAATCCCAGACCTCCGGTAAATAAACCGTAGCCAAACGTGTTTTGTAACACTTGATCTCGCATACCTCCACAAGCAACAATTGCTCTGGCAACAATTTCTGACCAGTTTTCTAAATCATTCCTTGTATATCCAACTACTGTGGGTTTTCCGCTCGTCCCACTCGATGCATGAATTCTTACTAGTTTATTTAAAGGTAGAGCAAATAAATCAAATGGATAATGATCACGAAGATCCTTTTTTTCTGTAAACGGTAACCGTTGAATATCTGTTAATGAACGGATATCTTCAGGTTTTACTTTATGTTCAGCTAATTTCTTCCGATAGAAAGGTGTCTTTTCATAAACAGTCTGTACCGTTTGTTGCAACCTATTTAATTGAATTTCTTCCATATCTTTTATAGGAAGCGTTTCCATTTTAGTATTAAAGATCATTTTCTCACCTACCATTTATTATTTTCGTTAAGACTGTTATGGAAGAACTATGTTGAGAAAACTCTCTGTTGAAAAAGGTGTTAAGCACCAAACCTTTACGTCAGCGATGAACTAGTTGCACTTCTCATAAAATTTTCAATACGCTGTTTTAACTTTTGCAGTAAAATTTTATCTTTTTTAACGTGTGATAATAAACTGCTCCTCATGCTTGGGTACATCTTCTTCTGCGTATATTGCCTGAACAGGACAAGCAGCCTCACATGCAGCACAATCAATACATAAATCAGGATCTATATAGTACATATCTTCTCCAGCATGAATGGCGTCAACCGGGCAGACTTCTACACATTCTGCTGACTTTTCTTGTAAGCAAGGAGATGTGATCACAAATGCCATGCTTGTTCCCCTTTGTCAGACCTTCATCTTTTCCCATTTTTCAAAAAGTGATGTACTATGTTGTGGCTGTAGTCTTGCCTTAGGATCGATAAATGTTTTAGCACTGCTAATCGCAGTAGCGGCATCACTAAAGCCGGTTGCAATTAATTTTACTTTCCCTTTAAATATCACAATATCCCCAGCAGCATAAATTCCTTGAACATTGGTATTCATTGCAGAGTCTACTATAATTGAATTCTTTTTAAATTCCACTCCCCAATTCTTAATAGAGCCTAGGGAGGATACAAAACCATAGTTTACAAGTAATTCCTCTAGCGGAATTTTCAAACTTTTCGCAGTTTGATTGTGTATAATAATGATTTCCTCAACTTGTTTATCTCCTAAAATTCCTTCCAACTGATATGGTGTCAAAACTTCAGCACTAGAGGCAAGAAGTTCCGTTACACTATGTTCATGCGCACGAAACTGTTCTCTACGGTGGATAACTTTTACGCTTTTGGCAATTGGCTCTAGCATCATTGCCCAATCTACAGCAGAATCTCCCCCTCCCAGTATACAAACATCTTTATTTTTATACCGATTGATATCTTTTACAAAATAATGTAGGTTTTTTCCTTCATAAGCTTGAGCATTTGCCAATTTAATCCGGCGCGGTTCAAAAGCACCTATACCTGCTGTGATAAGAATGGTTTTTGAATCATGCACTTCCTTATCCGTGATGAGCTGAAAGTGCCCGTTATTTAATTTAACTACATTTTCAACGGTTTGATTAAGTACAACAAACGGGTTAAATTGCATCGCTTGTTCGGTAAGTTGATCAATTAAATCCTGAGCTTTCACTTTTGGGTATGCAGCAACATCATAGATAAACTTTTCCGGATATAAAGCTGACAACTGCCCTCCTAATTGTGGCAGACTTTCAATGATTTTAACTTTCATTTGCCGCATTCCCCCATAAAAAGCAGCAAATAAACCAATAGGTCCACCGCCAATAATCGTTACATCGTACATATTTCCGTCTTCCACCTTTTCACCTCCATCCTAGTTAACAATGATTCTATATTTATATAACCATATTTTATCTACCGTTTTATAAACGTTATATATGTTTTCGTTACAAAACATATTATCAGCACTCGCCTAAGTTGTCAATATTTAAAATTAATATTATTGTTTATTATTTCTGAATGTTTTAATTAGATATGTATGGGTAAGCTTACGCTGGGAGAGTTACTAACGGAAACTTTTTTACGCCTATGATGTTCTCCTCTTTGATACAAATCTCTGCAACGCTTAGCATTTACGATTAGCGCCTACGTAAAGCTAATTTTTTACATAAATATCATATTTTTATATTTTTCTTAGCTTTTAACTTATTAATCCAAGAATCATCTATTGTAAGAAATGAAGAATTGAGATTTCCTCTAATGGATGTTGACATAGGTATCTTACTTTACAATTTTTGAGTTAAATAGAAATATTTGACATAATTAAAGTTATATGTATTAATAAAGATACATAGTATCAAAAATAAATTATTTTATGGAGGTAAGAATTATGAAAACGCAAACACGTTTAGGAGTTATGTTACTTGCCCTGTTAATGAGTAGTATTATATTTGCTACTCCTGCATTTGCGGCAGAACCGCAAGTATCTGTGAATACTGCCGGTGAAAGCGTATACACAAAAACAATTGATATGCAGCTTCAAGCAATGCCGTATGCTTCCGAGAGCAGTAAAACAGTAACCGCAAATAAAAGTTTAGGGCTAGCGCTAGACCCCGGACGAAGTGGATGGAGTGTACCTGTAACTTTTAGATATTCGCTTCCATCTAATGCAGTAGTTCGTTCTATTGAGATTGACCCTGGAAGAGGCATCATAAATAATAATAATAAAAATATGATGGGCACAATTCTTATTTCTAAAATCGAAGTAACCAGCCCATTAGGAAAAATGGCTGATATTGGTTGGAAAGCTAGTGGAATGAAAGATACCACTCATTTTTTGCAACAACCAGCTAACGGAAATTGGACCGCGCGCATTTATGGAACAAATATTTCCCGACCTACCGGAGACCCAATTCTTGATATCCGCTTTTTTGGCAGTATTTCTTATAAATCTGCTAAAATGACCATTTCATACATTTTGGAATAGTTTGTTCTAGTACAGAAGATGTAACGATAAAGAATGTTCTACCTTATTTTTTGCATTAGATATTTATTTTTTCCCAAAACAGACGATAATATAATTGTAACTATTTCATAAAAAAGGGGGGATATTATGATTATGCGTTCTGTTGGTTTGGAACGTTTTTCAAGTATAAATTCTCATACCACTTATAAAGCAAAAACAGAAACGCCAAAAACAGAGAAAAGCATGTTTGAAAAGAAAAATACAAGCTCTTTGCCAGATAACGTTGTAAGAAAAATTAAGGAAATGGCGCAGGATGGTGCAGCGAAAGGTGTGTACATGGGGAAGGATTATATATCCTATATCAATTCTTATAAGAAACAACATGTATCTCCTGACCGTTCAAGACTTATATCACTGATGACACCCAGGTTAATGAATGCAACATATACAAATGGTTTACCATTATTTTTTAAGATTACCGGATTACCCTTTACGGGGCAAATGTGTGTTGGTGCAACTGGGTCATCTATGTTTATTTATGATAAAAACGGTGAAGAAGTACTATCTTATAGCACTAATGCTGGATGGGCAGAGAGGCAGACAAAAGCAGAAACTCAGCTTTATAATGAAACAACGGCAATTTATTATGAAGCCTACAAAGCCGCAAGAGCAGAGATGAAAACAAACCCGACACAAAACTACAACAGGGCCGCTAGTTCTAACTTTGATATAAAAGTGTAAATACCACCAAGATAAGCAATTAAATTACCTCTCTTTGAATATTTCCAACTCTTTTTAATACATGATTAGTAAAAATATAATTTAACCGTCTAGGATGGAAAAAAGGGTAAAAATACCTCAGGATAATCTATGAAGGTATTTTTCCCTTTTGTTCTAACAAGGCAGTTAAAATTTCCATTCGGCATGTTGATAGTAACCTCTAATTTATTGGTGTTCTTCGGCGCCGAGGAACTGGAATGTCCCTGACCGTCAAAGTCATCAGTTGAAAATTCGTATCCTTCCAGAGGAGAATATTTCTCCGTCTTACTCCTCATATGTAAACACCCATAAAAGGGATTTTTTTGTCTAATTTTTGTTTATCAGACAGAGGGGTAGTCGTGCGCTTCATTCAGAACCGTATTACTACAGCCCTTTCATTAAGAAATCACTACTACATTTGAAACTTTCACTAGAGAGTGTAATCAGCCAAGCAACTGTTAATAACCAGAAGGAATTTCCCTTCTGGTTTTTTCATTCTAAGAAATTATATCAGCTTGTACATTGCGAATATTTTAAAAAATAGCTTCATCCAGCTGATGCAATCAAGCTGTAGTAACCCCCGTTCCTCTCCTTCAATGGGTCAACATTGGGTCAAATCTAAAGAAAGGCTGACTAAAAGCGGGCTTGCCGCTCAGGCGTCAGCATCCCCTGTTTTATAGGCATGTCTTCGCTTTCATGACAGCTATTCTCCGACAGTTTGTACAACGCTAAACGAACTTCTCACTTGTTCTTCTATATTTCATTATTTCTTTTATACTCATTTCTATACTGCTTGGGTGTAACACCAACATGCTTTTTAAATGTTGTATGGAAATGACTTTGACTATTAAAACCAACCTGATAAGCGATATCCGTTACTTTTATATTTGTATTTTGTAACAGCGTCTGAGCTTCACCTATTCTGCGTTTAATCAAATATTTAACAGGCGAACAATGGAATTGTTTCTTAAACTGATGTGCTAAATAATAAGGGCTTACTCTTACCATTTTAGCCAGATCTTCAAGTGTTATTGGCTCATAGTAATAATGTTCTATATACTCTTTTGTTCGGTATAAAATAATTTCATTATCGTAGCTTGAATAAATTTCAACATGATTCAAAATGTTGGTTTCTAAATATTCTAAAAAAATGATGAATAATTTTTGTGCGGTTATATCCTTATGTTTACAATTAGAAGCAAGCTGTGAATGAATCAATCCCATAAATCGATTGACATCTTCAAAATGAGTACCTAAAGAAAAAACGGGGGAAGCATTATCAGGTATTAATGCATTTTTTCGAAGGTCTTTTTTTTGAAGTCCTTTTATTGCACAGCAATATGTTTCAACAACATGAGCTTGAGACAAATGCTCATCATGTGCCACGAAACTGTTAAATATAATTAAATCTCCTTTTTTTACCGAATAAACTCGTCCATCAATAAGGTAATCACCAGCTCCACTTGTCACCAGGATGACTTCAACTAAATCCTCGTGAATGTGCATAAAGCGTTTATAATGTCCATCTAAAGCCTTAACTTTACTGGTAAAAAACAGGTAAGGACCGTTATTGATTATGTCATTCGTTAAATCCGTGAAATAAACTTTCATTTCCCTCACCACTTTTATGGGTACATTATCATTTACTATCATTTTAACAAAAAATGAACCACCCGTACACTATGTGTAAAGTGCGTCTAAAAAGTTCGAGTGGCATGTTTCTATGGGAGGAAGGATTGCATTTAGAAACATGAGCTCCTCGAACAAATCATCGAAAAACTCACGTGCTCTTTTTAACGGACTTTTTTGAACAACCTTTTAAAGGTACTTTCTGCTCTTCTTTGCACCGATCTGAAATACGTGTTCAGGAGAAAGCATCCAATAACCTGGATTAAACAATTCCAAGGAACAAACGCCAGCAAATCCCCTATCTTTTAAGGCTTTACTAATTTTCCCCAAGTCAATCACGCCATTACCGGGAAATAAACGATGGCAATGATCAAGTATCTCTATTGGTAGATCATCCGCATCATCAATATGATAAATAAAGATTTTTTCAAGAGGTATTTTATCCAATACATCTATATCTTTCCATTGATTATACAAATAAAGATTAAACGCATCAATGACCAAACCAACGTTTTTTCTGTTTACTGCCTCAACAATGGCATATGCTTCATCTAAGCTTCGAACACAACAATTTTGACTTCCAATAGGCTCAAAAGCTACCTTCAGCCCATAAGGCGCAACTTGATCCGCGACTTTGTTTAATACCTTTATACTATCCTCAAAAACTTCTTCGCTATTCCACAAAACTCCATCCTTTATTGTAGGTACAACAACTACAAATTCTCCACCAATTTCTTGACTTACTTGACAAGCAAAAGCAATATCATCATGGATTACTTGCTAGGAGTTCTTATCACAAAAGTTTATGTTTTCAATGGAGTTATAACCTATCGGTTGAAGATGACTTTTGGAAAAGAATTTTTTCAAATCCGCTATAGAGTATTCCTCCAGATAGTCTCTTAACATATCAATACGAATCTCAATAAAATCATAACCGTATTTTTCCGCCAGTAATAAATCATTATACAAATTAGAATTATTCATGCAGGTTGCTTGATTAAAGCCTAATTTCATTATCTCTCCCTCCCTCTACTTCCATATTAATGTTACTACTTGTTTAGCCGCTAATTCGATAGACGTTTCTACATCTTTATCTATCACTCGAAATGCTTTAGAATCATCAGAGGCATTGTAGGCTACTAATACTTTACCACCTTCAGGATTGATAAATGCTACTTGCTCAATGGAATGATCATACGCAGACGAATATACGACATGGGCACCTTTTTTAACAAATCGGCTAAAATGCCCAATATAATAATAAGAAAGATTAACATGAAGTTTTTGATTATCGCCATCATACTGAATCGGTGCCTCGCAAGTATTCCCCATATGATTTGGTCCGCCATCCATATCGAGGAGAATATTCCAATCAATAAAAGCATTCATCCCATGTTTAAAATTTCCAATTAGATCGTGAATATATACTTTCCCATGTTTTTCTTGTGTGTTATGATCAAATCCTTCTTGTGGCACACAGCCTTCAGTGAACAACAGATCCTTTTCCGGATAGGCTTTTGCCAAGTAGGAAATTTGTTCAAAATGATCGCCTGTATACCAATGAAAAGCTATCCCATCAATTGCGTGACGATACTCGGAGTTACGGAAGGTTTGATCGGCCCATTCAATTAACCCATCTTTATCATGATCCCAAATATAAAGCTCTATATGATCATATCCTGATGCAGAAAGAATTTTCTTCAATACTTTCACAGCGAAATAGGCCTCTTGCTCATTTGTATAAAGGCAAGAATCCCACTGTTTAACTGCTACAGGCTCATTTTGAACAGAAAGCTTTTGTACATGAATGCCATTTTCTTTGTATATATCAAGATACAATTTGATTAACTTAGCCCAGTCTTCATAGTATTCTTCTTTTAAATACCCGCCTCCATTCATATTATTATTCGTTTTCATAAAAGCAGGCGGACTCCAAGGAGATGCCATAAAAATGGTTTCCGGATTAGCCGCAACCGCATCTCTTGCAACAGGGATAATATTTTCTTTATCCCGGTCAAAGTTAACTTTACTTTGCTGTAAATCTTCTTCACTTTCTAAATATGCATAATTTCCTAGTGAAAAATCACAGCTTTGAATTGGCATTCTTACTAAATTATATTTATTTCCTGTTTCTCCAAAACAACTTTCTATGAAAGCTTGTTTAAGGGAATCAGGCATTTTATTGTATACAGAACCGCTAGCCTCCGTAAAGGAGCTACCAAACCCATAAACTTTTTGTCTTGTTTTATCTGAAAAGACCTTTAATACTTGGTTATTATCTGTCTCTCTTTGTTTAAAATCTACTGTTACTTTCTTAAATTGCTGGTTTACGTCTGAAAAGTACGCTGTTCCTTTCACCAAATCACTTCCTCTCTAGTCATAACAAAAGCACAAGTGCAGGTAACCACATACAAACAGAAGAACTTCTGAAGCGATAAAGTGAAACTTCATTTCATGGAGTGCTTTTCTCCTTGAATGTTAGTTGAACGAATAGGGGATTTAGGAGCCGTTTTTCTCATCTTGTTTCCAACATCATTAACTCATTTTTGAATGGAGAAAAGTACGAATCCTTACATCCGGGATAAAATGAAACTTCATTTCATGGAGTGCTTTTCTCCTTGAAAAACCGCGAAGTATCGCTATCGTAGCTTTCCTTGTCCTGTCGCCCGAACGAAATTAAAAACTCGACACTCATACTAAGCCTTTGACATAGGCAACCACTTTGCTGTGCTTATTCTTAAATTATTAAAATCAATCGTCTGTAAAGGCTTTCCTCACCCTTCAAAAAATGGTACGGAACGAATAGGCATTTCATGCAGGTTATTCCACTTTGGTTTCTTTTCTTTTTGGAACGAGGGAGACTGCCATCTACACGAAGATAAAAATTTCACAGTATCACAGTATATATGCGGTATAAACCGTCTGCCATTTTAGCAATGCTGTGGATTGCCCACTTTTAACTAGCAAAAGGTAATAGGTTACAAAAGCACCTATTACCTTTTGTTATCCAACCAATTAATTATAGAATGTAGGTTTTTTTGCACCTTCTACTTTTTCTGTTTTACCAGATTCTTGAGATTTCACACAAGCATCGGATGTAATTGCTGCAAGATAACCATCCCATGAAGTTGGTCCTGCTGGCGCTTCCCCTTTATTCAGGCGATCAAAGAAGTCTTGAAACTCTACATCATAAGCTTCGATAAAACGTTCTTTCCAATCGACAAGAATATCTGTACTGTATTTTGCATCCTTACGAACGGCTACACTTGCCGGACTAGGAAGCTCAGCCATTCCAAGTTCACCAGTTATATCACAATGAATATCATATCCATATTTTGCATTAACAAATACTTCTACTACAATGTTAACACCTTTAGAGGTTTGCATTACAATGACTTGTGGGTCTTTTAAATTTCCATTATCGCTAGTTGCATATTTAGACTTACGAGGGAAGTATACTTTTACATCCTCATAATCATCATCTAACAACCAATGTAGTACATCAATTTCGTGAATCAATGTTTCATAGATTGCTTGTGCTGTTTTATATTCAGGAACACAGCTTGCATTATAATGTCTGCAATGAAGCATTAATGGTTCACCAATTTCTCCGCTAGATACAATTTCTTTCAATTTAACATACCCAGCATCGTAGCGGCGCATAAACCCAACTTGAAGCATTTTCTTACCGGTCTTTTGTTCAGCTTCCATCACTCGTAAACAATCATCTGCATTTAATGCTAATGGTTTTTCACAGAATACATACTTATTAGCTTCTAAAGCAGCTACTGCTATATCAGCATGTGCTTCGTTAGAGGCAGTAATAACAACTACTTCCACCTCAGGATCAGCAATTAAATCATGATAATCAGCATAATCTTTTGCTTCGATTCCGAATTTATCTAATGCTGCTTGTGCTTTTCCAGGAACAATATCACAAACTGCAACCACTTCTACTCCAGCTATTACATTAGCTAAACGGCGTAAATGATCTGATCCAATAAATCCAATTCCTACAATTCCAGCTTTTAATGTCATCATAAATTCCTCCAAATAAATTTTTATTTTACAACTAATTCTTGTTCAATATACTGACGGCCTTTTTGGGCATACTCTAATGGATTAGCAATCTTAGGATCTTGCTCAGCTTCAATTACTACCCAACCTTTATAACCATGTTCAACAAGGTAAGCAAAAACAGGTTTAAAATCAATGTCTCCATCGCCAGGAACAGTAAACATTCCGTGTAGGAAGGATCCTAAGAAAGATTTATTTTGCTCCCGACATTCTTTTAATTTTTCTACTCGCACATCTTTAAAATGTACATGCTCAATCCGATCAAAATACTTTTTAAGTAAAGCCATTGAATCACCATCAGATACAAAGATATGACCAGTATCATAAAGCAAGAAAACTTTGCTAGGATCTGTCATTTCCATTAAGCGATCCACTTCTCCTAATGTTTGTACCCCTGTTCCCATATGATGATGGTAACAACATTTTAAATTATGTGATAAAGCAATTTCGCCAAATTTATTTAATCCTTCTGCAAGTTGCTTCCATTCTTGATCTGTAAAATACGGCTTTTCTGTATAGACACATTTATCTGTACCTTGAATGCTGTATGTTTGTTCTGAAACAACTGCAATATCTGCATGAACAGCTTCTAAAAAAGCACAGTGCTTTTCAAACTCTTTGCAAGCTGCTTCAATGCCATCACGGATAATATAAGCTGAGAACCATTGACCTACTAGTCTCATATCACGTAACTTTAATTCTTTATTTAATTCTTCCGGATCAGTTGGATAGCAACCACCGATCTCTGTTCCTTCAAAACCAGCCAGCTTCGCTTCACTTAGAATTTGTCTGTAAGTGTTTTCTTTTCCTATCTCAGGGATGTCATCATTTCTCCATCCGATAGGAGCAATCCCAAATATAATATTTGCTTCTTTAGCCATTGACATTACCTCCGTTATTTTTTCGGATATGATACAAACTAGTATTGAAAGCGTTAACTAATTATTATTTTAGCTTACTAACCGCCATTTTACTTTTGAAATCTTGTTCAATATCTCACAAAATAACGTTGTTTTATCGCTAGTTTTTTATAAAAACTTAAGTATATTGCTATTATTTGGTTTTATGATGGAGCTAATGTTTCAATACATGATCAAAACAATAGTATATTGTTATGTTTTGGTTATTTAATATTTTGTAATTACCCTTAAAAAGACCAACTATCTTCTAAATATTAGGAAGAGGTGAATCAAAATGTAATCTTATGATAATATATGAGCAAGAAAATGTATAAAACTTGTTTGAATTACTTAAAGTGAAGCTTCAATCCGTAATGGTTTTCTTTCATCCTTTTGAAATAGTAGATCAAAGGCTACGATCGTATGCGTGTTTAAAAAAGAAGAACACTTTTTCTCTGTGTGAGGTATCGCTTGAAACGCCTCCTCAGGTCAACATCCTACCTGATGCGAACAAATCGGGCGTTTAGGTGCCGTTATCTGCCACTTAAAACTTTTTGTTCTTCCTCTGTATCCCTTTGAAGTGGGAAGTCTTACAGCACCTTACATGCAGGGTAAAAAATGAACCATACATGTCACCAAGGTGTAGGGTTTATACATATCTCTCTTAAACTAAATCTAAGGTCTTCCTCTTATCCTTATTGTAAATTCACCCAAACACTTTTGACCTCCGTATAGTTGTCGAGTGCATATTCCCTATTTTTCTACCTACCTAACTGTTTATACCCTCCAAATGCAGCAGCGGGATTTTCATGATTACAGTCATTCATCCATACTGTCCCAGCCTTTAATCTTCTGGCTACTCGGTGTCCAGTTCGGATATTTTCAGTCCATACCGCAGCTGCTAAACTATATTAATATCTATCGTTGGCTCTTCTAATTGCTTCCTCTGTCGTATCAAATGAAAAGACTGCAACAACAGGACCAAATATTTCTTCTTTTGCAATCCGCATATCATCTTCAACATCTACAAACACCGTCCGCTTAAAAAACAGCTGTCCATGACATGGAACGTGATGAATCATCATGGTTTATTTATACCGAAGATGTTGTTTTTTCAAGCAAACAATTATTACTTGCTGCTGGAGCAGCCGAATCACCCGTACCTATTCCAGGGTGGACATTACTAGGGGTCATGTCTGTTGGTGCAGCACAAGTGATAACGAAAGTTCATCGAGTAAAACCGGGTGATAGGGGGATTATTATCGGAGTGAACGTACTATCCGCTGCCATTGCAATGGAATTGCATTTGGCGGGAATTGATATTGCAGCTATGGCATTGCCTCCATTACATCGGATAACTACCAAGCATGCTCGCCCCAAAGAAATAGTGGAAGCTCTATTACATTCATCATATTTGGCACCTTCAAAGCTTTTACAAATAGGGAGTAAATTCATGACCAATCATTTAATGAGAAGCTTGGGATCACCTTTTACCTAAAAATGGCGTTACTATGTGGGGCGTCCCGATTCAGCTTCGAAAAGCGGTAATAGAAATAGATGGTACAAACCAAGTAGAAGGCGTAACCGTAAGTACGATTGACAAGGATGGTAATCCAATATTCGGAAGTGAAGAAAAAATCGCATGTGATTTTGTTTGTATTGCTGGAGGGTTGTACCCGTTAACGGAGCTCGCTGAACTTGCTGGTTGTCCTTTCTACTATGTCAATGAACTTGGTACAAATATAATGTAAGAAGCTGTAATTAAGTATCTACTATCAATTTATAAAGCACCATTATCAACTACAGAACCTCTCGTACTTATTTACCTAATGAAAATTCTTATGATGATTATTTAGCATATAAGCATGCATGTATACATATGTACTTGCATGCTAAAACAGGAAATCAAATAAGTAAGATGTTTGTGTTTATAACATTTTTTATATCTGTCTCGTAATCTACTTTTTACGTAAAACAAATGCGGAAAAGAGGTCCGTTTCATTTCCATCCTTTTGCCCACCTAGAGTGGGATCAAGAGCAACGATATTCAGACAAAATCTTACCCTTGATGAAATGGAAGGGAAAGGTTAAATTCCAAAAGGGACAAAAAGGAAAAGAAAATCAATGTAATTTTAATAAAAAACCAGATTAAGAGAACATTGGATTAATCCGATCCATGACTTTACATTCAGTAAGCACCAAAAACTCAAGAACTCCATATAAAGAGCCTTGAGTTTTTACTACACTCTATGTTATTTTTCATATGATAGCTTCATTTTTATTCGGCTTTGTTATGCGAGCCAAAGTCTTTTATTTTCTCACTAACCGTTTGTTTAATGGTTCGCTTACTAGATTCTAATAAAGTTTTGGGCTCATACACATGTGGATTTTCTACTAAACTATGCTGTAACGCCTCTCGCCACGCAATATTCATCTCCGTATTAATGTTGATTTTAGCATGTCCTAAAGTGATCGCTTTATGAAGCTGTGGAAGTGGAATTCCACTTGCACCATGCAATACAAGCGGAATTTCTACAGCTGCTGATATTTCCGCCATTTCTTTAAAACCTAGCTTGGGTTCACCTTTGTATTTGCCATGGACAGAACCTAATGCTGCTGCTAAAGCATCAATATTTGTTGCATTAACCAACTCTACACATTCCTGTAAATCTGCATAATTAATATTACCGATAACTCCATCCTCATAACCGCCAACTGTACCAATTTCTGCTTCTACGGATACTCCATTTGTATGTGCATAATCTACTACTTTTTTTGTATTTTTAATATTTTCTTCTAGTGGTAAGTGGCTTCCATCGTACATGACAGAGCTATAGCCTGCATCGATCGCTTCCAAGCATCGCTCTACACTTTGTCCATGGTCTAAATGTAAGACGACCGGGACTTGAATATCAAAACGCGTTAGCAGATTTTTGACCATGTCAAAAATGAGTTTAAATCCGCCAAGGTAATCTACCAATCTATCCGATGATGCAATCACGACTGGAGCTTTTTCCTCTTGAGCGGCTTGTAAAATTGCTTGCGCCCAAATTAAACCATTTATATTAAAATGTCCAACGGCATACCCTTCACGTTTGGCTTGGGGTAGTATGTCATTTAATGTAACTAACTCCATGCTCATTTCTCCTACTTTTAGTTTTACATCTGTTTCAATGGTTTTACGCCAACTCCAGCGCTTTTCCATCTCACTAATATTTTCTTGCTCGTTTCATTCCTTTTTGCTTATTTGCAAATGCGTTTCGGATACTTTCTTTTGTGGAAACTTCGGATAACCCGACATTCCACCAGCTCCCTTCATACCCGTCCGTCATTGTTTTTGGCAACACTTTAATTTCAAATAATGTTGAATTAGGTTGCTTTTTAGCATCTTCAATGGCTCGTTTTAATTCATCCAGTGTTTTGATTTTATATGTCTTCGCACCATAACCTTCAGCTACTTTTGCATAATCAACATTCATAATTTGATTTTCCCAAGTTCTAAATTCTGTACCTTGACTAGCGCTGCCATTATCCATTTGCAGATTATTGATGCAACCAAATCCTGAGTTGTCAAACAGAACAATATTAATTTTTTTATTGTATTGAAGAGCTGTAACCAATTCTGTATGAAGCATTAAGAAGCTGCCATCACCAACTAATGAGTACACTTCCTGATGCGGTGCAGCTAAACGTGCTCCTAATGCACCGGCAATTTCATATCCCATACAAGAATACCCATATTCTAAATGATACGTATTCGGTACGGAAGGATTCCATAGCCGTTGCATATCTCCTGGTAATGAACCAGCAGCTGAAACAACGATTGCATCTTCATCAACCGCTTCATTTAAAGCGATAAACACTTCTGTTTGAGTTAATTCTGTATCCAAAGCATCCGCATATTCGTTCAATGTTTCTTGGGAAAAATGTCCCTTTATTTCCGGAACAAATCCTTCACGTTTAAATCGGACATTCGCTAATCGATCTCTTTCCTTTAACCACTCGCTTTTTAGTTCTTCCAGTGTATCGTTAAATGCTGTTGTATAGCCTTCTAACAGTGGAAGCAGTTCCTGAAGTGTTGCTTTGGCATCACCAACAACCTGAAAAGCATCCAATTTATAGGATTGAGGTCGACTAACATTAATGTTTAAGAATTTTGTTTTCTCAAAGTTAAATAATGTTTTAGAAGACGTTGTAAAATCGGTATACCTCGTTCCGATACCAATAATTAGATCTGCTTTTTTCACAGCTTTATTTGCAGCAGAAGTACCTAGAATTCCTAGACCGCCTAAATTATTTTTAAATTGCCATTCCACCGTTGATTTTCCGGCATGTGTTTCTACTAAAGGAATATGATGTTTTTCAGAAATAGCTATTAGCTCTTGTCTTGCTTTCGAGTACTTGCAACCTCCACCAACAATAATTACCGGATAGCTGCTGTTTTTAATTCGTTCTACAGCACCTTCGATTTCACGTTTTGTTGGCACCGTACGATTAAAGTAATGAACACGCTTTTTGAAAAACTCTACTGGGTAGTCAAATGCTTCTCCTTCTACATCTTGAGACAGGCAAACCGTAGCAGGACCAGCAGTAGCTGGGTTTGTCATTACTTCAAATGCTCGAATTAAAGCAGACATCAGTTGTTCTGGTCTTTGAATACGGTCCCAATAACGAGAAACTGCTTTAAAAGCGTCATTCGTCGTTACCGCCATGCTTGTATCTTGTTCGATTTGCTGAAGTACAGGATCTGGCTGCCTTGTAGCAAAGGTATCAGCCGGCAGTAAGAGAACCGGTATATTATTGGCCAAAGCTGTCCCGGCAGCTGCGATCATATTCGCTGCACCGGGACCTGCAGATGTGGATAAAGCATAAATCTTTTTCCTTAAAGATTGTTTTGAAAATGCCACAGCAGCGTGGGCCATCCCTTGTTCATTTTTCCCTATAAAGGTTTTTAGGTGACCCGGATCTTCTTCTAAAGCCTGACCGATACCAACCACATTTCCATGACCATAAATATGAAAAATTCCTTCTACATAAGGGAATTCTTCCCCGTCTACATGTAAATACTGCTGATTCAAAAATTTAATCAACGCTTGCGCAGTCGTTAAACGGATCGTTTCTACCATAGAGTGATTCCCCCTGTTTTTTCAAGATTGCTCAGCAATCAATTGTTCAATTTCCTGAATGGACGGCATTGCTTCTGAAGAACTATGTTTGCTAACGACAATGGCTGCTGATGCACTACCATATTTTAACGCTGTCTCCACATCTTTCCCATTGAATAATGCGTAAAGAAATGCAGAAGCATAAGCGTCTCCAGCACCAAACGTTTTTAATACTTTTGTTTTGTAGGAATTCGCTTTGTATTGCTTTCCGTCCTTCACATAAGCATAAGATCCTTCTACCCCATGCTTAATTACAAGTAAATCCGGATCATATTTGAAAAGTTCATTTACTGTAGTCTGATTATCACCATTTTCTTTTCCTTCAAGCATATCAAATTCATCACGTGTACCAATAACGATATTCGCTTTTTGTGCTACTAATGTATAGTAAATAGACACTTCTTCTGGAGTTGCCCACGTATATGGACGATAATCCAGTTCAAAGATAACTTTTACATGATGAGCTTTTGCATATTCAATAGCTGCTAACACTGCTTCACGGGAAGGACTTTGTGCTAGTGCTGTACCAGATATTAACAGTGCTTCTGTTTCACGAATATATGCTTCATCAACCTCTTCCGGAGTTAAGTAAAGGTCTGCTACATTATCCCTGTACATTAAGATGGAGCACTCGCTTGGGCTTTTAATTTCCGTAAAAGCTAAACCAACTTTACGTCCTTCTTTATCTTTAACAACTTGTGTCGTATCCACACCTTTATCATGAAGATAATCGGTAATATAACGACCGTGTTGGTCATCGGGAACTTTTCCAATGAACCCGACGCTCAATCCTAAATTAGATGTACCAATTGCAATATTTGCAGGAGATCCTCCAACATATTTTTTAAATGTCATTGTTTCTTCCATTGGCCGGTTATATTCGACAGCATTTAAGTCAATACAAGCTCTACCGATGGCAATAATATCGAATTTCTTGCTTCCTTTTTTTAATAGCTTCATGTTTTTGTCCTCCACTTCTACTTTCTGGCTAAAATCCATTCATGGTCTGGATCATTATGAAATTTCCAGATTTTCTTAGGTCCAGCCATAACATTCAAATAATAGGAAGTGTATCCATCTGGCACTCCTACTGGATGATAGCCTTTTGGAACGGATACCACATCACCGTGTTCAACACTCATTGTTTCATCTAATGATCGATCATCCGTATACACACGCTGGAACACAAATCCCTGTTCAGGATCTATTTCATGATAATACGTTTCCTCTAAAAATGATTCTTCCGGAAGATGATCGCGATCATGTTTGTGAGGAGGGTAACTTGAGAAATTGCCGCCCTCTGTATATACTTCCACAACTAACAGACTATTCGAGATATCAACATTGTCAGGTAAAATATTGTGTACCATTCGTTTGTTCTGATATTTCCCTCGATGTTCAACCGAATTATCAGCAGCTCTAATGACTTGAGCTGGTTTTTTCTCTGTTGACGGTGCATAGCATAATGCTAGCTTACACGCACGATCAGCACTAATTTCAAATTCGGAATCATTTGAAATATAAACACTGTCTGTCGGTTTTTTTTCAAATACGGATTCACGAGTTCCTAAATCCTTAAACCACTGGTCACCAGTACGAACAGAAGCATTTCCTGTTAAGGCAACAATGCAGACTTCCTTATCCTTTAATATTTCTGAATAGGTTGCTCCGCTATCCATTTGAATCAATTTAAATGAAACATATGTTAAATCAGAGTTTCCTTCGTGAATATCTTGTAGGAGAGTAACTCCTGCTTTGCTATTTTTATTTGGTTTATATTGCAACTTACTCATCGTTATGCTCCTTTTTAGAAGTTGTTAAAAAGTCTGGTAATAAGGACGTATCAAATTTCTTTGTTGACTTGTTTCTGCGCTACTCATGTATCTAACTACATATACACTGTTGTTCAGGAACGCATAACCTCAAACTTTGGACTCAACAGGACGTGCTAGTATCGGCATTGCTGACAGGATGTCAGTAATGCCGACGGATCCTTTTTATCTTCCTTTTTGAACACACACGTTTAGAAATCTTTTGTTGCATATCGAGCGGTTACTACTTTTTTGCGTGTATAGAAATCAACACTATCTTTTCCGTTAGCATGTAAGGTACCATAGAATGAAGACTTCCAACCTGAGAATGGGAAGAATGCCATTGGAGCAGGTACGCCCAAGTTAATTCCTAACATTCCGGCATGAATATTTTCGCGGAAGTAACGAATAGCACTTGCGCTATTTGTAAATAAACATGCACCATTAGCAAATTCAGAAGCATTTGTTAATTCGACTCCAGCTTTTAAGTCTTTCACTTTCACGACACATAGAACTGGGGCAAATATTTCTTCTTTCCAAATTGTCATTTCCTTCGTAACTTCTGTAAATATGGTTGGTCCTACAAAATATCCTTCACTTGGAATACCTTCACGGCCATCCAACACTAATGTTGCACCTTCGTCAACACCTTTTTGAATATAATCAAACGTTCTTTGTTGATTTTCTTTACGAATAACAGGACCTAAAAATACATCTTCATCTAATCCATTACCCATTTTTATTTGTTTTGCCTCAGAAACTAGTTTTTCCATAAATTTATCATAAATGCCTTCTTCTACTGCAACTACAGAAGCTGCCATACATCTTTCACCAGCAGAACCATAAGCAGCTGAGATCACATTGCGGATGGTTTCATCTAAATCTGCATCATTTAAAACAATGGTGTGGTTTTTTGCTCCTGTTAAAGCTTGCACTCGTTTTAGATGTTCAGAACCTTTTTTGTAAACATATTCACCAACTGGTTTAGATCCGACAAATGAAATTGCTTTAACTTCAGGATGCTCTAAAATACCATTTACAACATCATGCGCACCATTCACAATATTGAATACACCATCAGGAAGTCCTGCTTCAGCAAGAAGTTCTGCTAACTTTTCTGTTAATAATGGTGTACGTTCAGAAGGTTTCAAAATGAATGTATTCCCACAAGCAATAGCCATTGGAAACATCCAACATGGAACCATCATTGGAAAGTTAAACGGTGAAATTCCACCAATTACACCAACTGGATAACGGTAGTTCGTTGCTTCTACATCTGTTGCGATGGATGATAATGAATCAGCCATCATAAGGCTTGGAGCACCTGCTGCAAATTCAACATTTTCAATTCCGCGCTGTACTTCACCTAACGCTTCCTTGAATGCCTTTCCATTTTCAACGGTAATTAACCGTGCGAGTTCTTGTTTATTTTCTATGAGTAATTGTTGAAATTTAAATAGAATTCGTGCTCTTCTTGGAACTGCCGTCTTGCTCCATGATGTAAATGCTTCACTCGCAACTTTTACTGCTTCATCCAATTCTTCTCTTGTAGATAAAGGTACGCTAGCCATCATTTCGCCAGTAGCCGGATTTATAACATCTTCATATTTTTCTGTGGTACTAGTTACCCACTTTCCACCAACAAAGTTCTTTAATGTTCTTACACTTCCCATTTGGACACCTCTTTTTTTATTTATGAATTTTAATTGTAATGTTTTGGTGAACATTTTGTTATATCTTGATTACAAGTCAATCATAAAACAATATGTTTTAGTAGTCAAGGAAAGAAAATAAAAAAATCCATTTTTTTGTTAAGTTGTGGTTAACTATTGATTAACTGCATAGAGCATGTTATGGTAGAAATGAATATTTTTAAAGGGGAATTTAAAATGAAATTAAAGCGAATACAGGAAATTGAAGCATATATCCATGCAAATGGAAGTGCTAGTATTAATGAATTATGCGAGAAATTTAATGTTTCGAAAAATACGATACGAAGAGATATTAACAAAATATTAGAATCGGGAACAATTAAAAAAGTGTATGGTGGAGTTGCCTCCCTTTCGAATCAATTACAACCATATGAATATCGACATACTAGTCATGCAAAAGAAAAAATGGCGATTGGCAAAGCTGCAGCAGAAGAAATTGAAGATCATGATTTAATTTATATCGATTCAGGCACAACGACCAGTTGTATTGGTGATTTTTTTGATCCGGAAAAACATGTAACGATCATCACTAATAATTTAAATATTATTAATAAAGCTGCTGAATTAAGCAACTATGAACTGATTTTAATTGGCATGACGTACAAACATACTACCCAATCCTTTGTCAATGTAGAGTCTTGGGACTACTTTAAGCGTATCAATATTACAAAAAGCTTTATGGCAGCAACTGGAATTTCGATTGAACGTGGCGTCACAAATTCTGATCTAATGGAATATGATATTAAACGCCGGATTGTGGAAAAGGCCGACAAGAATATTTTACTAATTGATCACTCTAAGTTTGATAAAGCAGCATTAATTACTTATGCATCCATTGGACACTTTAATCAAATTATTACATCGGATACCGTTCCGGAAAATTACAAAGAATATTGTAGAAAAAATAATATTAATATTAAGTATGCTACAGAAAATTTAAATGTAGGTAAATAATTCTAGTTTTATCTTCCACCAATACTGCACTTCCAGTTGGAAGCTTTAGAACCTTCCTATCCATCCTGCTACCAATGAGTTTTCATAGCAAATAAATTGATAAATTCATTGATATTTTGCGATATCGCGAGCAGATAGTGTCTTTACAGATTTTTGTATACATGCTTTTATGAGATCTTCCTTTATGAGTATAGAGTCACTTGCTCGCCTTATTGTGTTTCTTTATCTACATCTGTACAAACTGTTCAAAAATCCAGCTTATTAAAATAGAATAGGCTTTTTTTGTTTATGCAATAAACTCCCCATTTTATGAAGGGTGGTTGATTGGATTAAGAAAATTTTACAGTAATAAAACAACTTATCAACTATCGTAAATAGATTTCTAAGAAGTCTAACCATCAATCGATTCGTATAATAATCGTAGGGTTACCCCTTAACATATAAAAAGCTTGGCTGAGAGCCAATGCTTAATTTTATCATCAAGTCGAGAGAGAGCATCCCTCGAAGTTTGATCCTTTTTATATAAAAATCCCTTTCAGGTAGGCGTCAAGAGGCATTTTTTTCATGCAGTTTTTCTTGTTGTCTACCTGTGAAGGGTTAACTTTTCTGCCCTTATGCTACTTTTGAAAAAATGAACCTGGTGAAAACTTTAATTTATCTAGTCTACGATTAAACTCTTCCATGCTAACCCCATAAAGATTCTCTTTTTCCAATTCATTAAATCGTTCAATTAACATGTAAGCTGTTAAGTAAAGCGTAAGATGCTCTTTTGCAATAGCCTCAAATTCTTTACTAGAAGATTGATAATTACTGATTACTAGATTGGCAAACTCTTTTGGATCCAATTTAATTTCTTTTCCCATTAGATCTACCCCTTTCCTTTTAACTAAAATTGCTTATACGACAGCTTTTTCATGTTTCAATTGCGCATGATTTAACTCTTCCGGAGTCCTCAAGAAAAACGCTAGAAAACTAGCAACGAAATAAAGAATAGCAAATACATATAACACTACCTTCACTCCAAATGGCTCAAATAATAAAGACACAATAGCCGGTCCGATAAAATTACTTAAACCAGAACCTAAATTTAGTACAGAAACTGCTACTGCTTTCTTATCTGGGGCTAAGGCAGGTAATAGAGCTGAAATCGGCCCAAACGCACCTAAACCAATTGCATACACGGAAAATGATAGTAATAATAGCCCATATTGCCCTGGAAATAAAGTGCTGGTGTAGTAAAGCATTAAACAAGAAATCCCTGTTAATGGTCCGCCAATATAAACGATCGTTTTTCTCCAGCCACATTTATCACCAATATAACCAAAAAGAACATTGGCAAAGGAATTAATGATATAGGTTAACCCCCAGATACTTGCCCACTGTGTTAATGTGAAACCTTGATCAATTAGGAATATAGGCATGATGATAATAAAACCAAACTGAGCGATATTGTTGATCGCTTTTACCAGCATCCCCATACCTAACCGGGGGCGTTTGAACATAATCAAAAAGCCTTCAGAAATTTCATTTGTAATCGATTTCCCGGTTTTCGGTAAAATAAGCTGATCTCGATTTAAAACCAGCGAACAAAATGTTCCCGCTAAAGCAATTGCGATACCTACCCAAATTACATTAATTTCTCCAATAGAAGGAATTAATGTTGCGGCAAAGCTGGGACCTACAATGGTAATACCCAGGTTAAAGCAAACCCAAAACCATGAAGTAGCGCGACCCATTATTTCATTCGTTGAACGATATGTTACCCATACTAAGAACGAATACACAAACAGTGGATAAGCCATCCCTCTTAGCATATACGTAATTGCGATAGCCATAAAATTACCAGATGGAATGGCCCAGAGTACTAGCGGAATGGAACTTACTAAAAATATAATCACACCGCTAAGCATTACTTTTCGTACACCAAAAATTTGCACAAAAATTCCCGACAACCAAGATACAATTGCTACAAAAATGCCGTATAAAGAAAATATGGTACCTGTTTCTGTTTTGCTTATTCCTATATTTACTAAATAGGAAGACAACCAACTATTTTCAATACATGATCCAAGCATGAATAGTATTACTCCAATATATCCCCAGACTAAAGCCGATGGGATACCTAATTTATAGAGTAAGTTACTTTTACTACTACTCATTTTCCTCCTCCTTAACTCATCCAGACTACAAAACAATGATATTCATTCTTCGTGTCAAATTAAATTTTAAATACTAGTTAACGCTTTCAATGTGATTTTAGTTTTTTTAAACCTAAAAGTCAACATATTTTGGGTTTATATTGGATATATTATTGAACAAAATGTTAAATTTGATTAACTATTGATAATATGATTGACAATTAATCAATTGATTTATGGGTAAGTAAAGGGCTTAACCATTCTATACATATGAGAATGGTTAAGCCTCAAAAATTTTTTTGATTTATTTACTGTTTTCATACATCTTAATAGTAAAAATTTGTGCAATAAACTTATAGAAAGAATGGAAAAAATAAGATTTTGATCAGACAATAGCAGAAGTTCCAGAACATGTTATCTTAATAATTTGTTCAGTCCACTCATATAGACTTCTTTTTAAAATACAATATTTTATACATAATTCTCTTATTGAATTGTCTTCCTTTTTATATGCAATAACACTTCGTACTAAAACTGACTTGACTAAAACTTATTGGGTATAAAAAATCTCCCTAAGGAAAAACAGATTTTTTTAATCTGTCACCTTAAAGGGAGTATATCAAAGAAAAAGCTTTTGGTTCTTTATTTCTCTTAAAAGATCAAACTTCTGTAAAAACAATAAAATACGTGTGATTTTGCGAGAGACTTTTGCCTTTATTCTTCATTATAATGTCAATCCGGTCCAACGCCAATACGTATAATAAAAAATGACCATTACAACAATGTACAGTGGCATGAGAACGCAACTTAACTTCAATAAATCCTTTGCATCATATGAAACTCTGTCATCTTCGTAATATAGTAAAAGCGCTTTTGAACTGACAGGGAACGTTACACAATAATTCATTCCTACTAAACTCAAAAATACGACAGTAGAAGAATCTAGTCCGAACGTTTCACTTAATACAATGAAACCAGGAATCATCATAACTGCTCTAGTTGTATGTGAAGTAATATATAAATGAGACGTAACAGAAACTAATAATATCACTAGAAGAATAATAAAGCTAGGCGCTTCAGTTAAAAAATCTAAATGTCGGAACAAATATCCTTGTAGCCAATCTACCACCCCTGTTTCAATTAACCCTTTTCCAAGTGCGGTTGCAGCAGCAACGAATACAATGAGATTCCATGAAATACTTTTTATCCCTTGCTTCCACGTAATGACCCCATATTTAGGTACCATAAAAAGGAGCCCACCAATCATTGTAATAAAACCAATATCATATCCATGCACGTTCTCGGTCATCCAAAACACAATTAATAAAGCAATCATCCACAATGTTTTCTTTTCCGTATCATGAAGTACAACACTTTTTTCTTCTACATTAGTTGAAAATGAGTCGCTTAATAATGGCTCATAAGACCAAAACATATAGCGCATGATAAAAAGGGTAAGAACACTGATGACAAGTACAAAAGGCATCCCCCAAATAAACCAGTTAAAATACGATATACTTTCTCCCGTTGAAGTATTTAGTAACCCAATTCCGATAATATGAGAACCTGCACCGATTAAAGTTGCCGATGATCCCATTAATATCATGATTGGAACAAGCATAGCGATCGTTTTTTGCTGGCGTTCCGTTTGAAACAATCGGTTTAGCTCCTTAACGATCGGTAAAGAAAGAGCTGCACGCCCTGACGTTGAAGGGATGAAAAAAACGAGCGGTTGAAGAGCAATCGTTAAAAATGTTAACAGTTTTAACGGTTCATGTGCTTTCTTTAAAATAAGATGAGTAAAGCGTGAAGCAAGACCGGATGATCGTACTGCTTCTCCAATGATAAATGATCCGATCATAAGCCATACAACTTCTTCAGAAAACGATTCATACAATAACGAGGTGTCCGCCCCTTTTAAAAGTACGATCGTCATTAAAGCACTTAAAGCAACAAATCCAGCTGGAAGAGATGTACTAACCCACAGCACCATCGCAATTATAAAAAGATAGAGCGATATTTTAGCAGAATAAGATAAATCTTGATTTAAAGCAATGAATAAACCAAATAATATGAGCCCGCTAATAAACAACTTTGTCTTTGTCGAGAAGAAAACAATCTTTTTTGAAAGCCGAATTTGAAGAGATGGCTTTCTTCTATCAAGTCGGCTTTCCATTATTGAATAATCCCTCTCTTTAATCTTCTTTTCGCAATTTGATAACCAATACGAACATGTCTCATCGCTGCCTCCGTACTATCAGCAATCCATAATGACGCTTTCGTCATTGATTTTTCAAGCGATGTTGGCTTTTGGATAATACTTAAATATGCATCAATCCCAGTTTCATAATTAATTTGTGCGTTCTTTCCTATCGTACCAGTTATCGCGATAACTGGTATTTCCCTCTTCTTTGCTACTCTAGCCACCTCAGCAGGAATTTTTCCTTTAGGTGTTTGAAAATCCAAACATCCTTCTGCTGTAAAAACAACATCAGCTTCTTTCATGTGTTTTTCAATATTTATATATCTCATCATCACTTGATAACGGGGATGTAATTGAGCTCCTGCAAAAGCTTTAAGACCCGCGCCAAGCCCCCCTGATGCCCCGCTTCCCGGAGCAGTACGAAGATCAAGCCCGATATATTCTTTAATCAGGGAGGCATAATGATCGAAGGCTTGTGACATTTGCTCAACCTCATTTTTTGTCGCTCCTTTTTGAGGACCGAACACACGTGTAACACCATTTTCCCCGCACAATACGTTATGCCAATTACAGGCAACTTCTATTTGTACTGTACTTAAACGCTTATCTACCTCTGATAAATCAATGCTATGAATCTTGTAAAGGTCCCCACCACCACGGACATAAAAAGGATTGCCATAATAGTCTAAAAACTGTACGCCTATTGCTTGTGCCATCCCTGCTCCTCCATCGGATGTCCCAGAATCGCCACAGCCAATGATAATGTGATCAACGTCAAAATCTAGTGCAGCTTTTATTAGTTCGCCGACGCCATAAGTCGTCGTCCAAAGCGGATTTCTACTTTCTTCTGGTACAAGCTTTAATCCGGCAACCGCAGCCATTTCAATAATAGCAGTTTTCCGATCACCTTCTTTATAGATACCGAAATGAGATTTAATTTTTTTTCCGACAGGTCCGGTTACAACTTTATAATAGAGCTTACCGTTTTTTAAGTTCACAACTGTTTTTGCGAATCCTTCTCCACCATCCATCATCGGTACGACAGTAATATTTGCATTTGGATCTAAACGACGTACACCTACTTCCATTGCTTCCGCTACTTGCTCAGCATCAAGGCATTCTTTAAATCCTGACGGTACCATTACGATTTTCATTTTTTATATCCTCCTAAAAAACGCGTTTTATTTTCTAACTTTCACAATACTCCATGAAAAAGAGAGAACTGTAAGAGGATGATTAAAAATGAATGAGAAACAGAAATAGTTTTTCTCATAATCGATCAATCTTCAAAATTAGTGAGCATATCTTTTAGGTCAATTGTCTTAATCTTTGTTTAAAAAACCTCAAACATCGCACCTTTCCCAGCAATGCGAGCCAAATTTCCCTAATTATAACAACCTCTTGTACGCGGTTATCTCGTTCATCTAATAAAACGTTATCCACAGCCCGTGTATCCATTCAACAGTACAAACTGTCATGCCCAAAATTTTTAACAATCTTCGAAAATTTATGAACGATCTTTATTTTTAGCTTACCGTTTTCAAATTCACCTAACACTTTATTTTCTATTTGCATTTAAAAACAAGAGAAAATCGGTACAATAAAAGGAAGGATTGATATGAAACCGCTTAAAAGGAAAAAATTTAGAGTCTATGATCCAAGAGAATCTTAAAGAGCGTGTTCAAAAAGCCCAATTTATTCCCATATCTTTGAGGTTTTTTTGCGAAATTTACAAAATTTAACACGAAAGAATTCCTCCAAAAAATTTCGAATATGAATACTTATATACGCGAAAAACATAACATAAACCAACTGAATACTACTTACATATTCTCGTCCACTGGAGATAAAAAAGCAAAAAATCTCTACTAACGAATACTCACTGGTTAAAAAGAGCGCTCTGGAAACCCATTCTATGTCTGAACTAGAAAGTTTAAAGGCAGATCCAGTCCGTAAATTAGCTGTTGGTTAATTGTATATTTTTACAAAATAGTCCGTGCCACCTTTCTAGTTTTGTCTTTTTGGCTCAAAATCATCAAAATTAGTTAACAGAATATTCCTGCTTTATTTATGCAATGCTAGCGAGGTTATCTAATAATTTACTTTTACTTGTTTATCTTTGTAAAATCAGCATCACTCATTATAAAAAAACACCTTAACTGCTATCATCTTTTAACTGATATCGATGACACTAGTTAAGGCAATCTTGGTCTATTCGTTCTGTAATCAAAAAACTTTAGGATGAATCACTTTTTACTCCAAATAATAACCAACAGCGTAGTTATAAAAGCAATTACACTTAAAAAATAGAACCCTACATTAATTCCCCAGAGTGAATTTATAATTCCAGTAAAAAAGGGCCCCGCAAAAATACCAATAGCATATAATGACTGGTATGCTCCCATCGCGGTAGCTCGTTTCTTAGGTTCAATAGATTTAATGGACATTCCTAATAACGAAGGAAAAGTTAGTCCTAATGCAAATCCGCTAAATCCTTGTACAATTAAGAACATACTTTTAGTTTGTGCAATAGGTATTAACAAAGTAAAGATAGCTACTAGAAAAAAAGCAATTTTTAAAGCATTCCATTCCCCCATCCGAGGGACAAGAACATTCCCCATAAACAATGTTGCAAAAGCGTGGGGAATCATAAAGGCAATTACAATATAAGTAATTTCATCTGTGTTGAAGCCAATCTGTAATGCCAATGTTGGCGTGAAACCGAACATAGTCGAAAAGATGACGATATGAGCCACAATAGATAAGAATGATACTTTTAATAAAGCCGATTCCCGTAAAGTAGCTGCTAACTCTTTTAATTTGATTGGTTCACGAACCACCTTATTCTTAGGTTCATAGATAAAGAATGATAACAATAAACCAACTACACTGAACACTCCGCCTATCCAAAACGGAGCTTGCCATCCCCACTGATCAACGATATAACCACTAAAACTCATACCCAAAAACTGGGCAACGACAATAACAAACGAAATACTGCTCATTGCTACATGAACCTTATTTTCTTTATAATACGATGGAAATAATACAGTAAAAGCAACCCAAGATGCGGCTGCTACTCCAGCAAAAGAACGTGCTAAAAGTAACCATATAAAACCATCCATTGTTAAAAACAATATGTTACTACACATACTCATGAACATGCCTGTAATAATGAAAGGCTTCCTGTACTTTAATAAATCAGAGCTGATCCCTATAGGAAGTCGGAAAATAAACTGCATCAATCCATAACTTCCTAAAACGGTTCCAATTAATGTATACGGTATATGAAGAGATTCCATATAAGGTGCCAGAATTGGCACATATATAAAATGAGGAAACCATAATAAAAACGAAACGACCATAAAATAATATTTTTTACTACTAATTAAATTTTCCATAAATATACTCTCTTACCTTCTTATTTAAATAATACTGATATAGGGGGATAAGTGCTAAATCCTCCAAAAACTGACTAATGTTAATATGTGAAGAGACAATATGCCAAATATGCTTTACGCTAACTTGTAAAAAAAGAATCGATTTCCAATTCTACTCAGAACAAAGGCGCAAGCGCCCGTTTAGCAACGTAGCGAATGGAACGAATCAACTAAAGATAAAGGAATCACGGTGAGGCGACGAACCGATGATGACTTATCGTAGGGCGATTTCGTGAAGTCGCCTAGTTGCTGGGTTCATGCGCCGGACGTGGCTATTCGGTTATTTCGTTATCCCCCAACACCTCATTTTATACTTTCTTATCTCATTAGAAAAACTTGACTTACCGCCAAATCTTTCTAGCGGAAGCTGTAGTTTTTCTTATACTATAAAATGAAACTTCATTCAGTAGGAGTTTTCTTCCCTCTCCTACTGAATGTTAGTTGAACCAATCGGGCATTTAGGTGCCGTTTTCTCCCTTACACCCTGTTATACCAACTCAAGCTCTTGAAGTGGGAATCTTACGGCACCTTACATGCGGGATAAACCATAAAAATTTTATACTTTCCTATAGTGGAACAAAAGCTGGAAGCGCTCGGTTACCGACGTACAAACTGGAGAGCTTCTGACGAGGTAAAGTGAAAATTTCATTCAAAAAGTACTTTTACCTGGAATGTTATTGAACGAATTAGGGATTTAGGATCGTTGTCGATTTAACACAGGATGAAGTTTGCTATAGCTTGGGCGTTTAAGCTTAATAAAAACTTCTTTCAAAAAGAACCGGTCTCGTTTTCTAGCAATAAGAAATACTGGCAAGTTATAACTCGCCAGTTAGAAACTGCGCTTCTCCAAAACCAAAACTCCAGTCACCAGCACCGTTAGTTACAATAGAAACTAAAACATCTTTGGGATCAATACCACATTTTTCCTCTAACTCCTGAACAAGAAGTCGATAAAACTCTTTCTTTTGTTTATCACTCCTTTGAGTACTACGAATAGAAAGAACTACAATGTTATCACTTCTTTCAAATCCTAAGCCAGTATCTTGAATAATCATTTCATGTTTTGGGTGCTGATGAACAATTTGATAACGATCTCTTTCTGGAACTCCAAACGCTTTAACAACAGCGTAATGAGTTGCATCCAACAACGCTTTTAACTCCTCTTTCTTCCTTCCTTCTATTAAGTCAAATGTTAGTAGTGGCATCTAAATTCCCCCTAATTAATTATTCCCTTTTTAGAGAGACCAAGGGAGCATCTCATCATGATTGAAGAGTAAAGGTGAAAAACATCCATGATCATAGGTGGTATGAAATGGCTACGAAATAAGACACTTATCTGAACATCAAATAGTACCGATGAGTGCTTCCCTTGATACGAATAGTATCATATTATTACAAGAATTGAACAAAAATATACTCATAATAATATCAAATTATAATCATATATTAACATGAAAATAGGGATTTGTTAAATGTTTTTGTATTTTTAATAAAAAGTTATTATAATGATGTTGAAAAAAATAAATTGACGCTTTGTTCAGTCGAGTTTCCCTTGAATTTCACTCTTTTAAAAAGAACCTTTTGGAAAATCTAACTTAAAAGAACAAAAGCGCAATCGCTTTGGTCAGGGTCAGCCCGATAGCGATGGAACTCTAACGTGGAAGCTGCCTACACCGTAGAAGGAGTGAAGTGACCTGAAAGGCTAGGCACTGGTGCTGAATGTGGATAAATTTTCATCCAAAAATTATCCACAAAGAACAAAATTAAAGTTTCCTAAATAAAAATTAAAAAGTCTGAGTCTTGTTCATACATGACTCAGATTTAAGGATAGCGAACGATTTTTAAGGCAATGTGACAATTTTTCCCGATTAGTCAAAAAGAAAGACTAGCATCTCTCAATTGTGCCCACTTCAATAGAAATTCATCTTTTTCATCCGTCATGAATTTCTATGGTTCTCCCCCATACTTACCCTTTAATTCACCATCTTCTCATAATTAGAAATATGTATATTGGAGTGTATCCTTGAATAACCGCTGTTTTCAAATGCAAATCAGTTTATTATTTTGGAGTTATTCTAATTATCATTGTATACATGTTACTATGTGAAAAGACTGATTAGAATTTCACTTTCTTCATATGCTAGCTATCTCTATTTAATTTAGATTGCCCCTGCACGAGCATTTATTGTCTTTTTTATTTTGCATATATTCATACTGTAAAATCGCATAGCTGTATTCATCCCACCACGTATCTTTATAGGGAATACATTGCTTATAAAATCCTTCACGACGCATACCAATCTTCTCCATAACCCGATAAGAAGCTATATTTTCAGGTTGACAAGTAGCAACCACACGGTGTAAGTTTAACGTTTCAAATGCATAAGCAATCATTGCTCTTGCAGCTTCCGTGGCATAACCATTATCATGAAACATTTTGTTAAAAATCCAACCAATTTCATACGTATGTTTGCCAAAGTATTTCTCGAAGCTAATATGACCGATGACTTCATTTGTTTTTAGGAGGACGACAGGAAAAGCCTCGGGATTGTCGCAACTATGTTTTTCAATAAACTTTTTTGTATCGTCCTCAGTGAAAGTATCCTCTGGTAAATAATGCATTGTTTCCTCATCTGAGACATACGCATGAACGAAGGGAAAATCTTCTTGCTTGAATGGTCGAATAAGTAGTCGTTCCGTTGTAATCTGCATGTTTAAGCCCCCTTTTATACCCATTTAATTACTGACGTTCTACCTTGCCATAAGTGCTGCTGACATGGTAAAATTTTACTATTCTACACCGACAAAAACCTCTTTAACCTTTTTACATCAATCCTAAATCATAACCCGTTGTTCATATTATATTTTATAAAATTTTAGCTTATTAAACCAACTTATTTACAAAGGCTACAACTGTTGATTTATAAGGATTTATAGGATTTTTAATAATTTCCTCTCTTGTAAAATAACCCATTTTAAATGAAACATTTGGGGGAGTATTTAAAATTACTGTGGACAGGCGTTATCCTAAGCTAAAAGTTGTAATTACTAAAAACCTTGAAAGGCTGTTACCCCTCAAGGTTACAATATTAACTATTATCTCTTTCCTAATCCTTTAAAAAATCTTCGTCAATCCAAACATCCTCGATTTCGTAATCATCCAAAATTTCAACATCACTATAGGGCTTTAGACGCTCTAAAAAATCTTTAAAGTTTCTCGCAACAGGTATTAAAGAGCTAGTAGGTTTAAACTCTTCATTCATAAGCTCTATATCATGATCCCATAAACCTATTTTTCCATCCTTAATATTAAGACATACTATATTTCCACCTTCAGTCCTGGATACAGGTATATGGTCTTCTGGTATTCGATTTTTATAAATTTTGTATTGCGAATTTATATCATTAATTTTTTCTGATTTATTCCAAAAAAATCTGTTACAGAAAACGACTCTATTTCTTCATTTGACAGTTCAAAAATGTTTGGTTCAGGAATACCTCCATTTTTTTCTTTTAGAAATTCTATATATTCATTTGGTAAAGTAACACCTAATTTCTTTTGAAATTTATTAAACTCTATTTCATCAAAATTAATATTGATTGGTTTAATTTCAATTATCCTTTACACCCCCTTAGGTAAAATTAATATTTATGGTGCCAAACCTTTTCTTATTAAAGCTGCTCCTCCAGTATGTCTTACAGCTTGATG
The DNA here is from genome assembly GCF_900162615.1 of Virgibacillus proomii. NCBI lineage: Bacteria > Bacillati > Bacillota > Bacilli > Caryophanales > Bacillaceae > Virgibacillus > Virgibacillus proomii. The sequence continues at coordinate 788,805 of NZ_FUFN01000010.1, read as the reverse complement.
TAAATCCGTTGGCACATTTTACTGCTGCAAATAAGGTACTTGGGTTTAAGTCTACTCCTAAAGGTTACACTTGGCATCATGTTAAAGACGGAAGAACTTTCACTTGATGTATTCCCTTTCAATCCATTAGTTAGTCTGCACCATCCTTACCTTGTTTATCTCCTTTAATATCTTCTAACAGTCTAATTATCTTACCTAACGCCATCAATACAGAACCAATAGCAACATTTATTAGTAGTATCCCTATTGCCACCACCCATGTAGACATCAAACCCTCTTCTAGCATTTGGAACTGTATCTCTTCGTCTTCTAGCAAGTATGAATCAGTTTTTAACTCGTTGTAAGTTTGATAATCAAATGATGTAAGTATTACTATAAAACCAATTATCCCAATAATTATGAATATTATTCCCATAAACCCCGTAAACGTAAGATCTTTTTGTTTTACCAACTCTTTCCCCTCCATCAATATATATAGCTTTATTATGATGGGGTTGGAAATATTATGCAATACAATACGGTTAGCATCATTTCAAATATAAACTTCATCAATAAGTTTTATTACTGTAAATGTACTATTTAAAAAATCATCTTGGTCTGATTATATAACACGAAGTTGAATATATTTTCTTCCTTTCACTTGTCTCTACATACAAACGTCACTTTCCATACTTTATATGTTGAAATAAAGGCAACAAGAATATAATTGATGTTCATTACAAGAACTATATAAAAAAGTACTACAAAGATACATAAAATCAAAGTTAAAAAAGTATAATCGGCAGTATAAGCTATTTTGTGTAAATGTGAATTGCACATAATAAAATAGAAAGACTTTACGTAAGAGACGGGTTGATGATTCTGGAATTAGTATACTTATAAATTTGCCTATTTTACTGTATTCTCAAAAAATATCTATAAACAGCTATCAAAATTATGAAGGTTCGTCCGTAATAAGAAAATCGCTTGGGTTTTTAACAAACCTTTCATATTATTGAAAGAATACATTTTATAAACCGTCAGCATAAAAAGAGCAAAAAATTACTCCTGCTTTTATTCTATTAGCTATATGATAACCAATAAAATTTCTAGAATAACCTGTTACCTTCGTTTAATAAAAAAACCACCAATTCCAACAATCCAAATATATGCAAAGAAAAAAATCCATAGATAAAGAATTGAAATCGACTCGTTTCCTAAAAGTGTCAAAACTGTTAAAGCTACAAATAAAATAGCTAAAGTAATATGTGATGCATATGCAAAAAACCGGAAAACATTGCGGATGACTCGTTCATCTGCTTCGGGTAAATTATCTTTTTTTCGTTTTCGTTTAATCACTTGTATTACCGTTAAAATGATAGTTGCTGCCAAACTGCCTGTGAGTACATCATACGGAAATTCACCTTGAAAAAAATAAGCAAGAAATGAACCCAGAACACCACCTATAAACGTACAAGCAATTATAAAGAATGGTGACCATTTCTCTAAAATTCTCTCCCATTTTTTCCTGCCTTTTGTACTCATTCATCATCCTCCTCTAAGATAAATATTTCTTCAATGGGCATATCAAAATAAGCAATGATTTTTAATGCTAATTCAAGACTGGGGTTATATTTGTTTTTTTCAATGGCGTTGATTGTCTGCCTTGTAACATGCAAATCTTCAGCCATTTTAACTTGAGTTATTCCCTTTTTTAAACGTACATCTCTAATATAATTCCTTACCTTCATATTGATCCTCCGTTTGGAAGTAAAGATATCTTTACACATATAATATCGAAAATAGTAAAGACTGTAAAGACATCTTTTCAGTCCTTTTTTGACAATAAACTTCTGCTTCCAACTAAAAAATTAACCTCCATGTAACACATGCAACTATATTATTATCTTATTTGACAATTTAGTATATTTTTTGTGATTTTTTGAATATATCCGATAAATATTGATATAATAAGGGTGATTGTAAAAACATCACTAAAGGAGGACTTTCATGAAAGCGCTTATTTATCGTGGAGCAGGGAAAAAGGAATGGACAGAAAAGGAAAAACCAGCTATTCAAGAAGCGACCGATGTCATCGTAAAAATTACCAAGACAACAATTTGTGGTACCGATTTGCACATTTTGAAAGGGGATGTACCAGCAGTAGAAAATGGTCGTACCCTTGGTCATGAAGGTGTCGGGATTGTCGAAGAAGTAGGAGATTCTGTTAAAAACTTCAACGTTGGCGATCGAGTTATTATTTCCTGTATTACATCATGCGGTACTTGTGACTATTGTAAAAAGCAAATGTACTCACATTGTGAGAATGGCGGCTGGATTTTGGGTCATTTAATTGATGGTACACAAGCGGAATATGTTCGCATTCCATATGGTGATACGAGTTTATACCATATGCCTGAGGGTGTTGAGGATGAAGCGTTAGTAATGTTAAGTGATATTGTTCCAACTGGATTTGAAATCGGCGTTCTTAAAGGAAAAGTAAAACCTGGTGATACAATTGCAATTGTTGGGGCAGGGCCAGTTGGTTTATCAGCACTGTTAGGAGCACAATTTTATTCTCCTTCCGAAATAATTATGATTGACCTTGATGACAATCGTTTAGCTGTAGCTAAAGAGTTTGGTGCAACAAAAACGATTAACAGTTCAGATGGAAACGTAATTGAAAAAGTAATGGAGTACACGAATCAAGTAGGAGTAGACGTGGCGATGGAGGCAGTAGGTATCCCTGTAACATTTGATATCTGTCAACATATTGTAGCACCGGGTGGCCATATTGCAAACATGGGTGTACACGGAGTGAAAGTGGATTTAAGCCTTGAAAAGCTATGGATTCATAATATTACCCTTACAACAGGTCTTGTAGATACAAATTCCACGCCGATGTTACTAAAAACCGTAAAATCCGGAAAGATTCAACCTGAGAAATTAGTGACTCACCGTTTTAAACTTAATGAAATTATGAAAGCTTATGAAGTATTTGAAAATGCTGCTAAAGAAAAAGCATTAAAAGTAATCCTTGAAGCAGATTAATTAGTTAAATAACAAACGCTATTAAAAATTCAAGATTCATTTTAAAACTAAATATTAGGATGAAGCATGAATTTTATTCTTTTCGTTTTTATTGAACATTAAGTTAAGCACTTCACATTTATACTGCATAACAATAAAAATCTAGACAAAACAAAAAAGAATCCTATATAAATTCAAAGTCAATGAATACCCCATGGATAATTCACACTCCATGGGATTTTTCTTAAAAAGCCTGTCTATTTTGTAATAAATACGAGTTCTTACCCACTATTATTAAGTGTTTTTTTTCACGTCAAGCAAGAAAAACATTTTCCGAACAGTGTAATTCACTAGTTTTAAACCACTTAATTATTCCTTCAAATTAATAATTTTCGGATAATATGGTTGACTTTAGTTATCATTATGTTATGCTTCAATTGTAGTTAGCAATATTTCTGCTAGGGGAGCCTTCAGTGGCTGAGACAAAGACCCTTAGAACCTGATCTGGTTAGCACCAGCGGAGGGAAGTGGAAAACTGCTTAAGGATACTATCTATCTATGTGTTTACATATAAATTCTATATCTATGTTCACAGATTGATTGCCTTATTAAGCTTATCCCTTTCCTCCTCGATCAAGTTCAAAAACATATGAATGAGGAGGAATTTTTTATGCCATTTACAGACACATTACGTGAAGCAACTACAGACAGCTGGAAACAAAGTGTAAATCATCCATTTGTTAAAGGAATAGCACAAGGTGATTTACCATTGGATATTTTTAAATATTATATTCTTCAAGACATTTACTATTTAAAACATTTCGGAAAAGTACATGCGTTAGCTGCCACTCAAGCAGAGGATTTCCAAGTAACTGCTATGCTGCTAGAAAAAGCAAAGGGTACTGCACAAGCAGAGTTAACTGTTCATAAGCAGCATGCAGAAATATTGAACATTACTGATGAGGATATGGAAAATTTTAAACCGGCTCCAACAGCGTATGCTTATACAGCGCATCTTTACCGAGCTTCACTCTCCGGCAATCTTGGACAAACGATTGCCGCTCTTCTGCCGTGTTACTGGCTATATGCAGATATTGGCAAAACATATCAAGATGCTGATCCTTCTGAAAAAATTTATAAAAATTGGATTGATACCTATTCTAGTGAATGGTTCCATAAGTCTACGAAAGAACAAATTGATCTATTAAATCAAATCGCTGCTAACTCTAGCGAAAAGGAAAAAGCTAAGATGAAGGAACAATTTATTATCGCCAAGGAATATGAGCTTGCATTTTGGGAAATGGCGTATACCAAAGAAGATTGGTTTTCTAATCGCCAATCGCATCATAGCATAGTACAACGGCATAATGAATAAAAGCTAAAAGCGCGTCCTTATGACGTCCCAAGCTAAAACGAATCACTTGGGACGTTCTTTTAATTTTATTATTTCCTCGATATCCAAATACGTAACTTCTACAATTAATTGAACACCAATGCCCTTCTCGTGCAAACTTTTCCTTCCTTTCTCATAGGAAATAGGTAGCTCCACACTTCCTCTGCATGCTGTATCCCATTTTTACATAGTAAGCTACAGTGCGTGGATTGAAATATTCGTAAGCTTGTAGATTGTACTGACTCATTCTCCCTTGACTTTTATGCATTATTGTCTCAACTTCCATAAGTTCTGTTGCGACATTTACTTTTTCCGCTTTCTCGTTTGAATTAAAATACTATTTTAGAAGTCTCTATGATAAGGATAATAAGTCTATCCTCATCATCTCAGTTTGAGTACTGATATATATTCTATAAAAAGCACAATTAAAACACCTGTGATCCTCTACTAGAATTAAGCAAGGTATCACAAGTGTAATCTCACTAATATTAAATTCATCTTAACTTTCCCTATTGTCAGCACTGGTACATCATGTATTCTAAATTTAAAAGCATGAGAATTTCAATCATCCTTCCCTTAAACATTTAAACTGAATACAAGCAAAATAACGAATTCATTCTTATTCCAGATTGACAACTACAGTTACTGTTTTAACCAATTCTTGAATTGCATACGCAGGACCCTCTTTCCCATTTCCGCTTTCCTTCACACCACCATACGGCATCTGGTCAGCACGATAACAACAGGTGTCATTAATTACAACTCCTCCAACATCGAGTAAATATGGAATCTGATAAGACAAATTTAAATCAGATGTATAAATACCAGCTTGCAAGCCGTATTTGGAATGGTTAACTAAATCAATGGCTTCTTCTAATCTGTGATATGGAATAATGGTGACAACAGGACCGAAAATTTCTTCATCTACTATCTTCATACCAGTTTCTGCATTGGTAATGACAGTAGGATAAAATACACTTCCAACGCGTTTTGCACCTGTTAAAATTTGTGCACCTGCTTCTTTCGCTTCCTGTACCCATTGTTCAACTCGTTTTGCTTCTTTTTCACTTATCATAGGACCGATATCTGTGTCCGGACACAGTGGATCCCCTACCTTTAGAAGTGATACTTCATCTAAAAACTTTTTGAGAAACACATCATATACAGATTCATGAACATACATTCGTTGGACAGATATACATACTTGCCCGGCGTTTGAAAATGCCATTTTGGAAAGCTTTGTTGCGGCTTTATCTATATTGGCATCACTGTGAACAATCGTGGCCGAATTTGACCCAAGTTCCAAAGTTGCTTTCCTTAGACCAATGGTTTCCTGAATATGCTTACCGACTTCTGGTGAACCAGTAAACGTATAATGAGCAATCCTTTCATCCTGTAAAAGCTGTTCACCTACTGTTCTTCCACTTCCAATTACACATTGCACATATCCTTTTGGCACACCTGCTTCTACAAATAGTTGACATAATTTTATTGCTACTGTGGCAGTATTGGAAGCAGGTTTTAAGATAACGGGATTTCCTGCTGCTAGGGCCGGTCCAACTTTGTGTACAATTAAATTTAACGGAAAATTAAAGGGCGTGATAGCAGCAACAACACCAATGGGCTTCTTTACTGTGTAAAGAAAACGTCCTTGTGCATTATAATTGGGAATAATCTCTCCTACCAGCTTCTTGGCTTCCTCCGCCGATAATTGTAGTGTAGACACGGAACGCCTTACTTCAACATTAGCGTCTGAAATTGGTTTTCCAACCTCTTTGGTAATGATCGTCGCCAATTCTTCCTGTTTTTCAAGTAAAAGATCTGCCATGCGCATTAAAACTTGATAACGATGCTCTGGAGTAAATGTAGTTTGTTCGTGCGCATTTACTGCGGCTTTAATTGCTTGATCTACTAACTTTTCATCCGCTACTGCTATTTCTGAAAACAGCTCCCCCGTAAATTTATTGTACACCTTATACGTATGTTCAGATCCAACCCATTCACCATTGATCAACATTTTTTCACTTATAACCGTACTCATTGTTTCCTCCTATTGTCTACTTATTTAGCAAATTCTACTTTTTCTTTAAAACTTCTTTAACTGCTTTAACAATGTGATTAGCTGAAATCTCATATTTTTGCAGCATTTCTTCATTTGGACCAGACTCTGCATTTCGATCTTTTACTCCAACACGAAGCATTGGTACTGGATATTCTTCCACCAGAACTTCCGCTACAGCACTTCCTAAGCCACCATATATACTATGTTCCTCTGCAGTAACAATGACTTTGGTAGATTTTGCGGCCTGAATAATTGCATCTTGGTCAAGAGGTTTAATAGAAGGCATATGCATAACGGAAGCAGAAATATCTTCTGTTAAAAGTTGTTTACTTGCCTCTAAAGCACGGCTTGTTTCTGTTCCGGTAGAAATAATGGTGACATCTTTTCCTTCTGTTAACGTTACTGCTTTTCCTAGTTGAAATTGATACATATCATCAAATATGATTGGATAAGGATCTCTGGCTATTCGCATATATATTGGCCCTTTATATTGATGGGCAAATTCGATAATTTTCTCTACCTCTGTACTATCCGCAGGTGCTAACACTACCATATTAGCCAATGAACGAAAGATAGCTATGTCTTCTAACGATTGATGCGTCTTTCCTGTCAGCCCTGTTAATAGACCACTATATCCACCTACCATCTTTACATTTAAATGTGGCTGTGCTATTTGTACTTGTACCTGATCAATAGCACGTTTGGATAAAAAAGCAGCAAATGTGGAAACCCATGGCTGTATGCCTGTTGTTGCAAGTCCCGAGGCGACACTTAACATATTCTGCTCTGCGATTCCCATTTGTAAAAATTTCCTTGGGTTATTGTTAGCTATCTTATCGACTTTTGTAGAATTCGCTAAATCCCCATCAAGCACATATACACGTTCATCCTTTAACGATAGCTCTAACAGCTTTTTACCAAATGCATCTCTCATCGTTGCTTTTTCCGTTAATGTTGTTTTCATTGTTTTGCCCCCAGTTCTTCAAGTTCTTGAATGGCCTGCTTGTACTCCTCGTCCGTTGGGACACGTGAATGCCATAGATAAGCATTCTCCATAAAAGTTACTCCTTTTCCTTTAATCGTACTGGCTATAATCATGGTTGGTTTTCCCGTTACTTCACGAGCTCCATAGAGAGCAGCACTTATTTGTTCATGATCGTGTCCGTCGATATTTACTACATTCCAGCCAAATGCTTCCCACCTTTTTTCCGGATCAACGACTGGATTCTCTCTACTTTCTTCTTCTCCCGCCCAGCCAAATTGCTGAAGCTTATTATAATCTAGTATGGCAACTAAATTATCTACCTTATATTTAGAAGCTATATCAGCAGCTTCCCAAATTTGTCCTTCTTGAGATTCCCCATCGCCAACCATACAATAAGTGCGAAAATCATTTTTCTGCAATTTAGCTCCAAGTGCAATACCGACTGCTGCTGAAAGTCCCATACCAAGCGAACCTGTAGACATATCAAGTCCTGGTAAAGCATTCATATCAGGGTGTGCTTGTAATCTTGAGTTAATGGCATCAAATGTGTTTAGTTCCTCCATTGGAAAATAACCTCTTCGCGCAAGTACAGCATAAAGTGCTACTGCCGAATGCCCCTTTGAAAGAACAAATCGGTCTCGATCAGAAGCTAAGGGATCTTCAGGATTAATATTCATCTCGTTAAAATAGAGATTGACTAATAAATCTACTGCTGACATCGGACCTCCCATATGACCTGCTCCAGCGTGGTAAACAGTTTCTACTATCAGCTTCCTCACTTCGTTTGATTTTTTCTTTAAGTCGATAATTTTGTCTTTTGTAACAGATAGACTCAAAATAACTTCCTCCTTTTAGTTAATTATTTGGAACTTCATTTTTGCAGCATTTATAACATACAACCAGATAAAAACGGATTAAGCGCTTAACCAAAAGAGAAAAATAAGTTAACGTCAATCATCTTACTACCTCCACCTCAATTGCAATTTAACAAAAGCTAGAAGCGATCGGTTAGGGGATCTTCTGACGGGATAAAGTTAAACTTCATTCAAGGATTGCTTTTTCTTCTTGGAAAACCGTGATGTATTACTGCCTCAGCAACTCTGTCCTTGAAAGTCGCGGTGTATCGCTGTCGTGTTTTTTTCTTGTCCTTGAAAAACCGCGATGCTTATTCAAGAAGTCTTACTTCTCCTGTCGACCCGAACGAATCGGATTTAGAAGTCCCTTTTCTCATGGTGTTCGCAGCAACATAAGGCACATTTTTGAAACGCTAAAAATATGGCTACTTATATCCAACATTCCACTGCAACAGGGTATGCGACAAGCCTTTTAATCGGCCTTCCTTTAGATTCGAGCTAATGCTAACTTATCGTAGGAAGAAGATCAAAGTTTGCTAACAGCACGAGCGCTTAAGCTGGACAAAGCTACTTTTTTAAAAAAATTATCCACAATAAACAAATTTATCCCGCATGTAAGGTGCCCGATTCGTTCAACTAACATTCAGTAGGAGATGGAAGAAAACTCCTACTGAATGAAGGTTCATTTTATCGTTTCCTAAATAATAAATAAAGTTTATAGAAGTAATCTTTGATCTTTGCTAATCGTCTTAAATAGGAGGTATTACGATTTAAATTTTTACGTATCAAAGAGACTAATCTGACCGTAACACCTCACCTTAAATAAAGCGCTTAATCTAATCCTTTATTCATAGTATAATACATTTTCTTTTTCATTTAAAGTGTTTCCCCAAAACTGGTTTCATGTCTTAGCTGAAACTTAACATCTTCACCATTAACTTTAACTTGGATAGACAACAATTTTAATTGCTTCTCCTTTTCTCATGATTTCTATTCCCTTATGAATTTGATCTAACCGAATGGTATGTGTTAGTAGAATATCTAGATTTAATTGCTTTCCTTCTAAGATTTTGACTATTTTCGGAAAATCATAGTTTTGAATATACGTTCCCTTTACTGTAATTTCATTTCTTGTTATCTCGTATTGACTAATAGCTGGTAGAGCATGCTCATTCATACCGACAAGCAGAATCTGTCCGCCTTTACGAATAAGAGGAATCGCTTGGTTAAATAGAGCACCGACACAATCAATCACGACATCTGCACCGATATCTGTTTCTTCTAAAATCACCTGTAATACATCTTCATGTTTAGGGTTAATAATGCGCGTAGCCCCGGATCGTTTTGCATATTCCAACCGGTATTCGGACAAATCGGAGCAAATGATTTTATTGGCTCCTGCAGCCTTCACCAGTTGAATAAATAATTGCCCCATGGGACCAGCCCCTAAAATAACGACTCTATCTCCTGGTTGAATATTTAACTTTTTAATTCCATTCATCACACAGGATAAAGGTTCAGCTAAAACAGCCACTTCTGGGGGTACTTGTTTTGAAATCACATGTACATTTTGTGAAGGTAAAACACAATAAGTTGCCCATCCTCCATCCTTAAATATGCCAATCGTTGAACTGTCTTTACACATATTTACCATTCCGCTTTTACAAAAAAAGCATTCTCCGCATAGCGTTGTCGGGTCGACCACTACCCTATCACCTTTCGTAACATTATTGACATCACTGCCAACCTCCACTACTTCTCCCATAAACTCATGTCCTTGAATAATTCCAGTTGTTGCTGGGTGCCCAGGCGGGTCTGATAAAATATGAACATCTGTTCCACAAATACTCGCTGCTCCTACTTTTATCTTTACATCTGTACTGGAAGTAATTTTCGGATCATCTCGTTGTTGTAAATATAAACTCCCAATCTTATCAAACACTGCTGCTAACATCTAATTCCCCCTTCGATGTCTAACAAATCAATACCTCTCCCAAGACAAACGTACAAGCATTCGGTTAGGCGTAAAAAACTAAAGACTTTCTAACGAACAAAGTATCACTTCATTTAAAAGTGGCTTTACTCCTGGAAAAACCGCGCTGTATCTGTCGTGGTTTTTCTTGTCCTTAAAAAGGAAAAACGCTTTTTCTACCTGCGATGTATTGCTGTCATAGCAACTCTGTCCTTGAAAAATCGCGATGCTTATTCAAGAAGTCTTACTTCTCCTGTCGACCCGAACGAATCGGGTTTAGAAGTCGCTTTTCCCATGACGCTCACAGCAACAAAAAGCACATTTTTGAAATGATAAAAATATGGCTTCTTGTCCGCTCTAAAGGAAACATACCCCTGCAACAGGGATATGCCGACGCCTGAGCAACAAACCTTTTAGTTGGCATTCCTTTAGATTCGAGCTGATGTTAACTTATCGTAGGAAGAAGATCAAAGTTTGCTACAACTTAAGCACTTAATCTAGATGAAAGTACTTTAAAAAAGTTGTCTACAATGAAAAAATATTTATTTCCTAAGCATCAAGTACAAATAAAACCTTTGATTGTTACAGATTAATTTCTTTTACTTTTGTTATTTTTTCGTCCAAGGTAATGGTTTTACCAGTTATAAATGATTCAGAAGCTGCTAAAGCAATTGCTAATGCTGCTCTTCCATCCATCTCTGTACAGGTAGGCTTTTTTCCCATTTGTAAGACTTCAATAAAATGCTCCATTTCTAGCAAATATGCATCTCTAAACCTACTAGAAAAACCCTGGATTAGATCATGTGTACTGCCATTACTACTTAACAGCTTAACATCCGTTAAACGCATGGAACCGATTTGGATAGCCCCTTCCGTTCCTACTACTTCTCCGCGAATATCATAACCGTACGGTGCGATTCGCATTGTTTCAATATCACCGGTTGCTCCTTTTGCAAATGTTAAATAAGAAAATCCTTGATCGATGTCATTGTACTTTGCCATAAACTGATTTTCCTCTAATAAAATTTCCCCTGACGCAGTTATGGTTTGAACTTCTTGATCCATTAAAAAACGGGCTATATCATAATCATGAATAGCAACATCAAGAAAAAGACCACCGCTGTTTTTAATAAATACTTCATGCGGAACATTGCCGTCTCTGCTTGTTCCTTTAAAGTAAATGGGTCTACCAATATCCCCAGCAATAATTCTCCGTCTTGCTTCGGCATATGCTGGATCAAATCTCCGCATAAAACCGACTTGACACACAACTTGTTGCTCTTGAATAACACGAATGACTTTATCAGCTTCTTCTAATGTTTGTGTAATTGGCTTTTCAACAAATATTTGTTTACCAGCTTTTGCAGCACGGGTTATCATATCTGCATGTGTACTTGTAGGTGTAACAATAATAACTGCATCGATGCTTTCATCATGAAAGGTATCGTCTGGATGTTGTGACCATTTCTCTACACCCAGCTTCCTTGCCACTTGTTCTGCCCTGCCTTCTATGGGATCAATGACATATACAAGCTCCGCACCTTTTATTTTATGCATCAAATTTTCTGCGTGCCAATAACCTAATCTCCCTAATCCTAATACGGCGCAACGAATTGTTTCTCTCATCGTCATCCTCCTTATCATAGTCATGCTGTCAAACTTTTATTAACTTTTTCACCCCAAAAGATATGCAATTAATTTTAGGTACATTTTCTCTTGTTTTTATCTGCCATTTTTAATTTCTAACAAAAAGTAAAGGCTTTCATTTATGATATCTGTGAAGCAAATAAACTATATAGTTATCATGTTTGCTATAATATTTAGCGGTTCCAGCTTCGTATTTAAAACTAAGAAAATTTTTATCGAATTTTCTTAAATTTTTGTTCGTATAGCGAATCTTAATAGTCGGTAATTTCTTTTATTCCTTACCAATGTTTAAATGAACGGAATCAGACATTTAACCTGCAATTGGATCTCACGCTTTTTCTGGGGGTTTACCTTGTAGTATGAAAGTGGAACTCACTTCCAGTTACATGTGTGGTAAATGATGACTACCTCGCATCTCAAGTCTGATAATTTTTTCAATATATGCTTTGGATCGTTGTGCATACTCATATGGAGGATGTTCAATAGGGTCCTGTTCTCCTTCAATCAACGCCCAACCAGTGTATTTTTTCTCCATTAATGTTTTAAAAATAGGAACAAAATCAATGCACCCTTCTCCAGGGACCGTGAAGATTCCACTGCGGATCGATTTTCGAATGCTGTAATTTTCCACTCTTGCCTTATTTAAAATATGCTGTCGAACATCCTTTAAATGAATATACTGGATCCGATCATAATATTTGGTTAATAAATTTACAGGGTCATTTCCACCATAATAGGCGTGACCAGAATCAAAAAGAAGTGAAACATAATCCTTGTCTGTCGATTCCATCAGACGGTCAATCTCGTGTGGCTGCTCCACCACTGTCCCAGCATGAGGATGGTAAACTAATTGCATGCCATTTTCACGAGCAATTTCGCCTGCTTTATGTAAGCCTTCAACCAAATACTTCCATCCTTCCTCATTTAGGCGCTCCACATATGTTTCATCTTGACCGCGTGTCGGGTCTTGATTTAACATAGAACCACCAATTTCAGCTGTACTAATTACCTTACAACCAAATTCTTTTAAAAACGCCACATGCTTGCGATACGCCTTTAATTCATTTTCATGCCTTTTCGGATCTGAAAAATACACCGATTTCCACTGCGTAACAAGTTGTAAGCCATATTTATTTAATGCTTTTTTCAATTCTGTTATATCACTTGGAAACTTTCGGCTATTCTCCGTACCTGTAAAACCTAGTGTAGCTATCTCCCCCATTACATCCTCATATGTGTAAAAATCGCCATGTTCCAGAACATCCTCGCCCACCCAATTGATTGGATGAATTCCTATATGGAATGGTATTTGGTCTAGAACCATTGAATCTCCTCCCCAAAATAGTGTTGGAGATGTCCGCAACTATGTTGGGACATCCCCAAGCATTAATTTTCCGCCAATAACCATGCATGATCCTTGTCATTGGTAAATCTCCATTCGCGGACTGGTCCTGCCATCACGTTTAAATAATACAACTTGTATCCTGGAGGGTTGGATACCGGATGATACCCTTTTGGAACAAGTACTAAATCGCCATCCCTAACGACGATCGTTTCATCTAATGATTTGTCATTCGTATAAACACGCTGAATGGCAAAACCATTTTCAGGATGATCGATTCTATGATAGTATGTTTCTTCTAAATAACTCTCATGTGGTAAATTTTCCTCATCATGTTTATGTGGAGGGTAGCTTGACCAATTTCCCTCTGGTGTGAATACTTCAAAGATAAATAGACTATCTGCTGGCTTATCAGCGGGTAAAATATTATGAATCTCCCTTTCCAAGCTTCCATATCCCCTTCTAGCAACAGCAACATCCTCTGGTGTGATTAGCCTAGCTTTATATGTTCCCTTTCCTGGTGCCGTACAAATTGCAACTTCTAAATCCGTAAGCGCCTCCAGATTTAATTTGTCACCACTTGAGACATATACCGTATATGCTGGTGAATAGTCAAATACGCTCATTCGTTTGCCAATATTATCCCATGCCTGTGAACTAGTACTTGCATTTGCATGTCCTGATAAGAGAACTGCCGCTACTTCTCTATCACCTGTTTCTTGCTCTAGTGTTTGACCTGGCTTTAACTGATATACTTCGAAACCAACATATTTCCATCCGGCTGATTCTGGAGTTAACTTGATTACACTTCCATCTTGCTCTGGTGTTTTTTTTGACTTAACTAGTAGATGTGACATGTTTACTCCTCCCCTAAATGGTTGATTTATTAATATTTCCTTGCTTGACTTAACATTTTTTCCATGGAATGATAAGCTATTTTCACTTTGTCACTTTTTGATACTTCAGCAACACCTAAGCGCCACCACGATTCATAACCAGGTACTTTGCTTGGGAGTGTCTTTACATGAATGAGTGTTGACGTGTGATTCTGTTTTGCTTGTTGTAACGCCTGTTTTAGTTCTTCCACGGTATTCACTGTATAACCATTTGCGCCGAGACTTCTTGCATGTAGAGCAAAATCGAATTGCATATACTCGCCACTAAGCTGGTTCGTTGATTCTTCACGATAACGGAATTCATTTCCAAACCCTCCACTGCCTTGCCCTGACTGCAATCCATGTATACATTGGAATCCATGATTATCGAATAAAATAATATTGATTTTCTTATTTTCCTGAATACTAGTTACTAATTCAGAATGAAGCATTAAGTAACCACCATCTCCAACCAATGCATAAACTTCGCGATCTGGTTCTGCCATTTTAATTCCAAGCGCTCCCTGAACCTCATAACCCATTGTTGAAAATCCATATTCCATATGATACGTTTTTGGATACGTACTTCTCCACAGTTTAAGTAAATCTCCAGGTAAACTTCCAGCTGCACAGGTAATAATATCTTTTTCATCCATCCATTGATTTAAGATACCGATCACCTGTGACTGTTCTAGCCCGTCTTCACTTTCTAAAGCGTACAAGCGATTAACTTCATTATCCCAACCTTCCTTTAGCGATTGCAGTATTTCTTTACGATAAGAAGTGAGATAATTATGTTCAGATAATGCTTCTAAAAGTAACGTTAATGCAGTTTTCGCATCAGATACGAGCATTTGTGAATCCATTTTCATCGCATCAAAAGCGCTTACATTAATATTTAAGAATTCTACATTTGGATGTTGAAAGGCTACTTTCGATGAGGTTGAAAAGTCAGTCAATCTTGTTCCTACCGCTATAATTAAATCTGCATCTCTTGCTAGAATATTGGAAGCCCTTGAACCATTTGCTCCCATCCCCCCCATAGACAATGGGTGGTTCCATGATATCGCACTTTTTCCTGCCTGTGTTTCGCTAATCGGAATTTGAAATGTTTCTGCAAATTTTCGTAATATATCCGTAGCGAAAGAATAATGAGCTCCTCCACCTGCAATAATAAGAGGTTTCTTCTTCCTAAGAATTAAATCTACTGCTCGCTTCAGTGCTTCTTCACTTGGAGTTCTTCTTTCAATTAAATGTACGCGCTTTTTAAAAAATGAAACCGGATAGTCATATGCTTCTGCCTGCACATCTTGCGGAAGGGCTAGGGTTACTGCACCAGTATCAGCTGGGTCGGTAAGTACACGCATTGCATTTAAGACAGCCGTCATTAATTGTTCCGGTCTAGTGATCCGATCCCAATATTTACTAACCGGTTTAAATGCATCTGTTGCAGATATAGAATAATCGGTCGGATCTTCGATTTGCTGGAGTACTGGGTCAGGTTGACGCGTAGCAAAATTATCACTAGGCAATAATAGTACAGGAATACGGTTTACAGTCGCTGTTCCTGCAGCTGTTACCATATTTAATGCCCCTGGACCAATTGAAGTTGTACAAGCATATGTCTCTAGTCTATTTTTTTGCTTTGCATAAGCCGTAGCTACATGAACCATTCCCTGCTCATTTTTCCCTTGAATATATGTTAAAGCCGTATTTTCCATTTCTAATGCCTCTGCTAAACCGGTAGCATTGCCATGACCAAATATACCAAAAATACCTCTGATAAATTTTCTTTCTTCTCCATCCAGCTCTACGTATTGATTTTCCAAAAATTTAACCAAGGCTTGTGCCATCGTCATTCGGATCGTTACATTCTTTCCCTCCGTCTGTTCTGCTAAAAATTGCGTGGATTCCATTATACGGTTTACCTCCCCTTATTTATTGCGGTTCAAAAGCTAGCAACGCAGAAACCGCTTAGCTTTTGTTTATTACGTAACATTTTTCAAAATATCGAATTAACTTATAGCTAAATTCATGTACAAAGAGTAACTTTCTCTTTTTTTCGAAATGATTCTGTTGCAGCTACCGCTACAGCTAAAGATTTCTTGCCATCAACTTCATCGACAAGTGGCCTCCGATTATTTTGAATACAGTCAACAAAATGTACCATTTCAGCCAAAAAACCCGCTTCAAATTTTAATATAAAATCAGGGGTGTTATCATGATAACTATTGTTCTGTTTTAAGATAATATTATTATGGTGTTGCAATGCCCCTATTTGAATAGCTCCTTCTGTTCCCACCACTTCACCACGAACATCATAACCAAAGGTAGAATTTCTACTACCTTCAATACTAGCTGTTGCACCATTTTTAAAAGTTAAGAACGTAATAGATTGGTCAACATCACCGTATTTTTTCATGAATGGATGAACGAGTACATCGCCAAAAGCCCAAACTGACTCAACTTCATCATCAAGTAGAAATCTGGCTATATCATATTCGTGAATACATAAATCTAGGAAAATTCCACCACTTGTCTTAATAAACGCTTCGGGTGGTGACCCAGGATCACGGCTCAATCCTTTAAAATATAGTGGTTTTCCAATATCACCTTGAACAATTCGTCTTTTGGCCGCTAAATAAGATGGATCAAACCGCCTCATAAACCCCACCTGGCAGTAAACTTGGTTCTCCTCCACAGCTTTAATAACTTGATCAGCTTCTTCCAACGTTTCCGTTAAAGGTTTATCAACAAAGATATGTTTTCGGCTGTTTGCAGCTTGAATAATTAATTCAGCATGTGTTTTCGTTGGAGTGGCAATAATGACAGCATCAATGCTCGGGTCTTGAAATACCTCTTGAGAATTAGTAGTCCAATTAGCTATCCCTAATTCATTTGCTGCCCGCTTAGCACTTTCTTCCCTTGTCGTTACAACCGTGACAACCTCCAATCCCGGGATGCGATTCATCATGTTTTCGGCATGCACCATTCCAAGCCTCCCTACTCCAAAAATGGCACAGCGTATTTCTTTCTTCAAAAAATCTCCCCCTATATTTTAAAAACCTCTCTCTTGGATTAAGCGCTTAATCAAATGAGAAACCTAGATTACTCTTTTATAAACCGGTAGTCCATTTTCCATCGGAATAATCATCTCTCCTTGAATAAATGGAGATGCATAGGTTTTAAATTCCCTGGTCATCCTATTTCGTTCTGTATCATACCATTCTTCTGGCATATACCGTTCTTTTCCAGCAACTTTTTCAAGGCTTACAGTTGCAAACGAAATACAATAATCTTCTCGAGCTACATCTCTTTTCATACTAGTCATTACACCGGTATTACCTCTTCGTGCTTGATTAATAGCCTCTTTTCCTAACAGATAAGATTCATCTACATCCGTCTTGGATGCTAACATCATATTACTTCTTTGCCAAACACTTGAGGTAATGTAGCGTGTTTTAATACCAGTTTTACTTTCAATTTGTTTCTTTAAATAAGCAGAAACGCCACCTAACTTCGGCCTCCCTAAGCTATCATATTGTAAATCTTCATTAACAAACTGACCGTTTATCGTTTTAATCCCTTCTGCTATTACTAAGATAATATTTCTTTTTTCTTCATTAGCGTTTACGACTTTTGCTAAACAGCTGCTTAAATCAAATGGAACCTCTGGTATATAAATGAGCAACTCATTTTTCTCATCAAACACACGTTCAGCAAGTGAACAAGCTGCAGCAACCCAGCCAGTATGTCTTCCCATTGTTTCAATAATGGTAACTCCATTACTTTCCGGATAGCTGCTCATATCCATCTTGACATCAAGAACAGAAGTTGCCAAAAACTTAGCAGTACTTCCATAGCCCGGACAATGATCCGTACCAAGCAGATCATTATCGATAGACTTTGGTACACCTATAACACACAGCTCATAGCTAGCCTTTTTGGAAAAATCGTCAATCAGCTTTAGCGCTTTCATCGACCCGTTACCACCAATATAAAAGAAATAACGTACGTGATATGCTTTTAAAACATTCAGAATCTTATCCAAGTCAAGATATGTTAGTTTATGCCTCCATGTCCCAAGCGCTGCCCCGGGCGTCCATCTTAACCGATATCGATCGCTAATCGACAATTGATCTAAGCGAATGAAGGAATCATGTAAAAGACCATGAATACCACCTATTGCGCCATAAATCTTCCCTTCGAATGATGATTGCAAAATCCCGTCAATAATGCCAACCATGGAATTATTAATCACAGCCGTGGGGCCGCCTGATTGTACAATCATACAATTGCCAGTCATCCTCACCCTCCGTTCTTGAATTGATAAATCGCTTAACTAAATAGTATTAAAAGTATTCTAAAAAGTCAATAGAAAATTTATCTTCTTATAGTTTGCGTTTGAAAGAGAATTAAAAGGGACTGTGATCGTTTAAAATCGTACTATTCCTTGAAACAACCGTGATATATAGCTAGCGACGTTTTCCTTGCCCTTCAAAAAGAAAAATACTTTTTCTTCGTGCGATGTATTTCCTCCGAAGCTTTCTTACCTACTGCAACTTGGGGCTATCCCATCCATGCCCTTTGTTGTTGAGGTTCGAAATGGCTGTTTTTTGCTAGTAGCGGCATGAGCTAGCTCACAGAGCCTATAGAAAAAAGCCTAATTTGTTAGCGTCAGCCTAACGAGACGTAGGTGAATGCCTAGTTGTACGAATACTTAAAACTAAAAAAGATTTATGACGTCGAATGAAAGCAAGCTCTAAAATTTAATTCCTAGTCATATTCGAAGCGACATTTTTACTGGGATTTTTGAACATCCTGTATAACTAATTTAAATCAACTTTGCGGTAGATTTTCTTTCAACAAGTGTTGGCATTAATGTGAGCCGTAATTGTTCTTTCCTCTCTCCTTTCACAATAGAAATCATTAAATCCATTACTTCTTTTCCCATCTTTTCAATTGGTTGAGAGATCGTGGTTAAAGGTGGATCTACAATGGTTGCAATCGCAGTATTATCAAAGCCAACAATGGATAGATCACTTGGTACATGAAATCCATTTTCTTTAGCTGCTTGAATAGCGCCGATGGCTAACATGTCATTACAAGAAAAAATAGCTGTTGGTGGATTTGAAGTTGTTACATATTTATGAGCCACTGCTTTACCAGCATCAATTAAGTTTTCATTTCCTTGTGTGATATATTCAAAGTCATTTCTCATTTCTAGGTTTTGTTCCTTAAGTGCATCATTAAACCCGCGAATTCGTTCCCGATTACTCCAAACATCCAGAGCAATTATTCCCATATTCGTATGACCTAGCTTTAATAAATAGGAAGCGGCTTGATAGCCCCCCATATAATCATCAATGGCTACTGTATTTAAAGGAAGCATTGGAAAATCACGTGCTACAATCACAACCGGAATATTCTCATTCATCAATGCTTCTACTTGCTCGAGCTTTTCAAAACCAGAAGCAAAAATAAATCCATCTACTCTCTTTTGCTTTAAAAGCGCTATATACTTTGCTTCTTTTTCCATCTTATAATCCGTGCTGCAAATGACAATATTGTATCCAAATTCATGCCCGCTATCTTCAATACTTCTGGCTAATTCAGAAAAAAACGGATTTGCCAAATCAGGGATGAGCAAACCAATTGTTTTCGTTTGCTTTCCCATCAGCGCAGAAGCCAAAATATTAGGCTGGTAATTTAATTCTTCCATTACCCTATGCACCTTTTTTTTGGTCTTTTCACTAATTCGCCCCTTGTTATTAATAACTTGAGAAACCGTAGCAATGGAGACGTTTGCCGCCTTTGCTACATCGTAAATCGTTACACTCACTATGCTCTCTCCTTACCATTCTTTCGTCCAAAAAACTTAGATGATGAGGCTAACGCCTGTTCTAGAAGCGTCTTATCTTTAATCAGTATACAACAATAAAACTATTTTATAAATGAATTTTGTTAGTACTAATCATGATAAAGAATATGGTCTAACGTAAAAACATGCTGTAAAACAAGGAGTGTTTTTTTACTAACAGCAAACTAACAATCCAGTTCGTTAAGAATCTTTGGTATAACAATTACTATTTTTCCAGAATTTCATTTTGCTAAATATGGAAACGAAAGAAAACTTCCTAGCGTTCGGTTAATTATATAGGTACCTAATTATACTAATACTTAGATTGATATAAACTCAAACTTTACACGATTGTTTGATTGCCTGTCTTGCTAAAATAAATCATGCTTGCTACTTGCAAGATAAGTTGAATTCTGTAAGCTATGCTGTTTTTCTAAGTGTACATCTAATTTATTCGTCATTTTTCGCCAGTACCAAACGACAAATCCAATGAATAGCATTGCTATCGCAAAAAACAAAAATGAAGCTGGAGAATAATAGTTTTCAGGTACTGCCGCGATGCCAATTGGTGAAAATAGACCATATACAGTAACCATAAAGAAAAAAATGATTACAGATACCTTCTTCACATGCTTCCAAGGTTGTAAATCAACCACATCTTTTGTTGTCATTACATATGGAGTCTCTTTTGGTTTCCATCTACCAATCACTAACATGGTAAGAACATCAATTGGAAATAAAATAGATAACACATAAAGAAAGTTAATATCTGGAATGATGAATCTTGTTAATCCATAAAGAAGTACATGTGTAATAACTACTGTCTTAGCTGCTAAGGCTGGAACCCGTTTCGTAAAAAAACCGACAACAACCATTGCTAGAATTGGCAAACTATAGAATCCATTCATTTCCTGTAAAAAGTAATACAATCCATTTGGTGCAAATATAATAAATGGTGCAATAACTACCGAAAATATAGCTAGGAAGGCAGCGAAAATACGTCCTGTTTTTACTAAATCCTTTTCTTCTGCAGTTGGTTTAAAAATTGGCTTAAAAATATCCAGTGTAAATAACGTGATTGAGCTTGTAATCACATTATTAAACGAACTTAAAATAGCACCAAATAAAACAGCGCCTAAAAAACCAGATAACACTACAGGCATAACATTTATAATCAATGTAGGATAAGCCTGATCAGCATTGGCAATAGAATTACCATACAATAAATAGGCAATAATTCCAGGTAAAGCTAGAAATGTCAGACCAAAAATTTTAAAAATTCCAGCAAACAGTACCCCTTTTTGACCTTCTGCTAAATTCTTGGCAGCCAGCGACCTTTGAATAATCGACTGATTCGTACACCAATAAAATAAATTATTGAAAAACAAACCAGTGGCTAAAACGGTCCAAGGAACTGACGATTCATGATTCCCGACAGCATTAAGCTTAGATGGATTTGTATGTAAAAGTTCTCCTACCCCATTGATAAAATTTCCCTTTCCTAAAACAAATAATGCTAGTATAGGAATAAGTAGCCCACCGATAATTAAGCCAATTCCATTAATCGTATCACTATATGCAGTTGCACGAAGACCGCCAAGGATTACATATCCACAGCTAATCAATCCAATAGCAGCAGATATAAAAAACACAATTTGAAACGTACTTAATCCTGTTCTAGTTGACAAACCAAAAATTCCATCAATCACCAGCGCACCTGAATACAAAACAGTAGGCAAAAATACAGTTGCATAACCTAATAAAAATAATAACGAAACCATTTGTCTTGTTCTCAAATCAAATCGCTGCTCTAAGAAATCAGGTATAGTAGAAATGCCTGTTGCTAAGTATCGTGGTAAAAATACAAGAGCCATAAAAATTAACGCTAATGGAGCAGTAACCTCCCACGCCATCACTACCATTGACTCTCCATAAGCTTGCCCATTTAACCCAACTATTTGTTCTGTCGATAAATTTGTTAATAATAACGAGCTCGCAATAACTATTCCCGCTAAGCTTCTGCCACCAAGAAAATAACTGTCTGTGCTATCCATACGATGTCCTTTTGTTTTATACCATGAAAACCACATAACAAAAACAGTGTAAATTAGAAACGATAAAAAAATCACCCAAATCATTGCCCTTCTCCCCCTATTAAAAAGCATTTGATTACATCTTTAAATTAGAAATTCAAAAATATATTTAATGAATATTATGAATTTTTTGATCGCAATTCTTTTTTAGAGTCTGTTCCGAACTATTCCTGATAACAGGAATAGAAATATAAGCCCTATGTAATCCGTTGCGAAATTATGTTCCTATCTTATCCAATATTCTCTCCCACCTTTATTAACATAACCGACTCGTAGTAAGCGCTTACCTTTTTGGTTAAGCGCTTTGATTTTTATGATAATAAAATCTATTGAACTTCCTGTAATCCATTATTAATAATGGATTAATCATAATTACTAATGAATTAAGCGCTTAATTGACTAGTAGTATAAAATAATTTTCTTTTAAAGTCAAATGAATTTTCTAACTAATTAGACATAAAGGTTCTAACATTGTTAACATAAATTGAATTATTATATCTACTATTGAATTTTAAAATTAATAGTATCCGTTTTGGGCGAAACGTAAAGGAGTTAAATACATATTAAGCACAATTAAAACACCTGTGACCCTATAGAATTAACCAAGGTATCACAGGTGTATCTCACTAACATTAAATTCATCTTACTTCTTCTATTGTCAGCACTGGTACATCAAGTATTCTAAATTGAAAAGCATGAGATTTTCATTATCCTTCCCTTAAACATTTACGCTTAATACAAGCAAAATAACAAATTTATCCCTATTCTAGATTTACAACTACCAGTTCTTAAATTGCATAAGCCGATCCTTCTTTTACATTTCACTTTCCTTCACCGCACCAGTAAACATATAGTGAGAACTCCTTCATCCCGAAAAACGTTCTCTCCTACTCTTATTCCACTTCCGAATTTTAAACGTTTCTGCTACAACTAACAACTAAAAAATAGATTCAAGTACAGTTTCTACTGCCTGTTAGCTTGATTCATAGGCAGAGTGTGAGTCATCTCATGCACAATTTTTATAAAGGACTTTTCTGCACCACCTATGCTACTTTATTGACAGCTCAGCTATCATTATTTTGAAAAATCCGTTATTTAATATTATGGAATGCTTCTAATAATAAATTCACCATTTCGGTTACGAAAATGTTTAACATTTTATTTCCCTTTTCTTTACTTGCAAGTGTTGCATCACCATAAACGCCACTTTCACTCAGATTTCCAAGTGATATTGTAGATTTTCCATATAATTTTGGAGTGGAAGGATACTCTGAAACAGTTTTACTCATATCAACTAGCTTTGAATTTAAAGCGAGCATTAATGAAGTTTCAAATTCACAAGCATGAATCATTCCGTTCCATGTAGGAGATTCACAATACTCCTTCATTACCTCTTCCATATTCGGATAAAAGAGATAAATAATTGGCATATCTAACTCATCCATTAATTCTCTAGTTGCATATTTCATGCTTGCGTTATTTGCATCATGTCCATTTACTAGGACTAGTAATTTTATTCCATAACGGCTTACACTATACGCAACATCTTTGATTACTGCTTCTACATGATTTTGTTGTAATGATATAGTTCCTGGTATGTCTCTCCAAACCCAAGAATAACCAAAAGGCATAGTTGGAAGTAAAAGTGCTCCAGTCTGTTCAGCAATTTTTTTAGAAATGCCTTTTGCCAAGATTATATCTGTTCCTAAGGGCAGATGATGACCATGCTGCTCAGTAGCACCTAATGGCAAAATTGCGACTGGAAATTCTTTTACGGATTCAGCTACTTCGTCTCTATTCATGTAGAGTATTTCTTTGGCGCCCATGTAATTCACTCCAAATCAATCAATTTTTTAAATTCTCTAGTATCTTCAATTATCCTTTCTATATTTTCTTTAGTCGCTCCTCTTGGAACTAATTCACTTCCAATAGCAAAAGATGAGTATCCAGCCTTTTTCAAACTAATAATATTATTTTTTGTTACTCCACCAACAGCCATATAGTTGATGGATGGAAAAGGACCTTTTAAGTTTTTCACATAATCCATTGGCAAACTATTAACCGGAAATACTTTAACGGTTTTTATACCCAATGCTTTTGCCTGCATAACTTCACCCGGAGAAAACACACCAGGAAAGATTTCAACATCTTTAGAAATTACATATTCAACTAAATTCCTATCCCAACCAGGAGTAATGATGTACTTAGCCCCTGCATCTATTGCAGCATCAACCTGTCTTTTATTAATGACAGTCCCAACGCCAAGGCTAACTTGATTGGAAAAGGATTTTGATATTCGTCTTATACATTCTAATCCTTTTTGCTCCTCACTTAATGATACTTCCGCCCAACTAATACCGTTTTCTAATAATCCTTTCATAATTTCTATTATATGATCAGGATTTACTCCCCGAATAATCGAAATAATTGTATTTTTTTCCATGATTCCACTCCTATTCAAATTGAGCTAGCCATCGAGATGGATTATCTATAAAGATTGTATCAATTTCTTTTTGCGTTAATCCCTCATCTAACAACCGAGGAATCAACTTTTTGAGTATATACTCAAATCCGGGTCCACCACCGTATGCATGTAAATAAGTTTTTCGACCCATATCACCTGAAATTAATAAATGATTAATGAAACCATTTTCTAGTAAATTTTTTATTAAAGATACGCGTATACTATCTGGGTAGTACTTAATTTTACTGCTACCATCAAATTGAACATAAGCTCCTCTTCTTACTAGCTGCAAATGATAATACGGATCTGCATTTCTATCACTATGCCCTACTACAACTTTAGTCAAGTCAACCCCTTCATCTTCTAGAATATCTAACATTTCCATCCCCATCGTACCAGCTTCTGTGTGTAACCAAATTGGAGCACCTGTTTCAAGTTGTGCCCTAGCAACTGAGCGAGTTACTTTTTCTTCTAATGGGTGGATCATTTGATTCCAAGAACCAGCTTTTAAAAATCCTGCTTTTGCCTTCGTTCCATCCATACCAATAGTGACATCACGAATTAATTTTTCTGCAATTTCTTCAATGCTAAGCGCTTCAACCCATTTAGGAAAATAAATATGTTTGTTGAAGCCCGAAGTTGCTATAACGTGTACATCAGTCTCTAAAGACATTTGCACTAATTTACTAGCATCTCTTCCATAATCAAGCGTTGTTGCATCCACAAGAGCATCTCCACCCGCTCTTTTAAATCTCCATAATTCACTAACACTTGCTTCATAATCTGTTAATTCCAAATCTCGATCTTTTTGAGTAGCAGGTGGATTCGTCCACAGGTGTTCATGGCTATAAGTTGTCCCTAATAAAGTTGGTTCTATATCTCCTAATACTGTACGGACTTTCATCATAGTATCGTCTCCTTTTTAAATACTGTTTATATAAAGTGAATCTTCAATCAGTAGGGGTTTTCTTTTATCCCACACGGATTGTTTAGATGAACGAATCGGGGATTTAGGTGCTGTTATCTCCCACTTAGACTTGTTCAGCTCACATCTTCCAATTCTTGAAGTGTGAGTCTTACAGCACCTTATATCCGGGATAAATGTTCTACAGCGGAACTCCAAATAACAAACCAATTAATTTTATGAATATTACAACAATAACGGCATCAGGTGAAGCAAACCACAATCCATTAATGCTATATTGTGTTAAATCAACGAGAGGATATGCAACCGCTATCAATAGAGAAAATGTAAAGCCTAAGAAAAATCCACCTACAATAGCTCCCTTTAATCCACCCGTTGCGTTACCAAATACCCCTGCAGCACCTCCCATAAAGAATAGCCCGATTACAGAAGGCAAAACAGCTACTGGTAAAAAGCTGGACATAAACGTAACAATTAATCCACCTATTAAAGCGGCCAGAAAACCGATGGTTACAGCAACCGGTGCATAGGAATAAAATATAGGAACATCCAACGCCGGCTTTGCACCTGGAACAATTTTTTCTGCAATCCCTTTAAAAGAAGGAACAATCTCAGCTAAGAACATTCTTACTCCCATTAACAAAATTAAAATTCCTACTACAAATCCTAAAGCTTCAAAAATAGCAAACTGATATCGATTTAAACCGCCTGATAGTTCTGACATAACCGAAGAATCGACAAATGTGGCTGTAATAACATACACAGAAACCATAATAATAGCCATTAAAATACTCATATCTTTTAAAAAATCTAGTGATTTTGGAACTTTGATGTCTTCAGATGATTGGGACTTATTTCCAAATTTGCCACCGACCCAACCGGATAAAGAAATCCAAGAACTTCCCCAGAATCCAAAAGCTACGTTGTCACTCCCTGTGACTTTCCTAACAAATGGTTGCGATATAGCTGGAAAAACAACCATAGAAATACCTTGAATAGCAGAACCTATTATGATTGTCATTGTACTTGAAACACCCATTTGACTCAGAACAATAGCCATTGTAGCAGCAAAAGAAAACATCATATGCCCTGTTAAAAAAATATATTTAAATCTTGTAAATCGAGCAATTAAAACATTAATCAAAAAAGAAAAGATTAGTATAAATGCTGTTTCTTTACCTAGCACAGTTTGTACAGCAGCCGCTATTGCATTATCCTCGGCTACAATACCAGTTAAACCAAATGCTTCTGTAAACATTGTACTAAACGGCATTAAGGAAGTAACAATTATATTTGCACCTTGCTGAAGAATTAAAAAACCAAATAGAGTTTTTAAAGTCCCTTTCATCACATCTGATGCGGACTTACGCAGTGCAATTAATCCTATTGCAGCAATTAATGCAATGATGATAGCAGGATTACTTAAAATGGAAACTAAAAAATCTACCATATTTATCTCTCCTTATCCATTTTTTTAATCATGGGTAGAACTTTGGCTTTAATTTCTTCCTTATCCAGTAAGTTATCTATCGCAACGATCGGCACCCCTTCCCCTGATAATTCAGCAGCTATTTCACTGGAAGCAACCATAAAGTCACAGCTTTTCCCTTTCGCACTGCCAAGGTCAGTAGCCTCACCTTTAACTTCGTAACCGCTTTCTTTTGCCATAGCTTGAATATCCATTAAAAGCATCAAACTTGTTCCAAACCCCATCCCGCAAACACTTAATATATACATTGTTATTCCTCCCTTTATATAATCACTTTAATGATTAATTATTCGAAAAATTTCTTCAACAGTAGCTGCTTTGATAATTTGGTTATATTTTGTCTTGTCTCCAAATATGCTTGAAATCTTTTGCAGCATCTCTATATGCCCATCATTACCCACACCGGAGAAAGCGGATACAATTTTAACCGGATCATTCTTCTTATGTCCAAATTCGACAGGTACTTTCAATCTTACTAATGAAAATCCTGTATCCAGGGCTCCTCGTTCAGGTCTTGCATGTGGAATTGCAATTCCCGGGGCAATGACAATATAAGATCCTACTTCTTTATATCCTTTAACCATCGCCTCGATATATTCTTCTTTGGCATATCCCCCCTTTACTAGCAATTCACCGCTGATTCTAATTGCCTCGATTGGATCGTTTACTTGAACATCCAACTGAATGGAATCCTTGCTCAACAAAAACATCTTTCATCATTCCTTTATAATGATTTTAATTTTTCTCTTCCAGAAACTTTAATATAATATTCATACCTATCAGCTCTATTAATCATTTCCACCATTTCAAACGGAATACCGCTTTTTAAAAAAGAGGTACGATTAATATGAAGCACCGCCTCACCAGGAGGAATTTTCAATGCAGACGCTTCCAAATCTGTTGCCAACCTTGCTTTAATTTGCTCTTGCGCTTCTATTAGAACAATATTATAATTTTCCTCTAATTCCTCATATAATGATTCCCTTGTAAGCCCTTTGTTTAAAAGTCCCGGAACATACTTTTCTCTTAAGTAGTTAAACATTAACGCTATTGGTTCACCATCTGCTAACCTCAGACGTTCAATCCGAATTAGTTTTTCATTAGGTTGTAAATGCAATTTGTCTATCATCTTTCTGGATGGTTTAACTTCTGAGATCATGAGATTTTGTGTTGACGGAGACTTTCCCTTTAAATGCATTTCTTCCGTCCAACTTGTGATTGTCCCTGCGTTTTGTACAATTTTCGTTGATCTTACAAAAGTCCCTCTACCTTGAGCTTTAAAAATAACCCCTTCTGCTACTAATTCATCTATTGCCTTTCTAACTGTTATCCTACTTACTCCATACTGTTTTTCCATTTCTGATTCAGGTTGTAATAAATCCCCTTCCTTCATGTTTTTATTAATTTCTTGTAATAACTGGTTTTTGACCTGCTTATACAGTGGAACTCTTGAATTTCTTTTTATATTACTCATTCTAACCTCCTAGACATTATAATCTTTAATATTATTTTAGTTTATTCATCATAATGATTATAATATGTTTTATTTTATTTGTAAATACATTATAACCATTTTTTAATTTATTTAACTACTGGAACTAAACATGGTATAAGGTTAAAAATAAAGTGAAACTATCATTCAATGGGGTCTTTTCCTTCATCCCTACTGAAAAGAAGCAGAACAAAGTCTATAATCACAACGCCCCCTGAAAAAACGCAATGTGCCGCTGTCAAAATTCGAAAAGTGCTTTTTCTTTGTGCGATGTGCATTAGTCGCATCCTATACAGAACCGTCGATTAAAATTACATTCCTGTATCATACGTAAATCATCATTGTGTCGAATCCCACATAGGTTGAGCGAATGACAAACAACACGGAGGAGACTTGTTTCAGGATTTCTGTTAGCTATTTAAGCCCACAAAAAAACGTATATTTTGCAGTAAACTACTGCTCAATATACGTGCTAAATAGCATATGAGGCTGATCAGTAACTTTTCTAATACTATTCGTTCTTTAAAGCCGCCACGTTCCTTTAATTTATCAGATTTAATTCCTATTATCTCTCCCATGTCAAAGTTATAAGCATGAATTATATCGTTAATTACCTCTAATATATCCGTTCATTCTTCTTCGTCGGTGTATTCCAAAATTATTTTACTTCTTCTATTATTAGTCTATCTCATAATAACCGCTTTAACTTTTTCACCGGTAACTGCATAAACTAACGGCTTTTTATTGGTCTCTCTTATAACTTGTGGTAGCGAATCTCTTACTAATTTTTAAACATCTTTTCTATCATTTGTAACATTCCTAATTCACATTAGATTTTTAATACAATTACAATCATTTGGCTTTAATTTGTTCACTATCCTAATAATTGGTGAACCAAAACAGACAATACTGTTTAATTCACCTGCAATAAACTTTCCTTATCCTGTTGCGTACCTTCTTTCACAACAGAAACACCATATTTTTCAAGTTCCTGATGGATTTCTGGGCTATCCTCTATCCCTTGGCAATAGCTGTACTCTAGAAAGAATCCATACATATTATTCCACGCTGATTCTAAATCCAAAAGTAACTCCTTTTGTTCAGTCGTTGTTAACAGCCCCTCTAATTGTGAAAGCAACTTCTCTGCATGTTTTTCAGCACGTTTAAATTCAGGATTTTCTAGACTTTTATGATAGGCAACTCGATGAATTCGCTCAAAAAAGATAATATTTGTAAAAGCTTTTTCTAAAATTTGTCTAATTGAATGATAATTTTCTTCGTAATTGGCTTTATATTCTTTGTGATCCTCCTGCAGAAATGAAGCTACATACCAACTATCATTCATTTTTTGATGTTCTTTTCGCTTAAGTGATTCATAGTTAACAACATTACTCTCCATAATTAAATTTGCTTTCATTTTATTTTCCTCCCATCATAATCTATCCCCTGCTATTTTCATAACTTTCCTCTACTTTTACGTAAAGGGTACTGCTAGATTTTCTATCCTCCTTCCAATATTTTTAGGTGCTCTTAGATGAAAGAATTTTCTAATATTTATTAGTGTATAAATTACTTTTTGTAGAGAATAAAAGCGAAAAAAGAATTTACCCTCCATAAACAATGACTAATAGTAAGATTTTTAACAAGTAATTATATAATATACTAACATATGTTCGGTTATTTTTCACGTTAGAAGGTTTAAATAAAAATAATCGAACTACACCCCAAATAAAAATGTGGTTCGACTCTGATCCGCAAATCTGTATCCATGTTACCAACTGTAGTTTGGAAAAGGTCTTCTTCTAAACTAGGATACTGCGACAACTGAAAACTCTCCTGCTAGGAATTCTACGTTGCGTATTACACCTTGTATTTTTTAATGTTTTATATCTACAACTAATCGTGACAAATACTTCGGTGTTGCATAATCAACGTTTTCCTTTTTTAAATAGAAGACTGCAACAAATGTATCGCCTTCTTTCAAATATTCAATAGATGATAATACAGGGTTATTAGTTACTTCCATTGTCCCTCCCTCCTGTTTTAGTTCTCCAGAAATTTTACCATACGGTATCCGAACTTTTAACATATTATTATCTTTAATAATGTCATAATCATCGACTGTTTTGTTTAAGTCAAATACAACTCTTGTATAATTAGAATGTACACCATATCTTATATTATTTACATTTCTTGAGGAAACCACGACTTCTCTCTTTGCTTTGTAATCACGATAGGTTGCGATTAATTGCGCTTTTCCCTCTTTTACAGCATAAAATGTACCATTTTCCACATATCCAATATCGTTGGAAACAGTCCAATCAATTAAATCAGGATCCATCTCTAATTTTTTGCCGTGTTTATTATATCCTTTTACAGCTAATGCAATATTTTGACCTGGGGAAACTGCCAAATCTAATGGTAAAATTCCCAATACTCCTTTTGGTCTGTATGGTTTAGATCCAGCTGGAAATGGCGGATACATTAAATACTTATTTCGAACGTCCTTTATCCACTCATACAATACTTCTTGCCATGAAGCAATAATTCTATCAACCGGCATGTTCTTCATGATCATCTCAGGGACGTCTGTATCCCCGATTAAATTGGTGTAACTTTCCGTCATCTCAAACTTATCAGGGTTCTGGTCTCTCATCGCATCAACTAAATTTAATCCTAAAGCAACAAGATCAACTTTTTCGGGATCATTCAAATGGACTTGTACACCAGCTACCAGCTCACCTTCATATTTTCCAAACATGGGTGTAAAATATGCCGATCTAAATTTCACGCCGGCAATACCACGGTTTCTCATTTCTTCTACTAAAGCTTCACTATCAATCCATGGAGCACCTACTAATTCGAACGGTCTAGTGGTGCCAAGTCCTGTAGACAATGACGTGTCATCTAATAATTCTGTTCCCGTATATAAATAAGCTGTCTTTTCAGTCGGTATATTCGGAGATGACATCACCCATGGAAGTCCAGTATCGGAAAAATACATATTTCTTTTCCAACCCTTTAATTTAGCTATTTTTAGATCTACTCCCATACTATATTCATGGTTCCACATTACAGCCAATTCACCAACTGTCATGCCATGTCTGACAGGAAGCAAAAATCTGCCCATAAAACTAACAGCATCTTTCGAACGTACCGGCCCCTCGACCCTTGTACCACCAATAGGATTTGGTCTGTCTAGCACGATCAGTTGTTTATCATGTTCTGCTGCTGCCTCCATGGCAAAACCCAGCGTGTAAATATAAGTATAAACATTGGAACCTATATCCTGAATATCAAATAATAAAACATTTACATCCTCGAGCATCTCTTCCGTAGGTTTCCAGGTAGATCCATACAAGCTATATACAGGTAAACCCGTTTTTTTATCGATATACGACTCCACATATTCTCCTGCTTCACGATCCCCGCGTATGCCGTGTTCCGGACCATATAATGCTGTTAAATTCACTTCAGGATGATTGTACAATAAATCAATGCTACTCTCTAAACTACTTGTAACCCCAGTATGATTCGTAATCAACCCAACTCGTTTATCCTGAACCCACTCTAAATGATCAGTTAAGAAAACCTCAATACCTGGTGTCACTTTTTTACTAACCTTATTTTTCCTCTTCCCCTTATTGCTCTCCGCACTCAACGTCGTATCTGAAGATGTAATAGCAAGAACAAAAAGTATCATCATTATAATCGTCATTGATTTTTTTAATGTCCTCACATAAAACACTCCTTATTTCATTTTTTCAGGTTCAACTATCTACTTTTTTTCCAACATTCATCCCTTCCACTAAACAGTTTACTTTTTTACGAAGTTTATTCTGACTACTGTACATTGCTATCATCTCTTCTACCAAACTTCTTTCTGACATAACTGACATTAAATGATCCTGTGCATGGACTAGTAAAATTGGCAAATTTTCCAATTCCCCCTTTGTGTCTTCCTGAATAAGTTTGGTTTGCAATTTATGAGCTTTTAATAATTCTTTAGAAACTAGCCTCATTTTTGTTTCAATTTGTTCAAACTCTGCATTTCGAGCATGTTTTAATGCCTCATATAAATATTTTTTTGCATTACCTGCTTGTAAAATGATGCTCATTGAAATATTTTCAATATCCATATGCTACACCT
This sequence comes from Virgibacillus proomii, assembly GCF_900162615.1. NCBI lineage: Bacteria > Bacillati > Bacillota > Bacilli > Caryophanales > Bacillaceae > Virgibacillus > Virgibacillus proomii. The sequence continues at coordinate 756,193 of NZ_FUFN01000010.1, read as the reverse complement.
CCATAATGAATCAGCTTGATAGCGTTTATAAAGTAAATCAAGCTGAGCCCAGCTCATGTTTCAAATCCTTCCTTTTGATTCGATTCATGCCTTCCCTTTCAAAAAAATCCGTGCGGCCCGTTAAACTGCTGTCCGATGAAAAACAAGGCGGCCTGCATCAAATACCAGATGTAAACCGATTCGCAAATGAGGGTATTCTTTTGTCTCTTCTAAACTATTCTTCGAAAACAGCAGATTAACCTGCTGTCGTACTGATACTCCCCCATAATGATGAGCATAAAGGATTCCATATGTTACACCAGGTGCCAGACTAAAATCATTTGCATGAATAATGACTTTTCTTGTAATATTATCCCAAAAAATACTCCTTAATTTTCCTTCGTGGCAGCTGCCGCCTCATTGGCTTGTTCTTCTTCTAAGAGTTTTTTATCATACAAACGGAAAAACGGATAATAAATAAACATGGCTACGATGATATTAATAATCATTAATACACCACCACGCCAATCACCTGTTGTCAATATCCCCGAAAATGGCGGGGGGGTAGTCCAAGGAACAATTACATATGGCTTTCCTACAAAACCGAGTGACATGGAAAAATAAGTGATCAGACCAACTGCTAATGGTGCAAGTATAAAAGGTAAAAATAATAATGGGTTCAGGACAATTGGTGCGCCAAATACAATAGGTTCACTTATATTAAAGAAACTTGCCCAAATAGATCCTCGACCCAGTCCTTTCAGTTGACGCGAACGAGCTCTTGAGACAAGTAATATGGTTAACGCCAGTGCCATACCCGAACCACCGACTGTCACCCAAATCGCCATAAATGGCTGACCAATAATATATGGAAGTTCTTCTCCAGCTTGCTGTGCCGCTACGTTCTGTTCGGTCAGACTATACCAGATTGGTGCCATTACACTTGCCACAACAGAAATTCCGTGAATCCCAAAGGACCATAGTAAATGGATAAGGATAATTGCAATAATTGCTCCCCATAAACTTGCGCCCATTGCCTCTAAAGGTTGTCTTAATATAGCACCAACAACTCCGTGTAATGACAAGTTAAAAGCATTACGCAATAACAGATCCATGCCCCATACAACGAAAATAATGGCTGCTCCGGGAATAAGAGCAGTAAATGCACGCCATACGGAAGGAGGAACCCCTTCAGGCATACGAATAACAATATCTCTCTCTTCAAAAAAACGATATACTTCCACCGTGAAAATGGCTAACACAATTGCAATAAATAAACCTTCACTTCCCATTAAGTTCAAAGGAATATTCCCATCTTCCGTAAGTGGAGTAGCAACAAAAAATGCAGCGAGACTAAGCACCCCGGCCGACAATTCATCCATTCCATAACTTTTTGCAAGACTATATGCGATTGAAAATACTGCGACTAAGCCTAACAATCCAAAGGTAGCTTTTACAGGGATATTCAGTGCTGATGTGTAAGGCTTCATAAATTCTGCCCAAGATTCTATAGGTGGGGATGATATAATGAGAAAAATACTTCCAATGATTAATAATGGCATTGTTGCGACAATCCCATCCCTAATCGCCTTCAAATGGCGTTGTTCAGCCATTTTCCCTGCAACCGGCATAAAGTAACGTTCCATAAACGCATTAAAACGATTCACAACCCATCCTCCTATTTTCATGTATTTAACTTAAGTGCTTGCTCCAACACTTTTTCACCATCAGTCGCTCCATATGCTCGCATATCAATAATGGCGATTGGCACACCCCTTGCTTCCGCTTTTTTAAACAGTTCATTCTTCTTATAGCGAATTTGTGGACCTAAAAGTATGACATCAGCACGTTTAAGCTGCTTGTCCATATCATCTACCGAATGTGCTTCAATTTGCACATCAATCCCTCTACTATCAGCCGCTTTCTTCATTCTTTCTACCAGAAGGCTTGTACTCATTCCGAGTGCGCAAAGTAATGTAATTTTCAACGTAGTTTTCCCCCTTATAGTAATGAAGTAAATTGTGGTAAAAACTCTTTGTTTACGATAAACATTTCTTTTAAAATAGCTTTTGCTCGTTCAGCAGATGGGATAAGTGGATGTAATGTTAATGCTTGCTGAGCAAGATCTTTGTCTCCATATACAGCTGCGTCCACAGTTAATTCTTCGTATGCTTTAACATTTTGCAAAAGCCCCCTGATCTGTGGAGGTACTGCCCCTACTTGTAGTGGTGTAATTTGATGTCGCTCCACTACACAATTTACTTCTATGCAGACGTCATTAGGTAAACATGCAATGGATCCGTTATTGCGAACATTTAGTGTATGCACATTTTTTTTATTCAATTGAATAGATGTAATCAAATTAACAGCTGCCTCTGAATAATAAGCTCCTCCCCTCTGTTCCAAAGCTTTTGGTTTCTCGTTTAGTTCAAGGTTCTGATAAATAGTAAAAAGTTCTTTTTCAATTTTTTGTACTTGATCAGCACGGGTTTCATTTCGCTTAAACTGTTCAAGTTGTTCTTGCAAAATACGATCCGACTGATAATAATATTTATGATAGCCGCAAGGAATAGCACCCAATGATTTCAAAAACTCCAAGTCCCAGCCAAACGCAGGAATATTCTTTGCCTCGTAACTATCCGACCAACCATTGAAAATATCCTCTATTCTTGACTCACCTTTAATATATAAATCCGTTATCCAAATCAAATGATTGATGCCTGTGAAACTGATACTAACATCATCAACAGAAACGTTATAAGTTTCGGAGAATTTTTTATAATAATTAATCGGATTATTACATAGGCCAATAACTTTTACATTACTATGTTTCAAAACTGCTTCTGTAACAACACCTGCAGGATTTGTAAAATTCAACAACCAAGCATTCGGAGCAAGTTTTTCGATATCTTTACAAATATCAAGAATCACTGGTATCGTTCGTAAAGCTTTCATAAATCCCCCGGCTCCAGTTGTTTCTTGACCTATCACCCCATGCTTAATGGAGATATATTCATCATAACGTCGCATGGCAAGTTGTCCAACTCTAATTTGTGTAATAATGTAATCGGCATTTTTTATTGCTTCTTGTCTATCAAAAGTTGCAATAATTTTAATTGGACATTCAGACTTTTGAATCATACGTTTTGCTAAGCCTTCTATAATGGCTAACTTCTTTTGTCCTGCAACTACATCTGCTAACCAAACTTCTGCTACATGCAAAACTTTTTGATTTTTAATCAAACCTTCTAATAATTCCGGTGTATATGAAGATCCTCCCCCTATCACAGCTATTTTTAATCCTTTCATCGATGACCATCCTCTCTCCTGTTTTCATTTCTTACCTTCATTCTATCGTGAAAGCGCATTCATTATAAGACACCTTTTTACCGCTGCCAATGGCAAAAAAATAATGATATCAAAAAAGTATGCAAATGCTCGACCCTAATTGAACATTTTAACAGTCTTTACCGAGAATTATTTCAACGGTTCGTTTTCTACTAAAATGTAAAAAGCAAAAGCACCCAGCAGTAGCGGTCTTTTGCTATACTTTTTAAACGGTTCTTATAATATTTTTCATTTGGGCATATGTCTTACATGCTAACAGTTTAAAAACGGTCTGTTTATTATCAATTAATCTCACAAGTGATTGGAACATTGGTTGTAATTCTTCTTTATTAGTCTTGTTAACATTGAGCAGTATAACCAATTGAACTTGCTTGTCTCCCCATGTTATGGCTTTCTTTAAAGTAAGAACAGATAAAAACGTAGCATTTGTTCCCGGTTCAAGGGGATGTGGTACAGCCACCAGATTACCAAAGCTTGTAGGAGCTTTCCTTTCCCGTTCCAAAACAGATAATGTATAATTCTTATCAGCTCTCCCATCGTTTATTAACGTACTTGTTAAAAATTGAATAATCGAATGGACCGTTTTAAAATCATAGTTAAAGAAAGTATATTCAGGTAATATATAATCTCCTATATTTGCAACTGAATTCTCCAAAACCCGTTCAATTTCCAAAACATCCATATCTCCAAGGATTGTACTTACATGGATAACCGGAATAGCTAATTTCTCCCTAATAGGTATGGTACTCACGATAAAATCTATATCCTCCAGACTGTGCTGAGTTAAATTATAATATTCCGTGATGCCAACAACCTCAAGTTTTTGCCCAAATAGATTGGTTAGTTTATGTAAAAGCAGCTGTGAACTCCCCAGCCCGGATGCACAGACAATTAAACATTGTTTGCGTCCAACAGAAGAACGCTTTGCCTTTTCAAGCGCAGCTTCAATATGGAGAGCTATATAACCAATTTCATCTTCGTTAACCCGAATCTTTAGTTTCTTATAAATTATCTTTGCGCCTGTTAATGCCGCTTCAAATGAGAGAGGACATTTCATCTTTATTTCTTCTAACATTGGATTACGTATATTCATCTGGTATTGGTAACGACTGATAGCAGGTTTTAGATGGAGTGTTAAATTATTTAGAAGTTCTTTATCTCTGGATAGTTGTAAGCCATATGTTTTGTCAATATGCTGTATTGCTTCTTGGACTACATGATATATCTTTGTATCCATTTCCAAATCTATTGCTTCATTTGTAAAGAATGTCAACTTTGTCCCTTTTAAGTGGATGGATAAATAAACTATTTCCGTTTTCGGAAAATGGACGTCTAAATTGCATTCAATCTCTTTTAATATTTCTTGAGCTACCCTATATTCCTTTTTGTCTTTTAAGTCATAAAAAACTTTTTTTAAAATTTGAACAGGATTATTCTCTTTTATTCGTTTATAGGCAATAGCAAGGTGAACCATTAAATTTTGTAAACTAATATCTGAAATAGTGATCTGATGTTTCCTAATATTTTTTAGAATTGCTTCTCTTATTATATCTAGTTCTTCGCTTGACAATATGTTTAACCATTGACCTTCCAACCATATTGGCTGTTGGTTAAAAATGTATTCTGAAATACAAAAACGAATCGACGCTTCTTTCCCTATAACTTTCATGCCGTAGTTAGGTTTATGCTCAATCGATAAGCTATAATATTGCAAAATGTTTCGCACTGTTTTTAAATCACTTTGTAAAGTGGACCGACTTACAAATAATTCAGCAAGTAAATCTTCTATTTTGATATAGTCTGAATGAAAAAGCAATCTTTTCATTAAAAAGTGAACTCGCGCTTCAGATTCAACCGGAATCATAGTAGAAGCTTTTTTTGCATAATGAAGAAAAAAACGCTCCAAATGATCTCTATTTTTTGCCCTTAACAGATAGCCTTTCCCTCGCTTCGATTGAATGTGTATATCATAGCTTGTTAACATGGAATTCAATTCTTTGATATCATTTCTGATTGTTTTCGGACTCACATTGATCTCAGCAGATAGTTGAGCACTGGTTAGTGGTTCGCTTTCAGCATAATCAAGCAATTGAATGATTGCATACTGTCGAGAGTTCATCATCCCACCCCGATTCGAACAGTATTTTTTAAAAAACACGTATCAATAGATTGTTACAATCAGTATAGTAGATAACGACATATTACTCCAATTTAATTTTAAATGATGGTGGGTACCGACCCCCCAAAGTTAGAGTAGAAATCTAATTTTCGGGGGTGTTTTTATGGCTAAATATAGTGAAGAATTTAAAATAAATCTTGTCACCGAGTATTTATATGGCAACCTAGGATATAAATTATTAGCAAAAAAATATAATATGGGTAGCGCAACACCAATATTTGAATGGGTGAAAGTCTATAAGTCTCAGGGAATGGATGGGTTAAAAAGAAAAAAAGCTAGGAAGTTTTATCCTGTTCGATTTAAATTAAATACGATACAATTTGTGTTAAAGACAGGTGCTACTTTTTTAGAAACTGCTGTTCAATTTAAATTGAACAACCCTTCCTTAATTAGACGCTGGATGAAAGAATTTAAGGAACAAGGAGTAGAAGGCCTGAAACCAAAGGGGGAGTCTTCTATGTCTAAGAAACCCAATAAACGGAAGAAAAAGGAAGAAAAAAAGTTAACACGTGAAGAAATATTAGAACGAGAGAATGAACTATTAAGGCTAGAAAATGCGTACCTAAAAAAGCTACGAGCTTTTCGGGAGAATCCAAATGCCTTCCACGAAAAGCACAGGCAAAGGTAGCATTTGGACTTAAAGAAGAAGGATTCCGATTAAAAGATATTCTCCTTGCTGTGGGCATACCTGAAGCAACCTATCACTATCATGTGAAAAATTTTGGCAGAGAAGATTCAGACAAAGTACTAAAAAAAATCATTATAGATTTATTTAAAAAGTTCCATGAACGTTATGGCTATAAACGTATTACTAGAGAACTAAATAAATTAGGATACGTTATCAACCATAAAAAAGTATATCGCATTATGTGCGAATTGGGATTGAAATGTGTGAAATTTATGCGAAAATCCCGTAAATACAATTCCTATAAGGGAAACGTTGGAAAAGTGGCGAAAAACCGATTGTCTCGCCGTTTTAACACGCCAATTCCTCTTCAAAAATTAGTAACCGATATTACAGAATTCAAATGTCTAAGTGAAGAGAAGTTATATTTAAATCCGATTCTTGACCTTTATAACGGAGAAATTATTGCGTATAAAATCAAGGAACGTCCAACGTTAGATCTTGTCATAGAACCTTTAAAAGAAACGATAGAGATAATAAAGAATCATGCAACCTATCGCACCACCATCCATTCTGACCAAGGCTTTCATTACCAGCACAACCAATGGGTGAGAACATTAAAAGAGAATAAAGTATTCCAAAGCATGTCTAGAAAAGCAACCTGTGCGGATAATGCTTCCATGGAGAATTTTTTTGGCATTTTAAAACAAGAAATGTATTATGGAGAAAAATTAGTAAGCTATGAAGAATTAAAAAGTCGGATTGAAGAATATATCTATTGGTATAATCATGAACGAATAAAAGAAAAATTGGCCGGGCTGAGCCCAGTCGAGTATCGAACGCAATCCAGCCAATCAACTGTATAATAAAACTCTAACTTTTGGGGGTAATCACATAAATGAATTGTTCGGTTTGTGCTATTTTTATGTCCCAGCTCCATGAATATTAATGAGCTTTTCTTATTCATTAAAAACGAATTATAAAAATGTGCATACTAATGTTTGTACCCACGAACACTACGTTGTAAATAATAATTATTTTCTCTTTCATTCAACTTCTTTCTTTAAAAGATTTTAATATTACCAAGTCGCTATCAATTATTCTAGGTTTGCTTTATTGATCTTCTTTCTATAAAACACACTTAACAGGATGAAAGCAGCTAGCGTAACGATTAAACCGATAATCGGAATTTCCAAAACAAAGAAGAGCTTAATTAAAGCCAAAACGATAATCCCATCTGGTACCAAGAAAGCAAGCCCTTCTACACCATATACTTCTAAACCAAATAAAGGATAGAACAGAGCTACTGGAACGGTTAATATAATTCCATAAATTAATCCCGAAATCATTGCTCCACGTCTTCCACCCAACGTATTCCCGAATATCCCAGCAATACCTCCTGTAAAGAATCCGCCGATAATGGACGGTAACGGAACGATGGTACCAAACAATGTAGAGACAAGCATTCCTACGACCATACCGATAATGGAGAATATAAAACCAAGCATAAGCGCATTAGGCGCATACGGGAAAAATATTGGTACATCCAAAGCGGGTTTTGCACCTGGAACAACCTTTAATGCTATACCACGAAACGCTGGTATAATTTCCCCAAGAAACATCCTTACTCCTTGAAGTAAGACAAGCACTCCTGCTGCGAATCCAAAGGAATTTAATATGCTAAAAACGATATAATTTTGTCCATTAGATAATGGATTCACCACTTCAGGTCCAGCAAAAAGTGCGGTAATAAGGTATATTATAAGCATAATTAATGAAACCGATATAGCTGTATCTTTAAAGAAGCTTAACTTCTCAGGCATTTTAATCTTTTCACTGTCCTGTTCTTGATTTCCAAACATTTTACCTACCCATGCAGAAGCAACTACACCTGCAGTAGTTAAATGCCCATAGGCAACGTTATCATGTCCCGTTATTTTTCGCACAATAGGTTGAGCTAAAGCCGGTAATAAAACCAAGACCATTCCGTTAATCAATGAACCGAAAATGATACCATATGTTTCCGATACACCTAAGTCATGAAAAGCCCATGCAAGTGCCCCAGCGAGTATCCACATCATGTGACCCGTTAAGAATATATATTTAAATGGCGTTATTCGGGCTAATACTATATTCGTTAAAAAACCAAAGAGCAATATAAAAGAAGTCATTCTACCAATGGCAGCTACAGAATCAACCAAGGCAGCAATAACTGCCTCATCTACCGGAACTACTCCCTTTAGCTGAAATGCTTCCTCGAACATGGTGGCAAAGGGGGTTAAGTTGGTTACAATTAAAGAGGCACCAGCACCTAGGATCAATATCCCCAATATTGTCTTAATCGTTCCCTTGATGACCTCCGTAAATTCTTTTCTTTGCAGCAAAAGACCTAACAATGCAACTAAACCCAACGTGACTGCCGGTACAGTAAGAATTTCTGCAATAGCTTTTAACATTCGTAAACCCTCCCTTTTAAATAATTTGCTAGATTTGCTGCATTTGAGTTTCCAAATGCCCGTACAAATTGTCTATTTACTTACTTTATTCAAATAATGAAGCAGTTTTTGCTTTACTTCATCTGCATCTGTGAGATTATCAATAAATATTTTATTTGCTTCCACCCCTTCTAACGCAGACTCTAAATCTGCCGAAGTAATAATTAAATCCGCATTTCTTCCTTTAGCTGAACCTGCATCCAATGCACTAACTTCCGCTTTAATTCCTACTTGTTCCAATATTTCATCCACCGTCATTTTCAACATCAAGCTGGTTCCAAACCCCATTCCACATACAGTAATAATTTCCATAGTATCCCTCCATTTATAAACAAGTTATTCGATTGCGATATTTTTTTATAAAACGTTGATTAATTTGATCCCCTTTATCAAGGTTCGAACTGACATATATTGGCGGCTCTACACCGTCTTTTACTAAATTCTCAATCACCTGGACAATAATAGACTGTAAAATCGTAAACCCAATAATTGAAGAAGTAGATCCGAATTTGGACTTTAAACCTGATATTTCCATAATTGCATCTCCGGGCTCTCCATGATTATCAAGGACTACATCGGCCAATTGATATAGTTTTTTCCCATTTTTATATCTTGATTCTACTTCTGTAGAAAAAAATAAAGAGGTAAGTGCAATAACCTGTAAATCTTTCTTTTTTGCTTCAATAGCCATTTCAATTGGCACAGCATTCCTGCCGGATGTAGAAATGATTAACATTACATCCTGTGGCTGGACATTTTCTCGATCCAATATTACTTTCGCCAGTCCTTCCTGCCTCTCGGAAAAAGTACTTAATGGAGCGGAGGGTTCTAAAGATAGTGGAGGAGAAAGTATTGCATTCACTGGTACAAGTCCTCCAGCTCGATAGAACAATTCCATTGCATACATTTGCGAGTGTCCACAACCAAACACATGAAGCACACCGTTCTTCTTCATTGATTCTCCTATTACAACCGCCGCTTGAACGATCTTCTCTCCCTCTTTTTCAATCACCTGATGTAACATGTTTTCAATGTTTGTAAAAAAATTTTTGTACAACATCGTTATTCCTCCAATTTAATTTTAACTATTTTGTTAGTGCTCAACATTACTTGCATTTCTAATAGAATAACCTTGCTATCCTTTTCTTCAGCTTGCCAAACAAAAATAACATCATAGGTTATCATCATTATCTGCGTAAGTAATTGCGACAGATTATGCGGTAAATACCATCATTTTTTCTGCAATATCACCTATGTTATGCTGATCATTAGTGACACACATTTCCTGCTACCTGAACTTTATTCTATGAAGTACTTAGATGAAGTAAACTATTCTTTAAAATTTTCTAAATTATTTGAAGGTACTCTTTTCTATACAATGAAAAATCTGTCATATGCCCTTACTTCTTATTTATATAATCTATGATTTTTTGCTCTTCCGTTTCATTCTTCAGTAACTCTAAAAATTGTCTGTCATTTAAATACTTCATCAAACCTTGAAGAGCACGCAAATGGGTAGAATGATCAACTCCGCACAAAGATATAACTGTAGAAACAGGATCGTTCTTTTTATGTCCAAAATTCACAGGATTTTGTAATGTTATTAAGCTGAACCCGATCTTATTTACAAATTCGCCTGGTCTAGCATGTGGCATAGCAATCCCGGAAGCGATCACAATGTACGGCCCATTGTCTCTAACACTTTGAATCATGGCATCAATATAAGGCTGTTCAATATACCCGTTTTGAAGAAGTAGTTCACCACCTTTCTTTACAGCTTCTTCCCAGTCGTCCACCTTAACATTTAATCTTGTTGTCTCAACCGTTAACACATCTTTAAGCATTGGTTCATAAACAACCCCAATCTGTACATCTTTTTCTTTTGCATTAGCACAATTTCCCCTTTTTTTATCTGTTTTTGAATAAGGGCAATTACTGAAATAATCTTTTAATCTATTATTCATAGACCTATTTCTTTGTTTAATACTGAACAAATTTTGTTGGATGTTATCCAAATCTTCTTCCGTTATAAACGGATTTACAAAAATACAAGGTATATCCATTACAAATATTCGTATCGTTGAGATAATCAAATCTACTTTATCCATTTGTAAAGTTCTTTCTAGATCATGTAGGGGGATCGCATCGACTATATAGACTTCTAGATTTTTCTTCACACGGGCTTCTATCAAATTTACAGTCCCAATCCCACTATTACAAACAAGTAGTACTTTCGGCTTTTTTTGCTTCTTCGGCAGTAACCGTTCAATACTGGATAAAAAATGGATGGTCAGATAAGCTATTTCCTCTGTCCCCAACTCTAAAAGTGCAAGGCTTTCCGAGACAATTATAAATAACTCTTTATAATCCGTTCGTATCTCCTGTACTATATTGTTACTTATGAAAGCTTGATTATCGAATCTTTGGAGAGCTGGTCGCAAATGCTCTAGCAGTGAATAGAATAAATGAGAATCTCTAGTTAAATCGATATTTATTTTTTTACTAACATCACTTATTAAGTGTTTAACAATTATTCTTAATTTCACATCTTTTTCTAAATAAAAGTCATCAGTATGCATGATTTGGGACCCGGAAATTAATTCTGCAATGATACCAGTCTCTTCTTGAGAAATGATGAATGAATCGTCTTTGTATTTGATTAATCGCTTTATCGTAGAAGCAGCTCTATACTCAATCGATCCTAATAAGCTTTTATAATTCGAACTATCTTTATTTAAAGTAAAGCCATTTTTTAAACGAATAACCATTGAAAGAAGATAATAAAATAACAAGCTAAAGGAATCATAAGAAATCTTTTTATCTAATTCTATTTCCACTACCCCAACCAATTTTTTTAGATAGTTTAAATGAATATTTCCTAAGTTTGCTAAAATTTCTTCATAAATATTATCTCCTAGAGGAACAGCATTCTCTTTCAATACTTTCGAAGTTGAAAGTAACTTAAAGCGGTGAAAGAGAAGATAAACTATTCTCTTTCGAATATTTAATTCATTTCCTACGATTTTTATCCCATAATGAGGCATAGATTCAATGGATAAATTTAAAAAGGATAATTCTCTTTTTAATTTTTTAAGATCATTTTTAATGGTCCCTCTACTTACATCCAAAACATGTGAGAGTTTATTTAGAGTAACATAATCCTTACTTAATCCTAAAATGAGAGTCATAATATCTATACGCTCTTCAGAAGTATAAATGTAGTTTTTCTCATTATCCTTGCTTAATAATTTAAATAGTTTATTTTTATCTGCTTTGTTACTAGGTAAAAGAATCTCCATTTTAATAACTCGTTCTAACGGACTGAATTCGTTTTCATTTAAAAAATCATCAATTTCTTCCAAATCATAACGTATTGTTCTTTCACTTACCCCGTACTCTTTTGCAAGCTCCGAGATGGAAAAAGAAGCATTGTTACTTAAGAAACGACGCAGTATCTCTCTTGCTCTCCTATTTATAAGTAATCACCTCCCTTAACCCTAGTATATGTGTTATCATTCGTCTATAAAAGATCAAATAACTTCAATATTTTTGAAACGCTTTCATTACTGAGCTAGATAGTTTAAATCACAATTTAATCACTTGCAAAAAGCTTAAGATTTTTGATTGTAGAGCCATGAAATAAAAATGGTAAATTTTTAACATGTTTTGATGATTTAAACTATATGGATACAGGTCATTCAACATATTTTGCAAAATATGTCTGGAATGAAGTAATGTAAAATAAACGAGGTTATGCCCCACCGTTTTTATTATAGAGCATTTCTTTATGACACTAAGCGAATTCAAATGAATGACAACTTTGAAGACATAGAAGAGCAATTTTTTACATTAATCGAATATACCTACGTCAAAAGCGAGTGAAAAAATAAGCAACAAATGGAAATATAAAAGTTCCAAATGCCCATATTCAAAAAATGAACAATATCGTTTACTTTCATAACAACCTTATTCTTTTTTAATACTAAGTAGTGACCGGTTTATGAAGGAAAACATAGTTTTTTTGAGGGTGGATTGAAATTAGAAAAGGATGAGGAATAACATTGCTGTATAAGTCGCATCCTATATTGGGCCGCGTTAAATCATTTCGAGCTACAATTGATTAGACCCAAACTAAAAATGTCTGGTAACCCCTGATATGCAGGGGTACCAGACATTTTCATTCTTTAATTGAACTTAATATTCATTAAATATCTCTTGTATATCTGATAAACTATCAGTTAAAGTGAGAGCGAGCATAAGTAATATTCTGGATTTTTGTGGTGATAAGTTATCCGCAGTAACACATGCAAATTCATTAAAGCTATCAATTGGAACAACACGTCCTTCATGAACTCGTCGACTTCTGACCACTACCATTCCACTTTCTACTGCTTCTTTAAGTGCGGCACTTTCTTCTGGTGAACATCGACCTGCCCCAGTTCCAGCTATAACGATACCGGAGTATTTTTTACTGTTTGAAATAAAACGAATCAGATCGCCATCAACACCTGCATAAGAATAAACAATGGCGACATGGGGTAATTTTATAGCTGAAGTTTTCGCAAAGATGGATTGAACCGTATGCTTTCTAACAGGACTTCGATAATAGTGAATGGTATCATCCGGGTCAATATAACCTAAAAATCCCAATTCACCTGATTGAAAAGTCTCCAAACGGTACGTACTTATTTTTGCAACTTCACGAGCACAGTTAATATCATTGTTAGAAACAACAAGCACTCCTTTACCAGTAGATTTTTCATCTACTGCAACCCTAATCGCATTAAAAAGATTACTAATTGCATCAGAACCAATAGCTGTAGAAGGGCGCTGTGCTCCTACACAAACGACAGGTTTATTACTATTCATTGTTAAATGTAAAAAATAAGCAGTCTCTTCTAAAGTATTCGTTCCATGTGTTACGACAACGCCATCATAGCTATCTTCATTAAGTGCACGATTAACCATAGCTTGTAATTCTAACCAATGTGAACTTTTCATACAGGTACTACTAAAATTAGCCAATTGAACGATAGCAACTTCTGCTATTTCATTTATCTCAGGAACTTTTTGTAAAAGATCTTCTCCTGAATAAACACCCGTTTGATAGTCTTTCATATCAAGCCTATCTTTTCCTTGTGCGGAAATTGTTCCACCAGTCGCTATTAATTTTATTTTTTTCATGATAACCTCCACCTTCACGGTTCTATTGGTTTTTTACTGAAAAAAGGAATAACAATCGTTAAAATAGCTAAGATCAGGAATATTATTGCTATTGGTCTTTCTATGAATATACCTAAACTACCATTTGAAATCGTTAACGTTTGTCTCAAAGATTGTTCAATCATACCCCCTAAAATAAAACTTAATATAAAAGGAGGCGCTGGAAAATGAACCAATCGCATAAAGAAGCCGATTACGCCAAACAATAATAGTAAATACAAGTCAAACGTGTTAAAACTAATTGCATAAACACCTATCATACAAAATGTAATAACTAATGATATAAGTAATGGTCGAGGAATGAGTAATATCTTTGCAATGTATGGAATAAGTGGTAAGTTTAAAATTAATAAAAATACATTGCCAATATACATACTTGCAATGACACCCCAAAACAACGTTGGGTGCTCCTCAAACAAAAGAGGCCCCGGCTGCACACCCAGCACAAGGAGAGCACCTAATAAAACAGCAGTTGTACCTGAACCAGGAATACCGAGACTTAATAATGGAACAAAAGCACCGCTAGTAGCTGCATTATTAGCCGTTTCGGGAGCTGTCAAACCTTTTATAGAGCCGTTACCAAAGCTCTGAGGGTTCTTGGATAGTTTTTTTTCAAATATGTACCCAATAAAAGAAGCAATGGTAGCTCCGGCTCCAGGTAAAACACCTATAATAAAGCCTAGTAATGACTGTCTTGTAGCAGGTCCTTTCATCTCTTTAAAATCCGATCTTGATAGTTTTAAACTCCCTATATTTTGCTGTATTTCTTTATTTTCTTTTTTTGAATTAATAATTAGAAAACAGACTTCTGCTAAAGCAAACAACCCTAATGCGATGACAAGGAATTCAATTCCGCTTAGTAAATTGGCATTTCCAAATATAAAACGAGGAGTTCCAGTTTGTGAATCAATTCCTACTGTAGCAAACATAAATCCAAGTACACCTGAAATAAGTGCTTTCACAAGTGAGCCTTCTGATAAACTTGCAATAGCAGTTAACGCTAAAAACATTAAAGCAAAGTATTCCGGTGGACCAAATGCAATTGCTACAGAAGCAAGCATAGGAGCAAACAGCATTAATAAAACAACCCCAACCGTTCCTCCTATAAATGAAGAAATGGCTGCAATTGCAAGAGCTTTTCCAGCTTTCCCCTGTCTTGCCATTGGGTGACCGTCAAAAGCAGTTGCTACCGTACCAGAAATACCTGGAGCATTTAATAAAATTGATGAAGTCGAGCCTCCAAACACAGCTCCATAGTAAACTCCTGCCATCATAACCAGTGCAATGGTAGGGTCAAACCCATAAGATATCGGAATCATAACAGCAATAGCAGAAATAGGTCCTAATCCGGGTAGCATCCCAATAAAAGTCCCTGCCAAAACACCAATAAAAACAAACACAATTCCTTCCAAGCTAAATGCAACTTGGAACCCAGATAATATCCCTTCAAAACCTCCCAACTAAAACCCCTCCTAGAAAAAAGACAAGATTCCCTGCGGTAATTTTATTTGTAATAATTTTGTAAACAATAGATAAAATGTTAATGGCACTAAAACAGAGGTTAATAAATTAATAATATGTTTTTGATAACCTAATAGATACGAGCAAAAAAAGATAAACAAAATAGTAATAATAAGAAAACCTACTATTTCTAAAAGGATTACGTAGATAACAATTAACAAAAGGACACTCAATAGTCTAAATAGATCACTTTGAGTAATGTTGACTTTTTTCTTATCCACGACTTCATCCTTCATAAAGAAAAGAATTGCAGCTAGTAAAAAAAGTAGTATTCCTAAAATAATTGGTAAAACATCCGAATCTACTGGTACATAAGGATAAGCAGGTAAGTTGAAAGAGAAGATAAGATAAACGAAAGCGATAATCCACAATAATATGGCTATTTTTCTATTTAATGACTTTAACATAGATCGAACCACCTTTTACTTGTAAATAGGAAAATCCATTTCATATTAAAATAGACTGATTAAAATATCTTTCTAATTGTTTGTGTTGAGCACTTCTCGTAGCTTTAATAAAGTGAAACTTCATTCAGTAGAAGTTTTCTTCCATCTCCTACTGAATGTTAGTACCTCAGGGGGTATGACCTAAAGGCCCTTAAACGAATCGGGCATTTAGGTGCCGTTTTCTCCCACTTAGACCTTTTGTATCAACTCAAGATTTTGAAGTGGGAGTCTTACGGCAACTTACATGCGGGATAAAGTGAAACTTCATTCCGTGAATGCTTTTTACATGGAATGTTAGTTGAACGAATCGGGCATTTAGGTGCCGTCTTCTCCCACTTAGACCTTTTGTATCAACTCAAGATTTTGAAGTGGGAGTCTTACAGCACCTTACATGCGGGATAAACGCTCCTTCTATTAGCTAAACTAAAGCCATGAAAATCTTCAAAACTTATTATACGCAAAAAAAGAATGCACAATTTTTATTTTTTCGCTAACCCTAGTTCGTCCAATAAATCTTTAGCTTCTTCTCTTTGTTCATCTAAAAATGCTTTGTATTCCTCTCCGGACATAAATAATTCATCCCAGCCATATTTATTACGTATTTCTTTCCATGCCTCAGATTGATTTAATTCTTTAAACTTGGAGACATAATATTCAACAGCACGTTCATCCAAGTTAGACGGGCCAAAGAAACCTCTCCAATTGACAAAACTGGAATCAATCCCCTGTTCCTTTACCGTAGGATATTCAGAAATAACATCTCCTTTAAGTCTTTCTTCAGACGTTACTGCCAGAACTTTAATTTTTCCTGCTTTGACCTGTTCGATCGTTTCTGCAACCCCTGTAGAAAAGACATCGGCGCTACCATTTAATAAAGCTGTAAGTTCTCCACCATCCTGTTCAGAAATATATTTAATCTTCGTAATATCGACACCGGCCTCTTTTGCAATTTTTACAAACTGAATATGATCCATGCTTCCTGGTGAAGATGATCCAATAACCGTAATCTTTGCAGGGTCCTTTTTCATATCTGTAAATAGATCATTTAAATTTTTCCATTTTGCATCTGACCTAACAACAAATGCTCCATAATCAGCAATTACATTTGCTATCGGTGTGAAATCAGTATGATCATATTGAGATTGCCCATTTAATGGCACGTCAATTAACGGAGGAGAAGCTATAAATAAGTGGTGCGGATTTCCAGCTTTTTCCGCAATATATGCCCAACCTACAGCTCCTCCGCCACCGGTTTTGTTAATAACGCCAATATCTTTTTTTATTATGCCTTCTTCTTTAAAAACTTTTGCTGACATCCTGGCTGTTGTATCCCATCCGCCACCTGCCCCGCCGGGTGCAACAAATTCAATCGGCTTTTCCGGTGTCCAGTTTTCATCAGAATCTGATTTGCTAGTTGAACATGCTGCCAATATGGAGACAATGGAGAAACTGAACAGAAATAATATTTTTTTCATTTATTATCTATCCTTTCATTTAACAATTAATGTTAACGATTTCATAGTTTGTATAATAGACTTGGTTTTATATAATTTTTCTCCACCATACTTGCTTAATATTGATATAAAACTTTACCCACTTGTTCTTAATTCAGTGCGGATAGTATGGGAAATATGGCTAATACTATGCGAATTTAGTTATTATTTGTTCTATATTTAAAATTATTAGGAATTATCCGAACATACAAATTGAATTCCCCCCTTACACTTTATGAATCTAGTCATTTATTAATTTGAATAGATTATACAACATTTAGTTGTTTTAATCAATATAAACAATTTTAAATTGTGTAAATTGAATATAAAATTTTTTACATATATGGTTTTTTGTTTCTATACAAATTATCTTGTTATAAAAAATGTTTTACCTTAAAGCCCTTACTATCCTTAAATAAATTCAACTAAGGATATATATTTTATAAGCTTAGAAAACTTGTTCCCTAACAAGATACTTGTACAATAGTTCATGGTCAAAATAAAACTATCTTTTGCGCCAAAACAAAATCCATCATTTAATAGCTATCTGTAATTATCAAACATCTTTAATTTTTCCATTTACAGTCTGGTAAGAACAAATAATGATATACTCCTATTTAGTGCGAACCCTAAGTGCACATGAAAACCCGGGGGATTCGCACCAAAAATTTGTTTGTATTACACCTGAAAATAGAATAAAATAGATAGATAATAGCTTAAATGTTAATTTTTTGGTATCAAAAAAGAAAAATCGCTAATTTTTTGTAAACATTTAGGCGATATTCGCTGTCGCATCCTATATAGGGTGCGTGGATTGAAATTGTCCATACCATCGCGTAGACCTGCGATTATGTCAGTCGCATCCTACATAGGGTGCGTGGATTGAAATTGTAAAATCACATCATGATCAAAGTGAATCTTCCCTCCATACCATCCTACTTGAACAAAAAGTGCTGTTTTCTTTAGAAATGTAAACAATTATCTGCCTCTGATTCGGTACATTCAAATGCTGCACTGTAACAGTCTTTAAAAGAATTTATGTTTTCTGTAGCTTGTTGGTCTATTACTAAAATTTCTGTTGCACCTAGTTCGTTAGCAAGTTTTAATCTAGCAATGTCATTAGCCTCTCCCCTATTACTTCAAGTTATCACCACTTGCCCGAATAACTTAAAGTGCTAGTCCGATTATTCCTGGTTCTGCATCCAAGACGTCATCACCTGCTTTTACCCAACCTCTTTCAATTACGCTTCTTACAATACAAGGGAAAGGCTCTATTAATGTACCTTCATCTAAACGAATTGTTTGTGGAATTATATAGCCGAGGTAACTTGGACTTAAAAAACATATTCTGTAAATACTTCCTTTTTACCTGAACCAGATGACTTCCATTCAATACACTGCACTATCAATCTTTGCTTACAATAATGACACGAACTAAAGTAATTACTGCCTTATGTGAAACTTCTTTGTCACCCTTTTCAATCCCTTTACATGTTTTCCAGTCTCTTCGATTATCAGAATATTTATGTCTAAAATATCAGAATAACCACCACGCTACTTATCTATTAAACAAGAATATCAGTTCCACAAATAAATAGGCTTTTATTTTCAACTCATTGCCTTTTAGGTAATTCAATATCTTCCAGACCTATGTTATTGAATCCTCTACCTCTCTTTACTGAAGCCTTCAAAATTTCTTTCTACTTATATTTTTGAATTTTCTGATCTAAAACCCTACCATTTTATGTATCATTATCGTTCAATTATTCTATTTTCCTAGGAAACAGTGCTAGCTACCAGGCACCTTTTTAAACACAGTTTGTCTATTACCATTCTTTAAAACGAACAACTTTTTGTTGTTTATAACTAAAAAATAAAATTTTCGTTGTATTATCTCTCTTTTACAATTTCTAATTGTATAATTTTGCTAAGAATAATAGAAAGGAGGAAAAATTACATGTACAGATTTAGTGAGCGATTAACTGATGTACGAGTTGAAGCTGGATATAGTCAAAAGGATCTTGCTAAGGAGCTAAATATTACTACTAGTGCGTATGGTTACTATGAACAAGGAAGAAATGAGCCATCCCTGGAAACAGTTAGATTACTAGCTAAGAAACTAGATGTTTCAACAGATTATTTATTAGGTATTATTGATGAGCCAAAACATCCTGTTAAGTATGAAATCACAGACGGCTTTATTCTAACCGATGCCGAATTATTCACTGTAAAGCAAATGAAAGAAAAACAACTTTTAAGTGAATTAAGCAAGAATCCAATTGAAAACGTGGATAAGTTAGTAAGGTTTTGGCAGTTTATGAATAAGGAAACACAAAAGTAAAAATTAGCTTAGAGGCTTCTCTGTGCTTAAAAATAGAAATTTTGCCATCGCCATTAACCGATATAATATACGATCCAAAAGACATCCATCCTGTATCTTTTATCATTTTGAAATGCACCTGCCGTATCCATTCTATACTCTATTCATCATGTAACCTCAGTAATAAATACAAAATCTCAGTTCAACCATCCTTTAATTTAATTCGTGTTTTCTTACTTAGATTTGAACTTCATGATTAAAATTATCTCCGTTTATCCAGACAATTTTTTCAATTTTATAATTCAAAAAAAGAACCACCTCCTTTTTTAAATAAGTGGTTCATTTAAGATCATCACCCTTCCCCCGCTATCACTCCTATCTACCTTAGATTTCTTTTTCAAGAATCCATAGAGTTGTGTAATTGGAATGCCCTCGTTGATTCCTGGGTTAGTACCACTATTATTAACCTTCTTTGTCATGTGACTTTAGAAAAAAAGTAAGTAAGTCCGATTACTATTATTTTGGGTATGACTTTGCCTATGGAATAACCTGATTCTAGCGTAAAGAAAGAGGCATACACATTTCAAAGTGTATACCATACAGAACATCCATTATCTGTTAAAGAAAAGAGTGAGAGGGGGTACTAATTATTTATCTCTATCAATAAATATATGTTTACCATATTCACAAGACGGGGGGTTGCTTGTGAATATAGGTAATCAACAATGTGCATCTAAACCTTTCATGAATCCTAATATGATTGAAGTACACCTCTTGACTGCAAACTAGTTATGCAGGAACAATCGGCTTACGAACTATCTTTACATCATAATAAGATATTTCATTGGTAATAATATAATCCGGTTTCCCACCACGATGGGTATGTGCTTCCCTAAATGCATCACTTTTTAACCATTTTTTAAAGGAATCCTCTGTATCCCAACGCGTCATAATAGTCACTTCATCATAATCCTTTAGCTTATCTGTCACTAATACTTCCAAACCTAAAAAACCTTCCATTGTCTCAATTTTACCAACTTTATTAAAACGATTGACTAACTGATAACCTTTATCTTTTTTTATTTTTGTTCTATTTGTAACGATATACATGGTGTTTCCTCCTTAATTTAGGTATTATCAATGGATAACTATCTTCATAGATAATCCGTGCATGTATCTCATAAACATTTGCTAAAAAGTCCTCTGTTAGCATTTCTTTTGGTTTCCCTTTATCTACAATCTTCCCGTTTTTAAGTGCAATCATATAATCACTATACATAGCAGCTTGTTGCAGATCATGTAAAACCATAATAATTGTCATCTTATAACTTTCGTTAATAAATTGCAGCAACTCCATAACTTCAAATTGATGGGCAATATCTAAATAAGTAGTCGGCTCATCTAATAATAAAATGTCTGTTTGTTGTGCTAAAGCCATTGCAATACGAACCTTCTGTTGTTCCCCTCCTGATAAACTAGAAAACATACGATTTTCATAGATGGCTGTATTCGTTATGTTCATTGATTCATAAATGATTTCCTCGTCTTCTTTCGATAATCGATTAATAAAAAAACGTTTATATGGAGATCTGCCAAATGAGATTAATTCTTTAACTGTTAAATTAGGCAGATGATCTTTGGCTTGTGGTAGCATGGTGATTTTCTTTGCGAATTCTCTAGTTTTATAGGACTGACTATTTTTTTCGTATATATATACAGATCCATTGTCTGCCACTAGCAGTTTGCTAATAACTTTTAATAGTGTTGACTTACCGGACCCATTGGGACCCACAATCGTACTGATTTTCTGGTTTGGAATGGATAAAGAAATATTAGCTAATTGAAAGTCGCTTACATTTAATCTAATTTCATTCATACGGATAGCATTCATGACAATATTCTCCGTTTCTTAAGTAAAAATAAAAAGAATGGTGCTCCTAAACATGCAAGTAATATTCCAACCGGCAATTCAATTGGATCAAACCAAGATCTTGCAATCGTATCAGCAAGTACAACAAGAATCCCACCATAAACAATACTAAATGGTAGTAAAAAAGCGTAATCATCGCCAATTAATAACCGGATAATATGTGGGACTACTAACCCAACAAAACCAACTAAACCTGCAACACTAACCGCTGCTCCTGCCAATAATGAAGCTAATAAAATGAGTGAAAAACGTTGAATCTCCACACGTTGCCCCAAAAGTTTAGCTGAATAGTCACCCAATAATAAAAGATTAGCAGGTCTGATTGCCAAAAATGAGGCTAATAGACTGATAGTGGCATATGGTGCCATAAATTCTAAATGATACCATCCCTTCCCTGTTAATCCACCAGAAAGCCAAGGCAATACAGATTGAACACGATCACTGTAAACAACCATAATTCCATTCATGATTGCTCCTAACAAGGCATTAATAGCCACTCCCGCTAAAATAATTTTGACAGGTGATGCTCCTTGATCCCATGCTAGTAAATAAATAACTAGTGATGTGAACAAAGCACCTGTAAATGCCATCAATGGTAATAAATAGCCAAACTCCGGTAAAAGTACCATTGTAATAATTGCTGCCAGTCCAGCTCCTGATGAGACACCAATAATTCCAGGATCAGCTAACGGATTTTTCATAACGCCTTGTAATAAAGCGCCTGATGCTGCCAAACATCCACCTACTAACAACCCTAACAGTACTCTAGGTAAGCGTATGTCCACAATTATTTTTTTCTGAAATGTGTTTCCATCTGAAAATAATGCAGTCCATGTTTCAGACAAAGTGATTGGAACAGGTCCATATGTTATACCATAAAAGATCACAAGCAATAAAAGTATCGGAGAAAGAATAGATACATATTTTCTGCGTAGACTTCTTCTTTTTACTGACATCCTTTATTCCTTCTTCACGTCTTTGATTAATTCATGAAGATAATCTAATGCATCGATCACTTTTGTCCCGGGATTTGTTCCAAACAGATCGGAAGGTAGAATTAGTACGCGATTATTTTTAACTGCCTCCAGTTCATGCCAACCAGCTGTTTGTGACATATCTTTAACTAAACTATTTTTCACTTTTTCAGGATCACCATGAGTCATTATTAAAATCACTTGTGGATTGGCTTTAATAATTCTTTCAGCGTTTAATTGGGCATATTGTGGATACATTTCCAAGCTTGGATAATCGCTAGCAATATTTAATCCCCCTGCCAATTCTAAAATATTCCCGCCTAGTGAATTTGGTAATGCTACCATATTAGTTCCAGGTGCACCATAAACTAATAGTACTCTTGGTTTCTTTTCTACCTTTGATTGCTGTATCGCTGTTAATTTATCATCAATCATATTTATAAGTTGCTGTGCCTCGTTTTCCTTATGGAGTAACTGACCAAAAAGTGCAATTTGCTCTTGAATATCTTTAACAGAGTTAGCATGACTTAGTACCATGTCTGCTCCCATATTTTCTATTACCTGTACATCCTTCGTATTCATTGGATGATTACCCAATACGACGTCAGGTTCGAGCGAGGTAATCTTTTCTACATCCATACTGTGAGTAGAACCAACTTCAAGAGCTTTTTTTGCTTCTTCGACAGACGTTTCTCCCGATGGGCGACCGACCACTTCGTTTCCTAATGCATAGATAATATCTACGTCTCCACGACTGAGTGCTACAATTTTTTCGGGAGTTGTTTCGAAATCAATGGTTCGATCAGCAAAATCAGTAATAGAAAAGGCATTTTCCTTTGGCGCTTTTTTATTCTTTGCTGTTACCCCATCCTGATTACTACAGCCAACGAGAATAAGTAGTAAGATGAATAAAATAAGGAATTTATCTTGCCGCATACATACACTCCTAGTGTTTAAATGATATGAATTCTCAATTAACGCTTATTATAGGTGATAATGATTCTCATTGTCAACAAAAAATAAAAAATTTTAAAAATAAAATAAATAAATAAAATTATAGTTGACATTCTATTAAAATTTGCTATGGTATTAGATGATAATTAAATGAAAATGATTCTCATTATTAACAAGGGGGTGGGAAAAGAAAATACACATTTAAAGTATCTATTTTAGAGTTAAGAAGTTATTGAAACTTCTTTTTATTTTATACCTAATTGATAATGAGAATCAATATCTTTGACGATTGGAGGTTAGTAATGGAGAAACATCGCCATAAAATCTCAGTTATTACTTTACTATTCCTTTATGCTTTCACCTATGTTTGGTATCCATTTAAAAGTAGCGATGCAAAAGCTAAGTTACCAAATGTGGAAGAAGGAGTATATTCACTGGATTACGTAATATTACATGCAGAAACAGACTCCGTATCAATTGCTAATGATTATTTTGAAAAACCTGCAACATACATTGTACATAATGGTGAGCACTATATACGGTTTACGTTAAATCATAGTGCATGGACGAAAGAATTACAGGCACCTATAGGAGATTCATTTGTCGATGTGAAAGTAATCCGTGAAGATAAAAAAGAAAATACAAGAGTTGTTCAGTTTAAGGTGGATCGAGATTTAACGGAACCCATTGAGTTTAAAATGCATGTATTAATTGAATCGATGGAACCAGTTTATGACCACCACTATACAGTACGTTTTAATTTTGATTTAGATAGTTTGGAAAAACTAGATGAACAATCCGTAGTTAATTTGGAAATAAAAGAAGAACACTTCAAAACAACGAAAGAACAGAAGATCACTAAAGAGCACGAAGAAAGTGACACAAAAATCAGTAATCTAGTCATCATCCTCATGGTTTGTATCATAGTTCTTGCTCTTGTGATGATATACATGATTCGAAAAACAAATAAGAAAAAGAAGGAGAATTTAAGTTGAAAAAAATTAATATTCCATTTTTTATTATACTCATAACATTTTTCTCATTTCATGTTAATCATGTAAATGCAGCGGCAACGTATGTTGAAGGGGAACACAGCCTACCTTTTACAGTTTTAAAAGGAGATACGGATGAAAGATCCATGACAAATGATTATCTCGTTTCCCCTGCCAAACTCATTGTTAAAAACGGTAAAAATTTAGTCCAGGTTACTTTAAAGAATAGTTCTTGGTGGCAATCATTCCATGTTCAATCCAAACCAGTAACTGTAGTAAGTGAAGATAACGATACAAGAGTTGTACAATTTGAAGTTCCAGATTTAGATCAACTTGTTAACGCAACCATACATGTTATTGTACCCGATATTGATTATGACAATAAGTATAAAGTACGTTTCCAATTTGACACATCCGGCTTAGTAGCTAGTCCGAACCAAGAAACAAGTACAAACGAAGATAAAGTCGATAACGTGTCGGCAAAAAAAGAAAAGTCGGATGCTAACCAGAATGTTGGAACAAAACAAAAAGCCGAAAAAAACCCAAAAACGTCTGACGAAACACCAATCGTTTTACTAGTAGTAGCTTTAATCGCTTCCGGGTTCATCATGATAAGAAAAATCGCAGTTAAATAAATTGGGAACAGAAAGAGGAGAAGGAAATGAAAAAGTTAGGCTCTATACTTTTATTGACATTCTTAATGCTTATGACTGTTATACCGGTCTTATCACCAGTTGCAGCTGCCGAGACAAATGAAAAAGTATTCGCAGATGGCGAGTATGAATTACCGTTTGTTGTCTGGCAGGAAAAGGAAGATAACACTTCTGTAGCCAATGATTATTTACAAAAACCAGCTAAGTTAATTATTCAAGATGGGAAATATACGGTTCAGACAACATTGAAAAACAGTTCTTGGTGGCAATATTTTAAAGTAGAAAATAACGGAAAATTTATGGATGTGTCAGTGATTAGTGAAAATAAAGAAGAAGATACTCGCGTTGTCCAATTCGATGTTCCTAACCTTGAAGAAATGGTAATTGCTAAAGTCCATATCATCGTTACGGGAATCCCCGGCTTTGAATATGATAACAAGTATAATATTCGCTTTAAATTCGATCAATCCCATATTCCGTTAGTAGAAAAACCGATTGATCCGGAAAAACCAATACCAGAAGAGCCTAGTAAGGACGAGAATACTCCAGCTATTATAGAAGTAGATGACGGCAATTATACGATCGAAGTTGCTGCATTACATGCTAAAGAGGACAAGCCATCCGGCATGTCAAGATATATTGATAAGACGGCTTCCTTATCTGTAAAAGATGGAAAAACTCACCTTACCCTCACCTTAAATGATCATCGAACAATTACGGCATTCCAAATAGATGGAAAGGAACCGGTAGAAGAAAATATAAATGAAGCCGAAAATTGGAGAAAAGTTACGTATGAGTTGAATCAGCTAGCAACTATCCTGAATGCAAACGTACAATACAAGGTCGGATCGCACAAAGGAGATCAACCACTTAGACTATCGTTCAATCAAAATAGTTTAAAAGAAGTAGAAGTTAAACAACCCGATAAAGATCAGACAGATCTAAATAAAAAGCCAGAAGTTCCCACTGATAAGTCGGAAAATTCAAATAAAGAACCGAAAAAACAGACTAAACAGCCAACCGAATCGAATAAAAAGATCGATCCAAAAAACTTGAAAGA
Source organism: Virgibacillus proomii (assembly GCF_900162615.1). Taxonomy (NCBI): domain Bacteria; kingdom Bacillati; phylum Bacillota; class Bacilli; order Caryophanales; family Bacillaceae; genus Virgibacillus; species Virgibacillus proomii. Next base: position 730,001 of record NZ_FUFN01000010.1, on the reverse strand, counting down.
GGGAGAGTATTCGATTGCTTATAGCGTATTAAAAAATAATACGAATCAAGTATCTGTTATGAATGATTATGTCGTCAGCCCAGGTCATTTAAAAGTAAAAAATGGAGAAAAAAAGATTGCTATTACCTTAAAAAACAGCTCGTGGATTACAGATTTTAAAGTATATCACAAAGGAAAGCTAATTGATCCAAAAGTATTAAGTCATGATTCTAAGGCAGATACTCGTGTCGTGGAATTTGCAGTAGAAGATTTATTTACCAAATTAGATGGCTGGGTAAAGGTTGATATTCCAGAATTAAATTATCACCATGAATATGATATTCAATTTCATTTTGATCCTAACTCCATCCAATTCCTTAAGGAAGAAGAATCCTACCCGCAGCAAAAAAATATAGATGTGACTAAACTGCCTTTGAAAAAACAAGAGAATAAAGAAGAACAAAGGCCAATATTTGATCGTAATGAAGATCGCGGTGATAAACAGAGTCTAGCCACTACTAAAGAAAAGGGAAAACAAATCAACAATCCAAGTACAAGCGATACAGCTAAACTTGTTTTATTTACTAGTTTATTATTAGGTTCTTTAATCCCTCTAGTAATTAAATTACGTAAAAAATACGTTCAATGATGTAACAACTATTATTGGAGTCTTGTTGCACACGAAACAAGACTCCCACTTTACAATTTTTACGATAAGGGAGCCATGATGCTCATGAAAAAGCAATTCATATTTCTTTTGATTACAGTAATCATTGGATTAGGTGGTTGCTCAGGAGAAGGAAATGGAAAAACTACTGTTAGAGAAGCTAGTGACCCTGAAAATAATCGTATCGTTGCTACTACAGTTGCCGTTACAGAAATATTGGATGCACTTAAACTGGACTTAATTGGAATCCCAACAAGCCATAAAGATTTACCAAAGAGATATAACGGCGTAACAGAAGTAGGGAATCCGATGAGTCCTGATATGGAACGAATTATGTCGTTAAATCCCAAAGAAGTAATGTCTGTAACAACACTAAAATACGATTTAGAATCTGTATTTGATGATGCAGGCATTCATACCCGATATGTCAATTTACAAAGTATAGAACATATGCATAAAGAGATAATCGATCTTGGTAAAGAGTATGATCGCGAAGCAGAGGCAGAAAAAATCGTACAAACTTTTGAAGAGAAGGTAGCTGAAATTAATAAAAAAATTCAAGGAAAGAAACCTCCACGTGTCCTTATTTTAATGGGAGTACCAGGTAGTTATTTAGTAGCAACTGATCGCTCTTATATCGGAAATTTGGTAGAAATATCCGGTGGAACCAACGTGTTTTCAGGAGAAAAGGTCGAATACCTAGCTTCCAATACAGAATATTTACAACGGGCAAACCCGGATATTATATTACGAGCAGCACACGGTATGCCTGATGAAGTAGTTAAGATGTTTGATAAAGAATTTAAGGAAAATGATATTTGGAAGCATTTTAACGCGGTAAAAAATGACCGGGTGTATGACTTAGAGGAACTTCTTTTCGGTACAACCGCTAATCTGGCTGCTCCCCAAGCATTAGATGCATTGTTTGGCATGTTGTATCCTGAAGAAAATGAAAGTAACGAGATAGAAAAGGGTGTCCATGGTGAATAAGCGAATCATTAGTTTTATGACAATTATTTTATTATTAAGCCTCGTAATCGTATTATCTGCAACTTCAGGAAGTATTCACGTATCCTTGGTGGAGCTTATTCAAGGGTTGATATCTGGAACAAATGACAATGTCGAGGTCATTAAAGATCTGCGTTTACCAAGAATAATTATTGCTATATTTGCCGGAGCAGCACTATCCGTTTCTGGTGTACTTATACAGGCAGTTATGAAAAATCCGTTAGCTGAACCTGGGATTATTGGTGTATCATCTGGTGCAGAATTCATGAGTATGTTGATGGTAAGTATTTTTCCAACATTATTCTTTTATACCCCGTTATTTGCCTTTTTAGGTGGCTCGATAGCCTTTTTCCTAGTTTATTCATTTTCTTGGAAGTCGGGATTGAATCCATTGCGCATGATTTTAATCGGGGTAGCTATTCATGCTATTTTTACAAGTTTAAGCCAAACCTTTAACTATCGCGGGAGCTATACCTCTTCCATGGTGCAAGAAGTAACAACCTCCACATTATCTATGAAGAAATGGGCAGATGTTGAAATCATCGTTGTTTACGGTACGATCGGGTTAATCTTGGCGTTTTTGGTATTTGCTTGGTGTAATTATTTAGCATTAGAAGATAAAACCGCTAAAAGCTTAGGGTTAAATGTAAATGTTGCTCGTTTTGTTATTTCATCAATTGCTGTTTTGTTAGCTGGCATTGCAACGGTAACAGCTGGCTTGTTCTTATTTGTCGGCTTACTTGTACCTCATATTGGGCGCATTTTAGTAGGGACGGACCATAAAGTTCTTATCCCCTTTTCAGCAATCCTAGGGGCTTTGTTAATTTTATTATCTGATACGTTAGGAAGAATCATCATTGCACCAAATGAAATTCCTGCCTCAATTATTATGGCATTAATCGGTGGGCCATTTCTCATACTTTTACTAAGGAAGAGTGATCGAGTTTATGGAACTTAAAGATATTACATTTTCATACGACCATAAAAACAATCATCTAATCAATATAAGCGGAGAAATTGATCTTGGTAAAATAACTACGATCATTGGTCCGAATGGCAGCGGAAAGTCAACACTACTTGGAGTATTGTCCAAACACTATACACCTTACAAAGGAAGCGTGCGATTAGACGGTAAACGATTAGTTGATTTTAAGCCAAAGGAATTCGCTAAAAAAGTAGCGGTTGTTCATCAAAAAAACAGCGCTCCAGCTGATATGACAGTAGAAAAATTAATTAGTTATGGCAGGTTACCTTATCGGTTAATTTTTTCTCAAAATAAAAAAGCAGATGCTAAAGCAATTGAATGGGCTCTTAACAAGACTAACTTATTAGCAAAAAGAAACCATCAGCTCCATACCTTATCTGGTGGAGAGCAACAACGAGTTTGGATTGCCTTAACCTTAGCCCAACATACACCTTTTCTATTTTTAGATGAACCGACAACTTATTTGGATATCTATTATCAATATGAGTTATTAGAACTGATTAAAGAATTGAATACAGAATTAGGCATAACTATTGTAATGGTACTCCATGACATCAATCAGGCTATTCGATATAGTGACATTATCATTGCTATGAAGGATGGTCAAATAGTAAGAAAAGGTACTCCAAAACGAGTAATTACAAATGAGCTTATGAAAAAAGTCTACGGGGTAAACGTTCTTGTAAAAGAAGATGAAGATACAGGGCTTTATACAATTCCAATTGGGATTTAAGGTTCAACTTGGGGTGATAAAATGAGTGGTAAGAAAATCCGGAAATGGCTTTCTAATGTGGTGATAACTATTTGTATTGGGGTGTTTATATATTCAGCGTATGAATTAGGATCCCTAGGATTGGATTACTATCATAATCGGCAAGTACTCGCTGATGTGCAGGATATATATGCGACACATACAAATCGTTCTGAGACATCAGCTAAGAAAGGTGAGATACGAAAGCAATTTAAGGAATTACACAAAATTAATTCGGATATTGTCGGTTGGCTTACGATAGATAAAACAAAAATCAATTACCCTATTTTGCAAGCTGACAATAATGAGCATTATTTATATCGAAATTATAAAGAGGAAAACTCAAGAGCCGGCAGTATTTTTATGGATTATCGTAATAATGTAGCTTCATATAATCGTAATATTATTTTATAAGGACATAACATGAAGGATGGAACAATGTTTCATACTTTAAGAAAGTATACGGACAAAGAATTTTTTACAAATCACCGTAACGTATTTTTTGATACGATGTATGACAGCTATGATGCAGAAGTATTTTCTGTCTATCATACTACAACCGACTTTGATTATATTCAAACTGATTTTGCTACCCAGAATGAGTACAAACAATTAGTTGAGGAAATTCAAGATAAATCAATCTTCAAATCAGATGTAAAAGTGAATGAGAATGATACGATAATTACACTGTCCACTTGTGATTATACACTGGATCCCGATGAAGGGCGTTTTGTTGTTCATGCAAAAATCTCTAAACAAGAGTAAGTTTTTTAGAAAAACTTGGCTTGTCGCCAAGCCTTAAGCGAAAGCTGTAGTTTTTCTTATACGATAAAGTGAAACTTCATTTCTTGGAATGCTTTTCCCAAGAAATGTTAGTTGAACGAATCGGGCATTTAGGTGCCGTTCTCTTCCACTTAGATCCTTTTGTATTAACTCAAGATTTTGAAGTGGGAGTCTTACGGCACCTTACATGCGGGATAAAGTGAAACTTCATTCCGTGAAATGCTTTTTACACGGAATGTTAGTACCACAAGGGTATGACCTAAAGGCCCTTGAACCAATCGGGCATTTAGGTGCCGTTTTCTCCCACTTTGACCCTTTGCACGAATTCAGGACTTGAAGTGGGAAACTTACGGCACCTTACATGCGGGATAAAGCCTAAAGTTTTATACTTTCCCTATAGTAGAATAATAGCAATTCGTTAGCAACGTACAAACGGCAGAACTTTCTGATGAGATAAAGAAAATACGGCGACAAGAGGAGCCGATGTTGACTTATTGTAGGAAGAAGTTCAAAGTTTGATAGGCGTTGAGCACATAAGCTAGATAAAGCTATTTTTCAAAAAATGATCCACCATGAAAAAATAAATTATAATTTCTGAAGCAATAAAAAAGCAGGCTCAGACATTATTTGAATGAGCCTGTGCGCCTTTTGCCACTTTAAAATGACATAAAATTACTAAAAACTGCTGTCGTACCATTTTGATATATTTATATGGTTATTGTCTCTCTGGCTATTCCTCCTGTTTTTTCGATTATTTCGGGATGAAATAACACTTTAACGGAATCGATTTGATTATTTACTATTTTTTGAAATACATCTGGTCCCTCAGCTAATGAAAAGATATGTGATATCATGGATTCCGATCTAATTAGACCCTTACTCATATAATCGATGGTTGCACTCCATTCTTTACCTGGAAACGGGGAAGATACCGCATTCCATGAACCATAAATAGTCAATTCATTGCGAACAATTTTTTCAAAATAAAAACGTTCTATATTGATATTTGCATACGGTATCCCCATAAATACTACTTCTCCGCCTTTACATGGTAATGCGAGAACCTGTTCAGAAGTAATAGGTGATCCTGCAGACTCTACGGCTAAATCTACTCCTCTCCCATTCGTATGTTCCATTATTTGTTTATATGCAGGTTTTTCTCTGGAATTAATAATCACATCGGCACCAAGCTTTTTGGCAATAGCTAATTTCTTCTGGTCTATATCAATAGCATATATTTTTTTTGCGCCAAAAATCTTCGCCCATTGTACAGCTAATAATCCAATACTGCCAACCCCCATAATAGCTATTTCAGCCCCAGCCTGAATGCTAGTTTGGTAAAATCCGTGTGCAACAACAGCAGATGGCTCTACCATTGCTGCTGTATCATAGTCTACATTATCTGGCAATTTCAAAACATGACTTTCTGGTAGTTTCGTATATTCAGCATAGGCTCCCGGATGAAATGCACCAATAACAACTAACTTTTCACAACGCGCAGGTTCTCCCCTAAGACAACTATCACATTTCTTACACACAAACGCAGGACAACCCGCAACTCGATCTCCTACTTTTACTTGTTTGACATCTTCACCAACTTCTACAACTTCTCCAGCAAACTCATGACCAAATGTCATTCCTTTTATATAGGGACCTAATTTGATGAATCTAGATAGATCAGATCCACAAATCCCTACTGATTTCACCTTAATAATAACATCCTCTCTATTCTTAATAGTTGGCTTAGGGGTGTTTTCTTCAAAACGAATATCTTTTTCTCCATATAAATTCAAAGCTCTCACGATGACCGTCCCCTTCTTTAGCTATTCGCTATTATTTAGCTTTTTGAGTCACTTTGTATATTTCTGCTTCTATTAAAGAACAGGTTATATGCTGCAAGACCGATCAAAATCGTGTTAAAAAATAGTTGATTTTTAAAATAAAATTGGCTAATTACTCTAAAAGGCCCTAACATAACATCTAAAAAAATATCTATCATGATTGTCCTCCCCTATCGATAGCAGCTAAAATTTAACCTATAAACAATATTGATTTGTGTAATAAAGTGAAACTTCATTCAAGGAGTGCTTTTCTCCTTGAATGTTAGTTAAACGAATCGGGGATTTAGGAGCCGTTTTTCTCATCATGTTTGCAACATCATTAGCACATGTTGGAAAGGAGAAAAATACGGATCCTTACATCCGGGATAAAATGAAACTTCATTTCTTGGAACGCTAGTTAGTGGAACCAATCGGACATTTAGGTGCCGTTTTCTCCAATTCAGACTTCGCCGTATTCCTTTCACTCCTAAAGGGGGAGAATTACGGCACCTTCCATGCGGGAGCCACCCATTAATAAGCATCATGATTAATCATTACGATTGCACTGCTAGAGCCAATACGATTTGCACCAGCTTTCACCATTTGAACAGCTTCTTGATATGTTTTTACTCCTCCAGCAGCTTTGACACCTATTTTGTCTTTTGCAATGGAGCGAAGTAACTGCACATCTTCAATGGTTGCACCACTACCATTAAATCCCGTAGACGTTTTCACAAAGTCTGCCCCGGCTTCCATGATTAATTCCGTTGCTATGATTTTTTCTTTCTCTGTTAGCAACCCTGTTTCAATAATTACTTTAGTCGTCAACCCGTTAGCAACTTTAACCACTTCTTCAATATCGTTTTTCACAACATCAAATTCGCCAGATTTGAGGGCTCCAATATTAATGAGCATATCCATTTCTTCAGCACCATTTTTAATCCCTTGTTTTGCTTCTTCTACTTTGACATGAGTTACTGCTCCTCCTAACGAAAACCCGATTGGGATTCCAACCTTAATATGGTGTGGGGATAAAAGACGATGCGCATATGAAACATAGTAAGGATTAACAAAAACAGTTTTAAAACCATATTCAATAGCTTCTTCGCAAAATATTTTAATACATTTTCTCGTTGCGATTGGATTCAATAGCGTATAATCAATTAGAGAAATCAAATCCTGTTTAGTCATTTAAACACATCCTTTTGATTCTATTATTCTGCCGGAACTAACAATACTTTAATAGCATCTCCACTCTTTATTACCTGGTATGCTTCATCCCATTGTGTAATATCAAATTCATGAGTTACTAGAGCTTTCGCATTTACTTTTCCTTCATTCATCAATGCTAACGCCGGCTCCCAATCAGCTGAATGTTGACTTCTGCTCCCCACTACATGTATCTCATGTTGAATGACTTTTTCTAAATCAAACGGTACGGCTGGTTGAGAAAATATTCCTACTTGCACATAATTACCTTTTTTTCGTAATACATCTAAACCTTGTTTGGCAGCAGGCACTGTTCCTGAACATTCAAACACCGCATCTGCTCCATATCCACTTGTTATTTTATTAACAACTTTTTGAACATCGCTTTTTTGTGAATCTAACGCGATATCAACCCCAAGTTCTTTTGCTTTATCCAGACGAATTTTATCATTGGTTAGTCCAGTAATAATTACCTTGGCTCCAAAGCTCTTTGCTACTTGTGCTGTCAGTAAACCAATTGGACCGGGCCCGATGACAACAACAACATCCCCCTCATTGATTTTTGTTTTTGAGACAGCATGATACGTACATGCTAGTGGTTCAGTCATGGCAGCTGATTTATAGTCTACGTTCTCTGGAAGAACGTGGACACTTTCTTTTCTAGCAATTAAATATTTAGCAAATCCACCATCTTGATGAGTTCCTAAGCCTTTTCGGTGATCACAAAGATTATAATCCCCTGACCCACAATATCTACATTCACCACAGATATAAAAAGTAGTTTCAGAAGTTACTCGGTCACCCACTTTAAATTCAGTTACATTATCACCAACTTCTACAACTTCACCGGAAAATTCATGACCTAAAGTAACTGGTGCTTGAACTTTATAATGTCCTTCATACGTATGAATATCAGATCCACAAATACCAGCATATTTAATTTTAATTTTCACTTGATCTTTTCCGGGAATTGGCTCCTTCTTATCCTGAATTTCGAGATTGCCGAATCCTAATTCTGTTTTAACTAAGGATTTCATTGGTTTATCCTCCTCTGTTCGCTTTAAATATCTTCCATTACCCCTGTTTTCTTAGATTTCTCAAACACCTATGAAGTTTTTTAACAACCCATGGAATCTATATATACCATTACGCCCAATGGTATCGGGATTTCTTACTTTTAGATATATTTTTGAGGCCTAACTTTAATGAAATAACTCGAAAAATTTCCAAATCAACCAATTGAATAGATTGCCTCCTTGGTCAATACTAGAAACCTTTGCAGATCCTTCTGGAAGCTTAATTTCTGCACTCATCGCCATATCGGTAAATACCGGTGCGATATCTGTAGCCATATAAAGGGATAGCGCAATCATAACTGTTCCTACAATAATAGAGTGGATAATATTACCTCTAGCAGCACCTACAATAAAAGCAACGATAAATGGAATAGTTGCCAAGTCACCGAATGGAAGTACATGGTTACCAGGTAACATTACAGCAATTAATACCGTAACAGGTGTTAAAATAAGAGCTGTAGCAATTACAGATGGATGCCCCAATAATACAGCTGCATCTAAACCAATCGTAATATCACTTTCTCCAAATCGATTATTTAACCATGTACGAGCTGATTCTGAAACAGGCATTAGACCCTCCATTAAAATTTTTACCATTCGTGGCATCAAAATCATAACTGCAGCCATAGACATACCGACTTCAATAACTTCCCCAACACGATAACCAGCAAGTAAACCGATTATTATACCAAGAAATAAACCAACAACCATGGAATCTCCAAAAACCCCAAAACGCTTTTGAATAGAATCTGGATCTGCATGTAAATTCTTTAATCCAGGAATTTTCTGGATCCATTTTACTAAAAAGATAAATGGTGCATATGAAATAGTACTACCAGTAGCAACCGATACTCCTGGCATTTCATAAAAGTCTCTCACCATTGGTGTTGTCCAGTCAGCAACCTTTAAACAAACGATTTGAAATATAACAGCAGCAATTAGACCTTGGATAATGCTTCCAGATATTGTATACACTACGGCGGCCGCAAACGTATAATGCCAAAAATTCCAAACATCCACATTCATTACTTTCGTTGTTTTCGTTAATAACATGATGGCATTGACAATCAGTCCTAGGGGAATAATAAATGCTGCTACAACTGATGCCCATGCTATGGAAGAAGTAGCTGGCCAACCTACATCAATTACATTTAATTCTACGTTTAATCGATTCACCATTCCTTGTGCAGCTGGCCCAAGATTAAGCGTCAACAAATCAATAACTAAAAATATTCCTACAAATGCTACACCAATTGTTACAGCCGAACGAAATGCTTTACCCACCTTCTGACCGAAAAATACTCCTAATATAAAAATGGCTACAGGTAAAATTACTGTTGCACCTAACCCTAGAAAGCTTTGAATAAATTCAACAAATGATTGCAATTATTTAACCTCCTCCAACTCAGATAAGATATAAAGTGAAACTTCATTCCGTGGAACGCTTTTTACACGGAATGTTAGTACCTTAATGGTATGACCTAAAGGCCCTTGAACGAATCGGGCATTTAGGTGCCGTTTGCTACCACTTAGACCCTTTTGTGTACCAACTCAGGATCTTAATGTGGGAGTCTTACGTCACCTTACATGCGGGATAAAGGATTTCTCGGCTCTATCGAAAACCGAGAACTCCATTCGTAGTATTATTTTTCAAGTTCGTCTACTATTTGTTTTTTCGTCTCCTCTGTACCTATACCAGTTAAAAATGAGCGTGCATTAATTACTGGAAACGGATACTCTTTTTTCGTCATTGCGGTTGTTACCAACAGATCTGCTGTATCTAAGTACGATTCAACTTCTGCAATTTTAATTTGAATCAGGTTGACATCTATATTATTTTTCCTAGCAATTTCCTCAATTGCACCATTTACCACTGTAGAAGTTGCAATCCCCGCTCCACATGCTACTAGCACCGTCTTTTTTGCCATGACAATCACCTCTTTTAAGTAATACCTAGCTTCTTTTTTAACAGATTTTTTATATCCGTTTTATTTTTTTGACTTACGATATACGTTAATGTTTTTTCATCTTGAAAAATTTGCATTAATTTTTGTAATAAAGTTAATTGAGAATTGGGTTCATTCATTGCTAACATAAAAATTAATTGAACTGGCGTTGTGTTATTTCCATCCCCCATAATAAAGAAATCAACTGGATGCTTTAAAATAGCAAGACTTATTGTTTTCGTTTTGACATGTTTGATATCTGTATGGGGTATAGCTACTGACACGCCATTTGTGGGGAGACCGGTTGGATACTCTGCTTCCCTTTGAACAATTGCAGGAATAAAACTTCTTTTAACTAGGTTTTGATCGACAAGATTTTGGGCAACTATTTCTAATGCTTGCTCTTTCGTCTTGGCTTCAATATCCGTCAAAATAACGGATTCGTCTAAAAAGCAATCACTCATTCCTTCACCTCATTTCATAAAGGACAAGATTAATTCTTAGAATCGAATCATTTCGTCAACAGATTCGGCGTTAGTATTCGGTTTCTTTTTTATTAGAACCTAAACCTACTACATTCAATAGCTGCACATGAATGTCTTATGGTTTGTCTACTAGAGATTGATAAAGTGAAGCTTCATTCAAGGAATGCTTTTCTCCTTGAATGGTAGCACCTCAAGGGTATGACCTAAAGGTCTCCTGAACGAATCGGGCATTTAGGTGCCGTTTTTTCCCACTTAGACCCTTTTGTATCAACTTAGTTCTTGAAGTGGGAATCTTACGGCACCTTACATGCGGGATAATACCAAAGAATTTTATATTCCATTCGTATACTACTCATCTCCCCTCTTTGCCAGCATCTTCATGGGGATACATGGAGAGATACATTAGGACGCATTGACGATATAAGAATTCGTTCCTCCATATTCAAACAAATCGACATAACTCGGTTCTATCTTTTTAATTTTAAAATATACTCAGCACTACCATATGAATGAATTGCATCAACTAAATGGTGTGATCAATCAAGTGATTATGGTAGCTATCTAAAGTTTGTTGCACAAATTAGGACGGAATAATAACTATAAAAAATATCCTGGTTTATGCATTTCACTTCATCACTACACACATCGGTTAAATGCCGAATGCATATCTCTTAAATCGACATGAACAAGAAAATTGCGAACGATTAAGAGATGTACTTCCATCTCAAAGCTTATAGATAACAAGTTTCGATTCCCCCCCTGAAACTAGTACCTCTGCATCATGTGATCCCCTATTAGTCTTTCTATTCCCATCAAAAATTCAGCCTCATTTACTTCTTGTAAATACTGCACTGTAAAAGTATTACACAGATGATCACTCCCATTATTTTTTCTCATTATACACAACATTTTGTTGTTTGTAAACCAATATATAATTTTTTGTTGTTTTTACTATTATTTACAATTTACAATTGTATAATTTTGCTAAGAATAGTAGAAAAGGGGAGAAAGTCTGTGTACAGTTTTAGTAAACGATTAACTGATGTACGAGTTGAAGCTGGCTATAGCCAAAAGGATCTTGCTAAAGAACTAAATATTACTACTAGTGCGTATGGTTACTATGAACAAGGAAGAAATGAACCACCCTTGGAAACAGTAAGACTATTAGCCAAGAAACTGAACGTATCAGCAGACTATTTATTAGGATTGATTCATGAGCCAAAACATCCTATCAAGTATAAAATTACAGATGACCTCACATTAACAGATGCCGAATTATTAACAGTAAAGGAATTGAAAGAAAAACAGCTGTTAAGTGAGTTAAGTAACAACCCAGTTAAAAACGTTGAAAAGTTAGTCCGATTTTGGGAGTTTATGAACAAGGAAACACAAGAGAAAGGCTAATCTAGCTTAAATATGCAACGTCTTCCTTCACCATGAAACTATATTTTATTAGATCATAAGACATCCAACCTATATCTTCTTCATTTTCAAACACCTTGCAATAAGCCCATTCTATTTTCATCATCGTTTACTTAGAAACTTTTGCTGAGCAAGCATCTCAAGGTTTTATTTAGCGCTTCTTTTATACAGGAACTCTATTGAATTTTTGTCTCAACTATTACATTATATTTAATCCTATTTAATCGAAAGGAACCTAAAAGAAACAGCTGACCAAATAGTTTTGAGCAGGGCTTCATTTACTATACTCGTACAGATGCAAGTGGTTGGAAAGATATTTCGCTTTATTGGATAACGATAAAATTAGGAAAGAGGCTTATTGACCATAAAGACACAATAGATATAACTTATTTTGATGGACAAAAAACTGCCAATATAGAAGGCGATCGTTGATATAATAATGAGGAAATGATTAGAATAACTTGGCTTGTCGCCAAGTCCTTATGGCGAAAGTTTCCTACAGTGAAATCAAAGAAATAAGACATTTGAGGACGTTTTCTATCAAACGCTTAGGAAAATACTCCTTAGTTTATGATAAAGAACAGAAAAAATGGCGAAGTGAGTCTATTGATAGATAAAGAAATGAACAAGAACAGGCAAAATTGTTCACTAATATGGTGTTGCTTCTAGTCTTGGACTCCAATCGTATGTAAAAAACCTGTAGCATTAATGGCCGGATTTTTCAAGTATGCGTTTAAGAGGTGTCTTTATTCCATATTGTCATACACTTCTTTTTTACTTCTTCTGCTTCGAGTTTAGTTCGACATAGCAATAAGCAGTTATCATCGCCACTAATGACACCTACTACCGATTTCCAATCTAAAGATTCCATCAAATAACCGATTGCTCCTGCGTTCCCAGGATCTGTCTTGATAATAACAAAGATCCCTGTTGCTTCAATTGATAGAATAGTCTCAGAGAAAAACTGTTGTAACTTTTGGATTGTGGGATCGGAATTTTCCTTTATATTATTGAATAAACTGTACCTTTCTACTCCATCTGGTGAACATTCTTTACTTATTTGCATCTCTTGGATATCTCTTGAAATAGTTGTTGGTGTAACGTTATATCCATGTTCCTTTAATAACCGCCATAATTCTTTTTGGGTATGGACTTCGTTTGTCCGTATAAGTTCACGAATTTTTTCCTGGCGTTCTTTTTTATTCATAAGACTTTCCTCCAGTATCCAAACAAAAGAGGAATACAATTACAAAATGTAATCCCTCCCTCGTTTATGAAAGCACATATTTGTTATTGATTTTTTATAACCGTTCCTGCTTTTTCTTTAACAGCCTCCATTGCTTTGTTCAAGGAAGTGATAATACATTTTCTACCAGGATTCGATTCAACAAACGCAATTGCAGCCTCCACTTTTGGCAGCATACTACCAGCAGCGAATTGACCTTCAGCTGCGTATTTTCTTAATTCTTCTGTTGTCACCTGTTCTAATGTTGTTTGATTAGCCGCTTGATAATTAACATATACATGTTCCACCTCAGTTAAAATAACAAGCGTGTCTGCTTGAATAAGCTCTCCTAGTTTCTCTGAAGCAAAATCTTTATCAATGACAGCCTCTACGCCAAAAATCTTATTATCCTTTCGATAGACTGGAATTCCACCACCTCCAGTACTGATCACAACCGTTCCATTATCCACTAACGATTTAATTACTTCATGTTCCAGGATTTTTACTGGCTGTGGGGAAGGGACAACTCTTCTCCAACCTCTTCCAGCGTCTTCCTTGAATGTAACGCCGTTTTTTTCCATCTGTTCTTTTGCTTCCCTTTCTGAATAAAACGGGCCAATTGGCTTTGTTGGATTATTGAAAGCCTCATCATCAGGGTTAACCTCCACCCTTGTTATGATCGAAGCTACTCGTTTATCCAAGCCTGCTACATGCAGTTGATCATTTATGGCGTTTTCCAACCAATAACCAATCATTCCTTGACTCATAGCGCCACATGTATCTAAAGGCATAGCAGGTGTTTGTTCACTATGGGATTGAATTTGTTGTAATAAAATATTTCCAACTTGAGGCCCATTCCCATGTGTAATAGCCACTTGATAACCTTGTTTAATAATCTTAATCAATTGTTCTGCAGTATGGTTTAATGCTTGCTGTTGTGCCTCAGCTGTTGCACTACCAGACTGGATCGCATTTCCACCCAGAGCAATAACAATTCGTTCATTTCCCATTCTTTCGCTTCCTTTCTTGTTAAATGGTTATCCTTCCAGTAATTAGTCCACCTATTGCAATTACTGCTAAGACAACAAACAAAATCATTAATGCTTTTTCTATCGTCGTATCCTTTTTTTGAATATCATTTTCTTTTAATGCCCATTTATAAAGGATGATCCCTGGTGCATATAACAGCATGGTTAAGAGTAAATAATTAATTCCGGCTGCATATACAAGCCATATTGCATAAATGCTTGCAATAAAACCGATTATTCTTTCCTTTGTACGTTTCTCTCCTGATTGATATGTTTCACCTGTCATTGTCAGTTTTACTTGATAAAATGCAGATAGCATATAGGGAATTAGAATTGCTGAGGTTGCTAAAGAAAACATAAAGTTATATGCAGCCTCTGAAAATAATAATGTAATTAGAAATAACTGGATGAGCCCATTAGTTAGCCATAAAGAGTTCACTGGAGCATGATTCTTATTTTCTTTTGCTAACCACTTTGGAAACACCTTGTCTTTGGCAGTGACATAAGGTAGCTCTGCTGCAAACATCGTCCACCCAAGCCATGCTCCCATAACCGAGATGATAAGACCAAGGTTAATAACAACAGCTCCCCACTGTCCAACAATTTCTTCTAATACATATGCCATCGCAGGATTCGGCAAATTAGCTAGTTCCTCTCTCGGCATAATCCCTAAAGATAATAAAGAGATTAAAATGTAAATCAGAAGCACACTAATTAAGCCTATAACAGTAGCTTTCCCGACATCAGAATGGTTTCTTGCTCTTCCCGACATAACCACCGCACCTTCAATACCAATAAATACCCATAATGTAACTAGCATCATGCTTCTAACTTGTTCACCGACAGATTCCCACGTAAAACCTCCCTTTCCCCAAAAATCAAATGTAAAGGTATTCCATTTGAACGCAATGATCGCGATAATAATAAACAAGAAAATTGGAATGACTTTTGCAATCGTTGCTACTGTGTTAATTAGTGCCGCGGAACTGACGCCACGCAAGACAAGATAATGTACTAACCATAGAACGACGGAAGCTCCAATAATACTAGCAACATTTTGCCCTCCTTCAAACACAGGGAAGAAGTAGCCAATGGATGAAAATACCAATGTAGCATAAGCAACATTCCCTAAAAACGCAGATAACCAATACCCCCAAGCGCTATTAAATCCTAAGAATGTCCCAAAACCTGCTTTGGCATAGCTATAAATACCACTATCCAGCTCTGGTTTTCTGATCGTTAAATTTTGAAAGACAAAGGCAAGCGAAACTATCCCGATTCCCGTAATGATCCAGCCGATAATGGCAGATCCGGCATTCGATCCGAGCGCAATATCTCCTGCTAAGTTAAACGCTCCTCCGCCAACCATGGAACCGACAACAAGTGCGATTAACGCAACTAGACCCAGCTTTTTTTCGTCTTCACTCATTCTCTACACCTCCTCTTCTCGTAAATCCTCCTTTCTTCAGCTGTTTACAGTCCCATTGGTTGCAGCCATCACAGCTTTAATCGTATGCAACCTGTTTTCTGCTTCGTCAAAAACAAATGAGTTTTTACTTTGAAAAACTTCATCTGTTACTTCCATTTCTTTAAGACCAAATTTTTCATATATATCTCGTCCAACCTCTGTATTTAAATCATGAAAGCTTGGTAAACAATGGAGAAACATCACATCTTTATTACCTGTTTTTTCAAGCATTTCTTTATTTACTTGATAAGGATAAAGTAAATCAATTCGTTCCTTGAATTTATCCTCCTCCCCCATGGATACCCAAACATCTGTATAGATGACTTCTGCTCCAGAAACAGCTTCATCAATATCAGAAGTAATCGTAATTTTTGCTCCAGAATCTTTAGCCACTTCCTCCGCGTAAGTGACTATATCTTGGTCAGGAAATAACACTTCTGGAGAACAGATCCGAACGTCCATCCCAACTTTTGCTCCACCTATTAATAAGCTGTTACCCATATTATTTCTGCCATCACCAACGTAAACGAACTTAACTCCTTTTAAATGTCCAAGATGTTCTTTAATGGTTAATAAATCAGCAAGAATTTGTGTTGGATGAAATTCATTTGTCAAACCATTCCAAACTGGTACACCTGAATGTTCTGCTAAACCATTTACGGTTTCCTGATCAAATCCACGGAATTCTATGCCGTCAAACATTCTTCCCAATACAATCGCCGTATCACGAACCGACTCTTTCTTACCAAATTGAATATCGTTTTTTCCGAGATACTCTGGATGAGCCCCTAAATCAATACAAGCAACTGTAAAAGCACATCGCGTTCTAGTTGATGGCTTTTCAAATAATAAGGCAATATTTTGCCCCTTCATATAGTGATGCGGAATGCCTGCTTTTTTCTTTTCTTTTAAGTCGGCTGCTAAATCAAGCAAATAATTTATTTCGTCTTCTGTAAAATCTTTTAAAGTCAAAAAATGTCTGCCTGTTAATTGATCCGTTAATTTTGTTCCCATTTCCATCCTCCTAATTTTTTTATTTTATTCTAAATAATGGTAATTACTTGTTGGTTAAGTAGCCATTCACCTATAGTTTTTATATTCCATAAAAAAGATTATCTACGTATACATCCTTGTTGTAATCTTCACTAGTATGCCAAGGATCTGAATGTTCACTAGCAGTGATTTCTTGAATGGTCCAGCTTATGAGGATATACACGGCTATGAAAGCACTTAACACATTATTTTTAACTATCCGTTCCTATATCTTTTCTTGATAAAGGCATACTCATGCAACGGGGGCCGCCACGACCTCTGGATAATTCGGAGCTAATTACTTCAATTACTTCAATACCATGTTCGCGAAGCAATTTATTAGACACATAGTTGCGGTCATATGTGACAACTACACCAGGAGCAATGGCCAATGTGTTGGAACCATCATTCCATTGTTCTCTCGGTGCAGCAATGACATCTCCGCCACCACATGGAATTAAAGTCACATCCTTTAGCCCTAATACTTCTTTTAATGTTTCCAACAAATTCGTTTTATGCGTTATTTTTACAGTATCTTCTTCTTCTCCTTTTTCCAGAATATAAATGTCCATTTCTCCATCTTTATTCTGTATTTCAGGATGAATGGTAAATTTATCGAAATCAACCATCGTAAATACCGTATCTAAATGCATAAACGCTCTTGATTTTGGGATCTCCACAGCAACGACGCGTTTTATATCTGTTTGTCGTTTAAAAATATTAATCGCTAGTTGTTCTATTGCCTTTGCTGCTGTTCTTGCACTTATTCCAACTGCAATTGTATCTTTACTTAAAACTAGCTCATCACCGCCTTCTATCGGACAAGGGTAATCTCGATCCAACCAAATAGGTATATCAGACTCCGCATATCTTGGATGATGACGGATGATATAACTCATAAACAGAGATTCTCGTCTCCTGGCAACTTCCCTCATTGTATTAATGGTTAAACCATTTCCTATCGTTGCTGCTGGATCTCGGGTGAAATAAAGATTAGGCATTGGATCTAAATAAAATGGATAATGATTATCTAACAATTCATATAGATGCTTTCTATTCTCCAACGGTATTTCTGATTTTCGTACACCTGCCATCACTTTTTTTACCATCTCTTCTGTATCAAAGGACAATAAATAATCAGCTACTTTTTGAGAACCACCGCCATGGATATTAGATTCCTTCAATACATCCATAACAAATTGCTTTTTTAACTCTTCTGTATGAAGCGCTTCCGTCATTAAATTCGATAAATATAACACTTCAATTCCTCTATTTTGTAACGTCGCTGCAAAATAATCATGCTCTTTTTGCATCATTGGTAAATGTGGGATATCATCGAATAACAAATGCTCTAAATAATCAGGGGTTAAATTTTCAATTTCTTTACCTGGACGATGTAACAATACGGATTTCAGCTCACCAATTTCCGACGTAACTTGTAATGGTTGCTTCATTTAAATACCTCCTCATATCATAAAAAAACTAATTTTCATCATTAAAATCTAAACTTGTCAACAATTAAATCTCATGCACTCCTGTACGACTTAAATACATGGTTTGTCTTGGTGTTAGTATAAACAGATCACAAACAGTTATTCATTGTTTATAAAGGGATTTGTTAAATCATACACGATTATTTTCTTGCTTTTATTTATAACAAATGGTAATTAGGGTAAATAGAATAAAAAATACCCTTTCGAAAAAATGGTGTATTTTTTTACCATCTACCTTAATTCAATAACTTTCTTTTTCTTTTACATTATAGAGGCTATTTTGTTATCTAAATTTAGACACAAAAAAACCGTCTTAGTTGGTGAACTTTTCACAACTAAGGCGGTTTTTAATCTTTACGTTTTACATTTGTTCTGGAGCATGCACACCAATTAGACGGAGCGCATTGTCAATCGTTATTTTAACAGCTTCCAACAATGCCAAACGAGCCTTTGTTAAGGCTAATTGTGTTTCATCCAACACTTTTTCTGCGTTATAGAAACTGTGTAATGCGGAAGCTAAGTCAAAAGCATATTGCGTTATTTTGTGCGGTATTCGTTTCTCTGCTGCATCTAACACAAGCTGTGGAAATTCCCCCAGCATCTTTAATAATTCCTTCTCACTAGAATACTGTAACAGGGAAGCATCGTACTCCGTATAAGAATACCCCGCTACTTTTGCTTTATTTAATAGTGTACAAATCCGTGCATGTGCGTACTGTACATAGTAAACAGGGTTTTCGTTTGATTGTGAACGTGCAAGGTTAATGTCAAAATCTAAATGCGTGTCACAGGAACGTGTATTCATCATATAGCGCATCGCATCTACTCCAACCTCTTCCATTAATTGACGAAGCGTTAACGCCTTCCCGGATCGCTTACTCATTTTCACTCTTTCTCCATCTTCAAATAGGTTCACCATCTGAATAATGGCTGTTTCTAATGTATCTTTTGGATACCCTAACGCTTGAATCGCTGCCTCCATCCGCGGAACATACCCATGGTGATCGGCTCCCCAAACATTAATCAGCTTATCAAAACCCCGCTCCAGCTTATCGTTATGATATGCGATATCCGAAGCTAAGTACGTATAACTGCCATCTGATTTAATGACCACTCTGTCTTTATCGTCCCCATATTTTGTTGTCCGAAACCAGGTTGCGCCGTCTTTTTCGTATATTTCACCGGATTTGCGCATTTTATCCAAAGCCTGATTTACTTTTCCTTCCTTATATAAAGATATTTCCGAAAACCAGTTATCAAATTTGACCCGAAATCGTTGCAAATCGTTTTCAATCTTTTTCAATTCATACTCTAATCCATATTGGCGAAAATACGCTAAACGTTCTTCCTTCGATTGATGGAGCCACGTATCGCCTTCTTCAGTAGCCAATTCTTCCCCTATCTGAATAATATCCTGTCCGTAATAGCCATCTTCCGGCATCTCTGCTTCTAGTCCTAATGCTTGCATATAACGTGCTTCTACAGACAGAGCTAAATTATGAATTTGATTTCCGGCATCATTAATATAATACTCACGCTCTACCTCATATCCAGCTGCTTCTAATACGTTACAGAGTGCATCCCCATAACTTGCACCGCGCGCATGTCCTAAATGAAGATCTCCAGTCGGATTGGCAGAAACGAATTCTACTTGAATTCGCATACCTTTTTTTGGATGCTTACCATAATCTTCTCGCGTTTGCAAAACATGAGGGAGCAATGGTATTAAATAATCACTGTCCATAAAGATATTGATAAATCCAGGCCCGGCAATTTCCATTTTACGAATATGTGTACCTTGCAAATCCAAATGATCGATAATAGCCTGAGCTATTTCTCTTGGGGGCTGTTTAGCTACTTTAGTTAACTGCATAGCGATATTTGTAGCGTAATCCCCATGCTGTTCATTACTCGGTTTTTCCAACAGAATTGGCGGAGTATCGGACTCTTGAACCACTAATTTGGCTCTTAAAATAGATTGACCTACCGCATTTTTTATCGCAGCTTCTGTCTTTTGTATGATATTCATTGGTGTTGTCCTCCTTGTGAATTTTAACTGCCTTGTAAACTATATTAATTCATAATGAAACAATAACAAGAAGCAAAAAATGGAATAGTTTCACTATGTAATTCCCTACATGAAGTCTTCTGTTTGCTTTTATAATGTATAAGCGTTACATAACCATTTTCACCATTTTTAGAATAAATATTATACGTACTTTTACTCACCGTACGAATTGTTTTAATAATCCTTTACGGTAAAGCTTGAAATGGCAACGTGTTGAGCTGCAATAAGTATACCAAGTACATTTTTCTACGCGGTTAATTTTAAGAATTTTACATAAGAGTTGGAGAAGCAGGACAACAAAGAAATACGATACAGCATTATGAATTGGTTTACTTTTTGCTAGTTTGCGTGCTATTTTCAGGTCATTGATTAGGAATTTAAGCTATGACCAAAAAATCATTTGGGTCTTTCTTATGGATACTGTAAAGTGACTGTTCCATCCTTTTAATATCACACCCATTTTTTCCAACTGATTGTATCAGCACCTTCACAATATCCTACCCCCATCATCGGCTTGTACTTAAGCACTACCACATAATCAATTTGGACAGACCAAGGTGAGCCAACATTTTCTGTGAGCCCAATCTGTCTATTTCCAACACTTCTTCATCTAATTTGGCGCACTTTACCTTCATCCCTAAAATTATGTATTAAATTCAATCAATCTTCTCATCATAGTATCTTTTGGTCAAGATAAGTTGGGCTGGCTAAAGCAGCGTTGGCAAAGATAAAAATGACTGCTAAATTCTTTAGAAATTATAAGTTGAGCTTGATATAGAGTTCCTTTTGTAGGTTTAGATAGTCCAATCTGTTCAAACATATTCTTGTTTAGTTTTTTAGAACTACCTCCTGTAACCTTTTCCAGAGTACGAGGAATGAGCCTATGGAAAGGCAATTATTCAGATAGTAAACTTGTTACGTATAAAGTTAAAGAATAAATTAATTTAAAGCACTTGTCTTTTTTGGTAACTTGGGATATCGAAAATATAGAAAAAAAGGGGGGGAAACGATATGATCAACATAGGAATCGGAGTATCTATTTCTGGGGCTAGTTAGCAAAGCTTCTTAAAAGATGGTTATTTTCATATTCTTCCAAAAAATAAATGTGGCAAAATGGTTACACTGTATTTAACAATGAAATGATAAATTTAATTGCTAAACTGAATCTCATATATACTGATTTTATATTTATATTCCAAGTCACTCTCTTACTATAATATAATACGTAGCTTCGTAACTTTGGAGTATCGTTTCCATTTAAACTTTGTAAATTTCTTCACTTTTTACTACAGCTCATAAATTTTTACTACCCCTTCCAAATCCAGATAGACAGACAATAGAAGTTTTTGATAGTTGATCATATCTTTTTTCTTGAAGGTATAGGCAATTATATACTATGATGCAAATAAAAACAGCATTTGACAATCCGACAAATCCTGTAGCTGCAACTGTGATTCTATTCTACCTTGGCATTTTACTCTTGAATATTTTGCGAGAATTTAATCGATCATCAAAAATAACGCGTCTATTTATTGGCTACTTTCTGCTTTCTATCTTCTAATATTTTTCTTATATTTTCCCTTCCTAAACATTCAGGAGTTCTGCCACCTTTACGCATATCCATGTCTAAAGCTCCAGAAGCTACTTCTATTAACGCAGTACAAACCGGGGTTTTTATATTCAACTGTTTCGCTATGGATTCGAGCATTACCAGACCTTGAGGAACATCCTCTGTGATATATCTAGATCTTACAGAAACTGGCCCTTTCGCCCTTTTTGGCATTGTTGCATACTTAAAAAATACTTCCTTCGCATCTAAGGTAGCATCTAATGTATTACGATACTTACATGCCTCAACATATGAAATTCTATCAAATCCAAGCTTTTCTAATACATTCATTTTTTCCTCATCTAATTTTTCTAGAATATTCCAAATACTAGGGGTAAAGACTTCATAATACATTACATAATCCCCTTTTGTTTTTTCAATACGTGGGATACTCATTATTGCGCCTACTGTATGGACAATTAAATTAGGGTTATGCAAAGCTGCCTCAACAACAGATGATAAATATTCAAACGGATATCCCAATTTATCCAGTTTCTTTCGTGCAGTGGATAAATTCTTATTTGGATATACACCTAGAGGATTTCTCACATTTCTAAAACCCACTTTGATAACCCCAGGTTCGATAATACGACAGTCAATAAATGAGCTTTGAGCTTCTACAATCGTTATATTATGGTTAATGCCATGTTTAAGCATATAAGCTGTAGAAAAGTATCCAGGATTAAAAAGAATAATCTGGTCATCTTGAATATGGTTCCATATTTTGAGTATTAAATCTTCATGATAAGACGTCTGAATATAAACAATGATAATATCTGCTTTTGCTAGTTCTGATAAGTCTTTTGTTACCTTATTTATCCTTGTCGTTTTTGTTTCTCCATTTTCCCTTAATGCAATTTTCCCATTGTTTTCCAATAGGTAGTTAAAATTTTCATTATGCATAGAGTTAGAAGTTTTAATTAGTGTAATATCATGACCTTTGATCGATAAATCTCCCGCTACTGCACATCCTGCATGGCCTGCACCTAAAATTGCTATTTTCATCATTAATCTTCCACCTTTTTTGTTAATTGATAACCTCTTTCTATTTAGTTTTGGATGTTAAAAAAATAAAATAGTCGCCGTCGCTTTTTATACTATAGGAAAATATAAAACTTATGGTTCATCGTATAAGAAAAACGATAGCTTTCGCCAAAAAGTCTTGACACAAGCCAAGTTTTTCTAATGAATTTTCTGAATTACACTGTTCATGCACCCCCTGTTTCAAGGAATATTACTTGACGCCACTTTCTATTATACCATTAAACTGTTTCCTTTGAAGTTCACCTGATATAGAACACCACTTATTCCAGTTTCTAGTGTTGGGATCAGTGTGGATTTTATCTCTTATTCAGAACTGAACAAAATGAAGAAATAGCAAAGAAGCTTTGGGAGTATTTCCAGAGGTCAGCTACTAGTTATCAAAGGTGGTTAAAACATTGACTGTTAATACTTTTTCTCAAATACGTTTAATATAAGCCTTTTCGTTAACTTCTTTGTATAGTTCTAGTAAGTGTTCCATTACTAATGAACGTTTGTTCTAGTTTATTCCTTTACTTTGAAATTGAACAGATGAGCACCTGTAAATATAGATTTTTTTGTTTTGTAAACAGTTGATTATTGCACCTTCTTGGTTTTTTGAATTCAAAGATATTATAAATGCGAGCTAGCGAGAGGAACTATAATAGAAAGACATAATAAAACCGCTTGGCAACAATAGCCAAACGGCACAGCCTTCAAGTGAAAGCCCCCAAAAAATAATAGAGCACGTGTTAAAGGTATTCTATTAGAATGAACGTCATATATTTGTATGAGTTTTTTTACTATGATTAAAATATTCCGTTTCATTTTATATTTTCACAAGGTAAACTATCGAATATATGAAACATTTTGTTTTATGATGGCATCTTTAATCCACTTTGGATGCATATGAAGGAGGTCGTCTGGTAAATGGTTTATATCAAAGTAACTGACATCTAAAGTTTCTTCATTTTCCCTAACTAAATTCCCTCCAATTACTTCACATTCAAAGCAATTCGTAATAAATTGACTCACTTTTCCATTAGGATATGAAAAAACTTGCAACTCGGGATCAGAATAAACACCTATTAGTCGACTTACTTTAACTATTAACCCTGTTTCTTCACGAACCTCTCTGATGATCGCTTCTTCCACCGTTTCTCCTGGTTCGACATGTCCACACGGAATTCCCCATAGCCCATTGTCTGCTCGTTTCATCAATAACACACGCTGGTCGCTATCAAATATTATTCCTGCTACACCAGCTTTAATCGTCTCAGGCCAAGCAAAGGTTGGAGAGGCCCAATTTTTCATAGCGATGCTTGAATCAAAAAGATCTTTTAAATTAGATATCGTAGCATCTGGATTACGAAAATCTTTTGCTGATGGAAATGCTTTAACATGTTGATTTGATACTAAAATAGCTGGTATCCCTGCCTGATGCGCACCTAAAATATCCGTATAAGGATTATCGCCGACCATAACAGCTTTTAACGAAACATCAAAATCCTCAAGCGCTTTTTTAAACATATATGGGTATGGTTTTCCAACAATAAATGGTCTTTTATCTGTCGACACCCGAATTGCTTCTACAATAGCTCCGACCGCTGGCAAAGGTCCATTCGGCGTAGGGAATGTTCTATCTGGATTGGTTGCAACAAATTTTGCACCTCTATGAATAAGTCCTGCAGCTTTTTGAATATCATAAAAAGAAAGATCATTATTCCATCCGATCACAACTGCTTCCACATCTGTTTGAGTTTCTGTATAAATGTCAACCTGTTTGCATTCCCACTTTAAATTTTCATCACCCAAAACAAGTGCAGATTTTATGTTTTCACTTTCTAAATATTGTGCTGTTAACCAGGAAGATGTGATTACTTCCTTTTCGCTTGCTTCTATCCCCAGACTAGTTAATTTCCTTACCGTTTTTTCTCTTGTCGTACATGGATCATTAGTCAAGAATCGAATTCCCTTCTTTGCTTTTCGAAGCTGCTTAAGCGATTCCATTGCGCCATAAAGTGGCTCAGAACCTATATAAATAACCCCATCCAAATCAAATAAAAATACATCAAACTCATCAGCTACCGCCATTATTCCCCCTCCTTAGAACAGTTAGTAGAATTTAGTTATTAACCATTCTAATAGAAAAAGTAAATAATTTCACTACTACTCCATTGGTTTAATAGATTTATATATAATAAAGGGAGGAAGTTCCCATTCATTTTTCCAATGATGATCATGATGCTTTTCTTGAATCATTTTTAATTCTTCTTCAGGGATATCTTTCAACGTCGGTTCTAATTGTTCTATTTTTTGAAAGCCCGCTTCATTCAAAAGCTTCTCGTACACTGTCTTCGGCCAATGGAAATCATGTAATATAAGATCCTCTTGGTGTTTTATATGTAACCATTCTTGCCGTGATTCACCACTCATGTATTTTTTTCCTTTTATACCATTTCGAAACGTTGAAAACTCGATTCCTGTAGAGTCAGGGTTTGTATCTAATATAACAAAGAGAGAATGGGGTGTTAAAACCCGGTAAATCTCCTTCATAATCCTTAAAATTTGTTCTTTTTTTTCGGTATTAATAAATACGTAACAGGCCATAGCCCCATCTACTGAATTATCTTCTAGAAAGGAAAGATTGTCATTTTTTATTAGATGATATTTAATATTTGGATGGTTTCGCTTTTTAGATGCAATGTTAATCATTTCTTTAGACTCGTCCACAGCCAAAACATGGACACCCGTTTTTTTAGCCAATCTATACGAGACTTTTCCTGGACCACACCCATAGTCAAGTACACTTGTTATCTTTGGGTTTGATAGAAATGTTTGAAAAACAAACCGAAACCCTAATGTTTGTTCAAGTATATCATTATAAGCCTCAAATTTATTAGCAATTGTTTCTTTTTTAAAAGAAGTCTTCATACTCATACCTCGCTATCATTATAATTGATTTATTTACTTACTTTGGGCCACTTGTTATCTACTAAATGCTGGTAAACTGGCCACAAATGATGGTATAGAGAAAAATCGATTGGTCTTTTATAGGCTATATATTGGTACAAGCTAAAAAGTAATAAAACCTGTTTCCAATATTCGGGTAGGTCCAGCTGTTCGATTTCACTGCTAGTCATACTTATTTGGTCTTTTCTTAACAAGGCTTCATATTTTAATACATGCTCTATGGAAGACCAGTTATTTACAAATGGCATTTTAGGAAACTCATACATTGCCTTCTTATGCTTTGATATAGAATTAGCTTCTTGAAGCACTTTCTCAGTCCAATTGTCATCTGGCTGATAAATGTGGATAGAACCAACATTGTGAAAAAATTCTCCTATTTCTAAATCGAGTTCTCTTGCCATTAATTCTTGAATAAATGTAAAGGAAAAAATGTCACTTACTATTCCACGAAACGCATCATTTGCACGCATATATGATGTCAGATACAATTTGCCTTCTCTTACAAAAAACTGCAAACCTAATGTACAAGAAATATCCATGTTATTTTCTATTACAAGCTCTGTTGCATCAAAAATCTGTATAAACGCTCTTTTGGAATCGGGATCTTTATTTGTCAACAACTCTTTCATTTGGCTCCATTGATTTATTTTGGCATTACCAAACTTAAAAATTTTCGGTCCATATGCTGTACCTGTTAATGTTTTTCCATTCATGGAATACTCGTGCATTTTCTTATTATAATAGCCAATAAAATCAAGGCTGTTGTCACCTGATAAATACCATAAAACTTCAGCAAAGTTAAAAACAATATTTGTTTTTCGGCTAGGTAAATAGCAAACTCGTTCTATCGGATTTTGAATAGTTAAGTGGTAATTTAGTTTCTCACGACTTTTATTTCCACGTGGCGCATTGTAAAATTGTGGCTTGTGATATACATCATCAAGCGTTTCTATATACGCCTCATGGAAGTTGTTAAATCGCATTTATTTCATCCCCCATTTAAATTGCAAGTGCAATTGTTCAAGTTTATCTAAATAATCTTTTTCTTTTTGAAAATAGATAAAAGTTACATTAGCCACAGTTCCAAGGCCTTGGATCAAAAAAGCATAGTCTTCTCCTTCTTCTAATAGCAAAATGATCGGTTTCTGTAGAACGGATGCCCAGCCAATTTCAATATGGGTACCCGGAGAAGGCGGAGTTCCTGGAAAGGCGACAAAAAGATCACAGGTACGAATTTCTTCAAAATCAATTGCTGTA
Organism: Virgibacillus proomii; assembly: GCF_900162615.1. NCBI lineage: Bacteria > Bacillati > Bacillota > Bacilli > Caryophanales > Bacillaceae > Virgibacillus > Virgibacillus proomii. The sequence goes on along the minus strand of NZ_FUFN01000010.1, from coordinate 702,697 downwards.
CATTCATCAGGCGTCATAAAGTCTTTTCCCCATTCCTCACGCTTATGGGCATTATGAACAGCAAATCCTTTCTCCTCAAAAAAAGTGATGAGCTTTACCAGCTTTTGCTTTTCATAATGATCCATTACCCCCGTTTTTGGATTAACAAGACTTTTAAATGGACCTGCAAGAAATACTTTTTTACGTTGACTCATTTTTTCACCCCTTGAAATAAATAAACACTTCACGCGAAAGCAGTTTTAAAATAAAAGCATTGATTGCGTTACATTTCACTTTTCCTACACTGGCATATATAGTCTCCGGTTGAAAGAATTAAAGACCTTAGTCTTTTCTCAGCTTTCCACAAAAGTGCCCTCTGAGTATTTTTTATAAAAACTCTATAATCATATGAATGTTGTTTTTTAAATGAATATAAACTCTTTTATTCCTTGGAATATAAAATTAAGCTCCTATCTTTGTTAAATAATTACTGCTTCCTCCTCTCCAAAAACAATGATTTCATTTAATGTGAAATCATTGAAATAATGATACATCTTCCATATATTTGTAAAAAAACAGTCTATAAATTGTTATGTTAGCTTTCTTTGTAGTAGAACAAATCATTAAAAAAATGATGCTAGTTGAGGTAATTTAGCAACTCATTTGCTTTTTTGGCGAAACCTTAATTACAAGCACGCTCGCTTCCATTGAAACTTTTACATGCGTTTTTCGTAATACAAACTATAAGGAGGAAAACGATGGTTAAAAAAATCGGTCTATTATTTGGAATCATAATAACTCTATGTCTTATACCCAGCACTGTTTTTGCGGTAGATTTTTCTATTGATCAAAGTAAAATAGAGGCTTTTTTACAGGAAGATGAAGAAATTGAGGTAGTCGAAGAACATACCTATCAGTTCGAAGGAAAATTTAATGGAATGACTCGCACGTTAATTCCAAAAGAAGGATCCTCTATTCATGACGTAACGGCTACCGAAAAAGGAAAAGCGTTAAAGGTAAAGCAGGAAGATGATACCTATAAAATTTATCGACGTGGTGAAGATGAAACGGTCACCATTCAATTATCCTATATCATTGAAGATAGTCTAAAAGCGTATAAAGATGTTGTTGTATTTGCGTGGCCTTTTTTTGATAGCAGCAATGAGACTGCTTATGAGCAACTCGATATCTTTATCCACCCTCCGAAGAAAACAGAGGATGTCGTTGCATACGGAGAAGACGCTGCTTTTGCAACAGAGAAGCAGGAAGCAGGCGGTGTGATTCATTATGCGATGGGATATGTTGAGAGCGGTGAAAATGGTGACATCACTGTTGCTTATGATAAATCTCTTTTCCCTAGTGTTTCCATTACCGAAGATAAACTCATGCTTGAGCAATTACTTGCTACAAAGCAAGAGTTAATGGATAAGGAAAAGGCATTTATTCAGAGGAAAACCATGTTAGAAGATATTTCACCCTATGTCTTAGGTGCATTTACAATTTTGAGTTTGATTTTGTTATTTTTCGCTTGGAGACGAATGCATGTACAAAAACTAGAATTAGAGCGTACATCTGAATCTGCTTATTTTTTACCAAAACAAGAAATGAGTCTGCCTGCAACAATTGCTTATATGAATCGAGGTCAAATTGGTCCTGAGACGATGACTGCAGCTTTACTTGATTTGGAGCGAAAAGGATACGTTAAACGTGATGAAAAGGACAAAAATACATTTATTGTAGTCCATGAGCAAACCGACCATGAGCATGAAGCAATTCTTATTAATTGGCTATTCTATACCGTTGGACAAAAAGGTGTCTTTTGCACAAATGATTTACAGGAATTTACGAAAACAACAACCAATCAAGATATTTATCAAAGAAAGATGGATTCTTATCAATATAGCGTGAAAAAGGAAATGGCTGACCATAAACTGATAGATAAACCATTTGGTATTCGAGCGGCAGCAGGTCTATTAAGCTTGATCATCCTTCCGTTCATCATCATTTTTGCGATCCATGAACTCTATGGTAACATGTCTATTTCCTTGCTCTACTTTGTTGTACTGATCTTATTCGCCATCACTTACCGTCCACGAACATTAAAAGGAGCACGTATTTATAAACAGTGGAAGGAATTTGAGGAAAAATACTCTAATCTACCAGACGCTGAATGGGAAACACTTGTCAGCGATGAACAAAAACGGGCCTTTATATATGGATTTGGTATCAATCATGCCCCAATAACGCAAAAAAATAAACAGCTATTTGAAAATACCACATCATTAACTTACGATTCCGATACAGATTTAATGATGTTCGTGCTTGTTGCAGCAGCTCTTAACGAGCAATTTGATGAGGTTAATTCTACTGTAACAGCAGCGACAACTGACACTACAATCAGTAGTAGCGGAGGCGGAGCTGGGGTTGGGGGCGGTGGAGGAGGTTCCGGAGCCTTCTAATCGTCGTTTGGTTTTAAAGAAAGTGAAATGACGAGAGCGGTACGTGCTTTCGTCAATTTTTTGATGCTTCTTTTATTAATCCTTCCTTTTTTGGTTGTTTCACTTCCAAAATATAGAAAACAGATAGACCCATTTTTGCTATTACCGTAATTTCTTCCGTACTACAAATTCTTCAACATCTTTATATCCCATCACTATTTCACCCTTGTCTACTTATTGCTAGAGTTTTCACAATGTTTCACCTCGTGGCATGGAAGGGCAGATCTTGCTGCCAGTTACATGCGGGATAATAACCCCAGGTCATTTCACACCATAATTGGTTCGTATTATCCTTGATATTGGACTAAAGTAGAAGAATTTGAAGAATAAATGTAGGTCAAAGTCAGGAGAGAACGAAGGCGGATCAAAGCTGAGAAAGTATGATTGAAGCCACGACATCTCCTCAATAATTGGGAGTGAATGCCTCGAAGTTGATACATAAGTTCATAAAATTGAGAGTGGACACACTAAAGTTGAAACATTTCCATATGAAGTTAGAGAGGATGCTTAAAAGTTGAGACGTAAAACTGGAATAGACTAATTCGAAATCGGAAACCCAATGAAAAGCTTCTATTCAGTACTTAAGCACAATAATGGAAATTAGCCTATAATCGTTAGAATATATCAAGCTTTGGTATAATTGTAGATTTCTTTAAACTTCAATTTTTTTATTAGGTAATGTATCTTAACAGATGCTAATAAGCTAAAATTAGCCTATAATAGTACGAGAAAGATTTCTCCAAAATTTTTATTCCATCTGGTGCGAACCTGAAGTGCACATAAAAACCCTAGGGGATTCGCACCACTATTTATTTTATTTTTTGGTAAATAATTGGAAAAAAACGAAGAAAAAACGTTCATTTTTTTACTTTTCCTCTCTAAAATAGGCGGTTTTTTGTCATATTTGTAAAATTTTATGTTAAAATCGCAGTCGCACCTTATATAGGTGCGTGGATTGAAATCAGATGCATAACTCATTTTCGGAGATAGAAATATAGTCGCACCTTATATAGGTGCGTGGATTGAAATATAGCTGCTAAATACGGTGCTGTTGTAGTGGGTGGCGTCGCACCTTATATAGGTGCGTGGATTGAAATATTTCCTCTTGCTGTGCAGCGATAATTGCCTCATGGTCGCACCTTATATAGGTGCGTGGATTGAAATGATTAATTCTGGTGTGTTTGTGGAGTCGTCTGACTCGTCGCACCTTATATAGGTGCGTGGATTGAAATATCTGTAAACAAAAGACGCTTGAACTATGTAGAGTCGCACCTTATATAGGTGCGTGGATTGAAATTATAAAAGAGTAAGCATCGTCGATTATAGTTTCCGTCGCACCTTATATTGGTGCGTGGATTGAAATTGGTTAATACATGCACCATCCAATCATCTGGGTTAAGTCGCACCTTATATTAGTGCGTGAGTTAAAATAGGTTGTAAAGGCCTTAAGATGTGGTCTTGCACAACGTAGTAAGCACCCCTTTTTAAAAAGAGGTGCTGAAAAAATCAATAAACTGAACCTGTAATATATTCGTCTTAAATTTCTGAAATACCACCCGGTTATACCATTATTTAACTAGACAGTTGTTTAAGTGGCAAGGTTATCCCGAAAAACATTTACCTTATTAAGAATGGGGGTAACGAATCTGCGAAAGAAGAAATTGGTTTTTCTTCTTCTTTTTCTGTTACTAAACATTGATTTAATGAAGCCATAACCTGCTCCTTATCCATGTCTCTCCCAATAAAAACTAGCTCTGTCATTCTGTCTCCTGTCTGTTCATCCCATTTTTCAAACAAAGCTGGATCTTGTGCCTTTAATTCTTCTTGTTCCTCCTGAGAATAGCTTGCTAGCCACTTACCAGCTGCTTCTAATGTAATCATAGATCCAGCCTGTGACAAGAGACCTGCTACATCGTTTCTCGTTATTAACCAGAAGAAACCTTTTGCACGAATAATTTCCTTTGGCCAGTTCTCTAACCATTGCTCAAATCATTTTGGATGGAATGGCTTTCTGCTTCTATAAACAAATGAACTAATACCATACTCTTCCGTTTATGGTGTATGCTCTTCATTTAATTCTTTGATCCAACCAGCACCTTGACTTACCTTTTCAAAGTTAAATTGATTAGTATGAAGCACCTGTAATGGAGCTATTTGTCCAAAGCTTGTTGGGATAATCTTCGCTTCTGGATTTAACTTATAAAGCAAATTCTTTAACTCTATATTTTCGTTAGAAATCTTATCTATTTTATTTAAAACGATGACATTTGCAAATTCAATTTGATCAATCAGTAAATCAACAATAGCTCTTTCATCATCATCAGAAGCATGTAATTGCCGGTCGATTAATAAATCCTCTGATCGATACTCCTCCCAAAACTGCTGCCCATTGACAACCGTTACCATTGTATCAAGCTGGAATAAGGTGTTTAAATCTATCCCCAATTCTTAATCATGATATACGAAACTCTGAGCTACTGGGATCGGTTCAGATACACCGCTTGACTCAATTAACACATAATCAATATCCAACTTAGCTAATTTCTCTAATTCCACTACTAAATCTTCTCGTAATGTACAGCAAATACAACCATTGGTCATTTCAACCATATTTTCTTTCGCTCTAACAAAGCCGCCTTCCTTCACAAGCTTTGCGTCAACATTAATTTCACTCATGTCGTTAACAATAATGGCTATTTTTAACCCTTTCTGATTTTCAAGAAGATGATTGAGTAGAGATGTTTTACCTGCTCCTAGAAAACCACTTAAAACGTTCACTGGTATTTTTTTACTCATTGACCTTCCCCTCCTCTTCTATGTACAAAGAATTAATTATTATTTTGTATAAAAAATAATACAGGGACAACACTTTAAGATGCCCCTGTTAACTTATTTTAGTTCTCCAAAACGCTGGCCCCTACCAACTAGCTTTTTTCACACCTGGTATTTGCCCTTTATGAGCATATTCTCTAAAGGCAATGCGTGACATATTGAACTTTCGCATGTAGCCACGTGGTCTGCCTGTAACTTCACAGCGATTTTTCAAGCGAGTTGGAGAAGAATCTCGTGGTAATTTACGAATTGCTTCATAATCACCTTTTGCTTTTAACTCTTTTCTCAAGGCAGCATATTGTTCAACCATCTTCTGGCGTTTTTTCTCTTTTGCAATTTTAGACTTTTTTGCCATTTGATCAACTCCTATCAATATTTATACTCTATCTCAAAATCACCTTAAATCGTAATGATTACGTTTTATAAGTTATTATAAAACATCTTTACTAAATTGTAAATAGTAATGATTGCGATTTATGATTTTAATTCCTTAATTTATCCACTTTGAACTTAATCATTTTTTTTCGATAAATATAACAGTATTTTGCTTAAATTTGTCGTTTATACTATGCTGTAGTAATTTAATTTTACTTTCAATTTACAGATCACCCTGTGAATGAAATTAAAACACCAATTATGCATTTTGCTACTAATTGTCGAAATAATTTAATCTACAAAGAGGAAAACATCATTCTTTGATTTTATTTGCACATATTTTAAGATTCTTCCACTTGTACGGTTATTTTCGTTAATAAATGACAAACCCTCTGCACTATCATATAATAATTGTATGAAAGCTAGGGTATTAAACTTGGTGCGAACCTGAAGTGCACATAAAAACCCTAGGGGATTCGCACCATTATTTATTTTGTTTTTGGTAAATAATTGAAAAAGGTGAAGAGAAATGGTTCATTTTTTTCCTTTTCTTCTCTAAAATAGGCAGTTTTTTGTTATATTTGTAAAAATTTATGCTGAAATCGCAGTCGCACCTTATATAGGTGCGTGGATTGAAATGTTCCTGCTTTATTACAAAAAATATACTCAAAAACGTCGCACCTTATATAGGTGCGTGGATTGAAATCTCACTGACGAATTATTGCAACAGTCTGAAGAAATGTCGCACCTTATATAGGTGCGTGGATTGAAATTCTTTGATTAGCCGTACTTGCTAAACCTAATTTATGTCGCACCTTATATAGGTGCGTGGATTGAAATGTTATAAATCTCGTCAAATTGAAACTTTGCCTTGTGTCGCACCTTATATAGGTGCGTGGATTGAAATCTTTTCTGTTGAATCTTTTTCGGCTGTCCCTGGTTGTCGCACCTTATATAGGTGCGTGGATTGAAATTTTGATTTTACCCCAAACTTTATCCCAGGTTTTTGTCGCACCTTATATAGGTGCATGGATTGAAATTTCTTTTGACACCTTGTGATCAGTATAACGCTTAGTTGTCGCACCTTGGTTTAAAATTAAAGTGTGATTTCATACGGAAATTCTTCTTGCATTGGTTTTGTTTTTTGTCATGATACATGAAGAAAAACAGAAGATAGCCAACCAAAAAAACACCAACATTGACACATCCCCCATTGAATCTATATTTTATTTATGCAATGCTAACGTTAACTTATACAGAAGTTATAATTCTTGTAAGAATATGAAGATAATTCCGTGGTATTCTCGGCAAAAAAGATATATGGATGGGAATTGTAATAGGTGGCAAGGGGGAGATATTTTGTTAACTGTAATTAGAGTTGCTTTAGCAATAATAGTCCTCGTTTTATCAGGTTATAGTTCAATAACTAATAATCTTGTATTGTTTCCATTTATGATGTTGTTTTTAGGAGCATTAATGTTAGTTAATGGAATTGGTGTACTTCAAAAAGATAAAAAAGATTTTGGGGGCTTTTTAAGCATTGCTGCTTCCGTATTAGCTTTGATCACCTCAATAGAACTTCTTTTACCTTGAGCAATCGAGTGCTATTGTTGAAGATCATACACCTTATTCCTCGGTAAAAATATGGTTTTTGGTCTTTCCAAATTCTTAAACTGCAATCTACAAAAAAACTTCTATAATCGTGCTCGGCAGAAGGTGCTTTTTTAAACCTTCAAACCCTTTTATTGATCTTTATATTCACAGCTGTTTCGTCATATTTTTTAATAGTCCATTTCATACCACGCCTCACTACATAAATTGCCATGATTACTTAAGCTTGTGTTTCCGCAGTATTAACACCATACTTTTCTCCAGTTCAAGATTAGTAAAAATGGAAGTAGTAAAATTGTCTCCACTAGTGCCGGTTATTTGACAAATTATTATATACAAGCTTTAAACCTACTGTAGTAATCAATTATGTTCTAGAGATTGAAAGCTCAACATGTTATTTCGAGTATTTTAATGGCTAACAACTTCGAGCACATTAGAGCTAACATCCAGCTCTTTTTTCTTAATGCTAATTATGTCCATAAACCCCAAGAGGCCGCACATAACGTGCAGCCTTCATTATACAACAATCAATCCGATTATTATGGAAAAAACCAATAGGACTAAGCTAAGCCCCCATAACCAAAACAACGAATAGCGGATATGCCGTCCCATTTCCAAGCCCGCTAGTCCTAAAGCCAACCAAACTGCTGGTGAAAATGGGCTGATAAACGTTCCAACGATGTTGCCAACAATCATGGCGTAAGTGGTAGATAAAGAATCAATACCAAAACCGGTTGCAATTTGTTCGACTACTGGCATTAATGCAAAGTAATACGCATCTGTGCTTAATAACAAATCAAATGGAACACCGAAAAATCCGATTATTAAATGTACATACGGAGCGATGAATGCTGGGATTACGGTGACAATATCTTCTGCAATAGCATTCAACATCCCTGTACCAGTAAGAACTCCTAAAAACGTTCCGGCTGCAAGTATAATCGTTGCCATCATTAATGCATTTGGAGCATGATAGCGAATACGATCCATTTGATCTTGCATTTTCGGATAATTAATTGGTAACGCTAAACTTACCCCAATCATAAATACAAGCCCTGCTGGTATGACTCCCCAAACTAATGTACCTATAACCGCAATTGTTAAAATAACGTTTATCCATAATTTCTTGGATTGAGGAGGTGCCGGCTCTGTCTTTATACTTTCTGAAGTTTCTTTTCCAATTTGCAAATCAGGTTCAATAGCCGCAGCTGCTGCAATAGATCCATATTCTTTCGTAATTCGCTTTTTTTCTCGATAACCAAGAACAATTGCTAAAACAATCATCAGTACGAGCCCAATCGCTTGAATAGGTATTAACGGTCTCCATAATTCTGTTACATCCATATTTAATACAGATGCTGATCTACCCAACGGTCCAGCCCATGGTAGCATATTCATAATACTTGCGCTTCCACCTATGAGTAGCAGTAGTAAATATGGATTCATTTTTAGCTTCTTATATAACGGAAGCAACGCTGGTATAGTAATCAGGAATGTTGAGGCACCGGACCCATCCAACTGTGCGATTGCAGCAATCACAACACTCCCGATGCAAATTGCAATGACGTTTCCCTGTGATATAGAAATCATGCCACGAATCAACGGATCAAACAAGCCAACGTCTTGCATTATTCCAAAGAATAGAATAGCAAAAATAAACATAATCGCAACATGTACTACATCAGTAATCCCCTCATCAAAAAATGCTCCAATTTCCTCTAGTCCAAATCCAGCAATAAACGCTCCACTAATAGGTGTTAATACTAACGCTATAATTGGTGTAACTCGCCCACTTATTAATAATAGTACAATAATAATGATCGTCAAAAATCCAATGATACTTAGAACTCCCATGATATCCCCCTTCTGCATGAGCCAAGTGGCTTGCTACATCAAATCATGCAAACGCTATCAATATTTCGTATTCTCTACTGATATTGGATGTTCAAAAGTAATGTTAGAAAGACTTGGCTTGTCGCCAAGTCTTTATGGCGGAAGCTATCGTTTTTCTTATACGATAAAGCCTAAAGTTTTATACTATCCTATAGTATAAAAAATAAAGCATTGTATTTCTTTATTGCAAAACTATAGATTACCTATGTATCTAATATACATTCTCTTGTTCAAAACACTGCCTCAAGCTTGACGTACGGAACATGCTAGTATCGATGTAGCAAAAATATAAAAAAAGATTAACGATTTGTTAGTGACCCAAACTGATATCTTCTGACGATAACGAACACGGCAACAGGAGAAAACGATGTTAACGAATCGTAGGAAGAAGACCAAAGTTTGTTTCAGCTTTGGCACATTAAGCTAAACGATGCTATTTTCCAAAAATATACATACATTTGCTGGACAATAAGAAAAACGTCGGCAGCAATACGTCACACAAAAAAAGCTTTAACCGTAACAACATCTCACTAAGTAAAAACCACTGTTTTTAAAAACTTCAACCTAGATGGGTCAATATTTCTACACTCTTTTGAACATATTCCAATAGAAATTTAGTTAGAGAAACGAATCCTTCTCGCTATAAAAGATTAACGAAAAGTCTAATATTATTGTTAATTATAAAAATACCATGGAATGTAAGCGATTCAAATATTGTGTAAATAAATATATTAATTCTTATTTGTAGCATTTTGTTCATAAGTTTCATAGGGGACGTAAAAGCGTTCTGGTCTACCGACATTTCCATAAAGAAGGGTTGTCCGAATCTTCTTTAGAGTAACGAGATACTCCAAATATCTTCTGGCTGTGGATCGACTTGTACCAATTTGCTCACTTAACTCGACCGCAGTAATCCCTTTCATCTTCTTATATTTTAATAAATTCGTAACTTCCTCCAAAGTGATCGGATCAATCCCTTTTGGTAATTCTTTATTTGTTTTATTAGGAAAACGATTGATCTTCCTTTGGATTAGAATATCGACTTCATGTTGCTCTAAGAACTCCTTCGATGATAGGAAATGACGCCTTTGTTCATATTGCTTGAGCATCTGATTAAAACGATCGGCATCTACTGGCTTAATAATATAATCAAAAACCCCTCCACGAAGTACTTCCTCAATGACGTCTGCTTCTGCAGCAGCGGAAACAATAACAATATCTATTGCTCGATATTGTGTACGTAACCGCCAGAATAGTTCCAAACCTTCTACATCAGGAATATATATATCTAATAACACTAAATCTACTTCCACTCCTGGCATTTGGAGATATTGATAAGCCTCCTGAGCTGTTTTGACACTATTTACAACTTGATATCCACCTATTTGTTCTACGAATTGCTTATTTATAGCTGCAACACGAAAATCATCTTCAATAATAAGAACATGTATCTTCCTGCCCATAACTTTTCCCTCCATCCTTTGGCATAATCATTATAAAACAAGCCCCTCCTAGTTCTCCTTCTTCTACTAGAATATTGCCTCCGACACGATTTAAAACATGTTTACTCAAAGCTAGACCAATTCCGCGATTTTCTCCGTCTTTTGTTGTATATCCTTGTTCAAAAATATAGTTGATGTCGTCAGGTGCAACACCAGAACCCGAATCATCTACCTCAACAATGACATCCTCTCCAATATCCGTAAACAAGATAGCAACTTTACGCTTTGACTTTGCTTCATGCTTGACGGATTCAATGGCATTTTCGATCAAATTACCAGCAGTCGTTAAAAATGCCTTCTGTTTTTCTCCGGTAAAGATAGTATTGAGTTGACTATCCGGATGAATCGTCATCTTAATTCCAAGCTCATTTGACTGATTAAGTTTTCCTTGTAATAACCCTTGAAACATTGGATCAGCAACATTTTTCAGTAAAAATCGTGAAAACTCCAGCTGCGTTTTGTTTTCTTGTTTAATATACGTTATAGCTTCTTCCCGTTTACCAAGCTGTAATAATCCAAGAATGGTATAAAGTTTATTCGAAAATTCATGTGTCTGTGCACGCTGAGCATTGGAATACTGCTTTATTTGTGATAATTCTTTTGTAATGTTTTCAAGTTCTGTTTTTTTTCGAAACGTAAAGACAGCTCCAATAATGGATTGTTGGTGAAAGATTGGGGTTCGATTCGTTAATACAATTGCATCACCAAGTACCATCTCTTTATTAAAATGCCTCTCACCAGTTTCTAGCACATGTAGCAAATCCGTATGCGGTAAAAATTCGCTTGCAGATCGTCCAATATACTGACTACTTTCCAATTCCTGATTAAATAAGACGTTTTGTGCAGCAACATTCATCATCATGATCTTGCCTTGTTTATCGACAGCGATGATCCCCTCATGCGTAGACTGCAAAATCGCCTCCCTTTGCAATAATATTTGTGAGATTTCCTCTGGTTCCATATTGGATAATAGTTTTTTTAGATAGATGGCTATAGCAATTGCTCCAAAAATCCCTACTAAAATAATACCAAATAATGTTAGCCACACGGATCTAATTTGCTGTTGAATAATATTCTGAACTTCTTCATTTAAAAAGCCAACTGATACTACCCCAATGATTGCTTCATCTTGATTTCTAATTGGCGTTTTACCCCGAATAGATAATCCTAACGACCCCTCCCGTTTCGATATATAGGATTCTCCTTTTTTTAAGGCACGAACGTTATCACCGCCGACCATTTGCTTTCCTATTCTTTCCGGGTGTGGATGCGAATAACGAATCCCTTTCTTATTTCCGACAACAATAAATTCTGCACCAATGCTCTTCTGAATTGGTTGAACGATATCCTGAATAACATTCTCAGGGTTTTCCAACTCAAAAGCCTCTCTTATACTTGGCATATTTGCAATACTCTGTGACACACTTAACGCACGTTTGGCAATTTGATCTTCTATTGTTGTTGAAATAAATGAGTGAAGAAACAAACCAAAGATAATAAAAATCCCAACAATCAGAAAGCTGATCAGAATAATCATTTTTACCTTTAAACTGAAGCTCCGTTTAGAAGTTCTTCCAACCTTTCTCCTACCTTTTTGTAAAGCGAACATCACAATACCCCTTGTTTATAAACTATAAAAAAACTATGAATTGAGAAATATCTTTTTACAGAGAATGCTCTCATCAACATCTCCACCTCTCTAAATTAAAATACGATTTAACAGATGTAGGCCCTTTTCATCATATTTTGTAAAGTGTAAAATAAAAATCCATATCTTAAGCAATTGAATAGGTACAAATTTGCAAAAAAAACATAACAAAACCTTCCACTATTTTACACGGAGAAGCGAGCATGATAACCTCTTGCAATGGAGCAGATCTTTTGGTGATATCTGAGCTCATAAATCATGCTCGTAGGGGCTCTGTGTAAAATAACAAAATACCAACTATGTACTCGATCTTTGTAATGTTGTGTATGATTTCATTGCACATCACTGAAACGCACCATATTTTTATCCTTTTTCTGTCTTTAAATAGAGAAATGGAGAATCAGCTTTTTCAGTTGACCCTCCATTCAAAAACAAGTGATGAAAAACCGCAAAAAGAGAACAAACTTCTGTTCTACCATTTTCCATTTAATAACTAATATATTCATATTGGATTGACAAATAAATTAATGATCCTTTTCTAAAGCCTATGCACTTCAGAGATCAAGCTTTTCAAATCATTGTCACCCCTAAGCCCCTGCAATCATCCCTTGCACTTTTGAAACTTCTTCTTCTGGAACCAGATAGTAATATATACCATCAATATTTGTACCGCTACCTTCCATCATATAACTGACAACATTTTTTCGAACATTTTTATAACCGAATAACAGGTCTTTCATATCATTAAAGTCCATATTCGTTGCCATGTTATTCCCTAATACATCGATCATGCCATTGATTTTATTTACCGATCCTACAGATGCTCCTTGATCAATGATGCCTTCAATGACTTTTCGTTGCCGTTCCGTACGCCCAAAATCTCCAGCTGGATCTTGCTTACGCATTCGTACATAGTGCATGGTTTTGTCCCCATCAAGTGCAACAGGACCTTTTGTAAAATTGTATTTTCCATCATTCCATTCTACCTCGTTGTCTACCTCAATGGTACCGAGCTGATCTACAAGTTCTTCAAGCCCTTCCATGTTCATACGTACATAATAATCCAAATCAATATCTAAAAAGCTTTCTACCGTTGCTACTGCCATATCCGCTCCACCATATGCATAAGCGTGATTTATCTTGTCTTCTATACCCTTACCAGCAATCATCGCTCTTGTATCACGCGGGATGCTGATCAATTGCATGGAATCCTTTTTTGGATCTAAAGAAAGTAATACTAATGCATCTGAACGGCCTTTATCATTCCCTCTCTGATCTACACCAAGTAAGAGAATATTCAAAGGTTCGGTTGCCTTCATCTTTTTCTTCGTAGAAGCTGTATCAATCGTGTCTACCGGTTCATTAATTTTTTTGTTCACGGTGGACTTGGCGTTATGGTAAATGGAATAAGCATACCCACCCATACCAAGAGCTGCAAGGAAAATGATTAAAAGCGGAATTTTCAGCCAAATTTTCTTTGATTTTTTATTGTTTTTTCGTTTCATATAAGTTCACCTTTTCACCTATTTTATTAGCTAGCTTTACTAAAAAGCTCGTAGAAAAATAGATAAAGCGAACTATTTTTCTACACCTTTTGACATTATACTATATATTGAGTAGCCATACCAAAAATTTTTTTCGTGTTATACGAAAATTTAAAGGTAAATATTTAAATGTGAAGCTCTCTGCTTAACTATGTTTGAGGAATCTATTGTTAGCACCTAATTTCCGATAACATACAAAAGGTTTATGTTGCAAGGTAATAGTCGAGAGTTCTACGATGACGTAAGCCGTTGCAGCTTTTTACGAAGTGAGCATGATAACCTAATCTATTTAGTCAAGTATTGACTATAGCTGGTTTATGGCTAAATTGTCATGCTCGCCTAAGAGCCGTGACAAGTTTGCGATATTCTATATTTGTAATTGCAATCTTCAAGCCTTCATTGCAGAGTACAAAAGGAACTATTAACTGCAGATGGCAGCTATTTTTCAAGCTGCCATCTACAATCTATAACATTCAAAATTAGTCTCTACTAAAAATATCTCTTGTATATACTTTATTCGTTACATCTCTGATATTGTCATCTAAACGATTAGCGATAATGACATCTGCTTCTTCTTTAAATGCTTCTAAATCATTTACAACCCGAGAATTATAGAACGAATCTTCTTTTAAAACTGGTTCATAAACAATAACCTCAATTCCTTTTGCTTTAATACGCTTCATAACCCCTTGAATGGCAGATTGCCGGAAGTTATCTGAATCTGTCTTCATCGTAAGTCGATAAATGCCAACTACTTTAGGATTTCGTTGTAAGATCATATTTGCGACATGATCTTTTCTAGTTCGATTTGCATCAACAATAGCAGCTATAATATTATTCGGAACATCTTCATAGTTTGCTAGCAGCTGCTTCGTATCTTTTGGTAAGCAATAACCACCATAGCCAAATGAAGGGTTATTATAATGCCCACCGATACGAGGGTCAAGCGATACCCCTTCTATGATTTGTTGGGTATCCAACCCACGTATTTCCGCATAGGAATCAAGCTCATTAAAAAATGCTACACGCATGGCAAGATATGTATTAGCAAATAGTTTTATTGCCTCGGCCTCTGTTGGGCGAGTAAATAAAACAGGAATATTTTCCTTTTTTGCACCTTGTACTAATAAATCAGCGAATACTTTGCTTCTGATCATACTCTAAATAAATAACTAAACCATGAATGAAGACTGACACTAACCGTTGGAAGTGACAGTTTAAGAATCATTCACTTGAACAATAGCAATTGTACCTCCATTGAAGTATTTCCCTTCTTGTTAAGCATAGCATGTTCATGGAATCGTTGCTCCGAATAATACATCCGATGAGTTGCGATTTCTCGATTCCGCTATGCTTTGTCTACTTTACTTCCAAGCATCGTACCGCATTTTCCACTCTATTCTCTTGTCTTTCAGGGCAACGGATAACCTACCGAATTAATTTCTAAGAAGATTATCACATAAATACATATGGATTATTATATTTGTTTTATATTATGCTTACTTAGATACTATTGGATCACTAATAGGCAAAGAAAAAAAGTTTGTCAAATTGCATTTGACTGTTTTCATATCCAATACCATATACTTTTTCTAAGATGGTTATAGTTTTCCGATTGTATTAAGTATCAAGTTATTGCTTTCTTGCTAAAACCCCCCCTTTAGGGTGACCAGTTATGTCGAATTTTTTACCTAATTTTAAATCATTATCTTAAAGTTAGTCTAGGTCTAAAAAAGCTTTTTTGTCCAATTATTGAATATAATATAGTCGAGCCAACAACAATAAAAATAACTGCTGCTATTTTTGACATTGAAAATGCTGAAACTATAAAAGATAGTGCAGCACCCCTTGGAGCAAACAAAATTGATCTGGTCATCATTAATGTGAAAATAACTATTATATAATTTGAATTTTGAAGCATGTAATAAAACACATATATAATCGCCCCATAAACAATGCTTCCAATAAACACTCCTAAGAATGAGAAATCGTGAAACATTTCAGCTATATACGATGATCCATATCCATGCCCCATCAAATAAGCGCTAGGCATGATTAAATATGGAAGTGCGTGTGAAAATAGATGTCCGTTAACTGCTCTTTCTATATTTTGACCAAAATATTCAGGAAGTCCATTCAAAGGTCTAATTATTTTGTTATTTACAAATTCCATTATAGGCCCAAAAGTATATAATATTCCTTTAGGTAAAAGGTCTTCGTATACCTTTGTATAACCAATTAAGTTAGCGCTTATCCCTTGGGAATAAAAAAACTCTAATATAGGATTGTTTAGACTTACATTTGATCCTTTAAAACTTGATCTTAGTTTACCGATGAAAGTAAGAAATCCCATCAATACAGGAAGTGCAATCACACCAAATGACAACTCTGATTTATCTAACCATTTTTTCTCATCTTGTCGTTTTGTCGCTCTTGCAGTCCTTACACAATAATAAATAAAAACGATCAAAAGGTTTAACATAAAAATTGAACGTCTACCTGCTAAAGCAGCAAAAAGACCTTCACCTATATACAATAATATCGGAAATAAGCTTTTTCTTTTAGTAGGATTTGTAGCTAAATAAGCTAGAAAAGCTACATCGTACATATTGCTAATTGTTACTAGTAAAGACGGCATAGAAGATGCAAAAGTCATAAAACTTTCGTAGTAACCTTCTGTCATTGCTGTTTGTTGCATTTCATAAACATAATACAGTCGAAATATCATACAAAAATAGAAAAATAATAAACTAAATGCTCTGAGTGAATAAACAAAACCCGGATTTAATTCTTTTTTTTTCTTTAGAAAACTAAGATTTACTTTTTGTATTAATGTATAACCCATAAAAATAGCCCATAAACTTAAAAACAAACATATAATAGTTAGGTTTACAAGTCTGACATCGTTAAACGCTAACCCAAATATACCTAACAAACCACTTTTGTATCCGAAAAATTCATTAACAACCATTCTTCCCAAAAGAAAAATAAAAAACGTTACATTAAAACTAAAAAAGATAGCTTTATCATAAAAATTTTTAAATGAATAAATTATATTATGAGAAAAAATAATCAATGTAGAAATTAATAAAACCCTCGGGTTTTCAAAAGAAAGACCTATTAAAAAAAACAACAATGACCCCGATAAAAATATATACCTAGTTATTTTATGCATTTTTAACCCCTCTTCTAATTAGAATATGCTTAAGCACTATTTTACAAAGGAGGTGTTTAATGACCTACCCACGCTAATGACTTACATAATATAGTTTGTTGTATTCGAAAGATAGAAATTACTAAACTTTAAATAAACATCTGTTGAATAATGCAAATTTCTATTGGAGGGTACTATTGCACGGAATAATATAACATCCCCGCCCCAAATAATTTGGTAAAATACCATTTAGAGATTCATCTTTTTCCCCTAGTAAGTTTACTGAAACTTGTTGAGCACTTTTAATGAACCTCACTCTTAATATCACCTAAATTTAACGTTTCCGTTCTGTATGTTTTCAGCAATAAACGTTTGAAGCTATTGGTAGCAGCCGACACTATTAAAAAACCATGCCATTAACAAATTATAGTGGTACGTAACAACTATTAAACTTGAAAGTACTATCATTTCAGGCTTTATCATTGTAATGTGTCAGACTTGAGTATAAGTAACTTCAAAGAACTACTATAAACTTAACTTATTTTTGTCAATGAAACTATACTAGCATCAACCAGTCTCTACATATTATTTAGAGTTAAGAACAGCCTTAATACTTTTTAAAAGAAAACTTAAATCATTTTTCTTTACAAAAAGATAAACTAAATAAGCGATCATATAAACAAATGAAGCTACATAATTTGGGAAATACCACGATATTGAAATAAATACAACTGTCATCAACACTTCTAGAATTATATCTACTTTAACTTTTATTTTTAAAGTTTTTTCTATATATAATTCTGCTATTATACTGCGAAACGCCAATAGTATTGTAATAGATAAAACAGTTAGATTTAAGTTCTTAATTAAAAATACATTTATAAAAGTTAAACCCAAGCTTAAAACCACCGTTAGCAAATTAATTAGTAGCATTAATTTTTCTTTTCGCAAAGTTTTTAAATACGTATTAGTCAACATTTGGGTCTTACTTTCAAAAATACACATTGGAAACAATAATACCATATAAATAAAACTTTCTGCATATTGAGGTAACCAAGATGAAAAAATTATATTAGCTGGAAAATATAAAATTAGTAATCCAAGTAGTGACACCATGATCATTGTTCTCATTGTTTCATAAATGACTGGCAATTTATCATTAGAAGTTCGCCGTAATGTTGGAAACAAAATCAGTCCTATCGAATTTATAAAAAGCATAAACATATTGGAAATACTTAGAGCGAGCGAGACTTTTCCGAACGTTTCGATGCTCCACTGGCTTTCTATAAAAAAACGAACAATACCAATAATAAGCAAGCTCGCAAAGTTGGCAATTAATAACTTACTTCCTACAGATATATTAATCCATATTTCATTAATGGATTTTTTTATTGATTCAAATTTTCCAAATACCAATTCTTTACTAATCAAACACGCATAAATAACAGAACATAATTTTCCTATAACATCAGATATAATAAGAAATTGAAATTCATCGATACCAAACAATAAAAATAAAATCACCAATATAAAATAGATTACACGTTCTAATATTATTGTAATAGAATATTCCTTAATTCTATTGGTACTCTGAAGCATAAAGACTATTAAAGATCTAGGTACAACTAATACACCAGAAAGACATGTTAAGAATACTACTATTGATTTATTAGGATCTGTGAAATTCAATGCATAAAAAGTGGCTAATGAAAAATTGATAAACACATTCAATAAAACCAAAAACCAATATTGAGATACAAAAACTGGTTTATGTAAATCTTTATAACGGTACCCGCCATAACGTAAATAAGCTCCATCTGTTAGCCCAAAAGACATATAAGATATAAAAGAACAATAAAAGATATATAATTGCCAATATCCATAATCCAAAATGCTTACAAATTTCGGAACGATAAGTATTAAAACGGTTGAAATAACTATTGATAACAAATTTGCAATAAAGGCGAAAGATAAATTTTTAAAAAACTTTTTTATAAAACTATTCATATATTGCCTCTTTAACTTCTATTTAAAATTAATCTTTTATATTTTTTAAGAAGATTTGATTTTTATATTTTTCCAAATAAAATATAGTAAACATACATTAATTCTCCCAATCATACAGGATAATTTGACGAATCTATTCGGTAGTGAACTCAATTTATATCTAAATAAGTTCCTTTTTAATTGCATTTTTATTTCTCTATTTATTTTTTTTTCTTTAATCCCATTCATTAATAAACTTATATTCATGTGAATATAAAAATTCTTATACTTTCCTAGTTCTAAACCTTCAACACTCTTTAGAGTTTTTATTGTATTATCTAATGCATCTAAAGAAGTTAGCTTTTTTCTACCAAACTGTGATTGAGATGCATTATTTTCATGAATTACATAGTGATAATATGGTGTAGTATCATATATAATTTTTTCTGAATGTAACATATACTTAGTGATAAATAATAAATCCTCACAAAAGTAGATGTCTTCATCGAAAAAGATCTTGTTATTTTTAATTATATCCATAGATAAAAGTTTATTCCACAAGTACCCTTTAAACCCCTCCGAGTCTAGTAATGAATGAAGTACTTGCAGTTGATTATAACTAATTATACGAGAATCTATGGTTTTATTTAAAATTGTACCATCAGCTTCCTCTTTAAAATAACCACATATTGAAGTATCTGCTTTAAAAGTTGTTATTTGTTTAAACAGATTTTCAATCATTATAGGTTCGATCCAATCATCTGCATCCAAAAAGATAACATATTTCCCTTTTGCAACCCTTAGTCCTGCATTCCTTGCCGAGGACACACCTCCGTTTTCTTTATGAAGTATCATAAATCTATCATCTGTTATTGAATACTCATCACATATTAATCTGCTTTGGTCAGTTGATCCATCATTTACGAGAATTATTTCTAAATCTTTATAAGTCTGATTTTTAACACTTTCTAAACATTTAGGTAAAAAATCCTCTGCATTATAAATCGGTACAATTATAGATATTAACATTTTTCTCCCTCTTAAATCATCCACATAATGTCAAAAAAATCCTCAATAAAAAATAACGTTTTTACTGATTTCATCCAGTTTTTAGCAAATAACTTGCCACCCTCTCTAAATTCTATGGATACTCAAGATTACCACAGCCAGACAACATCCTAAAATGGAGATGACAAGTTTTCCTCCTCAAATAATAACCTATTTATTAACTTTTATAAAACATTAAAAATATTTGTTGTTACTTTAATATCGTTAAATCAGTTGATAAAGCATTCTATGAAAAACCTGTAAATAAGCCTTATCGCAAGTACCAAGTAGATGAAATGCCCCTTATTTTTTGAAGACATTAATAAGAATAAAGGAACTTTTTTTACGTTTATAAGTGTAAAAATTATACCTGCTACAAAAAACTAAACAAAATGTTTACCGATGAAAAACAACGGTTTAAAAATGATTCGCAAGCGTTTTAGGATTGATATATCTTTAGGAAGTTCACTTTTGATTTCAAAGCCTTTATCAAGAAAGTATCCTATAAACCCTAAAATGAGTTCGTCGCATACATAGGACTAATATCGATCTATCATGTTTTCATCTCGCAAAACAGCAACTTTGATGTACAATGTTTACAATTTAAAAAAATTTTCACTAAACGTCCTAAAATAGTATAGCTTTATTACAAAACTATATGTTTATTATTACTCTTATAGTCTATCAAATAGCTTTTGTGAGGATGAAATCTACATTCGAGTAAAAGGGGGTTGACATTATCTATTTTTCTTCTTTAATACGGCTAAGAAAATTATTCTATCTTGCCTGTTTCACCGAACCGAGATACACTATGAGCTAAAGGGATTTGGTGAATACTTCAAAAGGTTATAGACATTCCCAGAGAACTTAATTTTTGTTGTAGCTGGCAACCCATATACATATAGTTAAGCGTTATTTTACACAGCATGGTACCCTACAAAGTGATTGGCTTAACTAGTGATGATCCTGTTTTAGAAGAAGCATAGGCCACAAAACAAATTATTAGTTTAAAATAGGAAAAATAAAAGGCCTATTTTCACCTTCTTTTGTTCCCTCTACTCTTAAAAGATATTACGTAGAAATTATTGTCACTTTGTCTCGAGCGAGCTCTTCAATATAAAAGATAGAAGGTGTTTTGTTTCAGGTTAGTTTTCATAGAACTTTTCGTACAACCAAACATTCAGTTTTTTTCATTACTTTGTAATTAAAAAAGAGGAAAATTTATCGTATAGATAATCAGCGTCACACCTTTCACGCCAAATATTAATAGCGTCTTCACACATCTGGATATAACTTCCTTTATCAATACTATGAAACGTTAATAAACAATTAGCGATATCATCTGCATTACAATTCTTACTTAGTAAATACCCGTTTTTTGTATTTTCTACTATTTCTCTAGTTCCTCCAACATCAGTTGCAATTACAGGAAGCCCCATCGAAATTGCTTCCATTATAGCTACTGGAACTCCTTCAGAAGAAGAAATATTTACAAATACAGTGGCATAATTATTTTTATACCAATTTAATACGTCTTGATTCTTTAAGAACCCTTTAAAATCAACATTTTTTCTACTAAGTTTTTTTTGAGCTAACTTTTTAATCTTTTTAAATTCCGGTCCTCCCCCAATGTGCGTCCATAAGTAAGGAATATTTTTACTTTCTAATTTTGTTAAAGATTCTATTAATAAATCTAATCTTTTCACTTTACGCACTACAGAACAACTTACAATATACAATTTATCATCTTTAGTACGGCTCATTACACCTGGAGACACCGTACCTAGTCTTCCTACTTTTATCTTACCTTTAAAATTTGGATATTTTTTATTTATTTCGTATACTCCATCATTTGAACATGGATAAATAGCATCAAGTCCATTTAATAAAAATTCTCTTTCAGGCAAATAATTTAAAGGTGCAACATCTTCATATAAATCATATCTGTGTGCTCTAGATATAGTATGTACACTTCTCTCTCTAAAATAGTCATCTTTTAATTCTAAGGCTACTCTTGCGGTTATATATAACCAATAACTGTAGATAATAATTGAATCATAGTTATTAAAATTATATTTTCTTAACTTATCTTTCAACTCACTATAAATGTACATTGCACGACATTCGAAGTAATAACAATATAATTTATGCAATATATTACCATTTGTATCTTGTTTTATCATTTTCATTTTTTCTTTATTGCGATATATTTTTTTATATTGACTTCGAACCATGTTTACCTTACCAAACACGGAGTGATCAACCCCAATAGGAAGTACATCTACATTTTCTGGCACATTTCTAGTCTGACTCATATTCTTATTCACCATTGTAGATATGATAAGTATTTTATAAAATTTTTTCGATAAATAATTTATCTCAGATTCCAGGTATTCTTCACCTTTGTGGAACGGATAATAGTTTGTTAAAAGGATTAAGCATTTTTCCACTACAGGTCCACCTTTTCTTTCTTATCATTACGATTTATATTTTCAAATTTCATAATAGACTTAAATGTTAATAAAAGAATCTTAATATCTAAAAGTAGTGACTCATTCTCTACATAAAATAAATCATTTTTAATACGTTGATCCATTGTTGATTTATTCCTTAGCACTGCCTGATTATAGCCCGTAATACCTGGTCTAATATCAAATTTTTTAAAATAATCTTTAGGATAAAGTTCTTTATTTCCCAAGGGGCTTGGTCTAGGTCCTACAAAACTCATATCCCCTTTTATTACATTAATCAATTGTGGAAGTTCATCTATACTTGTTTTTCTTAAAATTTTTCCTGTTTTTGTTACTCTTGTATCATCTTCACAATTAAAAGTACTTCCATCTTTATTACGTATGTCAGGAGCATTTACTTTCATAGAACGGAACTTGTACATTTTAAACTCAACCATATTCCTGCCTAATCTAGGTGCATTATAAAACACTGGTCCTCTATCTTCTAACTTAATTAACACAGCCACTACAGGTGTTATAAGAAATAAAATCGGTAGTGCTAACAAAGCTACTACTATATCAAGTAATCTTTTAATACCATAACGGTACATCATCCAACCCCCGCATAAATGTATAAATTTCAGAAACAGCTTTAGAAAAAGTGTAATCAGGAGAAAAACTAAAAACTTCTCTTGCTAAACTACTATCCATTAATGATGAATATATTCCTTCGTCAGCATTAGAATCTTTAACTACTAAGTTATTTACATTTTTAAATGCTTTATTAATTTCTACTGCTACTTCATAATTCGTCAATGCTTCACCGCTACCAATATTAAAGGTTCCAAAAGTATTACTCCTGTTTAACGCACAAATAATTGCTTTAGCTGCATCTTTTGCATAAAGAAACTCTCTTTTTGCAACACTTTTAGCGTGTAATGTTAGCTTTTCTTGGTGAAACGCCTGTCTAAAAAATCTATTAATCATATAATTATTTTTTTCATTAAAGCCATATAAGTGAGCTAATCTTAAATTCTTAACCCGCAACCCTTTTTTATTTGAATAAATATTTCCTATGTATTCATTGGTTAACTTACTTATTCCATACATTAGTGTTGGTGATGGAATATTTTCTTCAGTCCAAGGGATTTTATTATCATTTGAATACACGGAAATAGTTGAAGCATAGACAATATTGTGTATGCCCAGTTCAAAACATGCCTCATATAAATTTTGCGTTAAAATCTCATTATCATGAAATTCCGATATTTTTCCCTGACTGCCTCTTTTAGCAGCTAAATGTACTATTGCATCTACATCAAATAAATTCTTTACTAAATCGTCTTTAGAATAATCTGTTGGACGTAATTCAACGTTTGAACTAGAGTCTGGTTTTCTAGATAATATTAGTGGAATATAATTTTGTTTTTTTATACTTTCTACTACATATTGACCCAAAAATCCCATTCCGCCAGTAACAGCTACTTTCATATTATCGCTCCCATTTCTATCGCACTTTTGTAATTACTTTAAACTTTATTAATAAAGTATCCAATTTTTTCAAATCTACCATTTACTGGTCTAATAATATCACCAGGATTATAGTAATTAAAACTATATAGTGCATTTCTGATTTCATTCTCAAAGTCGGTATAGCTAGCAGCTGTTTTAGGTTTTTGACAAATAAACTCTAACACATAACTATCTCTATAATTATCGTATTGTTTATTTAACTCTGACACATCATTTTCAAGTAAGTGTTGAAAGGTTAGTTTAATCAAATTTACACCCGTATAATAAGTTAAAATTTTCCACATATGGCAACCATCTAAACGTGGTGTTATTTCAATTATATATGGTATCCCTTGTTCTAATTTCATTTGTGTATACACTGGTCCATTGTTAATTCCTAGTTTACTGCACGCTTTCTCGATAATTAGTTTCATCTTGTCACTTATATCACCAGCTAGGTTTACCGAAGGAACAATATGTTTATGAATTAAACCAGTATACTCCGGCCAAGTTTGTCTATCGGAAGGAATTAGAAAGACCAATTCGCCATTTACAATATACCCATTCACGGACAACTCAGGACCTGAAATATATTGTTCTAAAATAACTAATCCAGATCGCGAATATTCTTTAGCTTTATTATAATTATTTACGTAGTCTTCAAAAGAATTAATTAAAAATACCCCGCGTTGACCTTGGGAATCAGTTGGTTTTAAAATAAAAGGGTAATTTATTTTAATATCATCTTCTATGTTCTCAACTATTTGAAATTTTACATTTCCAAAGAAATCATTTCCTAATTTTCCCCTCATAAGATTCTTATTATTACAAAATCTAGCTGTATCTTCAGTAACAAAAAGTGGCAAATCTAATTTTTCACTTATACTACTTGCTACAGGTATAGCTAAATCAGATCCGATAGAATACACCGCAGAAATTTTATTCTCTTTAATATAATTTATTATAGAATTTTCATCCAATATGTTTATCTCTTCAAAATAATCGGCCAAATCAGCACCCGGGCCATCTTTTGCCATAGCAATAGCATGAGTCTCATACCCCAATTCTTTCAACTCATTTATCGCATCCATTTGAACCGAGGCTACACCTAGAATTAATATTTTTTTCTTCATTCTAAACTACCCCTTCTGAACAACTTTATAATACTTTTTTAAATTATAAGAAATATATTCAACCTCTTTATCATTAATTAAAGTATGTAAAGGAAGTGTTATTTCATTAGCATATTGTCTAAATGCATTCGGATAATCACTTATATTAAAACCTAAATTTTTGTATGCAGTTAACATAGGTAAAGGTTTATAATGTACATTACAAACTATACCTTTATCAGCCATTTTTACAATAATGTCATTACGTTGTTTTTCATCAAGTTCTGGTAACCTAAGTAAATAAAGGTGTCCAGAAGAAGCGAATGTATCACCATAATGTTCAATAGACTGAAGGCCTAAAGGTTTAAATTCATTATCATACATTTCTATGATCTCTCTACGGCGCTTTAAAAGGTCTTTGTATCTCTCTATTTGAACCAAACCGATACTTGCCATGATATCTGTCATATTACATTTGTAAGCAGGATAAATTATATCGTATTCCCATGCGCCTTTTTTAGTTTTAGCAAGAGCGTCTTTGGATTGTCCGTGAAGGCTTAATAGCATGTATTGCTTATAGATCCATTCATTGTCAAGCTCATTATTGTTATGCCATACAACTGCTCCACCTTCACCAGTTGTCAAATTCTTAACAGCATGGAATGAGAAACATGTAAAGTCAGCAATTTGGCCAGAAATATTTCCGTTTTGCATAGCTCCAAAGGAATGAGCTGCATCTGCCATTACAATGACTCTATTATATGCAGCCTGAATATCGTTCTTGGGTTTAAACAAATCTTTTCTGCTTTCAACTACGTTAAAAATCTTTTCATAATCACACATTTTACCAGCAATATCAACCGGGATCACTACTTTAGTTTTTTCTGTAATAGCTTCTGCTAATTTAGAATAATCCATTTCATAAGAGCCAGGGGTGGTATCTACTAAAACTATTTTAGCCCCAACATGATGAATAACAGAGGCTGTTGCAGTATATGTATAAGCTGTTGTTACAACTTCATCACCCGGTCCAACACCTAGAAGCTGCAATGTTAATTCCATTGCAGCTGTAGCTGAATTCAAACAAACTGCCCGTTCTACACCGATATATTCAGATATTTTATGTTCTAATTCTTTTGTTCTAGGCCCTGTTGTTAACCACCCTGATTGTAATGTATTTACCACTTTTTCTATTTCCTTATTAGTAATATCAGGAGGTGAAAATGGTATATGCATTTTATTCATTGTCATTTTAAATTACCCTTTCCGTGCTACATAATATTAGCTAGTATTTTAATGGATCGAGGTAGCTTTCACCTTCTCCACTAAATACTTCAACAGTTCTTTACGAATTTCTTCATTCTTCAGCGCCAAATCAATGGTCGTTTTTACAAAGCCAAGCTTTTCACCAACATCATAGCGTTTACCTTCGAAATCATACGCATAAACAGTCTGCACTTCATTTAATTTTTGAATGGCGTCTGTTAATTGAATTTCTCCACCGGCACCAATTTCCTGTCTATCAAGAAATGTGAAGATTTCTGGTGTTAGCACATAACGACCCATAATCGCTAAATTAGACGGTGCTGTACCTTGCTTAGGCTTTTCTACAAAATGATTAACTTGATAGCGTCTACCTTCAATCGTGTTTGGATCAACAATTCCATAGCGGTGTGTTTCCTCCATTGGAACTTGCTGTACACCTACTACAGAGCATTGGGTTTCTTCAAATTGATCGATCAGTTGGCGTAATCCAGGTGTTTCGGCTTGGACAATATCATCACCAAGTAAAACAGCAAATGGTTCATTACCAATAAATTTACGTGCACACCAAACCGCGTGGCCTAAGCCTTTAGGTTCTTTTTGACGAATATAATGAATATCCACCTTTGACGGTTGCTTTACTTTTTCCAGTAGGTCAAATTTTTCCTTTTTCATCAGATTGTCTTCTAATTCATAGTTGTTATCAAAATGGTCTTCGATCGCTCGTTTCGTTTTCCCCGTAACAATAATGATATCTTCAATGCCCGATTGTACTGCTTCTTCAATGATATACTGAATCGTCGGTTTATCTACAATTGGCAACATTTCTTTCGGCATCGCTTTGGTTGCCGGTAGGAATCTTGTCCCTAATCCAGCTGCTGGAATAATTGCTTTTTTAATAGTTTTCATGGATGATCCCCCTCATTATGATCCCTTTACATTTACATACGCATGCTCCATATAAACAATTTTCATCAGTGTATCCTTTAAATCTTTTCTTGTATAATCTTCGAAGTTCTCAATAAGTCTACGAACAATTTGACGATCCACTTCGGAAGTTTTTCCGACATAAATTTTCTCATAGACAGCATTAGAGTGAATTTCATCTTTACTAAGTAATTCTTCATACATTTTTTCACCAGGTCGAATACCTGTATAAGTAATTGGAACTTCTTCTTCCGTATAGCCGGATAGTTTTATCAAGTTTTTCGCTAAATCAACAATTTTTACCGGTTCACCCATATCAAGCACAAAAATTTCCCCGCCTTTAGCCAAGGTTCCTGCTTGAATAACGAGGCGAGATGCTTCTGGGATCGTCATAAAGTAACGCGTCATTTCTGGATCCGTTACGGTGACGGGGCCGCCTCTTTCAATCTGCTTTTTAAATAACGGAATTACGCTTCCCCTGCTACCAAGCACATTTCCAAACCGTACTGCTGTAAACTTGGTTTTGCTGCGAATAGCTAAATCCTGAATAATCATCTCTGCAATCCGTTTCGTTGCTCCCATCACATTCGTCGGATTCACTGCCTTGTCGGTAGATACTAAAACGAATGTATCGACACCAAATGTATCTGCAGCTTCTGCGACGTTCTTTGTACCAATTATGTTATTTTTTACCGCTTCATGTGGATTTTTCTCCATTAATGGTACATGCTTATGGGCAGCTGCATGATAGATAATTTGCGGCTTATATGTCCCTATCACTTCAAAAATACGGTTGCGATCCTGCACATCTCCAATGACCGGAATGATTTCAATGCCGACATCACGATATTTTTCACCTAATTCCATATCAATCGTATAAATGCTGAATTCACCATGACCAAATAAGACAATTTTGCTTGGTGAAAATTTCATGATTTGCCGACAAATCTCAGAACCAATGGAGCCTCCTGCGCCAGTGACCATTACTGTATTTTTTGTGACATATTTGGAAATCGAACGAATATCGAGCTGTACAGGTACTCTTCCTAGTAAATCTTCCACCTCGACGTTTTTTAAATGGCTGACAGATACTTTCCCTGTCATTAAATCTTCAATTTTCGGGATCATTTGCACTTTTGCATTTGTTTGATTACAAAAGTCGACAATTTTCTTCAATTGTCCATTACGAAGCGAAGGAATAGCGATCACAATATGTTCGATCTCCATTTCCTCGACAACCCGCGGAATATCTCTCACTTTACCAACAACAGGCAAGCTATATAGTTGCATCCGTTGCTTTGTCATATCATCATCGACAAAGGCAACTGGTTGTAGTTCTGCCTCATGACTTTGATCACGTAATTGTCGGGCAATCATCGCTCCAGCTGATCCTGCTCCAACAATTAACGTTCGCTTAAGTTCTTTTCCATTATTTATGTATCTATCACGTAACATTCGCCAAATAAAACGTGATCCACCAATTAAAATAATATGAATCATCCATGTGACAATAAGTGCTCGTTTATAAATCGAAAAATCATTTACAATAAATTGCACAATGGCCGTTCCAATAATCGATAATGTGATAGCCAAAACAATTGCTTTTAATTCTCCAATACTGGCATAAGCCCATACTTTATTGTACAGCTTAAAAATCGACGCAAAAATATGATGAAATAGTACTAAGGCAATAGCACTTATAACAATAGCGTCCATACTGACAACTTCTGTATAAGGGTATACGATCCACGAAGCAGCAAATATTGCTGTCGCGACAATGAGCGAGTCTAACAAGATTAATAGACCCAGCCTTACTTTGTACCCCATCTATGTCTCCCCTCCTAGGTGCATTTGCTGCTATATAGGAAAGCTTTCCTGCTATTATATTAGCATTGTTTTCCAGTAGTTGCTTCCAAACTTTTATGATTGTTACTAAAAATTAATATAATTAGTAAAAATTTATGTCGTTTTAGTGATAGCAAGCTAGCAATTTTTTTGAGATGATAAATACCAATGTCTTCGGGAGAATGACCTGATAAAATTTAACGGAAAAATTTACCAGTAAATATGCATAAAAAGGTAACAATGCATATGATTGCTTTCCAGACTCAATCAGTTACTCCACAATGATGAATTTCTTAGTAAATAAGCTTAAAAGCTATAACTTTTCACTTAAAATGAATTAGATGAAATCACAAAATTTACCACTCGTATAGATATATTACTAAATACCTAGTCATATTTTTAGTGACTTTTGTAGAAAAAAGTCATAAGTTTTTGTATGATTTTAACAGATTTTGTCGAAATGTCTTTTAAAAAAACGAGAATCTTGCTATTTAAGTTAGTACTTTTTTATCCAGTAATTGTCGGAAATATGCAATTAACTCTTTTCGATTATTTATTTGAAAGGTTTGATAAATGTTGCTGATATAATTTTTTACTGTTCCTTCACTAAGAAACAATCGTTCAGCGATATGCTTATTGGAAATCCCTTTTGCCATTAAATAGGCGACGTCCAGCTCGCGATTAGATAAGTGAATCCCTTTTTGCTGAAACGCTTCATCAAGCAACTCACGTTTATCCAGCCGCCTTTCTAAAACTCGCTTGGCCAGGATTTGCGCAACCTCTCCAGAGAAAATAACCTCATCATTCATCACTTTTCGGATACTGTCTTTTAAGCGGTCACCATTTAAGTTTTTCAGTAGAAAACCATCGGCACCAGCATAAATGGCGGAAATGATTAAATCTTCATCCGTAAAAGATGTCAGTACAAGAACCTTAACATTAGGCTTAACTTCTTTCATATGTAAAATCAGCTTAATTGCATCCGTATGTGGCATATGAATATCGATTAGCACAAGTTCTGGAAGATGTTCCATAAATTGCTGCAGTCCGGTTCTTCCAGTTGTTGCTTTGGCAATTACCTCCATATCCTTTTCTTTCAACAACAACGCTTTCATACCGTCTATAAATAATTGTTGGTCATCTATCAGCATAATTCGTGTCATTCTCCCACCACTCCTTTAAAAAACTACCACGCCACATAAGTCACTGTTATTTAACACCTCATAACAAGTTGGTAGCTTATGCCAATTTAAGAAGTAACACTGCATGTAGTGTTTGAATATTTATTAGCACAAAGTTATTTTTCTCCATAAACGGTGACGTTGAAAGTAACCAATGAATCGTTTATGAAGAAAATGCTACTTTTTTCGTGCGTCAATTATGATAGAGTACAACATGGTCTTATTTGTTTGTCGCGCAAACGTTTCCCCATTTTTTGAAAAAAAAGGGGCGAAGAATGATATTATGTACGCCCCTTTCATGCTCCATTAAAATAGTCCAAGAAATTTTTTCTTCTTTTTGACCCGCATTGGTTCTAATTGGTTCACATTATCATTATCTATCAATAGATTACTATTTTCCAGAAACATATAGAAATAGTCACTTCCATAATTCTTCTTCACTTCTTCATAAGCTTCTTGGAGCCAAAATTTTCTCGATGTTGTATTATGTGCATCGGAAGCGATAAAATGTGTCAAATTGGCTTCAATAATTTGGTTGGTAAACTTTTGAATATCCTTACCAAATTTACCGATAACACTACCAGCTGTTACCTGTGTTAACGCACCTTTGGAGACAAATTCATATAACAAATTTGGATGCTCCAAGAGCTGACGATTGCGCTCAGGATGTACGATGACTGGGGTGTATCCTTCCAATTGGATATCAAACAGTAATTGTGTCGTGTAACGAGGAACTTCACTAGCAGGGAATTCAACAAGTAGGTATTTGCTATGGTTTATAGGGAGTAATTCTTGCTGACGAAGCCCTTCTACCATTTCCCCGTAAATGCGTGTTTCCTGTCCAGGTAAAACAGTAAGCGGCACACCTTCTCGTTTGAAGAATTCATTTAAAATTTCTACACTACTTTTAATTTCCAAGCGAAAATTATTAAACGCACCATTTTGATGATGCGGTGTTGCTACAATCGTTTGAATTCCTTGTTCAATTGCTGCTCTAGCCATATTTAAGCTTTCTTGTTCGTTTTTTGCACCATCATCAACACCGGGTAATATATGACTATGAATATCAATCAACGTACCCACATCCTATGTATTATAAATTAGTTTCTTAATTAGATAGATTATAACAAATAATTTATCTCCTGCACACTTTCAAAATGATATTTTACGTTTTTTAAAGAATTGACGGTACTTATTTACTAATGGAACACGTTAGTCATCATAATAGCTAAAGTTTTATTTTGTGGGTATAATTCAGTATTTGATAATGGAGATGATGATTGTTACGAAAAAATCCCCCATCCAAGAGGATAAGGGTTTCGAAACTTATTTTCCATAATAGTAATAATAATTGGATTGCTTTTTTATACGATCATTTAAAACTGTGCCCAGTAGTTTTGCCTTTGCAGGTCTCAGCGACTCTACTGCTTTTTGCGCTCCCTCTATTTCCGTATGTTTGCTTCTAACGACAAGCAAGGTACCATCAACAATATTTGCTAGAACTTGCGCATCCGTAACAGCTAACACAGGAGGCGTATCAAAAATAATTAAATCATAGCTTGCTTTTAACTCTTCCAGCAATTTTACCATCTTTTTGGATGCTAATAATTCAGATGGGTTTGGTGGAATCGGTCCACATGACATAATATCTAAATGATCGACATCACTGTTATGAATAACATCATTAAAGGTATTTTCTCCAACGAGAATATTGCTTAGCCCTCGTAAATTATCTAACCGAAACGTATAATGTACGGTTGGCTTGCGAAGATCTGCATCGATCAACAGCACTTTTTTTCCTTGTTGCGCATAAACAACAGCTAAATTAGCAGCTGTCATTGACTTCCCTTCCCCGGGTCCAGAAGATGTCACTAGCAAAGAATGAATTTTTTGATCGACAGATGCAAAATCAATATTGGTACGAATTGTCCGATACTGCTCGGAAATGGGGGATTTTGGATTTAGTTTTGTAATTAAATGCCGCATCTTCGTTCCAGATCTAGACTGATTTTTTTTGTGTAGCATGGTAGCTCCCCCTTTCCCGTTTAGATTGTGCGTTCATAAAATTATTAATATCGGAATCTTGAACGGTAGATATCGTTCCTATTACTGGCGTATGTAGATGTTTTTCTACATCTTCTTCTGTTGTAATGGTGTTATCCAGATACTCTAATAAGAACGCAATCCCGACACCGATCATTGCACCAAGCACAATTGCAATGGCAAGATTTAACATTGGTTTCGGTGATACAGGTGTTGGATTTGCTCCTAAATAAGCTTCTGATAAAATTTTGACATTATCCACATTCATTAAATCGGGAATTTCATCTTGAAATGTTGTAACTGTTGTATTTGCCATTTCTACAGCTTGTTCTGGACTCTCATCGGTTGCGGTTACGGTTACAACTTGAGATTGCTCCTCACTAGAAACTTGGATTTTTTCTGCTAAATGATCGTTAGTCATATCTAGGTTTAGCTTTTCAATAACTGCATCAAGAATTCGCGGGCTTTTTATAATTACATTATATGTATTGATCAGCTCCACATTCGTTTGTATATCACTAATATTATACTGTTTATCTGCGTCTTGTTGACTTTGATTTACGATAAAAGAAGAATTTGCTTCATATGCTGGTGTTAAAATAAAATAGCTGACAATGGCAGCAATTACTCCTGCACCAATTATACAAGCCATAATGAGCAAGAAACGTTTTTTTAAGACAGCAAATATCTCCTTTAAGGAAATAGTTTCTTCCATCAGGTTACCTCCAATTTTTCTTTATCTTTCATTCTTATCGGCAATCTAGTATTGAATTATAACATAAAAAAACAAGTTTCTATGTAATATTTAGAAATTAATCAAATTATATGGACGAGAAACAAATCTTACAGAAAGTTCTCGTTTGTATTAAAATTCAATTACAAATCCCTTCAAAATCTTTCAATATTTTGTCAAAAAGGCTATAATGTTAATAATTAACAAATAAAAACAAAAATTTAGAAATGAGGAGATATTTGGTAAATATATTTAAAGATCAAAATACATTAATATCTACGAATAGATACTATTAGTTGCATCTTAAATACCATCTAAGTTAGATTAAAACATTTGCCCTATACCTTAGTTTTATATTTATTAACTTGTTAGCATTACTATTGATTCTAACAGTAGCAATTGATGATAGCATTGCCTTTATACCATAACTAAGCACTACAAAATTCACTTCTAATTATTTAACTATTCTACTAACTTTAGCAGCAATATTTAATCTTAAACATGCAACGAATAACCTGTCATTGATACTTGACTAACTTCTCTCATCGTTGAAAGGAATTATACTTCTTTTCTAGTTTTCATTCTACTAACTTCGCAGTGATCTTTTAAAGTCAAAAACTCTAAACCATGATGCAAGTATTGGTTTGACTTTTAACTATAACTAAGTTCCCGCATTATTGAAGTATTTATACTCCCAATCACAGTTTTCATTCCACTAGTTTAAGCAGTATTTATTTAAAAAATACAAATTTCCAACTATATTTTTCTATGACTAAGGATCTTATTAAATGGGTAAATATACCATTTCTCATCTATTTTAATACCTTTTTTTTGAATAAATGGTATTAAATGATTTTTATACCTAACAACAAAACTTATATCCTGATATTTTTTTACTATTTTTTTATATAACCATCTTTATAAATAGGTAAAACCATCCGATACTATATAATAGCAGTACTTTTAAACTAGTTCCATTTCACCAATAAATAGAGGAGGATTGTTAACGTGAGTAACAAAAAGTTAATGATGTCCGTTACTGCATCGGCAGCAATAGCATCCGCTTTCTTTGTTACCGAAGAAGCAGAAGCAGCATCTTATAAAGTAAAAAGTGGAGATTCATTATGGACAATCGCTCAAAAGTACAATACTACGGTATCGCAGCTTAAATCAATTAATAATCTAACTAGTAATGTAATCTTTCCGAATCAAATTATTAAAACTCCTAATCATGGAAGTAGTTCTAATAAAACTTCTAATTCTAAATCGAACAACAGATCAAACAGTGGTGCAACTACATACACCGTAAAACTTGGTGATACGTTAAGTGGCATTGCTATAAAACATAATGTCTCTTTAAGCAACCTAATGAAATGGAACAACCTTAACTCCACTTTAATCTATCCAGGAAATGTCCTTGTTGTTAGTAAGAATGGCTCCAACAACAGTGGATCAAGCAACTCTGGAAATTCAGGGAGTTCGAATAGTTCGCAGAGCTACATTGTTAAATCAGGGGATACTCTTTCTGGCATTGCTGCAAAATATAATGTCAGCGTTGCTAACTTGAAAAGCTGGAACAATTTGCGCTCAGACTTAATTTTAGTCGGTCAAAAGCTTAACGTTGGCAAAAAAGCTAGCTCCGGCTCAAGTGGGAGTTCAAGCACCGGATCAAGTGGAAATTCGACATATGTTGTCAAATCAGGAGATACTCTTTCTGGCATTGCTGCAAAATATAATGTCAGCGTCGCTAACTTGAAAAGCTGGAACAACTTGCGCTCAGACGTAATCCTAGTTGGTCAGAAACTCAGCATTGGCAAAAAAGCTAGCTCCGGCTCAAATGGTGGGGCAAGTGGAAGTTCTGGTAATGGTTCATCAGGAAATACGAACGCTGGTTACAACGTAAACACCGTTGTGCAGACCGCAAAGAGTTTTCAAGGTGTACCATATGTTTGGGGTGGATCAACACCTTCAGGATTTGACTGTAGTGGTTTTATTCATTACGTCTACAATAAAGGCGGTAAGAGTATGAGCCGTACTTCAAGCACTGGTTATTATAACCGCTCCTATCATATTAATAATCCAAAAGTAGGTGACCTTGTCTTCTTCTCAGGGACTTATCGCCCAGGAATTTCTCATTTAGGTGTTTATCTAGGAAATGGTAACTTCATTCACGCTGGCTCAAACGGCGTAGAAATTAGCAATCTAAGTAACTCTTATTGGAAAAGTCATTTTGATAGCTTTAAGCGATTCTATTAAAAAACGTATGATATGTAGAAAGAATAAGAGAAAGGCAGACTCTTAAGTATAGAGAAAAAGCCAATAGTAAAGTAATTAGGGATCATGTACTTATCCGGATGGCTTTATAAAGCAAAACTTCATTCAGTAGGATTTTCTTCCAATCTCCTACTGAATGTTAGTACCGCAAGGGTATAGCCTAAAGGCCCTTGAACGAGAATTTAGGTGCCGTTTTCTCCCACTTAGACCCTTTTTGTATCAACTCAGGTCTTAAAGTGGAAGTCTTACGGTATCTTACATGCAGGATAAAATTTGGTTATATGTATAAAAAAATTGTAACAGTCTCTATCAACAGAGGCTGTTTTTTGAT
The DNA here is from genome assembly GCF_900162615.1 of Virgibacillus proomii. Lineage (NCBI taxonomy): Bacteria > Bacillati > Bacillota > Bacilli > Caryophanales > Bacillaceae > Virgibacillus > Virgibacillus proomii. The sequence continues at coordinate 666,957 of NZ_FUFN01000010.1, read as the reverse complement.
AGGTGAAACCCGTTTCGAATATTCTGATTGGCATAGACAGTTTAACTTTACGCGTTCTCTTCGGGCTGCTCCTACTTTACGTGCTCTCTCGTCTTTGGGACTCTCTCTCAACTTTGCAATGTGCTCTCTCGTCTTTGCGGAGCTCTTTCAATGAATGTTGTAAAGTTTGCCTAAGTTTTTTTAGTATTAAAAGTAATGATGCCTTCGAAATTTTTTACTTCTAAAATCATGCTCACAGCCCTTGAAAGATTTTTGTATTCCATCATTCGATACGATGTTCATTTCTCAACATCTGATCATGTTGTGCTCTCATCCTATTTGCATGATGATATTATAAAAATTGAGCAAAATAATGTTTAATAATGTCACGTTAAATGTACGTTCTATTATTCGATTGGAGAGTTTGCTGACAAAATTGCTTCCAACGATACCGCCGATTATGCCGCCAGCTACCATCACCCACAGCATGGATAAATTATAGTCGTCAAACCCTGTTGAACCTGCAACTAAAAGCAAAGAAGACAGCTGGGAAAAAAAGATAATAAAGATCGAATTAACACTCGCATCTTTTGTATTCATGGAAAAGATAAATACTAAAGCAGCTACATTCAGCGGGCCTCCGCCAATCCCTAAAAAAGCAGATAACAAACCGAGTACAAGGCCTACACTTAATATAACCAGACGATTTTTAATATGATATGTTTTAATATGGTTGTTATGTTTCATAAAAATAAATATGATAATAAGCAAAATCGAGAGTAAACTGGACTGGACGATTCCGACAATTTTTGAAGACCCCATATTGATCACAAAATAATTAAATAGGCCCTTTCCAATAAAACCGCCTAGAATGGAACCAATCGCAATTAAAAAGCTATTTAACCGATCTACATTTAAATCGGAATTTCTTAGTTTAATTAATGAAACAGTTGCCATAGAAAAAACAGTGGCAGCCGATAATACACCAATTGTCGATAAGTCATAATGACCAAGCGCATCTAACAGTGGTTTGATAATGATGCCACCACCCAATCCTGCCATTGCTCCAACTGTACAAGCAAGTAAACCAATTAAAAAGTATATTAAAGAAATAACGACCATCTCTCTTTCTGAACTTGAGATAATATGATAATAAAGATAAGAAAACTTCACTCCATGGGATTATTCCTTCATCTCCCTTCTGATAAGAATCGCAGCATCCTTGAAAAAGGAAAAATTTTTTTCATACGGTGTGCAGCTTTGGAAGTTTCCTTATCATTGAAAAAGAAGAGCACTTTCCTTCGTTCCATGTTGCTATCGATCCCTTTCTTGACTCTAGACTCGCAACAATTTTTAGTCCAACTCAAAAATACATATAGGGGTATTAAAAAGCAGATAGCCTCTCCTTCTTTATTCTTTAGAAATTAAAACAAAGATACAAGAGTGGTATCTAAATTTATGCAAACCTTCCTAGCCTTTTTTGTTGTAAAATATGGATGAAGACAACTCCATATAGGTAGGATTAACTACAATAACATCTATAATTTTAGCACACGTTACGAAAAATCCCACAAATTATGTTTAATATTTTTCTCTGAAACAACAGTCACTATTCGGGAACCACTGTAACTACGCGAAAAGCAACCATATTAATAAAAAAGTTAACCAAACCTTTACAGTCATCTTTCATAATGATTTCCTTCCGCTTAAATCCTCTGATATAATTTATGTAACGTGCTTGTTCAAAAGATCCAGAATAGAAGACAATGAAATTACGTCGAGCATTAGCCAAATCAGGTTTATAAGATTGAACAGAATCGGCATTTGACTTGTAGTATTCCACTTATACTCCTAGAACTCTCATAGCATGGAAGGGTAGGTCTTACTGCCAGTTCATCCGGAAGAAAATAAAACTTCATTTAGTGATCTGTTATCTTCACTTAGACTTTTAGTATTCTCTATAACTCAGCACCTTAAATTCGGGAACGAGCGTATCACGCCCGCTTCTCCAAGAAAACCTTTCTATTTTATTCGAACGTTGAAAATGCATCTTTTGAACAACAATCCTATTAACAAGTAAAAGAAAGGATGATAGCCATGCAAAAGACGTTTACATTAAAAACAGACAACCATTCCGATATGATTAATATTACCGTACAGCTTGAGCAGTGGATTCGTGAAGAAAATATAAAAGAAGGCATCATCGTTGTTTCATCGTTACATACTACTGCCGGAATTACGGTGAATGAGAATGCTGATCCTGATGTAAAAAGCGATATGTTGATGCGATTAGATGAAGTTTATCCATGGAACCATAAGGAAGACAGACACGTTGAAGGAAATACAGCAGCCCACTTAAAGACAAGTACCGTTGGCCATGCTCAAACATTGATTATTCAGGCTGGCAAACTTGTTCTTGGGACATGGCAAGGCGTTTACTTTTGTGAGTTTGATGGACCACGTCAGCGAAAATTTCATGCTATCGTTCTTCCTGCCCAACACAAGAATAGATAATACAATAAAATGATAAGAAAGCTTTAGATACGCAGACATAGTAACTAAACGAAAGCAAACTGCCGAAAACATATTAGCTAAACCGTCAACCGTTTATCTCCTTTCTATTTTTAAACGGGTTATATCCATGCTTGCTCATATTGTCCCGTAAACGATCTTCTGCTTCTTATTCTTGAATGTATTGGCTATTGTCTTTTCGTTCAATCCTATTGCACTTACATCATAGCCTTTTGCACAAAATATATGATTCTCATGGTCATATTGACATGTCTATCGTATATTATTAAGAACTTTTTCCATAAAGTAAGGATACAGACATGTTGGGGGAATTTTAACAGCATATGAATGTGATCTGGCATTGCATGGGCTTCAACGTTTTCCATATCTTTCATTTCACATAGCCTTCTTCTTAATATGAAGGGTATAATGCGCTAAAAGAAATTGGTCAATTTGAAGGGAATCCAGAAGAAATTCAAGCAATGGCAGGTATGTATCAAAATGTTGTACAGATTGTAATATAGGAACCGACATTAAAACGATTGAAGATCTGGAAGGAAAACGTGTTGATGATCGATCCAATATCTCGTTTCATTTTCCGTTTCCAATTTTTCCTTTTATATTTCGGAATGAATACAATACGATACTTACATCCACCTTGTTCGTAATACTATTGTCCTTTGACATGGAAAGATTCCTTACGTTATTTGAAGGTTGGTTTGACGGCCACCTTATATAACGTTTGAAATTTTTTCTGTTACAACTCTACAAGATTCGTTTACACAGAGGTAAAGCCTCTGGTTTAGAAAGATTAATTTAATGGGCGCACTATTAGCACGCCCATTAGTACTACTTTGTTCGATTTGCGAGATCTTGTTCTGCAATTTTAATCATTCGCTTTACCATCTCGCCTCCCACGGATCCATTCTCCCGTGCAGTTGTGTCAGCTCCGAGATCTACATTAAATTCGTTCGCGATCTCATACTTTAAAGAGTCGACAGCGTTTCTTGCACCTGGCACTTCTAATTGATTCCGATTATTTTTGGCCATTTGAAAAACACTCCTAATGGGAAAGTAGTAGAACAGCAATAAACTGTTCAGCTTTATTATCTGTGTTCTTTTAGAAAATACACATGACAATATAAGGAGTTTTTAACGATATTTATGACAAAAAATTAAATTCGATAAATTACGATTAAAAGTGATTAATTTCACAAATAATATTAACAATGGTATATTAAATATATACCAATTACATTATAGAAAGAAGATGTTTATATGAGTAAAGTATCTGGAAAGATCGCCTTTGTTACCGGCGGAGGTCAAGGAATTGGTAAAGCAATCTGTAAACGACTAGCAGAAGACGGATTCGCTGTTGCAGTTGCTGATTATAATGAAGAAACAGCAAAAAAAGTTGCTGAAGAAATTAACCATTCTCATGGTAAAGCAATTGCGATTAAAGTAAATGTTGCTGATCGTGATGATGTATTTAAGGCTGTGGATGATACAGTAAAAAATCTTGGTGGACTTGATGTGGTTATAAATAATGCAGGTCTTGGACCAACTACCCCTATTGAAAGTATTACTTATGAAGAATATCGTAAAGTTTATGATGTTAACGTTGGCGGTACTTATTGGGGAATACAAGCAGCTGTAAAAGCCTTCAAAGAACTTGGGCACGGTGGAAAAATAATTAATGCTTCTTCTCAAGCCGGTCAAGTCGGAAACCCAGGCTTAGCAGTTTACGGTGGAACAAAGTTTGCTATTCGAGGTATTACCCAAACTGCAGCAAGGGATTTAGCTGAATTAGGTATTACTGTTAATGCCTATTGTCCTGGTATCGTAAAAACTCCTATGATGATGGACATTGCACAGCAAACTGCTGATGAAGCAGGCAAACCATTTGAATGGGGAATGGAACAGTTTGCTAAAAATATTACATTAAAAAGGCTATCCGAGCCAGAAGATGTAGCAGCATGTGTTTCCTACCTTGCAGGACCTGATTCAGATTATATGACTGGACAAGCTCTCATCATCGATGGCGGAATGGTATTTAACTAAGTATCTAATATAAACTGTTGGACTGTTGGTTGGTAGAGTCTCTCATTACTTAGTGTTCTCTTCTAACTTTGTACTTTACTGGTTCAAACTTTGACGGCGACGTTGCCTTATCATCGTTTCTAAACCTGGCAGTAATATGTTAGAATGCATTTACACGTAACTCCTTTTTGTTTTTTGTCTGTCTAAACAAAGTGTAACAAAAATAGGAGCTTGCGTGTTTTTTTATTGAATTTTCTTAAATCCCAACATATGTAGAACCAAAAAAGATATCCACCATGAACAAAATTTAATCCAAGTTTATATTAAATATTGTCCTAGATGATAACATAAAAAGAGCTTATCTCAATAATGAGATAAGCTCTCCTCTGTCTATTTATTATAAACGAGTAACGTTAGCTGCTTGTGGTCCGCGGTTGCCTTCTACAATTTCAAATTCAACATCTTGACCTTCTTCAAGTGTTTTGAAACCATCTGCTTGAATAGCTGAGAAATGAACGAATACGTCATCTCCGTCTTCACGCTCGATAAAACCAAAGCCTTTTTCAGCATTAAACCATTTAACTTTACCAGTCATTAAAATGACCTCCTTATTCAAATATCGTGCAAAGTAATTGAATCATAAATACTTTTACACCACTTTGATAAAGAGATCGTAAAGTATTATTCAAACTTCAATTTCCTTTTGCACTTTTAACTTTACCCTTTTCTTAAGGAAAATGCAAGTGAATACATCGATATTTTACAATATTTTTATCTTTGTAACTAAATTCACATTTTTTAATCATTTTTTCGTAACATCTTTACTTATTTTACCATTAATTTTATAAAGTATTCTTTAAGATAATTATTTGTTTTTCCATTTTCCAAGCAAATCAAGCGTAAAAACCGTCCCCAATACAAGAACAAAAGCTAGAAACGCTCAAGCAGTGATGTGCCAACGGGAGAACTTCTGACGAGATAAAAAGATACGTACTATCCACCAAAAATGGTAGGGTTAGTACATATCTTTTATTAGCTTCCACTAAACGGAACTATCTCTTCTGTTTCTTGAGATCGAGAAGTTTATCTGACAACATCGTATCCTTGTTCTTCAATTGCTTCACGAATTGCCTCTATATCGGTTTTAGCTTCATCATAAGTTACATCAACTTTACCAGTGTTTAAGTGTACCTCAACACCAGAAACACCTGGTAAAGCTTCGAGTGCTCCTTTTACCGATTTTTCACAATGACCACAACTCATACCTCTTACATCTAATGTTGTTTGCATATAAAAATCCCCTTTCGATATTTTTTACATATTTGTGATACATTAAACCCTTTATATAGCTCAAGCTAGTAGCGTTTATTCCAAAAATCAGACTCTCTGTGACTTAAACCGCTATAGCTTAACTCGTTTTAACCGTAGTGAGTTTGAAACGACACTTACAGAACTAAATGCCATGGCAGCTCCCGCTATCCATGGAGCTAATAGACCGACTGCTGCAATCGGAATGCCAGCTGTGTTGTAAGCAAAAGCCCAAAATAGGTTTTGGCGGATATTTTTAATGGTAGCCTGACTAGCTTTTATAGCTTTTGGAATAAGCAGTAATTCTCCACCTAAAATGGTTACATCGGCTGCTTCAATCGCTACCTCGGTACCCGTTCCAATAGCAATTCCGATATCAGCTACTGCTAATGCTGGTGCGTCATTAATTCCATCACCAACCATAGCGACATGCTTTCCTTCTTTTTGAATCATTTTTACTTTATCTGCTTTTTCTTCTGGTAAAACTTGTGCAATGACATGATCAATACCTACTTGTCTTGCTATTGCTTTAGCGGTTCGTTCATTATCTCCAGTTAGCATAATAACTTCCAAACCTTGACTTTGCAACTGATGAATCGCCTCTTTGGCAGTCTCTTTCACAGTATCCGCCACTGCAATAATTCCTTGGAATTCATTATTTACAGCAATTAACATGGCTGTTTTCCCATCTTCTTCTAATCCTTGAATATCACTTTCGGCATGCAGATAATCAATATTATACTTCTTCATTAACAGTCTGGTACCCACAAGAATATCTTTGCCATTTACTCTAGCGGAAATACCATGGCCAGGTATTGCTTGGAAATCTTCCAGATCATACAGTTCCAAATCCTTTTCAACGGCATAAGCTACAATTGCTTCTGCCAGAGGGTGTTCTGAACTTTTTTCGGCACTGGCTACTAGTTGTAATACTCCATCATTGCTGGTAAAATCAGTAACTTCCGGTTTTCCTTTCGTGATGGTCCCTGTTTTATCAAAAACTATCGCTTCAAGCTGATGTGTACGCTCTAAGTGCTCGCCACCTTTAAACAAAATACCTTGTTCCGCTGCTTTTCCCGTTCCAACCATAATAGAAGTAGGTGTAGCCAAGCCAAGCGCACATGGGCAGGCAATAACCAATACAGCAATTGCAGACATTAAAGCAGGCTCAATCTCACCAGGCGTCACAAAGGAAATCCAAATAATAAAAGTTAAGATCGCGATTGCAACTACAATCGGCACAAAATAGCCGGATATAATATCTGCTAACCGCTGAATCGGCGCTTTTGATCCTTGAGCATCTTCTACAACTTTAATAATAGAAGCTAGCGCTGTATCTTTTCCTACATTTGTTGCTTCCATTTCAATCGTACCATTTTTGTTCATCGTTGCTCCGATTACAGTATCCTCAGTAGCTTTTTCTACTGGTAAGGATTCTCCTGTAAGCATGGACTCATCCACTGACGTCCGCCCTTTTACTATAACGCCATCAACTGGAATTTTTTCACCAGGCTTAACAATTAATCGGTCACCACGTACCACGTCTTCTACCGGAATCATCACTTCAGCACCGTCTCGAATTACCCTAGCTTGCTTTGCCTGTAAGTTCAATAGCTTTGAAATAGCCATTGTCGTTTTACTTTTTGCTTTGGTTTCTAAATATTTACCAAAAAGAATAAGTGTAATTAAAATAGCACTTGTCTCAAAGTAAAGATGCGGCATATAGCCAGGGTTTCCAATCGTTTTTATTGCTTCATACAAACTGTAAAAATAAGCTGCACTTGTTCCTAAAGCGACTAAAACATCCATGTTGGCGGATTTATTACGTAGATTTTTATATGCTCCTTCATAAAACTGCCAACCAATAATAAATTGTACTGGAGTTGCCAACACAAATTGGAACCATGGATTCATAAAAATTGCCGGTAAACGTAAACCAAATAAATGGTCAAGCATCGTGACTAATAAAGGGACGGAAAGAATAGCAGAAATGATCAGCTTTTTCTTCATTTTTTGTAACTGTTTTTCCTTATGCGTCTGTCTTTCTTCTTTTCCAGCCTTTGGTTTTGCTTGATAACCTAATTTTTCAACCAGCCTTACAAATGTTTCTTCGTCTACCAAAGCTGGCTGATATTCAATAACCGCGGTTTCATTAGCAAGATTAACTGTAGCCTGATTGACACCTTTTTGGTTGGAAAGTGCCTTTTCAATTCGATTAGAACAAGTCGCACAAGTCATTCCTGTTATGCCAACTGTAATATGCTCTTTTTGTTGCTCTTGCATGTTATCACCTCTTTATTTAGAAAGCTGTTTTAACACTTCCATAAGTTCTTCAATTGCTGCATCACCTTCTCCCGACTGAATTCCAGAAGAAACACAATGCTTCGTATGCCGTTCAGCAATAGAAAAACCAACTTTTTTCAAAGCTGCATTAACTGCACTAATTTGGATTAAAATATCAATGCAGTAACGATCATCTGCAACCATTTTCTGTATTCCTCGAACTTGGCCTTCAATTCGCTTTAACCGGTTCGTAATTGCTGTAATTTCATCTTTTGTTCTAGGAGTGACAGGGTGCTCATGCTTTTGAACTGTCAACTATTTACCCTCCTCACTTTTTCTGTTTTAACTAACCCACACTTATACTATACCCCCCTTCAGTATTTTTTGCAACAAAAAAGAAAAACTTTTGGAACACAAATATCCAGAAATTCATTTTAAGTTCCTCCTGTACAAAGAAGAATAGAGAAGGTCGTAGCAATATATTTTTGCCAAATAAAGTAAATGTGTTAGATAAATAACAGCACAAAAGTAGTCAATGTGTCGTGTTTACCAACTTTTTTAAAAAAAGCTAAAACATATAAATAAATAACGCTGCTAATCCTAATATAATCGTAACCCCATATATCCAACTTAAGATTGGTAAATTGGACTTTAACGACTGTGTTTCATACTCTTTTGAGCGATTCATCTCATTTTCAACTGTATCCCCTAGTTGTTCATATTGTTTCAACTTATTTTCTTCCTGCTTAAATATTCGTAATGTCGCAATAAGCGTAAAAATAAATAGAATCACTAGAAATACAATTAATTCTACACTCATCACTTCCCCCCCCTTCTAAACATTTCTTAACATTAACCATTACATGACTAACTCAGTTTTGCAATTATTTTACTCAAATTGTTAATAAAAGTTAACATTTCCTAAAAAATTCTCGTTCGTAGAGAGGTTTGTAACTTTCATGATTTTTAAATTTTAGACTCAATGTACAATATCATGCTGCTCTCTACATTACTGTTCTACATTTAGAGACTTCTTCTGACTTAGTGAGAATATGTTTCAACTTCGGAGCGTTCTCTCCCAACTTGGACTTTAAAGCACTCAAGCTTAACCGGTTCGATTGCTTCCCAACTTATTTAACCGTTTGAGATTTATGCTGGCTTTTGCTGTTTTTCTAAAATGAGATTGGCATGGACTAAACGTCTTCGTACAGTAATACCGATCCAGCTCGCTAATACCGCTTTAATTATTCCAACTACAATAAATGGATAAACGCCAGCTGCTAAGGCAGCAGTCCATGTGAAATCTAAAACAAATTTTAATTGTACGGTTCCAAATGCTAGAGTGATTACCATGCCTACAATATTTGCGATTAAGGCATTTACTAAATGAAAGCTTGTCTTCTCTAAAATTAGCCCGGTTACATAAGCAGTGACAATAAATCCAAAAATGTATCCTCCAGTTGGTCCAACTAAAACATGCGCACCACCACTAAAACCAGTGAAAACCGGGATTCCAGCCGCCCCAATTAGAGCATAGCAGACCATAGCTAAGGCTCCTTGCCTGCTACCTAGAATGGTAGCAGTAATTCCAACTGCTAAAGTTTGTCCACTTATCGGAATTAGCGGTAACGGTATTTCTACTTGCGCTAAAATTGCTGTTATTGCTGCAAAGATGGCACAATTAAGAATAAGATGAAGTTGTTTGCTTTGATAAGCCATTTCCTTTACGACTCCTTTTTCGAATTATTTATTTTAATTTTCAGTATTTTATGATTGAATTGTACTTTGAAAAAAGGACATTGTCAACTTATACTTTTCAAGGTAAACATACCTTTTCGTTGATACTCTATTAATATGAAGCAAATAATTTTTAAACTTTTTTACGTAAAATAATACAGACGGATTCATATGAACAATATTCCTAATTTATGGTCTGAAGGGGCTAGTATTTTTTATCATTTGAATTGTTTCTCTAACTCTCCTATGAAGACTTCACGATACATTGTTGATCAGTTTTGACTTTTCTTAAGAAGTATTAAGTGGTCATACCGATAAAGTCGTAATAGTATTTACTATGTTTTTCATAACAAGTTTGCTTAAGCATGGGACTACGTTTATAAAGACGAACGACATGACAACTAATCCAATCAGCCGTTTGCTTCATGTCAGCTGATTCAAATACTATAGACGGTTTTGACAAAGATACGAAGTGTTAAGATTCTCCAAAAAGATGACAAATTCTTAAAGTATTAACATCCCGATTGATTCATAACTTAGTATTCTGATATACTTTGTTAAAAACGGAGGAAGAAACAATGAAGTTAAAAAAATCTATCACCGTGATGATGTTGTTTCTGATAGTTGTTCTGGCTGCATGTGGTAACGATGATACAGAAAAAGAAACGTCACAGACAAAAGATGAAACGACGGATATTAAAGAATTAGTACAAGATTATAGCACTGGTAAAAAAGAAGCAAGTTCAGCTTCCATTACAGGACAAGAACTGATTGTTAGCAGTTCAGAGGGAAAAGAGAAAACATATAAATTACCGAAAGACGAGTTTTTCGTATCTATTGCACCTTTTGTGAATGAAACACATCCTTGTACGTTTCACAGTTTAACCGGTTGCCAAGGTGAAATGGTAGAAAAAGAATTTGATGTGCATATTAAAGATGAAAAAGGAAATGTAGTCGTAGATAAAAAACTAAAATCACAAGCCAATGGTTTTATTGATTTATGGGTACCTAGAGACAAAAAATACAATATCACTATTACACATGATGGTAGAAAAGTAAAATCTGAGTTTTCTACATTCGAAGAAGATCCAACATGTCTAACAAATATGCAATTAACTTAACTGCTTGTTGTTTAGTTGGGACAAAAGCGCAAGCGCTCGGCTAGCCAAACTAAAACTTCTGACAGGAGAAAGAAAACATGCCTCTGTAAAAGGAATTGCCGGACGCCTGAGCGATAAGCCCGCTTTTAGTCGGCCTTCCTTTAGAATCGAGCCGATATTGACTTATCATAGAAAGAAGAGAGAAGTTTGAGCGCTTAGGCAAGACTATTTTTAACCATATTTCATCTCATATAAAGGCAGATGCAGTTTCCTAAAGAACAAGTAATGTAAGTAAACTTTAACTTCTAAACAAGTTCAAAAAATGTTTGCTTTTTGTAATCAATTTTTGTTAAATAATCAAATGTACCCAATGCTTTTTAGTCTATCTAGTCATCATTTACACTTCCCAAATTTTATGGCGGGAAAAGAAAGGACGATGCGTTAATGGGGCAAGATATAAAAGGGAAAGTAGCCTATATTACAGGCGCTGGCAGTGGTATTGGTCGCGCAACCGCTCTGGCCTTAGCACAAGAAGGCGTACATGTTGGCTTAATCGCTCGAACAAAAAATAAATTGGAGGCTGTCGCAAGAGAAGCTGAATCACACGGAGTGAAAGCAAACTATAAAGTTGCCGATATTGCTCATTCAGAACAAGTAAATCAAGCAATAACAAGTATGGAAAACAACCTTGGACCTGCAGATATTTTAATTAATAATGCGGCCATTGGTGCTTACGGGAATTTCTTGGATATGGACCCAGATACATGGAAACACACGCTCGAAGTTAACGTTTTCGGTACATATCATGTCACTCGAGCAGTCTTGCCACAAATGATCAAGAAGAATCAAGGAGATATTCTTATGATCTCTTCCAGCAACGGACTAAAGGGTACAGCAGGTTCAACTTCCTACAGTGCTTCTAAATTTGCTATTCAAGGTATGACAGAAGCGCTTATGCAAGAAGTACGAAAAAACAACATTCGTGTTTTCACCTTAAATCCAAGTCTTGTTGCTACAGAGCTTGCTTTCGGGGATCAATTAGCAGAGAAAAACGACGACAAGTATATGCAACCCGAAGATTTAGCAGAATATATGGTATCCCTCTTAAAATTGCATCCGCGTATTTTCATAAAACAATCCTTACAATGGGCTACCAATCCGTTTTAATATAAGTTGAGCTATCGCAATAGTTTTAAGCAAATGCGATAGCTCTTTTTTATTGAAAATACATAATAACGTACACCTTATATAGTCAGAGAAAAATTCACCATTTTATCTGATTCGCTTTTGTTAATTCGAACATCTATATAACATATTTTTTTCCAAATGCCATATCATTCGTGTCTTTATGCACATTTCTTCTACACTTCATTTTCTCATAAAATCCTTGCCTGTATACAAGTGGCATTATTTTTTAACTATCTGTAGAACATGGAGCAACAATTACATTCAGCTCTTTTTCTTTTAAATGTTGTACCGATGACTCATCTGCTTTTCTGTCGGTAATAATACAGTTTACATCTTCTATACCAGTTATTAAAGAAAAAGCCTGTTTGCCTAACTTGCTATAATCAAGCATCATATAAACATTTGCGGCGCTTTCAATCATTTTTTTCTTAATTCTTGCCTGCTGTTCATCCGATTCGCTAATTCCTCTTTTTATATGCAGACCTTTACATGATATAAATGCTTTATTTACATAGTACTTATCTAATGACGCCTCCGCAAGTGGACCAACAAAGGATAAAGATTTTGCAAGCAAAGTTCCCCCTGTTGAAATTACGGTGATTTGTTTTTTATTACTTAATTCCATCGCAACTTTTATAGAATTTGTAAGTACGGTCATTGGTAAGTCAGGCAGAGCTTTCGCCATATACCAGGCTGTTGTACTGGCATCAAGGATAATATTATCTCCTTCTTTTACAAGTTTAACCGCTTCTAAAGCAATGTCCTGCTTTTCAGCCACATTTATTATCTCTCGTTCTTTATAGGGAATTTCAAGCGAATCATTAGGATTCATACTTATAGCTCCACCATGACTTCTTAATAACTTTTTTTCTTTTTCAAGTTTCTCTAAATCCCTACGAATCGTCTCCTCTGTAACAGAGAACATTTCACTTAATTCTGATACACGGACACTTTTGCGTTCATTTACAATCCTGACAATTTTTTGCTGCCTTTCCGCTATAAGCATGATAACCCTACTTTCTACCTAAAAATAAAACAAAATCCTTTATACATTTCAAAATAAGTCTATTGAAGTTGGAAGGCCAAAAAGTTTCTCCTTCATTATTATAAAATGATATCATATATTGTTTGGAAACTGCTAGCTTATTAAATACTTCTACCTTTATTTTATAGCAAAAAAATTTATGAGCAAAGGAAGTCCCTTTGCTCATTTTTTATACTATAGGAAAGTATAAAATTTTATGGTTTATAGTATTAGAAAAACTACGGCTTTCGCTAAGGACTTGGCGACAAGCCAAGTTTTTCTAATAAGTACGTGTTCAAAGAACCGTGGTTGACTATGATCGCAATGTCCTTGAAAAATTGGCGATGTATCGCTATCGGAGTTTTCCTTGTCTTTGAAAAATCGCGATGTGTTGCTCCCGTTGCTTCCTCATCTTGAAAAACCGATGTATCGCTCACGTTGCTTTCCTTGTCCTGTCAATCTGGACAACCGGTATGTAGGTGCCGTCATCTCCCACTTAAACTTATTATTCTCGATAGCTCTTAAAGTGGGAGTTTTTACGGCACTTTAATGTAAAAAGAATTATTTTTAAAAATACTTCTCAGGTGGAGTAACAGCAAATCGCTTCGCTAAATCTCTTAATTGTTCGTCTGTAATATCCTGTTTAATCCCGCCTTGATGGGAACTAACTAACATATAAATTTGCGCCGCCTTCTCCACTGTTTCAATTAATCCAAATGCCTCCGCTAGGGAATTACCCGCTCCAAAAATTCCATGATGCGGCCAAATAACTAAGCGAAACTCTTTCATTTTTTCAGCGGTTTTTTTCCCGATTATATCTGTCCCAGGTACCATCCAAGGTAAAATACCTACACCTTCCGGAAAAACAACTAGACATTCGGTACACATTTTCCACAGCGTTCTTGTGAAATTTACTTCATCTAATTCATGTGTAAATGTCATTGCTATAAGATTTGTCGTATGCGTATGCATAATGACTCGATGGTCAGGATTTTGCTTCAACCTGGAAATATGGCTCATAAAGTGAGATGGAAGTTCACTGGTAGGCTGACTATTTCCTTCAAGTCCCCATAATAGTTCAGCCGCTTTTCCATCGGAACTTATCCGCAATATACCCAAAGATTCCTCTGGATCATCTTTAATAAACCGAAAGTATTTCCCCGATCCTGTAACTATAAAGTATTTACCAGCGAGTTCAGTAACTGGATAGTCTAGTTGTATGGGCCGAATTACTTGATCCTTATTTAAATAAGGTATGACTTCCTTTTCGTTTAACAGATAACTAATATTTCCACCATTTAACTCGTCCCAGCCAAGACGCCACATATCATAAGTATTCTGTATCATCTCGCGTAGGAATGGCGCATGTAAAATTTCCTGTTTGTTTCCATTTACTTCTTTCATGTGTCTGTTCCTTCCTTTGAAAATTTCTATATCGATAATCATTTACTTAAAGTTGATCATTGAATTTAGTAGATTGAATAATATATATTTTAAAGTTAGTCTCTTTTTGAAAGGACAGCTGCTTCATATTTGTTAACTTCATCAAACCATGCCATACCTGTAGGAACTTTCATTTCTTCACAATAATAATCCCAAATTGTACCAAAAGGATATGTTTTAAGCTCTTCCATCAAGGCTAACCTTTCTGTGAAATTACCCTTTTCTTGTAAATCTCTTAAATAATGATTTGGGGTAAGTAAGGCATATAATAATGATTTAATCATATTTCTCGTTCCTATTGTCCAAGCTGCCACACGATTAATACTGGCATCAAAGAAATCGAGTCCAATCCTTACTTTATTTAACGCGTCATTACGGACAATTTCTAAACCAATTTCACGTAATTCATCATCTAAAATAATCACATGGTCACTATCCCAACGTACGGGCCTTGAAACGTGTAAAGCTAATTGATCACTAAATAAGAGCATTGCAGAGATTTTATTAGAAACCACTTCTGTTGGATGGAAATGTCCCGTATCTAATAAGCATAATTTGTTATTTTTCAAGGCATAACCTAAATAGAATTCATGTGATCCTGCGACATATGCTTCTGACCCAATTCCAAATAATTTGCTCTCTACAGCATCAACATTATATTTTTCATCCATTTGAACAGAAAAAATCTTGTCTAATGATTCTTTTAATCTTCTTCTTGGTGTTAAACGATCACTTGGGATATCTTTATAACCATCAGGAATCCAAATATTTGTTAATGCAGGAGTACCTAATTCTCTTCCGAAATACTCACCAATTTTACGGCAAGCAATAACGTGACGAATCCAGAATTCTCGTATCTCTTTATTAGGATGAGATAGTGTTAAGCCATCTGCAGCCATTGGGTGTGAAAATAAAGTTGGGTTAAAATCCAATCCCAGGCCATGTCTTTTTGCCCACTCCACCCATTTTTTAAAATGTTTTGGTTCCAATTTATCTCTTCCAACAACTTGACCATTTGTCTCCGCATAAATGGCATGTAAGTTAACTCGATGCTTTCCTGGTATTAAGGAAAGCGCCTTTTCCAAATCACTCCTTAGTTCTTCAGGCGTCCTTGCTTTCCCTAGATAATTACCGGTTACGTCTATTCCCCCTGATAGTTCTTGCTGGTTTATCTCAAACCCGGAAATGTCATCCCCTTGCCAGCAATGAATAGAGATCGGTACTTGTTTTAAATGATTTAGCGCTTCTTCAACATCTATTCCTAATTTTTCATACTGTGCTTTTGCAAGTTGATAGTTTTCAAATGTAGACATTATTTTCCTCCGCCTCTCTTTCTAAACGTTTTTAATACAAAGGAATTCTTTATGATGTTTCGGGCTTCATGAATATCTTCAATTTGCTCTAACGCAATTAGTTGAGATATTATATTTCCAATTGCTGTTGCCTCTGACGGACCTGCAATTACTTCCTTTTCTGTTATATCTGAAATTAATTGATTTAAAAGATTATTTTTAGAACCTCCGCCAATAATATTTATTTGATTAAAATTCTTTTCGTAAATTTCTTCAATCTGTTCAATTGTATTTTTATAACTGATTGCTAAACTATCAAATACACACTTCGCAACTTGTCCCGGTGTTGTTGGTTCGGATTGCCCTGTTTCCTTACAATACAATTGGATTTCCCTAATCATATTATTTGGTTTTAAAAATCGGTCATCATCTACATCAACAATGGCATAAAAATGCTTTTCTTTTGCTGCCATGTCAGAAAAATCAGCGAAACTATATTGATCTTTATAATTTCGTTTCACCTCTTGTATCATCCAAAGCCCCATGATGTTTTTTAAAAAACGATAGCGATAATCAAACCCACCTTCATTCGTAAAATTATAGTCTAAGGCTTTTGTAATACATATTGGAAAGCGGTTTTCAACGCCCATCAGTGACCATGTTCCTGAACTAATAAAGATTGTTTCATCCGTTTCCGGAACAGCGAGTACAGCTGATGCAGTATCATGTGTAGCCGGAAGTATTACCTCCATATCAAAACCAAATTCTTCAACTAATTGTGGTCTTAAGCAACCGATAGATTCCTTTGGGAGCAAAATCTGTTGAAACATTTGATCATTTATGTCTAATTTTTTCAATAAATCTCTATCCCATTTCTTAGTAAAAGCATTAATCAACTGTGTTGTAGTTGCATTAGTATATTCATTTACTTTTACTCCAGTCAATAAATAATGGAAGTAATCGGGAATCATTAAGAACGTTTTTGCTTTTTCTAATAGCTCTGGATATTTTTTCTTTACATAATATAGCTGATAAATAGAATTAAATTTTTGAAACTGTATTCCAGTCTCTAAATATAAAAGCTCTTTACTAATTATTGAAAATACCTCATCCATCATGCCGTCTGTTCTTGGGTCACGATAAGAAACAGCATCCATTAGCAGGTGGTCATTTTCATCTAATAAAACAAAATCAACCGCCCATGTATCGACACCAATACTTACTGGTATTAAGCCTTTCTTTTTAGTTAGGTGAATTCCTTTTTTTACTTCTGCAAACAGCTTCTCTATATCCCAGCAAAAATATCCATTCTTTTGAATTAATCTATTCTCAAATCGATAAACTTCATCTAAAATAATTTTCTTATCTTGTAAAAATCCGGCAATTACTCTGCCACTTGATGCACCTATATCTACCGCCAAACTGCAAGAATGCATGATCTCACCTTCCAATTTTGCAAGAATACATCAGATTATAGTAGTCGCTATACGAATTCAACCTTATTTAACTATAATAAATGATATTCAGATATTAATAAACAAAAATTAACACAAATAAATATTTATGTTTTTTATTTTGTTTTGTTTCACTAAAAATTTTTACACCGTATAGTGTTCTTCTGATGTTGTTAAGTTCCCATAACGTTCTTCCTCTATTTGACGTAATGATTTTCCTCTCGTATTTGGCGCAAGTATAATGCCAATTACCATATGAATTACAAGAAACGTAATCATTACGATACCTGCAACTTTAAATCCAAGAGTTGCCATAATTGTTGGTAATATAAACGACCATAAGGCAATACCTGTACGAACAATAAAATACATATACCCCTGGGCAGTGGCACGGTATCTAGTAGGAAATAATTCACTTGTCCATAATGCGTAAAATGCTTGAGCCCCAATTCCAGCAGCTGATCCCCATAAGACAACAAATGAAATTAAGGTTGGCCATGTCATTGGCATAAAGGTAAGGATTATCCATGCAAGAATTCCCATAAAAGCACCAATACCAAATACTATTTTGCGACTATATTTATCTCCTAACTTCATAAAAATAAGGTAGGTAGTAATTACGGTAAACATCCATAAGAATGCTTGAAGTAAATTAGCTTGTTGGTTACTTAATCCGCCTACATTTTCATAAATATAAGGCATAAAGTAACCCATTGCACCAGCGGTTAAATTCCAAAATAAGTAAATACCTAATAATAAAAACAATGCTTGTCTATTTGGCTTGAGAGAAATTAATTCTTTAAAAGAACTTTTCCGCTTAATACCTTTATCTCTCTCATTCTTCTCCTTAGCTTGCTGTTCTTCCCAAATTTTTGACTCAGGTAGTCCACGCCTGATATATAAAGAAATTCCAGCAATTATAAATAGATGTAAAAAAATAATTCTCGATCCTAATAATCCTAGTGGTGCTAATATTACTGCTAAAGCAAACGTAATCATTGGACCAATTGACCATGCTAATTGAGCTGTTCCAACATGCGCAGCCCGCTTATTTTCTGGTGATTCTTCAGCTATATATGTCCAAGAAACCGGAACACCAGCACCTACCGCAATTCCGGTAATGATTGTTCCGAGAAGTAACATTGGAAAATTTACGGAAACTGCAATTAAGAGAACACCAATCATATAGACTAATAAATCATAGCTAAAAATTAGTCTTCTTCCATATTTATCAGTTAAAGGACCACCAATCAACGCACCTAAAGCTGCACCTAAAGCATTCGCGCTTAATGCACTCAATAAGCCAACACCAATACTATCTATATGAAGATAGGCTTGCCACATTGTTAAACTACTAGCAGCGGCAATGATAGAACCTGCTTCTATATAGTTTGCCATGGAAATTGCAATGGTAGCTTTCCAGCCTGTTACTTCCTTTGCTGCGAACCTTCTTTTACTCATTAGCCTTTCCTCCTAAATAAAAAATGGGTCTAATCCATATGGAATACTTCTTCTAAATGAACAGTTACTGGACTATCATCTGAATTCGTTTTCATAATTGGTGCCATAAATTCCCACCATTTTTGATTTATTTTTGTTTTTGCCATATTGGTCCATAATTTTTCATCTTGAATTTCTACATAACCAAATAATTTATTCGTTTCTTTCTCTAAAAAAATCGAATAATTTTTAGCGCCATGTTTCCGAAGTTCATGGATCATTTCCGGCCAAATTTCTTGATGACGATTCATATATTCCTCGTGCTTATCAGGATAAACTGTCATGACAAAAGCTTTTCTAATCATTCAACATCATCCTTTTTTGATATTTTAAAAAGAAAATGAACGCCTCATGAGAACGATTACATTTTACTTACATGTTAATCATAATGCTAAACAAACAAAAAGTCAACACATATTAGTTTTATTTATATTTGTTTATTTGTTTTTATGTTTGATTTTATTGTTTTTGGTTTTTAACGAGGGGCAAGAATTATACCACCTTTTTATTTGGTTATGTATATCCATTGCATATAAAAATAATTTCTCACATTCGACATAACGAATAATATCCACACGACAACGTTTCGTGAAGGAAAACAAAAGCTAAAAACGCTCGGTTAACGGCTTACAAACTGAATACCTGGCGAGATAAAGAGAACTTCATTTAAAGAGTTTTTTCCCTGTCTTGAAAAATCACGGCACTTATTCAAGAGGCTTTCTCTTCCTTGAAAAATCGCGGTGTATCACTACGTAGCAACTCTGTCCTGTCGACTCGAACAAATCGGGGACTTAGGAGCCGTTTTTCTCATCAGTACTCAAAAATCATAAGCAAATCTTTGAAATGAGAAAAATACGGATTCTTACATTCGGGATAAAGAAAACATGCTTCTAAAACAGAGGGGTGTTGACGCCTGTGAGCGGCAAGCCCACTTTTAGTCGGTTTTCCATTAGATTCCAACCGATGTTAGCTTATCGTAGGAAGGTGAGCACGGTAGTTTGATCGCTTTAGCTAAACAGCAGCAAGCGAACTACTTTCAAAAAAAGTTTCACCATGCGAAACGGATATAGCATCGAACTGTTCCTATAATTTCCTTTTGTCATCTAAAATTTATTATTGTACTTTTGGTATTTTCCACTGTCATCCAACAATATAAATAGTTAATATACAATAAAATTAAAAACCTTGAGAGACTAGGAGTCAATCAAGGTTAAGTTTGTTTCTTATCCTTCATTTTTTACAATTTTAGCGCATTATTCGCTTTTGACGTTTAGCTAATCAACAGTAGTATTTTCATTTAGGAAACTTTTTCCGATTTATTCCTAGAACTGCTATTCTCCATAATGATTCTGGGAGCACTGGCTAAAACAGCAACCAGTATAACAGAACATAAAACAAAAGCACCTAACATGGTCGTTCCATTTGCTACTAAGGAATAAATAACTGGGGACATACCATCTGGTGCATACTTTCCCCAAAAAACAACACCAGCTATAAAATGCCAAAAGTAGCGAGCGAGACTGCCTACCAAAGTTGCTAATACAATCCATGCCAATGCCGCTTTTTTATGCCCATTTTGAAAGGACTTTTGAATAACAGTGTAAAAAAGCCCGCCAAATCCAACAAAAGCAAACGCAATAAAATATTCTATCATAAACTGAACTGGTGTTACATAGACCGCATCTCCAAATACTACTTGTAAAAGTCCCCATAAGAAACCGGATAACAGCCCGGCTACTACCCCTCTGCGAAATGCTAGAATAAAAATTGGTACCATTGCAAAAGAAATGGAAATTGCTGGTGATATCTTAATAGAAGGCAATATGTCTAAAATAAATGCAAATGCTGCAAAAAAAGCTACCTCAATCATCACCAATAGTCGTAAATTTTGCATCAAAAATACTCCCCTTTCATGATATGAAACCTCAAGGAGAGCGTAGTGATACACGTTAAGTGTTGTATGTGTGAAAGATTTTATTTATCCCATGATGGTATGGCAAAAGCAACTTACTTTTACGTATTAAAAATAAAAGTAGACTGTACCTATGGGATAAACATAATCGTCGTTTTCCACATCCCTACGCTAGTACTAACTAACAGGTTCAAAGGGTCAGAACAGAGTTGTTCACTCTCAGCAAAAAAGCTCCCCTTGTGGTTTCTAAATATATTTTATTTTCATTATAATAGATAAACTTCTTTATGAACAGTGTTTTAGGTTTTTTTATTAAGGTTATTAAATATTTTTGTAGATAAAAGAAGGGACAATTCAGACATAAATGCCAACGATTAAGTCTTGGTATTTATAAGTAATCTCGACTTGTAGCTATCTACTATCAAACGTGCATAAACACAAATAGCTAATCCTAGTTTTAAAAAACATAAAAACCCTGGAAACATTACTTTAGAGACCAGTGATAAAAAAAACAAACTAGTGCAACCAAATCTTTAATCAATCATGTGTATTGTTTCTCAAAATAATTTTGATACTCCCCACTTATAATTTGTTTCCACCACTGCTGATTATCGATGTACCATTGAACTGTATGAACAATTCCGGTGTCAAAAGTAAAAGTAGGTTTCCAACCTAACTTTTCTAGTTTAGAAGGATCAATTGCATACCGTTTATCATGACCTAGGCGATCTTTTACAAACTCAATTAATTCTTCTGATTTACCTAAAGTTTTTATAATCGTTCTAACAACTTCTAAATTAGTTCGTTCATTATGACCACCTATATTATAAACCTCCCCATTGGCACCCTGATGTAATACAAGGTCAATGGCTGCGCAATGATCATGGACATGTAACCAGTCACGAATATTTTTTCCATCGCCATACAGTGGAACATTTTCATCGTTAAGTACTTTCGAAATGGTTAAAGGAACCAACTTCTCTGGGAAATGATATGGTCCATAATTGTTGGAACAGCGTGTGATATTCATTGATAGTTTATAGGTTTCATGATAGGAACGGACTAATAGATCAGCGGCTGCTTTACTTGCGCTGTATGGACTATTCGGCTGAAGAGATGTTTCCTCTGTGAAAAATTTTGTTGAATCAAAATCTAACTCCCCATATACTTCATCTGTAGAGACATGGACAAACTTCGAAACATCTACAGCCTTTGCAGCATCTAGAAGGATTTGGGTGCCTAATACATTTGTGCATATGGAAATTTCTGGTAGGGATACTTGTCTACCATAAATTGCACGAAGTTACCACCTATAAATCCAGCTCCACCAGTCACTAGCACTTTCTTCGTTATCATTTTTATTTTACCCCTTGATTTAATTCATTCAGGTAATAGGCTAAAGCTTCTTGCCAAGTTGGTAAGGTAGTAAAACCATTTTCGATTAATTTAGCTTTAGACAATCGTGAATTTTTCGGTCTAATTGCTGAGTAGGAAAACTTCAAACCAAGAAAGGTAGTTGGAGTGATGAACAACACCCATAGGATCACATTCTACATAACGCACTGGGATTTCATCACTTTTAACCCACTTCATATAGTCTCTAGTCCCTCTCTTCCTTGTTTCTTGGATAAATTAACTTGCTTTAGAATCCTACTGACACAAAGGTACCAGTTCCCTTTAGTTAAACCTAAATAGTCGAACAGACAATAAGAGGAATACAACTCCCATACTAAATAAAACCGTAACGGGTAAAAGTATTGAATTCAACCCTTCTCCGTAAATTAGCAAGTTATTAAAACCACCCATTGGCCAGGCAGTTAGTGTCACATGAGCCACTTTCTGTAACCATTCAGGTACAATGTATAAAGGCCACCATGACCCTCCTAACACAGACATTGATAAGACGATTAATAAAGATACTCCATTGGCTTGGGCACGCGTTTTACATAATGAAGCAATGATCATTGCAAGCCCTGTAGCTGCAAACGCAGTGGCAACTATTAAGATAATTAATCCTAGAATTGAGTTACCTAACCACATTCCAAACGCAAAATGGCCAACAGTGAATAAGACAAACATTTGAAATAATGCGGTTAAGAAATTGGATAACATTTTTCCACTCAAGATGGATAATCTAGATATTGGAAGGCTTTGCAGTTTTCGTAATGTTCCACGATCACGCTCATCTAACAAACTTGTAGCAGCGGTTGCGGTCCCTAATAATACAAACATCACCGCATATCCAGGTACGTTGGATTCAAAAGGTGTAGCCTTTCGCACTCCTTTATCCAATTCCGCATTTTCTACATTAACTGTTATTGGTGGGTTGTTGACATACTCCTCACTTTTTTCTTTGATAAAATTGATCTCTTCGGATGGATCAACTTTTACCCTATGCATTTGTTCAATTTTAAATACTGAGCTTTGCAGTACTGTAATTGCAACTTTATTAGACACTTGTCCCATGGATAATTTAGATGTATATTGAGAGACAACATCTGTTACTACACCAGGAATAACTTTATCAACTGGATCAGCTATAACAGTAACTTCAGCATAATCTCCTTCTTCCACTTTTTTAGAGAACCCCTCCGGTATAACAATTGCCGCTTTTGTTTCAGTTAACATACGCTTTGCCTTTTTTATAGTCATAGGTTGTTTCTCACCTTTGGAATTCTTATAGGTCTTTACTAATTTCAATGCCTGAGTATCTTGTAAAACATCTAGTAGACCATTGGTCGCCTCTCCCACATCATTCACTACAATTGGAACTGAAAATTGCTCAACCTCACCTTCCGTAAACATTCCTGACAACGCAAAACTAGCAATTGCAATAACAATTATTGGTGTCATAATTAAATATGCAAGTCCAGGAATATCACGCAAGAATATATGTAAATCCTTAGCTGCTATATGCCATATTTTCATATTCAATCCTCCTTTCTAATCGCGTAACTTTTTACCGGTAAGCTTAAGAAAGACATCTTCAAGATTTGACTCCCTAACATTAAACTTACCTACTTTGATACCTTCTTGCCTGATTATCCTTAACACTCTTTCTGTAACTTCTACTATATTAGAAGATTGAATATAAATAGTACTATTGACTAGATTAACGAGATCTACATTAGGAACATTTTGAATTTTCTCAGTAACCATATGTTCCATAGTATTAACTTGAATCTCCAGTTGTTTTTCGCCATGTTTATTTATTAAAGCTGATGTATAGTCCACATCTAAAATCTCACCTTAATCATAAATTGCTACCCTATTACATAAGGCTTCAGCCTCTTCCATATAATGAGTTGTATAAATTACACTCATGTTTAATTCATGTACCAAATGCTTTATAGAATTAAAGATATGATTACGAGACTGCGGGTCTACCCCTACTGTAGGCTCATCCAAGAAGATAACTTCTGGTTGATTTAACAATCCTCCAGCCAAATTCAACCGACGTTTCATACCACCTGAATAGGATCCTACCTTCTTTTTTGCAACATCATGGAGTTGTGCAATATCTACTGCTTCATAAATCCGTTCTTTCTTAACTGTCCCTTTTAAACCGTAAAGGTTAGCCAAAAAAGAAAGGTTATCATAACCAGTTAGCTCCATATATAATGCCAAATCTTGAGGTACTAAACTCACTTTCTCTTTTATATGTTTCATATCTTTTTTCACATCATATCCTGCAATAATAGCCGAACCACTGTCAGGTTTTAAAACTCATGAAAGCATGGAAATCAGCGTTGTTTTACCAGCACCATTTGGTCCAAGTAACCCTAATACTTCACCTTTAAAAACATCTAAGTTTACATTTTTAACAGCTTTATATGATCCAAAAGATTTTGACAATTCACTGACAGAAATTACTTTTTTCAATAATTCTCTACTAGAAATTCTTTCCGTATACTCATTTATATTTTCTACAAATTCTCCCAAACGTATTCCCCCCTTAATAAATATTTTTGTAAATACTCCAACCTAAATAATTACTTTATAATTACCAAATAATTCTACAACTTCTTTTTTTCCGAAAATTTCTTTTAAATTACACTAAAGTTCGGCATTGATTAAACGAAAAAACTTGAATAGGCATTTGTGCATATACTTAAACTTCAAAACATGTACCCTTGATTTAGGAGAAGTGGTCAAAGGAGGTATAAAGGATCAAGAAGTTCGAGTCGACGAAATTTCGAGTAGCACGCTTGTTCAGTACTGACTTCTACGTTACTTTAGGGCCGTGATCGCTTTTAGTAGAAGGTCCTTTAGTAAATACATGGGCATAAGTATAGCTTCCTCTCAAACCTTTCTCACAAAGGAAAGGGGTTTTCTTTTCCAAGGAACGGAGAGCTAATGAAGAAATTGGATATGTCATTCCAATTCAAAAATTGTTGAAAGCCACATATCGGATTTTAAAGACCAGTTTTTCCGAACCCAAAGCCTCGATCATCATGGACGCACTCTCATCTTTTTCTTTGCAATATCAATCTAAAGGTTCATTTTGAGTCCTCCTTGGTAGTTTAATTTTGGGGATATTACTAACTAAGCCTAGCTTATTACCTAGTTGCTAAGGTCTATACTTTTTGTTAGCGAATTAATGCATGGGATTAGCAAAGAAAAATTGATATACTTTTTAATCAATGATAGCTATTTTAAGAAAAGATAGATAATTATATAAAATCATTAAAATTTAACCTTTAGCTAATAATTACATAGGAAATAAATACTACGTAGTAGATATCAATAACCCATTTATAGTAAAAAATACCTTTAAAATTAATAATATATATTACTTGTAGTAGTATGTCAATATTTTACGAAATAAGTTGGCTTATCCAAACTCCATTCGCAAGTTCTGCAGACAGAATTTATTCATTTCCATGTTCTTTAAGCGTTCACCCGATCTATACCTTTTCTTATTTTTAAAATTCATATAAAGTTCGCTCAGGAATACATAACTGAGTTTTTTTAATTCGAGCAATTAATGGATTGCTCACACGTTAAGCACTCGAACAGACTATGATAAACCTTTTGTACAAAATTTCACAAACTAGAATCTGTCTAAAAAAAGTGCTACAATGTACAATTGCAAGATAGAAAAAAATGAATAACGACTACCATACATTTGTATCTTGCAAATATAAATGATAGGTGGTAAACAACATGGAAAGCAATAAAAATTATGAGGTTTTATTGTATTATAAGTATGTTCACATTAAAGACCCGGAAGGATATGCAGCTGAACATCTTAAATTTTGTAAAGACTTGGGGTTAAAAGGAAGAATTCTAGTAGCCCATGAGGGTATCAATGGAACAGTTTCTGGCACAAAAGAACAAACAAAAACCTACATGGATACGATGCATCAAGATCCTCGATTTGCGGATATGGTTTTCAAAATTGATGAACATGATGGCCATGCTTTCAAAAAAATGCATGTTCGCCCTCGCAAAGAGCTAGTAACATTGCGCTTAGAAAATGATATTAATCCAAACAAAACAACAGGTAACTACTTGTCACCAAAAGAATTTTATGAGGCTATGCAAGATGAGGATACCGTTGTGATTGATGCACGTAATGATTATGAATACGATTTAGGACATTTTCGTGGTGCGGTTCGTCCTGATATTCGGGCGTTTCGTGAACTTCCTAGTTGGATTCGCGAGCATAAGGATGAATTTAAAGGTAAGAAAATTTTAACCTATTGTACAGGTGGTATCCGCTGTGAAAAATTCTCCGGTTGGTTACGCAAAGAAGGCTTTGAAGACGTTAATCAATTACACGGTGGTATTGTCACATATGGTAAAGATCCGGAAGTACAAGGAGAATTATGGGATGGAAAATGCTATGTTTTTGATGAACGCATTTCAGTACCAGTGAATCAAAAAGAACATGTAATTGTTGGCGTAGATTATTTTGATGGTAAACCATGTGAGCGCTATGTAAACTGTGCAAACCCAGAATGTAATAAACAAATTCTCTGCTCCGAGGAGAATGAACATAAATATTTACGCGGCTGCACACATGAGTGTCGAGTAAGCCCTCGTAACCTTTATGTAAAAGAACATGGACTTACAAAAGAAGAAGTAGAGGCCCGACTTGAAGCGATAGGTGAACGTTTAACAATGAAAGCATAACTTTTTTATAAAATGGGGTTTGTTTTCTAAGTCATTATCGACTTAAAAACAAGCCCCATTTCTATTCATTTCAAATTCAACCTACTTTTAAAGGTAACTCTTTTCCCAAGTGGATGTAAAGTGATACATGGTACATGGTGAGAGACTCCAAAATTAATCCTTTGAATCAAATTTATTCACTAATTGTTGAAGATCTTCTGAAATCTTTGCCAAATTTTCAGAAGAAGTTTCAATTTCCTCCATGGATGCAAGCTGTTCTTCGGTTGCTGCCGATACATTTTGTGTTCTATCAGATGCTTGCTCAGCTACTGATTTAATACCCTCTACAGATTGCTGAACTTTTGATACACCTGAAGACAAGCTGTTAATATCTTCGCTAATATGACTAAATTGATTTACGATATCAGATATGGCATATTCTATTTTTTCAAATATTTGCCCCGCATCATGGACAACCGATGTACCTAAATTAACAACTTGCTTCGTGGAATCCATCGACTCTACCGTTTCATTTGTATCACTTTGTATCGTCTCAATCAGCCTTGTTATCTGTTCAGCTGATTGACTGGATTGTTCTGCAAGCTTTCTTACCTCTTCAGCGACAACGGAGAAACCTTCACCATGGACTCCAGCTCTTGCTGCCTCTATTGCTGCATTTAGAGATAGCAAATTCGTTTGTCCAGCGATATCCGTAATAGCTTTATTAATCGTGCCTATTTCTGATAAACTCTGGCTTAAGTTTTTAATCGTTTTACCTAGCCCAATTACATTATGATTAATTATTTTCATTTGTTTGGTAACTTCTTCAATTGATTCTTTCCCTTGAACCGACATATTAGCAGATTCTTTAGCGTTATCTGAGATAACGGTAGCATTATTTGCGATCTTTTCAAAGCTGGTAATCATAGTATTCAGCGTGCTAGCTGTTTCTTCAATATTATTCAATTGATTCATTGATCCTGCTGCTAGTTCCTGTATGGTTGAAGCAATATGCTCAGAGGCTTGGGTATTTTGCTGAGCACTGGCAGTTAACTGTTCGGAAGAAGACACAACATTTTCAGAAGCTTCTTGTGTAGACCAGATAATATCTTCAATTGCCTTAATCATACTATTATAGGATTTAAATAATTGGCCTAGTTCATCATCAGCTTGATATTCTCCTGTTGTTAACTTACCATGTTCTACTTCTGCCATGAGACGTTGGATCTGTTTAATTGGTTTTACAATAGCTTTTACGATTAATAGGCTAATAATAACAAAAATAACAATACCGGCAGCAGCTATTCCAAAAAAGGTAACTGTAGCTTTTTGTAAATTATTCTTATTTTTAATGTTGATTTCATTTGCTTTATCGGAAAAGTATTGTTGGATATCAGTCATTACTTTATCTAATTCAGCCCGTTTACTTGTAACATGTTCTAAATAATATTCATATGCCTTTTTCTGATCTTTTTTTGCCATTTCAAGAGCAGTTGTTCTTCCTTTAATATAAACATCGATAAGTTCATAATAGGAATCCATATCGATGATTTCTTTTGGAAAAAGTTCTTTTGACTCCAGATTTAAGTTTTCATTTACTAATTTATCAATATTTTTTATCAAGGCATCATATTTTTCTTGGTCATCCGTCCTCATTGCTTCCATTGCAGAGGCATCAATCTTAAAATTATTTTTTTGCATCTTTCCAAGCTTATCAATTGAGATCAAGTAATCTTCATACATTATTTTTGAGTTTTCTTCCATGTCATGTAAATACTTAAAACTGAAAGCAAATATGGTAACTAGTAATAAAACAGCTAAAATAACGAGTAGGGAAAGTTTCTTTACGATTTTCAAATTTTTAATCATGTTTATTGGTTCCTTTCTTTATGGAGTTTTTTGCTCAAATAGTTAGAATGAATTTTATTGCAGGTGGAAAAACTTGGACATTTTAAGAATCATGACCAAGCCAATCTAGTAATTAAATATTAAACAGGAAACTGAAAAACAGGACTATTGACCTTATTATTTTAAATTTTCATCGCATTACCAGCCAGTTAGTACCAACATCATAGTCTTTTTACCTACTTTTTTCAACTAATACCTATACTAAATATACAATAATGACGACATTTTATCGACAAGTAGCATTCCTTATTTAGGAAATTTGTCACATTTACCTCATAAATGGCCCAAAAATGTTCTCTCTTATTATAATTTGATCAAAATCCGATGTGTTTTTTGTCTGTTTTCTACAATGAAAACTGTAGGCGTAGTTGATATGATAAATTTATACTATGAACGGGGAGGGATAATAAAACTTTCTTTTTAGGGGAGGAGATAACGAGCCAGCCAGTTATGTTTCAGTTAATATGTCTTTCTATGCTAGTTTTGTTTCATTCATATTTAATAATATTTGTTCACCTTATTTATGGTTCATTTTTCAGGCAAACGATGTAAACGATTACTCTATCTGTTTTTATATACCTTCCTACATACAACGATCAATCATTATTCATACCCCACTTTTTTCAACCATTTTTTCAAACAAGGTTTTTGACAGCTGTTACTCCGGTTGCTATCCTTTTCAAAAAGGAGGGATCACTCATGTCTGTTTACGATTTTCAAGTAACTTCAATCGATGGTAACAAAAAATCATTAGCAGATTACAAAGGTAAGGTTCTACTAATTGTAAATACAGCAAGTAAATGTGGTTTTACTCCCCAATTTAAAGGATTACAGCAATTATATGATACGTATAAAGACAAGGGCCTTTACGTTCTTGGTTTTCCTTGTAATCAATTCAACAATCAAGATCCAGGATCTGATAAAGAAATAACACAATTTTGCCAGATTAATTATGATGTTACATTTCCTATGTTTAGTAAGGTGGAAGTAAAAGGAGAAAATGCTCATCCCTTATTTAAGTATCTTACAGAACAAGCAAAGGGTATGTTTACGAAACATATTAAATGGAATTTTACAAAATTTTTAGTTAATAAACAAGGAAGAGTAATTAATCGCTACGCCCCCCAGACAAAACCTGAACAAATAAAAAAGGACATTGAAGCAGTGCTAAAAGCATAGTTTGTGTTTCGACTGATGACGTTCTGTTTAACTTTGAAGCGTTCTCTCTCGACTTGGCGATGTTTTGTTTCAACCTCGGAGCGTTCTCTTGACTTGATGACGTTCTGTTTAACTTTGAAGTGTTCTCTCGACTTGGCGATGTTTTGTTTCAACCTCGAAGTGTTCTCTCTTGAATTGATGACGCTCTGTTTCGACTTTGGAGCGTTCCCTTCCGAATTTGGAACTATTTCTGCGTTCATTTATCTGAATTACAATTTAATAGAGTCAAAATAAATAATCCCGGATCCTATTTTCAAATGATGCGGGATTATTTTTCTTACTATGCTGTCTCTATAAAACTTTATCCAGAAAATCTTTGGCACGCGCTGTAGCCGGTTCGTTGAAAAATGTTTGGGGTTCTGCTTCTTCAATTAATTTTCCATCATCTAAAAACAAAATACGATCTGCTACTTCCTTGGCAAAATTCATCTCATGGGTGACAATTACCATGGTTATCCCTGAATGAGCCAAATCTTGAATGACGTCCAGTACTTCTTTAACCATTTCCGGGTCTAATGCTGAAGTCGGTTCGTCAAATAGCATTATTTCCGGCTCCATAGCTAATGCTCTGGCAATCGCGACCCGTTGCTTTTGCCCGCCTGATAGACGGCTAGGATATGCGTTTTCCTTATCTGTTAAACCAACCTTTGCCAATAATTGTCGTGCCTGTTGGTGTGCTTCCTCTTTGGCAATGCTTTTTACTCTTTGTGGTGCATAGGAGACATTATCGATTACGGTCATATGAGGAAATAAGTGAAAATGTTGAAAGACCATTCCGATATTCTTTCGCACTTCTAGCTTATTTATTTTTGGTTTGGTTATTTCTTGATCTTTTAACCAAATCTTCCCTTTAGTTGGTGTTTCTAATAAATTTAAACAACGTAAGAAAGTCGACTTACCAGAACCAGATGGGCCAATAATCGCAACAACTTCTCCTTGATTGATCGTTGTAGAAATATTGTTTAGTACGGTATTTTTTCCGAACATTTTCGTTATATTTTCTGCTTTAATCACTTTGACGCAGCCTCCGTTCTAGTACTCTGCCAGCTTGAGTTAAAATATAAACCATGCTCCAATAAATTAATCCGGCAACTAATAATGGTTCAAAATTTCGATATAAATCTGCACCAACTACTTGTGCCCTCCGCATTAAATCTAAATAACCGATTGTCGATACTAGCGCTGATTCTTTAGTTAAAGTAATAAACTCATTCATCATAGCCGGTAATATATTTTTAAATGCTTGTGGAAGAATAATATGAAGCATCATCGGTTTATATGGAATACCTAATGCTTCTGCGGCTTCGGTTTGCCCTTTGTCTACGGCTAAAATTCCACCACGAATAATTTCAGAAACATATGCTGCTGAATTTAGTCCAAAAGCAAGAACTGCAGATAAAAATGCAGATATATCATAGCCTGTTAACTGTGGAACAGCATAATAGATAATCATTAATTGTAAAATCAGCGGCGTTCCGCGAAATATGGATGTATATGCATCTGCAAACCATTTTAATAATGGCAGCTTCGTAATTTTACATAAGGATAACAATGTACCTAAAATAAATCCAATTACAATTGAAACAATGACAAATTTTAAAGTAGCCCCTATTCCCTCTATAATAAAAGGAATATAAGGCACGATTTGGCTGAAATCCAAATTCATGCCTTAACACCTCACTTTTCTCTCTGTATTCGTTCTAAAGCTGAAAATTTCTTAAACATACAGTCAAAGCAGTAAAAGAACCGTACCGAATACCTCACTTCATTCTGCAACTCATATGAAGTTTGCTAAAACATTTATCAAAAGTTCAAACTCATCGACAGCGCAAATTACTAACGGCTTCCAAATCAATGTTGCCTTACAGTTTTCACATTTTTAATAAACCATAATCTGACTTATTATTTTTTATTTACCCATTTATCTTCTAATTCTTTTAATATTCCATCTTTTTCAAATTTAGCGAGTACTTTATTGACATCAGCTACTAAATCGCTCCCTTTTGGAAAGGCAATCCCCATTCCAGGTGAGCTTTCAGTTGGGTCAGCAAAAACTTTCAAATCTTGTTCCTTGGCATAGCCATCTGCAACTGTTTTATCCATATAGCCAACATCAATACGATTTGAATTCAATTCTTGAACGAGAAGACCTGCCTTATCGACCTTTTTTATTTCGAAGTCATATTCCTTTGCAAGTTTTTCTGCACCTTCTTCTTGAATTGTCCCTAGCTGCACACCAACTTTTTTCCCTTTTAAGTCTTCGATAGAGTTAATATTAGAATCCGCTTCTACTAAAAAACTTTCTCCCGAACGGTGATATTCTGTTGAAAATTCCGCATTCTTTTTGCGTTCTTTTGTTGCACTCATTCCTGCCATAACCATGTCTACTCGCTTTGCCTGTAGTGCCCCAATCAAACCATCAAATTGCATGTCCTCGATTTCTAACTTATAACCTAATTCATCCGCAATCATTTGTCCCAACTCAATGTCAAATCCTTTAAAATTGCCTTCTGGATCTCGGGATTCAAACGGCGGAAAATCAGCTGATGTTGCCATTTTCAGTACTTTTTTATCTTCTTTACCCGACGAACCTGAAGCTTTATCTTTACTTTCTCCGCACCCGGCAATAACACTTGCCATCACGATAAGAATAAGGATCATACCCATTAATTTCTTCATTATCTATCACTCCAATGTTTTCATGTTTTATTCAAGGTTGTTCTTTTTAAACTCTTCTTTAACTGCTGTGAAGAGAGCAGGAGTTGTAACTACTTCATAACCTGTCTCTGCTAGTGCCAACGCTCCATCTGCGATAACTTGATGTCCTGTTTCGGTAATGGTCATATCTGCAAATTCCTTTGTATGGGCAGTTAACCCTGGTTGATCAAACCCGATATATGGATGAATCGCCGGAACAACATGACTCACATTTCCCATATCAATCGATCCGTAGCTTTGCCTAGCTGGCAGTACTGGTTTTTTGGTTATTTGTTGCAAATGCTTCGTAAATGTTTTGGATAATGCTTGATTCGTAACCATATTGTCATAGCTTAATTCATAATAGGAAATCTCCAATGTTGCCCCTGTCATCATGGCTGCACCTTCTGCAATGTTTTTCACCTTAGCTACAATATCCTCTAATACTTTACGTTCTTTTGCTCGGACATAAAATTGTGCAACTGCTCGATCAGGAAGAACGTTAGCAGCTTTTCCACCTTCTGAGATGACACCGTGAATTCGAACATCTGAAGGTACATGTTCGCGTAACGCGTTGATACCATTAAATAATTGAATAACGCTATCTAAAGCATTAATTCCTTGTTCAGGTGCTGCGGCAGCATGGGCGGTTTTTCCAAAGTAAGCAAATTGAATGGCATCCATAGCCAAGGATTCGCCACTTTCATAAGATTGATCTGCTGGATGCACAATCATTGCTAGATCAATAGAATCAAAAACCCCTTGTTCACTCATTGGTACTTTAGCACCATTTGTCTCTTCTGCTGGCGTTCCTAACACCACTACACTTCCACCAATTTTAGTTAACTGTTTACTTAATATAACGCCAGCACCTACACTCATGGTTCCGATTAAATTATGTCCACAACCGTGGCCAACACCCGGTAATGCATCATATTCAGCTAAATACGCAATTACTGGTCCAGGTTTCCCACTTTCAAAAGTAGCTTTAAATGCTGTTTCCCTTCCAGCAATACCTGTTGTAACATTAAATTGATGATCTATTAGAAAATCAGCTAAAAGTTTCATGGATTGATACTCTTGATCACCTAATTCTGGATGTTCATATAAATGATCGCTAATCTTACATAATTTGTTATGAATTTTAATCAATTCTTCTTTTAAACTGTCCATTTGCTTCGCCTTCCCAACTGGTTATTTATTAATCTGTATGTATATTTATAACACTAATTGTATCATTATTCAATAAAAAATTGATTTTTATTAATTATTTTTAAGAAATAGAGTGCTGCGGAAGTTATAAGGTTGGAAGCTTTGGGTAGAGATAGTGTAGAATTTTATGAACTGCATCTTTAATTTATGAATGCAACCGAAAATGAATAAAGAAAGTATAACTACAAAGGAATTATAGAAGTATCTTATTCTACTTATTGGAAGCAAATTAAAGAAAACAACGGAAGTTTTGTAGTATCCAGTTGAAAGAACAAAGCCCTTCTGAAATTCAATACATCGTCTTTTTAGAAACAGTTAAGTTTTTTGTCCACTTTAATTCCGGATAGAGCATTTTTGACACTTTCTACAAGATAAAGTGAATCTTCAATCAGTAGGGTTTTCTTTTATTGCCAACTGATTGTTAGAATGACAGAATCGTTATTTGAATTGCAGTTGAGTCTCATGCTTTTTCTCCTAGATTCACCTCGTGGCATGAAGGGGAGGTCTTACAGTCAGTTGCGGGATAAAAAAGTATTTTAACCAATTACGTGATACCTTTCCATATAAAGTCTTTTTATTTTATAAAAAGTAAAATTCACAACGTTTATCCAGTGGAAGTCTATAATTATCTGGATTATCTTTTTCATTCATTATATCTTACATTTAATTTAAGCTAGGTAACGAACTTGCCTAGTTGCATGAACGAAGTCGACAAATTGCTTTTTTAAGGTACAAAAAAAGAGGGGGGCCCCCTCTTTTTTATCCCGCATGTAAGGTGCCGTAAGACTCCCACTTCAAAAGCTTGAGTTGATACAAAAGGTCTAAGTGGGAGAAAACGGCACCTAAATGCCCGATTCGTTCAAGGGCCTTTAGATCATACCCTTGTGGTACTAACATTCAGTAGGAGATGGAAGAAAACTCCTACTGAATGAAGGTTCATTTTATCTTGTCTTTGCATTTTAATATGCTTTTGCCCAATATACTAATTGCTTTGCTTCTTTACCGCAGCAAACACAAGTATCAGCTACTTTTTCCTGTTCAAATGGTATACAGCGAGATGTTGCCAATGTTTCTTCTTTAATTTTTTCTTCACATGCTACATCGCCACACCACATTGCTTTAATAAATCCTGCTTTTTCTTCTAAGATAGAAGCAAATTCCTCCATATTTGTTGCTACACTTGTTTTTTCTTCCAGATGCTGTTTCGCTTTATTATATAAATTTTCTTGGATTTCCTCTAATAAAGCCGGCAAGCGAGAAGCAAGTTCTGCTAAAGCAACAAATTCCTTCTCTCCAGTGTCACGGCGAACAAGGACAACTTGTTCCTTTTCAATATCTTTAGGTCCCATTTCAATTCGTACTGGGATACCTTTCATTTCATATTCATTAAACTTCCAGCCAGGCATTTTATCACTAGCATCCATATCTACACGAACAAGTTGCTGTAACTGATCACGTAGTTCATATGCTCGATCCAATACGCCTTCTTTATGCTGAGCAATCGGAACAATCATTGCTTGGGTTGGTGCAATCCTTGGCGGGATGACTAGGCCACGATTGTCACCATGCACCATAATCAAAGCCCCCATGATTCTTGTAGAAAGCCCCCAGGAAGTCTGGTGCACATACTGACTATCCCCATTTTCATCTAAATACGTAATATCAAATGCTTCTGCAAAACCAGATCCGAAATGATGAGAGGTAGCGGATTGCAATGCTTTACCATCATGCATGAGACTTTCAATCGTTAATGTATACTTCGCACCAGCAAATTTTTCCTTATCTGTTTTTCTTCCCTTAAGTACTGGAATTGCTAAATGTTTTTCTACGACATCTGCATAAACTTCCAGCATGCGCTCCGTTTCTTGCGAAGCTTCCTCATCTGTTGCATGGGCAGTATGGCCTTCTTGCCAGTGGAATTCGGATGAACGTAAAAATGGTCGGGTTGTTTTTTCCCAGCGAACTACATTGGCCCATTGGTTGTAAAGCTTCGGTAAATCACGATAAGAATGAATGTTTTTGGAATAGTAATCACAGAACAATACTTCTGACGTAGGACGAATGGCAAGGCGTTCGACTAATTCTTCATCTCCACCGTGAGTAACCCAGGCTACTTCTGGCGCAAAGCCTTCTACATGGTCCTTTTCCTTTTGTAGTAAACTCTCAGGAATAAATAGTGGAAAAGCAACATTTTTATGGCCTGTATCTTTAAATTTCTTATCCAGCAGATCACGAATATTTTCCCAAATGGCAAATCCATACGGTCTAATGATCATTGTGCCACGAACTTGGCCATAATCAACCAACTCAGCTTGCTTTACAACATCCGTATACCACTGTGCAAAATCATCTTCCATTGCAGTAATCTTTTCTACAAATTGCTTATTTTTCTTACCCAAAACGCCACACCTCTTTATTCATTAAATTATTCTTTTATATTTGTTTTGTTAACTAACCGTTGAGCGCTTAAGCCGGACGATACACTTTCATACCCCACCACGCAGAGTCAAATATAATTTCATAACCATTAAAAAAATCCTCCATCCGATAAGGGACCGAGGTAGGTGGTACCACCCTTGTTTGCAATCAATGATTGCACACTCTCTCATTGGTAACGGAATGATCCGCGCTATCTTACAGCTGTTGGGCCTTTTAATAGCGAACTCCGGAGTAGGTTCTAATGATCGTCTTTGGAAATTTGCAGCAACCATTTCCTCTCTGGAAAAGACGGCTTCATTATACTAGTCTCCATCCATGCTTCAACGATGTAATTTCACTATATAGCTTGATATACAGAAAGTCAAGATCTTGGTAAGGGCTTTTCATACAAAGCAAAGCGATCTTCCCCCTCACCCGCAACTCGTTAGAAAAACTTGGCTTGTCGCCAAACCTTTATGGTGAAAGCTATCGTTTTTCTTATACTATAAACCATAAAGTTTTATACTTTCCTATAGTGCAAAAAAGTAAAACCATTTTTTTGGTAAAAGTCATTCAAGCGAGGATTATCGCTGACGCAATCTAATCGTATGACTGCTCCAATTTTTACTGCTTGTTTACTAATACAGTTTAATACTTTTTCACCAATTTGTTTGCCTCCATGGTCGCGATGTACTGCTAAACGATGCAAATAAAATGCATGATCTTCTAGCTTTCCCCATAAACGCCTGTCCCATTCATTTTGCTCAGAAGAAAGGCTAAACGTTGCAACGGCTTCCTTATCTAATTCAACCATATAGGTTATGCCAGTGCGTATATCAGTTTCAATGGCATCATCCTCTTTCCCAGATAAAAGATAAGCCCACTGGTTAATCCCTTGTTTCTGAATCCACTGGGCTGCGTTTTTCAATATGGTTAATACTTCTTCTCTATCTGCCAATGTTGCTTTTCGAATTAAAACATCCATCTTAGATGACTTTAGCTCCTAAGGTATTGGTAAAATGATCAAGAGCCCAAATATGTCCAGCTTGATTAAAGCTCGCTACAGCATCTTTATGAATAACAATGTCAAATCCTTTGTTGTAGGCATCAATAGCCGTATGCAAAACACAAATATCTGTACAAACACCAATAATATGAACCTCTGTAATGCCTCGTTCCCGTAGTTTAATTTCCAAGTCCGTACCGGCAAATGCACTATACCTTGTTTTATCGAAATAATACACATTTGCATCCGACATGTGAGTCTCATACACTTCTTTCAATTTTCCGTATAAATCCTTTCCTGTTGTGCCAACGATATTATGCGGAGGAAATAAATTAGCTTCAGGATGGTATTGATCGTTTTCTTGATGAGCATCAATAGCAAATATGACAAAGTCGCCATTCTCAATGAATTCTTTTGTAAGCGAAACAACTTTGTCTTCAATAGCTTGTCCAGGAATCCCGCAGGTCAATTTTCCATCTTTAGCGACAAAATCAATCGTGTAATCAACATTTAATAAAGCACGCAATCCACTTCAGCCACCTTTCTACATTGTTTGATTATACATCCATTATAATGTGCTTACATATTTATTGCCATTAGGCCATCTTAATCTCCAAATTGTACATCAACTAGAGAAGAAAATCAGGGAATGGAAAAGTTGCTAGATTTTTTATCAACAATAAGATGGCTAAGCATCCGAGAACGAATTGTGGACTACTTTATAGGTGTCTAATTTGCGAACGTAGAAACTTTGTTTTCTATACCATTCCTCCTATCACTCAACTAGAAAGAAACACGCGTATACATGGAAAATAACTAAAGAAGGAGAGATACAAAGAGAACAACAGATCCATAAACTCGAGAAAAGTCCTATCAAATTTGAAGGATTCCTTTAATAAGTAAAGGAATAAACCGACTTGTTCTAAAAGGAAAGAAATGGCATACCTTTAGCCATTTACTAAAAATTAAAACAGAATGGTAATAAAGAACCAAACGATCATAATTAATTGGATGACTACTTTTGCCACTGCTCCTCCAAGAAAGCCAAATAACGAGCCAATGGATGCATGAAATGCTTCTTGTGACGTTCGCTTTTGCAGTAGTTCAATAATAAACACCGTTAAAAACGGAATGATAATAATTCCAAACGGCGGTACCATAAACGAGCCAACTATTACGGCAATAGCAGCTCCCCGCTCTCCCCACTTACTCCCTCCGTATCTCTTAACAAAATAACTGTTAGCAATCACATCTGCACCAATCAGAATAACCGTAAAAATTCCCATGGCAATCCAGAAGGTCATCGTTAATTCATTACCATTAATGGCAAATTGATAAAGAAGAAATCCACCCCAAATCACAAGAACAGAAGGAATAATCGGGAAAATTATTCCGACAAAGCTTAAAACAAATAAAGCAATAATGAGAACCCAAATAAGTATTTCAACCATGTTTGTTGCCTCCAATGAATTAAATTTTACGGAACATCCTTGATAGTTTTGTTTCCTGCTTCATTATTATACGTTTATAATTCTCTTTATGTTTCGCTATACTCTTAAAATGAATAAGAAAATAATAACGATAGATGTTGGCTCTGATCCAGAGAATATAAAGGGAATCTTCAATCAGTAGGGATTTTCTTTTATCCACAACCAATTGCCACAATAAACTGAATTAAGCATTTATTAATAGTTCGATCCTCCGCTCATCCTCCTAGATTTCACCTCGGAGCATGGTAGGTCTTACTGCCTGTTACATGGGGATAAAGCTTGTCACTAAGAATGAAGGATACATAAATAACACACCAATAACTAAATAATCAGTTTAAATGGAAAAAATAGGCAGGAATTCCAATACTGATAAGAGTAATTTTCCAATCAACAGCGGTAAAACACCAACAAGAGATGCCGTTCCTTTTCCTCCGCTAAATTTCATCGTTATCGGATAATTATGACCCGACCTAAAATATAAACAATACGGTAGTAATATTGATGAGCATTGTCTGCTCTTTACCACTATTTCCATACTCATTTATAATATATAGCTCTATTAAAATAACAAAAGTCGCTTTAAATATATCAATCAAGGCAACGAATATTCCATATATCCAGCGAAGTAAAATTGCCGTATTTGAAACTCTTGTATTTTTAACAACACTATTTTTAATATCTACACATACTTTCAAGTTGAGAACCATGTAAGCATCCAGCTAAATAGCCGATAATAGAAACAAGTGCATTAATCAATGAAAATTCTTCCTATCATACAGAGAGTTTCTAGCAGCTGTTAAAAATGATTAAAAAATATACAAATCCATTTTTCCATGTAAAGAATCGATTAATTGTTAACAGCGAAAGTCATTCGATGTGTATATTTATAGTATCAGAAATCAGGAGTGAATAACTTAGCGCTACTAGCTTTTGTTCTAATAACTTAAAAATGAAATGAACATCATGATATTATTATAAAGTGAAACTATATTCCGCGGAGCTTCCTTCATATTCACTGATAGGTAGCTATTCGAGACATTTTTGAAAAATTGTGATGTATCGCTGTCAACTTACCATTATTCTTGAAAAAATCGCGGTGTGTTGTTATGAAGTTTTTTCTGTCCTATCGACCTGAATAAAACAATTATTTAGGTGCTACGTGTTCTCTATAATACTTAAATCAGAAATCTTGCGACACTAAGATGTGAGATAAATGGTAGCTTTGTTTGTTATTTTTAAAATAACTATGCTTTATTCTCGAGGTGTATACACAACATGAAAAACTTAAAAAAAGCCATGCTTCCTTGGTTGATTATTTTTATAGGACTTATTATTTTATTTGTTTTGTATAATGATAGAAATGAACATCCAAATAAACAACATAAAAAAGCGGTGATGCCGACCGAACTGCATCCCGTCGTTGAAGAAAATAAGGATAAGTTAATTCAACTAGCAGCGGAAAAAAATATCCAAGTCATCATTACAGAGGCGCTGCGAACGATTGAAGAACAAAATAAATTATATAAACGCGGAAGAGCAAATGATGGCGCGATTATTACGAATGCAAAGGGTGGAGAATCCTTTCATAATTATGGATTGGCTATCGATTTTGCCTTAGAGAATGAACAGGGACAAGTTATCTGGGATACGAGCTATGATGGTAATGGGAATAATCAATCAGACTGGTTGGAAGTAGTAGAAATTGCTAAAGAATTAGGATTTGAATGGGGAGGAGACTGGAATGGCTTTAAAGATTACCCTCACTTTCAAATGACTTTTGGCTTAAGTATTGATGAATTGAAAAGCGGGGCTCGTCCTGATAAAGCTCAAGCAAAATAATAGGATGAGTAAAGCATGCTAAAAATATTTATCCTAATTAAAAGAAACGTATATTACTAGACTTCACTTAGATAAGTAAGATGATTGGTTGATCTAACATTTTACAAATTCAATTAACGTATTCCTTTCGGTTTAAATCACCAAATGATCCTCCCGATAACTTAATTCGTAATCGGGAGGATCATTTTACTACCTTACATGTCGTACTGTACTATTATTTTATTCTCCGGGAAAACGGAGGCCGTTTTCCTTTCTCATTTTTTCTGTTAACCTAACAACTAACCTGCTTCGTTCTAAATTGGCGTCATGCTGATCCCAATTTTGTTCCTGTACCATCTGAACAAATGCTTTAATCTCATAGACCATATCGGCTTCAAATTGCTTCTGACCCAGCTGACTCGTCTTATCCGTCTTTCTGTTATATAATTGCAGTTCAGAAATAGGTGCAATTTCATCCATTATCAAAGTGCCGTCCTCCCCATGAATTTCCGATGGTAAAAACGCACTCGTTATTTTAGAACATAGGATCGTAACCATAAAGTCATCATATGTAAGTATGATCGTTCCGCTTCCATCAATTCCGTTTGATAATAGAACTGGAAAATATCGGCTTTCTTTTGGTGCCCCAAATAGGTCAATCGCCATACTTAATGGATATACTCCAAGATCCATTAACGCCCCGCCGGCAAAGTTTGGTGAAAACACATTCGGTTCTTTACCTTCTTTATACTTATCATATCTGGAAGAATATTTTGCATATTGAAGCATCGCACTTCGAATCTTCCCAATATTAGCTGTTTGCTCTTTTAACGTATAATAATTAGGTGAAAATAAGTGTCGAAAGCCCTCAAAAACAAACACATGATTTTTTTGAGCCAGTTGACTTATTTCTTCCCACTGCTTTTCGGTATAGACCATTGGCTTTTCGCAAAAAACATGTTTACCGTTTTGAATACACAACTTTATATGTTCGGGATGCAGTATATTTGGTGAAGCAACATATACAAAATCGCTATTAGCTTCTTCCAGCATTTGCTGTATATCGGTATATGCCGTTTTCCCACCGTGCTTTTGGGCAAAGTCTTGCGCCGTTTCTTGTCTCCGTGAATAAACGGAATCCAATTGTGCTACTTCAGATAATGTTGCTGCTTCAATAAAAGCTTCTGTAATCCAACTTGTACCAATTGTAGAGAACTTCACTTTGCACTCTCCTCTTTACATATCTGCATTATTTTCATTGCTGCTGTCTGCCTTTTCTCCTGGCAATGGATCAACCTTATGTTCATGCGCATACCCTTTTCCAATTGTTACTAATGATAGGGCAAGAACCAGTATCACTACGATGATGGAAATAATCACTATAATCATCGATGTTGACATAACTATACCTCACTTTAATTAGATGTTCAAAAGTTTAATAAAAATGATGTGCATCGAATTTCTTAGGTCAATCTATTGTCGTGTTGAACAAACACGTTCATTTAAATTTTCAAATGGTTTTATTAGGCCATAAATAATTTTCGTATATACTAAATCAAGCTGTTTTGCCTTTCCTAGTCGAATAGCTCCTCCGTGTAAATGTTCCAATTCGAGTGTTAGTCTCTTTCGTAAGTCTTGATGCATCGATGAAGTAGCTCCTGCATTAAACTGTTGCATGTTTTCGATTGCTTCTGCTACATCCTTATCGGTAATGTTTACATTATATACGTTAGCTAATAATTTCATCTCTTTCAAGATTCTTTTGGCAATGTGAAACGTTTCTTCGCTCTCTCTAATTTTTCCAATTGGCAACCTGACCGCCGTCGTAATTCCGGAAAAAGCAGTAATAAACATATACTTTTTCCACAGCTCATAAAGGATATTATCCGTATTTCTACCTGTTACGTTAGCTTTATTAGTTAGCTTTTCTAAACGGGAGCAGATTTCCGCTTGCTCTGGATGCAATGGTCCAAAAATAAGCTTATGAAAGTCACTTGTATGTTCTACATGACCTTGTTTATTTAACGTAGCGATAATAAAGGACAAGCCGCCTAACACCTTTTTTTTGCCGATTTCCTTCTGCAACACCTCTAAATGTTCGATCCCATTTAACACTGGTAATACATAGGCGCCTTTATCGGCAATTGTTCGTATTTGATCCATGGCCCCTGCTAAATGGTAACCTTTTACACTTACTAACAATATATCGGGACACTTAATATTAACTGGATCTGTTTCTACATGCAGCTGTTCAGCGTGAAAGTCTCCTTGTGTACTATGAATTGCTAAACCATATCGCTTTAAATGTTCGCTTCTTGTTTTTCTGACTAAAAATGTAACATTTGCTCCAGCTTCTTGTAAACGCAGTCCAAAATAACTTCCCAGGGCACCTGCCCCTAACACAACAATATGCATATTTTCCCCCCTGACTTGAATGATACTGTAAACCATCCATTGTCGTCCATTATTCATTACGAAATGATTAGATATGTTCAGTTATCCCGGCACGACAATAGAGTCAAATGCGAACCCTCTTCCGCTGCAATATCTACACCGTCGTACTTTCGATTGTTTCGTATCCATTTTCCGGCTCATGGTACCGTCTTCTTATCCACTATATGTAGACAACGCGCATCGCCGATTCGGACAAAAAGATGTACGCTCGCTGCGCCTGGATAGAAAACTTCTGGACCGGTTGAACGAGTTCTTTCAATGGTGGCATGTCTGGATCACAGGCTATATAAAATACATATTGAAGCTAAAAAGGAACAAAGCAGGAACAAAAAAAGCCACACAGTTTTCCTGTGTGACTCTTTTAGGAACAACACCAACTTCGGGTAATACATGTTATTGTGCTCCTAATACATACCTGGTTATCACTAGAAGCCCTCTACACTTTTAAAATATCTGACCTATCACGACCGATTGCACGGAAAAAACCTCTTTCGTTTTTATAACCCTTTATCCATTCTCTTCTTTTGAAATTATCTAAGATAGTCTCGTTAACATTGTTTATTTCAAATGTAGGTCTTTTTCTTTCAAATAAGCTTAGAAAATCTTTCATATCAAGAATTTTAAGGCATTTTACTACTTGATCTTCGCTTAACAGGCAAATACTGAACAAACAACTCTTTTTTAGTTTCCGTTTACATATTATCAATGGGTGATTATGTTCTTTGTGGTTCCCGCTGTCATGCTTACTTTTATTATAATCGGCACGTTAATAAATAAATACCAAAAACACAAAAATAAAAATAAGCCTCACTACTAAAAGCGCAGAAAGACCAATCGCTTGAATCATTTAAAATGATCTGAAAAACACACTCAAAGATAACGGGTGCGTTTTAGCTATCGCCAATGAAAATAAAGCTTGTTTGCTCCGTTTTGACAACCAAGTAAAAAAATAGTTACCAAGTAGCTAAATACGAAATTATCTATAAGTAAAATCCGTGTGGGTATCTGGTAGAGAAAAACAAATATTGATTAATCAATATCGTACTTTTGGGTATGCGAACGTACCAATTATACATAAACCAAACTTAAAAAAGGAGGGATCATCATGAGCGACATATTCTAAAATCAATGCAGCGCATGACGGAGGAACTACCTGACACGTTGATAGATAAAGATAGCCGTTTTGTTATCGAAGCGACATACGCTGTAATCACCGCACTACTTGATGCGGAGGAGCCTATAAATAAGACACATCTATATCATAAAAGGACAAGACGCATCATGAAAGACTTGAAAGCTTTCACCGACACCGTAGCAGGGAACAATGGAGCGCTAATACGACGTATTCATATAAATCTCCCCGAACCAAAGAAAAGCGATACCAATAAGCGTGAAGCCCGGACAAAAAGCACTAAATAAAAAAGGAGTGAGCACCTATGATCAACACGAAACAAAAAAACAAAATGACCGACTAACTGAGAAACATAAGATAAGTGTAAAACAAGCTATTATGTTCATGCGTGCGGCGAAACTACGCCTTTACGCATACAAATCAGAAGGACGCTTCATCTACCGCGTCGTAGACAAAAACGGAAAAGCGGCCAGTATTTCACCCCGATCTACTCTTAAGGGGTCGTGACTGTTGCCTTGCGAAGCATCCGGATATAAACAGATGTTGTATTGCTTTTTGTATATAGCGATATAAAAGTAAATATGATATTTCAAAATGATTGGAGGTGAAATAATGTTTGATATTAGCC
Organism: Virgibacillus proomii; assembly: GCF_900162615.1. NCBI lineage: Bacteria > Bacillati > Bacillota > Bacilli > Caryophanales > Bacillaceae > Virgibacillus > Virgibacillus proomii. Next base: position 622,088 of record NZ_FUFN01000010.1, on the reverse strand, counting down.
GTATAGAAAAAGAAACTATTTTAATTAGAATTACGCTTGGCTTCATCATGCTTTTAAGTATTTTAGGCGTTATTTATTTATCCCACAGAGAGGAAAATATAAATGAGGACATCAGAGAGGCATTTAACGTAAAAGAAAACGATTTATTATAGAGGATACTAAGACTATGAATGTGAAAAAAGTTTTCCTAGATAACCAACAATATATAGTGGAAGTTGATTTCTGGGGAGATATTAAAACGAAAATTAAAATCAACGATGAATAAAGGGGTCTGGTTTTTAGATTTCCTATTATTTCGCAACTCACCACGCAAAAATGACAAGAATGCCCCGTCCAATAAGAACGGGGCTATATTCTCACGAAAAAGGATGACGCGACGAACCTACACCAAAGGTCAATGCGACTACCGTATACGAACACTTTAAACGTATTATCGACTGTATGCTCATTATAGCACAGCGTTTAACCCCGTTCAAGTTCTCCAAACGGCGTGAAAAAAGCGTTTTAACTAATAATCGCATTCTTCTTCTTTACATTCTTCTTTCCTTTCTGGAAACCCTTCACTCAACCCTACACTGCCCACTTTATAATTACTTTCTACACCAGCTGAAAAATCAGCTTCCCCTCCATTAATAGTTCCATCAACAGTCAAGCCCCCCATCGGACTTTGATAGATGTCCACAATCTCGACAGACTTTATCCCCTCATAGTTATTCTTAATATATTGTTCAACAGCTTCTTGAGCCCTTTCTTTCGTTGTCTGATCATAAGTTTCATTGTTTGATTTCACATTACAACCCCCTAATAGTATAATGATTCCAAAAGACATCAACAGTATTTTCTTCATCAGATCCTGGCCTCCTTATTCTCACAGGAAAGGAATGGTAATTTTGAGCAATAATCTTAGTGATAAAGTATTAAGTAGAATTTCAGAAAGAACTTATAAAAACAACCGTTCTAAAATTGAAGTTATATTGGATAATGGGAAAATTTCTACTTGGAAAAACATCGAGACCATTAAGGATAAAGATACTGGATTAGACGGTTACGTGCTCCAAAATCCCGATACAAATGCAATCGTTATCAGTTTCAGGGGAACAGAGTCTTCTAAAGATATTGAAGAAGATATTCAGGGAATTATTCTTGGTGATTCCGATTATACCAAAAAAGAATATGGAAAAACACCTTATTTAGGAACTCCATCCCAAGACGCAGCTTTAACAACCGGGAAAGCGAAACTTAACTCCAAAGATAAAACCCTCACGTATACCAACAAAAATCAATTTACAGAAGCTGCACCCATTGTTGAAAAATATGTAAAGAAACATGGAGCGAACAACATCGTTTTTACAGGACATTCTCTAGGTGGAGGACTTGCCCAATATTTCGCTGTCAAACATGACTCAAACGCCGTTACGTTTGCTGCAGCTGACGTGTTTGATCTTTTATCCAAAGAAGATCAGAAACGAGCTTTAAATGGAGAATTTAAAGATAATATTATTTCTTACACTTACCCTAATGACATCGTTGGTACTTTCTATAACCAATCCATTGGCTCCGTATACTATGTCGGCAATCCGGCAGACAAAAATGGAAAAACACTTAAGACTCACGGTATCAAGAACTATTTAAGTGAGGGGATGTTTAATGAAGAAGGATATTTACTCCCTCACCTGTTATATGGTGAAAAAATCCGGGGGCAGTTGCTATCCTCTCCGCTAGAATTGAAAAATAGTGGCGTTCATGACTTTCATGTCCGTATTCAAACCGAGCTAATGCATCAACTGGCTATGGAGATGCAGGAAAGTGAAGAGTTGGTTGCAACTACTAGAAGGGCACTAACTCGATTACTTGATGATCATATAGCTACAATGAAAGAGTTAAAAAATACATACAGAAATATGGTCGGTTCAGGAAAATATGATAAATTAAACACTGCTCATGTAGATGAAATTTTTCGTGAACTAGTTGATGTTGAGAGTGATGGTACACCATTATTAATTGATTTAAATGAATTTGAACATCTTCTAGAAAAACTCCGAAAAAGCCAAAATGATACGGGAGAAATAGCTTACAATATGGAAAAAATGAGTAAAGATTTTAAACACATGGATCAAATACTTGCTCAATGGTTACAGATACGTCAATAAGGGATGGTGCGGTAATGAGTAATATAAGTGATTGGTGGAAAGATTACCTGGAAACCAATGCACAAAAAGAATTGTTAAAGAAACAAATCAAACAGGATTTAGAAGAAAATGTAGAGTTTACAAGGTTATACTTAGAGCATAGTTACGCTGTTTGGTCACTTTCCCAAAAACATCAGAACATTTTAAGCAAAATTAATCAATATTTTGATGGAAAAGCAAGTCATGCCTTGACGAATCGCTTTATAGAAAATATAATTCAGCTAAACGAAATGGACCAGGTTTACAAGGAAAACTATGAAAATGTTATGTTAAAATTATAAATATAAATAATTCGTTGCAATTTCAAAAAAGGGAGGGTGCGTATTTGATTGCAAAATTCAATATAACCGATAAAGATTTAATTGCTCAGCAAAAAAATGCTATAAAAACCACTAAATTTCATAGGAAAGCTAGAATAATGGTAATAGTGATATACCTTTTATTATCCATGTTTGTATTAGTAATTGCTGATTTAATAACAATGTTTGGGTTTATTCTCTCTCTAATCCTATCTCCTATACTATGGAAGTGGTATGAGGTTGCTAATATTAAGCGGTTTAAAGATATCCTTGAACATAACAAAAACAAACTAGGTGTTTTTACATTAAATTTATCTGAAGAGGGGTTCATTAAAGAATCGAGAAATTTAACTGAAAAAATCCAATGGGATGATTTGAAACAACTTAAAGAAGATGGGGAACGTTATTTCTTATATCTTACTGACTTACAAGCAATTACAATTAAGAAAGAACCTGAAAATATGAACGTAGAAGAAGTGAAGACGTATCAAGAATTTATAAAACGAAAAGTTATTAATTAAAAAAAATAGCCCCACCGAACTGCCGGGGCTATTTTGTATAGAGTTTTAATCAGGCTGGACCGTCATCTATATCATCTCGATCTCCTATTAATAATGCGACAACAGTAGCCGCAGCCAACCCAGATATTACAGGAATGCCATAAGTCACTGCTAAGCCGACTACAAACAGTATTCCTAATAACACCCCGGCAGCTTTAGCCTCCTTTGAAGTAAACGCATCTATTACAGGAGTCAGATCCATATCGACTGTAAAGATTACTGTGACAGCAAGTTGAAGATTCCCTCCACCTTCTACTGGGATTTCTTCTTTAAAAGCAGTTACTCGGAGTTCTGCACTAGTACCCGCTCCCTTTAAAGTCATCTGAATGGCGCCAGTACCTATAGAAGTCGCCATATTGTCTATAAAATCTTCATAAAAACCAAGTCGATTTTGAGTAAATTGTGCGATGTTTTCTCCAAGTAAACTCTCAAGGCTTCCGCTTACCCCATCAGGCGTGACTTGAAGTGTCGTTGTCGTTCCTCCTTCTGTAGGAGGATTTAACTGTTCGCTGAATTCCACATCAATAGATGCAATATTTGGGATATCAACAACTCTATGAGTGGAACTAAAATTAATATTCGTTGCAATAATTCAGGGGCAAATTTTTGCAATCCCGGTATGTTTTTGCCCATTTCTACAAACGCATCGTGTTTTGCTCGGTATTCTTTACTAATTTCCGGATTATCAGGAGGATTTACTGCTGACACACCTGGGTCTTTGCCTGAATAATCGTTTTTGTCAATACCAAGCATACCAGAACCGCCTAAACCAATTGTTGTTTCATGAAATTGATTAAAGGACCAATTGGTAGGCATGGGAAATCCTAAGTTACCACTATAACCTGTAGACATGTTTCCCACAAAACTGTAATCCGCTAACACACTGCTATTTGATTGCGCTTGTATACAGGTGTTACGAGAGCCATAAACACCTAGCTTGTATTCTGGTAAGTCTCCTCCTTTAGTGATATCGAGCACAGAACGCACTTCTGCTAGATAAGGAATAATATTACCCCTTACTTGAAAATCATAAGCGTCGTAGTCAACAGCAAAATAAATCGTTGCACCAGATGGGAATCCGAGCTCGTATGCCGCTCTAATGGCTTTCCATGCATCCTCCGTGCCTTTTCCTGGTACAAAGTATTCATGATAATAACCTCCATCTTGGTATATTGGAAAGACGCGTATACCATTTACTGCAAGAATGCTTAGTTCCTCATGAGTCATCGCTTTTGAGCGGAGACCAGCATCAGTTGCCACATTACCTGTTAAATAACGACCGATAATCTGATAGTTATAATCACGTAGCGTTTTAACGGTTTTATAATCAATGACTGTAGACGCATCACAAGCAATTGCTGGGCGATCTGTGTACCCATTGCTTGTTAGTAATTGCTTAATGGTCGGCATATCAGCAACCCCGTTAGGAGGTAAGGTCATAAATTCCTTAAACAAATTTACAGCCGTTTCTACTTGGGGACTGAAATCCCCATTATAAGGATATGGGTCGTATAAAGGGCCGTTACATGCAAGCGACCACTGCAAAATTCTTGTAAAGTTCACTGGTGCATTATCATAGCTTAACGTAGGACAATTTTCGATAGTTGCAGGACCAAAATTTCCATTCGCTATATGACCAATACCTTCTTCATGTTGCAAAGCGTATATTAAAGCTTTGTTTGTCTTCCTTTCATAAATACCATTCCTCGGTATATAATCAAAATATTTACTATATTCTCTATTGAGCGATTGTTGTATTTCCCTAACATGTGGTCGTCCGGAACTACGACTTAATACAAATCCATCTGTATTTAGTATTGCTTTCATAAGTTTTGCATCAACAAACCCAGTTGGTTCAATCCCAACATCCTTTTCAAAATCTTTAACTTTATTCTCCGTGTCTCCAAAGAAATTACCTGAAAAACCACCTGGGTTATAACCTTTACACCAAAATCCGCCTTGAAGAATTTTAATTAAATTATTTGGTTTCGCACCACTTTTCTGTCTTGCTAAACCAGGAAATTTTTTAGTAGTTGCTGGACCAAATGTTGGTACCGGATTTGGTATACCAAGCTCTATTTGTAAGCCAATGATAAGAGCTCCTACTGTTGTATTACCTGTTTTCCCGTTTTCTGGAATAGTTTCATACCCACTTTTCCCCTTATACGTTTTGTTTAGCCACTTTTGCACTTCTAATACCATTTTATCCATACCGAACTCCTCCTTTTTGATGGTTGCATTAGATCTATCGCTGTTATAACATTTTCGTGGGCTATTATGAATGAACGTGATTATAATGATTTACTGCATTTAAGAGAGATCGGCGATCAAGACATACGAAAGAGGTTAGTGAGTTGTTGTAAAGCAAACTGTGGCAGAATTTGAAACAGTGTTGTAGCCGAAAGAATTTAACACTGTTGAGAGTTAGCCTTTCACATGAAACGATGAATAAAATTAGAGAGCATTAAACATTTGAAAAAGCGTAAGGGTGCTTTTAAAATGTCTTGTGGAAAGTGTACACCGATCTCATTTGTTTCCGATCTTCTTAAACTGTTATTACCTATAACAGGGATAGTAGTAGTTTTTTCACCGTCTTGCACCTTACGCATAGCAATTGTTGTATTAAAAGGACTGCCTTAGTGGCAGCCCTAAAATATCAAACTAAACCTCTTATCCCACAACGGTTACTATTATTAATTCCAAAATTAAGCCTGTATCAATGACCCAAGTTATCGTTATCGCCACTAAGTGGTTCTATTACCTTCCCATTTTTATCAATTACGATAGTTTTCTCAATCGGTTCTTTTGAATTTGAATAATAAGCAAAAGTTCCAATTATGCTAGCTATCATAATTAGCATAATAAAAATACGTTTTTTCATAAGGACCTCCTTTCTAACACTTCTTAAGAATTATTTGATTGCCGATACCTTATATGTTTGTCCCTTCTTTGGATTATCTACAAGAAAATAGAAATACTTTTTTGTAATAAGTGTATATGGTGACCCACTCAATGGAAGATTATAAGATTCAGATACGTCTAATGGACTCGAGGCCCAAGTGTGCGTATTAACACCAAACCCTCCTTTTTTAAAGGTAAGTTTAAACTTACCAGAAGCGTTTTTTGTTGTAAAAGTATACCCGCTATATCTAACGATTCTCGCTTGAACGAACTCAAGAAATATCATTTTTGGACACACTTCGCCCTTAGTTTAAAAGAGACTTGAAAAATTTAGATTAGTGGATTGTTTTGGTAAGTGCAAACGATATCGCCGGGTTTACAAGGAAAACTATGAAAATGTTAAACTTAAACATGGGTTTTAGTGAAAGGTTGCATCGGTATAGTTGTTTTGTATGCATCTCGGAAATTATATTAACTGTTGAAAACCGGCACGGAGATCTCCGTGCCGGTTTTCTTTTCAGTGAGTGTACATCATTTGTGCATATCACGCATATATAGCACACAACAAGCGTTTAGTATTGTATGCGCATGATGCGCAATTCGTGATACATACAAAATGTGACACCTTACCTCCCACTTCATCCCCTCACTCACACCATACGCGCAACATATACATACCCAATACACAAAAAATCAAAACCGTGCGCCGAGTCGCACCAATAAATTGAACAAAGACTGAAATCAAAAGGAGCGATTCTCATGGAAAATCAGTCTTTATCTAAACAATATCAAACGTATTAAAAACCATCTCGACTTAACGAAGGTAGCCACTACCCATCCAAGGACATGCTCTCGGAGATGGCCAAACGATTCCAGGCACCGGTGGCACGCCGCGCAATTCGTCCTGGCTTTATCGCAAGAACTGATGGCTTCGATGTAGATCAGATCGTGGCGGACTTAGAAAACCATCCCGAACAGGAAGGCTTACTCTCCCGCCTACTCAGCGTGAGTGACTTGACTGAAAAGACGTACAAACGTTTTGCAGAAAACCCAAATAGTTTATACAATTGGTACCCAGCAATTGAAAAGGCGCTTGCTGAAAGCGACACCGAGTTGAAAACGCCGGACACGAAAGTCATGCGCCTGCCAATCGAATTGGCTCAGTTTATTCGGCTAGAATATCCGGAAACGTCACAAGCAGATAAAGACCTGTTTAATCAATTTATCTTTGACCAGTTCGACCTTGAAGACGGCAAGACCTACTTTATTAAAACCGGTACGTTTTCGAGTAAATTCCAGTTCGCTAACGCCAAGTGCTCCGAGCCCCGTGAGATGGGCGAATACTTCCAGGTCATTAATAACTTTGCTATGACCGTATGCGCTGGTCACACAGTGGATCTTGTCGTGCGTGAATACATTGAAGATGTGGAAGATAATCCGACAATTTATAACGGCATGCCATTGCGGACTGAATTTAGGGCATTCGTAGACTGTGATAAAAACGAACTTATCGGTGTTGTCCCCTACTGGCATCCGATTGTGATGAAACACGCCTTAAAGAGCGGATTGTCAGAATCGATTCAACAGGACTATCAAACGTATCTCAGTCACGAACAGCATCTCGTTGATTCGTATAATGAACTGTAACTCTTTACTATAGCTGCTTTTAAGAAGACAGAAATAAATTACATGAAAAAAGTTCTTATTCGTGATGCCCTTGCTCGATGCGGTTCTGCAAGAAGGTGAGAAAAGAAGTAAATTAGAAGAATGAAAAAAAGCTGCTTTCAAAATTAATTTTTATAGAGAAACACAAACAACAGAACTGGATTATCAAGCCAGTTCTGTTCTCTTTCCTATGTATAGACCTCAACAAGAGGGGATTATGTTATTGTGTCAAAAAATAAATTTTAATAGCAACTGAAAAAAACAAACCATATGACGAATAGTCTTTTTATAGGACTATTTTTACACTAAGTGTAAAAACTAAAAAAATGGATACTTAACTATGCATAGAATGTTGATGGGGGTAGAAAATAGTAAAATATTTTATTCCCCCATCAGATGACATGTATTGGCTAAGAACCTCATATCCAGTACTATTGATTCAATTGTTGTTGGCATTGTTGAACTAGTTGTTGAATTTGCTGTAATTGTTGCACGGCATTCATTTCATGTTGCGCCATTGTTTGTTGTGCACCTTGTTGTTGTCCTTGTTGAAGTTGCTGTGCATTTTGATGCTCCTGTTGTTCTAATTGTTGAGCAATTTGAGCGATCTGTTGCAATGCTTGTTGGATCTGTTGTTGTGACATAAGTATCCCTCCTTCGATATTAGATTCCATTGTATTGTTAGTTTCTCGGTTTATTTTTATACATATTTTTTATTTCTGAGGACAAACTAAAAGGGAGGAAACTTATGAACCTCCCCCCTTGGAATCCCCTCAATCAAGAGGGGATTATGTTATTAAACAAGCAATATCTGACCAATGAAATTTTTATTTGGATTGGATATCCCAATGCTTTATCTGTGAAGCGCTGCCATATACCCTGCAGCTCACTTATTGTGTAACTAGATTTAACCGTGTGGTATTTTTTAGTCGATTTTTGGCAGTGGAACCTGTTAGTTTGATTTTCTAGCCTTTATTCGGATTCGTTCTCCCGTTAATCGGTGCTAACTTTGCTACTGTTGTTTCATAACGTTTGCAATACCGCTTAACACGTCAACGTCGCCAGATTTTTGCTAATATACATTTAATGACTCGACTTCACCACTAGATTTACTGGATAATTTTTTAATTATTGTCGTCGGTAAAGTAAGATAATAATTTGCTATTATTAATTCGACTTAAATCTACGTTTTCTGTGTAACCGTCTAAGCGACCACAATCCGTATATTGGTGCAGGTCGCAATCATATATTGATTTGCTTGTTGGTCTACCGTTATTAGCTTCGTAATGAGGAATCCAAATAGCGTCAAAATCACTAAAAATCTATATTAAACCCTTGATATAATGATGTCCGATGTACACACCAACCTATTTGCACCTAAATTACGGAGCTTTGTGGCATAAGCTTTTTAAAACACATATACCCCCATTGGTTATTCTTCTACCTTCGTACGTTATAAAAGTCTGTTGCTCCAATCTCCATATCCGATTAAAAACACCACGTACCCAAGCAGATGCTGCAATAGGAATTCCACGCTTTTGAAACTTCTATGGTGGGTTGTAATGTCGATCTATTAATTTAGAGTTGTATTCGTTCGACCTATTTTGTCAACTTATCATAATGAATACTAGTTAACGCCCTGATAATGTGAAGTATTAATAATATGTCCGTTACGTACCTCTCCCATTAAAATATTTTATATTAGAAAAACTTGGCTTATCGCCAAGTCTTTATGGCGAAAGCTATCGTTTTTCTTATACGATAAACCATAAAGTTTTATACCTTCCTATAGTATAAAAAGCGCCCATTGAATGAGCGCCTTAATTGGCATCTTTATTATCTTTTCTAGGTTTTATATAATTTAAAGCTTGTTCGCTGTCACTGAGTCCACTTGTGGTAGGATCATTAACAATACCCAAAATAACTAGAACAGCAAAAACGGCATTAATAAATTTCACAGCTTCTTCTTTGATTAATTCTGCTGCTACGTCATATCCAAACCAATTACCTATAGTTTGCGCTAACAATACAACTGCAGGAACTAAGGTCAACCAAAATGATTTCTTTTTTACTCTTACTTTCCAATTGATTTTCATGTTAATCCCCCCTTGATATAAAATATTTAAAAAACGGCTTGCCCGATTGGACTAGCCGTTTTATCTATATCGAAATTATCAACCGCTTCGTGTTTTCTTTTACTCTAGTTATTCGTTCGGAATGAGTTATCCTTCTGCTATAATTATAAACAAACAGAAAAAAGATTGAACCGACGCTAAGAGAATAAAAGCTATAATTGATCAAGTTAGCGACGAACAAACTGGAGAACTTCAGATAGGATAAAGGGAATCTTCATTTCTTGGAATGCTTTTCCCAAGAAATGTTAGATGAACCAATCGGGCATTTAGGTGCCGTTTCTACGATTTAAACTTCTACGTTTTCTCTAAGGTGTAGTTTTACGGCACCTTACATGCGGGATAAAGGGAAACTTCATTACGGAGCGCTTTTCTCTTAGAAAGTTAGCTTGAGAAATCGGAATTTAGGAGCCATTCCTCTCACCATGTTCGTAAAATAATAAGCAGATTTTTCAAATGAGAGAAATACCGATACATACATTCGGAATAGAGGAAACATACCTCTAAAACAGGGGTATGCAGTCGCCTGGCGGTAAGCCGCTTTTAGTCGGCCTACCTTTAGATTCGAACCGATGTTAACTTATCGTAGGAAAAAGTTCGAAGTTTGCTACAGCTCAATCGTTTAAGCTAAACGATCAAAATGAAGCTTGACTAGAAGTAAAGGAGCGACAGCATAATGACAGAACCAATAGTTACATTTAATAACGTCCACAAATCATTTGGAGGTGTCAATGTATTAAAAGGAATTGACTTAGATATTAGACCAGCAGAGAAAGTTGCTATTATCGGGCCAAGCGGTTCAGGAAAAACAACCATCATTAGAATGCTTATGACACTGGAACAACCTACTGCAGGTGATATTATCGTAAACGGGACAAATTTATGGAAAATGAAGAAAAAAGGGAAACTGGTTCCTGCCAATGAAAAGCATTTACGAAAAGTCCGTGGAGATATTGGCATGGTCTTTCAACACTTTAACCTGTTTCCACATATGACAATTATAGAAAATTGTATGACTGCTCCAGTTCATGTAAAGAAAGAAGCAAAGGGTGAAGCAAAAAAACGATCTTTGGAAATGTTAGAGCGTGTTGGCTTAGGGGATAAAGTAAATAATTATCCAAGTCAACTTTCAGGTGGTCAAAGGCAGCGCGTAGCAATGGCCCGAGCTCTTGTAATGCGACCAAAAATTATATTGTTCGATGAGGTGACTTCAGCTCTGGACCCGGAATTAGTTGGAGAAGTACTGAGTGTTATTCGCGATATTGCAAAAAACGATGACATGGCAATGGTTCTTGTTACACATGAGATGGACTTTGCACTAGATATAGCCGACAAAGTTCTTTTTTTAGATGAAGGAGTTATCGCTGAACAAGGCACAGCCAGTGAAGTTATTGAGCATTCCGACAATGAACGACTGCGCAAATTCTTACACCGCTTTCGAGCATGATGACGGTAAATTTGTATCTTTCCGCATCTATTTACGATAACTGATATCTTTGAAAATGGCTGGTGTGCATGTTCAAAATAGATATGAAAAAATCCCTTGGTCGTCTAGGATCGCAACATCCTTGAAATCGTAATGTAGCGCTATCAATTTTTTTGCGAATACCACCATCATAACTAAAATAATCGTAAATTCAAGCGACCGATCAATAATAAAAAAACGCTCATAATGCTTTCTGATATGGAATAAAGCTGAGTAAAAAATTTCGCTTGTGAGTTGGTTTATCTTTCCGTTACGAAGACATATCAATCACTATACTTAAACTAAATGTGTTTCTAATATGTAAAATCGGCAACCAACTATGCTGCTGATTGCCGTTTTTTCCAATGTTATTGAGGATCTTCACCAATAATCTTTACTTCACGTTCCAATTTTACTCCAAATTTTTTCATAACCGTTTCTTGTACGTGATGAATAAGAGCAATGTATTCACTCGCTGTAGCATTATCTATGTTTACGATAAAGCCTGCATGCTTTAAAGATACTTGCGCGCCACCAATCTGCTTTCCTTGTAAATCACTATCTTGAATCAACTTCCCTGCAAAATATCCTGGTGGTCGCTTAAACACGCTACCACAAGATGGATACTCCAGGGGCTGCTTTGATTCTCGCTTGTAAGTAAGATCATCCATAATTGCTTTTATTTCTTCATAATTGCCTTTTTTTAACGAAAAAGTAGCCTCTAACACAATATATCCCTTCTCAGGAATATTGCTGGTACGATAGTCAAGATCTAGCTGGTCAGCAGTTAAAATCTGAATATTCCCTTTTTTATCAACTACTTTGGTGCTAACCAATACATCTTTTATTTCACCACCATAAGCACCGGCATTCATAAATAAAGCCCCACCCACTGATCCTGGGATGCCACAAGCAAACTCCAGTCCGGACAAACGATGTGTCAATGCTTCTCTTGAGACATCAATAATTCGCGCCCCACTTTGAGCTACGATAGTTGTACCAGTCGTGGAAATATCAGTCAGCCGTTGTAAATTCATAACAATCCCGCGGATACCACCATCTTTTACAATTAAGTTGGAGCCATTTCCCAGCAATGTAAAGGGAATGTTTTCATTATTTGCTAGTTTTACAATTTCTTGTACTTCTTTATAAGTCTCTGGTGTCACTAAAAAATCAGCTTTTCCCCCTAATCGGGTATACGTATGATTTTTTAATTTCTCATCCACCATCACATTTTTCTGGGATGTAATTTTTAATAATTTATCGTATATATGATGATTCAAGCCCACACGTATCATTCCTTTAACTTTTATTCACGCTTCTATACAAACAAAAACAAATACTTCGCGTTTTTCTACCTGAAGTAGAACAAAGGCTAAAATTGCGATGTCTTGCTGGCAAAGGCTTTTCTTGCTCCCCAAGTCAAATAATCGGGCATTTAGACGCTTTCCCTTTGCTTCTTCGCTTTTATTAAACTGAATTTATGGCGCCTTCGATTCCATGTTAACTTGATTTTTCCACAAAAATTCATAAATGAGTTGGTCTACCCTTCTGCTTTCATGTAGATCACTATGACCTAACTGTTTATTTTCTATCACTTTCTCGGTTAATTGTCCACTTGGTACGATCTCTCTTAATGAGCGAACGCTCTCCGGTACTGCAATAGCGTCTCCAGTACTACTGATACTTAGTACTTGCGTATGCTTTGGAAAAGGCCGCTCTCGTAAAAACTTTAGTGCAGGAGAATCAGGGCGTAAGTCGGTTGCTGCAGGGTCATGATGAATTTGGAAATATGCTTCGCTGTAGATTCCATCAAATGGACTTCCTAAAGTGACAAATTTATGCACAGAAGGAAATTGCTCCCCGCGAAATTGCTTTATATATTTTAAAGCTACAATTCCTCCCATAGAATGACCAACAATATTAACATCATCCACACCATATACTTTTTTCATATCCTGTAAAACATTAGCTAACCAACTAGCTGTTAGCTCAAAACTGGCACGATTTTGCGCAAATATGACCTGAACAAACATCGGCTTTTCTTTTCCTAAACGTGGATGATATTTTTGTACGACCCCCTGCTTTGTTACATAATAAACAAGCGCTTTGTCTCCCCATTTATATTCATGCTCAAATCGTTCCAGCATAAATCCAAACGAGTTTTCTGTTCCTTTATATCCATGCACAAACAATGTTGGACGAATTTTATCAAAATCTGAGATTGCCCTGTTTGGTATAGCTAAAATTGAAATAAACCCAATGATGACTAGACTAAACGATGTGATACTGATGATTTTATTTCTCAAAATAATCTTCCTTATTCTTTCCCATCTATTTGCCTTTTGTACTCTGTTATATATGCTAAGACCGGCTTCGGGAGGGATAGGATGTTGTTTTATTTTGTTTGCCTGCCATAACTTAAAGCTGTTACAGCGGGCGCCTTTTTATTATAACATGGAGGAAGTTTATTTTCCCCCTAAAATAAGTTTGTAAAAAAACTATATTTCATAAAAAAGTAGGAAAACCTTAGCCAGCACGAGTTTCTACACATAAGCAACCTGTAGTTGAACTCATACTTTAGCTATCTATCGTCACTTTATTAGAAAATTCACGGAAACAAAAGTTTAAAACGCTCGGTTAACAAAAAAACGTCATATGTAGCATTTAATCACGTCACCTTGTTATTACTCAGAAAAACGGAAAGAGACTTCTTTAAATTTTTTCAATGCATCTTCAAGCAAACCAGCGACGTACAGCTGAGATCTTCTGTAGATAAAGTGAAACTTTATTCAAGGTGGGTTTTCTTCTTGAAAAAGAAGAACGCTTTTTCTGCATGCAAATGTATCACTGTCGTAGTTTTCCTTATCCTTTAAAAAAAGAAGTACACTTTTTCTTTGTGTGATGCCTGTTCAAGAAGTCTTCCTTGTCCTATCGACTTCCAACAAATCAAGTTTTTACTTCACATATTTTGCTCTTCTCATACATATTACGTTCGGTGTGAAAGTTTTACGGCTCCTTAAAAAAGAATACATGCCACTAAAACAGGGGCGACGCTTTACGGTAAACCTGCTTTTGGTCGCTCTTCCTTTAAATTGGAGATGATGTTGTCTTATCATAGGAAGAAGCGCGAAATTTGCTACAGCTTATGCGCTTAGGTTAACAAAGCTATTTTTTTAAAATTATCGACGGATATAATTTCCTTAACAATAAAAAAAGTCCATTATCTATAGTATAGACTTTGGACTTCCTTAAGACACATGAAATGATTAGATTCGATGGAAAATTGGCTGTTTATTTTCAAATGTGGTTATATATTTAAATCCAATCCTATTCAGCAACTCCATCGTTTCTTGAATTCCTTTTCCAACCGTTGAGGCTACATGCGAATCTGAACCAACCGTAATGATCTCTCCACCACATTGCTTATATAATTTGAGAATATCAACACTTGGCATGGCACTCGATAACCCGTAACGATAGCCAGATGTATTTACTTCAATCCCCTTTTCATTTGGAATAATTGTTTTAAAAATTTGTTCTATTACATCATGGAAATCTTTCTTAACTTCCTTTCCTTTCGTATACCGTCTTACTAAATCAAGATGTCCTAACACTTGAAACCCCTTAAAATGAGTAATGCAGTACAGAAGCTCTTCATAATATTGCAGATAGGCTTCATCAATGATTCGCTCTGCAAAAAAATCGCCTGCGTGCAGTGCTTTTTTTCCAGTAGTATGCATGGAACAAATGACAAAATCAAATGGCTCGGCATCAATAATTTCTTGACAATCGTTTAATAGATGTGGTTGAACACCGATTTCCAATCCTTTTCGAATTTTTATACGATCCTTGTAGTTGCTTTGCATTGCCTTGATTTTTTTATCATAAGCAGGTAAATCTAACGTAAAGTCGATCGTTGGATCTGGATAATCTTCATCGATATGCTCCGTAAAACAAATTTCATTTAAGCCCAGCTTAATTGCTGCTTCCACCGTTTTCTCCATTGGCGTATCACAGTCAGCTGAAAAATTACTGTGTAAATGATAGTCAAACATAAAAAATTCACTCCCTTTGGTTGACTTTTCTTTCTATAATTATTAGAATACTATATAACTTTACTTAGATAAAGTGATAAATTGATAAAGCGATAAATTCATTTTATCATAGCTTGTTAGAAAATGTAATAGTGGAAGGAGTAGTATGACGAATGCAGCCTTTAATAAATCACTTCTATCGGGGAAACGAGGTCGGGCACTTTCAACAGCGAGAAGAACTGCTTGCCATTTTAAAGCAGCGCTTTAGAACATATGGATATAGTCAAATACAAACCACTACCTTTGAACCCTATGATTTGTACGCAACGAAACCAGTCATGGTTAATACAGAGGATATGATTAAATTTATTGATACAGCAGGCAAAGTTCTTGTTCTCCGCCCGGATGCCACCATTCCCATTACACAACGAATGGCTGCAAGCCCAACACAGACACGAACCAGCAAGCGTTTTTTTTATATTATGGATGTATTTCGGCACAGTCAAAACGATGACGAAAAAGAACGGACACAGGCTGGAATCGAATGTTTTGCCACTCGTACACCAGCAGTTGATGCAGAAGTTATCGCATTAGCCATTCATACGTTAAAAGACTGTGGTTTTCCGACATTCAAAGTTGAAATCGGTCATGCTGGTTTTTTTAAAGCATTAATAGCACAATCAGGATTATCGGAAAAAGAAATCACTGAAATACAAGGTTTTATTAAAACAAAAAATATAACAGAAATGACAAACTACTTACAGTCTTTAACAATTGACATTGCTGTAAAAAATGCTATTGCATACATCCCGTTTCTCTATGGGAAGCCTGAAGCAGTTATGAACGAAGTAAAGGAATATGGGCTAAATGGTAAAGTTCAAGCAGAATTAACTTATTTAATGGATGTCTATCATATTCTGCAAGCTTATCAACTAACAGATAATATTATCTTTAACCTTGGACTGATTAATGATATGAATTACTATTCGAATATTATTTTTCAAGGATTTGTTGATCAAGCAGGAAAGCCTGTCGTTATGGGAGGAAGATACGATCATTTAGGAGACCGTTTCGGTACCCATCTTCCAGCAATCGGCTTTGCCTTTGATGTTGGCCTATTATTAGTAGCAGCTCAACGACATCATTTGTTGCAAGCATCAAACATCGATACAACCATTTATATCTATTATGAACTTACACAGCAAAAGGAAGCTTTAACAGCCGCATTTTATTTACGGGATCAGGGTTATGCCGTAATTAGCAATCCATTAACTGATTTTCCAGAGCGGATCTCTGAATCTACGAGAGTTGTAATTTATAAACCAACCATGTCAATGTTGAAATATAAAGCTAACACGAATGAATTTAACCATCCATCTGAATTATTAACCATACTCGAAAAATAGGGGGGAGAAGCGATAAATGGTAGCTCTCACAATAGCTGTAGCGAAAGGGAGAACAGCTGATCATACGATCACATTATTGAAAAAGGTAGGAATTACGTTTAACGATTTAACACCCTCTAGCAGAAAACTTGTTTTTTACAACAGCGAAAAATCAATAAAGCTGATTTTTGTCAAAGCTGTCGATGTACCTACTTACGTGGAAAAGGGCGCTGCTGATATGGGAATTGTTGGTAAGGATAATATTTTAGAGTCGAAAGCAGATATTTATGAAATACTCGATTTAAAAATAGGGCAATGTGAATTTGCCGTTGCTGGAAAGCCAGGGCAAAGCCTTGATTCGGTTCAACCATTAACAATCGCAACAAAATATCCTATGGTAGCCAAAAAACATTTTGCTCGTAAAGGAAAAGCGATCGATGTGGTAAAACTGAATGGATCTGTTGAGTTGGCACCACTAATCGGTCTTTCAGATGTTATCGTTGATATCGTCGAAACAGGTAATACATTAAGGGAGAATGGTTTAGTCATATTGGAAAAGGTAGAACCAATTAGCACCCGCTTGATTGTTAATAAAGCAAGCTTTGCAATGAAAGCAGAACATATTCAGCCATTTATTAAAAAACTGAAAAAGAACGTGGAGGAATCAAGATGCAACACTTAACTGCTGCAGAATATTGGGAAAACCAATCATCAGAAGCATTAAATCCATTTGATGAAAAAATTAACCAAACAGTTTTATCTATTATTCATCAGGTGAAAAAGCATGGAGACCAAGCAGTACAATCCTTTACCGAACAATTCGATGGGGTGAAAATAAACCAGCTGTCTGTTACGCGTAAAGAATTTACCGAAGCACGAGAATCGGTTTCTACTTCATTTGTTACAGCACTCACAGAAGCTGCGAAAAATATTGCAAGCTTTCATGAAAAGCAGTTAGAAAAATCTTGGTTTGATACAAGTGAACCTGGAAAAATCATCGGACAAAAGATAACGCCTTTACAAAAGGTAGGTATTTATATTCCCGGGGGAAAAGCAGCCTATCCATCCAGCGTCTTAATGAATGTAATACCCGCTAAAATAGCTGGAGTAAAACATATTTATTTAACAACTCCGCCTCAACTCGATGGACGTATTAATCCATATGTATTAGTAGCAGCTGAAATAACGGGAGTAGAGACAATTTATAAAATGGGCGGCGCACAATCGATTGCTGCACTTGCTTACGGAACGGAAACTGTAAAAAAGGTACAAAAGATTACCGGTCCTGGTAACGCCTTTGTCGCTCATGCCAAAAAATGGGTCTATGGTGATGTAGCAATTGATATGATTGCAGGACCAAGCGAGATTTGCGTCGTAGCTGATGAAACAGCGAGAGCCGATTTTGTTGCTGCTGACTTATTATCACAGGCAGAGCATGATGAAGCAGCCAGAGCAATTTGTATTACGACAAGTAATCAGCAGGCAGATAGTATTCAACAGGAATTACTTAGGCAATCCAAGAAACTGACCAGAAAGAAAATTATTAATCAATCCCTAAACGATCAAGGAAAAATAATTGTTGTTGATTCACTTAGAGCGGCCTTTGACATTGTAAATGATATAGCTCCAGAGCATCTGGAACTGATGATTGATCAACCAATGGAACACCTTGGCTATATTCACAATGCTGGTGCCATTTTCTTGGGTCATTATGCTCCAGAGGCATTAGGCGATTATGTCGCGGGACCTAATCATACGCTTCCGACAAATGGGACAGCTGCCTTCGCTTCTCCGCTTGGTGTATATGATTTCATGAAAAAATCAAGTGTCATTTACTATGACAAAGCAGCGTTACTAAAAACAGCCGATCCCATTATCGAATTAGCCAACATCGAGCAGCTAACCGCTCACGCTCAATCTGTCCAAATTCGGAAGGAGGAAAATTAACCGATGCGAAGTTATAAAATAAATCGAACGACTACAGAAACGGATATATCGTTGAAGCTCTCGATTGATGGAACAGGTGAAAGTTCAATCCAAACAGGGATAGGTTTTTTTGATCATATGCTTACTCTTTTAACAAGGCACGGACTATTCGATTTACAAGTCGTTTGTAATGGAGATTTAGAAGTAGACCAGCATCATTCGGTTGAAGACGTCGGAATCGCATTAGGTGAAGCTTTTCGCCAAGCTTTGGGAAATAAAGTCGGCATCACCCGCTTTGCAAGTATAACAACGCCAATGGATGAAGCACTTTCTACGGTTTCTCTTGATATTAGTGGACGCGCCTATTTAGTTTATCAAGCAAAGGACTTAAAGGAAAAAGTGGGGAATTTTGACACTGAGTTGGTGGAGGAGTTTTTCCAAGCGTTTGCCAGCAATGCAAAGGTGACATTGCACATTCACAATGTGTATGGCAAAAACACGCATCATATGATTGAATCAATTTTTAAAGGTTTCGGTCGTGCTTTGGACATTGCGACACAAAAAAGTGAACGAATTAAAGGCATCCCTTCAACCAAAGGGAGCCTCTAGCCTTTCATTACAGAAAAAACAAATGCACTCGCTTAGTAACGTACAAACGCCGGAGCTTCCGAAGGGATAAAGTGAAACTTCATTCAAGGAGTGCTTTTTCTCCTTGAATGTTAGTTGAACGAATCGGGGATTTAGGACCCGTTTTTCTCATCATGTTTGCAATATCATTAGCACAGTTTTGAATTGAGAAAAATACGGATCCTTACATCCGGGATAAAGTGAAACTTCATTCAAGGAGTGCTTTTTCTCCTTGAATGTTAGTTGAACGAATCGGGGATTTAGGAGCCGTTTTTCTCATCATGTTTGCAATATCATTAGCACAGTTTTGAATTGAGAAAAATACGGATCCTTACATCCGAGGTAAAGTGAAACTTCATTCAAGGAGTGCTTTTTCTCCTTGAATGTTAGTTGAACGAATCGGAGATTTAGGACCCCGTTTTCTACAATTTAGCTCCCCGGATCGAAGTTTGCTAGTCGCTCGACCGCTTAAGCTAGACGATGAAGCTACGTTTAAACAAATTATTCGCCATGAACAAACGGCTATCTTTTCCTATACAACAAAACGAGTAGCAATTTACTTGCAACCTATTAATTATACTGATCAATAACAATGTTTGGCGATAGCAAATAGTTACCATATAACAGACAAAATAATGTTTCACTATTCTGAACAGATGAAGGGAAGAAACCATATGATTGCAATTATCGATTATGGAGCCGGTAATATAAAAAGCCTCCAATTTGCATTAGAGAAAGTAGGACTGTCTGCACAAATTACGATAGATGAAACGGTCATTGCAACGAGTGATGCAATTATTTTACCAGGTGTCGGTGCCTTTCAAGATGCCATGCAGGCGTTAAACAATCAAGGCCTAACTGAGATTATTAAACGGGAAGCAGATAATGGAAAGCCAGTACTTGGGATTTGTTTAGGGATGCAGCTGTTCTATGAAATAAGCGAAGAAGATGGAGAATCTGAGGGTCTTGGATTATTAAAGGGACGCGTTAGCAAAATTACCGGTAAAGTAAAAGTGCCACATATGGGATGGAATACACTCTCTAAACATCAAAGCAGCCCTTTAGTAAACCAAATTCCTGATCATTCCTTCGTCTATTTTGTCCACTCTTATGCAGTTAAGGAATATGCGAAAAAGACGTTAATCGCAACTTGTGATTATGCTGGAACGATACCTGCTATTGTTCAGCGAGGGAACATAATCGGTATGCAATTTCATCCAGAAAAAAGCGGAGATATCGGTTTAAAACTGTTAGAAAACGTCAAGGAGATGATGTTATGATTATTTTTCCGGCAATTGATATTAAAGACGGAAAATGTGTCCGACTTACCCAAGGAAATTATAATAAGGTCAACGTTTATAGCGATTCACCAGTAAAAGTGGCTAAAGAATGGGAAAACCAAGGCGCTCACTATTTGCATATTGTTGATTTAGATGCGGCTAAATCAGGTGTATCCCAAAATGCAGCGATCATTAAAGACATTGCCAAAAAAACCAATATTCCTGTTCAAGTTGGCGGTGGAATACGCAGTTTAACAACAATGGAAACTTATTTAAATGCAGGTATCGATAGAGTCATTCTTGGAACAGCAGCAATCAAAGATCCGGATTTCTTACACGTTGCAATCGCGAATTATCCAAGCCAAACAGCTGTATCTATCGATGCGCGAAATGGGTTAGTCGCTACAGATGGATGGACAGAAACGAGTACGATCACTGCTTTCCAATTAGTTAAAAAAATGGAACAAAAAGGCTTAGAAACCATCATTTATACTGATATTTTAAAGGATGGCATGCTAAAAGGTCCAAATATAAAAGAGCTTACACATATACAACTGGCTACTTCAATCAATATCATCGCTTCTGGTGGAGTAACTACGATTGACGATATAGTTACGTTAAAAAAGATGAATGTATATGGAGCAATTATCGGAAAAGCATTATATGATGGCTCTCTTACATTAAAAGCATGCTTGGAGGCTGTGACACATGCTGGCTAAACGAATTATCCCTTGTTTAGATGTCGATAAAGGTCGGGTTGTAAAAGGAAAAAGATTTAAAGATATTCAAGACATTGCACATCCTGTAGAACTAGCTAAAAAGTATAACGAGGCAGGTGCTGATGAGCTTGTCTTTTATGATATAACGGCCTCTAATGAGGGGCGTGATATCTTTCTCGATGTTGTTGAAAATGTTGCAAAAGAAATTACTATCCCCTTTACAGTGGGCGGTGGGATTAGAACAGTTGACGATATTCATCGTGTATTACGCGCTGGTGCTGATAAAGTTTCCGTTAATAGTGCTGCTGTAAAAAATCCTAATTTAATTAAAGATGCTGCATTAAAATTCGGCTCCCAATGTATTGTTTTATCCATTGATGCTAAACAAACAAGCAAAAAACAATGGGATGTTTACATTAACGGTGGAAGAAAACAAGCTAATCTTGATGTCATTGACTGGGCATTGCAAGGAGAATCACTAGGGGCAGGAGAACTGGTCCTTAACGCCATTCATACCGATGGTGAGAAAAACGGCTATGACTTAGATCTAGTCAAAACAATTGCTCATAGTGTAAATATACCAATAATAGCTAGCGGTGGCGCTGGGAAGATGCAGCATTTTGCAGCTGTTTTACAAGCAAGTTATGCTGACGCAGCACTAGCCGCATCGGTTTTTCATTATGAAGAAATTCCAATTTCTGAGTTAAAAAACTACTTAGTTGAGCATGGGATTCATGTGAGGAGAGATATCAATGGATAACATTTCATTTAATCAAGATGGGCTAATCCCCGCAATTGTTCAAGATGCAGATACAGGAGAAGTATTAACACTTGCTTATATGAATCAAGAAGCTTTGGCAAAAACCCTGGACACAAAGGAAGCGTGGTTTTTCAGTAGAAAGAGACAGGAACTTTGGAATAAAGGGGCTACTTCCGGGAACAGACAAATGGTTCAGCAAGTATCTATGGATTGCGACCATGACGCCCTACTTCTTCAAGTGAAACCGCTCGGTCCAGCATGCCATAAAGGTAAAAAAACTTGCTTTCACAACCCCATCTATCAAAATGATGAAGCTACGTTTACGATGCTTCCCCAATTAATTAAAAAAATTAAGCACCGCAGGAAGAACCCTGTAGAAGGTGCATATACAACATATTTATTTAACGAAGGCATGGATAAAATTTTAAAAAAGGTTGGTGAAGAAACAAGTGAGGTTATTATTGGTGCCAAAAATAATGATAAAGCTGAAGTAACATGGGAAATAGCTGATTTAACCTATCATACACTAGTTCTTATGGAACTGTTAAATGTATCAATTAGCGATATTCATAATGAGCTACAAAAGAGACATATCATGAAAGAAAAGGGTGAAGAAAATGATGAAGTATTGGAGTGAACGCACAAAACGATGTACACCGTATATCCCCGGCGAACAAATAAATGATCCAGCGATTATTAAACTCAATACGAATGAAAATCCGTATCCCCCTTCACCTAGAGTGAAAGAAGCAATCCAACAAGAGATGGAAAATTCATTACATCGTTACCCATCGTCTACCTTGGATTCTTTAAGGAAAGTAATTGCTAGACAAGAAAAAGTCCAAAAAGAGAATGTTTTCGTTGGGAATGGTTCTGATGAAGTATTAGCATTTGCATTTATGGCATTTTTTTCACCAGATAAAGCGATTCGGTTCCCTGCGATTACGTATAGTTTCTACCCAGTGTATGCCAATTTATTTCAAATCCCGTTTGAAGAAATTCCGCTGAAAAGAGATTTTACCATTAATGAACATGATTTTTTCCGATCGGTTGGTGGTGTTATTTTGCCTAACCCAAATGCACCGACAAGCATTTATACTAGTTTAGAATGTATCGAAGCGATCATAAAAAATAATCCCGATCATGTCGTAATTATTGATGAGGCATATGTTGACTTTGCACCAGGTACAGCGGTGTCTCTTATCAATAGGTATGACAATTTACTAATAGTAAAAACATTATCTAAATCTCGTTCACTGGCTGGATTACGTGTAGGTTATGCGATTGGTCATAAACATCTCATGGAGGCACTAATACGTATTAAAGATTCCTTTAATTCATACACGGTTGACCGTTTAGCGATTGTTGGTGCCAAAGCTGCAATGGAAGATACAAGCTATTTTGCGGAAACTACTGCTAAAATCATCCAAACGAGAAACTGGGTAGTTACTGAAATGGAAAAGCGAGGTTTTTTTGTTTTGCCAAGTGCAACCAACTTTATCTTTGCTCATTCCCCTGATTATGATGCTGAAATGCTTTATCAGCAATTAAAAGCAAAGAATATATTAATTCGCTACTTTAAAAAGCCGACTATTGACCAGTATGTAAGGATTTCGATTGGTACAGATAATATGATGAAGAAGTTTTTCCAGCAAGTTGATGAAATCATTGGTTAATTTTGTATAAAGCGAGATGGGTTTTTCCTTTTATCCACTAACGCAGATATCGAAGTTTGCTGTAGTGCGAGCGCTTCAGCCAGGCGACAAAGTCGCTTTGATAAAAAACATTTATCTTATAATTTTTCAAAGATAATAAAGAGGAACTCATCTCGCAAAAAAATGAGTTCCCTTTTTATTACAATAGTGTTTTAATCTCTGCATCTTTCTTAAGGTCGTCGATACGTTTTTGCAGCTGCGCTGAAGCCTTTTCTTGTTCTAATCTTGTTTTAATTTGTTCCTCTAAGTCATCTAGCTTTGCTACTTCTTCACTTTGTTCTTTAATTTTATTATAGTACTCTTTTACTTCCTTGTCGCTCACTTTAACGTCAAATTCTTTATCGGTATATTCTGTTGTAATGATGTTATCTTTTAACATCGTCTTAAACTGTTCTTCATCCATTTGAAACTGCTCTAATGCTGTCTTTAAACGATCTTCGTTTTCTTTTTTTATTTTATCGAACTCTTTTTGTACTTCCTTCTCGGTCACTTCTATGCCTTTCTTGGCCGCATCGGTATTAATTAAGTGCTGAGTTATAAGCATCTCTATCGTTTGTTTCTTTAGTTTATCCAGATCACTGACATCTTGGTTATACTGTCCCATCGTAATTTTTAACTGAGAATAAGTAGGATTGTAACGATCTCCTTTAATTTCTTCCCCATTTACGGAGGCGACCACTTCATCCTCAGATACTTTCTCCTTATCTGTTATCTCTACCTTTTTCGGTTTTTCTCCTTCTTTACCTGTATTTCCTTGCTCCTGCTGCTCCTCTTGATTAGAGTCTTTATTCCCTTCAGCATTGTTGTCATCTCCACATGCCACTACAACAGTTGCTAACAACAATGTCATTATGAGTACGATCCATTTTTTCATGTTTTATACCATCCCTTTTTATTTGAATGTCCTTCCATTCAAACATATTTTATACAAACCTTTCAAGTAGTAACAAGCTCCTGATTTATTTAAAATGGCTATTATGACAAAGGTTAAGCACTTTATTTACATTTTTACTACAAAAAATAAACATTTTCCTAATTTATGCCACAATCGACAAAGATTTACTGAAACCAACCTATTTCGCCTATCTCTTATTTTACACTACCTGTTCTAGATGATTCAAATTTCCCTCCTTTTAACGGGGCAAAATTCTAAAAATTCCGTTCTAATATGTACGCTTATTTAGATTATTTTTTACAAGTGTGTTACGAACTATATCTTTGTTCAATCAGCTATATATGGCTCGTACCAAGCTTGTTCCACTTATTCATAACTGCCCTCTATGTTACCATTTTATATGTTTTTAATAATGCACAAAAAGGGGCTGGGACATAAGCAAATACTAAATAGCAAAAACCGAACAATTCATTTAGGTACCGACCCCCCAAAGTTAGAGTAGAAATCTAATTTTCGGGGGTGTTTTTATGGCTAAATATAGTGAAGAATTTAAAATAAATCTTGTCACCGAGTATTTATATGGCAACCTAGGATATAAATTATTAGCAAAAAAATATAATATGGGTAGCGCAACACCAATATTTGAATGGGTGAAAGTCTATAAGTCTCAGGGAATGGATGGGTTAAAAAGAAAAAAAGCTAGGAAGTTTTATCCTGTTCAATTTAAATTAAATACGATACAATTTGTGTTAAAGACAGGTGCTACTTTTTTAGAAACTGCTGTTCAATTTAAATTGAACAACCCTTCCTTAATTAGACGCTGGATGAAAGAATTTAAGGAACAAGGAGTAGAAGGCCTGAAACCAAAGGGGGAGTCTTCTATGTCTAAGAAACCCAATAAACGGAAGAAAAAGGAAGAAAAAAAGTTAACACGTGAAGAAATATTAGAACGAGAGAATGAACTATTAAGGCTAGAAAATGCGTACCTAAAAAAGCTACGAGCTTTTCGGGAGAATCCAAATGCCTTCCACGAAAAGCACAGGCAAAGGTAGCATTTGGACTTAAAGAAGAAGGATTCCGATTAAAAGATATTCTCCTTGCTGTGGGCATACCTGAAGCAACCTATCACTATCATGTGAAAAATTTTGGCAGAGAAGATTCAGACAAAGTACTAAAAAAAATCATTATAGATTTATTTAAAAAGTTCCATGAACGTTATGGCTATAAACGTATTACTAGAGAACTAAATAAATTAGGATACGTTATCAACCATAAAAAAGTATATCGCATTATGTGCGAATTGGGATTGAAATGTGTGAAATTTATGCGAAAATCCCGTAAATACAATTCCTATAAGGGAAACGTTGGAAAAGTGGCGAAAAACCGATTGTCTCGCCGTTTTAACACGCCAATTCCTCTTCAAAAATTAGTAACCGATATTACAGAATTCAAATGTCTAAGTGAAGAGAAGTTATATTTAAATCCGATTCTTGACCTTTATAACGGAGAAATTATTGCGTATAAAATCAAGGAACGTCCAACGTTAGATCTTGTCATAGAACCTTTAAAAGAAACGATAGAGATAATAAAGAATCATGCAACCTATCGCACCACCATCCATTCTGACCAAGGCTTTCATTACCAGCACAACCAATGGGTGAGAACATTAAAAGAGAATAAAGTATTCCAAAGCATGTCTAGAAAAGCAACCTGTGCGGATAATGCTTCCATGGAGAATTTTTTTGGCATTTTAAAACAAGAAATGTATTATGGAGAAAAATTAGTAAGCTATGAAGAATTAAAAAGTCGGATTGAAGAATATATCTATTGGTATAATCATGAACGAATAAAAGAAAAATTGGCCGGGCTGAGCCCAGTCGAGTATCGAACGCAATCCAGCCAATCAACTGTATAATAAAACTCTAACTTTTGGGGGTAATCACATTATAATTGTTCGGTTTGTTTGCGTTTAGAAAAACTTGCGTATACACAAGGACGATTTTTTGTTCGTTTTTTAATCAGCTGTTTTCGTTTTATCCCAGCCTCTTTTTTATTGTTCTTATTTAAAGCTTGCTTCAATTTCTTTAATCATTTCCTGAACAGAAACAAGTCCGCCTCCGGACAAGTACCAGAACTCAGGATCAAGGTACGTAATATTATCGTTTTTATATGCATTTGTAGCTTTAACTAATTCATTTTCAACAATTTGTTTTGCAGCTGACTCTTCACCAATAGCTGCGCTTCGATCAATCACATACAGCAAATCAGGATTTTGCTCTCTTACATATTCAAATGAAACGTTCATCCCATGAGTAGATGCTTCAATATTTTCATCTACTGCCGGCACACCGAAGACATCATGAATAAGCCCAAAACGAGAGTTAGTTCCATATGCACTAATCTTATCATCATTTGCTAAAATAATAAGCGCTTTTTTATCTAATTCTTTTGCTTTATCTTGAACTGCTGCAACTGATGAATCAATATTTTTCAGTTCTTTCTCTACTTCAGATTGTTTATCAAAAATTTCTCCTAACGTTTTCATATTATCTTTAAAAGATTCCATATAGTTGGCCGGATCAACTCCTAAGTAAACCGTTGGCGCTATTTCAGCTAATTGATCGTAAACTTGAGACTGACGACCAGAGATAAAGATAACATCTGGTTTGATTTCCGATATTTTATCAAAATCAGGCTCTTTCAAGCTACCAATATTTTCATATTCATCCCCTTCATATTTCTCTAAATAAGAAGGAATATTACCTGCTTTTGCAACACCAGCAACTTCGACACCTAATTTATCTAGTGAATCCAGCACTCCATAGTCAAATACAACTACTTTTTCTGGGTTCTTTGGAACTTCAGTGTCGCCTAAATCCTGTTTAATTTCAACGGTTTCAGGAGCTTTGTCCTCTTTACTATCACTACTGCTAGTATCCTTTTTTTCATTATTTGAGCCACAAGCAGCTAACGTAATGACAAGCAAAGCTGCAAATAATAATAATGCTATCTTCTTCATAATGCTATTCTCCTCTTTAAAGTTTATATTTTTATAATAACCAGCGATGCAAGCATCTATTTATCCCATACTATATTAAAATATTTATAAAACACTTAAGTATATATTTAAATCATTTTTATTTACCTTTATAATTTCATCAGTTACAATTAAACTGTAAGTCATCCCTTCATCATGTATTGGCTTAGGGGTCAACATCATGATGGGGGGTTTCTATTGGATAAAAAACCCCTGTTTGATTTAAAAATTTGGAATAAATAGCTAGCTGCCCTCGCTAGTTATTAGAAATAAACACATATACGTTTGTCATCAATATGTTTAATATCGATATCCATATCATAAATATCTTTTAACACACATTCATCAATAACGTCACAAGCCCTGCCTTGTTTAATCACTTTTCCATCTTTTAAAGCAACAATATTATCAGAATAACAAGAAGCAAAGTTGATATCATGGATAACAATTAATACTGTTTTTCCCAATTCATCCACTAAATTACGTAATGTTTTCATGATCTGAACAGAATGACGCATGTCTAAGTTATTTAACGGTTCATCAAGCAAAATATATTCTGTATCTTGAGCAATAACCATTGCAATATGGGCTCGCTGACGTTGTCCACCACTAAGTTCATCTAAATATTTATGTTGCATTTCGCGCAGTTCCATATAGTCGATTGCCTGATCTACCTTTTCCCAATCATACGTGTTTAGCTTACCTTGCGAATAAGGGAACCGACCAAAGGAAACTAGTTCACGTACCGTTAATTTAAGATTGATGGAATTGGATTGCTTTAAAATCGAAATCTTTTTAGCAAGTTCATTGTTTTTTGTATGCATAATATCTTTTCCATCAATCGTTATATCCCCATCGTCTTTTGCAATCAGGCGACTAACCATGGAGATTAACGTACTCTTTCCAGCACCATTCGGACCAATGAATGAAGTTATTTTACCCTTTTCAATTGACAAAGACACATCATCAATCACTTTCTTCTGGTTAAATGACTTAAATACATTTTTAATATCTACCATGATTTATTCTCCTTTAACAAAAGATAGATGAAGTAAATACC
Organism: Virgibacillus proomii; assembly: GCF_900162615.1. Taxonomy (NCBI): domain Bacteria; kingdom Bacillati; phylum Bacillota; class Bacilli; order Caryophanales; family Bacillaceae; genus Virgibacillus; species Virgibacillus proomii. Next base: position 593,436 of record NZ_FUFN01000010.1, on the reverse strand, counting down.
ACCGATAAAGTTAATGATGACACTAATTGTGGTTTCGAAGGTAAATACTTTCTCAACGATAAACTGCCCGCCGATAATAGCAATAATACTAATCAGCATCGAGCCGATTAAAATATAGGAATGACGAAACGTTTTAAGAAATTCATACGCCAGATTTACAACTAGTAATCCTAGAAATGTCATTGGACCTACTAATGCTGTTGCCATCGAAATAAAGACAGCAACTATGATTAACAAGTGTTTCACGACTCTGTTATAAGGTACCCCTAAATTGATTGCCATATCCTTCCCTAAACCGAGTACATCCAAATATTTGTAGTATCTTATCATATAGATAAGGAGAAGAACAAAAAGAATAATGGATATATATACAAGATCTGTGTTCACATTATTAATACTTGCAAACATGCGATCTTGGGCAATCATAAATTCATTAGGATCAATAAGCACCTGCATAAATGAAGTTATACTGCTAAAAAATGTCCCTAATATCATTCCTACAAGCAAGAGGAAATAAATACTATTCTGCTCATTTTTAAATAATACTTGGTAAAGTAGCAACGAGAATACGACCATTCCTCCAATAGATACTAGGTAATTAATTTGGCTATTCATCATAACTAATGAATTAGCTCCACTAATAAAGATAATAACTGTTTGAAGGAGTAAATAGAGTGAGTCTAGTCCCATTACACTTGGAGTTAAAATACGATTATTTGTAATCGTCATAAAGATGGTTGTAGCAAACGCAATTGCTCCACCTGTTAGCAAGATAGCAATAACTTTAATTATTCGCCTCGGTAAAACATAGCCAATATTCCCTGTCAGGTCATAAAAGATATATAGCATTGTTAATATAATTGCGATAACGGCTAGAATAAGCGTTTTCTTTTTATATCCCATATCTTTTTCTCCTAAACAGTAGATATATAAATAATCCACTACCTATGACCCCAACTGTTAAACTAATCGGTATTTCATATGGATATATAATTACTCTGCCGATAATGTCACATGCAAGAACGAAAACCGCTCCTAACAATGCTGTATGTAATAGGCTTTTCTTCAAGTGGTCGCCACGGTAAATGGAAACAATGTTTGGAATGATTAAGCCTAAAAAGGGAATAACACCTACTGCCAAGACTACAGATGCCGTCACAAGTGCTACAATAACTAATCCTAAATTCACAACCTGCCGATAATTTAATCCAAGATTTTTGGAAAAGTCCTCTCCCATTCCAGCGATGGTAAATTTATTTGCATAAAAAAATGCAAGTAACAGAATTGGGATACTTACATACATTAGCTCATAATTTCCACTCATAATCATAGAAAAATCACCTTGCATCCATGATGAAATATTTTGGACCAAATCATAGCGGTACGCAATAAAAGTGGACATCGAGCTAACAATATTCCCAAACATCAGTCCAATCAATGGAATGAATATCGCGTCTTTAAATTTTATCTTTTCCAATATCTTCATAAATGCAAATGTACCTAACAATGCAAATGCAAAAGAAACAAGCATTTTTTGAAACGGACTTGCCGAAGTGAATAGTACCATAGAAACTAAAATGCCTAACCTTGCTGAATCCAGTGTTCCAGCAGTTGTAGGTGAAACAAATTTATTTCTACTTAGTTGCTGCATAATCAATCCGCAAATACTCATGCTCATACCTGCAATTAAAATACTGATAAGTCTTGGAACTCTTGAAACCATCAGTATCTGCGTTTGCTCCTCTGTTAACTTAAATAGATCTAAAGGAGATACGTTTGATACACCTACAAATATAGATATAAAGGAAAGTATAATAACTGTGAAAACTAAATAGCGTATTTTCATAGACTGACCTTCACTTTCAACTTCCCCTACATTATAATAATTATTACCTTTTAATAGTTATAATTAATAATGATATTCATTATCAATTAGTTACATCTACCAGTATAACAGATTTACTACTAACGTCAATAAAAAAGTTTATAAAAATATTTATTAATATACACATTCGTTTCAATTAATTAAAAAATAATCAGCTGTTTCTGATTAAGATAGAATAAAGCGCCTTCAATATAAGTGAAACCAGACTTAGATGCTGGTTTTTTCTTTTATATACCTCTGCTATTCTTTAGACTCATTTATCATTGCGAATCTGTTAACCTTTGACAACTATAGATTAGAAAGACTTGGCTTATCACCAAGTCTTTATGACGAAAGCTATCGTTTTTCTTATACGATAAAGTGAAGCTTCATTCCGTGGAATGCTTTTTACACGGAATGTTAGTACCACAAGGGTATGACCTAAAGGCCCTTGAACCAATCGGGCATTTAGATGCCGTTTTTCTTTTATGTTCACAATGCCATAATAGATTTTAGAATTTAGGAAAGTACGGCACCTTACATGCGGGGTAAAGCCTAAATTATATACTCTCCTATAGTAAAAAATTGAAAAATGATCCCCCTTTCTAGTTTTTAAAAATAGCTGATTAAATTTTTTAGACAAGAAGTTGTCGATTATCTTTCAATTCTATCGTTAACGCTAAACCTTTGGCGCAAACGCCACTGCCAGTTCAATTTGTATGTAAAGCTAAAGTATAATTAACGTTCCGCTAAATCAATTATTACTTTCTTCACACATAAATAAACAAGTCTGTAATACTTTGTAGTATTACAGACTTGTTTTCGTTCTCTGAGTGACACCTTATTGAGCAGTATTGTTTCGTTCTACCATTGTGTTAAATTTTTCTGCTATATGTTCTGGGGTAAATCCATATTTTTTGGCTAAATCAGTTCCATTACCTGATTCCCCATAATGGTTAATCGTTATCATGTCGCCATTGTCACCAACATAGTCCCTCCACCCAAGAGAAGTCCCCATTTCAATTGCCAGTTTATTAGATACACTTTTCGGAAGGACTTTTTCTTTATATGGAGCATCTTGTTTGTTAAAAAGTTCCCAGCTCGGCATACTAACTACGGAGACGGAAATTCCTTGATCCTCTAATATTTTTTGTGCTTTTAAAGCCAGTTCTACTTCTGAACCAGTTGCAATAAGGATTCCGTCCGAAGAATCACTGCTTCCCTTTGATATAATATACGCACCGCGCTCTACCCCTTCTTTGCTGGCTTTCTCTAGTACCGGTACATCATGTCTTCCAAGTACAATTGCAGTAGGAGTATCTTTTGAGTTTACAGCTATTAACCAAGCTGCTTTTGTTTCATTAGCATCTGCAGGTCTAATCACATTCAAATTAGGAGTTGCTCGTAAAGTAGCAAGTTGCTCTATTGGTTGGTGTGTTGGACCATCTTGACCTAACATGAAACTATCATGTGTAAATAGATAGATTACTGGTTGATTCGTAATTGCTGATAATCGAATTGCCGCTTTCATATAATCTGAGAAAACTAGAAAAGTTCCAGAATATCCTTTGATTCCGCCGTGTAATGATATCCCATTGATAATAGAAGCCATTGCAAATTCACGTACTCCAAAGTGAATATTTGAGCAATTATACGTTCCTTTCTCCATAAATGGCTGATCTATGATGGTAGTTTTATTTGACGAAGCTAAATCTGCTGACCCACCTATAAAAGATGGAAACCTTTTGGAAATAACGTTTAACACCTTACCAGAAGCAGCTCTAGTAGCTATTTTTTCTTCTGTAAATTCAATCTCTACATCTTCCATTATGAAGTCATTTTCCATACATTTTACAAACTGTTCCGCCAATTCAGGATATGTTTCTTTATACTTTTCAAACTGTTTATTCCAATCCTTCTCCGCTTGATCTCCTTTTATAGCAATCTCGTTAAAGTTTTCCCGAACTTCTGTCGGAATAAAAAACTTTTCATCATATGGCCATTGATAGGCTTTTTTAATTAAACTAACTTCATCTTCCCCAACAGGATTACTATGAATAGCAGCAGTTCCCTGAAGATTTGGTGAACCAAATCCGATAATATTTTTTACTTCAATTAAGGAAGGTTGATCCGTATTCTGTTTCGCTGACTGAATTGCTCTATACACTGATTCTATATCATTACCATTTTCCACATACAATGTCTGCCATCCCATAGCTGCATATTTTTTCTGGACGTCTTCACTATTCGCTTCTTGAACAAAACCATCCGAGCAAACATCATTAGAATCATATAAAACAATTAGTTTTCCTAACCCTAAATGACCTGCCAAGGACATTGCTTCTTGTGCGACGCCTTCCATGAGATCTCCATCGCCACATATTGTAAACGTGTAATGATCCACAATATTCAAGTCATCTTTGTTATATGTTTGTGCTAAATTTCTTTCTGCAATTGCAAAACCGACAGAAGTAGAAATTCCTTGTCCTAATGGTCCTGTAGTTGCCTCCACACCTGGAGTAACACCGACTTCTGGGTGACCTGGCGTAATACTCCCTAACTTGCGAAATTTCTTTAAATCTTCTACAGATACTTCATATCCACTTAAATGAAGAAGTGTATACAATAAAATGGACCCGTGACCCGAAGTTAGGATAAATCGATCTCGATCATACCATGTTGAATTTTTTGGATTATGCTTCATAATATATCTAAATAACGCATATGCCATAGGCGCAGATCCTAATGGCATGCCCAAATGACCATGCTGAGCATTTTCTACACTATCTAAAGCTAATGTTCTTATAGTTGCAACAGATAAATCGTCCATCTTATTTTTAATCCATTTTTCCATGTTTAACATCCTTTACATGTAATTTAAAAAATTCCAATTAGCCACTTTCCAATGTAATAGACTAATATACCGATAATTGAAAAGTCTGTTTCTGGGAATGCCGTCCCGGATAATCCGATGTTATCCATTATCGGATAAATAAGTGCTGGCCCGATTGCAATTAAGATACCGACACTGAAGCTACCAACAACGGCACCTTTCCAACCTCCTGTAGCATTCCCGAATACACCTGCTGTTGCACCGATAAAAAAGTAAGGGACAGCAACGGGAATAATGACAGAAACATCTATCATTCCGAAAAAGAACATACAGAGTAATCCACCAGCATATGCAGAAAGAAAACCAATAACTGTAGCAGTAGGTGCATATGGAAATACAACCGGGCAGTCTAAAGCTGGTTTCGCATTTGGTATTAGTTTTTCTGAAATACCTACAAAAGCATTCACGATTTCACCTAATAGCATTCGGACACCTGTAATAATTACATAGAGGGAAGCAGCAAATGTTAACCCTTGTAATAACGGGAAGACTAACCAATGCATTCCGTCTGATATTTCTTCAACAAAAGAGGATCCAGCGGCAAATGTAGCGATATAGAAGAAAATAACAATTGTCAAACTAACACCTACAACATAGTCTTTAAACATAGAAAGCCAACCTGGCAAGTTTAAGTTTTCCGTGGTGTCTTCCGGTTTTCCAACCTTAGAACCGATCCAACCCGCAAATGCATAACCAGCACTCACATAATGGCCAAGTGCAATATCATCGTCACCTGTTACTTTGCGCATAAACGGTTGGGCAATGGCAGGGAAAATACATGCACATATACCTAAAATAATTCCACCTACAATAACTGTCATCGTGTTTCCAACATCTAATGCTTTCATCATAACTGTAAGTAATGCTGCAAAGTACAAATTATGCTGACCCGTCAAGAAGATATATTTAAAAGGTGTAATTCGCGCAAATAACAAGTTAAAAACAAATCCGAGCAGCATTACTAAAGATACAACTGTGCCAAACTTTTCTTGCGCAAGTGCTGTTACTGCTTCAGCAAGAGGCAATACGCCATCTAAATCAAACCCTTTACTGAACAATTCTTGAAAATTATTTAAAGCTAAAACAGCTGCTCCGGAACCAACGGTAAAGATGAGAAAACCGACAATTGTTTTTAGCGTACCGGTTAGAACTTCATCAAAAGCTTTCTTTTGAAGAAGCAACCCTAACAAAGCCATTAAACCAACTAAAATAGCTGCGGATCCCAATAAGTCAATTGCAAACGCTTTTATTAAGTCCACTCTTGTTCCTCCTTCACAAAATAATAACCTATAGATTTTCCTCCAAATACTTGCTTAACTTCGTTTTAATTTCATTTTTATCCATTAAATTTTTTATTCCTATTGCATATTTCACTTTGTCTTTCACATCAGGAACTAAATCATCAAGTGTAATAAGCAAATCTCCATTAAATTGATTAACTGCACTTAATGTGTCATGTTGCACTTTAATTGGAAAGTTATTTTCTCTTATTACTTGTTGGACTCTAATTTTCAGCATCATACTACTCCCCATACCTGTACGACAAGCTACTAATGCTACCTTCATTCGTTACTCATCTCCACTTCTGATTTTTTTATATAATCGATAATTTCTTCTTTGCTGCTAGAGGATTCCAGTAAGTCGTAAAAATCTTTTGATTCGAGAAGTTCTACCAATTCAGTAATCGCTTTCAAATGTGTTATACTGTCTACCGCACTTAAACAAAATACATATTTAACGGGGTCATTATCCTTATTACCAAAGCTAACAGGTGTTTTGAGAGTAGTTAAGCTGATCCCGATTTTATTAGCTCCTGCTTCTGGCCTTGCATGTGGAAGTGCGACATGTTTTGTAATAACAATATAAGGTCCATTCTCTTCGGCACTAGCTACCATAGCATTAACATAATTCGTAGTTACTATATGTTGCTCCACTAATGGCCGACTGCTTTTTTTAATAGCATCTTTCCAATCTTTAACCTGTACTTTTAATTGAATTAAATCTTTGTTTATTATTTCACTTAACATCGGTTGCCTCCTTTCCCCATGAATATAAATAACCTCGGCCAATACTTTCTTTAATTCATTTACTAATTTTTTTGCATTTTGATTATTTGTGTATTTATTCACAACATGAAGTAAATCTTTTTCGCTAATATTGGAATTTGGCTGCGTATACACAGAATTCCCTATCCTTTTATAAAAACTTTTAATTAAATTGGCTTTCTCTAAATTAGTCATCATTGGACTTACAATGAACAAAGGCTTAGAGGTTTGTATCAGTTTTGTAGAGAACACAACATCTACTTCGTCATTTATAGAGAGCTGATCAATCGATGTCGGTTTTAAAAACTCTACTTCTGGAAAAATACCTGTCAGCTCTTTATAAATAATCAGTGAAATTCCAGTCCCGTTTGGACAGACAATCCCTGCTTTTACTTTACTGGTTGACTGTACATTTGTATGTTTAATTAATGTAGCAAAGTGGATCGTTAGATAGGCAATTTCATTATCGGAAAAACGAGATCCTCCCGGCAAACTTATGGGATAAAATATTTCTTTTAGAATTTTAAATAAGCTATTATACTTAGCTTTTATCTTATCTTTTAACGGGTTTACTATTGGATAATTAAAAATAATCCGATAATAAGCAGGCTTAAAATGCGTATATATCTGTTGAAATGCTTCCTTCTTATTGGGTAAAGCAATTCCATAAGTTACTTCTAATTTATAAAAGATTTTATACACAAACTCCTTTAACATATAGAAACTTTCATTCTTCATGTCAGCTTGTCCAAAGGAGTAAGACAGTATTAGTGAAGCGATAAAATTAACGTAACAGCTTGATATTGGGTAACCCAAGTTTAATAAATCCTCCGTAATTAATCTTGCAACCTGATATTCTGGCATACTCGTTAGTTTAACATGATCCGTTCTGTTGTCCACGTCTTGTTCCCTTATCATAAAGAAGATGATGATATACATTACTTCTAATAGACCGTTATCAGAACAAATAATCTCTTGTCTGTCAAAATGTTTCCTTATAACATGAAATATCTGCTTATAGGGAATACCACTCTGCTCTAAAACATAATCTAAGCTAATGGTACGCTGCTTATGATGGATTATAATATTGCCAATTAAATACATAGCAGCATAACGAATATTGGCTTCTTTTCCGTCTATAAAATAACCTTGTATTCTTTTATACGTTATTTGTAAATCATATAACTGTAACTCCTTTACAAGTTTTTTTAAATCCTCATGAACGGTGCCTCTGCTCACACGGAGTAAGTCGGTTAAATGATATAAGGAAACTTCTTCTTTACTAATGAGCAAGTAAAAAAATAGAATTAGACGTCTATCTTTTTCATTATAATTAGATATACTTTTTTCTTGCGCTAACTTACTTACAACATTGTTTGGGGTTTCTGTCATTTTCAATCCACTTTTTCTACAGTACTTAATTTCTTCAAAGTTGTTTTTCTTCAACCAGTAATTTATCTTTTCCAAATCATACATGATTTGTCTTCTCGACAAGGAGGTTTTTAATTGTAAATCGTTGATGGTACAACTTGGATTACCCATTATGAATTCCAAGATAGTGAGTGATCTTTGCTCGAGCATTGACTTATCCCTCCTATATTTCTAATATAAATGAAGCGCTATCACCCTTCAATGTAAATTAAGTATAACTTTTGTCACTAGCCCACACAATAACTGAATGGATGTAATAAGCTGGTATATTTAAGCAAAAATCTTGAACCTTTCCTGTGCGATGGATATGGGGAAAAAGCGGCTGAAAATCCGACTTTTACGCTGCCAGTTTATCTGCTTTAGAAAAACTCGGCTTGTTGCCAAGTCTTTAGCGAAAGCTATCGTTTTTCTTTTACGATAAAGTGAAACTTCATTCAGTAGGAATTTGCTTCCCTCTCCTACTGAATGTTAGTACCACAAGGGTATGACCTAAAGGCCCTTGAACCAATCGGGCATTTAGGTGCCGTTTTCTCCCTATCAACTCAGGTCTTGAAGCAGGAGTCTTACGGCACCTTACATGCGGGATAAAGATTAAATTTTTTACTTTCCTATAGTACAAAAAAAGCGGGGACTCTTTTTTATAACAAGAGTCCCCGAATCTAGTAACTATATGATATATAGATTATTCAGTTATCCATCTCACAACCTTCATCGGTACAATAAGTTGTTTTAGAAGCTTTTGGATTTAATGATTTCAACTGATGATTTTGCTGTTCTTCCTGCCATACTTGTTCAAGCGCACCTACAAACACTTCTGTTGGTTGTGCTCCAGAAAGAGCATATTTTTCATTGAATACAAAGAAAGGAACACCTTGTATACCAAGTTGTCGCGCTTGTTCCTGATCATCTCTTACCTCTTTTGCATAAGCCTCATTCTTTAAGATAGATGCAACCTCAACTTGATCAAGCCCTACTTCAGCAGCTAATCCCTGCAACACTTCATAATCACTTATCAATTGAGAGTCGGTAAAGAAGGCGTGCATTAGCTTTTCAGTCATTTCATTTCCTTTTCCTTGTCGTTCAGCATATTTGGCTACACGATGTGCTGCAAACGTGTTTGTATGCTGCATCGAATCAAAGTGATAGGTTAGTCCTACTTCTTTTGCTTGCATTTCTATATTTTTAGTCATTTGTCTTACTTGTTCTATCGGCATTCCTTTGGTTTTTGAAAGATATTCTTGCATATTTTGATTTGGTTTTGTTTCTGCATTCGGATCTAATTGATAGCTTTTAAATTCCAAAGTTACTTCATCTTGATGTTTAAATGTTTCCAAAGATTGTTCTAGTCTTCTTTTACCAATGTAACAAAACGGACATACAAAATCAGACCATATTTCAATTTTCATTGCTACACCTCGTTTCTTCACCCTATTTTAGCATAGCTAATCAAGTGTTAAGAAGTAACGTGCTTATAGAGGAGGTTTAAAAAGTTAGTAAAAACGCCACACCAAACTTCATCGTACGTTGAATGGCAAAATTTCGGCTTAGAAGTTAGCGACGCAGTGAAAATGTTAATGTTCGAAGTTTAAGTGAATATTCCCACCAGCCAAGTTCTTCTTTATTAGCTTGTCTCAAGGTCCATGTTTCGTATTGTATACTTGGTGAACGGCACATAAAATATGTAGGTTCAGTGTTGCAACAGAATCAAGGGAAAGCTACATAGCAATACATCGCATTTTTTCAAGGACAGAGTATGCGACATCACTACACTGCGTTTTTTCAAGGACGTCAATCAGTCGTCCTTGATCGGTTTATCGTCTTTTTGATTAGTGGTAGAAAGGCTTATCTTGATCGACATATCTTCCATAGTCTGGTACGGCAAAATCGGAAAAATGATCGACTAGTCTTTGCAATCCTTTTTCCAGCTTTTCCCCTTTCATCGAGATCCCATGTCCAGGAACAACGATTTTTGGTTTCAATTTAGCTAGTTTTTCAACGGATTTACGTGCTTCATCCCAATCAGTAGTAAAATACCTTGGTGGTCCATTTACCTCGGCTGTTTGCATGAGTACACGATAGAAAGAGTCTTGACGAACTGTGATAAATGCATCTCCTGAAAATAGTAAACGGTCACTTTCTCGGTAAAATGAAACATGACCTGGGGTATGTCCGGGAGTATGAATCCATTTCCAACCGTTTAAATACGGAACTTGCTGATCTTCTGGCAGTGGCTGGACAGCATCTCCTAAATTAATTGGTTCATTTGGATACATGCCTGCTATTTTCGCTAATAATCCCCCTTCTACATCAGAATCTGGCTTTGGATAACTTTTTTCACCACGTAAATAGGGCAACTCGTCGGGATGTGCATAGATTGGAACTTCCCACTCTGCTAGTAAATCAGCTAAACCGCCTACATGATCAAAATGTGCATGTGTTAATAAAATAGCAGCAGGTTTACTGCCTTTACCAAAGCGGTCAACAACTACTGACTTAATTTCAGGAGCTGCATTCGGTAATCCTGCATCAATAAGTACCCAGTCTCCCGCATCTGAGTGGCCAACAAAACCGATATTCACCATTTGATCAGTATAATAATATACATCTGCTTTAACCTCTACCCCGCCGCCACTCGTAATCGATGTCATCGGAATAAATGTATCATGCTCTTTTTGATGAAAATCCTGCTCCACAAGAAAACCTCCTTTATAATATTGATTTTAGTATTTACCGAGTTCCAAAAATTAACCACTCTCTATACAGAGTGGCTAATTTTTAATACCTCTTATTCATTAGCTTCTTTATAAAAGTATTGGTCTTGAATCGTTCCGTCTTCTCGATGAATGATTAAATAGGTACCTTTATTTTTTGCTATTTCACGTCCTCGTTTAATTGCTTCTTCCTTTGCTTGAAAAACATGACTAGGCTTTTTGGCTTTACTTGAGCGTACGGCCCATCCGTCCTCATGGGAAATAACATGCTCTCCTTCTTCTAGGCGCTCTGGATTATTTTCATACTGTTTTACTTCCTTTGAACGCTGGGTTGGTTTTCCATGTTTCTTATATTCATTCACTTCTTGATTACTTGCATTTTTTCTCCATTCCTTGGCCTGCTCAATTGCAATTGGGATTGCTCTACTTTCAGCATAACCTTCATCAACCATTGAATTAGCAATATCAATTGCTTTTTTTCTCGTTTCTTCATTTAGATTTTTCATGGATGATGGATAATCCTGTAATGTCCAAATCATGCAATTCCTCCCAAAAGTAGATTTGTTTAGTAGTTACCCGTTCAACTAATCTTCAAACACACTTTTTAGACAATTTATAGTAAAAAGATAAAAAATTGGATATTGTCTTGTGAAAGACTATTTTTTAATGGCACTTTAGGCTGATAGAAATACAGATCCTTACATGCAGGACAAAGAAAACACATCTCTAAAATAGGGGGTATGCCAACGTTGGACAGCAAGCCCGCTTTTAGTCAGCCTTCCTTTAGCTTCTCATCAATCTTGACTTCTCGTAGAAAGGGGTTCGAAGTTTGCTCACATTGAGCCCATGAGCTAAACGAAGCCACTTTCAAAAACGTATCCATCATGTAATAGTTACCCAAAATAGTAAAAAACAGCTAATGCTGTAAAAGCACTAGCTGTTTTCTTCTAATAAGGAACGTCCCATGATAGATACACGTCTTGTGTTTTGCAAATCTTTTAATGAAGCTGCTCCGATTCCAAACATCGCCATTTTCAGTTCGAGTTCTATTTGATCCATATTGTGAATAACGGCTTCAGCCGATTCGGTAGCCGCCTGAAGTAACTGCCGGGCAAATCCAATTATATTTGCACCAATGGTTATAGCTTTTGCAGCATCCACTCCGGTTTTCATTCCCCCACTTGCTACAAGCGGAACATGAGGCAGCTTATTTCTTACAGATACAATACAATCCTTCGTTGGCAATCCCCAATTATTAAACGCTTCTGCAGCAGCTTTTCGAAGGGGGTCTTGTGACCGCAGCTTTTCAACTTGGCTCCAAGAAGTTCCACCGGCACCTGCAACATCGATATAAGTAACACCTGCATCATACAACTGCTTCGCTACAACTCCATCAATCCCAAAGCCAACCTCCTTTGCACCAACCGGAACACTTAAATCACGGCAAATTTGTTCAATTTTAGGTAACAGATCAGAAAAATTCAAATCTCCACCGTCTTGAACTGCTTCTTGCAAGCTGTTTAAGTGTAAGACTAACGAATCTGCTCCCGTCATATCCACGATACGCTTAGCCTCTTCAACACCATAACCATAATTTAATTGTACTGCTCCAAGGTTTGCTATTAATGGCACAGTTGGAGCTTGCTTACGAATTAAAAAAGAATCTTTATGCGCATCGCTCTCTAGTAATGCCCGAGTTGATCCTAATGCAACAGCCCACCCTTTTTCTTCAGCGGCAAGTGCTAAATTCTGATTAATTTTCGTGGCGAGCTCAGATCCACCAGTCATAGAGCTGACTAAAAACGGAGCTTGAAGTGATTTATTTAAAAAGCTTGTATTTATCTGAATCTCATTGAAATCTAATTCAGGAAGTGCATTATGTATAAAAGAAATGCCTTCTAAGCCTGTTGATTTGTTAACACCTTCTACATTTTCAGTTAAACAAAGCTGTATATGCTCCGTTTTTCTACGGTTGATTCCCTCTTCCATGCTCTAACCTCCCATTTAGATCTTAAGTCTTATCATAACACAACTTATTCTTAATTCTTACTGATTCGATTTTAGTTGAATAACAGCATGTGCTTCAGCTAGTTTTATGTGTATAATAATTGGTATACCTTTATGTAATGGGCTTTTTTATCACGGGAAAACGAAGTAGAATCCATAAGGTATTGGAAAAAATCACTTTCTTTAATCGATGTGCTGTTTTTAATTTTATTGTTTGCGGCTTAGGCTTCGTTGTTTATTTTTTCATATATCTCACCACTTACGTTACGATATAAGGATTTTTTGATAACCATTCATTTAGAAAAAAGCTAATTAACACGATCTCGTCAAAATCAGGAGGGATTTTATATGTTACAAAAAGCGAAGGAATTTGCAACGATTGCTCATCGTGGTCAGAGGCGAAAAACTTCTAACCTTCCCTATATTACCCATCCGATACGTGTTGCCAAAATACTTGAAGAAGCGGGATGCAGTGATGAAGTAATTTGTGCAGGCTATTTACATGATGTCGTGGAAGATACCTGCTATACGATAAAGGATATAGAAGCCCATTTCGGTGAACAAATTGCTTCCATTGTTCAAGCACATACCGAAGATAAATCGCTAACGTGGCAAGAACGTAAACAACATACGATATCTCTTGTGAAATCTGCTAATAAAGAAATAAAGCAATTAATTGTTGCAGATAAGCTAGATAACTTATTAAGTATTGAAGAAGATTTAAACACCTATGGGGACATGGTATGGAGTAACTTCAGTGCTCCCTATGAAAAACAAAAATGGTATTACCACTCTATTGCAGATAATATGTATCATGGTCTTCCAGCAAATCAAATCCCAGCGTATTTTAAGACGTATGAAAAAGCAGTAGCCCGTGTTTTTGGAAATACTAACTAAAACGCCTGTACTAAAAGCTCATTCATTTTTTGAATAACTTTTGCATCCCAATGAATAAATGTATTTTCTTATACGTATTTATGGTATTATTACTCATAAACTCTCCTTATAATTAGGGATTTGAGCAAGGACTACCATACCCCTAATTATAAGTTTTTTTATACGTTTTTATAAATTGAATTTCACATTATTCATAGTATTCTTATAGTTTTTAGTTAACTTTTGCTTAAAAAGTTTATACAACGCTAGTGTATTTCCAAGACAATTAAAAAATCTGCCTCTATATGCTATCCACACTAGAGACAGACTTTTTATACTATTATCTTATATTCATTTCACTTGGCTCTGGACCAGTTCGTTCATAGCGATCTAACGCTTTAATTGCTTTCATATCCTCTGGAGTTAGCTCAAAATCAAACACAGCAAAATTTTGTTCCATTCTTGATGGAGTAACGGATTTTGGAATCACGATATGATTTGATTGCAAATGCCAACGTAACACTACTTGAGCTGGGGTTCGTTGATATTTTTCTGCAATTTTGGTAATGACTGGATCTTGAAGTACTTTGCCACCTTGCATTAGTGGACTCCAAGCCTCCAAGTAAATATGGTGCTGATCACAAAAATCTTTTAACTCGTTTTGCTGCAAATACGGGTGACACTCTACTTGATTTACTACAGGAACAATTTCACATTCTGCAATAATCCGCTCTAGATGCTCAACATTAAAATTGCACACGCCTATTGCTCTTACCCGACCATCCTTATAGAGCTTTTCCAAGGCTTGATACGTTTCTACATATTGATCATATTCAGGAGTTGGCCAGTGGATAAGATAAAGATCTACATATGTCAATCCGAGCTTCTCTAAGCTTTCTTCATATGCTTGAAGCGTATTCTCATAACCTTGATCCGTGTTCCACACTTTTGTTGTAATGAACAACTCTTCTCGTGGAACATTACTATTTGCAATTGCTTTACCTACACCTTGCTCATTTTCATAAATTTTTGCTGTATCAATTGAACGATAGCCTACTTCAATTGCTTTTTCTACTGCTGTTGTAGCCTCTTCATTTGGCACTTGCCAAACCCCAAAACCCAGTTGCGGCATTTTTAACCCATTATTCAGTGTAATATAATCCATCATTTAGCCCCTTTCCATCAGAATACTTTTATATTATCACAGCTCTTCCTGGTTGAAAAAATAAACATGAGATAGCTACTCATTTACCCCATTGCTGTCTGGCATACGTATAGTTCCCTTCAAAGCGCGTCAGCTGTTTATTATAAAGCAAATACGTTACTGGAAATAATCGATCTAGAAAATAGCGGTCATGAGATACACAAATGATTGTTCCTGCAAACTGTTCTAGAGCTTCCTCAAGTACTTCCTTAGATTCAATATCGAGATGATTAGTCGGTTCATCTAAAATAAGTAAGTTGTGATTTTGATAAACTAATTCAGCTAATCGCAGGCGCATCTTTTCACCACCACTTAATTGTTCAACCTTCCGAAACACACTTACACCAAAAAACAAAAATTTAGCAAGTATTCCTCTTGCTTCTCCTTCTGTAACTTGGACATGCTCACGAAACTCAGCTAAAACTGTTCGTTTCCCATCCATTTCCTGTAAATGCTGTGTTAGAAAGCCAATGGACAAATTACTTCCTAATTGTATACTTCCTTTATCCGGCTTGAGGGTACCTAAAATCAGTTTTAGAAGTGTAGACTTTCCAGTACCGTTTTCTCCAAATATAGCAATTCGCTCTTGAAAGCGAACATGCAAATTTATGTTGTCAAATAATATTTTATCTTGCATCCTTTTTGATACATTCTCAAGCTTGACGACATCTTTTCCACTACGCGAATGGATTCGAAAATCAACATCGATACGCTTACTTTCTAAAATTGGCCGTTTTAATACC
This sequence comes from Virgibacillus proomii, assembly GCF_900162615.1. Taxonomy (NCBI): domain Bacteria; kingdom Bacillati; phylum Bacillota; class Bacilli; order Caryophanales; family Bacillaceae; genus Virgibacillus; species Virgibacillus proomii. Next base: position 577,662 of record NZ_FUFN01000010.1, on the reverse strand, counting down.
GTTATTCTAGCTAATGCTTTTTCCATACTTTTCGCTCGTCGATGTAACCCATCATTCGGTGGATTGGCTTGATTGGCCCATTCTTTTAATCGTTTAATGGTTTCCTTCATCTTTTTTATTTTCTTCTGTTGATCCTGGTATTGTTGGAATTCCTGAAGCAAACATTCCTCTCGTTCGTGAACAAAGTTTGTATAATTTGTATTATATTTTTGTAAACTCCCTTGATCGAGTTCCAAGATGGCAGAAACTGTATCATCGAGAAAATATCGGTCATGCGAAACAATTACAACTGTACCGTTGTATTGTTGAATAAAATCTGTTAGCCATTCAATTGCTCTAAAATCAAGGTGATTGGTAGGCTCATCTAATAAAAGCAGATCAGGAGCAGTTAATAGTAATTGAGCAAGCCCTACCTTTGTTCTTTCACCGCCGCTGAGGTTTTTCCACACTTTTGCTCTTAGGCTGTTTATTTGTAGACCATCCATTACCCGACGTACACGTGCATCCATTTCATAACCGCCTTGATCTTGAAATTCTTGTTGAATAATGGCATACGTATCAACCAACTTCATCAGCTTTTGGGAATCTGTTTCCTCTGCTAATCTTTTTTCCAATCGCTCTATCTCGGATTTTAATTGATTGAGTTTAGTAAAAGCTTGTAATAATAATGTCTCCACCGTTATTTCAGGCTCTACAATGGGGGTTTGTTCCAAGAGTCCGATCGTTAAATTCTTTTTCCATGTAATCACTCCTTTAGCTGGTTTTGTTTTATTGGCAAGCAATTGCAATAATGTCGTCTTACCTTCTCCGTTTCTTCCGATAACTCCAATTCGCTCACCTTGAGTTATTTCGATTGTTATATTTTCAAATATACTATTTGCTCCGATTATTTGTGTAACCTGTTGTATACTAGAAACTATCATTTTCTCTTCCTCCAAATCAGAAGAGACATTCGCATGCCTTTGGCTCAGGCAACCGCCTAGTTGCACTTATAATTTAGAACATTAAAATCTTATATTTTTCTAATGTACATAGAAAAAGACGTAAGAGGAGATTCCCCTTACGTCTTTCAAATTAGCATAACAAAGTATTAGCATTTTAAAGAACCAATAACATATTATATGCTTATCCGATTGTAGGCAGATGTCTCTTACTGGTATTTTTTCCATTATTTTGAAATCGCTAAGGGCATACGTATCCCTAGGAATAATTTTCCGGAAAAAATTGCATAACAAATCCAAAGATATGTTTCGAACTTCGTTATGCCACCAGTTTGATTCATCTAACCCACCTCCTTTTTATAATTATAAACAGTTTAACCAAAAACAGATCAACCGTCAAGAACTGATCTGTTTTATCTAGAAGTCAAAAAAGGTTCTGCAAATGAAATAATGATCCTCTATCTTACAGAATTTATAATCCTCACTCCCAATTCATTGAAGTGAAGCTTCATTCAATAGGAGTTTTCCTCCATCTCCTACCGAATGAAGTTGAACAAAGGCTAGATCTTGGACGCCTGAAAAAAACCGCAGTGTATTGCTTTGGAATCTTTTCTTGTCTTGTTGCCCCGAACAAATTGTGAATTTAGATGCTTCATCTCCCACTAAGATTTCTTTTGTATTGCTTTCAACTCTTGAAGCGGGACTCTTACGTTACCTTACATCTCGGAATAAAATTGGTTTTTATAGGCTTCTATCGTAATCTTCAATCCTTCTTTATAAGGGGTCTTTGGTAAAGGTCCAATCCATTTTGTATACTTTTCTCCACTTAAAATAACAGGTTGTTCATTTAAATACTGCATTTCTACAAATTCTCTCATCTGTCTATCGTATATTCCTAAAAACCTTAGCAAATTTGTAGTTACTATCGATACCTTCTTCTTAAACTCAGTTAATTCACGAATTTGGGTTATCAGTTCGTTACCTGAAATCGGGTGTGATGCTGGTATATTCCAATTTTGACCATAGGCATCATCTCTTAGTGATAATTCTACTAATGCCTTTGCTCCATCTAAGGTAAAAAGATGCTCTCTAGCAATAGCCGGATTACCTATAAACTGAGCTCGCCTATTTTGTACGACAGAACGTAGCGTATAATTTAATTGGGTATTTTCTGCATGAGGTCCGTAAAAATCAGGGAAATGCGTAATAACATAAGAAACTCCAGAGTTTTTAATACATTTTTCTACTTGCAACCGCAGCTTACCCTTTTTAGTATGTGGTTGCTTTACCTGGGTTTCTACTACTAGACTTTCACTTTTACCATAAGCGTAGATATTATCTACTACAGCCAATTTAGCCTTAGCAAACTTTGCAGCTCGAATGATGTTTTCTGTAAGCGGAACTAATTTGCTCTCCCATTCTGGGTAAGGTAAATTAATAGCATGAAAAATAATATTCTTATGTTTTACTGCTTCTTCTAAATCCCTTTTATTAAAAACATCTCCCGAATAAATTGTAACTTCTGGATACGCAGCAAACAGTTTTTCTAGTTTACTGTTAGATCTAGCAAAGGCTGTTACTTTTATTCCTCTTTTTATTAACTCCATTACTATGGCGAAACCCATTCCTCCTGAAGCTCCAAGAACTAACGCATTTTTCATCAAATAACCTCCTTTTTATTCACCAACGGTCAATTAAATCCCTGAAAAAATTTAGGCCCGCATCCAAAAAGCGTTAGCCTAATTAGTTAAGAACGATCATAGTTATTGTTTTATCCACTGTAAAAGCAGCTCGACATGATGAGCTGCCATTTTTTCCACATCTATATACTCATTAACATGTCTTAAATAATGTGTTACAAATCCATGTAATGATAAAAACATCGACCATATTGTATTAATCGATAACCTTTTTTCACTCCATTGGGCAACTAAATTAGCAAATTTCTGATAGGTTTTTATCGGCCCTTCAGTTGAAAATGCTCGTACCTCGTCATCTTTTATAAGAAACATAATTTCATAGTGACTTTGATGAGTCAATCCAAACTTAATGTAATCCTTCATCAGCATGCGAAGCTTTTCTTCTTGAGATAGCTCAAGATATTGTATTGCACACATTCTCTCTTGAAGCAGTTGGAAATGCTTTTCAACTAATGCATAAAAAAGCTCAGCTTTATTTTTGAAGTGGTAATACAAAGAGCCATGACTATAATTTAATTTCGCTGCAATTTGCCTCATTGTAACAAGTTTATATCCTTTCTCAACGAAGAGCTCATTAGCCGCATCCATTATCATCTCACGAGTAAGTTCTTTAGCCACTGCTTTTCTAGCAGACATAGTAAACCTCCATTTAATTAACCATTGTTCAATTAATATTACAATGCTTTTTAATAACTGTCAATTAATTTTTACAAGTAAAATCTATCGATAGTAGCCGGCGGTTTCCTTTTATCCCGGTGAATATGATTCCATTAATGGGACCCATAGCGAAAATGTTTGTAAAATATAAAGAAGATAAAAAAGAAGAAATGGGCACCTCAAGGACTATATAGTATGCTTTCTGTCATGCCAGCTTACCAAGGGAAACTAATCGAACACAATTTCATTCGTATGGTTGAAGATGAAGCCATAGAGAAAAAATCTTCTAAATTCTTAACTATTCCATTGTTTATTTGTTCATCTTGTAATAGGAAACTAATAATTCCCCTATTACCACTGCAATGACTTTTTTTCCCTACAGGTTACGTTACGAATCTTTGTCACCTTATAAATTCCTCACTATCAGTTTTGATGATGTGTTCCCCGAAGTTAGGATTATTTTTGAATCCTCTGTATTTCACGCTTTAGAGCTTATAACAGAAAATGTTACGTACTTCGGATTACTTAATTTTTAGACCTAATAACGAAGCAAATTGTATCGCTTGAGACGTTGATACTTTACATCCTTTTAAATTCTCTATGGAAACAGTTAAAGAATCAAAATCGCATGAGCTTATATCAATTCCTTTTAATGATGTCTCTTCAAAGCTTGCGCCATTAAGATTACATGAAAGAAATTCTACTTTTTTGAGCTTACAGTCAAAAAGATCAGCGCTTTCTAACGCAGCCTCATCAAAAATCACCTTTTCAAGTTTTGAGTTACCAAACATAACCATATTAAGAATTGATTCCCCAAATCTTGTATTACCGATATAAGACTCTGTTAGGTTGCTGCCTAGCAACTTACAATTAAGAAACTCAACTCGATTCATGGAGGCATTACCCAAATTAGCATTGGATAAATCACAATTCTCAAAGCGCACATCGGTAAGATCAATTCGGCTAAAGTCGGTATTAACAAAGTTGCAGTTTTTGATAACTGTTTGATAAAGTCGTAATCGATCTATGGATTCGTTATTGAATTGGGAATCTGTAACAAGGCACACTTCAAATTCTGGATCTTCTTCATAATATATATCTGTAAATTTCCTCTCTGTTAGATTTTCAGGGATCTTGGGAGTGTCAATTCTCACTGTATACCTACCTACTTTCAAAGAATTTAATTCATTTATAAAGTCTCTAGATACAAATATAAAGGAACCTATGTTCTCTTTCAAGACTTGATTTTTATGCATTTTATGATACATGGAGACAAGACACTCATATTGAGTAGGATTTTCACCTTATCGGACGGAAGATTCACTATTGTCGTCGATCCTATATGTCCTTTTTCTATTCTTCGCCATCAAAGTAATAATCCCTATAAAATTCCATGAATTGTTTTAAATTTGTTACATAGTAGGAGATTGCTTTTACTGAATCTTTTCTTGATTGGTTTACCTTGTAGTTTGCTGAATAGCCTCTACCAACCTATACTCACTCATTAGTAAACTATTGGCTTTGTTGCCAAATAATTTCTCCACACTGCTCCCAATGATCTATTTTTACATCAAAATAATGCTTGGTATAGAAATACTCTAATCGACGGACGTGATCAAAATCGCGCTCGACAATATCGCCAGTAATATACTGTTTATTTTCATCACGAGCTATTTCTTTTAAATGCTCCATTAAAACGGAGCCGAAGCCCTTATTTTCTATTCCTTTGATATTGTTAATATGAATGGTCGTCTCTGATTTATATTCTGCTTCAATTGCTGAGTCCCACTTTCCGCGATAGGGTTTTGTACATTCATGAAGCATTATTTGAAAAGAATCAGCTTGCCAGTTTGCATACACAATTACCCAATTCTCATCTTTTGTTTGATTAATACTTATAATGGAGGACTTTTTAGCTATAGCCTTTACATTTTCCTGCATACGATACAATTGAATCTCTAACGCATCGAGTTTTTGTTCCAGTTCTGGCTCTCCATCCTTTTCTGCGATGAAAGCAGATTTATACATATTTATCACCTGCAATTTTTATTTTAAAAAGGTTGTTCAAATGCTTATGTTAGCTCGTTCCCCGTTGTCTATGTGACTCATCCAATACACTTTTTTCTCCTTGAACACATACTTAAACACACAGTTTCCCATTCTACATGATTGATGGTATATGCTGCAAATGTAAAAAAATTAGCAATAATCACTTTAACTTTTAGTAATTTAGACCGATATGTAAAAAAAGCCCTGTTTTTAGGTAAAGGCAATACAGCCTACTTTTTGCGATTGCTTTAGATAGAAAATTTATCTATTTTTGGGGGGATACCATGAATAAAACAAACGAAAAAAAGCTTGTTTTTAAGAGAAAGGAGGCGAGAATTAATTTGCAGAAAATTCTTTTCAAATGGAGAAATGTCCGGATTAATAAAAAGTATTTATCTATATTCTTTTTTACTATTGCTTTACTAATTACATCAGCCCTTATTGTATATATACAATTAAAAGATGGTCAGCGGGACATTAATACCGTTAATGAATTAAGCAATCAATCCAACCAAATGTCGCAATTAGCTATCCTTATTCAAGCAAAGGATGTACAATCTGCAGATTATTTAGTAACAAAAAACGAGAAATATTTTACCGCCTTTCAAGAATATCAAAAAGACTTCGATGAATTAGCAGCTAAATTAGATAAAACAATTAAGACAAAGGATCAGCGCCTTATTTTTGACGAAATTAAAGTAAAAAATGAATCTATTGATGAGGCGTTTTTAAATCGAATGGTGCCATCCATTGAAGAAGGTAATGTGGAATTAGCAAATACTTTAAGGCATTATTCAACGAGACTGCGAAATGATACGCTAGATCTTGTTAATAGACTATTAGAAAAAACGCAGGAAGAACAGGCAAGCGCTCTAGGTGAAGCACAAACGAGCTCAAATATTAGTGTATACATATTAGCAATTACAAACTTATTAGCCTTAGCTATCGGTATTCCCATTATGATTCTTATTAGTCGTGGTATTACGTCTAGGCTGCAGCAGATTGTTCAATTAACCTCAGACGTAGCAGACGGAAATTTAAACACAACAGATATTGAAGTAGAAGGAAAAGATGAAATTGGACAGCTTGCTCAATCGGTTCAGCAAATGAAGGAGCGAATCAGAGAGATTATTCAAAACGTCCAAATTGCAGCGACCTCTGTGGCATCACAAAGTGATCAATTAAATAAATCAGCTAACGAAGTAAAAGAAAGCAATGTGCAAATAGCTGCAACAATGGAGCAGCTAGCAGGTGGTATCGAATCACAGGCAACAAGTGCCAATCAATTGTCGGAGAATATGAATGAATTTGTCGAAAACATTCGGATCTCCGAAAGTAAAGGGATAGAAGTAATGAAAAACGCTAATAACGTACAACATTTAACAACAGAAAGCACACGATTAATGGAGCGATCTGTAACGCAAATGAATCAGATTGACATTATCGTAGAAAATGCTGTAAATCAAGTACAAGGACTAGATAGACAATCCGCACAAATTTCTAAACTAGTAAAAGTTATTAAAGATATATCAGACCAAACTAATTTATTATCACTTAATGCTACCATTGAAGCGGCCCGCGCAGGTGAGTATGGCAGAGGCTTTGCAGTTGTAGCTGATGAAGTAAGAAGTTTATCCGAACAAGTTGCTAATTCTGTTGGTGAAATAACATCCATTGTAGATCGGATTCAATCTGAGACGAGTGAAGTGGTTACCTCACTTCATCGTGGCTATGATGAAGTGAAAACAGGGAAGGAGCAAATTGAAGAGACTGGTGATAACTTCCAAAATATGAATAAAGCGATAACGGATATGACGAGTAAAATGAAGGAAATTGCCATTAAGCTCAAAGAAAATACAGACAGCAGTGCAGTAATGGACAAGCTAATTAAAGAAATTGCTTCCATATCTCAGGAATCTGCTGCAGGCGTTGAGCAAGTAGCTGCATCAACTCAGCAAACATCAAGCACCATGGAGCAGGTTTCCTACAATACACATGAATTAGCGGATTTAGCAGAAAAACTGAACAAGCAAGTAAATGTCTTTAAACTATAGCAAAAAATCTACCTTTTTGATATCTAATGGACACAAGTGCAAGCACCGGTTACCGACATACAAACCGGAGATTCAGTAAAACTTCATTCCGCGAAACTCTTTTTCTTTATCTCCTACTGGAAGAAGGACAAAGGCTATAATCAGAACGTCCTTGGAAAAAAGACCGTTTTTTCTAAGTCTGGTGTATCACGTTTTTTTCAAGGACGTTGCCATCTTAGTAAAACTCAGTTATTTCTCTCTTCGTTTGAACATCGGCTTTCATGAAAAACACCATATGTTTTTCTAAATGTGAGCAACTTCTACGTTAAAAATTTATAACTTCTTACCGTATAAAAAACAATCCTTTGTATGGTCATTGACCATTCCTGTAGCTTGCATAAATGCATAACAAATAGTCGGACCAACAAATTGAAAGCCACGTTGCTTTAAATTTTTACTCATTTGTTCCGATTCTTTTGTGAATGCAGGTACATCTTCATGAGCTTCCCAATGGTTAATCATCGGCTTTCCGCCAACAAACGACCAAATATACGTATGAAAGTTACCAAATTCCTTTTGAACTTCTAAAAAGGATTGAGCATTTTTAACAAATGCATTTATCTTTCTGCGATTTCGAATAATTCCTTTATTTTGCATAAGCTCCGTTATTTTTTTCTCACTATACTTGCTTATAATAGTTGGATCAAATTGATCAAATGCCTTTACATAGTTTTCTCTTCGTTTTAAGATGGTTATCCAGCTTAACCCTGCCTGTGCTCCTTCTAAACATAGCATTTCAAACAGTTTTTGATCATCATACTCTGGTCTTCCCCATTCACAGTCATGGTACTGTATATAAATCGGATCATCCGTTACCCATTTACATCTCTTTTTATTCATTATTCCTCTTCACCAACTGCAACCTCATTATCCTCATAGGAAATCCAATCACTAAAACTTCCGGGATAAAGTTTTACATTTCTATAGCCAAGCATTTTTAAAGCTAAAATATTAGGACAAGCTGAAATACCTGAACCACAGGAAACAATAATTTCATCATCTTTTGATAAGTCAGCAAAATGCTTTTGTAACTCTTCTTCCGATTTCCAGCTCCCGTCTGATCCCAGTATACCTTTCCAAAAGAAATTTTTTGCTCCTGGTATATGACCGGCTCGGGCATATAATGGCTCCGATTCTCCTAAATAACGTTCTTTGGCACGTGAATCAACCAATACCGCTGTTTTATTTTTCAGTTTCTGCTTCACTTCTTCCATATTAACTGTTTGATTGTTTCTAATCTTTGGGTGAAACTCTTTCGCACTTAACTCCGGTATATAATCCGTAGTTTCATTCCCTTCCTCTTTCCAACGAGCATATCCCCCGTCTAAGACATAGACTTTATCATGACCTAAATAATGAAGTAACCACCATGCTCTTGCAGCAAACATATCATTATTCTCATCATAAATAACAACTGTTGTGTTATGATCAATTCCCATTCTTCCTAATTTTAATGAAAGCGCGTTTACATCTGGTAAAGGATGGTTCCCCCCATGTATTTCTTTCTTTCCAGACAAATCCTTCTCTATATCTAAAAAAATCGCACCGGGAATATGATCTTGCTGATAAGCCTTTCTCCCTGCGTCTGGATCCATTAAATCAAAACGCACATCCATAATGACCGTATTACCTCGCTCATTATGCAAATAATTTTTTAAGCGATTAATTGAAATGATATAAGACAATTGTTTCCCTCCAATATAATTTACTGATTACCTACTGCACTACTCTCTTGAACACGTATATTATTTATTTTAAATGAAGTAAAGCTTAATTCCCACCCTTTCTTTAAAAGAAAGTAAACAGAACATATCGGTACATACTTAAAACAAAAATTCATAAAGTCGGAACAGAATGGTACGAAGTAGAAACTAAACTACAGAACTCGGAACAGATTTATTTTAAACTTAAGTTCACTTAGAAAACGTTTGAAATTAAGTTATAATAAAGGGAGACTTCATTCCGTGGAATGCTTTTTACACGGAATGTTAGTACGGCAAGAGTATGACCTAAAGGCCCTTGACCCAATCGGGCTTTTAGGTGCCGTTTTCTATCACTCAGAACCTTTTGTACCAACTCAGGATCTTGAAGGGGGGTATCTTACGGCACCTTACATGCGGGATAATCGATTACAGAACTGCTTCACCTGTAATATACGATCAATTAAAACGATTAGGAGATGAAAGTAAAATGAAAGAAGCATTGATTGAAAGGTTCACAACTTATGTGAAAATCGATACACAATCTGATGAAAGCAATCAAGCTACCCCTTCAACACCAGGACAGCTTGAACTGTTAAATCTATTAGTAAAAGAACTTAGAGAAATTGGTATGGTGGATGTTACCATGGATGATTATGGTTATGTGATGGCAACGCTTCCTGCAAATACAAATGCAGATATTCCGACAATTGGCTTTTTAGCTCATGTCGATACAGCTACCGATTTTACAGGAAAAAATGCCAATCCAAAAATCATCGAAAGTTTTGATGGTAACGATATTGTTTTGAATAAAGATCTAAATATTGTATTGTCTGCGAAAAATTTCCCAGAGCTTGCTACATACAAAGGTCATACATTGATTACTACCGATGGCACTACATTACTTGGCGCTGATGATAAAGCTGGAGTAGCTGAAATTGTAACAGCAATGGACTTTCTGATCAAGCATCCGGAAATAAAGCACGGAAAAATTCGAGTCGGCTTTACACCAGATGAAGAAATTGGTAGAGGTCCACATAAATTCGATGTAAAACGATTTGGTGCTAGCTATGCATATACCATTGATGGTGGACCGCTTGGAGAATTGCAATATGAAAGCTTTAATGCAGCCGCCGCTAAAGTAACATTTACAGGAAATAGTGTACACCCTGGAACAGCAAAAGATAAAATGGTTAACGCCGGGAAAATGGCAGCAGAATTTATCAGCAAATTTCCAGAGCAGGAAGCACCAGAGCATACAGAAGGCTATGAAGGATTTTATCATCTCACTTCTGTAAATGGTGATGTGGAAAATGCTAATGTAAGCTACATTATCCGTGATTTTGATAAGACTGCTTTTCAAAATAGAAAAGACACGGTTAAACAATTTGTTAACGAATTAAAAGAAAAATACGGTGATGAAGCAGTTAAACTTGAAATGAAAGACCAATATTATAATATGCGGGAGAAAATTGAACCTGTAAAAGAGATTGTAGCTATTGCTTATCAGGCGATGAAAAATCTTGATATCGAACCGATTGTTGAACCAATACGGGGAGGTACAGATGGTTCACAGCTGTCGTACATGGGACTTCCTACTCCAAATATTTTTACAGGCGGAGAAAACTTCCACGGAAAATATGAATACGTTTCTGTAGATAATATGGAAAAAGCTACAAGAACAATCATCGAAATTTGTAAGCTATTTGCCGAGCGAAGTTAATATTTTATAAAGAGACTAACTGTATAAAGTAAATAGCTGTAATGAATTTATATAGTTAGTCTCATATCAATCACATAAAATATCTGTACATTTATGCTTTTTGTTTATCTACAGAATCTTTATAGTGATGATTCGTACGATACAAATAATCATGGGTTCCATATCCTGTTATATTTCCATTCTCCAAAACTAATATCTTATCAGCACGCTTTACCGTGGATAATCGATGCGCAATCATAAATACGCCTATTTTATTTTGAGCTAGAGAAATCAATGTATGTTGTAACAGATATTCTGATTCACTATCTAAATTTGCTGTAACTTCATCTAATAAAATAAATTTTGATTTACGTAATAAAGCTCTAGCAATTGCAATTCTTTGCTTTTGCCCACCGGATAAAAAATTACCAAATTCACCTACATGCGTATTATAGCCATGTGGAAACTTCATAATAAATTCATGGGCATTTGCTTTCTTTGTTGCTTCTATTAACTCTTCCATCGATACCTTCTCTTGCAATCCATAAAGTAAATTATCTTTAATAGTACCGTAAAACAAAGGAAAATCTTGCGGCACATAACTAAATACTTTTCGCCAAGAACTTATATCAATATCTTGATAAGACTTATTATTTAACATCATATCTCCATGTGAAGGAGGATAGAATCGCTCGATCAGACTAAAAATCGTTGACTTTCCTGATCCACTAGGTCCTACTAATGCCACTATTTCCCCTGTTTCTAGTGAAAATGATATATTATGTAAAATCTTTTGGTTTTCATCATAAGCAAAAGAAACATTTTTAAAATCTAATCTTGAAGGTTCACTATGAATAGGTAATAAAGAGTGTTTATTTATTTGATTGTCTATTTCATCTTTTTCTCTTAAAACTTCTAAAATTCTCTTCATTGAACCTTTAGCTTCCTGATAATCTGTTATAAATAAATTCATCGCAAAAAAAGGGGTTACCACTTGAACCAAGTAAATAATAAAAGCTACTAATTCTCCCATAGAAATTGTTCCATTGCTAACTCTCCATGCTCCAAGTCCCACGATTACAATCAATACAGTAAAGGAGAATAAACCCAATAATGGTGTTATAACTGAATTTAATATAGATGACTTTATCCCTAGTTTATACAAATGTTGGAATTTATTTTCACCTTTATTCTTTTCAATATCCTCCGCGTTAAAAGCCTTCACCATTTTTATATCTTTTAAGATTCCAGAAGAAAATGATGTTAAGTCTGCTATCCTTTCCTGCTCCTTGTATGAAATGCTAAAAATTTTTTCTCCTAAAGGATAAATGATAAATATTGAAAACGGAACAAGCACAACAAGGATTAAAGTTAAATAGCTATCTAAATAAAATAAAATAATTAGAGAAACAATAAGAGTTATTATTGATTCAAATAAGTCAACTAAGCTATGAGTCATAACATCCACTATTGCTATCGTATCATTTGTTAATCTGCTTACTAATTCACCAGAACGATTTTTTTGATGAAATTTTAATGGTAATTTAAGAATTTTGTCCCATATTTTTTCCCGTAGTTTTAAAATTATTTTTTCAGCTACCCGCGATAATAAAAAAGTGGAAACAGCAGAAAGTATAGTGCTAACAGTTAATAGTACAATCCCAATAGTAATCAATCTATAATCAATATATTTTTCTAAGTTATCCATGATTATCATTACAAACAAAGGTATAATTAAACTTAATACACTACTTATCGCTGTAATAATAAAAGGAATTAATAATGATCTTTTAGACATATTTATAATTTGCCAAACATACAAAATCGAGTATGAATTATTTTTTTTGTTAATTCTAATCTCCCCCCCCCTTTAGTTAAATAAACAAATTATTTTGTATTTCTGCTTTTTCCAGAAGACCTCTCCATTGATTACGTTCGTCCCTATGCTCTATGTATTTTTCTTTGCCCGAATTATAGATTAATGCGTAAACTTACTCTGTTAAAACAACAGCTTTATTTGTATCTAGCACACATCTTTTAACAATTTCATAGACTCTTTAAACTATAATTAGCCGCTTCCCTTTTGGCAATTTATAGAATGTCTCAAGCACTGTTTAACTTATTAAACACTTACTATCTTTAACCCAATAATTCGCTACTTTAGAGACCTCTTTATGGTTATTATGACAAACTTTTCGCACGCCCCTTTAGTACTATCTGGATTAACCATTACGTTACCTTAACCAGCGATCACGATTTATGTATTGTTCTTGTTTATCAAATTAACTCTTATTTACTGCAATCAGCTCACGAAAAGACGGATGATAGTCATCCCTTTCCTGTTGTATGTCACTTTTAATTCATGTTCCCCCTTGCCTATAGATTTGTTGAGTCGCTACTAAAAAATCATAGATTACTAGGGAAAAAAGTGCAAGAGTTTTTTGCCTCTATTCCATATCGCTCTAGGCGTCAAGGGACTTCAATCTTTAACAAAAAGGCTACTGGCCACTTTTATTTAATTGTATAAAAAATTAAAAATTAAGCTATTTATTCAATCAATAACCAAAAATTTGAAGCTCATAATACCTCGTTAGTTGGTTTATATTAAATTTAAAGCTAAAAAAGGTATGTATTTTACAAAAATAAAACAAAGAATAAAAAGGATAATGAATGGGGAAAAGTTTTACCTTCCTATTCCCCAACAAAAACTTAAAGCGTTCCAAAGCAATATATTGTACATACATACAATAAACTAGATATGAAGCTTTTTCCTATCCAATAGACCAAAAAAATCAGACAATCTTCTTTGTCTGATTTTTATTTAACCAATCATCAATTTGCTGATCCAAGAAACGAATCCGATCTAAAGCTTCATCATCACGAATGACCTTATAATGATGCTTACCCCCAACTTCCTCATCGGTTTCATCTGCCAGATGAACAACCTGCTGCAACGGTAGTAATTTCAGATCACCTTTTGGTAAATAGGAATCTGTATGAAGCAATATCGCTATCGCTATTTCTTTAGCTGCCTCAGGATCCTCCCCCATCCGAATTAATAATTTGTGCGCACGACTTGCTCCTTTAATCGCATGTATATCATTTTTCTTGTATAAGTCATAATCCCATTTGCCGTCCCGATACCATGTGTAATGACCGACATCGTGTAATAGTGCAGCTTTTGCAGCGTGATCGGGGTTCACATTATACTCTTTCGCCAACTTGAAAGCATTCTCTGCAACAGCAATAGCATGAGCCATGCCTGATCGTTTTAAATAGCGCTGTGTAATTGGGTGTAAAAATACTGTTTCTAAGGTTACTTTTCTCATTTTTTCTTCTCTCCTTTCCTTCCATATTTATCTAGTTATCAAAACGTTCGATCATTTCTTCGTTATCGTTCATACATGTGTAGTATATATTTAGATAAATTTATAAAACTATAGCATACATGCTAAATAAGTTGCAATAGAAATTTTCCATATGGTTAAAATTAAATATTTACTAGGTGAACTATAAATAAAGAGCCCATTTTGTCAGGAACCATACATACGGTATTTAGGAATAACAAGAGAAGCTTTTCAAGGAAACACCTTAAAACGTAAAGGTGGCATAGGTTTCCAAGTAAATTAGTTTCTAGCGACTTTTTGCTCTCCCTCCTACTCTCCGTAAAAATCGGTTTCTAACTTTCACTCGTTACATACTTTCACAAAATCGTCATATTCAATCTAAGTATTGATTGTTTTTGAATGTTTTTTAACGATTTTGATTGATTTATGTAAGCGGTTCGTATATGATAAAGACGAAACCAAGCTTGGAGTGATATTTTTTATGTTAACAGCAGAGAGACATTCTATAATTATACAATTATTAAACGAGAAACATTCTATTAAAATCCAAGATATTATTAAAGCAACTGCAGCTTCTGAGTCAACGATTCGGCGGGATTTAACAGACCTGGAAGCTCAAGGAAAACTAGTGAGAATTCACGGAGGCGCTATCTTACCTGAACGAAAACTACAGGAGTTCAGCCTAAAAGAAAAATCAACCAAAAACCTTCAGGAAAAAACAAAAATTGCACAACTGGCAGCCTGTCTCGTTGATGAAGGGGATTGTTTGTTTATTGATGCCGGAACAACAACACTCCAACTAATTCCTTACTTAAAAGATAAAGATATTGTTGTTGTAACAAATGGGCTTTCTCATGTAGAAGCATTGATCAAACATGGAATACCCACTTACATTACCGGTGGACATATAAAGGCAAAAACAGGAGCATTAATTGGCGCACAAACCGTCCAATCCATCAGCAATTACCGCTTTGATAAATGCTTTTTAGGCGTTAATGGTTTTCATATAGAGTTGGGATATACGACACCTGACCCTGAAGAGGCAATGGTGAAAAAAACCGCCCACCGACATGCCTTACAAACATTTGTCCTAGCTGACCATTCAAAGAAAAATAAAGTCAGTTTTGCCAAAATTATTAGCTTACAGGAAGCGGCTTTACTAACCGACAAGCTTTCTTTAGAAGAAATAGAACAATTTGAAAAACAAACAACCTTAAAGGTGGCAGATAAATGATTTACACATGCACAATGACACCATCCGTTGATTACACAACTTATCTTCCCTACTTTCAAGCAGGGACACTTAATCGGGCAAATCAGGTGAACTATTACCCTGGAGGAAAAGGAATAAATGTATCCAGAGTGCTTAAACGTTTCAGGATTACCTCTACTGCACTTGGGTTTATCGGAGGATTTACCGGAGACTATATTGCCCAAAAACTCGAAGAAGAAGGGATTCTTACGGAGTTTATTCAAACAAATGAAACAACACGAATTAATGTAAAAATCAAAGCATCGTCAGCAACAGAATTAAACGGACCAGCACCAATTATTTCGAAAAAACTACAGCGTGAGCTACTAGCCAAAATAAATAGCTTTGAAGAAAATGATTGGTTTGTCTTAGCAGGTAGTATTCCTAACTCCATCACTCCTGATTTTTTAGAAGTGATTGCTCGAACATGCAAGCAAGCTGGAGTCCGTTTTGTTGCCGATACTTCGGGAAAGGCATTACAACAGCTGATTAAATTAAAACCATATTTGATTAAACCAAATGAACACGAACTTGGTGAATTGTTCCATACAACAATCACAACAACAGAACAAGCTATCCATTATGGTAAAAAATTAATATCAGAAGGCATTCAGCATGTCATTATCTCTTTAGGAAGTAAAGGGGCTATTTACATTTCCAATGATATTATTGCAATTGCTGATCCATTACAAGGTGAGGTTATTAATACAGTCGGAGCTGGCGATTCCATGGTCGCTGGTTTTATCGCCGCAGATTCGTCACAAAAAAATAAAATAGACGCTTTTCGCTATGCGGTGGCTGCTGGTAGTGCAACAGCTTTCAGCAATGATTTATGTGAAAAATCATTAGTTGAATCATTAGTTCAACATGTAACAATTAGTCCATATTCTAATTAGGAAGTGAATCAGAATGAAAATAACGGAATTACTAAAAGAAGAAACCATTTTACTTGATCTAAAAGCTTCTTCTAAGCAGGAAGTAATCGATGAATTAATTAACCAGCTGGATCAAGCCGGACGATTAACGGATAAAGCAGTCTTTCGTGAAGCAATCTTACAACGAGAAGAACAAAGCACGACAGGAATTGGCGAAGGTATTGCTATCCCTCATGCGAAATCACACGCTGTTAAAACACCAAGTATTGCGTTTGGTCGATCAGCTTCAGGAATTGCCTATGACTCCTTAGATGGGAAACCTGCTTATTTGTTTTTTATGATTGCAGCAAGTGAAGGAGCCAATAATGAACATTTACAAGCATTATCACGGCTATCTACATTACTTATGGATGAACAGTTTCGTTCTAAACTAGTTAATGCCAGCAATGTAGCGCAAATACTGGAAGCTGTGAATCAAAAGGAAGCAGAATTAGATAAAAGAAACAGTGAAAAAACGAGACAAGCAGCCAGTAATATATTAGCTGTAACTGGATGTCCAACTGGTATCGCCCATACGTATATGGCTGCAGAAAAACTGTCAGAAACCGCAAAAGATATGGGTATCTCTATTAAAGTAGAAACAAATGGCTCTGATGGTGTTAAAAACCGATTAACCAAAGAAGAAATCGAAAAGGCAGATACAATTATTGTTGCTGCTGACACAAAAGTTGAGATGGACCGCTTTAATGGAAAGCCAGTTATCCAAGTTCCTGTGGGAAAAGCCATTCATGAAGCAAAGGATTTATTACAACGAGCTATTCAAAAGGATGCTCCACTCTACCGTGCAGAACAAACAAAAGACATTGCAAAAGATAGCGGAATAAAAAATGGTTTTTATAAACACCTCATGAATGGTGTTTCCAATATGTTACCATTTGTCGTTGGTGGGGGAATTTTAATTGCTCTATCCTTTTTCTGGGGAATTGAGTCCAGTAATCCAGATAGTGAGCAATATAATGCCTTTGCTGCTATGTTAAACGAAATAGGTGGAGGAAAAGCGTTCTTCCTCATGGTTCCTGTACTAGCAGGTTTCATCGCTTCAAGTATCGCTGATCGTCCGGGATTTGCACCTGGTATGGTTGGTGGTTTAATCGCTGTTACCGTTTCCGGTGTAGAAGGAGCTGGCGGATCAGGGTTTTTAGGTGGATTAATTGCTGGTTTTCTTGCTGGTTATATTACATTATTCGTGAAAAAATTATTAACAGGACTGCCGGAAGCATTAAACGGACTAAAACCTGTACTATTCTATCCATTAATCAGTATCGGAGTAACTGGTCTAATTATGATGACCATCAATCCGCCGCTAACGCAAATTTATACAGCTATTTCTTCTTTCTTAGAAGGTATGAGCGGTACGAACCAAGTACTTGTTGGAGTAATTTTAGGTGCCATGATGGCATTTGATCTCGGAGGTCCAGTTAATAAGGCGGCCTATACGTTTGGTATCGCCATGCTCGATGCCGGTAATTACACATTTATTGCGGCTATTATGGCAGCCGGAATGGTACCACCACTCGGTATGGCACTAGCAACGACTCTTTTTAAAAATAAGTTTACGAAAACAGAACGGGAAGCAGGAAAAACTTCCTATGTATTAGGTGCTTGTTTTATCACAGAGGGTGTCATCCCATTTGCAGCAGCTGACCCAACCCGCGTTATTCCTTCCGTAATGGCTGGTGCAGCAGTTACCGGCGGACTAAGTATGTTATTTGATATTGGACTGCGCGCTCCTCATGGCGGTTTATTCGTTATTGGTCTAGTTGAAGGCGGCATTACCTCTATCTTTCTCTATTTAGCATCGATTATTGTCGGAGCATTTGTTACTGCACTTCTAGCTGGAGTATGGAAGAAAAAGCTGGTGTAAACACTGGATAGCAGATAATACAATTCATAATCAAAATCACCACGAAACAAGACGGAACAGTGTCAGCTAAGCTGTTCCGTTTTCATCATCTTCTACATAAATCAGAAATGCTCCAACCGGGCTAAATCTATGTAAGCCTTTAAGCATAAGTTACTGAAGTTGTATATCTTAACACAGTAGTTACGCTCCTTATATGTACAGATAATAGAAGATATATGCTTTACCGTTTTAACCAGAATTTTTTGAATCCACCTTTAAAAAGGTTTCGTAATCATAAGGACAATGATAAGTAGAAATAAACTATTGATGATACGTTCATAGAAAAATAATTTAGCTGCCAATTGATCGTATTCATCCGGTATCTCCTCTTTTTTATACTCATTTAACATTTTTTTAATTGGCTTTGAACGTGGCGATAAAACAAGGGGGCCAAATGCTAAGGCAACCAAAAATAACAACAAGCTCAACACAAACCACACTTGCGAAAATAGATATGTCCTCAGAAAACCCATCAATAGCCCTGTTAGTAATAGCAAGGTCCCTCCTATCATCACAAACCAATGAAGTCTATCTCTGATAACGTATCCATATCGCAATTCGGTCATCGTTTGAGCTCTTTTAACAGGTAAAACCATGAAAAATCCAGGTCCCATGCCAACTATGGCAGAAAAAATATGGACAAATACTAAAACATCATAAACAGACATACTCGTTTCTCCCATCAATCCCCAATATAATAATTTACTATTTTATCTACGTCCGATCCATAAATTTCACCAAATAAATTTAAATGGACAAGTAAGTAATAAAGTTGATAAAGTGGCTTACAATCCTCATAATAGCGATCGGTTGGATAGCATGCTTCATATGCTTGATAAAAGGCCTCTGAAAAACCGCCAAATACTTCGGTAAATGCTAGATCAAAATGTCTATCTCCATATAGAAATGACGGATCAATCAGAAAGGGGACTCCGTTCTGTCCAACTATCCAATTGCCTCCCCATAAGTCTCCGTGCAGATAAGACGGAGGAATATTATTGGGTATCCAACATTCTAATTCAGAAAGTAATTTTTCCAGCTTGCTTCTCCGTTTTCCGTTGATATGATTGTTTTCTATTCCTAGCCTTAATTGGGAGCTCAAGCGACGATCTCGATAATATTCCAGCCAGTTTGTATAGTAGCCATTTGGCTGCTGTAATGTTCCAATAAATGTCGATTCATGAAAACCATGTTTTTTTCCCCTTGTTTGATGCAGTGCTGCCAAACGTTCACCTAATCGTTTATCTGTTTGTGAATGCTTGCTACCACTGATCCATTCCAGTACAAGAAAGGCTTTCCCTTTTTCATCTGAATAGTTAATTACTTCCGGAACATCAATCGTATTCTTCGATTTGATTAATTGCAGTCCTTTTGCTTCAAGTGTAAAGAAACGCTCAGGTGCATTTCGATGATACTTGATAAAATAGCTTCCCTGCTCTGTCTGGGCAACATACGCTTCATTGATTGACCCGCCTGATATTCGTCTCACATTTAATAACCGACTTGAGATGCCAGCTTGTTGTAAAGCGTGCCGAAAAAGCTGCTTCATTATAAAGCTACTCCTTTGCTAAAAAATATCATGCTAAGCAGTCATTTTAAAAAATCAATACATAGAAAGCAAATTTTCATTTTTGTTTCTGTACCAGTAAGTGTAGGGTTTTCCCTCGTCCACTACTTGAAGAAGTAGAATCACAGATAACATCTCGAGCGTCCTTGAAAAGCCATGATGTATTACTGTTGTAGCTGCTCTGTCCTTGAAAAAGAAAAGCACTTTTTCTACGTGCGGTGTGTAGCTTCCGTAGCAACTCTGTCCTTGAAAAGAAAAACACTTTTCCGCGTGCGAAGTATCGCTGTCGTGGTCTTTTCTTGTCCTGTCGTCCAGAACGAATTGGACATTTAGGTACTACTACCTCCCACTTAACTTCTATGCATTCTCTACCCCTCTTGTAGTTGAACCCTTACAGCACCTTATAATGCGGGATAAATTCATAACCAGCACCACTATAAACGCTTCATTCCTTTTTATCCTCTTTTTTAAACACAAATTTTAACAAACATATACCTTTTTTAGAGACAAAATCTTCTAGCCGAAAAACCAGCTTTAAGCATACGTAATTTTCATATCACCAGCTTTAATCCATCCTACCCTTCGAAACCATTCGGCAAGAATCAGACTTATAATTGCTGGTGCTAGGATATGTAAAACAAGTATACTCCATAGCACAGGTAGAGAAAATCCCATTGACTCTATTGTCATAATCTGTCCAACAAACCCGCTTGTTCCCATTCCAGCTCCAGACGCATTATTCGTTAAATTCAACCATACGGTAGCGAATGGTGCAATAATTGCTCCTGCTATAGTTGGCGGTAATAAAATAACTGGATTTCTAATAATGTTAGCAACTTGCAGCATCGATGTACCTATTGCCTGGGCAATAAATCCACCAAGTCCATTATCTCGAAAACTTGCAATGGCAAATCCAATCATTTGGGCAGAACAGCCTACTGTTGCTGCACCTGCAGCTAACCCATCTAAGGACAGCATAATAGCAATTGCAGCGGATGAAATCGGCGCAGTCAATGCTACACCCATTAGTATTGCAACTAAAATCCCCATCATGAAGGGCTGCTGCTCCGTAGACCAATTGATTAATTGTCCAAATCCCTGCATCATCGAATTAATCGCTGGACCTATAAATTTACCCGTCATAAATCCAACTATAATCGTTACTAATGGGGTAACAATAATATCAACTCGCGTTTCCTGATATACTAATTTACCAAATTCTGTCGCAAACACTGCTGTCACATAGCTTCCTGCCGGTCCACCTAGTTCGGCTCCAAATGCTCCTGCAAATAATGCCGAAAATAAGACTAGCGGCGGAGCTTTTAATCCATAAGCGATTGCAACACCAATTGCTCCTCCCATGATTTTTGTATCCATTGCAAAACTGCCCATTTCTACAAGGGCATTTGCTAACGATGGAGAAAATAGAGCAATAACTTGTTCCCCAAATGTTTTGATGATTAGTCCAATAATTAATGAAGAGAATAAACCTAAAGCCATATAACTGAGTGCAGTAATAAAATAGGTTCTCCCAGATAAACGAACCCCTTTTCGCTCCAAAAAACGCAACCTTTTTCCCCCTTACTATTCGTGAAGAACGTCACATTTAAAATGAAATAGATCGATTATTGCAGATTCAATCTCCATTATTACGTTAAACTCTTCTTACTGCAAGCATAACAAATGATCAATTACTTACCAAAGAGAGTTGGAGGGAACTATCTTTATAACATAGTACATCGATTAATTCTCAACAGGATAACATATTTTTTAGTTTTTTCCCATTTGTGAGGAGTTTTTAGCAAAAAGCAGTTTCATTTATTTCAAATAGTGCCCCTATTATTTCATTAGAAAATTAGAATAGCATCATATTTCTAAAGCAGGCATCCTAATAGATATGCATGAAACTTTTAAGCTGCCACTTGCTGAATATGTAATACTTTCATTGCGCCATTTTAACTTTTGATGTGGTTTATGCTTGTCTAGTAATGTATCAACGATTTGAGCTTCTTACCTAGCAGTTTCCTGCATATACTTACACAGGTGCATTTTTACTCAAGGAAGAAAAATTGCTTTTCTAGTCTTCTTGAGCTACAATTTAATTGAAAATAATTATCAATTGTAACTGTAAACAGGGGAGATGGAGTAATGGAGAATAAAAAGAATAACTCACAACTAGCTAAAATCATTCGTGAACGCCGTGCTATAAAAAAAGGATACACAGATAAAGAGGTAACAAAAGAAACCGTATTATCTTTACTGGAGGATGCTATTTGGGCTCCGACACACGGCATGCGTCAGCCATGGCGATTTATCTTTGTCGGAGCTGACAAATTACCGCAATTCGCAAAAAAAGTAGCAGCTACGTATCCGAAAGAAAGACAACAAAATCGAGAAGACTATTTAAACGAGCCTAATGCTATTTTAGTAGTTATTATGGAAGAACCCGAAGAACAGAAACAATGGGAAGAAAATTATGGTGCTGTCGCTTGTATGATTCAAAATTTTTGGTTATTAGCATGGGAAAAACAGCTCGGGGTTGTCTGGAAAACAAATCCTCATATTTATGATCCAAAAGTAAAAGAAATATTAAATGTCAAACCGAAAGAGAAAATTATCAGCTTTCTTCACTTAGGCTATTTTGATGACATACCACCTGTTAAGGAACGAATTGGTGTTAAAGAAAAATTTACAACTTTTGAAGGATAACAGATAAGGCTTGATGTCAGCTACTACATCAAGCCTCTTTTTATCCCGCATGTAAGGTGCCGTAAGACCTCGCTTCAAAATCTAAGTGGGATAAACGGCACCTAAATGCCCGATTCTTCAGGCTAACATTCAAGGAGAAAAGCATTCCTTAAATGAAGCTTCACTTTATCCCGCATGTAAGGTGCCGTAAGACTTAGCTTCAAAGTCTAAGTGGGATAAACGGCACCTAAATGCCCGATTCGTTCAGACTAACATTCAAGGAGAAAAGCATTCCTTGAATGAAGCTTCACTTTATCCCGCATGTAAGGTGCCGTAAGACCTCGCTTCAAAATCTAAGTGGGATAAACGGCACCTAAATGCCCGATTCTTTAGGCTAACATTCAAGGAGAAAAGCATTCCTTAAATGAAGCTTCACTTTATCCCGCATGTAAGGTGCCGTAAGACTTAGCTTCAAAGTCTAAGTGGGATAAACGGCACCGCTAAATATCCGATTCGCTTGAGTCGTCAATGACAAGAAAAGCTACGTAGCAGGATGCATCGCACGACGAAAAAGAATTTTTCTTTTTCAAAAATGAGAAAAAACTTCGATACATCTTGGTTTTTCAAGACATAGTTGACAACAGCAATGCACCTCACGCAGAAAAAGCGTCCTTCTTTTTCAAGGACGCCCAAGATTCTAGCCTTTGTTCAATTTCTATCAGTATGGGATAAATCCCCACGGATAGAAGTTTCACTTTTATGGAATACGTTTTCTTAGTCCCAGAGTGAGCTTTTTAGTTGATTATTTCGCTCATGACGCTCAATCGCTAATTCAATTAAGGTACTAATTAATTCTTGATAAGAAAGTCCACTTACGTCCCAAAGTTTTGGATACATACTTATCTTCGTAAATCCCGGTAATGTATTCACTTCATTTAAGTATATTTCTTCATCCTCGGTTAAAAAGAAGTCCACTCTTGCCAGACCTTCGCATTCTAAGGTTTCAAATGCTTTGACAGCAATATCCTGTACACGCTTGGTTACTTCTTCAGAAACATCCGCAGGGATAGCAAGCTCTGCTCCCTTTTCATCAATATATTTTGATTCGTAGGAGTAAAACTCTGTTTTTGGCAAAATTTCGCCTAACAAAGATGCTTTTGGATTCTCATTTCCGAGTACGGAGCATTCAATTTCTCTCCCGATAATACACTCTTCGACGACTATTTTATGATCGTAATGGAAAGCTGCCTCGATACCTTGGTAGAATTCTTCCTCTGTAGTTACTTTACTTATTCCTACAGAAGAACCTTGATTGGCAGGCTTAATAAACATCGGTGTTCCTAATTCTTCCGCCGCCTGTTCGTAATTAATTTTTTGCTTTTCCTTCTTTCGATAAACGATTCCTTTTGCTACTTTAATCCCTGCAGCTTGCAATAAACGTTTTGCAATATCCTTATCCATACAGATAGATGAGGATAATACATTTGGTCCTACAAAAGGAACATTTGCAATACGCAGCATTCCCTGCAGGCTGCCATCCTCTCCTAATGTCCCATGAACAATGGGAAACACTACATCCAGTTCATCTAAATGCCCGGCATTAGAAGCATGAATGAATTGTTTTTCCTGTTCACCGGGAACGATTGCAATCGTTTCGTTTGACTTGTTTAATTCAATGAGCTTTGGGTTATCTGCATGAAGCAGATAAGTAGACGGATTATTCAAATGCCATTTTCCTTCTTTATCAATTCCGATTAAAACAACATCATATTTATCACGATCAATTGCATCGACAATATTCTTAGCAGACTGAAGGGATACTTCATGTTCTGCAGATTTCCCCCCAAATATGATCCCGACTTTTTTCTTTTTCATAGTATTCGTCCTTCCCTTATCATACTTGTTCAAAAAGGGCAGACTGGTTAAATTTCACAACGTTTAGTGACTATATTAAAAAACAAAACACGTAAATATAAATCACTATCAAAAAACATATCCATACTGCCATGTATGAAAAACGTATAGAGCCACTAACATTTGTAACCTCCCGCAACTTAAAAGTACAATATGTGGAGAATCATTTTATTGCTTATGCTAATGAGCTTACACTGCTGGAGGATACGTAAGGCTACCGATTTCTAATTCCGTTATTTTCCCAGACTGTTTGAACAACTAACATCAATTCTTTACATGATTATAAAATAGCATAAAACAGCTTAAGCAATAAAGTAAAAAATAACAGACGACAATTATTTTTTAGTCGACTGTTACTATTATAATACGAATCGTATAATTATGCTTTGTCATTATCCAGCATTTATTTGAAACACATTCCTGCCCTCCAGATTATTTAGGTTTGCAAAGAAGTTTTGAATTTCTGCATTGCTTAATGAAGGGAAAAATATTTGACATATTTCTTTTAACTATAATGGCTTGAATGTAGAAGGATAACGAGCTAGATTGTTCACTTAAATTAGAACAATAATGATCTAAAACTTCTTTAGATGTTCGGGGCTATTCATAGACAATGATTTATCCGATTGTGCAGCATTTTAATTAATAATTCCTCAACTTCCCTACTGCTAGTTGCTCTTACCCCTAATTGATTTGGCAATTGTAAATCATATTCCAAGGAAGTAATAGGTATAGAAGAGATAATTTACTTCTTTAGGAAAAATGCTTCAATACTTGATGTGCAGCCGTTATGAATGACCACATCAGCAGCCAGTAACGGAATAACATGCACATTCGGATACGATGAAAAAATCAGTTTATACACAACGAAATCCCCCCTGGATGTGGTTTAATTACTACATACACCTCAGGAAATTTCTTACTCACATCTTTAATCATTTTACAAAATGTTCATATTGGCTTTTGGTGTACATACGTTGAGGATGCGTTTCCTTGATTCCACTGACCGCGTTATATTGGGAAAATCTTGTATTTACTAAAATAAATGGAGCAAATCGATCGCTTATACGTTGTGTATCTTCCACTATATAGTTGCCTGTACTTAAGTTATAACAGCTCCATCCGCTGATTTCCTGTTACATGGCATTTATTTGCTACTGTTGGGGGATGAGCCAAACAATTTGCTTTTGAAACCTTCCCCAACAATAAATATGTTCGAGCTTTGTTTGTATCTCTGTTCTTGCTCGATCCTGTAAATAGTTTTGTTATCTTGAATAATTCCTCATCTAATTCAACTATTTTATATCTATTCTCTCTTGCGTTTGTAATCACTTGCTTGCCAATATGCCTTGGATATCCTTTTGAGAAAAAAGCACTTGGTAGATAATGTTTTGCAACTAATTCGACCATTTTATGTTTGCCTATTTACAATGGTCTAACCTTTTATTGCTGCATATATGCTAGTAACGACTTTACATCCAAATCTCTTACTTTTACTTTCACAGGTAAGCATTGCCTTTTGTGTTCATCCTTCTCTACCTTCCTTATCACGATTTTCAGAAACAACGGAACACCTTCATGTCTGCATTATCTATCTAGCATATTAAAAATCTCTTCAAATTCATTCTTATTTTCATCGATCATGGAGTCGAGGTTAGCTTCTATTTGCTCTAGTATATCTGTATCTAATGGATCAATGCGATGATCATATTTACTATCCATATTCATAAACAAATAGGTCATCATCATTTGTAGCATATTATTTTCTAAATAGACGAAACTTCTATTGTTAGCTTGCAAATCTTGACTTATCGTTTCCAAGTGATTCTTTATAAATAAATGGACAGATTGCTTAAATAACGTTTCCATTTCCTCATTCTTCATGGTCATCTTCCTCCTTTACATTTCCACTAATACTGATTTGATTTAGTGCAGCCATTCCTTCCTCCATCTCATCTCCATACGTAAACCCTGTAACATTGCCCACATAGGACATAGTAGGAATCCACTTTAATTGGAAGTTTTGAAAGGTTAATGTTTCTTGCGGATTCAATATTTGTTGATTGCTTGGTTTTAACCAAAATTCTTCTTGATTATCTGCATCATTTATTCTTAACCATGCATTGGCGAGCTTCATCTTTTGTTGGGTATCTTGATAAAAATATTTACCGGAGAAGTCAAATACAACTTCAGAGCCTAACTTTATACAAATAAATGGATTATGCAGCGGCTTACAACCTAAATTTTTTATATGATAAGAACCAACAATAAAATTTTCGCCCTCTTGTTCATGATTCAGATTAAGCGAATATGTAAAATAACTGATAATTTTTAATTGCTTTGTCTGCATTTCCTTTGCTAATGATTTTAAGTCCTTTAAATACGTATCATTTATTTTTTGTAAGTGCAGCAGCTTTTTTTGTATGTTTTTAAGTTTTTCCAATTCCATAACCCTCCTAAATAAAAAATAAAAGAGAGGATATGCTCCTCTCTTAATAACTTATGCCGACAGCTTACCCATTATCACCATTCGTTGGGAAAATAACTGGACATTGCGGTGGCATAGTTGGCGTAGGACACGGAGTAATTGGCAGAACATCTCTTGGTTCACAGAATTCTGCTACAATTTCAAGAGTTACTTCAAATGTTGATTGAATGCTTTGACATAGACGAACAGTAAGCGTTACATCAAGTTGATTTGGCTCAATTGTATCGTCACAAGCAGCGGTACATACAAAACAATCTAAATCTGTGTAACATACATCAATCTCTGTTCCATCAGGCGCACAAAGAACCACTTGTTCACAGCGTGTGAAATCTGCTTCACACA
Source organism: Virgibacillus proomii (assembly GCF_900162615.1). NCBI lineage: Bacteria > Bacillati > Bacillota > Bacilli > Caryophanales > Bacillaceae > Virgibacillus > Virgibacillus proomii. The sequence continues at coordinate 550,384 of NZ_FUFN01000010.1, read as the reverse complement.
CCTCTACTGTTCCTCCCCCAAGTTCTGGTAATAAATCAACAAAAACTGTTACTACAAAGTTTTTACGGATGTTTACCAGCTGTAACGTTACCTCCGTACCATCAATGATAAAATCCTGATCTACTCGATCCAAAATAACAATCGGATTCGTAGCACTAGGCGTAACTGTACATGTAACTGTATCTATATCGATATCTTCACATGTTAACTGTTCACCGGTATTAGGATTTAATGGCAATTCCAAATCCATCAAGTTTAAATCAAAAGTTGATTCATTAAGAATCCAGTCATATACTTTCTCTGTGTTAATACATAGGAGTTCCTGACCTCCAGATAAATTATTTGCCTGCATATAGCAAACACCTCCGAATAAGATTAATTTCTTTCATTGGTAGCCTATGAATAAAGCCCGCAAACGGTATAGTAATATAGCGGAATTGTTATAAAAATCATTGGAATTAGGTAATCGTCATAATCATAAGCATCTTTACAATTTAACGTTTAAATCAAGAAATCTGTGCATAAAATGGGGATATCAAAGCAATCATGTTCTGAATTTTTTTAAAATGCACTTTTGTCACATATTGCTGTTTCATAAATAGTATATTAATGTGCTGTAAAAGGGTGAATGAAAATGTATCGATATGAGTTGTATAATGTTGATGATATTGATAGGTTAAAAAAAGAGCTCGATTCCTACAAGCAAACTGTTAGAACAGTGACAGAGGGAAAATTAATTAAAGATTATCTTAAGACCAAAGAGGACTTTTATGATTTAAAGATGGAAATTTTTAAACTAAAAGGAGAAATGAAAGCTATGGAAAATAATTATCAAGAAAAGATTTATAATCATCAAATGGAAGAACAATATCTCACTAAACAACTTACATCTATTACGAGTTCCTTACAACAATTAAATCAAAAAGTTCAAATGATTAAAAATCAATTTGAACAATTGCCATTTAATGATCTTTCTGAAAAGATAAACCAATTAATAAATACTCAAAATACAAAATCTGAGGAGCAGAAAAAAGAGCTTAAAAATGTAATAGAAGAAATCTCACAAATAAAAAGATTAATGAAAACGAAGGAAGAGGATACTACAGCCAAAAATAGTCGTTCCGTTAAAAGGTCAGAATATAAACAATTACAAAGCATCCTACAATTTCCCAACAATGTTGAACAATCATTAAACAAAAAAAAAAATAACCAAGTAAACAGACAGAAATATAGTTTTACAAAGCCAAACAATGAAAACTCCTATTGTGTCCACCATTATGATTCACAGGATTCTGAAACCATTTCCATGAGTAAGGCAAAGAAGACGTTCCGAAATGCTCAATATGAAATAAATAAAAATATTATAACTCGTACAGCAACTCCCAACAATAAATCACAAGATGAAAGCAAAATGGAAAGCCTCGATACAGACAACACTTTAATTTCTTATGAAGATCATACTCCTACTGAAAATGACAGTTCATCCTTTGAAAATAATGTAGAGGAAGAAAAAGCGCCAAACCTTGAAATAGAAGAAACGTTAGAAAATAATACCGAGTCTATTGATAACCAGTTAGATGCAACAAATAGTAACTCAGAGCACTTAGAAGAATCAAATAAAAAACCAGACTTTACTTCATTCCTTTCCCTATTTAAAAGAGGATAAGATGAACCATGAGCAGATAATTATCCCACTATCTATACACAATCAAATGGTTGAGCATGGAAATTCAGCATTACCCTACGAAGCGTGTGGTGTATTAGCAGGAAATCAGGGGAATGTACAATCTATTTGGCACTTAGAGAACGAGTGGAAGTCTGATAGACGTTTTTATGTAAGTAAGCATGAAGTTGAGCGTACGATGAAGAGAATTAAACAAGTAAACCAGAATGTTCTTGCTATCTATCATTCTCACCCTTATACAGCACCAATACCTTCCACATTAGACATTGCTAATCACCCTGCTGACAACGTGAAAATGGTCATCATATCCTTTAAAGGGGGATCTCCCTTAGTTAAATGGTACCGAATACGTGATGCAAACTATGAAAAATGCCTTTTTTGGATAGATCCCTCACGATAGCCCAACCATTACCGAAAAATAATACTATAATACATTATAACACCTAAGGAGTTGAGGAATGTTGAAGACGAAAAAAATAAAGAAAGCAGAGGGTACCTATACTAAGATAAAGACGTCCTTGAAGCCAATTGTATTGGATTCATCACCGTCGATTAAAAGAGGAATGTTCCGAAGAGGCGGCTGTTGTGGTAAGGTAAAATAACACAAAAGACCAGTTACATCCTCCGAATAGGTTCTATGAACGGTCTAGAATAAAGGTCTTACTCTTATTTAAATAAACTTATTCCATAGAGGTTATCTTATTGGAATTTAGAATTATAGCAAATTGTAGAATATAGATATCGCTATTTATAATTTATATCTATATACGCAATTAAGCGATAATCCAATTTCTAATAAATAGCCTCTTTCTTTATCATTTCATAACTTTTCCTCATTTTCATGCACTGCATTTTTAAAAATAAAGACATATAACAGATGCCTACTTATATATATCCCCCCAAAAACACCCCGTTCAATAAGATGGCCTGCTGATAAAGTTGGTTCCTTCCCACATTAAGTGAAATATCTCCTCTTTTTGCAAAAATTATTCCAAACCTCCTTTTTAGCAAATTACAATTACTTTAAACTACAAGGCTTTTGGACAGCCCTTGTTTTAACTTGCAAGCATACTAGAAAATAAAGCCTATCATTCAGCTACTTATTTATTTAAAACTTCTAATTATATGTAGATAGGGGAATGACTTAATAATCAAAAAGTCCAATCACAAAGTGGCTTTGGCTAATACTATAATCTTGAAGATAACATTTTATTTTCGAAAAAAGAGTTTACGAAAGGAGGGAGGATGTAATGTCCTCTAAAAAATGTTTCAGTAGTGTTGTAATGACTGGGAAGCAAGTTAAAAAGCACAGACCCCGCAAAAAACATGATTGCTGTAAAGATGATTGCTGTAAACGCGGAACTTGCAAATGCAACTTTAAAAAGCAAGAACTCAAAGAAACTAAATTAAATAGTGATTGTTTTGTAGTTAATTCCTTGGTAGGTGCCAAATCCGTTCAAAAGGTGGCCGAAAGATTTTTTGAACTTGCAGATTTAGGTATAGCAGACCTTGATGATATCATTTCTATAACCGTTACACCTAATCTAGCTGGAATTACTCAAAATGCTAGAATCATTAAGGATAAAGTCGTAAACATTGGACTTGTTCCGGCCACCATTACAATATCGGTAGTGGGGGTAGCTCTTCCTATTACGTTAACAACCAGTATCCCTTTCCAAGCGCATACGGATTTTCCAGGAGCATGTCCACAAGATCTGCTACAGGAATCACCGCTTGAAGTTGAGGGAATCTTCACTCAGGAGGTTCCGGGCATCGAGATTGGCGGCGTAGTAACATTAGCAGGTATTTTAGTTAAAGTTGTATTACGTACAACTATTACCGTCACTCGTCCAGTTATTAAGGATGCCGAAGGGCATTTTTGTGATGTAGATCCTAATCGCTGTGAAACGCTAGGCACTCCACCATCATTCAATTTTCCAGCACCACCTAATGGTAACGGAGGTACGCCATAATACGAAAATTCAACGAATCGGTACCACTTCGAAAAGTGGTACCGATTCAACCTTTACAGAAGCTGAATATGCTATCTCCTGCATTTATTAGGTTCAATTTGGCTCCGTTATTTTAAAAAGAAGAAGCAGTATTTCAACCGTATGATGATCTTCTCTATTCTCCTAGATATATCCTTATAGTAGTCGAACATTTAAAAAGCATCTGCAAGTTTACAAAAAAATATTTACAGAAAAGGCTTGATTTTTTGATTTATCTTTTTTGTTATTATCACAACAACAAACCAAAATATTTAAGTAATGAGAAAGAATAGTAATCTAATATTACACCTTAGAGATCTAATGGCCGTGGTAATCAGTGTGATAGCATTAGAAGATTGGGCTTCCGCAATTTCCAAACCAAACTATGTATGTAGTAGAATTTGGAAAATTTGTCCTCATCGTTACCTGAGACGAATAGAAAAATTAATTCTTTGCTATTGTCGGAGTAAGCTACATGGCAGTTAATAAAGGTGGTATACGGTCCCTTCGTCACAAAAAGGACGAGGGGCTTTTAATTGTCTAAAAAATCGGATAATTGATAATCATTTTTGTATGGTATTTATACACACCAGCTCCAGGCTAGTCCCTCTATCATAATCAACTGTACATTAAAATAATTATATGCTCTAAACCTTATGGAAAATATTATATATGGTGTATCTTATTAAATACCCCAAGAAATTCGATTAGCTCATCTGATAAGTTATCCTGTTTTTATTTTGCAACCGAAACATCTCCTATCTTTTTCAGAGTTTTATATCCATGTCGTTGTTTTTTAATGGACCCGTTCGGATGCCAAGTATGAGCCCACATATTGAGTTAATCTAGGGTCATTCGAAAATCTAATCTCTTTTCCGTCCTTCACTGCCTCATCCAACGCTGGAACATTAAAGTATTCAAACATTTCATCATTAGTTAGTCGACACTTTTCTTGAATCTTGCTCCATTCACTTCTAAGTCAAGGTACATAGAGCCTTTTCCAGCTCGTCCATTATAAGAATCTGGACCGAGCTTTTCAATCCACCTAATAAGCCGACACATAATGATTTAAAAACCAAGATATTCTGAATCCTTAATTGATAGGTAAAAGCACCTGTTTTTTCCCTATTTTTACTTAAAATTGAAATATTTACATATATTTATTTTTAATAGATGATATTAGATTATTCCTATTAATACTTCTCATTAAATAATTACAAAATTTTGGTTGTATTGCATAAGGTACACATCAATTAACAATAATCTAAAGAGAATTTGTTTTTTAAGTTAAATGAACTGGAAAATTTAACAGAAGAATTTGATAAATTCAATCAACTAGATAAAACCTTTTGAGCTAGTCGTATTAGGCAAATTAAAAGAGGAATTAAATGTCCCTATTCTATCAGAAAATGAACTTATGAGAATATAAAGGACATAATATTCTATTCGTCAGCAGTAAACGAGAAAGAGAAACGCTAATTAAATACATATATGCTTAATTGGAAAAAATAAAACACCAATAAATGACTGTTTTTCGATAAAGTATTTTAATGATCTTTTAGCACTATACAAATAAAACAAGAGTAAATTAAAGAAATTGAAGCAGCTTAGAAAATAACTAATTCTCAAAGAATAGAATTCAATTAATTTCGTTTAATAATAGAGTAACAGATAGATTTCTGCATTCAAAAATTATTTATCACGTAACAAGTTTCACCAAAAGAATAGGCGATGTAGAAATAAGTAAAATTTATTCTTGGTGAGTGCTCTTTCACGTGATGTTGGACATCAGGTGAAAAAGAATTAACGAGAATAATGGCTAATTTTGTGACTTTTTTGATTTGCAAATGGCAAAAGCTGCCGGCGTTCATTCTTGTGGCGTAACATGGGGGAGTCAATTATACAAAATAGAGGTGATGTTTTAAAATTACATCACCCTACTTACAGATATCAGAAGCTACTAACGTAATACAGCTTTCATGAATGTTTCCATTTCTCCCCCTAAGGTGTTCAATTGTTCAATGATTTCACTAAACTCCTGCACAAGATTTGCTTGTTCATTGGAAGCACCTTTAATCTGTAGCATGCTTTCTTTTAAGCTTTCCAAGTTATTTTTGACACTATGGAGAGACCCTTCAATTTCTTCTGTTGCCTTTGACGTTTCCATAGATAATTTGCGTACTTCCTGAGCAACGATGTTAAAACCAGCACCATGCTGTGCTGCACGCGCTGCTTCAATGGAAGCATTAAGACCGAGTAAGTTTGTTTGACGTGAAATGTCTCTGATCAACTCAGTAATCATATTCGTTCGATCAGAGTCTTCTAAAGCATGAGCTGTTTGTTCATTGATCTCATCACTAGTAGCTGCCAACTCTTCTGAATGAGATGCAATTGTATGCACTTTATCTTGCAAGTTATTCGTAATCGAATTGATAGTTCCCATGTATTCTTCAAGCTTCTCTTGATTATCAACCGGCAACCCAAAAGCTAGTGCACCAGCGACTTGGTGATTCTCATAAATGGGAAAAGCAAAAGCACGGAGCGGGACACCGTACACATCTTTTGGTATATAAACATTTGTTTCTTTTCCTTGTAAAGCGCCTGTGATGTTCTCGTCAGCCGCATTATAAACATCCCCTACAACATTTCCCGTATGAACACGTTTACCAGGCATATAACTGACTAATGTTTTGTTTTCTTTTTCTACAACCGTAACGATCGCCTCTTCTTTAAATGCTCTGTGAATATAAGGGGTCGCTATGGCTAGAGCTTCTAAGATGTTCATCATACTAATCTCCTTTTGATTGAAAATAAAGAACAAGTACTAACTCAATTATTATACAATGATCTAGTATACTAAAATATAAAGTTTATGTATATTTTAATAGATAATAGATAAATGAAAAAAACCTTCTAAATATAAAACAGATAAATCGCTTTCTAAAAAAGAACTTACAAACAAATAATCTTTATTTGACTTTATTTATTGAAATGATTGCATGTTAAAATAGATATTTTTCAAGTAAAACTCGTTCAGTGGGTTTTTCACCCTAAAGCGACATAAATCACTGCCTATTATGAAGATTAGTAAAAAACGCCATCCGGTGCTCCCCTTTTTTAATGCTTAGACCATTAATTTGATGAAGATTGTTGACAGCATTAAAAAAAAGAAAAAAAGGGTTGACTTTTTCATAAATCTCTTTTAACATTGTTTTCAATAAATCAAAATATTTAAGTAATGACGAAGAGTAGTAATCTAGCGTTACACTTTAGAGAGCTGATGGCAGGTGAAAATCAGTGTGATAGCATTAGATGAATGGACTTCCGAGCTTCCAAACCGAACCGTTTATGTAGTAGGCTTTGGCGAATTCGTCTCATCGTTACCTGAGACAAATAGCAAATTTTACTTCTTTGCTATTGCCAGAGTGAACTGCATTGCAGTTAATAAAGGTGGTACCACGGTCCCCCGTCCTTTTTGTGACGAGGGACTTTTTTAATTGTCTAGGAAACTGTTGGATATGATAATCATTTTTTTATTTATCCATACAGCTACACGCCTTACCCCTTGAGGCCGATTCACTCCTTCCGCCAAGCAATCAGCCTCCTTGTGGGAGTGCTTGCCGGGGATGATCAAGGCGCTTTTAGTTTTTATTCTAGAATAGATTTTTACATGGTGGATCATTTTTTGAAAAAGCAGTTACTTCTAGTTTTTTGTACTTGAATCAGAAAAAATCGATGCGTAAGAGGAGTAAGCTTGAATGAAGCGTTTTTAGAGAACTAGTGATGGTGGGATGCTAGTACGTGGAATCAAGCTGAATGGACTTACAAGAGGCTTCCTGAACTATATAGTAGGGAAGCACGGAGTTCCGCCGTTATACGGATAGGATATCGGAATGAGCATGTGATATAATTCTTGTTACTTTTCTAAATTCCCGTATCTGAATAAGATAAAAAGCTATATGCTTTTTAAAAGAGGTGGCACCGCGGTCATCTATCGTCCTCTATTAACACTGAATTATGTGTTTATAGAGGTTTTTTTTTGTCTAGGGCTAGTTCCACCCACGTTACGTTATCAACCAACGTTAAAATAAGACCCTATTCAATACTCTACACCAACCCAAAAAAAGGAGTGGAAAAAGTGAAACACCTATTAAAAGAAGCTCCATATCGACTATTAAAGTTAAACGCTGATACGTTAACACCAATTGAAATTTATATGCGTTTAACCGGAAAGAAGAAATTTTTATTGGAAAGCACGTTCGAACATGAAACGAAAGGAAAGTATTCCTTTATTGGCTGTGACCCTTATGAGGAGGTAATCGGCATTGGAGAACAGACAAAAGTATTTAATTATCGAACAAATAAAACGACCGCCATTAAGCAGCATGCACTGTCTTATCTGGAGCAAGAGCTGCCACAAATCAAACTAAGTCTACCGGTTCCTTTTTACGGTGGTGCGGTCGGCTATATGAGCTATGACGCTATTCGTTCTATTGAATACATCGGGGACAGATTACCGAATGATTTAGCTATGCCCGACATTCACTTTATGTTAGTCCAAAATCTCATTGTTTTTGATCATGCTACTGAGACGGTCTATCTTATAGCAATTCGTTTGCCTGATAATCAAGACAGCGATTTGGATAAGCAATTAAGCGATCTCAAACAGCAATTATTAAAGCAACGTCCCTTGAAAGAATCAACAGCAATGAATTTACGCTTTCAACCGGAAATAGAAAAAGATAGATTCATCGAAAAAGTAAAGCTGGCGAAAAAATATATTGAACAAGGAGAAATATTTCAAGTCGTTCTTTCACAGCGGATGAAAGCACAATTAAATACCGATCCATTCTCGTTTTATCGCCAATTGCGAAAAGTAAATCCATCCCCTTATATGTTTTATATCGATTTTTTCGATTATTGCTTACTTGGTACTTCACCAGAAAGCTTAATTCAGACAAACGGAAAGTCGGTTATAACGAATCCCATTGCCGGTACTAGACCACGCGGTAAAACAAGAGATGAAGATGAAGAGAGGATGAAGGAGCTGTTAAATGATCCAAAGGAAATTGCTGAACATCGAATGTTAGTTGACTTAAGCAGAAATGATCTTGGGCGAGTTTGCGAAATTGGCAGTATCACTATCCCCACATACATGGCAATCGAAAAATACGAACATGTTATGCACATTGTATCTGAAGTGCAAGGCAGGTTAAGAAATGACAGAACCCCATTTGACGCACTCCGTTCATGTCTTCCAGCAGGAACGGTTTCCGGGGCACCCAAAATAAGAGCGATGCAAATTATTAATGATTTGGAAGACTTTGAACGGGGGGTATATGGAGGAGGGATAGGTTTTATAAATTATAATCATGACATTAGTATCGCCCTTGCGATTCGATCACTCGTCATTAAAGGAGACCATGCATATTTACAAACAGGGGCTGGAGTTGTCTTTGATTCCGATCCGGAAAAGGAATATGAAGAAACATTATTCAAAGCAAAGTCACTTACGGAGGTGCGAACCAATGATTTTATTAATTGATAATTTCGATTCTTTTACCTTTAACATTTATCAATATGTTGCTGAAACTGGCTACGATGTACATGTAGTCCGCAATAATCGCATTTCTGTTAACGAAGTCAACGAGCTCTGTCCAGAAGCAATTATTATTTCTCCAGGACCAGGGCTGCCACAGCAATCCGGCGCTTGCCTTGATATCGTTAAAACCTTTTATACAACGTTTCCCATCCTTGGTATTTGTTTGGGCCATCAAATTATTGGTGCAGCACTAGGTGGAAAATTACGACAGGCAAAGCAAATCATGCATGGTAAAACATCGCTCGTAACTCACAAAGGGCTTGGGATTTTTCAATATTTATCACAACCGCTTGAAGTCATGCGTTATCACTCCTACACTATCGAACCAGCCTCTTGCCCGCCACAGTTGGAGATTATGGCAACATCTATGGATGATCATGAAATAATGGCTATTCAACACCAAATTTATCCGGTGTATGGTGTGCAATTTCATCCAGAATCGGTAGGTACAACCGTTGGAAAGAAAATTACCCGTAATTTTGTGGATGATGTAACTACTAGGAAAATGGTCCCTACCAACTGGAGTGAAAGCTAGCTTCACTCAAAACGACGGGGAATTGCCCCCTAAAATAAAAAGCTACATTTCAAAAAGAGAGGAGATTAACAATGAAAGTTTATTTGAAGAAGTTAATCCAAGGGAAAAATTTAACTGCTGATGAAATGAAAAATGCTGCCCTTTCCTGCTTTAATAAAACCGTTACGGAATCACAAATTGCTGCACTATTAACTGCTTTACAAGCAAAAGGGGAAACTGCTAATGAAGTCAGCGGATTTGCCGAAATGATCCGTTCTCAATCATCCTTTCAAATCAAACTAGAAAAATCCGTTCTTGATAACTGTGGAACTGGAGGCGATATGTCAGGAAGTTTTAATATTAGTACTACATCCGCTTTTGTTATCGCTGGTTCCGGAGTAGCAGTTGCGAAAATTGGAAATCGCAGTGTTTCAAGTAAAACAGGTAGTGCCGATGTTTTAGAACGCTTAGGGATTTCTTTGTTTTTTACCAAAGAACAAATCGAAGAAGCGTTAGCTGAAAATAATATTGCTTTTCTATTTGCACCACATGTACACCATGCCTTAAAACCATTTGTCAAGGTGCGAAAAGATCTTGGCTTACCAACTATCTTTAATATTATCGGTCCCTTAACAAATCCTGTGGAGTTAGACTCGCAAATTATTGGAGTGTATCAAAAAGAAAAACTGGAAGTCGTCGCACAAGCCTTAAAAAATATGGGAAGACAACGGGCAATTGTTGTTACCGGAGCCGGCGGAATGGATGAAGCATCACTTGTAGGGGAAAATCATTTTATTTTACTGGAGAATGAAAAATTAACTCCATTTACAATCCACCCCGAAGAAGTAGGCTTACCTGTTTATCCGCTGGAAGCCATTAAGGGGGGAAATGCCAAAGAAAATGCCTCGATTACTCGAACCGTACTCGAAGGAGAACCTGGCGCTTATATGGATACGGTTCTGTTAAACGCGGGGATAGGTCTTTATGCTCACGGTACTGCTACAACGATTCAATCAGGAATTGAAATGGCAAGAGAAAGTATTCTATCAGGAAAGGCATTAACAACGCTAAACGGTTTAATCTCAATGAGCAAAAAGTATACAAGTGAGGTTGTTTAAATGACAATATTAACCAATATTATCGCTAAAAAGAAGCTGGAAGTAGCATCTCTTTTACAAGAAAAACCGGCATTTACTACGACTCATCAGCCAGTTCCCTTTAAAAGACGTGTAACCGCAGCTAAAAACCTGCAGATTATTGCAGAAATCAAACGGGCTTCTCCTTCCAAAGGGGATATCTGTACAGAAGTTAATCCTGTAGAACAAGCTAAACAATACGAAGCTTGCGGAGCTGCTGCTATTTCCGTGCTCACAGATAAGACCTTCTTTAAAGGTTCCATGCAAGATTTATCTGATGTAGCAAACGCGGTACATCTACCTGTGCTATGTAAGGACTTTATTATCCATCCAATTCAAATTGATCAAGCCAGAGCAGCTGGCGCTTCCATTATTCTATTAATTGTAGCTGCTTTATCAAAGCAGCAGCTACAGAATTTATATGATGATGCGATTGAAAATAATTTGGAAGTTATTTGTGAGGTGCATAATCAGCATGAACTTGAGGCAGCACTTGAATTAAATCCGGAAATCATCGGGATCAATAACCGTAATTTAAAAACGTTTACGGTTACGATGCAAACAACTGAAAAGCTCGCAAAACATGTGAAAAATAAAGATATTTTAATCATTAGCGAGAGCGGAATTCGCTCTATGGAGGATGCAATAATAGCGAGCAACGCTGGGGCAGAGGCTTTACTTGTCGGAGAAACGCTCATGTGTTCAAAAAACATTTCCGAAACATTCCAGCAATTACAAGTAAACAAACAAAAGAGGAGGCCACTGCATGTTCGTTAAAATATGTGGAATTCAGTCTGTAGAAGCCGCAAAAGCTGCTGTGTTAGCTGGAGCAGATCTAATTGGCTTTGTCTTTGCACCTAGCAAACGGACAGTAACCCCTGAACAAGCGACGTTGATTGCTAAAACAATTCCAAGTTCTGTAAAAGTAGTTGGCATATTTGTAAATGAAAAAATAGAAACAATGAATGCGGTCAAAGCACAAGTACCACTTGATTACATCCAATTACATGGGGAAGAGCCAGCTAGTGTAGCTTTTCAATTAAATGTTCCGATCATTAAGGCTTACTCCATTGATAAACTAGAAAAGCTGGAGCAAATAAGCCTTGAGGCATATCCTTGCGATTATGTATTAATTGATAGTCCGGCAAAACAATATGCTGGTGGAAGTGGGCTTCCCTTTGATTGGAGCCGGTTAAAAACGAATCTCCTTCCTCAAGAAAAGTTAATCATTGCCGGAGGGCTGACACCGACAAATGTAAAACTGGCGATTGAAACGTTAAAGCCTTTCGGAGTGGATGTATCAAGCGGTGTGGAAACAAACGGTGAAAAAGATCCGAAAAAAATAATCCAGTTTATTACACAAGCGAAAGGAATGGATAAAAGCGATGACAACATATACGATGCCTGATTATAACGGAAAATTCGGAAACTTCGGAGGAAGATTTGTACCAGAAACATTAATGCCTGCTCTATTAGAATTAGAAACTGCCTATGAGCAGGCGATCAAAGATCCTGAATTTATCAAAAACATAAACAGCTATTTACATCACTATGTTGGCAGAGAAACTCCGCTCTATTTTGCCAAAAACTTAACACAAGCTTTCGGAGGGCCGAAAATTTATTTAAAACGTGAAGATTTAAACCATACAGGCGCCCATAAGATTAACAATACCATCGGGCAGGCATTACTTGCACTTAGAATGGGAAAAAGAAAAATTGTAGCAGAAACTGGTGCTGGCCAGCATGGTGTAGCTACAGCTACCGTTTGTGCTCTGCTCGGTTTAAAATGCGTTGTCTTTATGGGTGCAGAAGATATACGCAGACAAAAGCTCAACGTCTTCCGCATGGAGTTATTAGGAACTGAAGTTCGCAGCGTATCGAATGGAAGTGCAACATTAAAGGATGCGGTCAATGAAGCGTTAAGATATTGGGTTACTCATGTTGAGGATACGCATTACATCCTTGGTTCTGTTGTAGGCCCACATCCGTTTCCAAAAATAGTTCGTGATTTTCAAGCTGTCATTGGTAATGAAACGAAACAACAAATGCTGAAACAATATGGATATTTACCAGATGCTGTAGTTGCTTGTGTTGGGGGCGGCAGCAATGCCATGGGAATATTCTATCCTTTTATTGAGGAAGCCCAAGTAAAACTTTATGGCATTGAAGCGGGTGGTGCTGGATTAAATACAAATCAGCACGCATCTGTATTTCATCAGCCGAAACCTGGTGTTTTACATGGGACATTAACAAACCTGCTCCAAGATGAGCATGGACAAATCCAAGAAGCATATTCTATTTCTGCCGGTTTAGATTATCCCGGCGTGGGACCTGAGCACAGTCATTTACATGCTACCAAGCGCGTAAATTATACGGCTGTAACGGATATAGAAGCAATCCATGCTTTTCAGCAATTATCACAAACAGAAGGGATTATTCCAGCGCTTGAAAGTGCGCATGCAATAGCCTATGTGAAAAAGCTGGCGCGAGAAATGGATAAACATCAATCCATCGTTGTCTGTCTATCTGGTCGCGGTGATAAAGATGTTGAACAAATCAAGCAAATACTGGAGGAGAAAGCAAATGGGAAAAGCAAAACTCACTGATTATTTACAGCAACTACAAGCAAAGGATAAAAATTTATTTGTCCCCTATATCATGGCTGGTGATGGTGGACTGGATAAACTAAAGGAACGTATTCTCTTTTTACAGGATTGTGGAGTTGCCGCAATCGAAGTTGGCATTCCATTTTCCGATCCAGTGGCTGACGGGCCAACGATTCAAAATGCAGGAAAACGCTCACTTAAACGAAATACAACATTGGCTGCTGTTTTAGACACACTTGGTTCATTTAAGGATGAGCGGCAAGTACCAATTATAGTAATGACTTACTTAAACCCTATTTACGCCTGTGGCATGGAGCAATTTGCCAGAACTTGTTCTCAAGCTGGTGTTGATGGGGTAATTGTTCCCGATTTACCTCTAGAAGAAGAAGATTTACTGACAGATATGCTAACAAAATATGATATTGCATGTATTCGTCTAGTTGCCTTAACCAGCCCTAAAGAAAGAGTCGATGCATTGATTAGTAGATCGGAAGGCTTTCTGTATGCAGTTACCGTCAAAGGAACAACAGGCACAAGAACATCTTATGAAAACGAGGTAAACACCTATTTACAAAAGCTAAAACAGCAAAGTGATATCCCTGTACTAGCTGGCTTTGGCGTCTCCACAAGTGAACAGGCACAAGCGTTAGCCTCCTGCTGTGATGGCGTTGTTGTTGGAAGTAAAATGGTGGATCTATTCCACGAAGAAAAAACAGCGGAGATAAAACAATTTATTTTGGAAAGTTTGTAATAAGATTGAACACTTGCTAAGAAGTTTAGCTCTCAAAGCAAAAAATTGTAGAATACTTGCTTCAATAAGGTCGCATCAGTTTGTCGATTAAGTGCAAGCACCGATTTAGCGTTAGAGTTGGTTAATGCTAGTATGCCAAGCTTAGCTAACAATGTCCTACATCTGTCCCTATGTAAAATGCTCGTACCAAAAGCTGACCAATCTCTTGGGCATCCCAACTTCGTATGAGGCGCAAGAAGTCTCACATCTAATCGATAAAGAAAACTAGCAATTCCTAAACCCTAAGATACACGGGTTTAAAGTTGCAATTTTTTAATACTTCATTTGTCGTGATTGACTTTTATATTATAGTAGTTGCACATTTCATACCATCTTAAAGAGGCACTTTTTATTGAATTTCATTTTTTACAAATGCTTTCCTATTTGGAATAAAAGCTAGTAGTGCTCGGTTAGCGACGTACACCGGAGATCTTCTGATTAGATAAAAGAAATATGCCTCTAAAACAGGATTATGCCAACACCTGAGCGGCAAGCCCGCTTTTAGTCGACCTTCCTTTAGATTCGAACCGATGTTGACTTACATCCCACCATACATTCACTCTTTAATGTTGTACTCATAAAATTTTCTAAAAGCAAGCACAGATTCAGCACCTGTCGCATATAGTATGGTAAATCATTATTAATGATAGGGGCATCTAGAGCCCCTGATCAACAACCTTACTCAAAAGAACTGCTAATTTCTTTACACAAGTCAACAAATTCTTCTACGGACTTTTTATTTACTTTTAATTTGCCGGAATGGCCACTAAACAAACGTATTATAATAACAATGACTGCAATGGATAAAGCATTTGCTTCATTTTTAATAGTGATGTTTGGATTTCCATTGTTTTCAAATTTAGTTCGATCGCTTTGAGTTTGTGCCTGTGCTTGATTTTGATATTGGTTCTGTTTCTGTTGCTGAAGTTGAACTAGAATATCTTTCAACTTTACTTCTATACTACGTAAATCATCATGATAACATCCCATCATACGTTCACCCTTTATTGTTGATTCAGCACCTGTCGCATACAGTATGGTAAATCATTAATAGTGACAGGGGCCTCTAGAGCCCCTGATCAACAACTTTACTCAAAAGAACTGCTAATTTCTTTACACAAGTCAACAAATTCTTCTACGGACTTTTTATTTACTTTTAATTTGCCGCCATGACCACCAAACAAACGTACTATGATAATAATAGCTGCAATGGATAAAGCATTTGCTTCATTTTTAATGGTGATGTTTGGATTTCCATTGTTTTCAAATTTAGTTCGATCGCTTTGAGTTTGTGCCTGTGTTTGGTTTTGATATTGACGTTGTTTCTGTTGCTGAAGTTGAACTAGAATATCTTCTAGCATCACCTCTAAATGTTTAAAATCACATCTCTTGTCACAATCGCAATGCCTTGAACAATAACTCATATTTAACACTCCTTTCTGTTTATACTTGTAATATATGAATAATTATTAGTTATGGTAGGGTATCTGTCTTTTTACAACTAAATTGATAAAAAAAACTAAATTGATAATAGATATCGCTCTTAACAAATAAAAAACAAGCTTTCGTGGAAAAAGGATATTTTCGTGTAGCAAATGTTTCTTGTAACATTCTTATGAACAAAAGCATGACGTCACTTTTTTACGTGCAAAAAAAAAAGAGGCTATCAACCTGAAAAGATACCCTCTTAAAAATATGAACGCATTTTTTTGATTATTATAACCGACAAAGTAAAAATAATAGAAGGAATAGATAAGGCATTTGTTTCATTATCTATAAAAATTCCTAATTTACTTGTTTTCAAATTTTTATTCGGTCACTTTGGCACAAATTCTGCATCTTTCGTATTAATATGATAAATTGTTAATTGCTATAGGGGCGTTTTAGCCCCCCAATTAAGCAACTTTACTCAACATAATTGTTAAGTTCTTTAAACATTTCAGCAAATTCTTCTACGGACTTTTTATTTACCTTCTTGCCTGAATGATCACTGAACAAGCTTACTAAAATAACAATAGCTGCAACGGCTATAGCATTTGCTTCATTTTTAATGGTGATGTCTGGATTTCCATTGTTTTCAAATTTAGTTCGATCACTTTGTGCTTGAGATTGTGCTTGGTTTTGATATTGACGCTGTTTTTGTTGCTGAAGTTGAACTAAAATATCTTCTAGCATCACCTCTAAATTACGTAAATCATCATGATAGCATCCCATAATAACTTCACTCCTTCAGTCTTTTTTCTTGTGTTCATAACTTTTTTTAAAAAAACAAGCACCAATTCAGCATTTGCCGTATATAATACGGTAAACCATTAATAGTGCCAGGGGGATCTAGAGCCCCTGATTAACAACCTTACTCAAAAGAACTGCTGATTTCTTTACACAAGTCAACAAATTCTTCTACAGATTTTTTATTTACCTTTAATTTGCCGGAATGACCACTAAACAAACGTACTATAATAACAATGACTGCAACAGCTAAAGCATTTGCTTCATTTTTAATGGTAATGTTTGGATTCCCATTGTTTTCAAATTTAGTTCGATCACTTTGTGCTTGAGATTGTGCTTGGTTTTCATATTGCCACTGTTTTTGCTGCTGAAGTTGAACTAAAATATCTTCTAGCATCACCTCTATACGTCTAAAATCATGTTTCTTATCGAAATCTTTATGCCTTGAATAGCGAGTCATCTTTAACACTCCTTTCTGTTTACACTTGTAATATATGAATGATTATTAGTTGTGGTAGGGTATCTGTCTTTTTACAACTAAATTGATAAAAGAAACTAGAAGAAAGTCAACTTTTCATTTGGGAAACCAGAGTCTCTGGCGCAGGGATCTGCTGGTTATGCTTACACTAAAAATAGCTCGATCAAAGAGGAGAAATAGACTGAGAGGTTCAAGATAACGTAGTTTCGGCAAATGGATCTAGATATAGAAGCAGAGCAAAAACAAGCCAATGATCAAATTCAAATATGTCAAATATTCTGTATTTCATAAGCATGTTAATATTAAAATCTAAAAATTTTTGACGTCGTGTCCATTTCCTCGCCTTAACTAAAATTTTTACGCTTTATTAAATTAAAAAAAGAAGCTATCCCTAATAAATAGATAGCTTCTTAAGAATCTTCCTTGCTGAGATTTTATATTTACTCATATAACTAAAAATTATTGGCTATTTATCCAATGAATATAGCTAAAATAATAGCAGCAATAGCTATAGCATTTGCTTCGTTTTTAATAGTGATGTCTGGATTTCCGTTGTTTTTAAATATAGTTCGATCACTTTGTGTCTGAGACTGTGCTTCATTTTGATATTGCCACTGCTTTTCCTGCTGAAGTTGAACTAAAATATCTCTGAGCTTCACTTCTATACTACGAACATCATCGTGATAGTATCCCATAATAAACACCCTCTTTGTTTTTTCTTGTTTACCTAAATTTTTTTAACAAACACAATACAGCATCTGCCGTATATAATAGGATAAGGGGCACTCAGCCCCCGACCGATTATTACTCAGAAACGTTAAGTTCTTTAAACATTTCAGCAAATTCTTCTACGGACTTTTTATTTACCTTCTTGCCTGAATGATCACTGAACAAGCTTACTAAAATAACAATAGCTGCAACGGCTATGGCATTTGCTTCATTTTTAATAGTGATGTCTGGATTTCCGTTGTTTTCAAATTTGGTTCGATCACTTTGTGCTTGAGATTGTGCTTGGTTTTGATATTGACGCTGTTTTTGCTGTTGAAGTTGAACTAGAATATCTTCTAGCATCACCTCTATACGTCTAAAATCATGTTTCTTATCAAAATCACAATGCCTTGAATAGTAACTCACGTTTAACACTCCTTTCTGTTTACACTTGTAATATATGAATAATAATTAGTTGTGGTAGGGTATCTGTCTTTTTGCAACAAAATTGATATAAAGTAACTAAATAAGTAGTCTCATCACCATCATAGATAAAAAACTTAGCTAGCGACAAAGCCTCTGATCCAAGCACCCTTGTCGCACTAACGACTTCATATCTCATTTTCTTTACCTACATTTTTAACAAATAAAAAAGAGCCGACGACGTATCGGCCCTTTTTTTGAGGAGAACAATTCATGGGTAAATCATAACAAGCTTGTTTGATTTATATTATCGTATGCTTGCAAAATTAATTAGCATCAGCATCTTACTCACGGTATTCATACATTTTTACTAAAGTGAAACTTACTTTGTAGGAGTATTCTTTCACCCCGGCTGATCAAGCGCTTTTCTTTTTTGCCGATCTGAAATTAATCGGGAAGGAACAAAAGCTAGTAGCGCTCGGTTAGCGACATACTATAATTTATTCATGTAATCTCCCTTTTATAACCGACTTTGTTTATTAGCTAGACGTAAAACAGGAAGTCTATTCTTTCCTGTGATATGCTACTCGTAGGAGGGAATTATCATTGGAAAAAAATAAATTTGCAGTATTGACGAATTTAGAGGACATTGATGCATTTATCGAAGCAAATCAGCTTGCTTTTCTATATATTTCCCGAGAAGGTTGCAGTGTTTGCCATGGTTTATTACCACAGGTAGAAGTTCTGATGGCAAACTACCCAAAAATTGCTACGGCGCATATTAAAGCAGAGCAGGTAGAAGCGATTGCTGGACGTTTTTCTGTGTTTACCGTTCCTGTGCTGCTCCTTTTCATAGATGGAAAAGAAAATTTGCGTGAGGCGAGGATAGTTCATATGGATTTATTTTCAGAAAAGCTAAGAAAAATATATGACAATGTGGTTGGAGCTAACTAGCAAACTCCAACCACATGATTAATTATTGTATAAAAAAATCATACATATAGAAATAATAGTCTTCTGGCAACATAGCATCCGACTTTAACGTTCCATGATAAATCAGCTCTTGACTGTTTAAATCAATGATATACATAATCGGATTCCTTTTTTCTCCCTCCATAGGAGGAAAATTCATTGCATAATATAATTTTCCATCTTTGATTTGCTTAAATTCCTCAGATGGATCCAGTATTCTCTGTTCAAAAAGTTCGATTTCAAACGGCTTTTCTAATTTCTGCTTAACAAAATCATATGGTATTATTTCCAGTCCTTTCTTATTTTGTTTAAAGAAATAAATTTTCCCTTCATTTGTTGCTGGAATAATTTCCTGATTAAGCAGTTCTTCTGGTACTTCTAACGGTATTTGCTCTTTTGTTTTTAGATTTAAAACAATTATCTTTCTGTCTTTAACAACTTCCTCATATATATCTTCGCCTTCATCTTCTGAACGCTCCATGTTTTCCCAATCAGTACCTTCGATTACAATATAATTATTTTTTTGCAGATCACGATTATCGTTAAGTATACCTACCTCTGTATAATCTCCCTCTTGAGAATGGCTAAAAATACTCTCTTCATTGATCAGTTTTCCTCCAGCAA
This sequence comes from Virgibacillus proomii, assembly GCF_900162615.1. Lineage (NCBI taxonomy): Bacteria > Bacillati > Bacillota > Bacilli > Caryophanales > Bacillaceae > Virgibacillus > Virgibacillus proomii. The sequence continues at coordinate 530,627 of NZ_FUFN01000010.1, read as the reverse complement.
GGTTAAGAAGATACAATCGCACTTCTGTTGTTGCTTCATCCGATCCATGTACCATTAAATCGTTACTTGTAATAATATGAAGCTTACCATCAGTTACATTTACAGCTTCTATCGTCATATACTGATAATTATCTTGATTTGGTATATCAATTGTGAATGCTGCTTTTTCATCTTTATCCTTATAAAGCACCTCTACATTTAATTGGAAATCGGATTCTTTAAATCGATTACTATCCCATTTCGAGTTAATATCAGCATAAACAAGTACCTTTTCGTCTTCATAATAATTGGAAATACTCTCATATTTTCCGCGCATAAAACTGCGATATTTTTTTTGTAATTTTTTAATTTCAGGGTCATATGTGTAATTATTCAAACGGTCAACAAGGGATAATTCACTAGTATATATAGTGCTATTATTCTTAATGGTGAATGGTTCGTCTACACTATGATCCTCATCCGTAATTCCTCCAGATAGGATTATTCCTTCTAATACGTTATCATCACCAGCTTGTTTTTCCCAATTAAATTCTGGAAGCTTGTTAATCGCCAGCGCACTTTGTATGTAAAACGTGCCAATAATAACAATAAACAGGCTGGTAATAAAAATCATTTTCCAATATCGTTGCATTGTACTCCTCCTTAAACCGTAATCCGTTTCTTTAATAAATATCGACTTAAGCCAATCGAAATAACGATAAGAATGATCCCGAAGATACTTTGTATAATCAGCCACTCCGTTGGATACAAGTAGGTCTTATCGAACATTACTGTCAAAATTACTGGTAACAAAAAGAAAGCAGTGGTCAAACCTATATAACCTATACCCAATAACAACCCTTTCCAGCGAAAACTCCGTTCTAATAAGATGGCAGTAAATAAAATAAATACAGCCATTAAACCAGTACCATAATAAAGGATAAATTCTGTAAACGTAGGGGGATACAATATTCCTAATTCTGGAAATGAATGACTGATCTGATGAATGGTCATCTCTTTCAAAAATTCATTCGGAACGATCCAGTCCAAAATAATTCCTTCTATATATAACAAAATAATTTGCAATGCTACTAGACCAAATACCATTAGTAAAATCGCGGTTGCTTTAGCAAAAAATAGGTTAATTCTAGCAGTTGGCAACATTAATAATCGATAAATAAACGTATTCTTACCAAACCAATCCCGGTACCAAATCATAAATATATAAAATAATAAAGCAGTAATACAAATTGCAATTGGAGCTAAAAACCAAATCGTTTGAGCAAAATTCAATAAACTGATATCCCCAAATTCTTCAAGGAATTCCTGCTTAGACATAGACTCTTCGTATATCGATCTATTTGCCTCGCCCATATAGTTGTTAGCAACAACGACAATACCGATAATTTGGCTGATTATGGTGAGCCCCATTAACGTAAGATACAGTTTGAAAAATCTGCCCAGTTCAAACTCGGTTAATCTCAAATAGCTTTTCATGATTGATACACCTCTCTCATCACGTCGACAACTGATTTACCTTCTGTCTCACGAATCTCTTCAGTCTGAAACTCTTTGATAACAGTTCCATTATCCAGTAACACTGCTTTATCAATTAAATGCTCAATATCATGTATTTCATGAGTCGTAATAATAACCCCACGATTTTCGACTAAATGACTCGCAAACACATCGGCGATCTGCTCTCTGCTAAACATATCAATACCGGAAAAGGGTTCATCCATAAGTACATAATCTACATCTAGGGCTAATCCAAGCAATAAGTTTGCTTTAGCGGTATTTCCTTTTGAAAGGCTAGCAATTTTTTCCTCCGGATTTAGCTTAAAAAACGTTATTAATTCCCTTGCCCGTTCCTCATTCCAAGTAGCATAATAATCTTTCATAAACTGCATGGATTCCTCTATCGTCATTTGCGGTAGTACGGTTATCGCATCTGGAATAAAGGTGATTTTATTAAATGTTTCCTTCTTTAACGTTTCTCCATCAATTAAAATCTGCCCTTTATTCATCGGTGTTAAAGCCATAATCATATTTAGAATGGTTGTTTTTCCCGCCCCATTTATGCCAATTAGACAAGTGATTTCTCCCTTATTCGCTGTAAAACTGACATCTTTTAACACCTGTTTACGTCCAAAGTGTTTGTTAATATTTTTAACCTCAATCATTGTGTCCCCTCCCTATCTGTCACCTGATTGTATTTACTGCGAAGGATGCTCACAACTTCATCAAACGGAACTTGTATCGAATGAATGGCTGTAATAAACTTATCCACTGCCTCCAAAATAAGCTCTTCTCGTACAGATTGCAGCATTTTCTCATTTTTCGTTACTTTACTTGGTAAATTTCCTTCTGTATAAATCAAGCCCTGTTCCTCCATTTCTTTATAAGCACGTTGTACAGTATTTGGATTAATCTTAAGCTCTCTTGCCATTTCCCGACGTGACGGCATTTCCTGTCCTGGCTCAAGCATATTTGTAGCAATTTGCTGTTTAAAATGACGGACGACTTGAACATAAACAGGATCTCGATTGTTAAATTTTATCTCCATTGCTAGTATCAGCCCCTATTTTGTTCCATTTTATCTATACACTGTGTATTAACCTCTTAGTACACTAATTGTTAGAAAAACTTGGCTTATCGCCAAGTCTTTAGCGAAAGCTGTAGTTTTTCTTATACTATAAACCTAAAAACTTTATATTTTCCTATAGTGTAAAAAATAGATGTATTAATCACTTAATACACCTATGAGTGTATTATATAGTTCATACACTTAGAAGTCAACACTTTAGTAAAACTTATGTAGCTTGAAACAGAATCCTTTATTGAAATATGGTAAAATAGTAGGCATGTAAATAAGAAGGGAACATAAAATCGATGAAACTCGTATCTTGGAATGTAAATGGCCTTCGCGCTTGTATTCGTAAGGGATTTCTTGATTATTTCCACGAGGTAAACGCTGATATTTTTTGCATTCAGGAAATAAAATTACAGCTAGGACAACTCGACTTAGAACTAGAAGGCTATTACCAATATTGGAATTATGCAGTGAAAAAAGGTTATGCTGGTACAGCTGTTTTCACGAAGCATAAGCCATTAGCTGTCTCCTATGGTATTGGAGAATCAGATATGGAAGAAGAAGGGCGAATTATTACATTAGAGTATGAGGACTTTTATCTTGTTAATGTTTATACTCCCAATGCAAAGCGAGACCTTTCGCGCCTTGATTACCGATTACAATGGGAAAATGAATTATATGCGTATTTAATGGCGCTGGATGAACAGAAGCCAATCATTTACTGTGGGGATTTAAATGTTGCCCATCAGGAAATAGATATTCGTAACTATAAATCCAACTATGGTAATTCCGGATTTACAATAGAAGAACGAGAGAAAATGACTAGATTGTTAGACAATGGATTTATAGATACGCTACGCTATTTCTACCCTGATACGGAAGGAATGTACACATGGTGGTCATATATGAAAACAGTACGCGAACGAAATATCGGTTGGCGGATTGACTATTTTCTTGTTTCCAACCGGTTAAAAGAACACTTATTGGATGTTGGGATTGACTCACACGCATTAGGCAGTGACCATTGTCCAATTTGGCTGGAACTTTAATAGTACGATATATAAAGTTGGGTTTTTATTCCAAAACTATGCTTTAATTGATCGAGAAAGTGTAGATAAAAACTTGGAAATCGCTTTAAAGTTTAATACTCCAGAAAAGAACAAACGAGAATTAAAAAAAGAAGTATTATCCAAAGTTGGTCTAGTTGAAAAACTTTAAAGTGTCTCAACGAAGTGGTGACAAAAAAGAGTAGCCTTAGCCAGATTAATGTTAAAACCCTGCTTCATCATCTTAGCGGATGAGCCTATGAGTGCATTGGATTCCGACAATAGAGATCTTGTGTTACAACATTTACAACAATTCAATGAAGCAGGTAAGACTATTTTTATTGCTACTCATGATGAAATTGTAGCTGATTTTGCTAATTATCGGATTGAAATTCAAACGAATGTTGTCTGTTAATAATTTGTGGAGAACTACTAAATAAACTATACAGTTTAGTTTATCTTGTTTGGAATGAATCCCAAAACCACCTAAAAATTTGAAACAACGCCGATCAGAATTCTCTCTTGGACTCTGTATAAGCTTAAAAGTTTGCTCTTTTATACCAAAAGGAGTGAATTGTCCAGATATTCTTGTAAAAATAAGTAAGATTCCACAAAATGATTCTTCTTAGGATGGATTTCTTACCACGTTTAAATATTGCAATTTAAAAAGAGACTGTCCCAAGTTATTATCTATTTGGGACAGCTCTGCTTATTCCTTCGGGCAAAAATACAGCTCGTAAACCAACTTCGGATTGAACTTATTTGATGCATTTTTAATTTCTTGTTAACTATCTTTCTATCTGTATGGATTTTATTTTCAACATCTGTATGATATTAAAACGTTTCTCCGCCTGCTTCTTTTTTTAGCTCATCCATAGCCTACTGCGGAAAAACAGTTTTTTCATCTTCCATTGCTGTCAGATCAAATGGATATTTACCATTATTGCTAACCTGCTGAAGGAAACTGTAATCCTTTTAAATATTTTTATAACTCTCTATACGGATAGTAAAATGTTTCCAAAAACCAGTTGAAACAAAATGGTATTACTTCTAATTAATCTCAATTTATTTCAAAATTATTGTGTATCTTGATATTAGCATTAGAATTCATTCTTTTTTCAGACGCATCATTCCATATGAGAAACTATTTCATAAATATTATCTCTATCCATTTCTAATTTATTTTTTATTTGCAGTGCATAATTATAATAACTTGCAGCTAATTTGTACTTCCTATTATCAAAATAATAGTCAGCCAAAAGTTGTAACATAATTATTTTTTTATCGTAAAGTTTCCTTTCATCTAAAAATGGAATAATCTCATGAAGTATTAACTTATCAAATGAAAGTTTAATCCCTTTAATTAATTGCTCGTATACTTTTAATTCATATAGATAAATGGTTTCAACCTGAGCTTCTGCTAACAATTCTATTCCTTTTTCTAACCATTTCTTTGCTTTTGCTATATCATGTTTTTTATAATGCTCTTTTATTAGACTCAAAATTGGAACTAGTGTTTTTGTATTACTACTAGCTTGTAATTCATAGCTTTTAAGATAATATTCTAAAGCTTCTTGTGGTTTATTTAATTTAGAATATAAATCTCCAATACGCTGAACCGATTTCATAAGCAACTTTTTATTATTTATATGGTTAGCAATTTTCTTAGCGGTTTGATAATTTTTAAGGGCTTGTTTAAACCCATTCATTTGCAAAAATGTATAGCCTAACAAAATATGGCATTTTGCTGCTTCTTTTAATTTATAATCTTTTTGGTAATGATCTAATGCTTTACGGGTATATTCAAAGGCTAGATGGCTTTTTTTTGCAAAACTTGCCGACAATCCAATCATATAGTGTAAATGATATTTTTCTTCAAACTCCATATAAAAGCTATGCTCAAGATAATTTTCAGCTGCTAGAAAGTTATTTAGAGATTTGAGATAAAAAAAGTTAGTTAAATAGTAATAACCTGAAAATTTTAACCAATAATACATTTCTCTCTCATTAAAGAGATTCAAAATTTCCTTTAATTTATTATATTGTTCCTTTGCTTTATTCTTGTCTTTTAATAAGAGATATCTAAGTTTATGTATTTCGATAAGATTTAGTAATCCATTATTTGCTATTAGACTCATATTATCTTCAATTTGTTTAAAATGTGTACAAGTCTCTTGAATATTTTTATGAAACAATGCCTTAAACCACTTATTACACCATTCAAATATCTGTTTGTCCTCTTTGTCGGACCAAATTATATTTAACTTTTTGCATAAAAGTTCAACGATTTCACGTGAAGGTTCCACATAACCATTTTCTATTTTCGATAGGTAGGATACAGAAATAATACCTTTGGCTAATTCAGATTGAGTCATGTTTAATTTTAGCCTATAATATTTTATTGTATTCCCAATGTGTTGTATCATTTATAACCCTTCCTTAATTGTAAGCATCGACGCATTCGAACAGGCTTTGTATTCCATCACCAACCACAGTTTCCCCCCTATTTCAAGCTTTTTCACCTTTTTACTTTTTTTCTTATTGCGTATATGCTATAAAAAAACCGATAAAAAAATTCCATAAGGAGATGATTAAATCAATCTCCAAGAAACAGAACTCAAAAGTCTATAAAACAATTAACCAAATACTAATAGCCACGGCTACCCAATAATGATTCTGAATTCAATTTCAACATTTAATCTCTCTACTGTACTGAACTTATTTATCTATGTTGTTTTTAGATTCTTACTAAATTAGTATAATTTACCTACATTTTATTTTTATTATACTAAAAGCCCCTAAAATATGGAACTACTTTTATGAAAAACAAAGTGTATGTCATATTTATTTGTACATTTCCTTAAATATAATATTTCAAAAAAATGTTATTATAATCAACTGTAAGAAAAGTCCCCATCCGCTATTAGGTATCGGACAGAAGATAGTTTAACGGAGTCGCTGCCAAGATAGCATTAAAATGGAAGACTATATCCTTTTTGGTCCTGTTTGCGTATCACTCCCGCAGATCGTGCCAAATCTGCTAAATCGACTATGATCCTACCTTTTCGTTAATGGATCAACACTAAATAGCAAGAAGTTGAAAAATTACAAAAAGTGCTAACAGAAACAAGTAGGCAGTCGATCCCAAATCGATTGAAGAACCCATGATAAATATCTTATATAGTATAGATTCGCAAAAAATATACAGGAAAGTCTAAAATAAATATAAGATAATTGTTAATAAATGCCTAAACTTTTTAATTAGATTGTAACTACCTAGGAACACCCAGTTAGCCTCTGCGCCAATACCTCTGGTTTTAATATTAAAAATAAATATATTTATTTTTAATAACAACTAAACGGCCTCACCCTATGAAATATAGAGCTTAAGCCGCTTAATTATTTTTTATTATTCCCACTGTTTACTGGCAGAGAGCAATTTATATGCGTTTCTATTTTCTAAAAGGTAGTAGATAGTTATAAAAATAACGATACAAGCCATGGTGCAGCATACAAGGTCATAAATTGCACACCGTAATTGACTCCCTTACGATGCAGAAATCCTGCTACAACAGCTACCAAAATGACGCCGGCAATATTAACAATTCCAGCGTCCATATAAGCTAACATCATCACAAGACCAAAGAACACGCCAAGCATAGCTTCGTGTGGAATAAAGCGAAAAACAAACGCACAAATTTGCTGTGCATATTTTATCGTTATGTAAAAGGTAATACTAATCGCTACTATTGAACCAATGACCGTTGCAATAATAAAGTCTGGTATCGACAGTATATGGTGTAAATTATTATTCTCAGTAAAAACAGGTGGGGCGTTAAATAATGCACCAGCTGGCCCAATTGCAGTTGGCGATAATGGCAGACCAATAGCAATTAACGGAATGAGCGTACCCGAAATATAAGCTGCGTTAGTTAATCCATCCATACTAGACACTGCACGAGCAGATTTTTTAATTGGATCCTTTATGCGGCTCGTTAATGTCTCACCAAGGAAAATCGTCATTCCTACCGGGCTCATGAAGAAAGTGAGCACACCTAAAAAGGAAGATAGCGATGTCGTACCAATTTCTTTACGATCTAAAATCTTAAATGGATTTGGAAATCCTTTCATTTTTGGAGCTTTTCTCATCATAATTTCTTTTTCGCCGTATCGAGGCAATTGACGTCTTACTTTACTATTAAGCAACTCGACTAACTTTAAGATAACCGGTCCAATCGTAATTCCTAAAAAGAAAGAAGTGAATACCGTTTTATCCTCAGGAACAATTCCTGTCTCCCAGTAAAATATCCGTAATCCTTGAATTAAAAAAGCAAACGGTAAGATAGACAAGAGAGCAACCCAACGATTTTTCGTCATCAATGCTAGAAAAATCGCTCCACCTAAAAAGATTTGACTTGCATATTTTGTTATTTCATCTGATAAAGGGGCGATGATATGTGCCAATAATAAACTCATTGGGACAGCAATTATCGTACCAACTACAGAACCAGATGCCATTTTCCGAATGCTCACCTCTGGCATACCGTGCTTTTTTAGAACCATAGCATGCTCGACCATTGGCGCAGACATGACTCCCCCTGGAATCCCTGCTATCGCAACAGGAATAGAGTCCGTAAGCTTTTTAGCAACAATCGCCGAAATAAAAAATGCTAATATAACAATCGGTTCAAACCCTGATAATACTAATACAAGGGTTACTGGTGCTAACACAGCTGTTTCATCCGTCCCCGGTGCAATGCCTATAATTGTATAAAGAACAGCAGCAGCAACAGAAGCTATAATCATTTCGAAAATCAAACCAACATCCATTGGTTATTCCCCCTTATCATCAACATAACGAAATCTTCGTTTCGGCTTAATAATGATGCTGCTGATAATAAATCCAATAACAGCACCGATTAAACCAAAAACTAGTGGTTTTGGCGGTTCATTTGGAGCGATAAAATATGCCCCCATCGTTATAACCGTACAAATAACGATAGATAAAACTAAGTCTTTAATATGTACAAGATCCTCCCAGACCTCAATATACTCTCCCTGCTGTTTTTCATCATTTATATTATCCATAATCTTGTCTTCCCCCTTTACGTGTGAGAGTTCAAAAACGGTTTAAAGCCATTTGATGTGCTGATGTGTATGCGCTTAGATGCATGCTGGCTTTAACAACAAGCTAGAAGCGCTCGGGTAGCGACGGACAAACTGAAGATCCTTTGGTCAGGTAAAGAAATCCATATGGTTTTTTATCTAACTTTTGAACCAGCCTATTCATGAAAATAATGGAGTATAATATCTTATTATACAATGTACAAACCTATTCCTTAAAGTAATATACGATAGCAAGTTTTATGATTACGTTATGTAAACATAGGGAAAATAGCTTCTAATGCTTGTTTATAGTACAAATATAAATCCTCGCTGTATTTTCTTCACTCTCTCCCTCCTAACCTGTATTTTCTTTTAAATAAATCCCATTTTTATAATGTACATTTAAAAAAGTTACACAAATTCGAAGGAGTATCGTTTTGAATAGTGTAGGGTATACAGTTAGAAATACGTATGCCAAGCCAAGCATGAATTTCGATGCGTGAATGATTTTTGAACAACTTCTTATAAATAATCATACCCAATTTGAAGCATACTAACTTATACTTCCTAGAAGGAGGTGATTCACTAATGGGACGCGATGAGCATCGAAAGAAAAAGAATAACTTCCTTTCCCAAACACCAAATAAAACAGATGGTAAAGACGTTGAATTTGCAATGGAAGCTGCTGATCATGACGATTTAGAAGCATTAAAACGCAGCCAACAGGCAGATAAACGTACAAAACGAAAACAATAAAAACGTTATGATTGTGATACGTGTTTAAAAAGAACAAAAGCTGGAAGCGCTCGGTAACAACGCCCAAACGTCAGATCTTCTAAAGTGATAAAGTGAAACTTCATTCCGTGGAACGCTTTTTACACGGAATGTTAGTACCACAAGGGTATGACCTAAAGGCCCTTGTACCAATCGGGCTTTAGGTGTCGTTTTCTACCACTGAGACTTCTCCTTATTCTCCATAATTTTGAATGTGGTAGTATTACGGCACCTTACATGCGGGATAAAGAGCAATTTCATTCAAGGATTGCTCTTCTTTGAAGCAGAGATCAAAGGCTAAGTTCACAACCTGTCGAAGTTTTTTCTTATCCTTGAAAAATCACGATGTATTGCTAACGGAGCTTCTCTGTCCAGTCTGAACGAACTGGGAAGTTAGGTGTTTTAACTTCACATCTAATTGAAGCAATTAAAGCGATAGAGGTTACAGCACCTCCATGTGGATAAAAAACTCGTGCATTGTTTTTACATCAGCGAAATTGCATTCAATCTAGCGTATGGTTATATCACCAGGCTTTTTGAACATCTTTTTATAGTAAGTAGTGCTTTTTACAAAAATTTGCTATCTCGTCAAGGTTAGACCACATGTAAAACTTTTAATAATATAAAACACAGCACTACAAACACCTATAGGATGATATACCTATATATTATTGATATTTTTAGAACAATCTAACCATTTGTTAAACAATGAACTTTCTTTGCTTCCTATGCCAGTCCTTTGTACAATAGAATTATCATAAGACAAAGTGAGGAAATAAATCATGAGCAAGAAGAATGTTGACGATTATCTCACAGAAGGAATGTATGGGACTAGACTTCCCAAAGATCATGAGCGAAAACAATTTTTAGGAACGCTTCGTGAACGAATTGTACTTGCATTAACAAAAGGTCAAGTCATGTCAAACAAGGGCCTAGAACAATTAGAAAAAGCAATGAAAGAAAACCCTGATGCCAAACTTATTATTAACGGACATGTATCTTATCGATTTTTAACAGAAGAAAAGAAAATAGCTGACAAATATAATATTCCCCATTCTACAATTACGGATGAAGATGCAAAAGACACCGACATTGGAGCAGTGTTAACGTATGATTATGCAATTGACAAAGAGGATATTTTCATAAAAGAAGAGCCTGAACAAACGAAGCAAGAACCTGTTGAAGAAAAGTCGCAACCATCATTTATTTCAAAAATAAAAAAATGGTTCAATTAATGAAGCGTGGCATCCATTGAATAGTAAAGAAAATATAGTTACTGTCGTTCACTTAATCTTAAAACATAAAAACTTTACAACAACGATCCAGTTTCACTCGTATGTCCTGTAAGTGGCAAAGAAAGAGTAGAAAACGAATTAGGATTTGCTGTCATGGCAGTGAACTTGAGAAAGTACACCGCCATGACAGCAAATGCCAGAACAGATCATAAAAATAATCCAACGAAAAAGGTACATAAAATTTTTATTGCAATATACTTTAATAATAGATAAAATGACTCTTGGTGTCAGGCAACTATATTGACAATCTAAACTTTTTTTATTATCCTTAAAAAAAGCGATTATGAATTCAATAAAACTTCGTATAACTCCAAAATATGGTTTGGAGGTCTCTACTAGGAACCGAAATTCCTGATTACGAAGAAAGTACAAGTTTTGTATTTTCTTTGTAATCAGGAATTTTTTATTCTTTATTTAAAAATCAAAACTTTATTTGGAGGTCAAAATGAACTTTTTTATGTTTCCAAAAATTGAACTTCACTGCCATTTGGATGGGAGCGTTAGGATTCAAACCATTATTGATATTGCTCAAAAGGAAGGAATACAGCTACCCTCTTTTGAGAAGGAAGAGTTGCAAAAGGAGCTGATTGCTCCTTTGGAATGTGACTCCCTTGAGGAATATTTAAAAAAATTTTCTCTTCCAAATTTGGTTATGCAGACCAAGGAGAGCTTAAAAAGAATTACTTTTGAGCTTTTTGAGGATGCAACAAGGGAAAATGTGAAATATTTGGAGGTCAGATTTGGACCGTTACTTCACACATTAAAAGGACTAGATGTTGAAGAAGTTATTCAAAGCGTTATAGAGGGGATGAGGGAAGCAGAAAACTGTTACGAAATAAAGGGTAATATTATCCTTTCTTGCTTGAGGTCAATGTCTGTAGAAAGTGCATTTGAGGTGGTTGAAATGGGAAAAAAATTTCTAGGTAAAGGTGTAGTAGCAATTGACCTATGTGCATCAGAAGAAGAAGGTTTTTGTGAAAGATTTGCAGAACCAATCCGATTAGCCAAAGAATATGGCTACAGAGTCACTATTCATGCAGGTGAAACGGGTATAGGTAAAAACGTCTTAGAAGCTGTTGAAATATTGGGCGCTGAAAGAATTGGACACGGAGTATTTATTAAAGAATGTGCTGAGGCTTATAGGATAGTGAAAGAAAGACAAGTTGTGCTTGAAATGTGTCCAACAAGTAATGTCCAAACAAAAGCTGTTCAGCATTATTCTGAACATCCGATATATAAGTTTTATAAAGATGGAATAAAAGTGACCATTAGTACGGATAACAGAACAGTATCGGATACTACCTTGTCAAAAGAAATTCATTTAATTAACAAAGAATTTAATCTAAGCGAAGAGGATTACCGAGAAATATATTCAAATAGTGTGAAAGCATCCTTTGCCGACCAAAAAACTAAAGAGTGGTGCTTGGCACAATACTAAAAGAAAAAATTAGTTTTAGCAACAAAGTTTTTTCATTACTTAGAAGTTAGTCTTTTTTTATTTTAATATTTGAAAAAGATGAAATAAATGAGAGTAGAAAAGTGTTTCACAACTTATACGAGGATTGCATTTTATCCGCTAGATCCAAGAATGCAAGAGGTTTCAACAATAGATATAGCACACGCCTTGTCTTTATAAAGTATAAAGCTTACTTTACATAACGAAAGCGGTTACATATAATGGAGGAAGAAATCTACGAACAAGGGGGAGGAATATGAAGCAAGTTAAAGAAGGCACATTGCTATGGGAGCCTAGTGAGAAACGCAAACAAGCCGCGAAAATTAATCATTACATGAAATGGTTAGCTGCACATAGACAGATGAATTTCCAGAATTATCATTCTCTATGGGAGTGGTCTGTTCAAGATATTGAAGGATTTTGGGAAAGTATATGGGATTATTTTGATATTCAAGCAATGAACCACTATAAAACGATTTTATCCTCTCATAAGATGCCAGGTGCAAAGTGGTTTTCAGAAGCAACGATTAACTACACGGAACATGTTTTTCGTAACAGAACGTCAAATGAACCTGCAATTATTCACAGTTCAGAAAACCGCCCTATTTCGGAAATCTCTTGGCAGAAACTGTATCAGGATACAGCTGCGATGCAACAGACGATGAAGAAACTTGGCATCCAAAAAGGAGATCGGGTCGTTGCCTATCTCCCTAATATTTACGAAGCAGTTGTTGCCTTTTTAGCAACAGCTAGTCTAGGAGCAATTTGGTCAAGTGCTTCTCCTGATTTCGGAACGCAAAGTGTCATAGACCGTTTTCAGCAAATTGAGCCTAAATTATTCTTTACTATAGATGGCTATCTGTATGGTGGAAAGGAATTTGATCGCACAACAGTAGCGGCACAGATTCAGTCAAGCCTGCCAACATTAGAAGCAACCATTGCCATTCCATATTTAAACCAAAAAGCAACCTTTTCATCCTTACAACCTGTTATTTTTTGGGATCAAGCTCTTCAGGCATCGGGAAATCTCTCATTGAATGTTGAATACGTTTTATTTAATGATCCACTATGGGTATTATTTTCTTCCGGTACTACAGGAAAGCCGAAACCAATCGTACAAAGCCAAGGCGGAATTTTACTGGAACATTTAAAAGCATTAACCTTTCATGCTGATTTAGGTGAGGGAGATCGCTTTTTTTGGTATACGACAACAGGATGGATGATGTGGAATTTCCTTGTAGGAGGATTATTAACAGGCAGTACGATTATATTATATGACGGAAATCCCGCCTATCCGACGAAAGATATTCTATGGAAATTAGCTGAAAAAACAAAGATGACATTGTTTGGCACAAGTGCAAGTTATATCACGTCTTGTATGAAAGATACTTTAAAGCCTTATCAACAATATGATCTTCATTATTTAAAAAACATTAGCTCTACAGGTTCACCGCTTCCTCCAGAGGGGTTTCAATGGTGCTATGAAAACGTCAAACGTGATTTATGGATCGCCTCAGCCAGTGGCGGTACGGATGTATGTACTGCTTTTATTCTTGGAGTACCTATTTTACCCGTTTTTGCGGGAGAATTACAATGTCGTGGTCTTGGAGCAAAAATTGAAAGCTTTAATGATGATGGTGATTCCGTCATTGATGAGGTAGGCGAGCTTGTATTGACAGAGCCGTTTCCTTCCATGCCGATTTATTTTTGGAACGATCCAGATGGCTCTCAATTAAACAACAGTTATTTTGATATGTTCCCTGGAATATGGCGTCATGGCGATTACCTAAAAATTACGAAACGCAATACATGTGTTATTTATGGGCGTTCAGATGCAACCATTAATCGTGGAGGGATACGGATTGGCACAAGTGAAATTTATCGCGCAGTCGACCATGTGGCTGAAGTTGCTGACAGCTTAATTGTTGATATTCCAAGGGCTGACGGTGAGTCATTTGTTCCACTATTCGTCGTTATGAAGGAAGGATACCATTTAACAGAAGCTATTAAACAGAACATTAAACAGAAAATCCGTAACCATTGCTCACCACGGCATGTTCCTACAGGCATTTATCAAGTGCCTGATCTTCCAAAGACATTAAACGGGAAAAAATTAGAGATACCTGTAAAAAAAATTTTAATGGGAAAACCGATGGAACAAGTCGTAAATAAAGGATCACTGCATAATGCTGAAGCGTTAGATGCGTTCTACCAATTTGCAGAAAAAATGAAAGTTTAAAGCTCACAAACATGCGTATTATTGAGACGGAGTTGCACTGTTTGGAATATGTCCACATAAACAATCCGATAACTATTTTATATAGAAAAACATGAAAAAAGCGATGCCTCTATGGATCGCTTTTTTCATGTTTTTCCATTTCAATACTATTTTTATCCTTCTAGCCTTGCAACCTGTTTATCGGTAATTATGCTAACGAATACATAAACAATAAACGAAACGACTACTGGCAGGACAACGGAATGAAGCCCAAATGGTTGTGGAAAAAAGCTATCTGATAGGATATATAATCCGACTCCAACAAACATAGATGCAAGCGCTCCGTACTTATTCCCTTTTTTCCAATATAATCCCAGAACAATCGGCCAAATAAACGCCGCTTCCAAACCACCGAAAGCAAACAAATTAAGCCAAATAATTAGATCTGGCGGGTTTAGAGCCATAAGAAATACAATAACTCCTAATAATGCCGTTATGCCAAAACTTAATCGTTTAATAAATTGATGCGACGCATGAGGCTTCACATAATTTAAAAATACATCTTTGACGATGGTGGAACTAACCAATAGTAATAGAGAATCTACCGTTGACATAATTGCCGCCATTGGGGCGGCTAATACAATTCCAGCCAGCCAATTTGGCATTACTTCTAATGCGATAAGCGGCATTACCCTATCACCGACCTCAATATCTGGTAAAATTGGCTTTGCAAAAACACCAATTAAATGCATATTTAACATAATAAATCCAACGACAATCGTACCGATAATAATGGCTCGATGCATGGATTGTGAATTTTTATAAGACATGGCTCTAACAGCGATTTGCGGAAGTGCTACAACTCCTACACCTACCAGTATCCAAAATGAAGAAACATAAGCAGGGGTTAACTGACCATTAGATCCATAGGGAGTAATTAAATTGGGATTCATTGCTTTTAAATCCGCAATAATCGTTGGCACTCCACCACCAGCAATAATAACCGCTACTAACAGAATGAGTGTGCCGATAAACATAATACTTCCTTGAATTGCATCGGTTAAAGCTACAGCACGGAAACCACCGACGGTAACATAAATTAACACAGAAATAGCGAACACAAATAAGGCAGAAGTATAGTTAATTCCCATTAATGACTCAATTAATCTTGCGCCGCCAATCCATTGAGCTGCCATCGCAGAAAATAAAAAAATAATAATACTTACTGCTGAAAAAATGACTACCCATTTCGATTGATACCGTTCCTTTAAAAAATCAACCATCGTTAAAGCTTTATATTTTCGTGTAACAACGGCAAATTTCTTTCCTAGAACCATTAATACAAAATAGCCCGTAGCAACTTGCGACATGGCAAGCAGTACCCAGCCAAGCCCTTCATTATATGCTGTACCAGGTCCGCCAATAAAACTACTAGCACTTCCATACGTAGCAGTCATTGTCATTGCCAGTACAAATCCCCCAAGGCTTCTGCCACCTAAAAAATAATCCTCGACAAAATCAGTGGATGTCCTTAAATAACCACCTGCCCAGATTCCGACCCCAAAGATAATAACTAGAATAATAATTAATGGTACTAGTGACTCCCAGTTCATTCTTTTTTCTTCTCCTCATCAAATGGAATAGCGACAAAAAACTTTTTCACAATTATAGTAACGAGCACTGCCATAACAATAAACCCTAGCACACAGCTATAGAAAAACCAATCGGGCAAGCCTAAAATATATGTATATTCATCGGGATCTTTACTTCCTAGACCATAAGCAAATGCAAACCACCAGATAAAATTAAAAATGACTAAGCCAACACCAATCAGCGCTTCACGATTTGCAATTTTTAAATGTTGCTGCTTCACATACTCACCTCGTTTTTGTAAATATTTATTTAAGTTTTAACAAAACTATACCGTAATTCAATCTATTTGAAAAGAACAAAAGCTAGAAGCAATCAGTTAGCTACCTGCAAACCGCAGAACTTCTAACGAGATAAAGTGAGCGTCCATTGGAAGGTGTGTTTTTTCCTTGCATGTTAGTATCGCAAGGGTATGACCTAAAGGCTTTAAACCAATCGGGCATTAGGAGCCGTTTCTCTTACAATATCATCAAGTTATTACACTTGAAATGAGAAAAATACAACACCTTAGATCGGGATAAAAGAAACATACCACTGAAACAGGGGTATGCCGACGGCTGAGCGGCATAATCGCCCTTCCTTTAGATTCGAACCGATGTTGACTTATCGCAGGAAGTAGAGCAAAGTTTGCTAATGAATTCTAGCGCGCATTTAGTTAGACAAAGCTACTTATAAAAAAGATATTCATCATGTGAAAACGGATATAATTTCCTAAATAAGAATAAAAACCGACAACCTGTAAAAGCATCGTCGGTTTTTATCGTTATTCTAACGTATTCCCTTCATATATCGCTGGATCTTTGGTGAGACTAAAAATAAAATAACTCCCAAAAGAATCGATAAGCTACCAATAACTCCAAAATAAATAATTTCGGTGGTAGGTTTATACAGCTTTACAATTTGTGCATTAATTGCTTGAGCAGAAGCATTTGTTAAAAACCAAAGACTCATCGTTTGAGCTGAAAATGCTGTTGGAGCAAGCTTTGTAGTTGCCGATAAGCCAACAGGAGATAAACAAAGTTCACCAATTACCACTAGGAAAAAGCTGAGCACTAGCCAGATCGGACTTACCAAACTTTCTGTTCCATTTAGTACAGCAGGAAAAATCATAACAAGAAAGGATAGCCCTGCAAAAAATAATCCAAGAGAAAATTTCTTTGACGTGGATGGTTGTCTCTCACCTAATTTTATCCACAATCCTGCAAAAACTGGGGCTAATGCCACAATAAAGATTGGATTTAATGATTGAAACCATGATGATTGCAATTCAATACCAAGAAAATCAAGGTCCGTCCGTTTATCTGCATACCTCGCTAATATGATGGAGCCTTGTTCTTGTATAGCCCAAAACATAATAGCTGCGATAAATAGGGGAATATACGCTATAAGTCTTGATTTTTCATCTGCATTCGTTTTCGGACTGCGGTACATGACAATAAAATAAATGGTTGGTATTAGAATTCCCAAAATACTTACCAGATAAGTAAAACGATTAATTGTTAAGATTCCGTTATTAATAGTTATAGCTCCTAGAACAATAATAGCCACAATACCTATTACAATTCGTGCAAAAACTTTTTTCTTTTCCTCTTTCCCGAGCGGATTTGGCACATAAGTACCCGCAAGTCCAAGATATTGTTTTTTAGTTACCATAAACACAATCAAGCCTACTAACATCCCTACTGCTGCGACACCAAAGCCTAAATGATAATTGTATTTTTGCCCTAAGGTACCTACAATGAAAGGCGCAATGAACGCTCCCATATTAATCCCCATATAAAAAATACTAAAACCAGAGTCACGTCTTGCATCAGATAGTCTGTATAGATCACCGACTACACTAGATACATTTGGCTTCAAGAGTCCTGTACCCATAACAATTAAAAACATGGAAACAAATAAGCCAGATATACCTGCTGGTAATGCTAAAACTATATGACCGACCATGATTAACAAACCGCCATAAAAAACGGTCTTTTGCGTTCCTAGTAAACGGTCAGCGATCCAACCACCAATAATTCCCGACATATATACTAGTGATCCATAAATTGCCATAATTGAATTGGCAGTACTATCTGCGATACCTAAACCGCCGCTGGACAACTCCGTATACATGTAATAAAGTAAGATCGCACGCATGCCATAATACGAAAAACGTTCCCAAAATTCCGTGAAGAATAAGGTAAAGAGTCCTTTAGGATGACCCACAAAGCCCTTTTGCGGGACACTTTGCACGATTTCTTCTTTACTAATACTTGACATAATGAGTGAAAACTCCTTCAGAATTTACTGATAATTATATTTTTCGACAAATTAATATTACTCCTCCAGAGGTCATACGTCAAGAGTCATAAAATAGATTTTTTTTACATTCATATGACAAGATTAGAAATCAGACACCATTAAAGTTATTAAATACTAGAGTTTTGAAGCTTCATTCATAAAAATATACATATTCTTTCCAATCCATTTATTACATAAGTGAAACTTCATTTCTTGAAATGCCTTTCCCAAGAAATGTTAGTTGAACGAATCGGGGATTTAGGAACCGTTTTTCTCATCTTGTTCGCAAAATCATTAGCACAGTTTTAAAATGAGAAAAATACGGAGCCTTACATCCGGGATCAATTAATAAATATTTTTATAATTTTTCTGCTTTAATTTACAAAGTTTTGTTTTATTCTATCAAAACACTTGAAAAAAGTTATAGAGTTATTTATAATACAATTTGTGTGTAAAACACACTCTAACGAAAGAGATCACTCACGCTTGGATTTTTTCGTTAGTAAGTCTGTTATGGGGGTGTAGCTCAGCGGGAGAGCACTTGCATGGCATGCAAGGGGTCGTGGGTTCAATCCCCATCACCTCCACTCATAATAACAATCTGCACAAGTACCGCTCACCATGTGGGCCAAAGAAACCTTTTTGGGAAACACCGTATACGTTTCCTAAGAAGGTTTCTTGTTTATTAGTAGCTACAGCAAAAAATTACGTCGTTTTGAAATGCATAACGAAAAGCAGTTTAACAAAAACGACTTTTTAAATTACGCCTATCAGATAATTCATTTCAGCCTTAATCATTTGTTTCGATTAAAAACCCCGCTTTGCTTAAAGCTTGTTCAGCTTCTTCTATCTGCTCTTCATCTTTAGCAATAAGCGTGTGTAAGTGGACACCCCCAGTAAGTTCTGAAAGATAGGATGCTCCGGTAGTCATAATTTTGTTAACAAATTGTTCTACCTCTTTACGGTTAGATACCATAATAGATGCAGTTAAATCTCCATAAACACTATGTTCTATTTTAACATCTTTCACTGTGATACCATGGTCAACCAGAAGATTTAATTCTTCCTCTACTTGTTCAGGGCTATGTTGACAGGCAATCGTCCTTTCAATTGATCCATTACCAGATTCTACTAAATACATATAGCCTTGACTAGTAGCAATGATGGATTCCCCTCGTGCTTTTAAAAGCGTTACATCATTAACAATAACTTGTCGACTCACATTTGTTGTTCCGGCAAGCTCACTGCCTGTTATAGGTTTATCCGATTTTTTCAGCATGTTTAAGATTAGTGTTCTTCGCTCCTCACCAAGAACCTTTCTCGTTTCACTCAATTCTGCTCACCATCCATTACTTCTATCCTGTATACTATTTTTTAACACTTGAACAAGTTGAATAACATCTTCTTTCTTTGTATCTTTCCCAAAAGAAATGCGTACAAATTCTTTTTGCTCATCTTCTGAATACCCCATCGCTATCATCGTTCTACCTGAAATCGACAATGCTTGACCACAAGCACTTCCTGTTGAAATACAGAACCCTTTTCTATTACATTCTAGCATAATTAATTGTCCCTCATATCCGTGAAACGCAAGACCAATAATATGTGGAATTTGCTGTTGTGGCGATTCCAATATTCTGTATTTACTTTTCAATTCTTTTTCTAAGTTATCTAAAAACAATTTCCTTAAAGCGTTGACATGACCCCAGTCAGTTTCTGTGTTTTTTAACGCTGCTCCTGCAAAAGCTGCAATACCTGGAGTATTAACGGTTCCACCCCTTAATCCATGTTCATGCGTTTCGAAAGGAAATATTCCTTTAACCGCGTAATTCGGATTAATAAATATGGCCCCTACTCCCTTTGGTCCATAAATCTTATGAGCAGATATAGAAAAGCTATCCACTAGCGAAAATAGTGGCTTTAAATCAATTTTGCCAAATGACTGTACACAATCCGTATGAAACATGATTTGCCGTTGTTTAAGACGTGCACTAATCTTCGCTAATGGTTGAATAGAGCCAATTTCTCCATTAACATGACTAATTGTAACCAAGATGGTATCACTGCGTATCGCCCTCTCTAATGCTAAAAAATCTAATTGCCCATTTGCTAGGTAAGGTATATGGGTTATTTCAAAACCAAATCCTTTTAAATACCCTAACGCAGAAAACACAGAAGAATGTTCAGCCATTGACGTAATAATATGCTTCCCACGGTGAGATTGGCTAAAAGCAAGTGATGTAATCGCAAGCTGGTTAGCTTCTGTCCCTCCGGATGTAAAATAAATTCCTCTAGCTGGAACATGTAACAATTTAGCTAATGCCATACGACTATTTTCTAACAATTCCTTAGCTTGACTGCCGATATGATGCAAACTGCTTGGGTTTCCCCAATAAGTGGAAGCTACCGTTTGATAAACTTCCAATACTTCTGGATCTATAGGCGTCGTCGCAGCATAATCAAAATATTTCAACGCAACCTCTCCCTTTCGTTTTCTATAAAGTGAACTTCATCCGTGCGTTTTTCTTTGAAGTAAAACAAAGCTTGCCTAGTGTACTTGTACATTGGTCATTAAAAATTCCATTCGCATCTTTATGCTAAAATGTTGCACTTTTTAACGTATGATGAAATTTTTGAGCATCTTTATAAAACGTCATTTAACACTTGTATTTATCTTAATAATATGTAATGATATGTGTCAAGACACCTGTAATTTAACAGGAGGAATTAAATTGAATAAAGTAGATGTTATCATTGTTGGCAGTGGCATAGCCGGATTACAGTTAGCCTATGAACTTAGCAAACAATTAAAGGTATTCATTATTACAAAAAGCCGAATAACGAATAGCAATTCTTATCGGGCACAAGGAGGGATTGCAGCAGCTGTATCCATAAAGGATGATCCTTACCTCCATTTCCACGATACAATAATGGCTGGTGAAGGGCATGGTGAAGCATCAGCTGTACTTGAATTAGTAAATGAAGGAAAACAAGTCATCAAGGAACTAATCGAGGCTGGGGCACCATTTGATTTTCAAGCAGACGGAGAACTGGCGTTAGGCCTTGAAGGCGCCCATAGTGAAGCCCGAATATTGCATTGCGGCGGGGATCAAACAGGAAAATATTTGATTGAATTTTTCATGAAAAAATTAATGTTATCCCCTAATATTACTTGGATTCAAGAGGAGATGGTTATCGACCTTGTGCTAAATAAAGCAGGCTGCTGTATTGGAGTAAAAACAAAAAACCAAGCTGGTAACTGTATAACTTATCTAGCACCACATACTGTGTTAGCAACAGGTGGAGCTGGTGGGCTCTATCCAAACACATCAAATGATTCAACGATTGCAGGAGATGGGATAGCTTTAGCTTACCGCGCAGGTGCAAAAATTACCGATTTAGAATTTTTTCAATTTCACCCTACTCTGCTAACGATAAATGGAAAAGCAATTGGTCTTGTATCTGAAGCAGTTAGAGGTGCAGGTGCGGTACTAGTTAATGAACATAATGAAAGAATTATGCAACATGTACATCCATTAAAAGATTTAGCACCAAGGCATATCGTCGCATATGAACTGTTAAACCAATTAACAGCTGGTAATAGAGTGTATTTAGATATTACTAATGTTAAAGATTTCACAATTAGATTCCCAACGATCAGCACGATGTGTTTAGATCATTATATCGATTTAAATGCTGGAAAACTCCCTGTCTCACCAGGAGCTCATTTTATGATGGGAGGTATTGTTATTGATAAATGGGGAGCTTCATCTGTACAAGGACTTTATGCAATTGGCGAAGTAGCTGCTAGTGGAGTTCACGGTGCAAATCGTTTAGCGAGTAATTCATTGCTGGAAGGACTCGTATATGGTAAACGCTTGGGAACTTATCTGCTAGTAAATGGTATGAACCGAAGCGGGATGGACTTTACCCCTGTTCTCCCAAAGAGACAAGCACTTATTCAACTTCCTTTTACAATTCAAGAACTACAAACATCTATGTTGCGGTCAGTTGGGATTATTCGCAATCATAACGAATTAGCTACTCAATTATCATGGTTAGAGTCTTGGGGGATCGACCCCTTTAGACAAATAGAAAGCTGTGATCAGCCTTTGATTCAAACCTATTATATGTGGATTGTCGCACGCTTGATAACAGAATCTGCTTTATTACGTACAGAAAGCAGAGGAGGCCATATTCGTTCCGATTTTCTCGATAAAGATGAACACTGGCTGCAAAAAAGAATTATTCATTTTCAAACAAATGATAGGATGGAGATTACCTATGATCAATACTCTAAAACTAAGAGCCCTGCTTGAGCAATTCTTTTTAGAAGATATAGGAAACGGTGATATTACCGCCCAACATCTATTTGCTAGAAACAAACAAGGAAACATGCAGCTAACAGCTAAAGCCCCAGGAGTTTTTTGCGGAGAAGAAATCATTCAACATGGTTTTACTTTATTAAACTCAATGATGCAAATAAACATACAACATAACAATGGAGATCGGTTAGTGACAGGTGACGAAATCGCTGTGATAACTGGACCTATGGTGGATTTACTACAGGCAGAAAGAGTTATTTTAAATCTAATTCAACGAATGAGCGGGATCGCTACAGTAACTTCTCAAGCAGTGAAATTAGTCCAAGGTACAAATACTAAGATTTGCGATACCCGAAAAACTACTCCAGGCTTACGAATGTTAGAAAAACACGCTGTTCGCTGTGGCGGCGGCTACAATCATCGATATGGACTTTATGACACAGTAATGTTAAAGGATAATCATATTTTGTTTGCCAAATCGATAACGAATGCCGTAGAAACTTTAAGAGCTCAACTTGGACACACCGTTAAAATAGAAATAGAAGTGGAAACAGAAGAACAATTAAGAGAGGCGATAGCGAATAAAGTAGATATTATTATGTTCGATAATTGTTCACCAACAACAATTACGTCTTGGATTAATCAAGTACCTTCCTCGATTATTACGGAAGCATCAGGAGGAATTGAGCTAAGTCAAATACCAGCTTATGCTGCTAGTGGTGTAGATTATATTTCATTAGGCTATTTAACCCATTCGGCACCGTCTTTAGATATAAGTGCAACAGTCCACATATAGTATTCCTTGTGAGTTTTTTTGCATAAGACAGATAAGAACAGTAAATTTTTATTCTGTCTTAAATCATCTCTTGTTGTCCCTTATAAATACGTAACGAAAATTTTATACCTTCTTCATAGGTTAAAAGGGCTGGGCATGATCTAAATTAGAAAGGAGTTCTATCAAAATGCATTTACTAAAGCAGTTGACTCAAAGCTCTACTACTATTCCGAAAAAATACCTTCATTTATCTAAACAGGAAATGGAATATAACATAAGGCAAATTAAAAATCAGTTAGGAACTAGCTTGTTTATTCCCGGTCACCATTATCAAAAAGATGAGGTTATTCAATTTGCTGATGCAGTTGGAGATTCACTTCAGTTGGCACAAGTATCTGAAAAAAATTCAGCTGCAACCTATATCGTTTTTTGTGGTGTCCATTTCATGGCAGAAACTGCTGATATCTTAACGACCGACGAACAAATTGTTTTATTGCCCGATATGAGAGCAGGTTGTTCGATGGCTGATATGGCAGATATTTATCAAACGAAACGAGCGTGGGAAAAGCTAACCCAGCAATTTGGCGATACTATCTTACCATTGACGTATGTTAATTCTACAGCTGCAATTAAGTCATTTGTCGGGAAAAATGGCGGTGCAACTGTAACATCTTCCAATGCACACACCATGATTAAATGGGCATTTACTCAAAAAGAACGAATTCTATTTTTACCTGATCAACATTTAGGAAGAAATACTGCAGCAGATATTGGCATTCATTTAACGGAAATGGCTGTTTGGGATCCGATTCACGATGAACTTCTTTTTTCCGGTAACCCGGATAAAATAAAAGTAATTTTATGGAAAGGTCATTGCTCCGTACATGAAAATTTTACGTTAAACAATATTGAGTATGTTCGAAAACAGTATCCAAATATGAAAATTATTGTGCATCCGGAATGTAAAAAAGAAGTCGTTGATGCTTCAGATTATAATGGTAGTACCAAATATATTATTGAAACGATTGAACAGACAGAACCGGGGACAGCTTGGGCAATCGGAACGGAAATGAATCTGGTCCAACGTTTAATCAACAACCATCCGGATAAGGAAATTATCTCGTTAAATCCCTATATGTGCCCATGCTTAACAATGAATCGTATTGATTTGCCACATCTCCTCTGGTCTTTGGAATCCATTATGGAGGGAACACCGAATAATCAGATTATTGTTCCGGAGGACATTGCTGCTAACGCTCGTATTGCACTTGATCGCATGCTAGAAAGGGCATGAAATTATTTTTAGCAATAGAATAAGCTTATTCGGACTTTTCCTGAGCTGATACAACTTTGGTTCAATTTCTCACTTTATGCTGTTCTGTTTTATGCTCTCCCGAACATGCGTCGTTCTATTTCGACCTTGGTCCATTCTCTCTCGAGTTTAGGGCGCTCTGTCTCGACTTTGGTGCAATCTCTCCCAACTTCGAGTACGACATTTGCTGTAGAAAAGAGCTCCTTCATAAAAAGGAGCTCTTTTTATTTTGTACTATTTTTTCTAATATAGAGAGTATCGCATCAATACTTAATAAAGTAACACTGGCTTCTTTTGCAAATACGACCTCCGCATCTGTTTTAACAATATCACTCGTCCTGCACACACACTGGTGTGTAGCCATATGATTCTGCTTCTTTCGGACTGGAGAAAAACACACGCTTTTCCACTGGTACTTCAGCCCAGTTATCTGGAATCACATATTCTTTTGTATCGGAGTTACCAACATATCGTAAAAAGCCTTTTTGATCATCATTTGCCCGGAAAGCAAAGGGCAATTCCATTAATAGATTATCTGCATTCCAAATGCCAAGTCCTTTATCTTTCGCTTCTTTCACTGCTTGCTGATATTTTGGATAGGCTTCTTCATCTATGGGCGCAATAAAATAAGAAACTGCATAGCCGTCACGTACCATTTCCAAATTAACATTTTTTCCATCTGTCGTAATAACCTCTGCAAGTAAACGTCCATAATCGTCCATTGGTTGATCACCAACTTTTATAATTACTTCATCTCCTGGTTGGATGAGCGTTTGAATATGATCTGTAGCTGCATCACCATGTAACTTCTGGTTTCCGTTGATTTCCTCTCGATTTAGATCTTTATTTTTTGCCGGGTATGTTTCTGGCGTATCCATATTTACAAAACGAACCCGATCACTGCCAAGCACTGGATCTGAAATACGAATTGTATCTCCATCTGTGATTTTATTAACCGTTGTTTTATATTCGCCTGCAGCGGAGGGAGGCTCCGGCTGCTCCTCGGCAACTTGTATATCTTCCTGTTCAGTAGGAATAAGCTGATAATCATCGTATTGACTAACAATTGCGGTTACATCATACCATTGCTTTTCTTTTACCCGAGTAATAGTTAACGAATTTTCCATAATGCGCAATAAAGTTGAATGATAATCCTTATCCATAAAAGGAATATTGTAACCACCACCCACAGGTGAGTCAGGAATCGAAGCAATGAAGCCGTTTACCCTTATCAGCTCTCCTTCATACGATTCAGCGATCTCTTTATTTTGCAAATCCTTTAAAGTAATTTGCTGTACTTCTGGCATTGATTTGTCTTTAGCTAAAATATCAATGGATGTCGGAACCATCTTTTTTAATCCTTTATAAGAAGCTAGCTTACCAGTTACCTTGACATAATCGCCTTTTTCAAGCTCTGGTATTTCACCTTGGGCAAACAGAAACAGATTCATTCCGCCCGTCTCATCCTGAATATATGTAGAAAACTGGTTGCCATTACTAATTGCTTCTGAATTTACCGTCACTATTCCTTCAACAACAACTTCTTTACCATCACTTAATTGCCTTGCTTCTCCAATAGAATAACTTTCTAGTTTTGGATTAGGCTCAGGGTCAGTCGGTTCCTCTCCGCCTATCGTATGGCTGCCTAAATAAATAAACGTATCCTTTCCATACGTTGTCCATTCCGTTATTTCAAAGTTTTGAGAAGGCACCATAATGTTTGCATTCCTGACGAGTGTGATATCCTTAGTAAAATCACTATCATCGCCAATAGTGCCAACTGCATCCATTACTTGTCCGTCTTTTTCTAAAACGATCGCATCATTCCCATTAAAATTTACAATGTTCGAAGTAATGTCTGCCACTTGCTGTATCGCATTACTAGCCTGGCTGTGACTAATTACAAGGACTTCACCATCATGTAAAATACCTGAAAGACGTTCTGATTGCGAGGGCTCTGGTTTCCCGTTACTGTATAGTGCTAATTGGTACTTATCCAAGTTAACGCTTGCCCCCGTACCATTATATATTTCAATGGCCTTGTTAAAGGAACTTCCCTCAATATATTCCGAGATAAATAGTTCGTCTCTTTGTTTGTTTTTAGCAGCAGTTTCATTTAGTACCATGGTAAAATGTAAAAAAATCAAAGCAACAATGAACCATATAAAAACTACTTTACTCCTTACATGTTTCCGCATGAATACCCTCCATCCCATATGATTTAAATCAAATGAAATTACTATACTATTACTATGGCATATCAGAGGATATCTATCTACAAATCCTTTATTAAATTATTGTAAACTTTTATTACTTCGTTTGTATGATAAAAAAGATGAAGTCGAGTTAAGCTGCATGATTATTTGTTGACTTGATAATGTTCCTGAATAACCACTTAATTTTTATTGTAATTTTCAGAAAAATACAGATGGATTAGATAAGATCTACTTATGAATAGTAACGATTACACCATTAAAGTTATCACCGGAAATTTCATATCCATAATCAGTAGGTACGATCACTGACTTTGGCTTCATAATCGGATAATAACTTATGTTATATTTTATTCCATCCACTAGAACCTCAACATTCTTTTTATCTTTTAAAAATGCTAAATACTCCTCTAATACATAATCTTTATCATGCATAATCTTACTATGCGGTTTACCTACATAACGAATATGCCACGGTTCGTATTCAATACCAGTAATTGCTGTTTTATCTTTTGGATAGCGTAAGATAAAACCGTAGTTCCAAGCATTTTCGGCAATCCATTTTCCTTCATCTGTTTTTTCCATTTTCCCCTCTGATGAACCTACATCAAGTGATATACCTAATTGATGTTCACTAAAGCCTGCTGGTAGTGCAAATTCTTTTCCCATCTCTTGATATAGCTTTTTTTGTTGCTTAAAACCACGATACCCACTGCTAATTAAAAAGTCGGTTGCTCCATCTTTCTTAGCAGCTTCTACCATGGCATTAAAGTGAACCATCACTTCCTTAGATAACTGAATATTTTTATCTAATAATCCATAATCAGCTATTAAATCCTGATTTTCAAATAAATTAATTAAATCGTTTTTTACATTATTTTCTTTAATACCGTATTCTTGATTTACTAACACTAAGTTTCCTTTATGTACATCTTCTGGATGAATAGTTAATTTAATAGTTTCTTCACCATTATCCCATTGTTCTTGATTTAAAGTAGTTGGTGCGTTTGATTCATCAAACCATAGGATTGCGATAACTATAATAATTATTGTTAAACATATAAATCTACTTATTTTCATATCGTTTTTCTCCTTTCATCTATAATGATAAAGAAAAAAACTTAAAAATTTGCTAGATTAAACTTTAAATTTTTCTTAAACTGCATATTCAAAAGAGCCAGACCGGATAGAATGAAACTTCATTTAGTGAAAGGTTTTAATTAATTCACTACTAATAGAAGTAGAACAAACGCTAAAATCTTGGGCGCTCTTAAAAAACCGCGTTGTATTGCTGCCGTAGCTTGTCTGTCCTTGAAAAACCGCGATGCCTATTCAAGCAGTCTTTTCTCTAGCCCTGTCTACCCAAACGAATCGGGTATTTGGAAGCCTTTTCTTCTTGCAACGTCATCAAGAAAATAGAAGATGTTGAAAAGTAGAGATCATAAGGCCTCTTACATGGGAGGTGAAAATTTCCACTACATCGTCTTACCATCAGTGTTGGAATTTTTTCCATTCTAACGTACAATGACATTCAATGTGTCACTTTGAGCATCCTCTTCTATTCATTTTTTGGTAACCGTACTTCAAATATGGTACGTATCACTGTGCTATCAACAGTAATCGTTCCTCCATGCTGTTCAACAATATTTTTGGCTATAAATAAGCCTAAACCCGTACTTCCTGCTTGATATTTTCTTGACGAATCGGTTTTATAAAACATATCAAAAATATGCGGTATAACTTCCTTCGGTATACAATCACCATAATTTACAATTTGCACTACAATCGTTTTTGAATCAACATAAGCCTTGATATCAATAAATTGACCATCGTAACCATAACGGATAGCATTGGTAAAAAGGTTCTCAAATACTCGAGCGAGCTGTTCCCCATCTGCATATACAATTAATTCTGATTGTACATCCAAACGAGTTTGTAGATGGTTCTTTTTCAAAACAGGGTAAAATTCTTCATTTAATTGCTGAAGTAAATCACCAAGGTTAATTTCAGTTTTATTTAATTGGAGCATTCCATAATTCATTTTGGTAATATCAAATAATTCATTAATTAATAACTCTAAGCGCTCCGATTTCTTATAGGATATGGACAAGTAATGATGCTTCTCTTCCTCCGTCAAATCATCATTTTTCAATACCAAATCCAAATAACCAAGTACCGAAGTTAACGGAGTTCTTAAATCATGAGCTAAATTAACGACTAACTGGTCTTTACTGCTCTCCGCAAAGTCCCCACGTTGAATCGCTGTTTGTAGTTTTTGCATGGCTATATTAATATCCTCTGCAATACTATGGAATTCGTCCTTTGTATCAATTTGTACATAATGTTTAAAATTCCCATTAGCTAGTTGATGAATGCCATTGGAAATTTCCTTAAAGTACACAGAGTAACGCTTCGTTAATAGAAAGAAAAAAAGAATCGATAGTGGGATGAACAAAAGCATGAAAAAATTAAAATCACCTATAGAGGCTATCCTGCCACGAATCCAGGCAAGCGGATCATCAAATTTCACATAGTTTTGATAATAGAAGCGGAGACCTAAAAAGCTAATATACGTAATCATACCCGCATACAACATACTTAAGCCAAACAGCATGACCATTTTAAACCGAAAGCTTTTTATCATTTTATCCATAAAAGCTATACCCCACTCCCCATATCGTTTTAATCCACTTATCTTTTCTTTGATCCTCTTTTAATTTTTTTCTTAACGTCCGGATATGTACCATCACTGTATTTGCACCTTCATAATACAAATCACCCCATACGTGGCGAAAAATTGTCTCCACATTAAACACCTTTTTTGGGTTGCTAGCCAATAGATACAATATGTCGAATTCCTTCGGTGTTAAATCTACTGGTTCTTCATACAATGTTACACTGCGCTGTTCTGGATGGATACGAAGTCCGCCAAATTCTAAAACATGCTCTTGTTCCTCTTTCGCTCCATTTAACACCATAAACCGCCTCAATTGTGCATTAACACGAGCAATTAATTCAATTGGCGTAAATGGCTTTGTCATATAATCATCTGCACCGATTACTAATCCTTTCACCTTATCAAAATCCGAAGTTTTCGCACTTAAAAAGATAATCGGCATTTGATACTTTTCTCTAATCCGTTTTGTTACTTCATAACCATCTAGCTTAGGCATCATAATATCTAAAATCACCAAATGAACTGGTTTTGTTTGAATGAGCTGCCACGCTTCTTCTCCATCTGCTGCCTTAAATACATCATAGCCTTCTTTTTCTAAATGAATCGAAATAAGATCGGCAATCTCTTGATCATCATCCGTTACTAAAATTGTCATTTTTCTCATTTTTTCCACTCCATATTAGTTAGCTATCTTATTTATGATCATACAATAGTCAGCCTGAAGTTTACAATGCTTTATCCAACTTGTTTTTAAACGCACTTGCTAAAAGTAGGTGAATTTGGACATAATGTCGACGGCACAAAAGCAGTTTTCCAGGCTAATGCTCAAAGACCATAGACTGAAGCATACTTAAAAATAGACTAAACTCATTTATCTAGCAAGCAAATTTACTACAAGTAGTACAATAGCAGATAAAAATGGCAAACTCGAATAAGCTTTGAATATCGAAATGTTTCAAAGTAATGCCTGTTTTGTTTTAAAAAAATCAATCTTATATTGGCTAAACTTAATTTTTATTTAACTTGGTGTATATGCCATTAAACCTATAGATCCAAATACCATATAATGACTTTTTTACCAAAAAGAGTATAATATACTATTATATAGGGGGATTTATAAAATGGGCATAAGCAAAATTACAAATGACGAAATATTTAATTTTGTTTCTAAGAAAGGCTGCTTTTGTTCTTGTAAAAAAGGTCAGATAATCAATATGGACACGGAAAAACAATCCTACATCTATGCAGTCATAGATGGCTTTATGTTTGTTAAACAGTCAGCCTTGAACGGAAAGGAATTGATCATTAAAATCATAAAACCCGGTAATTTCTTTTTACTAGATATATCCGATTACGAATATATCAATTATCAATACTATGCATTGGCTAAAACAGATTGCCAGTTAGTGAAACTTAGGGAAAGCGTTTTCACTAATGCATTAGATAAAAATACGAACTTAAAAGCCAATTGGCTGACATATGTTTACAACCAAGTGAATAAAAAGAATCTAATCATAAGAGATTTACTTTATTCGGAAAAAAAGGAGCACTATATTCAACATTAATTCGCTTAGTAAACATGTATAGTCGTCAAGTAGATATGGGTTATAAAATTTTGATAAAACTTTCTCACGAAGAATTAAGTCAAATTTGTGGGACAACACGTGAGTTTATTTCTCGAAGTATAAACCAGTTAAAAAAAGAGAATGTTATTTCATATGATAAAGCAGATCAATATATTATAGTCAAAAATATAGCCTTTCTAAGAAAATTTATTCATTGCGAACATTGTCCTCTCCATTTTTGTGAACTTACATAAAAGCTGCTTCAACGAGAAGCAGGCTTAAATCGCCATTTTGATCCATCGCTTTTTAGAAAAGCTAAGAATGATTACATTGATGATAATGATGGAGATTAAATAGAAAATAATAGATAAAACATCACTACTGTCAAGTATCATATATCCGATTGCAGCACTCTATCTATTCGTGAGTACATGGTGTTACCCGCTTCAAAAGGAGCTATAAAGCCAAATACTTTCGTGCTTACAGCTACTAAAATAACAGAAGTGATCCAATAAATGATACTTACACCTATACTAATCAATATACTCGGACATAACATACTAATCGTCCCAATAATTAAAATATATTGTAATATAACCGCAGAAAATAAAAATAATAGTAATGTAAAATGAGAAAAATTATGATAAATCAATGATATAATCAATATACCAAGTGCTATAAATGCAAAACATTCTATAAATAAAACAGCTATCTTTTTATAAAAGAAGGAGTAGATGTTTTCCCCTATTAATTTGTAAAAGAGAATGTTTTTGTTTGAATATTCTCTATTAATAAAGAAAGCTACAACAAATGAAAATAACATGAACCCAAACTCTGTAGCAACGGTATAGGAGCTAAAGAAAAACATATCGTATGTCACATCGCTGACCTTATCTATTCCAACCGGCAAAAAATACCCAAGTAAAAATAATAATAAGAACATAGCTCCCACTATAATTAAAACTTTGTTGCTAACGCTTTTTTTAACTCAAATTTCATCATATGCCTCCATTATTACATTTACTCATTTATATACACTTCAATTAATTTTTCCACTAAATCATATTTTTGAATCCCTAGGTTATGAAATAAATAATAATCCCCTGCGACAGCCTTTAGATCAGACAAGTTGTGGGTAATGTTTATGATTATCTTCTCTGAATTTTCATGAATATATTCGTTTAGAAAGCGATGTATTTCTATAACCGTTTTCTTGTCTAATGCATTTGTTATTTCATCTAAAACAATGATATTTTTGTCTGCGAGTAAGAAGCTAAGCAATTTTAATTTTTGTTTTTGCCCATTGCTTAAATTTTTGATCAGAACTTTACCGTCAATATTCTCAAGATTAAGTAAAGGGGTAATCGTATCTATCATTTTTGAACCGAATTTTCTACTTAAAAAGGATAATAAAAAATCTTTAGAAACATCATTAGGTATATTCGACGAACTGGATATTAAAGAAACGTTTTGACTGATATCGTTACTGATTCGCTTACTATTATTTAATAGAAAGTCTTTGGCAAGTTGTGATTTCCCAACCCCATTTTTTCCGATGATATGACTGATTTTTCCTTTTGAAAAATGCAAGTCCGTGTCCTGAAGTAACGTTTTACCTTTCACTTTTAAAGTATATTTGGCTATGTTCATATGCATACTCCTTCTAATAAATAATACCTTGAAAATGAAACCTCTGATTTAAAATCGAGTCACTAATCTTATCGTTCCTGAGCCACCTATTACCTTACCAATTCAAAACTATAGGAAATGAACGTATCAAGTAATAATTTTGGACATTTTGCTTACTTTAAATAAACCTATTAGAAAAACAGAACCCTTTACTAGAATAGAAATAGGTACAAACACGACCGGTGCTAATCTACGTTATAATTTTCTTTCTATTTTGCAAAATAGATTAACTTATGTATATTTTCCTGATTCATACTACTTTTTAATGCTCCAACTGATATCATTGGGAAGTTTTTAATCTTAACTCCTAAGATTGATTCACCTAATTCCTCCAAAATATGATTTGACATTTTATCTTTCGTAACTGCCATATTAAGAGATCGAGATCTGGGCACTTTCTACTATGTACAAATATTCTTTTTATACTGGACATTTTAACAAAGGATGAATGGTATTCATCTTATAATTCATGCTACCACATCTAATGAGTTCTAATCACTAAAGTACTTTTCAACCTTTTTCCTGCTACAACCCCCAAATCCATTTGAAATCAACGTTATTTGTTTTTTATACGGTTTAATGATTTCCATTAGTTCTTTTAAAAAATAATAATCTAAAAGATTTCTCCACCCGTAAAAGAAATAACTTGGATGGTCTTATTTCTGCAAATTCAATTACTTAATCCCTTATATAATCTTTTTCCATTTTTACTGTAGAAGTTAGTGAGCTAGAAAAACGGCAATGGTTACAGGATGTTTTACACTTTGAATCTAACTATGAATATTCGCCCAAAAAATGATAAAGGAGGGATAAACTCTCCTTTATGTTCTTGATTAATGACCACTTCTAAGTATCATCCGATTTGCTTTTGATTTTCAAAAAATACAAGGATATTAACTTTAGATTCATCTACTAAACTCTTAAATTCTAAGTTTTTGTACCCTCACTATTTGTGTTTTCCTTAGCCGTATTTTTCCTCATTTTTCTCCATACATTACAAATATTATGTCATAGGATATGTTTTTTCCGTGACTTTAGTCACGAAATATAATATTCTTGTAAAATTTTCTATTAAAAATGGTACAAAGATTTATTATTCTCCAAAATTTTCTCCTTTATGTGTTCATAAAAAAATTGATAAATTCCCTAACAATTCTTCAAATTGGATTCGTTGTCTTTTCCTGTTTGCTAGCATGCAGCTAGACGAATAGCAGTTTAAGCATGGAGTTAAATTAGTCATAATTATGGTACAGCATTAGCTGCTTGAGTTGTACACTAACTTTTTTATACTATGGGAAAATATAAAATTTTTAGGGTTTATAGTATAAGAAAAACTACGCTTTTGCTAAAGAATTGGCGACAAGCCAAGTTTTACTAATTTAAATACCTCCTTATATGCTGACTTTACGTTTAAGCGAGCGGTATGAAGATAATAATAATAAAAAAGGAGGATTCGATGAGATGAAAAGATAAGGAATCGTTTATTAATCATTAAATTAAATCGGAAGTTATTTTTGCGGAACTGGAACAAGAATTGATTAGAATCATTTGTAATTAAATGATTGATCAATTGTATATGGTAGATGTAAATAATTTCTTATTCTCATATATAGTTGCATTGTTTGTTTTTACTTCTCTATTTGATGGTAAGCACCTCCCATTAAAATAGCTAAGAGCTTTTTCTTACTCAAAGACGAATAAATAGCTATTACAGTCTCAAATCTAACTTCAAGATTAAAAGCTGGAAATACAATCGAATCCTACGTTTGTTTTTTAAAATATGAGGCTTGAATAACTATATTATCTACTTTCCCCTTACTTATTTTTCTCATCTACAGTGACGTTCAAAAGGGAGGGATTCGACTACGTAAAATTCCAAATGGTCATTTCTTGTGCTCATCTAGATTCAACGGCATCTATACGCACCTTAAGCATGGTCTCTTCGAATTTTACAATCCCTTCTTTAGACACTCAGTTATCGTTTACTAATTATCGATATCTATCATTTCAAATGACAAATGTGACTGGTTTTGTTATCCTTAGATTACTAGCTTATGCTAGTTTCAATTGAATAGCTGTTTTAGTGCGTGTTTAAAAAGGAGGATAAGTAGGATCAAGGTTAGCTCATTTGGCAACATCCTTGTTGCACGCTGACACTAGCACATCCTATCTAGCCGAAGTTCGAGGCGATGTAGTTTGGATAGTGGAGCTTGTACAGGAAGTACACTTCTACGTTATCGACGTGATCGCTTTTAGTAGAAGATCTTTTATTAGATACATGATTACTAGTATGCTTCCTCGAGTGTCACTCCTGCGCAGGAAAAGTGTTTTCTTTTCCAAGGAGCACAGTTAATAAAGAAAACTTGGCTAGCGATAAAGAGAGCGTAGACGATAGCCTAGTTGCACGTAACTTAGAACTTAAAAATTTTTGACTACGTTGAATGAACTTCAACGCTAAAATGTTATACGTTCTAATGTGCGAAGAAATTGAATGCGTTCTTATTACCGAACTTTTTGAACATGCTTTTAGAACTACTAGGGGGGCCCTATAGGGGCTGAGAAGAAGCAACTAGCTTCTGACTCTTATCGACCTGATCTGGTTAGCACCAGCGGAGGGAAGTAGTAGACATACGTCTTTCTATTTTCATAAATCCAAAGTCAGGTCCTTGCTAGACCTGGCTTTTTTGTCTTCAGGAAGTATTTTTACTACAGGATTGATTTTGAGGTTTTTTAGCAGGTATAAGATTAGCCAAGCTATTACCTACAACTATTTTTTAGGTTAGCTTTCATTTAATTTACCCTCCAAATCATCCACCTTTCCTCTAACCCAAATCTATGACGGAAGGGAGGCTACTATGAAAAAGATCTACCTACTAACATTAATGGCTGTTTTTGTAGCAATTGGCACACTGGGAGCGCAGTTTTTCTGGTTTCCAGCTGGAATTGCAAAAGCATATCCTGTTCAGCATGCCGTTAATGTAATGGCAGCAATTACATTAGGCCCAGGACCTGCTGTAGTAATAGCTTTTATGATTGGGTTATTACGTAATATGCTTGGACTGGGAACGATTCTTGCATTTCCCGGTGCTGTGATTGGCGCTTGGTTAGCAGGAATGCTGTATCACTGGTTTGGGAAGAAAATATGGGCTATAGTCGGTGAAAGCTTTGGTACAGGAATAATCGGCGCTTTGACCGCAGTACCACTTGCCAACCTGTTTATGGATAGTAGTGCCGGCGCGCTATTCTTTATACCGTCGTTTTTAGTAAGTAGTGTCACCGGTGCCTTTATTGGCTGGCTTGTTCTTTTACGCGTCAAACCAGAGAACATGATTCGATTACAAGGAAACTACTAGGGGCGCAATCGTTGCTGAGATAAGGTCGTATCCTTTGTCCCTTTGAACCTGATCTGGGTAATTCCAGCGAAGGAAAGTAGTGAAGATGAGTTTTTCTCTATTCCATCACCCCTTTAGTAGCTTCCAAATTAATTAAGGGGGCTATATATAATCATGTTTACAAATAAGTTACGCGAAGAAAATGATGATATCTTTCAAATGATCTTTCACCATCCATTTGTTCAAGGCATTGGCATTGGTGAAATTTCTCATCAATCACTTGCTCATTATGTTAAAGGTGACTTTGAATACTTGAATGCATTTATGAGAATCTATGGGATTGCTATAGCTAAATCAAAAAGACGTGAGGATATCAGCTATTTTTTTAATCGTATTTACTTCATATTAAATGATGAAGCACATCCTCACCATAACTTTTGTAATTATCTTGGTTTGAAATATGTAGATTTGCAAGGCTATTCCCTTCCACCTACTGCTGATCATTATGTAAAACATATGTTGTACCATGCTCAGTTAGGGACTTCTGGTGAATTACTCGGTGTGCTGCTTCCTTGTCCATGGACCTATTTTGAAATAGGACAAGAGCTTATGAAGCAGTATAAGCCTACGAGTAATCATCCATTTTATGAGTGGATTACGTTTTACGCAAGCCCATCATCTGAAACAATGACAGCTAACATGCGAAATCGACTGGATCAACTGGCTGAAAAAGCCTCTAATGAGGAACTAAATAAAATTAGCGAGGCATTTCGCAAAAGCTGCCAATTAGAATTCAAGTTTTGGGAAATGGCTTATAGATGTGAAGAATGGCCAGGTAAATAAGGGAACCTATGCAGGAATTCTCACTTTTTGCTACAATTCGAAGCTGAAGTGTCGTTATGGAGACCTCGTTGTTACGTGTGAGTTTTGCATACTTGAGGTAAATTAATTACTTTCCTAAATAAAGAAAGGCGGGATTCCAATGAAACAACCCCCATGTGCGTTAACAATAGCAGGAACTGATCCGAGTGGTGGAGCAGGAATACAAGCAGATTTGAAAACATTCCAGGAATTAGCTGTATATGGAATGTCCGTGATTACATCTATAGTAGCGCAAAACACTACTGGTGTCCAAAATGTTCATCATATACCAATTGAAATGCTAAAAGATCAATTGGAGTCTGTTTTTTCAGATATGCCTGTTCACAGTGTCAAAACAGGAATGATTGCCAATGAGTCAATGATGAAAATTATTGCTGAACAACTGCCTAAAACAAATGCCAGTTATGTAATGGATCCTGTAATGGTAGCTACAAGTGGCGATGCTTTAATTGCAGAAGAAGCGCGTGACTTTTTAAAGGAACAGCTTTTACCTTTAGCTAAGGTAGTTACTCCAAATATCCCTGAAGCTGAATTTATTACAGGTCAGAAAATACATGACATTGATGATTTAAAAGAAGCTGCCAGAGAAATCGTTGAAAAACATGGAGCCCAAGCTGCACTTGTTAAAGGCGGACATATGCAAGGAGATGCTATCGACTATTTATATGATGGAAATACTATTCATACATTCCATTCAGAACGGATTCATACCAAAAATACCCATGGCACAGGATGCACATACTCAGCCGCCATTACTGCCTATTTAAGTAAAGGACTGCCGCTTTATGAAGCCGTTAAACAAGCCAAACAGTTTGTAACAGCAGCTATTAAGTATTCATTCCCGCTTGGTGCTGGAAATGGTCCGACCAATCATTGGGGAATTCGCAAGGAAAGGGTTGAACAATGAGAGAATCTGTTATTCAGCACGTCAGAGTAAATAATCCTCTGATACACAATATTACAAACGAAGTCGTTATGAACTTCACCGCAAATGGTTTATTAGCTTTTGGCGGTTCACCAATTATGGCAAAAGCAAAAGAAGAAGCCGAGCAAATGGCGTCTATTTCAGATGGTGTGCTCATTAATATTGGAACGACTACGTTACAGGAACTGCCAGCCATGAAGCTCGCAGGAAGAGCAGCAAATAAAACTGGAATACCTGTGGTACTTGATCCTGTAGGTGTCGGTGCAACATCCTTTCGAAAGGATGTTGTAAAGGAGTTATTAAAGGAGATCCAATTTACAGCCATTAAAGGAAATGCCGGCGAAATGGCTCAACTTGTTGATATTCCATGGAAAGTAAAAGGTGTTGAATCTGTAGGCGCTGGTAATGCGGAAGAAATTGCTGTAAAAGTAGCAGAAACTTACAGAACTACTGCCGTCGTTACTGGAGAAATCGATTTTATTGGCAAGGATGGAAATGTGCTAAAAAATACATCAGGTCATCCATGGTTAGAAAAAATCACTGGTGCTGGTTGCTTATTAGGTTCTATCTTAACAGCCTGTTTAACAGCGGAGGAGGCTGCGGAAGAAAAGGCTTATGCTGCGGTTCAATTTTATGGTTTAGCAGCAGAGTATGCAGTAAAACAAAATCATATATCTGGTCCGGGAAGTTTCCTTCCAGCATTTATTGATGCACTATCATTAGATTTAGAACAATTAGGGATGAACTAATTTTTACGTTTCATTTATGTCTTTTTTAAAAAACTATGTCGATCTTCATTAAGAATCCTATCTGTAATAAAGTGAAACTTCATTCAGTAGGAGTTTTCTTCCATCTCCTACTGAATGTTAGTACCTCAGGGGGTATGACCTAAAGGCCCTTGAACGAATCGGGCATTTAGGTGCCGTTTTCTCCTACTTAGACCTTTTGTATCAACTAAAGGCTCTTGAAGTGGAAGTCTTACGGCACCTTACATGCGGGATAAAAGTTAAATTTTATCAGAAAAGGAGGTTATCTATGTCACCATTAGATTTGCGTAAATCATTAAGAAAATACTTTATTATGGGCAGTCAAAACTGTGATCGTGACCCCAAACAAATCCTTAAAGAAGCTATTGCTGCTGGTATTACCGCTTTTCAATATCGTGAAAAAGGCACCGGCTCTTTAACAGGCTTTCAAAAATATATCTTAGGCAAGCAACTGCGCGATATTTGTCGTTACTATCATGTTCCCTTTTTTGTGAATGATGAGGTCGAACTGGCTCAAGTGTTGGAAGCTGACGGCATTCATGTTGGTCAAGATGATTTGTCTCCAACCGATCTGCGAAGGAAATTTCCAAATAAATGGATTGGACTTTCCATATCAAATAATCAAGAATTATCAGCAAGTCCAATAGACTGTGTAGACTACCTAGGCGTTGGTCCAATTTTTGCAACAACGACAAAAGAAGACGCTAAACCCCCAGTTGGCACAACTTGGATCAGTGAGGTAAAGCAACGTTATCCAAATATGCCCATCGTTGGGATCGGTGGAATCTCTACTCAAAATGCGAACTCTGTAATTGAGGCTGGAGC
Organism: Virgibacillus proomii; assembly: GCF_900162615.1. Classification (NCBI taxonomy): domain Bacteria; kingdom Bacillati; phylum Bacillota; class Bacilli; order Caryophanales; family Bacillaceae; genus Virgibacillus; species Virgibacillus proomii. The sequence continues at coordinate 490,940 of NZ_FUFN01000010.1, read as the reverse complement.
AGATGGAGTCGCAGTTATCTCCGCAATTACCAGGGCAAACGATATTCAAGAAGCAGTAGTCCAACTTTAATTAGATTAGCACCAAAGCAGGGCAGAAAACATCTATTCTTGCCCTGCACTATGTTTTGCTGCATAAATCGCCATTGCTTCCTGCATAAACTTAGCTAAGCCATCACCAAATTTGTCAATGTTCTTCGTAAACCGTTCATCCTCTACATACATTTTTCCCAATCCTTTAAAAGCTGTTAACGAATATGTCCCTATGCGGTTAAGTAAATCAAACCACATCCCAATCCACTGTTGCGCTTCTTCGGAGGCAGGATCTTGATGACGGATCGTTGATAAATTACAATAAATCTCTATCATCGAATTTTCAAGGTCTTTTCGTTCGTACGATGACAGATTATTTATTTTTTTGTTCGCTTCTTCCACTTCATTCCCCCATCGTTCACGGGCTTCTTGTTCATAAGGATTACTGCGAAAATCAAACCCTTTAAAACGCTCTTGATTACTCATCGCTATCTCTCCTTTCGAATGTTTAATCGTTTTTTCAATCGTCTCAAGCATTGTGTTAATTTGCTTTTGTTTGGCAAGCAGCATTTTTTGTTGAACTTTCAATGCTTCTATTTGATTATAGGAAGGACTATCCATTATCTCTTTAATCTTCTTTAACGAGAAACCAAGTTCTTTAAAAAACAATATTTGCTGCAGCCGTTCCAACTCTTTATCTGTATATATGCGATAACCCGTTTCCGTCTTATGCCCAGGTTTTAACAATCCAATAGCATCATAATGATGAAGTGTGCGCACGCTAATCCCAACTAAAGCAGCTACCTCTTTCACTTTCATGTTAAGTACCTCCCTACCTGTTCCATCATAAACGATAACGTTACGTTATAGTCAAGATTAAATTTATTTTTTTACATTCTGCTAAGTGTAACTTATTCTCTAAAAAACCCTACACAGAATGACGATAGCTGTACCCACGCTCATTGCCTTCTATTGCAGGACACCAAAGCGCAAGCGTTCGTTTAGTGACATGCAAACGTCAGAAATGATGAAGGGGTAAATTGATACTTCATTCAAAGTGGGCTTTTGTCCTTGCAAAAATCACGATGTATCGCTGTCGTAGTTGTCCTGCCAAACCAAACGAATCGGGAATTTATGAAGCTATTTCTCGCACATCTTACGTAAAAAGCGGATTTTTCTAATGAGGGAAATACGACTCCTTACATTCAGGATAAAGGAAACATCCCCCTGCAAAAAGGGTATGCCGAGCCTGAGCGGCAATCCCGCTTTTAGTCGGCTTTCCTTTAGATTCAAGCCAATGTTGACTTATTCTTAGAAAAAGAGCGAAATTTTCTACAGCTTGAACGCATGAACTGGACGTCGCTACAAAATTTATCCACTATGCAGAAAGCAGATATACATTTAGTGATACACTAAAAAGCTAGACAATAACGCTGATTGTCTAGCTACATGTTAAGGGAAATTCAAGAATTCATCTCGAATAATTTTATTATCCTTTGTAAATAGGTAAATTTTCCAGTGATTCTCAACACATCTTCTCACATAGCGGAGGCAAATAATTCTTTAAAAAAGCAATGATAGTGAACAGTTAGAGATAACGAAAATCAAAAAACTATTTACTAACACAAACGACCGGTTTAACCTATTTTCTTACAGCAATATATATTTCAATATTTCCATTTGGGTCATACTTTTCATAATCATACGTGTACGCTCGTTTTAAAGAACCTGACTCCTCTAATTCCCAAATCTTACTCCAAGCTTTCATGATACCTAGCTCATCGGTTGTGTCTACATCAAATATTTTATATTTTACATCTGGTATTTCCATAATCATTCGATTATCAACATTTGAATCTCTGTCATTAATGGCAACACCTAGAGAATAGTCTCCTTTATAATTGCTCTCATAATCATAATAAACACCATACACATTACCTTTATGATGTTTCAGTTTACTAGAAGCTTCTTTCCACATATGTTCCATTTTTTTGATTAATTGATTATCATTAAAATTATTGGTTCTAATACTCTGGAGTAAGTTTAACTTCATTTTTTCATCTCCCTCTCTTTTTAGAAACCGTAATTCACAATCTGGAACATGTCGCTACTGCTTAGTTGGACTTATACACGTTGGACATTAACGTTTTGCTGTATCAGCTTAAATGTTAGCGTCAGCATAATTTCCTAACGTATAAATAATGCGAAACAGGTCTGCCGTCTCCTTTGTCCCCCGCTGTTTTTAACAAACTACTATTTGCTTTCAGAAAATTAGCTGCTATTATCTTATCCTATAAGAATGTGTTCTAAAGAAAGATAATAGAACTGGTTGGCTAATGATCGCAACGTCCTAGATAACGCAGTGTACCACTTCGACGTTTGCCTTATCCCTGAAAAAATCGAAATGTATTCCTGTCGTAGCTTTCCTTGTCCCTTAAAAGAAGGACACTTTTTCTGCATACGATGCATCAGACTTCCTTGCCATGTCGATCCGGACAATCGGTCATTTAGATGCCGTTATCTCATTACTTTTTTTGGATTTCAAGCACTCAAGTGATAGAGATTACGGCACTTACATGCGGGATTATAAATTCCACTGTTCTGTCTTGACTTCAGTGCAGAACTTTTGCCTATTCTAACATACATTGAAGTTCACTTTGTCATTTTACGATATTTTACACTATAGGAAAGTATAAAACTTTAGGCTTTATAGTATAAGAAAAACTATAGCTTTCGCTAAGACTTGGCGACAAGCCAAGTTGTTCTAAACATCCTTCAAAGCGTTGCCTCGTCGAGCTATATTATAGTTGTTGTTTCACTTCTTGAGGCTGCTCCCTCGGCACTGCCCGGTATACTAAAAATGCTAAAATTACTGCAATGACGGAAATTGCAAATGCTATAAAATAAACTAATTCTACTCCCAAAATCATCGCCTCGTTCACCGCCTGAGGATCATTTGGCGTAGGTGATTGACTAAGATAATGGCTTTGTCTTGCATTTAAAATACTAATGAAAACAGACACACCTATCGAACCTGCTACCGGCTGCAATGTTGACATGACAGAAGTACCATGTGGATATAGCCTTTTTGGCAACTGATTTAAACCATTTGTTTCTGCTGGCATCATAATTGCAGAAACAGTCAGCATTAATATGATGTATCCGACAATGATCATCCAGGCCTCGGTATTTGCATTTAGTCTGCTCATCATATACATCGTACTACTTAAAATTAGCGTTGCTGGAATCATCATTACTCTTGGACCAAATTTATCAAATAAATGCCCCATTAACGGAGACATTAATCCATTTATAATGCTGCCAGGTAATAATAGCATCCCCGCTTTAGCCGCTGAGTAGGCTAAAGCCCCTTGCATAAAAATTGGCAAAATAATTTCGGACGCAAACATTGTCATGATAATAATTAAAAACATCAGCATACCATGTGTGAACATTGGATATTTAAAAACCCGAAGATCCAAAACAGGTTCTTCTAATTTGAATTGTCTAATAGAGAAAATAGAAATACCGATTACTCCTACAATAATGAAACTATATACATCCGCACTAAGAAACCCTTTTTCTCCTGCTGAGCTAAACCCGTAAACAAGTGAACCAAAACCGATTGTTGAAAAAACAAGAGAAAGGATGTCTACTTTTGGTTTAGTCACCTCAGAAACATTCACTAAATATTTATAGGCGAATATAATAGAGAAGACAGCAAATGGAATTACTGTAATAAATAAGAAACGCCAACCTAAATATTCAACAATAATCCCAGACAGGGTTGGCCCAATAGCTGGGGCAAACATAATAACTAGACCAACAAGTCCCATCACTTTTCCTCTTCTATGCGGTGGGAACACGAGAAGAAACACATTAAAAATTACAGGCATTAACAGACCTGTCCCTGCCGCCTGAATAAGTCTACCTACAAGCAGCACTGGAAAAGTTGGAGCTATTGCAGCAATTGTCGTACCCATCGTAAAAACGATCATGGTACCTAAAAATAACTGCCTCGTTGTGAACCACTGTAATAGGACAGCAGAGGCTGGAATAACAATCCCCATTACTAAAAGAAACCCCGTCGCCATCCATTGAACAGTGGTCAATGATATATGGAATTCTTTCATCAGTGTCGTTAAAGCAATATTTAACAATGTTTCATTAAGAATAGCAAAAAATGCCCCGATAATTAACGACAGCATAATAGGCATTACTTTAAATTCCGGATTTTCCGCTAAATATTCATAATTAGAGTTATTTTTACTCATAAATGTAAGTCCTTTCCTTCTTGTTAGTTTTTTACAAAATGCTGACAACCCAAAGCCCTATTTCATATAGAAGACCGTTACAATCAACAAAAAAAAGAGAGTGATCTTCTCTCCATCTTTCTTACTGTGAAAATGAAAATTAAATTTTAAAATAACACTGCCAGACAAGCTTAGCGCTTTATGAGTAAGATAATACTAACATGACAGTTTCTCATTAGCAAGCAGCAAATTTTTAATTTTTTTTAATACATATGGGATGCGCCCATTATTGCTCAAAATAATAACATCATAGACTACTGTCCCATATAGTAAAGAAGAAGACAATTCTTTATAGGAGGAAAATTAATGTATCCATATGAGTATAATTATCATTTCGATCCAACGATAAGTGAGCAAAGCGTTTTTCCATCCCGTCAAATTCCTGGTCTACCACCTGGATTTCCCGGCATCCCAGGTGAACAAATTCCTTGGTTTCCTAACATACCTAGTGGCGGCGGTATGAACCAGCCTCCAAGTGGACCACCACCTTCCTTTATACCAGCTCAGCCAACGGCGCAAACTCTGGCAGTTGATCCCGGTGCAATTCGCTTCTGCTTATTTCGATTTACGTATATTTGGTTGAGAAGGGATGCTTTCTGGTTCTTCCCAACGTTTGTTGGAAGAAATTCCATTGCTGGTTTTCGCTGGACTGGTTTTCGCTGGGTGTTCTTTGGAATTGATCTAAATAGAATTGTGTCATTTCAGTGCTTCTAATTAAACAAGAGCTACCGAAAATAAAAAACAGGGGCTATAATGAAAGTCCCCTGTTTTACATATTAATAAGCTATTCTTACTCGACAACGATATATGTAGCTTGCACCGGTCCATGCACGCCTACAATTAAATTCATCTCAATATCCGCACTATTACTTGGACCTGATACAAAGCTTACACAAGACGGTACAAGCTTTCCACTTTCAGTAGTTTCATGTAACTGCTTAGCAGCTTGTGTCATTCGTGGAACGATGGTATCTTTAGGAATAATCGCAATAAAACTTTTAGGCAATAAACTAATAGAACGACCTCTATGTTTATCGTTAAGTAATGTAACTGTAGCAGATTCTGCTAATGTTATATCACTAAACGAAATACCTATATCTGCTCGTTCAGCAATTTTTTGATTCTCATCTTTCAACTTATAATCCCAAACATGCACATCTATATGTTGATTTAAAGTTTGGTATACTTTATCTAAACCATAGACTTTATTACGTTTATCACTTGCAGCGATAACTGTTTTCCCATCATATCTGTAAATAGTTTCTTCCAATACGTTAGATAACTGCGCTTGGTTAACATGGATAAAATCCGTATGAATCAGCTTGCATTGCTTCTTTAATACCTGAATCAGCTCATCCTGCGAATAATTACGATAGACATCATCCTGTGGACGAACACTCCAGTTTGGACGTTCAACTCCGGACATTCGCCGCGGCCGGCCCAAATGTGCCGCAATATTACTTAAAAAATTATCACGATTATGAATTGCCATTACTGATCACCTTCCTTATCCCGTTTTGACCACCAAGCACGAAAGGATTGTTTTGCTGGAGCAGGAAAATCCCTCACATCTGTCCAACCTTTTAAAGGACCTGGTCCATTATCAATAAATTCATCTTTTGTCCAAGGCTTCAATGCCGAACGCGCTACCTTCGTACTTAACTTATATGCTGCTGGACTAGAGGCCCATTTAGCAAATCCTTTCATCATTAGTTTTTCTGTCACAGGGGATTTTTTTTCCCTTTCTACAATGATTTGCCGATGACGAATCAGTTGTTCATGGAGCGGAATTTTCACAGGACATGCCTCTGTACAAGCTGCACAAAGCGATGAAGCATATGGCAATTCCTTATGATCTTCATAGCCATCTAACAATGGAGTCAAAACCGCACCAATCGGCCCAGGATAAATCGAGTTATAAGCATGCCCACCCACATGACGATAAACTGGACATACATTGATACATGCTGCACAGCGGATGCAATGAAGAGCAGACTGAAATTCAGTTCCTAAAATTTTGGAACGACCGTTATCCACGATGACTAGATGATATTCTTCTGGCCCATCAATCTCTCCTTCTAATCTAGTACCTGTATATGCAGTAACATAGCTTGTTAGTTTTTGACCGACAGCTGCACGTGTCAGCAAGCTTACTAGGACTTCCATTTCCTCCCATGTCGGTACAATTCGCTCCATACCCATAACTGTAATTTGTGTATCTGGAAGCGTAGTAACCATCCGGGCATTTCCTTCATTCGTTACTAATGTGATGGCTCCAGATTCTGCTACTGCAAAATTACAGCCAGTAATTCCAACATCAGCAGCTAGAAAATCCCTCCGCAGCTGCTTGCGGGCAAAAGCAGCTAATTCTTCTGGCGAGCTCGACTTATCATAGCCGCGTTTTGCAGCAAACGTCTCACGAATTTGTTCCTTATTTTTATGCAATGCCGGAGTGACGATATGTGATGGCGGGTCTTCATCCAACTGTAGAATCCACTCTCCTAAGTCTGATTCTACGACTTCTGCCCCAATTTCTTCTAATTGTTGATTTAAACCAATTTCTTCCGTCACCATTGATTTTGATTTGACAACTTTTTTTGCCTGTTTCTTTTTAATAACAGATGCAATATATTCATTCGCTTCTTCAGCAGTAGCAGCGAAAAATACGTTTCCTCCTCGTGCAGATACTTGTTCGCTAAGCTGCTGTAAGTAATAATCAAGGTTTTCCAATGTGTGTGCTCGTATTTCAGAGCCTAATTGGCGCCAGTCTTCCCAATTTCCAAGTTCCTCTGCTTGCGTAAGCCGTCCCTTTCGAAATCGCCCTTGTGCTGAAGAAACAGCTTGCCTCATAAAATCATTGTTAATCCCCTGATCAATTCGCTCTTTATACGAAATATCTCCAAGCTTTATACTCATGCTTTATCCCCACTTTGTTCATGTGTATTTAAAATCTCGGTGATGTGAATAACTTTTACATTTTTTCCTTCTCTGCGCATTCTGCCGCCAATATTCATTAAACAGCCCATATCTGCACCAACTAAGTAGTCTGCATTTGTTTCTAACACATGACGTGATTTTTCTTTGACCATTTCCTGAGAAATTTCCGAGTTTTTGACGGAAAACGTCCCCCCAAAACCACAGCAGTCTTCCTTAACAGGCAGTTCAATTAACTCGACACCTTTAACATTCTTCAGTAATATTTGCGGTGCATCCTTTACTCCAAGAATTCTAGTCATATGGCAAGACGGATGATAGGTTACTCTTCCTTTAAACGTCGAGCCAACATCGATTACACCCAGAACCTCAACTAAAAATTGGGTAATTTCATAGCTTTTATTTGCTAATTCAACTGCCATTTGTTCCCATTCAGGGTCACCTTTAAAAATGGCTGGGTACTCTTTTAACATACCTACACAAGAACCCGATGGACCTACGACATATTCAGAATCCTGGAACGCCATCATTATTTGTTTCATCGCTTGTTTTGCTTCCTGTAAATAACCACTGTTATACGCTGGCTGTCCGCAACAAGTTTGCGCTGTCGGAAAATCAACTTCACATCCCAAACGTTCAAGTATTTCTACCGTGTTTTTCCCTACATTTGCAAAAATCATATCGCTCACACATGTAATAAATAATGAAACTTTCATCAACTTCACCCCAAAATTATGCTTTATAGTGTATGTGCAAAATGGAAGTTAAAAAAGGTTCAGAAAAGGGGACACTTTTAAACAAGCAGGACGACTGTAGTTATAGTACTTACAAGCTTTCAAGAATAAAAGAATGATACTGTATTTCCCTGACTACTAATAACGTCCAAAATTAATGTGATGTTAAGTTTTTAAACACCAGTTTTTCTACTTTTTCTAAATGGTCGTACATAGCAGCCCTTGCTTTATCCGACTGTCTGCTTTTGATTGCTGCAAAAATACGCTTATGCTCTTCCAGTAGAAGATCTGCCCGAAACTCGGTATACAATAGAATCTGCCTTGCTTCCCGAATGGTCTCAGACATAAGCTCTGCTACACTTCCCATTAAATTAATTAACAGGTCAATATGTGTAGCTTGGGCAATCGCTAAATGAAATTCTGTATCTGCACGTTCTGCAAGTTTCTCATTTCCTTTTGCATGCTCCATTACTACTAATGCTCTTTCCATCTCCAATAAATCATTCTCCTGATAATGCTTTGCTGCCAGTCCTGCAGTCCCAACCTCTAATATTTTCCGAACCTGATAAAGCTCTTTAACGTCGTTTTGTTTCATTAGAAATGCCGTACTTACTGGAAGCGTAAATCTCTTTGGATCAAACTCTTTAATATAAGTCCCTTCCCCTTGACGCATTTCTACTAATCCCATTGAACGTAACCCACTAAGTGCCTCTCGTACAGCCGATCTGCCTACATCAAAATTTTGTGCTAATTGTTCAACCGAATCCAATTTATCTCCTGGCCTTAACTGCCCGGCTTTTATCATTTCTATTAGCGAATCTGCCACTTGTTCATAGATTTTTTTTGGTTTTATCCGTTTGTATTCCATACTTTCCACCCCTCACCATTTGAAACCATTTTACTTGATAGGATTGCATTTGGAAAGTTGAAGGATGGAACAGCGAACGGGTGAATATCCTTCTTATCTATTCTTATTCTCGTTTTATGCCTTTATTTCATGTTGAAATATATAGGAGCGGGTGAATACCTTAATGCTAACTTGCTATACAGCTTAAAATAATAGAAAACTAGCTAATCCAATTAATAAACCATAAAGAATAGCAGGTGGTAATGTTTTTCTAATAATATCTCCTTCTTTACCGGATAAACCAACAACTGCACTGGCAGCAACCACATTATGAACACAAATCATATTTCCGGCTCCTGCACCGACAATTTGTGAAGCAAGTACCGTTTTTACGTCTAAACCAACCTGCATGGCAACATTATATTGAATTGGTGCAAAGGTTAAGGTTGACACAGTCGCGCTTCCGGTAATAAACGCGCCTAATTGCCCAACAAAAGGAGCGACTAAAAACCAAATGGAACCAAGTGAACTGGCAAATGATTCCGCAATAAATTGCGGCATGCTTACCAATTCATTCACATTTACACCAGAATTTGTAAAAACATGAACCATAGCTAATGTAGAAATTAGCGAGATAGATGTCGTTTTCATTGTTGTTAATGATTGCTTTGCTGCATCACGAAAGACAGTAATGGATTTGCGATGCAGAAACACAGATATAATTGCTGCTAGAGCTAATATTGTTCCAGGAGAATAGAGAAACTCCCAATTGGATGTAACTCCATCCGCTCCTAAAATGTTCGTCCATGAAAGGTCAATCGCAGTTTTTGTAAAATCAGCTAAAGATGGGATAATTCGTGTCATTAACAGCAAAGCGACAACAATTATATAGGGCATCCATGCCGAAACTATTCCCATATCAGACTGATTTGAATTCGATTGAAATCCTTCTTTTAATGCCTCTTGCCATGACGTCTTTGGTAATAGCCAACCCTGTCTTGCAGTAAATGTTGCAACTACTAATGCAGTCAACGATGCCAAGATGGCAATAAATTCCTGACCGAATATAACAGCATACAACAGCGCAGAAGAAGTATATACAATTCCAATGAGAAGCGCCCACGGCAACATTGGCCAAGCATCTTTTAGTCCTTTTCCTTTCCCAAAAAACACGGTCATAATCACAATCAAAATAAAAGGAATAAAGGTACCTGCAAATAAGTCTAACATGGTGATCGTCACACCAATTTCTTTAAAAAAATTCAAATCGGTAACTGAAATATTACTTAAACCTACTGCTACAGGTGTACCTACAGCACCAAATGCAACTGCTGTACTATCAGCAATTAATGCTAGTGTTGCAGCAGCTAAAGGCTGAAATCCAAGCGCAATCATTAAAGGACCCGTTACCATTGCAGGTGTACCAAAACCCGCCGCCCCTTCAATTAAAGAGCCAAATAAGAAAGCGACAATAATTACTTGTACTCGCATATCTGTTGAGATATTCTGAAATCCTTGATTAATTCTGTCTACTGCGCCTGTCTTTCGCAATGTGTTTAATAAGACAAGCGCTCCGAATAAAATCCACAGAATCGTTAACGTTTTATGTATCCCCTGAAAGACTGAGGAAACAATGAGCTTTCCTTCCATTCCCCACACCGTGAGCGCAAGCCCAATAACAATTAAAGCACTCCATGTCATCCCTTTTGTCGCGGGATAACGTAAAACGACAAGAAAAATAAATGGTGCAATAATTGCACTCATTGCAACTAATAGATACATGGAACCCCTCTTTCTCTATGAAATAAAGCGTTTTCACCCATCTCCCCTGAAAATAAGGTCATCTGATGACCTTATTTTCAGTTTACTAATTTTTTAGATTTAATTCAAGATAATAAGATTTATTAAGTAGTTTTTTCTTTAATGAAGATTGATAGAAAAGGATTTATATTTATAAAGTCAACGTCCCCTACAAGATAAATAAAAGCGAGCACAATGAAAAAGGATATTCACAATGTACAAACAAATCTTTCCAATCAAAAAAAGATGAGCTCATTTTGTTAATGAACTCATCTTTGTAATATCATACATTATTAAGTTAAAGATCTAGCTAACACGTCTCCTAATAAATAAGTTTTACCTTATTTTAGATTTAAACGTTCTTGACCTAACTTAGTCGTTTTTGGCTTTCTTCTTCTTTCTCCTTGCCAGACTAAACCTTGCTTTACAGCCATTACTCTAGCAATTTGAGGTGCACACCATAATGTTGGCAACAGCAAAATGGAGACAGGGACTGCGGTAATAACAATGGAGTTTTGAATCGTAGTAATACTATCTTCCCCAATTGTTAAAATTGCGATCGAAGTTCCACCAAAAATGAAAGCCCAAAATACACGTAACCAACGCTTCGGATGATCATTTCCTGTAATCGTTGCTGCAACCGTGTACGACATCGTATCTGCTGTCGTAGCTACAAATATAATGGAGACAATTAAAAATCCAATTCCAAAAAATATACTTAATGGTAATTGATCTGTAATTGCCATGACAGCAGCAGGCATGCCCCCTTCATTAAGTGAAGAAGAGATCGATCCAGGGTTTTTGCTTTCAAAGAAAACTCCCGTTCCTCCAACGATGGAAAACCAAAAATTATTTACAATGGGTGCTACGATGGAAACAGCAACAATTAATTCACGAATCGTTCTTCCACGAGATATTCGGCTAATAAAAATGATAAGCATTGGTGCATAGCCGAGGAACCAACCCCAGAAAAATATGGTCCACGATGCAAGCCAGCTTTCATCTCCACGAAACATCGCCATCGTAAAGAAATTTTGCAAATGAATCCCAGTTCCTCCAACGAATGCATCCATAATAAATGCCGTCGGACCAATGATCAAAATAATTACAGCTAAAAATATCGCAAAGATTACATTATAGCGACTTAAAGTTACAATTCCTCTATCTACCCCCGTAGCTGCAGAAATTGCTGCAACAAGTACGAGGCCGACTATTACTACAATACTGATAGTTATAGTATCTGGTGTACCAAATAAATGGCTCATTCCATACGCTATTTGCAGCCCCAGAAACCCTAAAGGGCCGAGCGTACCTGCCACGGTAGCAAAGATGGAGAAAACATCAGCAGTTGTACCAATTACACTTTTATAATAAATTTTTTCTCCGAATAATGGATAAAGAAGTCCGCGAGGTTTTAGAGGTAATCCTTTGTTGTAATGAACATACATCATAACAATGACAGCCAGCGTTCCCAAGATCGCCCATGCTAAAAATCCCCAATGCATAAAGGATTGTGCAAAAGCAGCATGTATGTTTTGAAATTCACCTCCACCAAATAACGGTGGATTTGACATATAATGATACATCGGCTCTGAAGCAGCCCAAAATACACCTCCACTTGCCAAAAGTGTTACTAAAATCATAGCCACCCATTTAAAGTAACTATATTTTGGCTGGTCCTGATTGCCCAATTTTACCTTTCCATACTTTGAAAAAGCTAACACTAAACCAATAAAAAAATTACCTAGCAATAAAAGTTGCCAATATGCACCGAAGAGATCAGCTGAATACGTAAATAACGTATTTACTGCATTTCCTACTGCCGCTTTATTCCAGAGAGACAGTATAATAAATAGAATCAGTATGCCTCCACTAACAATAAATACTGGCCAATCCAACTTCGTGCCTTTTTTTAAGTCCACGTTTTTCCTCCTAATTTTTAGGAGCAAGTGTCTATAATATTTTATCTTTCTACTTGCCATTAAAGACCATTGGATGGATCTGATTATAGCGTGCTACTTTAAATAACCCAAATATTAGATGAAGATAAGCTCTCCCATAGCACAGGCCTTCGTCGTACCTATACTGATACCATAACCAATATGAAATAACCATGACAAAAACCCATCAGCTTGCCCATTTTTAAACGTATTTTTTGATTATAGGATGTTAGTATTTCTTTGTCAATTATCATATCAAGTTACCCGGATAATGTAATCCGTGTTCAAAAATGGCAGGAGCGGATAAAGTCGCAACATCTGACCAAAAGCTAAACATGCTCGGTTAGCGACGTACAAACAGCAGAATTCCTGACGGGATAAAGTGAAACTTCATTTCTTGGAATGCTTTCCCCAAGAAATGTTCGTTGAACGAATCGGGCATTTAGGTGCCGTTTCTCCCACTTACACCTTGTTAAATCAACTCAAGCTCTTGAAGCGGGAGGATTACGGCACCTTACATGCGGGATAAAGTGAAACTTCATTTCTTGGAATGCTTTCCCCAAGAAATGTTAATTGACTTATCGTAGGAAGGAGATCGAAGTTTGCTGGTTACTCGATCGCTTAAGCTAGACAAAACTACTTTTCTTATCCAGAATGAAAAATTTTTATAATTTTCTAAGCAAAAACAAAAGCAATAGATTACTTTGACAAATCTATTGCTTTAAAATATTATCCACTGTAGCTTCGACTTCATTTCGAGTCATTTTTTCTTCACCGTTTTCTAAAGCCGTCAGTGTCTTTTTTGCTAATGCTAACGGTATTTTACAAAACAACAGGATATTTCGAGTTTTAATATCTTCTATGTAAATCTCGGCCTGCTTTAAATTTTGTTTTGCATATGTGAACATGTCATCTCTTGTCCAACCATCTGGGATAAATTGTACGCCACGTTCTGCATCTTCTTCTTCATTTCTTAGCATATTTACTGCCTGTAGTCCTCTGCCATAGCCAATTGCTAATTCATAATCCGTATTTGTATTATCGTACCATTTCCATATATCAGATAGCATTACTCCTACTAAACCAGCCACATAGTACGTGTACTCGTCAAGGTCTCCCTTCGTTTTAAGAAGCCAATTTTTTTCAGTCCATTTTGCCATTCCATCAGCCATAATGCTCGTAGACTGTTTAATTTTGCCAACAATATCTGTTGGGCATATTTTTAACCAATCTGCAAGTCTTCGTGTTACTTCTGGAAATAAGGAAATATATGGATTGATTAATTGCTGATACGCAGCTTCATCAAAGGAAGGCTCTTTGAGTAATTTGCTGGTTGCTCTCAGTAAATGCTGTTTTGTTTCGGAAGGTAATTGTTCATGATCTTCAATTTCGTCAATCGCTCTCATACATAAATATGCAGAGCCTACTGTGTTTTTTAACACTGATTTTAATAATGTAATCGGAATGTAAAAAGTTCGACTCGTCTCTTTTAAAACGCGCCTCGCATCCTTTTCTAATTTTGCATTAATACCCAACAATGTTTCCTCCTTATAATCTTATGAGGTAACTCAAGTATATCAGAAATAAAGTTAAACTTCATTTAGCATCATCTAAAACTATCAACAAAGCGCCTCCTCAACTGACTGCCCTGGATCTACATATATTTGAACTACCTGATCTATAGCAGCTGACATGACTCTGGATTAATCGCTCCTCGTACCTTTTGAAACAATGGATAATTTGGATTGGCTGTCAGCGCAATGACCTGACTCGACAATAAATCTCCTAACTTTGTTGGTGCAATCTCTGATTTTGCATACTCTACTTATCGTTTTGCTTATTCACCATCTAAAAAATCTTTTAACGAACCTTTTTCATAGCTTTCTTTATCAAGGGTTTGAACATATTTTAAAGCGTTTATCTTCTTATTATCTGAATCAAGTAGAAGGATAACTATTTTATGGAAAAAGTCAGTAATCACTATCTCCTTTAAGTCTTTCTACTTGAGGATAGGAAAGTGGAAATAATCCGTGAATTAATTGTTTTTACGATAAACGATAATGCTAATGATACCCATTCCAAATCCTATCGTACCGCCTATCTCGATTTCATCAAATAAAAAACCTATACCTGTACAGATGAATAGACTAGAAGCAAAAAGCACTCCAGATTTTACTGCAGACATGGTGCTCCCTCCGTTGTCTTCTATTTAGTCCTAGTTTATTCTCATTTTTATTAAAAAGTGCGTGGGCAATCACAAAAACATGTAGGCATTTTTGTTACAACAAATATGTACGATCCTTAAAAATATTCCTTTCTTCATTCATATAACTACCATAAACGATAAAGCCGAGATACTACATTGAACTCCTTTTTATATTCAACTAAGAAAAGAGTAATTTTACCGCACTAATTTTTTGTTAAACAAACTAAATATTATCTACAGAATGTTCATCATTCATGAACTAACAGAAATCCAAAATTACTTCACTATAAAAACATATCGGCAATTAACGAAGTAAAACGTATTTTTCAGGACTAAAGCATGTGTAACCTGATCACCCTTATCTCTTTGATATATGATAATATTGAAATAGGGTTAATTGATAAGCTTTGCTCCATTGAATTCGTCTCTTCATTTATTACATTCTTATATTAGTATTTCTAACGATTTTATTAATACCTCTAATTGAAAGCGCTTTTTTAACTATTTCGAAAAATTCACTATTGCTATACTTCAGTATTCATGATTAAATAGCTATTAAACAAAAACGATGAGGTGATGAAGTGGGAAACAAAGTTTCTATCGGTCTATTAGGATTAGGAGTAGTCGGTTCTGGTGTCATTAAACTGATTGAAAATCATCAAGAAGAGCTCGTTCATCAATTGGGTTGTGAGGTTCAAGTCAAAAGCGTATTAGTTCGCAACTTAGATAAAGAACGTGATGTTGAGGTAGATCGAACGTTTCTCACCACAGACCCTGCTGACATATTAAACGATCCAGAGATCGATATTATTGTAGAAGTAATGGGCGGTATTGAAGAAACATACCAATATATACTTGATGCATTTGCTGCCAAAAAACATGTTGTAACTGCCAATAAAGATTTAGTTGCTTTACATGGCACTGCTTTAGAAGAAGCAGCTCGACAAAATAAATGTGATTTTTTTTATGAGGCAAGCGTAGCTGGAGGAATTCCTATTTTACGTGGAATTACGGATGGCTTAGCGTCTGATCGCATTCAAAAGGTCATGGGAATTGTTAATGGTACAACCAATTATATTTTAACGAAGATGTCCAATGAAGGCATGACTTACAAAGCTGCTTTAAAAGAAGCACAAGAGCTGGGATTTGCTGAAGCAGATCCTACAGCAGATGTAGAGGGACTGGATGCTGCTAGAAAAATGGCTATCTTAGGAAGACTAGCCTTTTCTACAGATATTGCTTTAGATGACGTAGAAGTCAGTGGAATTACGGATTTAGAGCTTGAGGATTTGCAGTACGGTGATAAATTTGGCTATACCATGAAATTAATTGGTACAGCAGAATGTGAAGATCAACAGGTAGAAATTAGTGTACAACCTACTTTGCTTGCTAAAGATCATCCGTTAGCAGATGTAAAAAATGAATACAATGCTGTTTATGTATATGGGGAAGCAGTAGGTGAGACCATGTTCTATGGTCCAGGTGCAGGAAGTCTGCCTACAGCAACTGCGATCGTTTCAGATTTAATTACAGTTATTAAAAATATGCGCCTTGGCATCAGTGGCTACCATTCTCCAAAACCAAAATTTCAAAAAAAATTACGCGGAATAGAAGATCGTTCTGGACAATATTATTTACGGATTCATGCAAAAGACCGAGTTGGTGTATTCTCGGAATTATCTACAGTGTTTAATGATTTATTAATCAGCTTTAAACGAATTTTACAAACACCAATTAAAAAGCTTGATGTAGCTGAAATTATACTAGTAACTCACGAAACATCTTTAGTTACTTTCCAAGAAGCATTAAACCAGCTGAAGCAGTTAGATGCCGTTTTAGAAATAAAAAGCTACTATAAAGTGGAAGGAGATGCAGCAGATGAATTGGCCGGGACTGCTAAAACATTACAATAGTTTTCTACCAACAACGAATGCAACGCCTTCGCTTACGTTGCATGAGGGAAATACGCCACTTATCGCGTTAAACAATCTCTCTGATAAACTCGGTATTGAGTTATACGGAAAGGTAGAAGGGGCTAACCCAACTGGTTCATTTAAAGACCGGGGAATGGTAATGGCGGTAGCAAAAGCTGTAGAAGAAGGAAGCACATCAATTATCTGCGCATCTACCGGAAACACATCAGCCTCTGCTGCTGCCTATGCAGCAAAGGCTGGAATAAAAGCAATGATTGTTATTCCCAAAGGAAAAGTAGCGCTAGGTAAATTAGCGCAAGCCATCATGTATGGTGCTGAAATTGTTGAAATTGATGGAAACTTCGATGAAGCATTAACAATGGTACGTCATTTAAGTGAGAATTTTCCAATTACATTAGTGAATTCTGTGAACCCTTATCGACTTGAAGGTCAAAAGACAGCTGCTTTTGAAGTCTGCGATCAATTGGGTTCTGCTCCCGATGTTCTTGCTATCCCGGTTGGTAATGCCGGAAATATTAGCGCATATTGGAAAGGGTTCAAGGAGTATGATGCATTTAAACAAACAGGTCTTCCTAAAATGTTCGGTTTTGAAGCAGAAGGAGCAGCAGCTATTGTTTATAACAAAGTTATTCACCAGCCAGAAACAATAGCAACAGCAATTCGAATCGGAAACCCGGCTAGTTGGGAATTAGCAGAAAAAGCAAGAGATGAATCAAGTGGAGTAATTAAAGCTGTTACGGATGAAGAAATCCTTCACGCATTTAAAAAATTAGCTAGGTATGAAGGGATATTCGCAGAACCAGGCTCATGTGCTTCGATAGCTGGTGTCATTCGCGAGACGAAAAAAGGTACAATTAAACAAGGCAGCAAGGTCGTTGCAATCTTAACAGGAAATGGGTTAAAGGATCCACAAACAGCAATCGATCAATTGACAATTGATCCTGTATCTTTACCTAATGATGAAGCTGCGGTTATCGATTACTTAGCGAAAAAGGTTCAAATATGAATTCAGTTATTATTTCTGTACCTGCAAGCTCCGCTAATATCGGACCAGGATTTGATTCATTAGGATTAGCCTTGGATTTATACCTGACATTGACTGTTACAGCAAGTGAAGCTTGGAAAATCGAACAGCAGTCTGATTTACTCCCAAGCTTCACCAGCTACGAAGATCATTTTATCTATCAAATAGCTCAAGAAACAGCGAATCGTTATGGTTGTCAGTTACCTAGCTGTCATCTCACAGTTGACAGTTCTATTCCATTGGCACGCGGGCTTGGTAGCAGCGCTTCCGCAATTATTGCTGGGATCGAACTGGCGAATCAGTGTTGTCAGCTTCATCTAACTACAGCTGAAAAGCTACAACTAGCTACTATTAAAGAGGGACATCCTGACAATGTTGCTGCCGCTCTTATAGGTGGGCTTGTAATTACTGCTTACACTGAAAACAAAACAATTGATTATTACAAAATTAATAATATAAATGCCGATATGATTATTTTTATTCCTAACGAAGAATTAAAAACGGAGGCATCCAGAAAAGCGCTTCCTGAAGAATACTTGAGAAGCCAAGCAGCAAATGCTAGTAGCATAGCGAATGTCTTTCTCGCCGCACTTATCAGCAAAGATTATGATTTAGCAGGAAAAATGATGGAAAAAGATTTGTTCCATGAACCATATCGTGCCAAGCTAATCGCAAACTATTCGGACATTAAACAGAAGGGAAAAGAACTAGGGGTATACGGGACTGTAATTAGCGGTGCAGGTCCTACAATGCTATCCTTTGCACCAAAAGGACAAGGTAAAACAATTGCTGCAAAATTACAAGCTATATTCCCTGATTATTTGATTCAAAACAGAAAGATTGACATGAAAGGATTAGAAGTCACTTCATAGTTAGTCAGGTCTCACTAAATAATGCTGAGATTACGTTTGAAGACAGAATTAAAATCCTTGAGTCCCCTTTTTAGATACTAGTAGAAGGCAATCAGTTACTCGGCAGACGGTTGATTGCCTTCTATTGCTTCCAATTTTTTCGATGGTTGTGATCATTTATAACGAACAAATGTGTAAATGCTCATTTAATTATATACAACTGGAAAAACTTTTGATTTACCGGAGAAGGAAATCAAAGTTTGCGAGTAGCTCAAGCGCTGAAGCTGGACCAAGCTGCTTTCAAAAAAGATTTTCACCATGTAGAAAAAGTTGCAGGTATTATCCTGCAACTTTTTCATTCTACGCCCATCAAGGCTACCATTAAGGCTTTTTGTGCATGCAAGCGATTTTCTGCCTGTTGAAAAACGACGGAAGCTTTGCCGTCAATTACATCCGTTGTGACCTCTTCCCCCCGATGCGCCGGCAAACAATGCAAAAAGCTGGCATCCTCTTTCGCAAAATTCATAAGCGCTCCATTAACCTGAAATCCAGCAAAATCTAGTTCTCTTTTTGCTTGCTCTTCTTCCTGCCCCATACTTGCCCAAACATCCGTATATACAATATCTGCCTGTTGAACAGCGCCTTTTGGGTCTTCAGTAATTTGCACGTTCGCACCTGAATTGGCTGCTATAGCCTTAGCCTTTAATACGACTTCTTCCTCCGGCTGATAACCTTCTGGTGCTGCAACAGCTATATCCATTCCCACAATTGCTGAGCCAAGCATTAAAGAATGAGCCATGTTATTTCCATCACCAATGTAAGCTAATTTTAATCCTTGAAAAGCTCCCTTTCGTTCTTTTATCGTTAGTAAGTCAGCTAACACCTGACAGGGATGAAAGCGGTCGGTAAGCCCATTGATAACTGGAATGAGTGCCTCTTCTGCTAACTCTTCCACGACGGATTGAGAATAAGTCCGAATCATAATTCCATCAAGATAGCCTGATAATACTTTCGCTGTATCAGCAATGGTTTCCCCTCTCCCTAACTGAATATCCTTTGAGCTAAGGAAAATTCCATTTCCGCCGAGCTGATAAATCCCTGCTTCAAATGACACTCGTGTTCTCGTGGATGACTTTTCAAAAATCATTCCCAGTGTCTTTCCTTTCAATAAATGAACTGTCTTTCCTCGTTTACGTTGTATTTTCAGCTGTTTAGCTAGATCTAGCAAATACGTAATTTCTTTATACGTATAATCCGCCAGAGTTAAAAAATCCCGTCCTTCCAATTCCTTCAATTTAAATACAGACTGCTTTAATTCTACTACCAACACCATCTCCACCTTTTCAAAACTATATACGAATTATTATGCAACAAAAGGAATAAATATACAATACCATTTATTGAAAAATTAATTTATTTTTAAATATTAGACCAGCGGAAAAAAGCTAGAAGATATTCGGTTAGTGACATACAAAGAAAAAACCTCTGATGAAAAAAAGAAAACTTCATCCTGGCGTGTTATTTTCCTTGAAAATATGAGAAATAAACTTCCTTACATTCGAAGATAAAAGAAACATGAATGACAGTGGAATCCGAGTTGAATTTACCGTAGGATGAAGGACGAGGTTTGCTAGAAATACGAGCACTTAACTTTTAAAAAAGGACACATAAAAATGAAGATAGTTTTCCTTGATAATAAAAGGAGCCAAGCAGGCTAGTTTTAACTAATCTGCTTGGCTGGTTAAATGACGCTCGAATATTTATCTACTATATAGAAAACTACCATGTTTTCATTTCTATGAGATAAAACTTAGAAAGAGTATTTAGTTTATAGACGCCAATTCCAAAATATCCAAGAGAATAATAAAGCTGTAACCATCCTTATAGTACCACTCTCTATACTTCTTGGTGAATTTTGTGCTCTCATTCCAGCCATTAGTTATCCCTGCGAGCCAATATTTTGTGAGGCTTTACTCCTACTGAAGCTTCTCTGTCCTTGAAAAACCGCGATGTGTCGCTGACGTAGCTTTCCCTGTCCATCGACTCGAATACCCAACAATCGGGCATTTAAGTACCATTACGTCCCATTTAGACTTCTCGGTACTCCGTATCCCTTTGAAGTGGAACTCCCCTTCCACTACTTTAGATGCGGGGAAAAAACCCCGTATCACCTAATAACCACACGAGATTATTTCCTATATACATGTTTATTTTTTAGTGCTTTGGTTCATTATTTATTTTGCTGTATTTGTATAATGCACACCTTAAGATAATCACTTTGGATAAACTGTTCATTCGTTTGAAAGTCAGACGGCAACTGAAATTGTTGCAAAATTTTATAAGTCACATGCATTTTTTGACAAGCTTGCTTAATAAATCCTTTAAACTTTTTCATCCCAAAGCTGGCATTATTTGTTGAAGCAACAATGATCCCATGATTTCTTGTAATCGAAATTACATCTGTAAGCAAGGCAGGATAATCTTTTGCTGCGCTAAACGTTCGTTTTTTAGACCTCGCAAAACTAGGAGGATCAACTATCACTAGATCATATTGCAACTGTTTTCTCCTTGCATATTTAAAGTAATCAAACACATCCATAATGACGATTTTATGTTGATCAAAATCAATGCCATTCACGCTAAACTGTTCGATTGTTCTCGGCTTGCTCCGTTTTGCTAAGTCCACACTCGTCGTCTGCTCTGCTCCACCCAAAGCGGCTGCTACAGAAAATGCACCTGTATAGGAAAATGTATTTAACACATCCTTTCCTTTAGCGTACGTATCACGAATTACTTTTCTAACATCTCGCTGGTCCAGAAAAATACCAGTCATTGCACCATCGTTTAAGTAAACAGCGAAGTGTATTCCATTTTCTTTTACAATAATCGGAAATTCGCCGCGCTCTCCTTTAACAAAATCGTCATCTTCCAGATACTTTCCTTTCGTATGAAATCTTTTTTTCTCATAGATCGCATGATAATTACCTAATACGTCTAAAGCTTGTAAAACATCATTTTTAAACGAGTATATTCCTTGGCTATACCAGTTAATTAAGTAATAACCAGCGAAATAATCAATTGTTAACCCGCCTACTCCATCTCCTTCTCCATTAAAAACCCGAAACGCATTCGTATCTTCTGATTGAAAAAAGCCTTGTCGCTTATTAATAGCTGTAAATATTTTAGTCTGAAACAGCTTAGAGTCAATCTGTTCACTCTCATGATAGGTTAGTACCCATCCTATCCCTTTATTTTGTTCACCATAGTAGCCTCTAGCTAGAAAGCGATTATTAGAGTCAACCAATCGAACAACAGCCCCCTCTTCGGGAAGTGCACGTATCGGCTTTACTGCTTCTTTATGTATGAGCGGATACCCTTGACGTAATTGTTTGATATAATTATCGTTCACTTGTAACGTTATTTCTTTCCTCATTTTTTCATTCCTAACTACATTTTTCTTTATTATTACATGCTGATAAACAAAAGTGCAAGCACCATTGATCAACGTATAAACTGGTGAACCTCTAACAGGATAAAGTGAAACTTCATTCCGTAGAACGCTTTTTACACGGAATGTTAGTACCGCAAGGGTATGACCTAAAGGCCCTTAAACGAATCGGGCATTTAGGTGCCGTTTTCTATCACTTCTTCTTCTCCGTGCTCCTTTAATTCTTGAATTAGGCTTTCTCACCACAAATATTAATTATATTCTGAATTTTAAATATTAATTAAGTCTATACTATCTCGATAAGTACACGTTATTTATATTAGTAGAACTCTCTAAAAGAACAAAGAGCCTTTTATTTAGAATTGCTTTATGGAATATCATTATAACATACACTGGAAACCCCTTATGTAAGGGCAACCATATATGAATTCCATGCTTAATCTAATGGAATATCATTTTTTTCTATTACCTCTTGATAAATATCGCTATCTTTTAAAGAAGTGTGCTTATATTGCGTAATTAAAGTACTATCTACAAAGAAAATTTTTCTCATTTCTGATAGATAGTTTTTCATCGTCAGCAAATCTTCCATCATTGGCTCTAACATTTTTACCTTTGAGCTATCTAAGACGTATAGTTGTTCTAACACATGATTTTTCTTCACTTTCGCTTGTTGTATACGATGAAGCAAATAACTATCATCTAAGGGTGAAAGTTGAATAATATCTTGGATTTTAGTAATCTCATGATTGACTTCATCCGTAAGTCCTTGAGTGATCTGTTCCAGTCTTTTTAACCCCTGCTCTATATCTTGTTCTAAAAAAGATTGTCGAATAAAGCCATAGTTAGCTGGCTCGAAGGAATGAAGTGATTCTTTTAATTGATTTAACATATGATAGTAAGTTGCAAGAAAATTTTTCAGCAATACTAAAATTGGCTCATGCACATCAGCGTAAAAAGATCGAATCGCACTTCCGGCTTTTCCTTTTAATACATCATCCAGCTCAACAACTCCTTTAATAGCCTTCTGAATATCAATAAGCTGCGTTTGCAATAAATGAATTTTCTTTTGAACTTTATTTATGTAATCAAACAAGGCTTCTTTATCTAAAACTTTCATGGATAACCCTCCTGCTGAGGAATGTCAATGAAAAGATAGCTTATTATTTTTCCAGAAATTGAATAGATGAAGCGATAGCTTGCTCTGACTCAACAAATTGATTAATCGCTTCGACTGTTGATTGACCATGGTCGAGAAGTAGCGATTGATATGTGGACAAAACTTCCTCTAATAAATGATTAATCTCATTTATTTTCGTGATCATATCCAACATATTGTCACCTTGACAATCGTCTACTATATCATAATCCATTGCTTGGGCGGACGTTTTTAGATTGACCAATGCTTTTTCAATTGGAGTATAATTAATTTTTACTTCCTCACTCATTAATTCATTAACTCCCTTCGCTGCCTGTCATATAAATCATCCAAAGCATTGTTTTGAGCGGTTACATCCATACGAATATCGATAATTGATTGCTTCGTTTCTCTTAACTTATCATTTAATTGATCCATCGTTAGTGCTAATTGCTTGTTATATAAAGCCACATAACTTTGGAGAATCTCATTTTCTTTCCATTGTTGAAACTGATTGGCCAATGTTCCTGTCCACGTATCTTCAGATAATTCTGGTGCTAAACACCATTGTTCATTTCGTCTAAATTCATTTTGGAAATCATGTAAATTTGAATATGCTAAAGCCAGTCGTTCTAATTCTCTACGTTTTTCTTCCAACTGTACATTCAACACATAAAGCGAATTCTGCGTTCGACTAATTTGCCCGTTAATCCAGTGCAACGATTCCAATTTTCTCACCTCAACGCAATTGACCATTCCATCATCATGTGATTAATATCTATACTTCCATTATATAGTATTGAATTACTTGTTTTAATAGGTAAGAAGTAACAAACCGATAAATCAAGCAATCCGTTTGATTTTTCAGTTTTTATTTTCGATATTTTCTTTCATTTAATCTCTAAAAACTGGATCATAAAAAATATCATAATAGATCTTGGAACACTATTAAAATTTTGACAAAATGAAGATGGTTGCAGAAAAAACCGCATTGTCTAAAAATGCGGTTGTATATCTAATCAAAGTGAAAATATTCACATAATATTATAAATTATCTCTCCAGTTTATTTTCACTCCCATTATAATTAGTAGTAATAACTTTAAATTTGGAACGATATTTCGATGGAGATAAACTTTTACAGTTTGAAAATTGTCTAGAAAAATGGGATGGGCTATTAAAACCTACTAAATAAGCAATCTCCTCAATACTAT
Source organism: Virgibacillus proomii (assembly GCF_900162615.1). Classification (NCBI taxonomy): domain Bacteria; kingdom Bacillati; phylum Bacillota; class Bacilli; order Caryophanales; family Bacillaceae; genus Virgibacillus; species Virgibacillus proomii. The sequence goes on along the minus strand of NZ_FUFN01000010.1, from coordinate 466,529 downwards.
AACTGCTTTTTTGCAGTAACTCCGTAGATTTATTAATTCTATACTGCAAAATATACTGTTTTGGATTAATATTTAAATATTTTTTAAACAACCGATATAAATAAGATCGCTCAATTTGCACTTTTCGTGCAAGCTCTTTAACCGAAAACAGTTGATCATCATATTTGTTTTCGATGATTTTAATTGCTTCTCGTACATATTTTTCCCCTTCGGTAATACTGCATCGTACTTCTTCCTCATACTGCTCGATTAGTAAATTTATAATATGGTACGCTTCTGCAAGTGCTGCATACGACTTTCTTCTCTGTGAATAAAAATATGCATTAGCAAATAATTGGTTTAGTTTACTTTTATCTTTAAATCTGAACACATAATTTTTCATACCTTGATGCACATCATTTAATAGTCCACACTTTATAAACAGTTCTTCACATAAAGAGCCTTTAAAGCCAATCCATCGATAGCTCCAAGGATTCCCCGCAAGCGGATAATAATTATTTTTTGTTCCCGGTGGAATGATAAATCCTTCTTTGGCACCTAGATGGTGTACCTCATCTTCAATAAAAAACAACCCCTCTCCCTCTAAAATATAGTGAACCAAGTAATAATCAATGGGTTGATACTGATAAGGATCTCTGGGTTTCACATCTTCATATCCACACTCATAAATGTAAAATTCATTATTAAGCTTCTGATCTGTCTGAAACGTGCCAATGGAATGAAACAAAGTAATTCCTCCTTGCAACATAATGTCAAGAACAAACAACAATAAAGTATTAACTTACATGTCTAATTCCGTTACCATGAAAGCGCAGTCATTAGCAAGTTGATTACATTTATATTAACAAGAATCCTTGTACATGTACATTTTGTAAGAAGCTCACAAACAAGAAAGGAGCTCAAATTATGACGGAAAGCAGAAAAAAAATAACCGCTACTTCATTTTTGTTAATGGCTTTTACCGCAGTTTTCGCATTTAATAACATCATAAATGCAACTGCCAGTATCGGCTTATCTGCAGTTTTTACATTTTTATTTGCCACTGTTTTTTATTTCATCCCGTTCGCCTTAATGATAGGCGAGTTTTCGTCAGCCAACTTGGAGTCAGAATCCGGTGTTTACAGCTGGATCCGTACATCATTAGGTGAAAAATGGGCCTTTTTAGGCTCATGGTCTTACTTTTTTGTAAACTTAGTTTACTTTACAGCCCTATTACCGCAAATTTTAATCTATGCTTCCTACACCTTCGTAGGAAGAAATGGGTTTGGGGCTAATGCAACTGTTTCTATGTCACTCTTATCTATCTTCCTTTTCTGGCTTGCAACGTTTGTTTCTATAAAAAGAGTGACTTGGATTTCAAAAGTTACAGATGTATCTGGTGTAGCGAGACTTTTAATGGGAATTGGTTTTATTGTTTTTGCTTTGGCCGTAGTGTTTATGTTGGGTAAACCTACAGCACAAGAATTTACTGGGGAAACTCTTGCTCCTTCTATGAACTGGAATTACTTTGCCACACTAGCATGGATTTTACAGGCAGTAGGGGGAGCAGAAGCAATAGGAGTATATGTAAAAGATATTCATGGGGGGAATAAAACCTTTATTAGAACAATTATAATTGCTGCTTTTTCTATTGGTATTATGTATGCTCTAGGATCTGTTGCAGTTGGTTTAATCATGCCAGCTGAAGCACTGCAGGATAACTATTCAGATGCCCTATTTGAAGCATTCGCTATTTTAGGAAGTCACTTTGGAATTGGCGATGGAATTAACAGATTCGTTGGTTTAATCATGATGTTAAGTGCCATAGGTTCATTAGTAATATGGACAGCTGCACCAGTTAAAATATTGTTTTCAGAAATCCCTGAAGGCATATTTGGTAAATGGGTCGCAAAAACGAATAATGAAGGAAATCCAACTAACGCCTTAACACTACAAGCAATTATTGTAACCATTTTATTACTAATTCCCGCATTAGGAATTGGCACGGTTAATTCTTTGTTAAAAACATTAATTAATATGACAGCAGCAACATCATTAATACCTGTCTTGTTTTTGCTAATTGCTTATATCGTGTTTCGCGCTAAAAAAGAGCATTTGCCTAGATCATTTAAAGTTGGGAAGCAAAAAACTGGTATTGTGATGGGAATCATGTTATTAACATTCTTTTTATTCGCTTTCTTTGTCTCCACTTTCCCTTCACCGGCTGCATTAATGGCATATTTACAGACTGGAGTAGTTGCTGAAGGTTCTATGAATCCATTATTTAGTCTTATTTACAATGTACTGGGAATTATTATATTCCTTGGATTTGCAGGTATTTGCTATAGAAGATACGAGAAAAAAGAAAGGAAGAAAGGTGAAGAAAATGGTAGTAGTTAAAAAAAGATGGGAAAATCACAAGGTTGATGATATTAATAGAATGGAAGCAAGGTCACATTTTACGAGTCTATCAACCATTGAAGAAAACAAACAACATTTTTACCAGAATTTAAATGGTGAATGGTCATTCTTATATTTAGTGCACCTGAATATAGTCCAGAAGATTTTTACAAAACAGATTACGATTATTCTACATGGGTTGAGATTGAAGTACCTGGAAACTGGCAAACTCAAGGGTTTGGCAATATGCATTATGCTGATCTTTGGTACAATTTCCCAATCATTCCACCATATGTACCGACAGAAAATCCAACTGGTATTTACCGAAGAACATTTGAAATAGATAACATCGATAAGAACTATCAATATATAATCCGATTTCAAGGCGTCGATTCAGCATATGAGGTATATTTAAATAATCGATTTATCGGTTATAGTAAAGGTGCCAGAATTCAAAGTGAATTTGATTTAACCAATTCTTTAATTGAGGGTACGAACTATTTAACTGTTCGTGTATTTCAATGGTCGGACGGAACATATTTGGAAGACCAAGATATGTGGTGGTTAAGTGGAATATTCCGCGATGTTGAACTGTTTGCCAGACCAACACGAGGTCTATGGGATTTCACGATAAAAACGATATTTGATTCTTCTTATCAAGAAGCTACATTGATCGTAAATCCTGTATTTGATAAACCATTAAATCAGAAAACACACTATCAATTGTTAAATGCCAGGGGTGAAACAATTTTCACTCACGAACAAGATGGCAGAGACAGCCTGACGAAGAAAGTTAAAAAGCCGTGAAATGGTCAGCGGAAAACCCATATTTATATAAACTGATCATGACTGTATACAATGACAATGAAGCAATTGAGGTTGTTCAACAAGATGTTGGATTTGTTCAAATCGAATTAAGAGGCAAGCAATTTCTAGTAAATGGGGTAGCTATTAAATTAAAAGGAGTCAACCGCCATGATTATAGTCCAACTAAAGGACGCGTGACAACTTATGAGAGTGTGGAACAAGATATTATTTTAATGAAGCAGCATAATATAAATGCTATTCGAACTGCTCATTATCCAAACTCTCCTTATTTCTATGAATTATGCAACCGATACGGTATGTATGTTATTTCCGAAGCAGATTTAGAATGTCATGGATTTGAATTAACAGGTGACTATAAATGGATCTCTGATAATCCTGAATGGGAAGAAGCTTACGTTAACCGAATAAAACGAACACTAATGAGAGATAAAAATAACCCATGTATCATTATGTGGTCATTAGGAAACGAATCAGCATTTGGCTATAATTTCAGAAAAATGAGCGAATACGTAAAAAAGACAGATCCAACTCGCCTTGTACATTATGAAGGAGATTTTGAAGCAGAAATCAGTGATGTATACACAACGATGTACACATGGCTGGAGCACGACGAAAAATTAACAATGGATAAAGTGATTCATACTACTCAAAAACCACATATCCTATGTGAATATGCCCATGCTATGGGTAATGGACCGGGAAATCTGAAAGAATATCAAGATCTGTTTTACAAATATGATCATCTTCAAGGTGGCTTTATTTGGGAATGGTTTGATCATGGAATAGAAACAGTTACAGAAGACGGGAAAGTATATTACCGATACGGTGGGGATTTTGGTGATGAACCAACTAACGGCAACTTCTGTATAGATGGTTTATTAATGCCAGATCGGACACCTTCAACTGCTTTAACGGAATATAAAAAAGTAATCGAACCTGTTCAAACAGAACCTATTGATATCAAATCCGGTTTATATCAACTTACAAACCGTCAAGAATTTAAGAGTTTAAATGATTATAAACTAATTTGCTGTTTCTACGAGGATGATCAACTCCTCGAGGAAAAAGAACAAACATTGCCTGAAATAGCAACAAGAGATTCTAAACAAATCACTATTGCATATCCAAAGCTGAATAATTTTAAGCCTGGAGCTCAATATACAGTACACTTGATTTATCGGCTTAAAGAAGATACCAGTTGGGCTAAAGCAAATTTCGAAGTTACTAAATCTGTATTTATCTACCATAAAGAACCAAAGCAAATTGTTGCTCCTTCTACAGAGGGTCTTGATTTAAGCTTTACTGAGAAGGACTTTACAGTAATTGTATCGGGTGAAAATTTTGCTTATACATTCGATAAAGTAAGAGGTAATTTAATAGAGGCTAGATTCCAAGGTCATACATTCATTAAAAAGGGTCCTAACTTCACATGGTGGAGAGCTCCGATCGACAATGATATGTACTATCTGAAAGACTATAAAAACAAATACTTTATGCACTTAGGCCATGAAATAATTCGTGATATAACCTATGACATAAATAATGGAAGTTTCGATTGGACAGTTCACGCTTTCTATGGAACTACTAACAGCTCATGGTACTACGATTTGACCTATAAATATGTTATTTCTCCAGCTGGAAAAATGCGTGTTGAAGTTAACGGAATTGCTTCAGGACGAAAAGAAAATGCTCCACCAATGCTTCCAAGAATAGGGGTAACCATGCATTTGAATAAACAACTACAGTCTGTCTCTTGGCGCGGGTTAGGACCTCACGAAAACTATGTTGACTCTTGTCAATCCGTTTATCCTGGTGTATTTCACGCAAACGTCGATAAACTGTTTGTAAATTATGTGAAACCACAGGAAAACGGCAACCACATGGATTGTGATTGGATAGGGCTTTCTAATAAAAACCATGCACTATTATTTAAAGGTAACCATCCATTAAACTTTCGTGTTTCTAAATACGAAGATGTGGATTTGGAAAAAGCAAAGCACACGATCAATTTAGTCGAACGAGATTACTTGGTTTTGCATCTCGATAAGCAACAAAATGGATTAGGAAGTAATTCCTGTGGACAAGATCAGCTGGATAAGTACAGATGTAAATTTGATGATTTCTCACTCAGTTTTGAAATCTCTTTTGAAGATGTCACCACAAATAATATAGTAGAGTTAGGAAGAAAATGATAAAGTCATTAAAGACTTTCCTCCTTCTTCTATCCCAAAAGTGTAGCTTCCCATAATCAGGAAGCTACGTTTTTCTATTTCCATAGAGTTGAAAGTGAACTTCAAGATCAAGCAACATTTTAAATCATTATTTATTCCGTATCCAAAACCTTCTCGTTATCTTCCCAGCACGATCCTTATACGATTCATCTTCTATACCGCCATTATTTATAATGGCTTTTGCTGAACCAAAATTACTAGCTTCGCAGGTTACCAGTACATGCTCTATCTTTAATTCTTGGCATACAGCCAAAGCTTCCCGTAAAATCCTTGTTGCATAACCTTTTCTTCGTTCCGATGGCCTAACCCCGTAACCAATATGTCCCCCCACCTTCCTTAAAAAGTCGTTAAGCTCATGTCTAATATTAAGCATTGCCATGATTCTCTCATTTTCATTAACAAGAAAATAATTTGAATTAGGAACCCAATTTCCTTCCCCTTGTTGTTTAGAAGCTAAATCCTGTAAATATGTATGATAATTATCGTAACCTGTTAAATCAAAGCTGGCTGGAATCATTGCCTCCTCTCCCCATTCTTCCCAATATGCTTGATGTTCTGCCTCCCACTCCTCACTCGGCGTACATAATTCCATGCTTAAATTCCCCCCTGATCCAAGTTCAAAATCACCATATTTCTAAAAAGAATACTCTATATATTCATTTTTGTCACTTTTTAAACAAGGGGTAAAAAGCATAGCTGACAAATCCAAGCGAACACGCGAAATCAGTTGGAAATCTCCCTAGATGATAAAGATGCCATATACATGTTCGATCTAGGATATGTTGATTATGAGTATATTAGAATAATCAATCTCCGATTTTTGGCTTTTATGCAGCATCAGTAATTGGTAAAGCTAAAAGAATGATTGTTTAAAGAAGGTGAATGGCTGGTGAGGGCTATATATTAATAGAAATGGAATTAGGAAGACCTTTGAAAGTTTACCAATATACGATACAATCGATGCATTATGTATTGAAGGAGTCTTGGTATTACATGCAAATTTCTGTTTTATATGAAGACAATCATCTGCTCGTTGTTCAAAAGCCGATAAATATCCCTGTGCAAAAAGACAACACTGGAGATAAGGATTTACTTACAATCTTAAAACATGATTTAAAAATACGCTATCAAAAGCCAGGCAACGTTTTTCTAGGGCTAGTTCATCGGTTGGATCGACCTGTTGGCGGTGTGATGACATTTGCCAAAACATCTAAGGCTGCTTCACGATTATCAGACGTCATTCGCAGGAGAGCGTTTGACAGAAGGTATTTAGCTGTTGTAAGGGGAGCACCTCCTGCAAGTCATGGGGTCATGCAACATTATTTATTCAAGAATCAACGTGAAAATAAAGTGTATACTGTTCCGGATCATTATAAGAATGCCAAAAAAGCGATACTAAAATACGAAATGATCAGCAAAATAAAAGACTTAAGTCTACTTTCCATACAGTTATATACTGGACGTCCTCATCAAATACGCGTTCAGCTTTCCACATCTGGATGCCCAATCTACGGTGATCAAAAATACGGACTAAAAAGTCATCCAGGCCAACAAATTGCATTATGGGCAAATTTATTACAATTTGAACATCCGACTAAAAAGAAAATGGTTAAGATAGAATCACTTCCACCAAAGGAATATCCGTGGAACCTTTGGTAAAGTTTCATATAATCGATATTAATAGGAAAATATTCATAAATTTCACCCGATCAAGTGAACGTAAATTATGTTTATATTGAAGTAATTTAAAAATCAAAGAATCATGATGAGCTTTAAAATTTACTTAAATAAGACTCTATTATAGAATACATAAGGGGGGTATTTATAATAAAATCCGAATAAAGGGGTGGTTTTTAAAATGGGGTCATATAATCAATGGAATAAGCAATTTATTGCAGGAACGTGGCGAGAAGGTCGCAGTGATTCTGTTTATGAGGATAGGAATCCATATAGTAATGAAGTTATCGCTAAAATCAAAATGGCGACTCTGGAAGATATTGATGAGGCATACCGATCTGCCGAACAATCACAAATGGCATGGGAGGAAGTAAATGCTTTTAAAAAATCGGAAGTGATGGAAAAAGCTGCTTCAATCATGGAATCGCGCCGGGAAGAAATCGTTGATTTACTTATCCGTGAAACCGGTTCATCTTTTGTAAAAGCAAATGTAGAATTGGACTTCTGTATTTCGATCACAAAAGAGGCTGCCAGCTTTCCTAAAAGGATGGGTGAAGAGATGGTTCCATCTTTAGTGCCAGGTAAAGAGAATCGTGTGTATCGAAGGCCAATTGGCGTCGTGGGTATCATTAGCCCGTTTAATTTCCCAATGTATTTGTCGATCCGCTCTGTAGCTCCAGCGTTAGCAGCTGGAAATGGGGTTGTTTTAAAGCCGGATGAACAGACGGCGATAAGCGGAGGTCTATTCATTGCTAAGATCTTTGAAGAAGCTGGATTACCAAAAGGATTATTAAATGTTACTGTGGCATCTATTGATGAAATTGGTGATGGCTTTGTTGATCATCCAATACCAAGATTAATCTCGTTTACGGGTTCTAATAAAGTTGGCAAACATATTGGAGAACGCTGCGGCCGGAATATGAAAAAAGCGGCTCTGGAACTGGGTGGAAATAATGCACTTATCGTATTAGAGGATGCCGATTTGGAAAAATCTGTTGACTCCGCAGCTTTCGGTAGTTATTTCCATAATGGACAAATCTGTATGGCTATTAATCGGATCATCGTCCATCAGAGCATTTGCGATAAATTCATCGATAAGCTTTCAGAAAAGGTGAAGAAAATTACAGCAGGCAATCCACAAAATCATGAAAACATGATCGGCCCGTTAATCAACAAGGAAGCTGTTAAACGGATTTTAGGACAAATTGAAAAAGCAAAAAATGAAGGCGCTCAGATTGTGCTTGAAGGGAAAATAGAAGGCAATGTAATGTATCCATATATTCTTAAGTCGGATACAAATGATGTGTCCACTGCCAAAAATGAAGTGTTTGGCCCAGTCACAACAATTATTCCTTTTAATACAGAGGAGGAAGCAATTCAAATTGCCAATGATACACAATATGGATTAAGTGGAGCTATTCACGCAGGTTCCGTTGAAAAGGGCGTCGAAATTGCTAAACGGATCAAGACGGGTATGATTCATGTGAATGATCAAAGTGTAAATGATGAACCGTTAATTGCTTTTGGTGGAGAAAAAGAATCCGGACTTGGCCGGATCGGTGGAAAATGGTCGCTTGATGAGTTCACAACATTTCAATGGATTTCTATACAAAATGAGCCAAGGGATTATCCTTTCTAATTAAAGGATCTGCCATCTTTTGAACCCTCCCTATCAGGTAAAGAGCGGAAATAATAAAATATCTTAATGGCTTTAGCTCTATATACATAGGGCTAAGGCCATTTAGTCGTTTTTGGAATCGATCATAATGATAAAATCTGAATGTATCATCCACCGCAAGGCAAAGTTCTTTAAAATCATATGTAAAAGACCGCAGACATTTTGATCGTTCTCTAAAAAGGCTCAATTGATCTTATCCATACATCCTTCCAACCCATGACATACTATGAGTCATCTTTGCCGTTCGACCTTTTTCTTTTAAATCCATGTGAGGTATACTGGTATTCACGATCGGCTATAGAAAAGTGGATGATCATGTAAAAAAATACGCTTCTCGAAAGCGTGATGCGCTTCATGCGCATGCGTCTCAATTTGTGCTACCGTAGTAGAGGATGGAAAGAAAGTACGAAGAAGAAGATGTGCCTGAAGTTGTGGTTAGAAATCGAGCCGTCTGGATATATCCATTTAATAATTCTAATGCCCAACGATAACAAGATGGTTTGAGTTTGCTTAAATATTGTAGAGTCTTTACAAATAAGAAGAAAAAACATAGTTACTGTATGATGATTCGATAGAAAAGGATGATAAACGTGTATTTTATATATGATGGTAGAAAAATTTTTTATCATGTAGAAGGTAGCGGACCTGTCATTATATTTCTTCATGGTCTTGGCGGAAATGCGAATAACTGGTTCTATCAAAGAAAATATTTCTCAGAGAAATGGACAGTGATATCAATAGATTTACCTGGACATGGAAGATCGCAAGGAGATGAGATTGATTTTAAGCAATATTTTGACGTTGTACATAGCTTAGTAGATCATTTGAAGTTAAAATCGATTATTGTTTGTGGACTTTCAAAAGGAGCTAGGATAGGGATTGATTTAGCTTCTTATTATCCCAACCTTGTTTCGGCTCTCATCATTATAAATGCATTTACTCACTTAGAACCTAAGGATCGTAAAAAGCGGATTGAAGTATATGATTTACTTAGTCTTCATGATCAAGGGAAGACTTGGGCTAATACATTATTGAGGGAAATGGGAGTAGCGGATAATGAAACGATTGTAAGAGGGTTTCACCATTCTCTTCGGTCTTAAAATCCTGCACATATACAGAGATTGTTTTCAGAGTTAGCCGACTATGATCAACGTCAGTATCTTTCTAGTATTACATGCCCGGTTTTAATCGTACGAGGGGTGAATGACCATTTTGTTCCCGAAAGCTATATGAGAGAAATTGATCAATATTTAACGAATTCTGCATTCGTTGAGATAGCGAACAGTGGACACTTACCTTACTTAGAGCAACCTGAACAATTTAATCAGATAGTTGAGGAATTCCTTGAATCAGTTTTTTCATCTAAATAGGTTGAAGTAAGGCAATAGAGAAAACTTCCAAACAAAGTACATAAGTGACTGGAACAATGCATTTATGAATTTACGAAAAGAATGCTATGCTAATTTGTCATGAACATTCAAGAGGGAAATAATCTGGAACGGTAAAGGGGAACCTTTTTGTAAAGTGTAGCGTGTTCATATAATATGATATTTAGGAGAGAGAGCGTACATTTATTAGTAAAGCAGCTTTCGTTTCTGTAATGTGGAAAAAGAAATAGGGAGTGATTGTAATGATTGTCAGAAAACTAGAGGACATTATTCATACTGATTTAGATGTTGTCGGTGAAAATTGGAATAGTCGAAGGCTGTTGCTTCAGAAAGATGGTATGGGATTTTCAATGACAGTCACTGTTATTAAAAAAGGTGCTGATAACTACCATTGGTATAAGAATCACTTTGAAGCGTGTTATTGTATTAAAGGAGAGGGAGAAATCGAAATTGCCGATGAGAACGGTAAGAAAACTGGAGTTATTTACAAAATCTCTCCAGGAACGATGTATGCGTTAAATGAACATGATAGACATTATATTCGTGCGACAACTGCTGATTTGCACCTTGTCTGTGTATTTAATCCACCCCTAACCGGGACAGAAATTCATGACGAAGAAGGTACGTATCCTGTATTAACAGAAGAGTAGTATATCTACACGAGGATGTTTTTCATATTGAATAGCTACTAAAACGACCTATTTACATCTTGGTACTTTGCAAAAGAACTCCGGCTATTGAGAACGATTAGGAAAATATGGTGGTTATACTACTTCAGTACAAAGATGGAATGAATGAGAGGTTTTTTAAATGAGAATACTTGTAGATGCCGATGCGTGTCCAGTTAAAGAGTCCATTAAAAAAATAGCTAAAGAATTCAATCTACCCGTTATACTCGTTCAAAGTTTTTCCCACTTTTCGATGAAAGAAGAACCACAAGGAGTAGAAACAATATATGTTGATGAAGGTGCTGATGCTGCTGATTATCGTATTATCAGGCTTGCAAAACAAGATGACATTATTGTGACACAAGATTATGGACTGGCTTCGTTAGCCCTTGCCAAAGACTGTTATGTCATTCATCATAAAGGCTTCCAATATACGAACAAAAATATTGATCAACTCCTACAAAACCGCTATTTAAGTGCGATGGCGAGAAAAAGCGGCAAGCGTACAAAAGGCCCAAAACCTTTTACGGAGGATGATATTAAACAATTTGAAATTCGTTTTAAAGCATTACTAAAGAACAAAAGCACAAGTGATTAATAGTAACGTACAACTGGACTTGAAACAGAAGATCAAAGGCTGAGTTCGCAGGTGTTCTTGAAAAAAAACACTTTTCTGCGTGCAGTGTAGACCTCTCGAAACATACATTGTCTTATCAACCCACGAATCGATAATTTAGGAGCCGTTTCCTATAAATATCGCAACATCATAGGCGCTTTTTTTAAAAAAGGAATACGGCTCTCCTACACTCGGAATAAAGTGAAAACGGCGATGGAGAGTCCAATGTTGACTTATCGTAGTAAAAAAACCGAAGTTTGCTAGTATCTTGATTACTTAAGCTAGAATGCTACTCTAAAAAAGGTAATCATATAGAAACATATCTACATGAATTCAAGCTAAAATCCCTTGACTCCAACAAACATGGAACTTAACAAAGAGACTGCTCAAATCGTAGAATGAGTGAATCAACCTTTAGGGACTTGCCGTCAAAATTAAATGTAGAGAAAAGATATACAAAAATTAACCAACGTAAGATGAATCCTCAATCAGTGGAGGTTTTCTTCTATCCCTCACTGGGTTGTTAGGATAAACTATCGGGCTTTTGCCTTGCAGTTGGATCTCCACTTACCCTCCTAGGTTTTACCTCGTAGCATGGAAGTTGGGGTCTAACTGTCAGTTACATGCGGAATAAACAAAATCCATAGTATAAAAACTGTTGACTCCCCAAGAATCAACAGCTACTGCTTTATTTTCGATTTGCAGCACGCTGTTTCCGATTTTCTCTGCGGAAAGGTGCTGACTCAAATAATATTTTTTCTTCCTCAGTTTCTGGATATACTTGCGGAACAGGTCTAGGCTTTCCTTGTTCATCAACAGCTACCATTGTTAGAAATGATTCCGTTGTTAATCGTTCATGCTGATTAATTAAATCTTTGGCAACTACTTTTACGTATATTTCCATGGATGTTCTTCCTGTATATGTTACAAACGCTTCTAGTGTTAAAGCGTCCCCAGCTTTTGCAGGTGAGAGAAAATCCACAGAATCAATCGATGCTGTTACGACGGTGCTTTTAGCATGCTTCATCGCACAAAGTGCTCCAATCTCATCAATATAAGCTAATATTCTGCCGCCAAAAATGGTGTTTAAATGATTCGTATCAGGCGGGAGAACTAATCTTGTTTGGATTATTTTTGATGCGCTCATTGCTAGTTTTTCCATTCTCTACTCCCCTTTGTACAATTAAAAACATCTTCCCCTTAAGAAGATTCACCTCTACTTTTAAAAAATAGATAGCTTTAGTATTATAACATAAAGTGAAACTTCATTCAGTGGGCTTTTCCTTGAAATGAAACAAAAGTTTAAAATAAAAGTGTGCTTGAAAAATCGCAATGTATCGCTTTTGAAACTTTTCTTATCTTTGAAAAAGAAAACCGCTTTTTCTTCGTGTGATGCCTTTTCAATGAAGTTTTCCTTTTTCTTAAAAAATGTTTTTCTTCATGCGATATGCCGCTATCGTAGCTTTCCATTTCCTGTCACCATTATCTTCCACTTAGACTTCTCCATATTCTCTTACCTTTCAAAGTTACTGTGCCAGTTTCTATCGAAAACCCTTTCAATTAGATTCCTATTTGTTTATTTGTTACTATTTATTTACGAACTACTATAAAAGGGGGATGCAACATGAAAATAGTATCTATTGAGCCTACTCCTAGCCCATATTCCATGAAAATAAATGTAGACGAACAATTGCCAGAAGGCAAAACACTAAATTATACAATAGATGGTGATAAACAAGACGCACCTGCTTATATAAAAGCTTTATTTCAAGTTAATGGAGTAAAAGGTCTATACAGAGTTATTGACTTTATTGCATTGGAACGTAATCCACGTGTTCCTTGGGAAGAAATTCTGCCAAAGGTTAGAGAGTTACTGGGATCTAACGAAGCTAATAAGGAACCCATTCCCAAAAACCAAGCCGTTACAGAGGACGCTTTCGGTGAAGTAAATGTATATCTCCAACTATTTCGCTACATTCCAATGCAAGTAAAATTAGTAGCAAAGGATACAGAAAAACGGTTTGGATTACCTGCCCGTTTTATGGACGCGGTCATGCGTGTTTCTGCAGCCGCAGATAACCTTCTTGAAGAACGAAAATGGATTGAGCAGAGCCCACGCTATGGAGAACTTGAGGCAATTGGGAAAGAAGTAGTGGAAGAGATTTCTGCCAGCTATAATGAAAAACGGTTAAATGATTTAGTAAATTATGCATTAACAAGTGATGATTCTTTTGTTGCTTCACGCAATCAAAAAGTGGCCTTAGACGTGCTGGATAATCCAAGCTGGAAAGAACGGTATGCGGCATTAGATCAAATAAATCCAACAAAGGATGATTTACCAGTATTAGAAAAAGCCCTTAACGATGAAAAAGCCTCCATTCGCAGGTTGGCAACAGCTTATCTAGGAATGATTGAAGATAAAGATGTGCTGCCTTATTTATTTAAGGCATTAAAAGATAAGGCTGTAAATGTCAGACGAACGGCGGGAGACTGTTTATCCGATCTTGGTTTTAAAGAAGCAATACCTGAAATGATCAAAGCACTAACAGATAAAAGCAGATTAGTCCGTTGGCGTGCTGCTATGTTTTTATATGAATTAGGAGATGAAACAGCAGTTAAAGCTTTAGAAAATGCTTTTGACGACCCTGAATTTGAAGTACGAATGCAAGTAAAAATGGCATTAGCGCGGATTAAAGGTGGGGAAGAAGCAAAGGGTTCTATTTGGAGTCAAATGACAAAAGCTATGCAAGAAAGACAATAATATTTTCTTAAGTTACCTCGTAATTGAACTCCCCCAATCAAACAGGGTGAATTATTCAGGCGGCCTTAGCTCTATATGATAGGGCTGAGGCTGTTTAATCATTTGTATGAAAATGATTAAACAATAAACATATAAAAAATTCCTCTAAGATAAAACAGTTCTTTATTATTTTAGGCTCTCTTCATATCATGCAAGATAGCCTTATCATAAAACCAGCGTAACCTTAATAAATTAGTACCTTGCAATATTCAGTAGTAAAGTTTATTATATAGACAGCTACTGTTTATCATACAATAGTATAAATGGATGATTAATGTTGAACTAAAAACATCATTAATATATACAAGAGCACTAAGTTACTTAGTAGAACTTTCTAGTTCAGGAAATAGGCAAAAAAATAATCCGACGAACAATAAGAAAAGCTACTATAATTATTTCACGTATAGAAATACATCTTAAGACGTATCTAATAATATTGCCTTAGCCAGTTACCAAACGTTGACATCATTTATACAATAATAAGTGACATCAGAAACTAAATTAATTTTCTAATTGGGCTCAAGCAAATCTTATGGAAAATTCTGGTTATTTTGAATCTTTTTAGCCTCCGGTGCGTACTAATTTATAATATCATTTTTTTCTTAAACCAAAAGCGACCATATCAACATGAACTGCATAATCCAACATAAAAAAGATATTAATGAAAGTCAAAAAATCTCTGGCGTACAATTTCTGATAGACCAGAGGAAGACTTGTATTTAAAAACACAGTCACGAAGAACGTTGCGTTATTTTTACCTTTTTGAACCGCCCTTTATACAGGTTATTTTTTCATAAGAAAAGCTATAAATTCTAGGAGAGATAATTGTGCAAGATAAAGAAGTATACTTATTGCTAACTGATACAGGAACATGGCTAACCAGACTGATCAAACTATATACAAAAAAACCATTCAATCATGCTTCGATAGCTTTTGATGAACAGCTTAAACAAGTTTATAGTTTTGGAAGAAAAACTCCTAAGAACCCTTTTATCGGTGGTTTTGTTCAAGAAGATATTAAAGGTGGTATATTTAAACAAGCAACTGGAGTAGTTTATTCCATTTCTATTACAGAAGACCAATGGAAAAAAATGCAAAACTATATTCAGCAATTACAAGCGGAAAAAGATCATTATCGCTATAATTTTATAGGTTTGTTTGGTTTTCTATTAAAACGGCCAATTAAGAGAAAAAATGCCTTTTTCTGTTCGCAATTTGTTGCTGCAATTCTTCAAGAAAGCAATGTCATTCAATTCAATAAGCCCATATCATTGATTTCCCCATATGACTTACAAACAACTGAAAGCTTCCAATTTGTTTACGAAGGAAAGCTGCAAGAATTCAGTTCGCAAACAAACGACAGATTACAAGTCGTAGATTATGCTTAAGATATCTTTATCTTGGTTATCGTAATACGTGTTTCAACTTCGAATTGGTCTCCCTACTTTGCCGTGTTCTGGTTGGACTTCGAAGCAGTCTCTCCCACTTTGCGTTGTTTTGGTTCAGCTTCGAAGCGGCCCCTCCCTACTTTGCGTTGTTTTGGTTCCACTTCGAAACGGTCTGATGTTGCTGCTATGTTATTGCAATTTTACATTACCTATTTGTTGTCCCTGATATAAAATCATCTGTATTCTTCCCCCCTTTTATATACTTTTTCGCAACCCCATTTAGTTCTCATCCTTCCATCTACCCCATTTATCTTAGATAAGTACCGTTCCAAATTTAATTGAATACTACCAAATCCTCGAATTTAATTTCTTAATTTTTGAAATAAACCATCTTTAACCACCATAAAAGGCAACGCTTGCAAAACATGTATATACAAGTTATACTAAAATTGACTTGTATATACATGTTTATTTTGGTTAATCCTATATTAAGAAGCTTAAAGAGGAGGATATCCAATGGGTATTGGAAATCAAAAAATTTATGCACCCATTAGCGGAAGCGTTTTACAATTAGAAAAAGTTCCAGATCCAACATTTTCACAAAAAATGATGGGAGATGGCATAGCCATTGAGCCAACTACAGGAAAGGTCGTAGCTCCTTTTTCTGGAAAGGTCATACAGCTTTTCCCGACGAAACATGCTATTGGATTACGAAGTGATACTGGGATAGAATTGCTTATTCATATCGGTCTTGAAACGGTTTCGTTGAACGGAGAAGGATTTGACGCTTTTGTTAAACAGGGTGATCAAATAAATACGGGTGATACATTAATCACTTTCGATATCAATGGATTAAGAGAAAAAGGGTTTAATTTAATCACACCGATTATAATTACAAATCGAGATGTGTGGAAGATAGAAGATAGAACGATAAACACCGTTACAAAAACCGAAGACGTTATCTTATCCGTAACAAAACAAGTTACACAAAGTAAGCAGATGGAGTCAACAATCCAGTTTGCAAAAGAAGCAGAAGCTATTGTCAAAGCAATTGGTGGCGTAGACAATATACAGGCAGCTACACACTGTGTCACGAGACTTCGGTTTGCATTAAAAGATGAAAACAAAGTAGACCAATCCGCATTGGAAAATATAAATGTAGTAAAAGGGTCATTTACAACAAATGGTCAATTTCAAGTTGTCATTGGTCAAGGAACCGTTGATAAAATATACCAAGCAATGGTAGAAAAAACCGGAATTCGTCAAGCTTCCAAGGAGGAAGTAAAGGCAGCTGGCGGAAAGAAACAAAACGTCTTACAACGAGGGGTTAAAGTTCTTGCAGATATTTTTATTCCTATTTTGCCTGCTATTGTAACAGCAGGCCTCTTGATGGGGATCAATAACATTTTAGCTAATCCTGGAATTTTTGGGGATCAAGCTGTTATTGAAATGTACCCACAATGGGCGGGTATTGCTGATATGATTAATATCATTGCAAATACAGCACTTACATTTTTACCTGCTTTAATTGGCTGGTCAGCAATGAAACGATTTGGTGGCAGCGAATTATTAGGCGTTGTGCTTGGGTTAATCCTTGTACATCCAGCTTTACTCAATGCATGGGAATATGGTGCAGCTTTAAAAGAAGGAACGGTGCCAACATGGAATTTATTCGGACTGGAAGTAAATAAAATTGGTTATCAAGGTCAAGTATTACCTGTATTATTTGCATCTTGGGTACTGGCGAAAATTGAACTATTCTTACGGAAGCGCGTATGGGATTCTATTCAATTGCTTGTTGTAGCACCTGTCGCATTACTAGTAACTGGATTCTTAACTTTTATTATTATTGGACCAATTACCTTTACCATTGGAAATTGGATTACAGATGGGTTAGTAGCATTGTTTGATCATTACGCGGTAGTTGGTGGCTTCGTGTATGGAGCTCTGTATGCGCCAATGGTTATTACAGGAATGCACCACACTTTCCTTGCCGTTGATTTACAATTAATCGGCAGCACTAACTCTACGTTTCTATGGCCAATCCTGGCGTTATCCAATATCGCCCAAGGAGCAGCTGCTTTTGCAATGATGCTTGCAGCAAAAGATGATAAGTTAAAAGGACTTGCGGGAACATCCGGAATATCCGCATGGCTCGGTATTACGGAACCAGCAATGTTTGGAGTGAACTTGCGTTTTAAATATCCATTTATTGCTGCTATTGTCGGATCCTCTATTGCTGGAGCGTTTATCACCATGCAAAAGGTACTAGCCACTTCTATCGGTGTAGGTGGTTTGCCGGGAATATTTTCCATTATTCCAGAACATTGGTTCTCCTTTATTATCGGAATGGTCATTGTTATCATTGTGCCTTTTGTCATTACGTATATTATAGCTCTCCGCAAGCATAGATTACTCGGATAGCTTTTTTAAAAACACTAGCGATTGGTCAACGTACAAACTCTGCATAAAGAGAGAAAGAACTTTACTGTAATGTGCACAAAGTACGATTACCGAAGAAATTAGGGTTGACTTCATTTTACACTTAAAACGTTGAAACTTTCTTAATACCATGGAATAACCTACCAAGTTGCATTGGGTGCCGTGATCTCTCACTTAGAGTTCTTCGTATTTCCTTGAAATAGGGTCTTACGGCACCTTAGATGCGAAAAAAACAGCTAATGAGGTGTTAACATGAATGAAGCTTGGTGGAAACAAGCTGTAGTTTATCAGATTTATCCAAAGAGTTTTTTTGATACAACTGGAAATGGCATAGGTGACTTACAAGGCATTATCCAAAAGCTTGATTACCTTAAGGAATTAGGAGTAGATGTTCTTTGGCTCACTCCTGTCTATCAATCACCACAAAAAGATAATGGATATGATATTAGTAACTACTATGCGATTGATCCGCTTTATGGAACGATGAATGATTTTGAAGAATTGTTAACAGAGGTTCACCATCGCCATATGAAGCTCATTATGGATCTAGTTATTAACCATACTTCAACAGACCATATCTGGTTTAAAGAAGCAGCTAAATCTAAAGATAACCCATATCGTGATTTCTACATTTGGAAAGATCCAGTAAATGGCGGTCCACCAAATAACTGGTTATCTAAATTTGGTGGCTCTGCTTGGGAATATCATAAAAAAACAGATCAATATTATTTACATCTATTTGATAAAACACAAGCTGACTTAAACTGGGAAAATCCTCAAGTCCGGGAAAAAATATATGAAATGATACAATTTTGGGCAAACAAAGGAATCGATGGTTTCCGCCTTGATGTGATCAATTTAATTTCCAAAGACCAGTGTTTTCCTAATGATGACCAAGGAGATGGACGGAGATTTTATACAGATGGACCGAGAATTCATGAATTTTTACATGAATTAAATCAAACAGTGTTTGAACCAAACGATATGATGACAGTTGGCGAAATGTCATCAACTTCATTGGATAATTGTATTCTCTATACTAGGCGTGACCGCCAAGAATTAAATATGACCTTTCAATTCCACCATTTGAAGGTCGATTATCCAAACGGGAAAAAGTGGACAACAGCTCCTTTTAACTTTATCCAATTAAAGGAAATTCTTAATAATTGGCAAGTCGGCATGTACGAAGGTGGTGGATGGAATGCATTATTTTGGTGTAATCATGACCAACCCAGGATTGTCTCCCGTTTCGGAAATGACGGGGAATATCATGCTGAATCAGCAAAAATGCTTGCTACAACCCTGCATATGATGCAAGGTACTCCTTATATTTATCAAGGAGAAGAGTTGGGAATGAAAAATGCCGGGTTTACTTCCATCAACCAATATCGTGATGTAGAATCATTAAATGCTTATAAGCAGTTAAAGAAAGAAGGTAAATCAGAAACAGCTATTATTAAAATTCTTCAGCAAAAATCTAGAGATAATGCTCGAACGCCTATGCAATGGTCATCAACGAAAAATGCCGGATTTACAACTGGTACACCTTGGATTCCTTTAGCACAGGACTACAAAACGATTAATGCTAAAAAGATGATGGAAAAACCGAACTCTATCTTTAAACATTATCAGAAACTAATTTCTTTACGAAAAAAATATGATATCATTACTTATGGAGACTTTAAGATGATCGATATCCATCATCTAAATGTTTTTGCATATTCACGAAATTGGCAGAATGAAAGCTTAGTCGTAATAAGCAATTTTTATGATACGGATACGGAAATTACTATTGATGATTTACGGAATGAAAAAGCGATTATTCTTCTGTCCAATTATTCTGATTCGCCTTCTAAATTAGGCACCATACCATTACGACCTTATGAGTCCATTATTTATTATTTAATAAATAACTGATTCAATATTTTCTGGTTGAATCTATTTTGTCTCATGCCGTCAACCTTGTAAAAGGCAGTCTAGCTCTTTTTCGTTATCCATATCATAATGGAGCTTGCTGCCTATTATCGTAAATAAAGAGGTTATAACGATGCAAAAGAAATATTTAATGATTTATCATGATTTAGTTGAACAGATTAATAACGATATGTTACCAACATCTTCCTTACTCCCTTCCGAAAACGACTTAGCCGAAATTTATCAAACATCGAGAGAAACGATTCGAAAAGCATTACATTTATTATCACAGCATGGCTATATTCAAAAAATACGGGGAAAAGGGTCGATTGTTATTGACCGTCCACGACTTGATTTTCCAGTCTCAGGAATTGTCAGCTTTAAAGAATTAGCAAAAAAATTAAACTTAGATGCTAAAACAACAGTGATTCAGATGGAAGAAGTAAAACGTTCCAGTCCCATATATAAAACAATCAATACAAAGGACAAAATTTGGAACGTTATTCGCGTAAGAACGATTGATGGAGAAAATGTCATTTTAGACAAAGATTATTTTATCGAATCGATTATTCCTATGCCTCGTATAGAAACATGCGAGCGATCTATTTACGATTATATTGAGCATGAACTTGGTCTTTCCATTAGCTTTGCTCAAAAAGAAATTACCGTTGAAGAACCAACTAAACAAGACAGGAAATTATTGGATTTAAAACACCATACGAATACTGTTGTGATCAAAAGTTTAGTTTACTTAGAGGATGCGAGACTATTTCAATTTACGGAATCTCGACATCGACCCGATAAATTTAAGTTTGTAGACTTTGCAAGAAGAATTAATTAAAAATCTTGTCCTATAAGCTTAAGTGGATAGACAATAGCAATTATTTTCTATATAATGGTACTAATAATAACGGAAAGGGTGACCCAATTACATGATTTATTAATCCTATTTACTGAAATAAATGGATAAGGAAGCGGCAATAACAACAGATATTGATCTGTTTATTCTTGCATGCAACTTATGAACATTTCAGAATAGGATGATGCTCGATGTAATTGGTAACGATCTTTATTCTTTTATGTACTACTCTCTTTACATCTATATTGTGTAAATAGACTAAGTGGCATAATGGAATACGTATCTTTAACCATACTTATCTACGATGCCTCCTATTCTGGGATGAATAGGAGGCTTTTTTGTATGTAAAAAAACAAAAGCTAGAAGCGCTCAGGGGTGCAACGTACAAACGGAAGAACTTTTGACAAGGTAAAGCGAAAACTTCATTCCGTGCTTTTTACACGGAATGTCAGTCTACAAGGGGATTTCCTAAAAGCCTTTGAAGGAATGGATCTAGGAGCCATTTCTCTTATAAAGTCTTCAAAATAATAAGCAGATTTTTGAAACGTCTCCTTACATTTGAGACAGAACATGCCAATAAATCAGGCATATGTCGACGGTAAGCCCGTTTTAGTCGGTCTTCATTTAGTATTGAGCCGATGTTAACTTATCGTAGGAAGCAGTTTCAAGTTTGCTAGTCGCTTAAGCACTTGAGGCGACGAAGATACTTTTCAAAAAGTTATCTACAATGTATAAAAAAAGACGACAATAATTAAACATGCAATGAAGCCTCTTACACCTAATCACTTGGTAATAGCCAAGTTTTCAGCCTATATGAGGAGATGAACGTATGCGTTTATTAGAAGCGAGAAATTTAATTCACTATATAAAAGATCGAAAATTAATTGAAATCGAATCACTAGCTGTCCATAAAGGAAATCGTATTGGTTTGGTTGGGAAAAACGGCAGTGGAAAAACAACATTGTTACAAATTCTTGCAAAAGAAACTGTACCGGAAACGGGAAAAATTATAACCCATGGAACAATCGAATTAGTTCCACAATTGAAACGTATGATTACGACAAAAAGTGGTGGCGAAGTAACTCAAGAATATATTAACAGAGCCCTAGCTAACCAGGCAGATATCTTATTAGCAGATGAACCAACAACGAATTTGGATACATGGCACATTGAAAAATTAGAAACACAGCTAAAAAAATGGAAAGGCGCACTAATTATTGTTTCCCATGATCGTGAGTTTCTTGATGCATTGTGTACAACGATATGGGAACTGGAAGATGGCTATGTAACGGAATATAAAGGAAATTACTCTCATTATCAGGAACAGAAGAACATGCAGCTAAATCAGCAGCAACAGGCTTATGAAAATTATATAGCCAAGAAAACACAATTAGAACAAGCGCTTCAATTAAAAGAGCAAAAAGCACAACGAGCAACAAAGAAACCAAAGCAAACAAGCAGTTCAGAAGCAAAAATTACAGGTGCCAGGCCTTATTTTGCAAATAAACAAAAGAAATTACGAAAAGCAGCTAAAGCGATCGAAACAAGACTGGAAAAGCTGGAACAGGTAGAAAAAGTAAAGGAAACGCCACCAGTCAAGATGAACTTGCCATATGCAGACAAACTACACGGAAGAACTCTTCTACGGGTAGAAGATCTAAAGGGAGTCATTAGTCAACGTCTCCTATGGAATCCCGTTAGCTTCCATGTTAAAGGTGGAGATAAAATTGCCATTATTGGACCTAATGGCAGCGGCAAGACAACATTAATCAAAAACCTGATGCAAGAGAATGATCAAGTTCGTCATGCTCCAGCAATGAAAGTCGGCTACTTTAGCCAAAATTTAGATATACTTGAAACGAACAAAACAATTTTAGAGAATGTAAGCAACACATCCAGTCAAAATGAAACACTGATTCGAACGGTACTAGCAAGACTGCATTTTCACAGAGACGATGTTTATAAACATGTAAACGTTCTAAGCGGAGGAGAACGGGTAAAAGTAGCATTTGCTAAATTATTTGTTAGTGATATTAATACACTCATTCTTGATGAGCCGACAAATTTTCTTGATATTGAGGCAGTAGAAGCTTTAGAAGAACTGCTTGTAAATTATGAAGGAACCGTATTGTTTGTTTCCCATGACCGGAGATTTATTAAAACCATTGCAAATCGCTTGATTGCCTTCGGAGGGAATAAAAAGATCACTGTGTTTGAAGGGTCTTATGACGCCTATAAAAATGACTTCTCTAAACCACAGGAAGACATGATCGAACAACAATTAATCGTAGTCGAAACGAAGCTTACCGAAGTGCTGAGCAAATTAAGTATAGAGCCTTCTGATAAACTGGAAGAAGAATTTCAAGAACTGTTGAAGCAAAAAAGAAACTTAAAAATGCAAAGAGAATGATACATTGTCTTGCATCAGTGGGGGGGCTTTTATCCCCCACTGATTATTAGAATAAACAGAATCGGGTAAACAGAGTCGGGCATTTGACTTGCAGTTGGACCACGTATCGTCCAAGATTTCACCTCCGCATGGAAGGGCAGGTCTTACTGCCAGTTACATGCGGGCTAATGATGTAAGAAAGATGATATTGCACCTAAACTAAGCAATATCATCTTTTCATTCAGCCTTAAAAAAGGGGTAAGGGTTAACTCTTAAAAGTAATGTATAAAAATATACGTAAAATCAACGGCACCATTAACCATTTTCTATGGGTAGAAACATGAAGGTAAAAATTAACGTTTCAGCTTTTCCCTGTTCTATGCCTTTCTCCGCCGGTATTTCATATACTTTGACAGCCTAAACAGAATAGATTATATTTAATTAAGAATATATTAATTCAATACAAACAAGGTGGAACGATGATGCAAGAGAATCTTTCATTAAAGGCTTTTGTCGTCTTAGTCAAAGCCTCAAAAGCACTACAAGAACGAATGATGCAGGATATAAAAAACTACGGAATGAAAACATCTGAATTTACTATTCTTGAAACCCTGTATCATAAGGGAAAGCAAACGGTTCGGGAAATATCGGAAAGTGTCCTGATTAAAACTGGTTCTATTACATATGTTATTGACAAATTAGAACAGAAAGGATTATTAAAAAGACAACATTGTCAAGAAGATCGGCGTGTTGTCTATATCGATATTACAAATGAAGGAAAAAAATTAATGGATGAAATTTTTCCAAAGCATCAGAAAATAATGGAAGACTTGTTTGCTGGCATTAGTGATCAACAAAAACAGACCGTGATAAATGTTTTAAAAACGGTAGGAAAACGAGCTTAAAGGAGGAACAGGATGAAACATATTTTTCAGCGAGGAAGTGACCAATCGAAACCGACTTTCCTGTTACTACACGGTACTGGAGGGACCGAACGGGATCTAATACCGCTTGCAACTGAAATTGATGCGGGAGCTAATATTCTTAGTGTACGAGGAAATATACTCGAAAATGGAATGCCCCGTTTTTTTAGACGCTTAGCCGAAGGTATTTTTGATGAAGAAGATTTAGTATTTCGAACAGAAGAATTACTTAATTTCCTAAATGAAGCCGCTGTAACATATAACTTTGCTCGTGATCACATATTTGCCATTGGTTATTCTAATGGTGCAAATATTGCTGCAAGCTTATTATTTCACCATCAGGATGCCCTGCGGGGAGCGATTTTGCATCATCCAATGGTTCCAAGACGCGGCATTGAGTTACCTGATTTATCTAAAGTCGATGTATTTATTGCAGCAGGAACAAATGATCCTATTTGCCCTGCTCAAGAATCAGAAGATCTTAAACAGTTGTTACAGGATGCTTCAGCAAATGTACATTTACATTGGGAAAATAGCGGGCATCAATTGACATTAAGAGAAGTACAGGAAGCAGCTAAATGGTATCGACAGCTTAACTAGGATGGGTTAATAAATTATAATCACCATTCTAGTAGAACTCCGATTTAAGAAAAGCGGAAGAGAATCTTTATATGGATTTAGGAATCTTTCTGTGATCGTATAGATGGAAAAAGGTGATTCATTTTACTACAATCATAACGTGAATCTTCATTCAGTAGGAGTTTTCCTCCATCTCCTACTGATTGTTAGTTTAGCGAATCGGGAATTTAGATGTCGTTCCCACTTAGACTTCTGTGTATCATACAACTCTAAAAGTCAGAAAAAAATAAGCCATAAAGAATGCTTGTAAGGATATAAGAATCTGGTGTATCTTAAATAAGACGAGGTGGTAATATGGATCAATACGAGATCTCTTTTTCTTTTAGTAAAAAGGATGCATTCGTATTCCTGATCATGTATTTATTTTTTTATGGCGTGTTCAATTTCGTTTCACTTTTTTTAAAAGATATATTTACTTTAATGTTTAAGTAGTGGGTAGGAATAAGTACCATACATTTTGGTTCATTATTCCTTTTTATTTTAGATTGTCAATGGTAAGCGGAATAAAGTGAGCATTAAGGAATTGACAAACGCACTACACCCGACCCTCTTGGCGTTCGACATTCATTTTTACGGCTCCTTATAGGAAATAAAGTTTTTTATCCCCCACACCGTTGTTAGTACCGCAAGGGGGGACCTAATCCTCTGAACAGAATCGGATATTTCATTTACAGTTAGGTCTCACACTTTTCTTTTCACTTCGTAGCATGGAAGAACAAGTCTAACTACCAGCTATATTCGGGATAAAAAGGTATCCATCCTGAAAAATCATTGGCAATTACAAAAAACAGTGGAAAAAGGTATACTAACCGATGTTTTAATGGTAAATAAGTTTTATTCTTTTTAAAAAATGAGGAACATATGAAGTTTCCATACATTACATTAGGAAACAAAGTTAAATACAAATAACCGCATGATGAAAGACGCTTGGAAAGAAACCCCCAAGCGTCTTATTGCTGATTGCTAATTCTTATGCAGTTTGTATTGTATAATAACATATTTGAAATTTCTCCGTATATCTAGAGTTGCTTAAAACAACGCTCCACTTTTTTAATTTCGAATAATAATATAAGTTAAATACAAAATATAACCTATAACAAGGATGAAGCCTTCCGCTTTTCCAACTTTGTAGTTAGTTCGTGAAAAGATAAGCAATAAGACTGTTAGCACAATCATCAAAATAATATCCGTGATAACTTTGCTATTTACCTGAAGCGGACTTATTACCGCAGAAACTCCCAAAACAAATAATATATTAAAGATATTACTCCCTACAATATTTCCCAATGCGATTTCACTTTCCTTCTTCAAAGCAGCAGCAATCGATGTAACTAACTCTGGAAGGGAGGTTCCAATCGCAATGATCGTCAAGCCTACAAGTGCCTCACTCATTCCCCAAGCATAGGCAATTTCTTTTCCATTATCAACTACCATTTGTCCGCCAATGATAATACCGGCTAGTCCAAGTACTGTGATAAAAATATTTTTTCCCCATTGAATATCACTTGGAACATCTTCTTTCACCGAGACTTGTCTGCTTTTTAAAGCTACCTCGATAACATAGTACATGAAAACGGAGAAAAACAGTAAAAAGATTAACCCATCACTTCGAGATATGTAATTTATGTTAAATTCCTCTAAAAACGTATCACTAATTAGAACAAGCAAAGCAATACTCGCCAGCAATGTAAATGGAATTTCTTTACGAATCGTTTCATTTTGCACTTTAATTGGAAATAAAATTGTAGCTAGCCCTACAACAAGGGTTAAATTAAAAATATTACTACCAACAACATTACCAATCGAAACATCGGCTGTGCCTTGCATAGCAGCAATAATACTTACTGTAGCTTCCGGAGAACTAGTACCAAATGCTACAATCGTTAACCCAATTAATATAGGGGGAATTCTTAACAATCTGGCAATATTGGAAGAACCGTCAACAAAGAAATCTGCTCCTTTAATTAATAAGGCAAAACCGAAAATTAATAGTAAATATGCCATGATTCATCTCCCTTTTGATTATTATTTTGTTAAAAACCGGATATTATCATCAACGAAATATATGTAATTGCATAAACAATACTCCATACTATGCCCTATTCTTCGTTTCCCTAACTATTATTGAAAGTACACTCTACAAATTAGAAACTTGTTCTTTTGATATACCCAATTTTAAAAAATATATTTATAGTACGTGTTAACATTAAAGAAAGTATCAAAAAATGTAAACATATTTGTTAAAATTTTATTTACATTTATTCAAATGGAGTAAAACTGTATCTCCTCATCCAAATAACTTTTTAGATAAAAAACGAAAGAAGCTCAAGAAACCTAATAAAAACTTGTTCTTCTTCATGAAATAGAATATAAAAGCGTTTTAACCAGCTTGGCAAGCACTGGAAATCCGACGGGGAAGCCGTTGCTGCCAGAGGAGGAATTAAAACAACATAGGGAAGCAAATCGCTTGAAACACTTAAGCTAGACGACGCTAATTTTCAAAAAAGTTAACACAGAAACGAATATATTTTCCTAAATAATAAAAAACATTTGCAAAAAATTAAGTGCAAATGTTCTACTTAACTATTCTGTTTTCAGATGAATCGTGTTACCTGAAGGATCTGCCACTTCGAGATAATCATCTCTACTGTTAATTGGTACTTTAAGTTCTACTAAGCATTTCTTTGCTGTCTCAATGGCTTGATTATCTGGCATAATGAAGCTAAACCACCCCAAGCCTGCACTATGTTGATCTGGTGCTGAAATTCCTTCTCCATTCCAACTATTAATTGCAATATGGTGATGATAATTTCCAGCTGCCATAAAGAGTGCTCCGGGATATTGGGATACAATCGATAAGCCGAGACCATCTACATAAAACTTTTTTGCTTCCTGCAAATTGGCTACATGTAAATGGATATGCCCTATAATTGTTTCCTTTGGAAGCTTTGTCCAATGATCACTTGTTTCGGCTAGTATTCCATTTATATCTAATGATTCTGTTACCATGGTTACTTGATCATGAACCCAGTTCCACTCTGTTGAAGGTCGATCATGATATACTTCGATGCCATTTCCATCCGGATCAGATAAATATAAGGCTTCACTAACAGCATGGTCAGCAGAACCGAATGGAATATTATATTGGACACAGTGTTTTAGAAAAGATGCTAAATCCTTCCGACTTGGTAATAAGATAGCAAAATGATACAACCCCGTTCTTCCCATTTGCTTACTTACCATATTCTCGGGTTGTTCAATGGTAAGTAAAGGCGTTATCCCATCTGCTGTTAGCACTACTTTTCGGTTTGATTTTTCAAGGACAGAAAAGCCAATAATATCCTGATAAAACGAAAGGGATTCTTTCAATCTTGTAACATGTAACTGAACTTCCCCAACGTATGTGACTGGATTTTTAAAAAACTTCTTCTCCATTGATGATTCCTCCTCTTTAGTTGACAGTTTGCCATTATATTTAACGATCCAATATATTTTGATTAGGTTACTTTTTTATATACACTTATTAATTGTAAGTAATTATAGTTATTAATACTTCCTATGTCAATATAATTATCTTATTGAATTTTTAAAAATTAATAGTAAAATGGATAGCAATATTGAGTTTATAAATTCAATTACAGTAATTTAATTAATTTATAAGTAAACCAATAAAGATTATGCTTTTAAAACAACAAATACGGGTAAGGAATAATGAATGGAAGCTTACCTAGAGTAGAAACCTAATTTATTACATTGAAAACTTGAAAAGGTAAACTTATTCAATAGGAGTTTTCGTCCATCCCCTATTGATAGAGTTAGAATAAAGACTAGAATCTCGGACATCCTTGAAAAAGAAGTACACTTTTTCTGTGCGGACGCTATCGAAGCATACCCTCTCCTAGAAAAACTGCGATGCATCGCTGACATAGCTTTCTTTGTCTTGTTGACCCGAACGAATCGAGAATTTAGGTGCCGTTATCTCCCATTTAGACTTCTATGTATCGTCTACAACTCTTGAAGTGGAAGCCTCAAGGTGCCTTATATTCGGGATAAAACTTTACCAAGTCATCCAATTCTGTACTTATACTTTTCTTCTAAATGCAAAAAATCATAACTCTCTTGATATGTAAACGAACTATAAATCAAAGGAGGAAAGGAGGTTCACTTTTGATCGTCAGAGCGCATAAAAACGGTTATATCCTAATTGAACAAGACCATCATGCCCAAACTTCAGGTGATATGATTAAAAAATGGAAAGAAATTCACTTTCCTAAGTCAGAACATAAAGCGTCTGTGATTTATGCAATCGATAAGCATGATATTGGTTGGAAACCATTCGATCAGGAACCCTTTTGGAATGATCTAGCTGAAAAGCCATACAGCTTTATTGACTTTCCTAATTCCGCAAAAACAATGCTCTATGCTTCCGGTATTGATCAAGTAGAAGCAGTTGATTCATATGCAGGCTTACTTTGCAGTATTCATTACACCCGCTTTCTAAAAGGTGATGCTTCCCCAATCAGTCGCAAATTTGTAAAACAAGAAAAGCAGCGACAACAGCGAATTATTCAAATGGCAGGAAATTTTGATTCTGAATTATTTGCTAAATATTATAGTCTGTTACAGCTTTGTGATAATCTCTCTTTGTTTATTTGCCTTAATGAACCAGGAACCAATCAGCACCCTTTTTTTAAAGAAGGAATTCCATTACCGGCTAACTTAGAATCGTTTACCGGGGAAAAAATTAACCTTACTTGGAAAGATAAAACCACTGTTGCTCTATCCGATTTTCCATTTGTATCGGAAGTTTCCTTTTCCTATCCGTATAAATGGTTAGTTACAGAAAGCATTGTAGATAAAGGATTAATTCCAGCTTATCAGCAAGCTCCTTTCCGGGAAACTACAATCTCATTTGTACCGCATTAGTTAAGCTGGATATTGTCGCACTTTTTACTGTGAAACTCAATATCCCTCCTAGCCGGTTAAGATTCAATAATACGAATTTTATACTTAATCTTAGGTGAGGTGCTATTTAGACAAAAGTTAATTTTTCTGATATATTAGATAATATCGCATATACTAATATCCAAGAGGTGATTTTGGTATGTGTACGAAGGAGACGAAGAAATGGCTCATGCAGTAGTTAAAAGTCCTAATAGACGTCAAATACAAAAAGAATATGATCAAATACTAAAAAATATATCCAAGAAGGTTGATATATCTAAACTTCCTAATAAAAAACCATTACGAGTTGATAAATATGGAAACGTTGATATATCTCCTGATCATCCTAATTATAAATTTTGGACGGAGATTGATTAATGAAGCTGGGTTATATATATGATTTAAATTTCCCCTATGAAAAAGGATCTGGGCAGGGCAAAAAAGACGCCCTGTCTTTCTTATTGTTGTCAAGGAAAAAGATGGAGACGTCTATGGGTTAAAAATAACAGGAACACCACGTAAACAAAATCGGATTCAGATAAAAAATAGCCCTCATTCTGGATTAACTAAAACTTCCTATGTTCAGATTGATAGGCTGGAACGATTTACTTTTTTTGCAAACATAAAGGAGAGGGGATACTTAGATCCATTTGAGTTTAACGATATTGTGAATGCGTTTAATAATTATAAAAAATAGTTATGTAGTTTTCTAGTTTACATAACATATTATCGGAAGTTATAAATTCTGTCTCATTAGGTTTAGTATTCTTAACATATTGAGATATTTTAAAAAATTTGGATGAAATATTTTACAACAGTATTTGAGAGCGAACTTCCTGTTTCGTACCTCTTGGCAATTACTGATTAGTATAGAAACAGGAAATGGCACTAGTCCAATCTAATAAAGAACTAATGACATTTACATTCCAATAGAGGTTTAACTATTGATTTTTAGTATTATTTACTTATTTTCTTTTTGTTTATAAAAAATAAACTTATTAAGAATACAATCCCTGAAATGATTGAAAGAATCAAATTCATAGAACCTGGTGACTTATTAAATTCATCAACTATGACTCCCTCTTGAAATAATAGCACCATGGCTATCACTAGGAAAAATACTGAGTTTAATAGCACATAATAATTACTCTTAATTTTATTCTGAAAAAAAGCTAAATATAGAAAATTTACCATTGTGAAAAATAGTATAAGATAAAATAAAGGCGCTAGCAAAGTAAATTCTTCTCCTAACATTTAAAGTCCTCCTACCTCCTTAATCTTTTGTTACAATATTATAACATAAAATATTGACATTTTTACAAATAAATATAATCATTGCAATAAATAAAATATTGGCGCAAAAGAGATGGAAAAGTGAAAAAACTTTGGGGTTCTTACTTGTTTATTCTTATTTTTACTTATGTTCCAATGACTGCGAATGCAGAAACTGATGATTTAGGTTATGAGTATACTCCAAAAAAAGGCAAAATTGATTTTGCTGATGGGGATTCCTTTATAGCCTTACTATCAGGTGATCCATTAAGTGAAGATGCTGTTTATGCTGTGTATGAAACAACTGAAATTGATAGATTTGAACGGGAACATTTGGGAATGAATAACAGTGTAGCAACTGTAGCGGCTAAAAATCCGTCGACCAAATTTTCCGATTATTATTCCAATTCTAAATGGAGAAAACGATCTGACGGAATTGCTTTATCCGTTTACTCTAAAAAACTTGTATGACGAAACACCCTAATCCAGTCGTCCAAGCTCATTATGAAAAATACAGATGGCAAGTAATATATAATAAACATAAAGGGACTAAGAACTGGAAAAATACTGCAAGCATGAAGGCAAAATTACGGTGCCATACTGAGACAGTAAGAGGTTTAAAAAATCCATGGAATTTAGAGCCATGGCGAAAAACTAGTAATTACGCTTTAGTGCTTAAAAATTTTTGCAATCCCCCAAATAAATAATTAATCGATCTGATTTCGGTATCGAACCTTAACAATCGATTATTTTACAACACGTAAAAATTTTAAAAGCTGTGGTCAATCGATCTCATTGGCTACAGCTGTTTCATTTTCGCTTAGATTTTTTGGCTCTATACTAAATAAAAAACTGTAACTGTGTGAGCAAGAGCCATAAGCATTCTTACTGACACAGTTTTTACAATCCCTAGTTAATTATCATTAAGTGGAAACTTTCTAGTTGCTGCCTTAAAATTAGTTATAACAGCACCATCACTAGTATGAGAAATGGATTTATATTCTTTTATGTTTTGTATCAAGCTATCTGTTTGTTCTTTAACTTGTAATTTATCGTTTTTTCAGAAAATCACTTTCTACCTTAGCTACCTTGTCGCCATTTCTAGTTAATTTTATGTAGCCATCTTCTCCAGTTACCTTGACAGTAAGGGTGCTCCCTTCTTTTATTGCTTTGTATTCATAACTTTTACCTTCAACTACGATGTTTTTGGTATTAACTTCTTTTATGCTTTTTGGATTTTAATGGAAAAGGAGTTTTTATATGGAGTGGTGGCATGATTGTATGTATTATCTAATTTTACTGAGGTCTTGGATTGGAAATCATACCCACAGAAACTCCATAACAAATTAATTCGTTAAATCTTTTGGATTTGACACTTTTAAATATCTCTTTTTCCTTTTTAAAGAAAAATAAACAGATATTAACCGTTTTTAATATGAAAAACAAACAAAAATCAGATTATTTTCCCAACATAGACTATTTTAATTTGTGCTATAATAATAGATAGTAATTTACAAGAGTTGAGTTTGAGGTGATTAAGGTTTGATGGAAATAGGTTCTTTTATTAAATTAGAACGAAAGAAGCGTAATATGACACAAGAAGAATTGTCAGAAGGCATTGTTTCAGTGTCTTATCTGTCTAAAATAGAAAATAATAAGGCAGATGTCAACCCGAATACTATAAAATTACTTTGTAATCGTTTAGGGATAGAGATAAACGATAATGAAAAAAAATATTTAGAAGTAGAAAAAAAATGCAAAGAATGGTACGATATGCTGTTTGACAGGTATGATAAACGCGTTATGACAGAGAAGTATGAAGAATTACAACAGCTAATTAGTACTAACATTAACGACCAAGCGATAACGTTTGAAATACATAAAATTCGTTATTATATCGTTTTAAGGGATTTCAAAAAAGCCTTGAAGCAAATAAATGATCTCCATGAAATGGTAGACACATTTAGTGATACACATGCCTACTATTGGTATAAATTTAAAGGGGATTATTACTCATTCAAAGAAGACTACCAACAATCTATGCAATGTTACCAATTGGCAGAGGAAAAGATTCGCTTAGCAAACATTGACGAAGTCGAAATCGCCGATTTGCATTATGCCCTTTCAATCGCCCACAGCAAACTATTAAATGGGATGGAAGCTATTAATTATGCAAAGAAAGCAATGACTGTGTTTCAGCGTGATTACAATTTTGTTCGCTGTGCACAATGCCATATACTGTTAGGAATATCATATCAAAGAATTAAAATGAATGATATTGCGATAAAAAACTACAATCAGGCTATGCGTTTAGGTAAATTAGAAAATGATGAACAAATCATTCAGTTAACCCATCTTAATCTAGGTCGCTTTTATTTAATAGTAGAAGAATCAAAACAGTCCATTAAAAATTACTCACTTGCTTTAGCAAGTGGAGATTTGGATTGTGCATCCAAATTAGAAGCTATTACTCGATTAATGCAATTTTCTTATAAAAACAGCGAATATTTGAAAGCAAAAGAATACTTACGATTGGGTGAAGATACACTTAGTTTGGTTAAAGGTGAAGAATATTATAGGTTTTACAACTACATTATCCAAGCATATGCAAAATTGTTAAGTCGGGATGTAAATAAATTTGAATCTATAATAAAAAAAGAGTTTATACCTTACCTAATGCAAAAAAAGGATTATCAATATTTAGTATTTTATGCAAAATTGTTTGCTGGTCATCTAGAGAAAAAGGGTAGGTATAAGGAAGCTATGCAGTATTACAAATTAGCAACTAGTAGTTATGACAAAATAATCAAATTAGGAGGAGGGATAGAAGATGAAAAAATTAGTAGTATCAGTGACATGTAGTATGTTACTTTTGGGCGGTTCATTGTTTGTAACTGATGCTGAGAAACCATTACATGAACCTAAACCGACAGCATTTGAACCTAAACCAACAGCAACACCATATGAACCTAAACCAACGGCTCTCTAATCTAAGTCAATTAAAAAACTATAAACCATCGAATAGCATCATGGTTTATAGTTTTTTAATTGACAATATGTTTAGCTTCCTTTCCTCTAGGACACTACTTTAACTTCCAAAAAGTCACAACCAGTGATATTGTGCTGTTCAATTAGCTCCTTTACTTTTTCTGATACAAATATTGGAATTTCGTCTCCTTTTAATTTGAATATATGTCCCTTTATTTCACTTTCTTTTAAGGCATATTTAGTAAAATTATATACCTTTTCATCCTCTAATTCGAAAACACTATAGATAGAATGAGTATAGTCAATGGCATCGACAACATTTATTATATTTGCTACTGTATAGCCTTTTAATAAATTGTTATTTTCATTGTCTTTAATATCTACTGATAGATATTGAACACTTCCTTTATCGATGTTCTCTAGTATTGATTTGAACTTAGAGGAGATAATAAACCAAGATAAATCGTTGTGTACATAATCGACCGTATTGTCACCTTCACTTGGGTTATAATAAAATACAGGTGACTCATTCCAGTTGCTTATGACCCTTCCTTCTAATAGTTCATACTGCTCACGACCACAATCATTTTCACAAAAGCAAAATATTTCGCTATCATCATGGTACTCTTTTAGTAATTTAAAATATCTCATTTTGACCTCCAGTAATCTTTGTACAGCATGTCTGGATTTTTTCTAACCTCTTCTTTTAACCTCTCGTATAGTCTCAAAAATTTCTCTTTATCACCTTTTGCAACCTTGTCAAACGCTATAATCCTTTGTAAGACAAATTCATGATAAGCGTTTGGGTGTCTACCTTGATGAGGAAGCAACTCTTTATTCCAATCACCATCTAAATCCAAACCATATTTTTTAGTGATCTTTTCAATTTTTGGAGTGTATTTTTTACTCTTGTTAGTTGCATAGTGATGTCTTTGCAGGGGTTTTCGCTTTGCAGTTATTCCACCCTTATTCACAAATTTAATTGTTCCGCCAGCTTTAATCAACTTTAGAACTTTACCATGGGGAATAATAGAAGCACCTGCTATTATCCTTTCCTTTTTAGATGCTTCTGAATCCAAAATAGTATTAACGTCATCTAAAATAAGAAAGTCCGCTGTTTCTTTTACAGCTGCTGCACTAAATTCTCTTGCTTTTACAAACGCATTTTTCGTACCATCTGCTGCTTTTTGTAACCAGCTTTTTTCTGGATCCTTTGGCTTTTGTCGGCTAGCTGGTATCGTATGAACCAATTCATAGTTAATACCTGTTTCCGATTCAAACTTCCGCACTTTCCTGCCATCAGCTAAGGTATAATAAGTTCCTTGTCTTACTCCCTTGTAATCCGAAACCTTTACTTTTGAAATAACAAGATGCTCGATGGTTGAAAACTCACTTGCAGTTAAACTATCCCCCGTTGCTGCTAAAGTAGCATGTATAGCCCGATAGCTGTAATCTATTGTTTTCAGTCCAAAATGTTTCTGCAAATAGTTAATCGGAATCGCTGCTAGTGGGATAAACTTCGAAAATAGACGTTTGCCAAGTTCCCCCATGATGACTTCTAAGTCTATGGCATTTTTTCCAGCCTTTTTCATGAGACCTTGCATCAGCTGCTGATGAATCTTTTGGTCAGCTATTTTTCTTGCTTGGTACGTTGCAATATTTATTTGACCGCTGTTTCCTAGTTCTCTAATTCGACTTACATAGTTTTTCATGGTATGGAGATCTTGCTCCACAGGCTCTAGCTTAGCTGTATTATGTCGATCAAATAGATACAGCTTTTCAATGGTCTTGTACGTCATTTTCTTTGCATGTTGTACTTTATCCAAGAACTCCCCATCATCTAAATCCCTAACATCAATAATATCTCTGACCGATCGGAGGACAGCATTTGCCTCATCGGTTAGCATCATTGCAACATGTTCTGCCCGTTTAAGTCCTCGTTGAACACCACCCGCAAGAAAATCCTCTCGAATAACTCCATTCCTGTCTGGTTCCAGTTCATTAATTGATTGTTTTATTTCCCGTAATGTATTCGAATAATTGTCAATGAACCCCTCTAGAAACAACAGAAACGGCTGGTGTACCTCTTTGTAAAAGGTTCGAATAGAATTAGCTGTCTTCCCTTTAAAAGATTCTTCTAAGGCGATAATGCCTTCTATACTTTTCTGAATGTTTTTGATTTGTGTATGTATCTGTTCTAGTTGCGCTAATGTTTGGTCGAGAAGGCTATGACATTCCCCTACATAAAGCGCTTTAATTTACATCTCCTCCCATCACAGATGAAACTCAATTCCCCCTTTAGTTGCATTATACTAAAAGTACGGAATATATTAAATTGTTTATTTATAAAGCATATAAAAAAAGAAGGAGAGTTAACCCTTCTTTTTTTTACACATATTAAACATCTTTGCTTTAGGTATAGACTCTTGAAGCCTTCCTTCTTTTGCTTTTCGTAAAATAATAAATTTTTAGACAGTCACTTTTAAAAAGTTGATGAAATTTGTCATCAATAAGAACATCCCACAGAAATTTGCTCCGTGGGATTTCTATTTCTACTATTATAGTTTCAATTAACGAAGTAATTGAAGTACACCTTGTGGCGTTTGATTAGCTTGCGCAAGCATAGATTGAGTTGCTTGAGTAAGAATGTTGTTCTTTGTGAATGCCATCATTTCTTTAGCCATATCTACGTCACGGATACGAGATTCAGCAGCAAAGTAAACCATCGGCTTACACTGTCGTTTATGACATACCAATATAGAACATGAGTTCTTGATTAGATAATAACAATTTGATATACTTATTTTATCAAATACAGGGGGTAAATCATGTTGGAAAATAAAGCCGCTGAAGTTGCAGTATCATCCATTAACTATCTTTTTTTACAACACGTAATAAACAATTCAATTTTGCTTCTATCATGCAGTTCTATTAAGAAGCGTAGGAATAGCGCTCGCATGACTCTAGATAAGCTTCTCCTTTTTATATAATTACATTTTTTCCCGCAATAATATTTCACTATCGTTAGTGTCTACAAGCAGCTTTTGTGTCGGTAAAGCAATTGCTACCCCTTCCCTATCTAAGATGTCGAGAATAGCTAGGTTCACTGCTTCTTTTACGTTTAAATATTCTCACCAATCTGTTGTATTTGTAAAAAAATATAAAAATAATTCGAACCCATTTTCTTTGTATTGATCAAAATTAACAAAAATTGTATCCTGATGTATTTCATTATTATTACGTAGTTCAAGTTCTATTTGGGAGATAACACTCTTTATTTTCTCACGAGATGTTTCATAGGTTAATCGTAAGTTGAATGAAATCTGTCGCTTTCCCATTTTACTCCAATTTGTAATTGCTTCTTTAGCCAGTGTCGCATTTGGCACAGTAACAAGCGCTTGAGCAAAGGTTCTTATTTTGGTACTGCGAAAGGAAATATCTTCAATTGTCCCTTCTACACTCGGTGTCCATACCCAATCACCAATGGTAAATGGCTTTTCCGTAATAATAATAATCCCACCAAAGAAATTGGCTAATGCATCCTTTGCAGCTAAAGCAAAAGCAAGTCCTCCTATCCCTAATCCTGCTACAAACCCATTGACATCATAGCCAAATTCTTGTGCAATAATACTAAAACTTATAGCCACTACAATAAATCGGATTGCCTTGGAAAAAAACGGAATAAGGATCGAATCGATCTTCAAATCAAATTTATCGTTCATTTTTGCAAATAACAGCGATGAAGAAGAAGATAAATTAAATAGCCCCCAACCAACCATGAAAATTACAGAAGATCTTTCTAAATGAACAAAAAAACCATTTGTATGATCTACATAGGGAAACAACCTTAAAAATATGTAGATACCAAATATTACCAAAAATCCTTCTACAGGTCGTTCAAATGCTGACTTAAGCTGCACAAACAAACCATTTAACCAATGCTTGCTCACTTTTAACAATAAGGTAAAAAAATAACGTGTAATACCTTTTCTAAAGAAGAAAATTAATAGTAAAATAACGATAGATAAACCGGTATATATTAGGTTTTTATAGGCTTGTAGAAATTGAAGAAACTCGATTGACATAATCGTGCACAACCCCCAACGAATTGTTTGCTACTATATGTATATAAGTATTTCTAGAGAATAGAAGTTGTAAGTAGTACTTTCACTTATTGGGTGAGGATAGAGATCAACAGCTGCTGCGCGTTTTTAAAAGAGATTTAATCTTTTATACTTATATAAAGTGAAAATGATTTTCTCTTTTCTATTCCCTTTATCTCCCAGCAAACTGGGCTCTAAACCTCTGGCACAACTGATTACGTTATTATACTCTTACTCTAGAAATCATATGCCGTGCTTTTTAACATGCAAAAACGCCACTATAACTAGCTAGTGGCGTTTTATTGGTGAATCAATAATAATTATTTCATACTTTCATAGTATTTACAGTTCAATAACCGCTTTTCGTTGTTGAAAATCTACATCCTGGTAATATGTATTTTTAACAAGAATATTAGGACCAAGGCATTTTACAGCCGGGCAGTGACAATTTAATGATTTTGCTGTTTTCGTCTGCATCCAGCGGTCATATGCCTCAGGAAGCGACATAGTCTGAATGTTCCCTAGTTTCGGTTCATCTCCAAAGTCAGTAACAATAATGTCACCTGAAAATATATTTACATTTAAACGGGAACGGCCATCCGGGTCATTTCTTACCGACACATTTTTTTCGTTAAATAGACGCTTTAATAAGTTTAGATCAGATTGTGAAGAACTGCATGGATAAAAAGGCAACGTACCAAACAACATCCATACACTTGTATTCCGATGATCTAATAATCGCTCGATACCTGTTCTCATTTCTTCTAAGGATAATGTCTCTAAATTACTTGCAAAGTCAACAGGGTACATCGGATGGATCTCATGACGCGAGCATCCCATTTCTAGCACATGGTCATGAATTTTTTCCAAATATGGGTATGTACGCCGATTAAGCATCGTTTCTGCAGATACCATAATACCTGCTTGAGAAATTTTTTGTGCATTTTCAACCATACGCTCAAAATATTTCTTTCGATTTTCCAACGATGGCTTTCTTTCCATCCTAGCAAATCCTGTTTCAGCGAATTCTTCTGCTGTTCCCCAATTGTGTGAAATATGCAGCACATCTAAATAAGGAAGTATTTCCTCAAAACGGCTATATGGCAAAGTTAAATTAGAATTAATCTGCGTTTTTATGCCTCGTTCATGTGCATATTTTAATAATGGTACAACATAATTGCGAACCGACTTTTTCGACATCATCGGTTCTCCTCCTGTAATACTTAACGTGCGAAGATGCGCTATTTCATCTAACCGTTGCTCTAATAATTCCAATGGTAATGCGTCAGGATCTTTTCCTTGCAGCGTATAGCCAACCGCACAATGAGCACAGCGCATGTTACAAAGTGTTGTTGTTGTAAATTCAATGTTTGATAATGTCATTTTTCCATATTGTTCAACATCCAAATATGCTTCCCATGGATCATTTTGAGGTGTAGGCTTGCTTTTGGTAATGACTTTATACTGTTTACTCATTTTAACTACTCCTATCTTATAACTCCCATCATAAGTATGAATAAAGGTTAGGGCTTATGTCAACGCAAAATGCTATGTAACTTTAATTAATAACATACAACAGAGAACCCCTCTATTGAAGTTGTTAACCATCTGAAGATTATGGCTTTATTGGACAGACTGGAAAGATCATTGATTGAGACAGATCAAATTAAAAAGACTATTTCCTATTGGATTGAAACTGAAATTGGGCGTATCTGTACCACATGAGGAATTTTACTAAATTGGATAGTTCCAAAATAATTTTAATTAATGCTTTACAGTATACTTAAGATGCGCTAAATTAATTATTGTGCTTAAGCTTTCTATTAAGCAATACTGAAAAAGATTATAAGTGAGGACTTTTTCACATGAAAAACTCTCCTTTCTTTTTAGATTAACATAGGAGGTTGATTATAGATGAATTCAAAGACGGAGATTACAAAAGCAAGGGTATACCTAGCCTCTCCATTTTTCAATGATGAGCAGGTTGAGAGAGTAAAAAGAGTCGAGCAGGCATTAGAGACGAATCCTTTTGTTGAAGCTTATTTCTCTCCTAGAAAGGAGCAACTTGACTTTCTTCCTTTTGGCTCTCCTCAGTGGGCTAATGCAGTTTATCAAAATGACATCAAAAATATTGATTGGGCTACTCATGTTGTTGCTGTAATTGATTATGATGGAGAAACTTTCTTACATGGTGAAAGGCATGGACATGTTGACTCAGGAACAGCTATGGAGATTGGTTATGCTGTAGCTACCGGAAAGCCAGTGATCTTAGTCCATGAAAAAGGAGGCATTGTCAATCTAATGCTGTCAGAGAGCTGTCATGCTTACCTGACTGGCACTGATTATGTTGCTGAATATAACTTTTTGAAAATGCCACAGATTCAATATAAAGGCGGCTATATTTAATGACCTGGTTAATGGAGAGTCTAAGACAATTAGAAAAATAGGTAACGAAAAAATTGGAAGAAGACTGATGCTAACAGTATTGATGTAGAAAGTGCGCTAAAATACTGTATAATATAAATTCAATATTGCAGTATGGTGGTAAATACTGTCACTATAAGTACTCTGGGAAAGTTGTATTACTGCTTGATGATGGCTAACTATAACAGTGAAACAGGAAAGAGGCTGGCACATAACTAAAACAGTTGATTAAAAAACGAACCATAAATCGTCCTTGTACTATAGGAAAGTATAAAATTTTATGGTTTATAGTATAAGAAAAACTACGGCTTTCGCTAAGGAATTGGCGATAAGCCAAGATTTTCTAATGTATACGTAAGTTTTTAGCGTAGTCAACATATGTATACTCCTCTCGGGAATAGCTCGAGCTGAAGATCCCGCAGGAAAGCGATTTTTGCTTTCCGAGGAAGCTGAGGCCGGGCCCGCGGAAAGCGAAATATGTTGACGTAGCGAGGATAGGATTTTTTAACACAAACAAACCGAACAATTATAAGTGAATTGTTCGGTTTTTGCTATTTAGTATTTGCTTTTTTCCCAGCTCCTTTTACTATATCTGCTGTCAAACTTTTAGCTAGTTTAAAGAGTATTTCTTTATTATGTTTATTTTTCCTCTCTCAAGCCGATTTATAATATTGGTTATATCTTCTATACAATAATATCAAATTTGCATTGATTTACGGTTAAACACCACGACGATGTGCTATATTAAAACAGCGGTATGACCATATAACGGACTGATTTTTTCTGCATCATGAGCCTCCCTGTTATACTTAACGTGCGCAAATGAGGAATTTCATCAAGTCTTTTCTCCAGTAACCACAGTGAGCACAGCACGTATTACAAAGCGTTGTTGTCGTAATTTCAATGTTCGATAGTTTCATCCTTCCATGCTGTTCCACATCTAAATAAGCTCCCTAAGGTGCAATAGAAGAAGTTGGAATATTGCCAAATTCTTTTTTGCGTTTGCTAGAGGTTAATGTTTACATAAAACTAGATTCATCGCCCGGTATCGTCAACAGCCTCAACCTGTACGCATTCATTGCCGTCTCTCCTAACTGACCCAGTAAATTATAGTTTGCATATGCTCCAACCACCGCACCAAATCCAGGAACCATTTGCAACAATTTAACCAAGTCTATATAATCACGGTATTCTTGTTGAAAAACTTGCCAATCCATTTCTACCAGCTTATGCTTTTCCTGTTCCCAATTTTCAATGGTGTACATGGTTTGCTTTCGCGTCTTATCATTTGAAAAAGCAAGCTGAAAGACGTGCAAAATAAATAAGCGCTCTTCGTACTCTTTTGTATTAAAACCGTAAATAGAAGCGGCTTCGAATAAAAATTTCACCTTAATTGATAATAGTAACGGAAAATCAGCTAAACTAAGAAATATTCCTCCTGCACCTGTACCTGCTCCTTCAATCGTGGCTGTTTTCCGATAGGTTACTAATTTTCCTTTCACCAGTTCATCTTGCTTATATAAATTCTTCTCTTGAATAAGTGGCTTTTTTGTCATCATCTGTGACCCTGTCAAAATGGCTCTCACCATGTTTTTTATACTTTCAGTAATAAAGCGTTGTGCTTTTGCAGGGATCCAACTATTTATTTTCGATTGTGCTTTTTTAGAGACTTGGTTAAATAAGTTAGGTTTTTGATACATTTTCTTTCTCCAACAAGTAAGTTCTCGTTGTACCGTTTGTTCATAAGAAACCATTTAAACACCTCCTTCAAATGAACAACACTAATATATTGTATATTTCCATGGTTTCTTATTTTATTGTATACTATTTATTAAACAATATATTTATTTGATAAAGACCTGCGGTAATGTATCAAAGTAAATAAATAATTATTTGGTAATCAAGGTTCAAATTCTTAAAAAGACAAACCTCAAGCTAGACTAGTAATAAATTGGAAATTACTGAATGATCTAATAAGATTTTTGAAGCTAATTATTATGCTTCATTAAGTAATACCTAAACATAATATACGAGGGGGATCAGATATGCCGATACCTGTAAATCATTCTAAACCAGTTCGACAATCCGCTAAAGAAAGCGCATTTAATCAAATTCAACAATGGATTATCGATGGCACCCTGCAGCCTGGAGAAAAATTGAATGATTCAGAGCTAGCACAAGCATTAGGAATAAGTAGGACTCCTGTTCGCGAGTCTTTACAATTATTGGAGACGCAAGGGTTTGTTCAAATGTTTCCAGGCAAAGCGACACAGGTTACAGAAGTGGAAAAAGAATCGATAAATGATCTTTTGCCGCCCTTAGCTGTACTACAAGCGTTGTCTGCTGAATTGGCGATTGAAAATTTAAACGAAGAAACATTGGAGCAATTGAGAAACACAAATGAACGATTTGCAAAAGCCATTCATTCAGAGAATTACTATGCAGCTTTGAAAATTGATGAACAATTCCACCAAATTATTGTTGACACTGCAAATAACCCTTATATTCA
Organism: Virgibacillus proomii; assembly: GCF_900162615.1. Lineage (NCBI taxonomy): Bacteria > Bacillati > Bacillota > Bacilli > Caryophanales > Bacillaceae > Virgibacillus > Virgibacillus proomii. Next base: position 423,470 of record NZ_FUFN01000010.1, on the reverse strand, counting down.
TAGAATTGTAGCAAATTTACAAGCACATGTTAGACGCTTATTTTTCCACAACTCCATCATTTTAACAGAAAAGTCCATACAGGAACATAAAAAAATTATTCAACTAATGAAAGAAGGAAAAAAAGAACCTCTTTCTGAACTCATGAAGGAGAATTGGCTTCGGACAATAGAAGAATTTCAGGCTCAAAAATAATCCTATATACATGCCTATTTAAAAGATTAAAGGGACAAAGATTTGGAAGAACTTTTAGCTAGACAAAGGGGGTTCTGAAAAGCCCTATAGAAAGACTGTAATCATGGGATTTTTCTTTCAAAAACGATCAACCATAAATTACCTTCCTGCTTCATTATTTTGAAATGAGGGGTGTTTCCTAATTTAAATAAAACGAAAACGATTACACATTAATACTTCAACTGCTTTTATCTTTCAACCATTCTTAATGTATGCTACTACACACGATATTCTTTGATCATGTCATTAGAACCAATGTATCTAGATTTATGCAATAAGAAAAATACGACTTCTTACATGCGGGAAATGGAAACATGCCTCTAAAACAGGGGGATGCCACACTTCACGGTAAGCCCGCTTTTAGTCGACCTTCCGCCGATGGTGACTTATTGAAGGAAGAAGTTCGAAGTTTTATAGCGATTTGAGGACACTAAGCTACATACAACAAATATCAGCCGTGATGTACAAACGGATATAATTTCCGCATACAATAAAAAAAGGACCGCTCATTCACAAGCAGGTCCTTTTTTATAAGCCTATTTACTTACCGCTTCCACTGCTGTTGCTTTGTGTACCCACTGTACCACACCAGTAATTATTAGGACAATAACTGCTGGTACAAGCCAGCCGAGTCCTTGTTCATACATTGGTAAAATCTCTTTATAGAAATTGATGATTGGAGCTAACCAGTCAAAGTAAGGAATTTTCAAGGAATCGCATAATGCCTTCAATCCATCAACACTACTAATTAAGATCGTAATAACAGTCACAGAGATGTATACTAGTTTCGCATGATTAAATAATGGTGATAAAAATGCTAATAACATTAATACAATTGCTAATGGGTACAAGAACATAAGCACTGGCACAGAGTAGGTAATAATATTTGTTAAACCGAAATTCGCAATGGTAAATGTAAATATTGAAAACATTAAAACAAATTTCCGATAGCTAATATTAGGGAATAAGGTGTGAAAATATTCAGAACAGGAGATTGTTAAACCAATACTTGTCGTTAAACAAGCCAAAATAATTACAATAGCTAATAGAATCATACCGAATGTTCCAAAATAATGCGTTGCTGCACTGCTTAAAACAGGAGCACCTGTATCAAATATTCCATAAGCCTCCGTACTTGTAGCCCCCAAATAAGCTATCCCTAGGTAGATGGAACCAAGCAAAACAATTGCAACAGATCCGGACTTAGCAGTTGCCCGTAAAATTTCTTTTTTTGAGCTGATTCCAAAGGAACGAATTGCTTTAATTACAATAATCCCAAACACAAGTGATGCCAGTGCATCCATGGTATTATAACCTTCGATAAATCCTTTTACAAAAGGTCCATTTTGGTATATTTCTTGTGGAGTTTCAAACGAACCCATTGGTTTTATAAACACCATTGCAAGTAAAATAAACAGTAAAATTACAATTCCTGGTGCTAACAGTTTACCGACATAGTCAACAATTTTTGAAGGATAAAGAGAAAATGCTAACGTAACCCCAAAAAACAGCAAAGTAAAAATAAATAGTCCGATTTGTGCGAATTCTCCGCCTATAAAACCAGAAATACCAATATCATATGCAACAGTACCTGTTCTTGGTGCAGCGAAAAAAGGTCCAATTGTTAAATAGAGCAAAGATGTAAATAATACTCCGTAGATTGGATGAACTCTGCTGGCTAAGTCTTGAAGACTCTCACTGCCTGAAAAGCTCATCGCTAACACACCTAATAGCGGTAATCCTACTCCCGTAATTAAAAAACCGGCAACTGCTTGCCATACATTTGCTCCTGATAATTGTCCTAGTTGGGCGGGAAAAATCAAGTTTCCAGCTCCGAAAAATAGTGCGAATAACATTACGCCTATCGCAGTATAAGTAGAAAATGATAGTTTTTCCTTCATGATATGGTGTACTCTCCCAGTCGTAAATTATAATATATGCAATATATCGCTGGAATATATCATACTATTATTTATACTAACATGCAATATATTACTCAAATTATTTCCACATTTCGATGTATAGTCGAAAAATTGTCACATATCCATTTTATAAAAATATTGATTATAAAAGAAAAATGCCATTAGCATTGGAAAAAACAAGTAAATCTTCAATCAATAAGAGATAAAAAAACCCCACTGATTGTTAGAATGAACATAATCAGACTTCTAACATGCCGTTGGATCTCACGCTTATTCTGCTAGGGTTCACCTCATGGCATGGATGAGAGGTCTACGGCCAGTTCCGTGCGGGATAAAAGGGTTTTAATTCGGTATGGAAACAGTAAACTGCTGCAAAATACCTTATTAAACAATCAAAACTCTACCCCGTCACCCTGAAAGAAGGGTTTTTCAGATGGCTTTTTTCTAAAACCTTCGCAAAAAACAGCAGATTTTTAGGCGAGAGAAATAAAGCACACTTACATTAGGTTAAAAGAGCAAGAGACAGAAAAACCGATGTTGCTATCATAAGTTTGTTAGTCCTAAGCGGCTTAAGCTGACGACGAAGCTTCTTTTAAAAAAGATGTTCATCATCTAAAAACAGATATGCGTTACTACACAATAAAGAAGAGACTGACGAATCAGTCTCTCATTAATCAGCTAGTTGCTGATGAGCAAACTTCCGATATAACGAATGCTTTTCTAATAACTCCTCATGTTTTCCCATTCCTGTTAATTGACCATTTTCAATAAAAATAATTTTATCCGCATCTACAATCGTTGCTAGACGGTGAGCAATAACAAAAGTTGTTCGCCCCTTCATTAGTCGCGTTAAAGCTTGTTGGACGACTTTTTCCGATTGACTATCCAAACTCGCAGTTGCTTCGTCCATCATAAGGATTTTCGGGTTCCGTAAAAATGCACGAGCAATGTTAATCCGTTGCCTTTGACCACCGGATAGTGTAATACCTCGCTCTCCTACCTTCGTATTTAATTGATCTGGAAAATCAGCAATAAATTCATCTGCATAAGCCATTGCTGCTACTGCCCATAGTTTTTCATCCGGAATTTCATTCGCATTCTCGAGTCCATAGGTAAGATTTTCACGTATCGTCCCTGCAACCATCGCACTTTCCTGGGAAACATAACCTATCTGCTTCCGCCAGTCGGTTAACGATAAATCCTGAATAGATGTATCACCAATAAGAATATCTCCTTTTGTTGGCTGATAATACCGTTCAAGTAAGCTAAATAACGTTGTTTTTCCTGCACCGCTTGGGCCTGCTAAAGCAATCATTTCTCCAGGATAAGCGGTAAAGGTGATATTTTCTAATACCATATCTTTGTCATTATACGCAAATGATACATTACGAAAATAAATCGGCTGATGCGAAATATCTTGGTGAATACGAGTTGTACCTTGTTCTGTAGTCTCTTCGTCCAGCTCTAATATTGCTATAATTCGCTCGGTTGCTCCTTTTGCCTTTTGTAATTGAGTAAAGAACATAGCAAATGACGTGATTGGCATTACAATTTGAAATAAATATAGGAGAAAAGCAACAAGTGATCCCGTCGACATCGTACCATTTGCAACACGGATGCCTCCATATCCAATGATAATAACAACTACTGCCATTATGATGGAATACATAATTGGACTAATTAATGCAAGTATCTTTGACTCCTTCAATCCAAGCAAAAGCAGTTTACCAATCCCCTTAATTCCTTTTTCTGCTTCATAATGCTCTGCCGTAGAAGATTTCATTAGGCGAATTTCACTTAATGTTTGTTGAATATCACCAGTGAATACAGCTGTTTCATCTTGTAAACTACGTGAAATCTTAGACATTTTTCTACCTAAAGGCACCATGAACGCAATCGTAACTGGTACAGATATAAGCATCATTAACGTCATTTTCCAATCCATAACGAGCAGGATAATTATCGAACCAATTATTGATATAATCCCACTTATAAATTGTGGAAAATATTGTGAGATTAAGTCTTTTACTACCGCCGTATCATTAACAATCCGACTAACCGATTTTCCACTATTCGTCTTATCAAAATATCTAACTGGCAAACGGATAAATTTTAACCACATACGTTCTCGTAATCTTGCTACAATTTTTTGACCAACTGCAGCTAACATGTAAATCGAAATACCATCAATAATTGCCTGAAAAATAAACACTGCACTAATCGCTAAAATAAGCATCCAACTGATAGACTCAATCGAAAAGCCATCTACTAATTCCTTTGTCAATACCGGAATAGATAAGCCAATAATAGTGGTAATTACACTGCCGATTAAGCCAACAAATAAAGCAAATTTTGGTATATTTGTAGATAAAATAAAAGAAATGAACTGTTTTAAACCTTGATTATCCTTTTTCATTTAAATAGACTACCTCCACTTTTACACATTGGACAGTTTATTGTTATACGTAATTTGATTCGAACATAAAGTGAAACTTCTTTCCGTGGAACACGGAATATTAGTTGAACGAATCGGGCATTTAGGTGCCGTTTTCTCTCTCCTGAGCTTCTCTATATTCCTTAACTCTTGATGAGAGAGACTTACGGCACCTTACATGCGGGATAAAGTGAAACTTCTTTCCGTGGAACACGGAATGTTAGTACCGCAAGGGTATGACCTAAAGGCCCTTGAACGAATCGGGCATTTAGGTGCCGTTTTCTCTCTCCTGAACTTCTCCATGTTCCTTCAACTCTTGATGAGGGAGACTACGGCACCTTACATGCGGGATAAAATCAAGAGGTTGTTCAAAAAGCAAGGTGAACATGACACGATTGCCTTCGTGGTTTAGAAAACAATATCAGTTCCTGCATAGTAGATAACTTTTTTGAAAGATATCTCGTCTCGCATCAGCTAAAGCGTTCATGCTGCTATTTAACTTCGCTATATAGCGATTGTGCTTAATCGCAACGTTACAAAAAAGGGGGGCTAAGGTCTTATTTTTAAGCCCCTGATTTTGAACAGGAATCCTCTTTCCATATTCAATATAAAATATGACGTAAGGTAATGCACAAGTAAAATAATAAAAAGAGTGCTTCTATTTACTTTTCGATTGGTTTAAATATAAAGGAAACACTTAGTTATTTACTTTTTTGTTCCATTGTACATATATTATGCTATTATTAACAAGAATTGAGAAGTGAAGTATATAGATTTACTAGAAAAAGAACATAAATCGATTAACTACGTGCATTCTATAAAATCAGATGAAGCTTTGTATATATTTTTTTCACAGATAAAAGAAGTCCTAGATTCGGAATTTTTCAGTTATTATTCACAACTGTCATGGAACCGCCAATAATAATGGTATCACATCGCTTTTATAAGATGATTTGAAGAAGTGTTTTTTAATAAAAAATCACCGCTTGATACAGTGAAACAAGCGAGAATACGATAAAATGGATAGGCAAGACATCTTATCTATTTAATAATAGCTAGTATAGTAGCTTACTATACAGGTGAATTTTACCTGAAAGAGTTTCCTAAATGTTTTTTTGCAGCTTGTAAACATATTTGTAATTGGTTTCCCCATAATGTATTTTGAATATCGAGAAAAGATAAACAAACCTTTTAGTAGTGATCTAGATACAGCTTTTAGTTCCATTTATGAAGGTTACTATAGAAAAAATAGGAAGTGAGTAGAACAAAATGAAATGATTTAAGATATTCAATTTTTATATGATAGCTAAAACAATTTGACCATTTAAATTTTTACTAAAAATAAAAGAGCCTAATAAGCTCTTATTTTTAGGGAAAGCGGATTGTTTATACATTTTATTATTTCTAGTTTTCAAATACATTTTTATTTTTACAACGGAAGATTTGCTGATCTACAGCTCCTCTTCAAAAATTAACGCTCGCTCGAATCACTGACTTTAGAGAAGTCATTAAACTAGAATTATCCTTCCATATCTCGTTGTTTATAACCGATAAAGCCTAAGACCATAAATACAAAAGAGACACCAGTTAATATCAATATCGTGAACCAGTTTATATCTTCAATTGGAAATTGCGGAATGTACCCGTATGGAGACAGTTTACTCATCCATTCTGGAAATTGAATTAAGTTTCCCAAATATACAACAATAAAAGAATAAATTAAATATAACCACATCCAATTGCTAACTTTAGGTGAAATCCCAATGAGAAGTACTGCTAACCCAATCATTACCCAAACAGCAGGTAAATAAATGAAAGCGGCCTGAAAAACAACCTTTATATCCAACCCTCCATCAACAACAACCGTTCCTGTTACCCACAATCCAATAGCGGAAAGGGAAAGCATTACCACAGAAACAATTATAGAGATAGCTAACGAGCTTCCTAGCAAAATTGATCGTGACACCGCTCTACTTAATAGATGCTCCATTCGATTGTTTTTTTCTTCACTAATGACCTTTAGCACCGCCATTAACACCGGTACTGTACTTAACATCGCCATAATACTCATTAGCATTGGAATAAATTGTTCGATCAACGAAAATCCTTTTATAGAAGGAAGCATTTGTTGCATCAGATCTATGTCTGCTAAAAAAGCATCTAAGTCGCCAAGTACTGATCCATACGCAGCGCCAATTATAAATAAGCCAACTCCCCACGAAATCATAGCTGTACGCTGCAATCGAAATAATAGACCAAACGGACTCAGTAATAAAACAGAAGCGTTTCGTTTTCCTGGTCTGGAAGGCAGAAAACCAGCCCCAATATCACGTATCGTGTTTAAATAAAGCGCAATAAGACAAAGAAGAAAAGCTGTTCCTACAGTTAATAAAATCGGCCACCAATAATTATTAACATATACTTCTGAGCTGAGAATCCACCCTAAAGGTGATAACCAAGATAATACCTCATTACCAACATCGCCAATAGCGCGCAATAGATAAGCAAGACCTAATATAAAAAAAGCAAATCCTGTTGCTAGTCGGGAGCTTTCCGTTAATTGGGCAACGATAGCGGTTATTGATGTAAAGAAAAAGCCGATTGCCCCTAAAGCAGCTCCATATAGGATCGATCCGTTTAAATCAATACTTTCGATATGAAGAGCTGCAAGCCCCAAGCCTGTCATGAATGCTAAAATTAAATTGATTAGTAATCCCATTATCAATGTTGCCAGTAGACTGGACAATCTTCCTGTTGGTAATGAACGGATTAGCTCCATTCGCCCATCTTCTTCCTCTGCTCGTGTATGACGGGTAACGAACAAAATACTCATAATTGCAACAACGATTGCAGTAAAGAGTAGCATTTGATGAGCCATCATAGCACCGGAAGTATAGTTTTCCAGACCATATCCTGTTCCGACCATCGCTGTCATCGCCGGATTACGCATCGTTTCAGCTAGTATCTGCCTATCTTCTTTAGTCGGATATAAATCAGAGAATGAGATAGCTACGATTACGGTTACAAGAAATAAAGAGATTAGCCAAAGCGAAATCCGCAATCGATCTTGTTTTAGTAAAAAGCGACACAGGTTTCCTGTATGTTTCGTTAAATGATTTATCATGGCTATTGCACATCCCCCTCATAATGCCGCATAAATAAATCCTCTAATGTTGGCGGAGTACTCTCCAATTTTACAATTCCATATTGGCTGAGATAGCGAATTACTGAATCGAGTTCTTCTGTATCCACTTGAAAAGAAAGCTTATTATCTTTTTTGTTAACATCATGGATACCTTTTATATCAACAAGGGAAGGGATTGGCTGTTTTGTTTCGATTCGCAAATTGGTTCTTGTCAGATGACGTAATTCATAGAGGGATCCGGTTTCAATTATTTTCCCTTGACGAATAATGCCAATGTGATCACATAATTTTTCTACCTCAGATAAGATATGACTGGACAGTAGAACGCTTTTTCCTTCCTCCTTAGCCTCCAAAACGCAGGATTGAAAAATCTGCTCCATTAATGGATCGAGTCCTGACGTTGGCTCATCTAAGATATATAAATCTGCATCAATAGCAAAAGCTGATACTAATGCTACTTTTTGTCGGTTTCCTTTGGAATACGTACGACATTTTTTAGTGGGGTCCAGTTCAAAGCGCTCAATTAACTCTTCCTTACGATGGTTATTAATTCCACCACGCAATTTGATAAATAAGTCAATTACCTCTCCCCCAGTTAAGTTCGGCCAAAGATTAACATCACCCGGCACATAAGCTGTTCGCTTATGAATAGCTACAGCATCTTGCCAAGCATCCTTACCAAAAATCCTAACCTCTCCACTTGTCGCTTTTAAAATTCCCAGTAGCACTCGTATCGTAGTTGATTTTCCAGCACCATTCGGCCCAATAAAACCATATACTTGGCCTTTATCTACTTCTATATTCACTTGATCTAATGCAGTAAACTTGCCAAATTTTTTGGTTAAATTTCTTGTTTGCAAAACCGTCATGAAATTCACTCCTCTCATATTTGGCTTCTTTAACCTAAAGTAATAAACAAAAGTTAGAAGCACTCGGTTAGTGACGTACAAAACTAGAACCTTCTGAAAAGCGATAAAATGAAACTTCATTCAAGGAGTTCTGTTCCTTGAGAAATCGCGATGTATCGCTGACGTAGCAACCCTGTCCTGTCGACCCAAACGAAACGGGTATTTAGGAGCATTTTTCTCAGCAGCACGAAAAATATCAAGCACATTTTGAAATGAGAAAAATACATCCCCTTACATTTGGATAAAGGAAACATGCCTCTAAAACAGGGGTATGCCGACGCCCGAGCAGCAGCCCACTTTTAGTCGGCCTTCCTTTAGATTCGCTCTAACATTAACTTATCGTAGAAAAAAAAGGTCGAAGTTTGCTATAACTACAGTGCTTTTTTAAGCTAGACGATGAAGCTACTTTTTTAAAAAAATTATCGACAATGAATTAATTTTATAATTTCCTAAGCAACAAGAAGTTATGAAATAATTTTAATAATATTATTCATAATATACAAATTTTTTCCCCTTTGCAATAGGATATGAAATAATTTTATTGTTTTATTACATATTTTTTAATAAACTAAAGTGGAGGTGAATCAATTGGATGGTTTCCAAAGAAGACGAGAACTAAAAAAATCACATATTTTACAAGCCGCACTAGCTTTATTTATGGAATTTGGCATACAAAAGGTTTCCATCAAAGAAATTGCTGCAAAGGCAAATGTTTCTCAAGTTACCATATATAATTACTTTGGGGGTAAGGATCAATTAGTCCATGATGTAATCGCTTTTTATATAAATCAAGAGCTAAAAAGATATGAACAGATCATATATAGTGATCAGCCATTCCAAGAAAAAATGAGAGCGATTGTTTTCGCTAAAACAGAGACATCTAAACAAATAAACGACAATTTTTTTCAAACGATGATGAGAGAATATAAGAATGACAACAGTTATATTCAAGAAGTATACGTCAATAAGGCATTACCCATGACGATGGACTTGTTTAATGAAGGGAAAAAGCAAGGGTATATTGATCCACAATTGTCTAACCAGTCGCTGCTAATGTATTTACAAATCTTTCAGGAAGCGATGCAACGAGAAGATATCTATCAACAAATTCTGCCTTTGACAGAAGATATCATCAAACTGTTTTTTTACGGAATTGTTGGGAAAGATGGGCGAGAAGGAACATGAAGTCAAAATTAATTGCACTGCTCTCCCTTCCGTAGAAGTAATATTTTGCCTAATACTTTTTTATTGTTAGCTTGATTTTTTGCTATTGTTAATACTTCTGCGGACAAGCTCCTGCCATTTCATGCGTTAGCACTTTATACAGTTCTTTTCCACTTTGTTTCATATCCTTTTGGCTTGGTGTGACGCTCTCCTTAATTTATACAGCTTGCATCTGGTTCGACGTTGGATCGTTTATTTGAGATTAGTGGTTTAACTTTGTAGTAATTTGCTCTGACTTTGCAAGCTGCTGTTTCGATGCTTCGATTAGTTTATCAATTTTGAGTATATCGAGAATGAATCTATAAAACCATTGAATGATAGTAATGTGAGTGCATTGAGTAATAGAGGGAAACTTAAGGGCAGTTTTTTCAATCTTTGCATTCACAAAAGAATTCATTATACTTAAGAATAATGAAGGGAGATGACAAAATGGAACAACAAAGGAAGCTAGATCCTCATGTTTTTTCTATTTTACAAGATAAAATACAACGGATAGATACAGATTACGATGCAATATATTTAGTCGGTCCTATTCAATTGCCTGTCAATTTATACGGAGAGACAAGCCTATTTCATTGGTATTGCTGGCTTAACTCTAAAGTAGTCACTGACGATTATCAATCAATCATTGAGAAGTTATCCTCCGTAAATTTAGCTGAGTCTCAACAATCCAGTGTGCTAGTCTATGGTGACTTTGCCAATACTGACAATGCACTCGTCCGAATGCACTCTATTTGTCATACAGGCGATATTTTCGGCAGCAAGCGATGCGACTGCGGTTTTCAATTGCGAGAAGCAATGACACGAATTAAGGAAAACGGTTCTGGGGCATTATTCTATTTGGCTAATCATGAAGGCAGAGGAATTGGCTTATTTAGTAAAGCGATGACATATATCCTTCAGGAAAATGGATATGATACAGTCGAAGCAAATGAAAGCCTAGGCTTTGTGAATGATTCAAGAAATTATCAAGATGCCCTCTATGTACTAAAACGGTTACGATCAAAACCTGTAACGGTCATTACTAACAATCCCGAAAAGCTGGTGGCTTTTAAAAAGGCTGAGGTTCCTATTAATGGAAGAACCCCATTATGGGGCGACATATCTGAATATAACCGCAAATATTTGCAAACAAAGATAAACAAATCCGGGCATTTTCAACCGGAAGGAGCACTGTTGTAATGACGACACATGAGTTTTATATGGACATTGCTTTAAATCATGCACGTACTATGAAAGGACAAACCGACCCGAATCCATTAGTCGGGTGTGTTATTGTCAATCATAAACGTATTGTTGGTATCGGCACACACTTAAAGGCAGGAGAGCCGCATGCCGAGATTCACGCATTACGTATGGCGAAAGAACAGGCGCGAGGAGGGACACTGTACGTTACACTGGAACCTTGCTCACATCATGGTAGGACAGGCCCTTGTGCAGAAGCGATCGTCAATGCTGGGGTTAAAAAAGTGGTAATTGCTACCTTAGATCCAAATCCGATTGTTTCTGGTAGTGGCATTGCAATACTGAAAAATGCTGGAATTGATGTCGAGATTGGAATTCGAGAAAGAGAAGCAAATAAAATGAACGAGGTTTTTAACACATTTATTGTAGAAAGAAGACCCTTTATTACGCTAAAAACAGGCATCACCATGGATGGTAAAATAGCTACACATACTTCTCACAGCAAATGGATCACATCCGATGCAGCGAGAAAAGATGTTCACCAACTTCGACATCAACATATGGCGATTTTAACAGGAATAAATACGGTTTTAAAGGATAATCCGGCGCTGACAGCACGTATTCCAAGTGGACGTAATCCAATCCGTATCGTGATGGATTCTACATTAAAAATTCCACTCAACTATCAACTTGTTCAGGATCAGCAGGCGGAAACATGGATTTTCACAACAATGAACCATGATAAAGAAAAACGAAAAGCATTAGAGGCTTTGGGCATAACGGTGATTGTGACAGAGGATACAAGCATGGTAGACCCCCATCAAGTAGTAATGTATCTAGGAAAAGAAGGTGTATCCTCCCTTCTTTTGGAGGCAGGAGGTGCGATTAATGCCGCCTTTTTAGAACAGCAGCTCATTGATAAGGTGATCTTATATATGGCTCCAAAATTAATTGGTGGAAAAGATGCACCTACCTTCCTAGAAGGTACAGGAGTAGAAACAATGAAAGAAGCAATTGAGCTAACAGATATTACGATTGAAAAAATTGGTAAAGATATGAAGTGGGCAGGATATCCAATGTACAAACAAAATCATCGTTGAATAGCTCGTAATATACAGCAGCAAGTATAATAATATGCTTGCTGCTGTTTTTTGATAAGTGAGGGGATTTTACAGAACTTAAGTCTAATAATCCTCGTCGTACCCCGACATCCAGAACCTTACTAAAAGAAAACTTTCATTATTTGCGCTAGAATTTATATATACATCTAAGCTTTACAATTAGATTTTACTTAGTCTCTCCTTATAATTAATCCCTCCAATCAATTGCTAAATTTTCACAAAAATAGGATAATATACAAATCTTTATTTTATTATTAAGAATAGCAGTATAGTAGAGTTTATTTATAAAAACAATCTGGGAAAAGTTTGGAGATATAGATATGAACAAAATAGTATTTACAGCTATAATAGAATTAATCCTCTCTTTTGTGGCTTTTTAAAAAGCTAGGAAAAATGGCTTGTTTCTTACAAGTCTATCTTTGAAATGCATCCATTCAGTTTAAACTATGCCCTCAAACTTTACGACGCTTCTCCTTCTTTTGAAGAGACATTTTGAGTATGCTTTAGTTATTCCACTAATCTGTGTATAAGGAGAAATCAATTTGGTAAAAAAATCGGCAAGTTTTCTGATGAAAAAAAGGACTATTTTTTTATTACTAGGATTATTTTTAATTGTGTTGTCGAGTTCTCGATTATTGTGGATGAAATCATTTCAGAATCAAGAGCTACCACCTATTAAGGATGGGCAATTAGATTTACGAGGCTGGAATGCAAAAGATGATAAGGTTCTCTTATTAGATGGCGAGTGGGAATTTTACCCTTCAACACTGTTAATACAAGAAAGACAACAAGACATAGGTAATCCGGGACTTATTCAAGTTCCAGGCGAATGGAACGAAGCATTACGTTCACCGTATGGATTTGCTACCTACCGTTTGCGTATTCTTGTTAATCCTGATGAAGACCTTAATTATAGTATGCGAGTATCCAGTATACGAAGCGCTTCAGAAGTCTATGTCAATGGTCGTTTGTTAGAAAAATCCGGGCAGGTGGCAAAAAATAAAAACAGCTACTCACCGAAAAACTTACCTTATTCCACAACCTTTACAGCAGACGAAAACGGAGTTATTGACATTTGGATACAAGCTGCAAACTTTGTTGATATCCGTAGCAGTGGTATCATTCGCTCTATTAAGTTTGGTTCAGAAACTGCTATTATCAAAGACATGAAAAATTCCTATACACTGCAGATTTCAACTGCAATTATTTTTCTAGTTCATTCTATTTATGCAGCCATGTTATTTTTTCTTGGAAACAAGGAAAAGAAACTCTTATATTTCTCTTTACTTACTTTTTCTGCAATGCTCACAAATTTATTAAGTAATGATGAAAAATTATTCCACCAATTATTGTATATTGGCCATGTGTGGGATTTTCGCTTAGCTAATGCTGCTCTACTCATTGGATTCTATGCGATGTTAAAATGTACAGATCATCATTTTCTTCCGTATTGGCGCAGGATTTATCCTATTTATTCAGTAATTCTTTTGAGCACTGCCGGAATCACATTATTTTTAAATCCAACGCAAATCATTAAAATTTTTCCTATTTACTTTCTGTTGGTTGCAACGGCAACCATTATTACAGCTAACGCTATATTGCATAAATTTATAAAAGATCCAAAAAGTAATCTTTTATTGCTCTTTTCTCTTACTGCACTACTTCATCATTTTACTTGGGCAATCTTTTGGCGAGAAAATGGAGTTACTGTTATCCACTATCCGTTTGATTTATATATTGCAATGGGAAGTTTTGCAGCTGTATGGTTTAAGGATTATTTTAAAATGCATAGTGACACCAAAGAACTTGCAGCTACATTGCAAAGGATGAATGATCATAAGGATCAATTTTTGGCAAACACATCACATGAATTCAAAAATCCACTCCATGGCATTTTAAACATGTCACAAGCTGTTTTGAAAAGGGAACAAAAATTATTACAGAAAAGAAGTGTCAAAGAGCTTGAAACTATTTTATCTGTAGGAAGGCGGATGAATTTAATACTAAATGATTTACTTGATGTGATGAGCCTTCAGCAAGGAAATCCGCGTCTGCACAGGAAATGCATAGCCGTGGAACCAATTATTACAGGGGTAATCGATATATTACAGTTTACGGTAGAAGGTAAACCAGTAAAAATTATTAATCAAATACCTGAGGACTTTCCTCCAGTATTTGCTGATGAAAATCGAGTGATTCAAATTGTGTTTAATTTACTTCACAACGCTGTGAAATATACAAGCGAAGGTCAGATTTATATCCGCGCTTTTATAAAAGACGACAAAGCATTCATCGCAATTAAAGACACAGGAATTGGCATGGATAGAGATTTGCTAAAACGCCTGTTCCAACCTTATGAACAAGCAAATCCTAATGAGACGATGATAGAGGGAGGGTTTGGCTTAGGGTTAAGTATTTCTAAACAATTAGTCGAACTTCATGGTGGTACATTAGAAGTGAATTCCAATTTAGGAAAAGGCTCAGAATTCATTTTCTCTCTAAAATTGGCAGACGAGAACAAGCTAACTTCTAAGTCTTCTGAACAATTGACATTACGTACTAAACCGCTTCCAGACGATAGCCAATTGGATACAGAAGAATTTGAGATCTATCCAGATAATAATCATACAACCACACAAAATCGTACTACTAATCGATTAAACATATTGATTGTTGATGATGATCCAGTAAATCTTGAGGTGTTAAAAGCAATCCTTCGTCCGGAGGAATATGATATTACCGCAGTAACAAGCGGAAAAGAAGCACTAGCTGTATTGCATCAGCAAGAATGGGATTTAGTAATTTCCGACATTATGATGCCACAAATGTCCGGATATGAGCTAACTCAAATAATACGTAAACGTTTTTCGCTAACGGAGCTGCCAATTTTATTACTTACTGCTAGAAGTCAGCCGCATGATATCCGTAGCGGATTTTTAGCTGGGGCAAATGATTATGTAACCAAACCGGTAGAAGCAATGGAAATAAGATCACGGATTGAGGCATTAACTACGATTAAACGAGTTGTTCAAGAGCAGTTGCAATTAGAGGCCGCTTGGCTACAAGCGCAAATCCAGCCTCACTTTTTATTTAACACCTTAAATGCGTTAGCAAGTCTAAGTATAATGGATTTAGAAAAAATGCGAGATTTACTTAGTGAGTTTAGCCATTTTTTAAGGAATAAATTTAAGTTCAAAAATATGAATGAATTAATTCCGATTGAAGAGGAATTAAGTATGGTTCGGTCTTATTTGTATATTGAACAAGTGCGATTTGGAAATAGGCTTCAAGTTGTTTGGGAGAAAGATAAATGTGATGACTTAAAAATTCCATTCCTCTCCATACAACCTTTGGTAGAGAATGCTATCCGCCATGGTATTATGAAACGTATCGAAGGCGGGACAATTATTATTCGCATTTCTGTCTTTCAGTCATATACAGAAATATCAGTGGAAGACGACGGAGTTGGAATAGATCAAGTGACATTACAACAAATTTTTGCAAGAAAAACGGACCATAAATCAGGAGTCGGACTAATTAATACCGATCTGCGATTAAAACGCTTCTTTGGAACGGGGCTGCAAATCGCCAGCACGCCCGGGCACGGAACAAAGGTATCTTTTGTAATAAGAGATGAAATGATGAAAGTCAATAAAGCAAAACTTTATAACTTTTCATGACAAAGTCTATTTGCCTGAATGTAGGTATCGTAAGACTCCACTTTAAGAGTTGTAGAGATTATCGAGAAGTCGAAGTGGGAATTTAGGAGTCATTTTTCTCATCCGTATGCAAAATCTCAAGCTCTTTTTTGAAATGAGTAAAATACGGACTCTTCCATCCGGGATAAAGGAAACATGCCTCTAAAACAGGGGTATGCCGACGCCTGAGCGGCAAGTACGCTTTTAGTCGGCCTTCCTTTAGATTCGGGTAGATGTTGCTTATCGTAGGAAGAAGAGTGACGTTTGCTCCAGCTCGAGCGCATAAGCTACACAAAGATATCTACCATTGGATAGCAGGTATAAATCCCTAAATGACAAAACCTCATTCCGGGAGAGAATGAAGCTACCAGAATGAGATTTCCTTCAATTAAATGAAGCAGTAAAATTCCTGTTGGGAGTATAAACCATTTTGTGTGTAAATAGGAATTGTAGACATATCCATTTACACAAACTTTTTACGCTCTCTTCCTCTTATTACTATTCCTTTACTACTCCCAAGTTTCACTTTATCCTATCAGCTTATAATAAATTGCTCTCCAGTTCTTTCATTTCATAGAAATAGCCTTGTTTTTGCATCAACTCAGTAAACGTACCTGTTTCGACGATTTTCCCATCTTCCATTACAATAATTTGATCCATCTGCTCCATTCCAGCTAATCGGTGACTAATTAAGACGACCGTATCGTCTTTCGCTTGCCTAAATAAATGACGATAAATCACTTGTTCCGTAATCGCATCTAAGGAAGAAGCAGGTTCGTCAAGCAGCCAAAACCTACCACCTTTTAGCATTGCTCTAGCTATTGCTAACCGTTGTTTTTCCCCGCCAGATAAATTTTCTCCTTTTTCATAAACCGAATCATCCAATTGGCAATGATCTAATTGAACTTTTGCAAGAACGGAATGTAATGCATCATCCGTCGCAGTATCATCAGCTAACAATAAGTTGTCACGAATCGTTCCATAAAAGAAATGATTTTCTTGAAGTACAACATTGCAAATCTGCCAGATATCTTCCGGATGAATATCCGAAATATCCTTACCGTTCATACAGACCTTTCCTTTATTCGGTGTAACTAATTTCAGTATTAACTGCATTAATGTAGATTTTCCGGAACCACTCGCTCCGACAATAGCTGTTTTTGAGCCAGCAGGAAGATGAATATGAGCAGCCTTTACTGCAGCACGTTGCTCATCCGAAAAGGAAAATGTAACGTCTGTCATCTCAACCGTCGGTGCACCAGAAATTTCAAGCGGACTAGTTAGGTCTTTTGGTTCGTCATTTTTCTCTACCATTTGAAATAATCTCTCGGATGACTGTTTACTTTCATTGAAATGAATAGGGAAAACTGCCATTGCTGGCGCTTCTTCAAAGACCGTAAGTGAAATCATAACAAGCATTGCTAAGAAAATCCCTTCCAGATTCCCTTGACCAATGAGGTAAGCACCTACTGCAAGTACTGCCCAAGTAACGAGGAGAGAAACAAAGTTATTTAAAGACTGATTGAATAGTGTCGTTCTTTCTTCTTGCTCTTGTTCCTTAATGTATGAATATGAGGTTTCTAACAACCGCTTCTCCTTCTCTTGCAGCTGTTGATAAATTTTCAAATCACGAAAACCATATAATAACTCTGTTACCTCTGTCGATAAACTTGCCCGTTTCATACGTACTTGGCTATCAATTTTACGCTGACGAATTGCAAAAAGCGCAGGAATGACTATTGTAGTCAGTAAGAAGCCGATCAATAGCAAGATAGCGGTTTGAATAGAATAAAAGGTTGTAAAAAAGATCGTACTAAGAAATACAAGCCCAAGCACAATAGGAGGATAGACAACTCGTAAGAAGAAGTTTTGTAAACTTTCGACATCACCAACAATACGTGCAAGTAAATCCCCGCTTCGGTACTTTTGAAATATTCCGGGCGCTAACGGCTCCAATTTTTCATAAAAAGCCATTCGCAATTGACTAAGCATCGTAAATGTCCCCCGATGCGAAACAAATCGTTCTCCATAACGGCTAAAGGCCCGTACAAAGCTTAACAATTTTACCGAAGCGATTAAAATAATTAATGTATAAAAAGGTGGGGCAAAGGCAGCTTTCGAAATCAGATAACCACTAGCAGAAAACAGCATAACCGTCGCAATTCCGGCAATAAACCCAAAAACAATCGAAAGAATAAGGTCCTTTTTTTCCTTCATCATCATTTTTGCCACAAATGCCAGTTCCTTCATTCTCCTTTCCCTCCTCGTTGCACTTCGACCATTTCGCGATATTCATCCACGTTTTGAAGTAATTTTTCATGTGTTCCTTCTGCAATCAGCTGCCCATTATCCAAAAACAGGATATGGTCTGCATCTTTTATCGTGTGTAGTCGATGAGCAACAGTAATAACCGTAGCAGTCTCAGCCAATTTCTGAATAGAGGATTGAAGGACTCGTTCCGTTTTTAAATCCAACCCCACTGTTGGCTCATCAAACAAAACAATGGTCGGTTTCTTTAGAAATGCTCTTGCCAAGGCCAATCGCTGTTTTTCTCCACCCGAAAGTCCTCTTCCGCCTTCACCTACTAGCGTATCAAATCCGTTATCTAGTGAAGTAATCATTTCTAAAATTCCTGCTTGTTCAGCTGCTCTCTCGATAGCTTTTCTTGATATTTCTGTCTTATTACCAATAGTAATATTATCAGCAATACTTCCAGCAAATATATACGGATGCTGAGAAATATAGCTAAGTTGCCTAAACCAGTCTTCCTCTTGATAGTTCCATAAAGGTTTCCCATCAACCAGGATTTGTCCCTCTGAGGGTGTAATAATCCCTGCAATTAAATGCAATAACGTTGACTTTCCAGAACCGGTTTTTCCGACAATTGCATTTTTCGTTAATGGCAAGAATGATGTATGAATTGGTTGTAAGGAAAACTGATCTTCACCGTATTGAAACCCTACACCTTGTAGTTCAATCTGTACAGGTATTGATGTTTTAGCAAGTGGACGCGTTCCCCATACACGGTTTGCTTCCTTATCCTTTTCCAGCTCTTCTTCTACCTTTTGGGCAGCTCCCATACTGCTTTTTCCGTTATGAAACGCTGTTCCCAGTTCACGCAGTGATGTAAAGTACTCTGGTGCCAGAACAAGAACAAAAAAAGCTTTGAAAAATGAAATACCATCAAACACAATTAATTGCAATGCTACCTCCAAAGCAACTAACCCGATCGCCAGCATGGAAATAAGCTCCAGCATAAATGACGACATAAATGCTACTTTTAAGATTTCCATGGTTGCATCGCGAAAACGTAAGCTACTCGTTTGAATTGTATGCTTTTGCTGCTTCGCTTTTGCGAATAATTTCAACGTGACGAGCCCTTGTAATGTATCGAGAAAGCGACCTGAAAAAGCAGCCAATTCTTCCATTTGCTCTTCAGACTTCTTTTTTGTCTGCATACCGATAATTACCATAAATATCGGAATAAATGGTGAAGTTACTAGCATGATTAATCCGGAATTAACATGTTCGATAAACACAAATATAATGATAATGAGAGGAATAATCGCTGAACGAATAACTTGTGGAATATAACTGCTAAAATAGCTATCTACTTCATCAATAGCATCCATCAACACACTAACCTTTTGTCCAGATTGTCCCTTTAAAGATGCTGAAACCGGATTCTTTACAAAGTGTGCGATTAGCTTTTGACGAAATTGCTGTTTAGCATTAGAACCTAGTTGAATTCCAATTTTCCCACTAAAGTAAGGAATAAAACTCCTTACTAATAGAATGAAGAATAATCCTCCCAATAATGGGAGGATTTCCTGAAATGTTTGTCCCTTTAAAAAGACGCCATCAATAATGGAAACAAGTAAGTAAGCTTGTACTACAATGGCGACACCCATTAAGAGAGAAAGCACAAACAGATATACCATACTTATTTTATTTGCTTTGAGATAAAATTTCATATTATGCATGTAGACGCTCCTTGTTTAAAGATGGGGCCTTCTTCGCCCTTTCTAAAGAGCATATCTCCCAATCTTAAGGCTTAAGACCGAGGTAACTGACTTAGTATTCTTGTTCCTTTTAAGATACACCAATTGCTTATTTTTTCCCTTTTACATAGTCTGCGTCAAACAAGAACAGACGCAGTAGTAAAATTAATGAAGGGATTAATAGGAATAGACCTGCAATAAAAACGATGATTAGTGCAATTCCTGTTGATTCATGAGTTGCATTTTCATATACCGTTATATACGGATCTAAAATATATGGAAGATGACTTACACCATAGCCAAAGAAAGCAAAGAAAAATTGCAGCATCACACTAATAAACGCTAAGCCATATCGCCTTCCTTGATAAATTAACCACATGGCAATCATAAAAAATCCTACTGATAAGCCAAACATCCACCAATAATCAAACATATTTTGATAATGGCGTTGATTATGCTGACCTAGTGCAATAAACGTCGTCAATGCAGCAATAATCGTAGGTGTACCCCAAAATAATGCATATTTTCTTACAAGCTTTAATGCTTTAACGTCATTGGCCCTTGCTGCATAGAAGGTTAAAAAGGTTGCACTGATAAACAATACAGATACGATCGCAAGAAATACGACACTCCAAGAATACGGACTGGCAAATAATGCAAAGTAATCTAAGGAGACCGTTCCACTTTCTTCTTTAATAAATCCCCCCTCTGACAGCGTCAGTGCTATTGACAAGGAGGCTGGAATTAATAATCCGGTAGCACCGTATAAAAACATATAAACATTACTTTTCTTCGATCCATAATTTTCAAATGCATAAAATGACCCACGAATTGCCAGTAAAATAATAGCTATACTTCCGGGCACTAACAGTGCAGTACCATAATAGTAGGCAGAGTCAGGGAAGAAGCCAACGATACCGACGAAAAAGAACACGAAGAACACATTAGTTACTTCCCATACTGGAGACAAATATCTGGAAATTAATTGGTTAATAATATGATCTTTTTTTGTTACTTTCGCATAATATGCATAAAAACCAGCTCCAAAGTCGACAGAAGCAACAATCAAATAACCATATAAAAAGAGCCATAATACCGTAATCCCAATTATTTCATAACTCATTGATTATCACCCTTTTCTATGGACGGGTATTTCTTTTCCAGTTCATCTTCTACCGGATTATTTTTAAATAGCTTACGAAGCACGACTACTCCGATTACACCAAGTGTTATATAAAGTAATAAAAATAGGATAAACATCCACCCTACATACGGTGACGTCGTTGCTGCTTCTTCAACTGTCATATATCCTCGCAATATCCATGGCTGCCTTCCTTCTTCTGCATAAATCCAACCAAATTCAATTGCTAGCATTGCTAGAGGTCCACTTAAAATAAGCAACCACAGCATGAATTTATTATTTTCATTCCATCGTTTTAACTTTGAAAGGATAAGGTAAAGAAATGAAACGCCAAGCAAGAAGAAGCCAATAATTACCATTAAGTCAAACATATAGTGAATCCATAATGGAGGTCGTTCCTCTTCTGGAAATTCTTCTAGTCCAATTACTTCAGCATCAAAGTCACTAAATGCTAAAAAGCTAAGTAAACTTGGAAAACGTATTACTCCCGTTGGCTCATTATCTTCATTTAACCAACCAAAGAGAATTAAATCCGCGTTTTTCTCTGTTTCAAAATGCCACTCCGCAGCTGCCAGTTTTTCTGGTTGGTATTCGGCTAGGAATTTGGCAGAAACGTCTCCTGCTATTGCTGTAAAAATCGCAAATATGAATGTTAAGGTGACTGTTAGCTTTAATGCTTTTTTATGATATTCTCTTGTTTTCTTTCTTAGCAAACCAAATGCAGCAAATGCAGCTAAAATGGCAGCCACCGTTAAATATGCAGACGTCAATACATGAAAAACTTTTGTTGGTGTTGCCGGGTTAAACATCGTTTCCAATGGATTAATCGCTGCAAAGCCATTTTTGCCAATTTTAAAACCTTCTGGTGTGTTCATAAAAGCATTTACAGTTGTGATAAAGAACGCAGAAAGTCCACCGCCAATTACAATCGGTAATGAGAGCCACCAATGTGTCATTTGATTTTTAAATCGATCCCATGTATACATATAGATCCCTAAAAATATTGCTTCAAAAAAGAAAGCAAATACTTCCATAAATAGCGGCAAGCTAATTACATTTCCACCTAATTGCATAAATTCCGGCCATAACAAGGATAGTTGTAAACCGATAGCTGTTCCTGTTACTACTCCAATTGCCACAGGAATAATAAATCCTCGGGCCCATCGCCTGGCTAACATGATATAATGTGGATCTTTTTTCTTAATCCCAATAAACTCAGCAATGGAAATCATCAATGGGACCCCGACACCTAAAGTTGCAAAAATAATATGAAATACTAAAGTAATTGTCGTTAATAAACGACTCATTAAAACTGGATCTAAATCCATCATAACCGGCAATCCCTCCTATTTATCGGCATTCGCCTCTTGTTCAAAAGTGATCATTCAAACATTCATCAATTTATTTCCTTCAGCCTAATTTATATTAAGGAAAAGTTAATATTTAGTGATCAACTCACGTAATAATTAGTATAAACTATTTTCTAATAGAAAAGGACGAATTACCATGACAAAAGTATGACAAACCTCAAACAAAAATTTGTCTATTTATAATATTACATTCCCCACTATTGATAAATTACTCATGAAATTGAGAATTTCCCTAAAGTAACATAACTACATTGTAGTAACTTACATGGAAATAACAGGTAACAATACACCTATTTCATAAGTTTATCCATTGTCAATTACAGCGTTTCAAAAAAGTAGAACAAGCATTACTAAAGAAACTTGGATTGTATCCAAGTTCTGAAGATAGGTTGACTATCTAGCTTTGGCTCAATTAAAAAGTAAAATCGTTAAACTAACTTCTAAACGAAAATCTTATTCTTCATGTTGGAAAACTTGAAGGGAAATCAACCATTGTGCGCGTAACCTGTTAGAAATTAACATTTACTCAAGTTTCGTAACTCCATGCTAAAATAGTATCACGCATCTAAGATGTCATAAATCTTCCACTTATAGAGTATATGATGAAGTCTTAGTGGGAGATAACAGATATATGTCCGCTTCGTTCGCGTCTAAAGGACAGAGTTTGCTACGATAGCGATACAACGCGGTTTTCATGGACAAGGATAGCTACGGCAGC
Source organism: Virgibacillus proomii (assembly GCF_900162615.1). NCBI lineage: Bacteria > Bacillati > Bacillota > Bacilli > Caryophanales > Bacillaceae > Virgibacillus > Virgibacillus proomii. The sequence continues at coordinate 400,371 of NZ_FUFN01000010.1, read as the reverse complement.
GATATCGCATGCTTTTTTTCAAGGACGCCCAGATTTTAGCCTTTGTTCTATAACTATCAGTAGGAAATGAAGGGAAGACCCTCATAAATCAAGTTTCATCTTTATTTTTAAAAAGCACATAAACAGAAAAGTGATACACACCGGTACTGTTTATGTGCTTATTATTAGCTTAATCAACAAAAACTACTCTTGTATTACCAATCATATCGTGTATTCCCTGTTTCTCTTTCGTAAAAGCAACAACGATATAAAGAACAGCTAAAAAGGAAAATACACGATGAATAAATCTACCTATTACCTCTCTAAATAATAAATCATTCCATGTTAACTTTTCTCCATCTTCTCGAATAACTTTAATTCCCATAATCATTTTCCCTAATGTTTGACCGAACTTTTTCGTCATAAGCAGGAAATATAAATAGAACATAATGGACGCAATAATGCCTGTTAACGTCCAAAATCCCATTTCAATAACTTCTCCATCATTAATGAATTTAAATGGGGTTAAAAGAATACCGTTAATACTTGCAACAACAATTAAATCCATAATATATGCCCAAAATCGCATCCAAAACCCAGCATATCTATATGTGTCACTGGTTATTTCCATCATTGCATTTTCAGCAGTAAGCTCACTCATTTTATCCCCCCTTAATTGGAATATAGGTACATGGCACGAGGAGCGTTAGACTCCCTAATTACATCCATGACGTTAAAAAGTTCTTTTTCTTTTGTAAATAACGAACCTAAAGATATGCCTAAATACTCTCTAAAGCCCATTGGTTCATTATATTTAACTACTTGAACATCATCAAGCTGATAATCTTTCGTCATATACGCAATCGTATCATCTAATGAACCCAGCTCATCGACTAATCCATTTTTCTTTGCCTGGCTACCAGTATAAACACGGCCATCTCCCAACTCTTTAACCTTGGATTCTGACATTCCCCTTCCATCAACGATAACCTTCACAAAATCATTGTACATATCATTGACCATTGTTTGTAAGATTTCTCTTTCTTCATTGGTCATCTTTCGTGAAAATGACATAATATCTTTATGTTTACCACTTTTTATCGTATTGAAATCAATACCCCATTTATCGGTTAATTCAGAAAGGTCATATCCTTCCATAATAACACCAATAGACCCGGTTAACGTTGCTGGATGAGCTATTACTTTATCAGCTGGCGCAGATATGTAATATCCCCCTGAAGCAGCAGTATTTCCCATAGAAACATAAATTGGTTTTTCTTTCTCTTTCTGGATTTCTTCTATTTTGTCATGAATTTCGTCACTTTCTACCACTCCACCGCCGGGTGTATTGATTCTAAGAATAATACCGTCAACTGACTCATCCTCCCCAGCTTCATTAAGCATTTCCAGAAACTGTTTATGATTATAAGAAGTTGTATTAACTAATGTACTAGGTGCTGTATCTTGAATAACTCCATCTAGATACAGAACAGCAATCTTATCTCCCATTCCTTCTTGTATGATCTCTTCTTCATACTTCTGATCCATTAAAGTAAACATGTCTGAAAAATTAGCAGTCGCAAAACTGCTGACAAACTGAAATCCAATTGATACAACTAATAATACTGTAGCAATAATGATTGCAAACCAGCGTTTTGTATTCACTTTACCGCCTCCACTTTTCCCAATATTTTTGAGTTATATAAAATAATACACTACTTTTTCCATTTTTCTCAAGGAAAGCTTATAAATTACATTATTGGCGATAATGAAAAAATTATGCTTCCTCTCCATTTTAGTTTTTGCTTTATATTTACAGTATAGTAGCGCTTCATTTCAAAGCATCTCTTGTAGCTTTTGATATATCTCTCTCAACTTTCAAGTGCCTGATGCAGCTTTTGGGAGTTCTGGCTAAACTTTATAGTGATCTCTCTTACTTTTCAACTTTTATAAATACTATCCTGCTCGTTCTTTAATCGTACTTCATTTAAAATCCGAAGTTCTGAATTAGTATCTATTACTTTTAATCTGAAAAATTCTGTTATATTCTATATAGAAAGAATATATATGAACAATAATTATGTTTGGAGCGATAGCTATGACAATGAAGAAAACCTTAACTCTAGCAGGTTCTGATTCCAGTGGTGGCGCTGGTATTCAAGCGGATCTAAAAACATTTCAGGAACACGATGTTTACGGCATGACAGCTCTAACCTCTATCGTTACAATGGACCCCAATGGTTGGGGGCATTGTGTTTCTCCTATAGATGTAACGATTGTTGAAAAACAATTAGATACTATTCTATCTGTTGGTGTTGATGCGATGAAGACAGGAATGCTTGGTTCTGTTGATATTATTGAATTAGGAGCTAAGAAAATTTCCGATTATAACATAAGAAATTATGTACTAGATCCGGTAATGGTATGTAAGGGTGAAGATGATGTGCTGCAGCCGGAGAATACGGATGCAATGCGTGAACTGCTGCTTCCTCATACAATCATTACAACTCCAAACCTGTTCGAAGCTGGACAATTAGCACAAACAGGTCGGATCAAGACGATGGAAGAAATGAAAACAGCTGCTGTAAAAATTCATGAGTTAGGCGCAAAAAATGTTGTTATCAAAGGTGGAACTGCTTTTGACCATGAAAAAGCTGTTGATCTTTTTTATGATGGACAAGAATTTATCCTATTAAAAAAGGAAAAAATCCAGACAACCTATAATCACGGTGCCGGTTGTACATTTGCTGCAGCAATTACGGCTAATCTCGCATTGGGAAACTCTGTAAAAGAATCCGTTATTGCCGCCAAAGAGTTTGTAACTGCAGCCATTAAACATGGATGGAAGCTGAATAAATATGTAGGTCCAGTTCGACACGGTGCTTACACTAAATTAATTGATTAAAAACCCAGCTGTCAAACTTATTATAGTTAGGAGAAATTATGCACATATTGAACGATCATTCCATTGTGTCATTCATTAAAGTTTGTAAAAAAGAGCTGTCTGAAAAGAGGTAATTCAGCTCGTAAAGTAAAAAAACTAACCCCAAGAATGTTGTTAAATCAGCATTCTTGGGGGTTTATTTAATTTGGTGCTAATTAGTCAAAAACGAACTTTTTAGACAACCCCTTTTTCAATTAATCGATCCCTAAACGTATACTTTCCCCATCGATTTCAACCGTCTTCATTACGGCTGTTTCACCAAATTTTAGATCACTTATTAATAAATTAGTTGTTAGTAAATCTTGAAATTGCTTAATGACATCCTTTATGGGATCACTTACATCAAAAGTAATACATACACGTTTATCAACTGGTAAATGTAACTCTTTTCGGTAAAGCTGCACAGCGCGTATGAGTTCGCGAGCTAGCCCTTCTTGCTCTAGCTCTTTCGTTATGACCATATCTAAGAGCGCCGTATAAGATTGGTTGGCAGCCATTTCTACTCCTGCTTTCGTAACCTGTTTCACGATGAGATCTTCTTCATCAAGCAGCAGAGATTCTCCTGAAGGTAAAGTTAGTTTACAGTCTCCTTTTACCATTTCAACTATAGATTCATCAGATAACTGTTGCAGCTGTTTTTGCACAAGTCCTGTCCGTTTTCCTAATTTTGGCCCGGCTGTAGAAAAGTTCAATTTGACTTCATAGTGAACTTGATCTTCAAGATCGCTTCCTAGATACACATGCTTAACGTTTATTTCATCTTTTATAATCCATTCATATTTTCTTGAAAACTGCACAGCCTCTTTATCTCCTATGACAGTCAGTGAAGCTAAAGGCTGTTTCGTCTTGATTTTGGATAGATTGCGGGCATGCCTTGCAAGTTCTACAACTTGAAGAACCCTTTCCATTTCTTGCTCAAGCTGATCATCTATACCCGCTTCATTATAGTTAGGAAAATCAGCTAAATGAACACTGTTACCGGTAAGCTTTACATGAATATCCTCTGTGATAAATGGAATGAACGGGCTCTTTTCTCAAAAATATTATAAAAGCCACTTGATTTTTTTTATAAAATAGTGTATTTTTTCATTAAGGCAAAATAATTCACCTAAGTTAATTAATATAGATTCGGTTAAATAATTCAGGAATAAAAGCTCAACCATAACATCTTCAAGAAAGTTATATCATTAAATAAAAGTGGAGTAATTAAAATGTAGAAGATGATTTCTCCTATTAGACTTTTTTGCAACATAGAACTTCAAGCAATCGACGGATAAATTAGTAGTTCGGGTAATTCAAAGACTCTTCCGGGGTGGTAGCCGGAAGAGTCACCCTTTATCAATATGAGTTATTAAACACGCTTTAAACGATCTAAATATAACAAAGGAGTTTATCCAATTGATTAGACGGATGCGTCAATCTTTAGAGTGGAATAGTAAAATAAGTTTACTAACCTTTGGAATGGTGTTTTTATTTTCATTCGTTTCGACGTTATTTCAAGAAGGAACAGGTTTATTGCTTAGTCTGTTTATCGTCTTCGTCTTTATAATGATTGGTATTATAGGTGATACAATTGGTCTTGCAGCATTTCATGCAATAGCAGCAAAAAAATAAAGGGAGCAAAAGAAGCAGCCTGTCGCTAAAACGGCTCCGATATTTTCCAGTTTATTTAACGATATCATTAGTGATATTGCTGGATCGTCAGTGGTGCAGCTCAACTGCTGTTGTTTTCCAATTAGCCAAACTGCTGAGGGTTCCTTTTATTTCATTTTTATATCCATTATTCTGACAAGCATTATTGCCGCTTTAACCGTTGGAGGAAAGGCAATTTGTAAAACGATTGCTATCTATCACTCTGCTAGGATACTGCTCTTTACAGGAAAATGAATCTACTATACAAAAAGTATAATATGTTTAAGATACATAAATTAGCAGCTTTCAAAAATAATCCACGATAGCAGTAGTCAACCATAGCAAGTTCCATATACCCTTTCCTAAAAATAACAATCACATAAAAAACAAGCGACTCTTTTTTAAAGTCGCTTATTTCTTTATATTATAACTATACTTTTATGGAATTATAGGTTGCTTTCGGAGCTTGTTTGATAAGCTCATTCGTTTGACCGGAAGTAATTAGACGAAGTTCATGCATGGCCCGCGTACAGGCTGTATAAAATAAAGTCTGATCTTCTTTTGGATAATGCTCAGCTGAAGCATCCGGAATCAACACAGCATCAAATTCAATCCCTTTTGCTAAATATACGGGTATAATTAATAGTCCTTTCATGAACGTGTACGTTTCTTCATTGATTTGACTAATTGTGATGTGGTCTTTTAATCGTTGATAGAATGTTTCACTTTCCTTAAGCGTTTTTGTTATGATGGCTATTGTCTCATACCCTTCTGCAAACAGCTCTCGTACACTTTTGATAAGGACATCCGTTATATCATTTTCATCCTCTACCTGCATCAGTACAGGCTTATTACCATTACGCTCAAATGGTTCTATAGCTTCCGTATAGGGAGCAAAATGCATGGTAAACTCGACAATTTGCTTTGTAGGGCGATAACTTTTTGTTAAAACAATTCGTTCCACATCCTGTTCATTTTCTGACAACAACGGATTCCCCTTAGACATATGAACATAAATAGCTTGATTACTATCCCCTAATAAAGTCATCCTGGTATACGGAAATAAGTGCTTTATATAGTCAAACTGAAAAGCGGAAAAATCCTGTGCTTCGTCTACAACAAGATAACGTACAGAGCGATCCACTTTATCACCTAGTAACTTACCTTTAAAGTAAGCGTATGGTGCTGCATCTTCCCAACGTAAATAATTAGACTGTAAATCAGTCCATGTTTCTTCAGCAATTTGCTTCCAACCATTCGGCATAGGTATATCTTTCTGCTGCCAATTTGTAAATAGTCGCTGATACGTCTTTCGTACATTTACAAATGCATATTGTTTAATACGATCCGTTAAGTTTGCAACCATTTTAGCTACTACTGCCTTACGTAGAATAAACTCTTCATCTACACCTTGTTTTTGAGATTGATAAAACGCCTTTACATATGCCTCTTTATTCAGTAATTCAATTTTTTCCCTTACCCAGTCTTTATGAATTTCTCCATCCTGAATTTGCTTCAGTTCTTTGATCAACCATTTCGCTACTAACTCCATACGATTAGCAAGCGAGATATGTTTCTCCAATGAATAGAAGTATTCCGCGATTGCTTCTTTAGTGATCACTACTTGCTTACGAAATGCAATATTTTTAAACTGAATTCCCGATGTATATAAAGAATCTAGATAATGATCGATAAGCTGTTTAAACATAAGTGATGATTTATATTCGATACTGCTTAAACGAATTTGATAATCGGCAGATGTTTTGTTTGTCAACAAATATTCCATTTGCGAAAACGGCGATTCAATAGAAAAGCCAACTCCTACTTTATCTTGTAAAAAATCTAAAAAAGTAGTCTGTTTTACATTTTCTTCACCAAGATCTGGTAAAACATTATTAATATAGCTGGTAAATAAAGGATTAGGGGAAAATAACATCACATTTTCCGGCTTGAGCATTTTTCGATAACGATACATCAGATAAGCGATTCGTTGCAATGCCGCAGATGTTTTTCCACTGCCAGCTGCACCTTGCACTAGTAACAACTTACTCTTTTCATTACGAATTATTTTATTTTGCTCCTTTTGAATAGTCGCTACGATACTTTTCATTTTTGTGCTCGCATTTGTCCCTAAAGCCTCTTGCAATAATTGATCACCTATCGTTAAGCCTGTATCAAACATCGCTTTAATTTCACCATGACGAATAATAAATTGCCGCTTCAAGGAAATCTCACCCGTGATTTTTCCTTCTGGAGTTTGATAGCTGGCTTGACCTAATCCATAATCATAATAAAGGCTGGATATCGAGGCTCGCCAATCATAAATGAGGAAATTTTCTTCATTTGCATCTTTTAATGAAGCAACTCCTATATATAGCTTGTCAATTTCCCCTTGATTATCTTCTTTGAAATCAACCCGACCAAAATAGGGACTATCCTCTAGCTTTTTTAACGTTTTTAACTCTCGGCTTAAACCGCCATGGATCGTTTCTTTTTGCGCTAGCAGCTCCGCTTGTTGTTTAATACTTGCTTCTGTTTCAATAACATCATCTGGCTCATCTAAGTTTACTGTCACATCGTCCCAAAACGTTTTTCGTAAATGAATTACGCTGTCTTTTAAATTTATTGCTTTTGCTGCAAGTTTTGCTTCTTTTTGTTGGATTTGTGATAAGACATCATTAACTCGCCGCTGTTCGGATTGAAAATCTTTCTGTTCTTGACTCATTTCATCAACCCCATTTCATTTTATTAGGCTTTTCATTGACTTCACTTATAAAGTTTGTTATAATAAAGTAGGATATTTATAAATACAAATTAAAGATAAAGACGGTTAAGCCTGTATAGCATAGCATGTTTTCCATGTTACTTCAACAGGTCTTTTTTCATTTCACAACATGTTAAAATGTGAAGTAATTTTATTGTTATATTTCTCATCTATACCCAATAATATGAGCCCTCCTACAAAATATATCCCCGCTCTTTTGATTTTCGGAAAAAAAAGCCGGCGTTGACTTATCGTTAGAAGAAGAGAAATTTGCTAGTTGATGAGCGCTAAAGCTAGACGGAATGCCGAAGCTACCTGCAAAAAAGATCCGCCATGTAAAACGGATTTCATTTCCATAAGTAAAAACCATACTGTTCTACACGTCGATCAATCCATGTTAACAGTACGGTTTTTCTATACTAGAAAAAATTCGGTTATTACCAATCTCTATTTGTTAAGAGCAAACTAAGCTTTCAGCAACTTCGCATTAATTGCGACAATTACTGTACTTAAACTCATCAAAATAGCACCTACTGCTGGACTGAGTACAATCCCAATTGGTGCTAATACGCCAGCAGCAAGTGGAATTGCGAATATATTGTATCCTGCTGCCCACCAAAGGTTTTGAACCATTTTGCGATAAGTCTTTCTTGATAGCTCCATTAGTGCTACAACATCTTTAGGGTTGCTTTTCACGAGTACGACATCAGCTGTTTCCATAGCTACGTCTGTCCCTGCACCAATGGCAATTCCTAAATCTGCCGTGGCAAGTGCTGGTGCGTCATTAACACCATCTCCAGTCATCGCTACTTTCCAACCTTTTTCTTTAATCTCTTTTACTTGATTTGCTTTATCATCTGGTAAAACTTCTGCATATACTTCATCAATGCCAAGTTGTTTTGCAACCCAATTCGCTACTTTGCGATTATCTCCAGTAAGCATAATCGGGTGAATATCTTGCTCTTTCAGTGCTACAATAGCTTCTTTTGCTGTATCTCGAACCATGTCCGCTAAAGCAATCATCCCGATCAGCTCTTCATCAACAAGTACAAACACAACTGTCTTCCCCTGTTCCGACATCTCACTAAACAGTTGTTGATCATAGTCTAACTGCTGATCATTTACATACTTGGGACTAACGACATTTACCACTTTTCCATCCGCTTTTCCTTGAATGCCTTTTCCTGTAATAGACTGAAAATCTGTAACCTTATGGATGGTTACTTCTCTATCCTTTGCACGTTGAACGATTCCAGTGGCTATTGGATGCTCCGAATTTTGTTCAATGCTTGCTGCATACGAAAGTACTTCTTCTTCACTCTTCTCGTTCATTGGAATAATATCAGTTACGCCAAATTCACCTTTCGTCAGCGTTCCTGTTTTATCAAATACTACCGCATTTAAATTCCTTGCACTTTCAAAGTTAGCGCGATTTCGGATTAATAAACCTTTTTTAGCGGAAATAGATGTAGAAACCGCTATAACTAGTGGTGCTGCTAACCCTAACGCATGTGGACATGCAATAACCATGACCGTAACCATTCGTTCCATAGCAACATCAAAAGGTTCTCCAAGTGATAACCAAATGACTAATGTAACAAAACCGGAAAGTAAAGCAATATAGAATAACCATTTTGCTGCCCTATTTGTTAAATCTTGTGTTTTCGATCGTGATTCCTGGGCTTCTTTTACCATCGTTATCACTTGAGATAGAAATGATTCCTCTCCTGTTTTTTCTACTTGTATCGTAAGGGAACCTTCTTTATTAACGGAACCACCAATTACAGAATCATCTTCAGCTTTTTCGATCGGGACAGATTCACCAGTAAGTAACGATTCGTCTACTGCAGATTTACCATCAATAATCGAACCGTCAACTGGTATTTTTTCTCCAGGTTTTACTAATACTCGATCCCGACTCTTTAATTCAGATAAAGGAACATCGTGTATATTTCCATTTTCATCTAATTTATGCGCTTCATTTGGCATTAATTTAACAAGCTGTTCTAATGCATTTGAAGCGCCCATTACGGAACGCATTTCCACCCAATGCCCAAGCAGCATAATATCAATTAGCGTTGCTAGCTCCCAGAAGAAGTCTTTCCCTTCCCAGCCAAATACAGTAAGAGAACTGTAACTGTAAGCAACTAAAATTGCTAAGCCAATTAACGTCATCATTCCAGGGTTTCGCTCTTTTAATTCACTAATTGCTCCCGTCAGAAATGGCCAACCACCATAGAAAAATATAAACGTAGATAAGGCAAAGAGAATATATTGGTCGTAAGGAAATCTCCATTCAACTCCAAGAAAGCCTTGAATCATTGGGGATAAAGCAAGGATTAGAACCGTAATAATTAAAGATATAAAAAATCGTTTTTTAAAATCATTTACCATATCTCCATGATCATGCCCTCCATGATGGCCATGTGAATGTCCGGAATGTCGATGATCATAGTGCTTATGCTCTTCATGGTTGTGATTATGATCGCTATGCTCATGATGTTGATGATGATTGCCATGTTCTTCATGCTTCATATCATACCCTCCTATTTTCTTCCTTACTGAATTACTTCTCGCCTTTATACTATACCCCCATATGGTAATTTTAAAACGATTTTAGTAAAACAGATAAAAATTATTTAGAAAAATCATTAAACGTTCTAACTTCAAGTATGTTTTTTTAGAAAAACTTGGCTTGTCTCAAGTCTTTATAGCGAAAACTACCGTTTTCTTATACGATAAAGCCTAAAGTTATATACTTTCCTATAGTGTAAAAATAAAACTTCTTTCCTCAGAATGTTAGTACCATGAGGGTATGACCTAAGGGCCCTTGAACCAATCAGCTGTTAAGCGTTCTTTAGATAGCAAACGTTTTGGAACTAGTCTTTACGGCATCTTACTGCGGAACAAAAGCCCAAGCACTCATTTAGCAACGAACAAACTGGAGATCTTTAAAAAGATACAGTGAAGCTTCATTTAAGGTTTAGGAGCTACTCCTCTCACTATCTTATCCAGATAATAGAAATAGAGAAATAGACTTCTTACATACTGATAAAGAACATGCCACTAAAACAAGGGGGCATGCCAACACCTGACGGCAAGCCCACTTTTAGTCGGTCTTCCTTTAGATTCGAGCCGATATTGATTTATTGTAAAAAAGAAGATTGGAAGTTTGCTTTTGCTACAGCTTGGGTGCTTAAGCTTTGCACAATTGCTTATGATAACCACCACGGACAAAAGGATAACGGTTCTTAGCTAGAATAACCCTTCCATCTACCTACTAAGATTTTCCCATGATTGAAGCTTTACAACAAAGGAGTCACACCCGCTGTTCGTGCTAGGCGGCTAATGCCCTGCCCACTATTACAAGCACCTAGTTGTTCTTATACGTAAAACATAAGGGTATTAAAATGTAGATTACGCCTTTAGTAAAGGTTATATTCCCTAAAATAATACCCTTGATATAAGTCATGTTCAAAAAAGGTTATAAAATCCGAGACAACGATGAAATTCAATGCACCATTCTATCCTATTTTTGAACATTCCCTATAAGTATTTGAAAAAGAAAAATATTTATTCACATTTTCCTCGTATTTAATCGACAATAGCTTGTTTACTAGGATTTATATAAAACTCAAATAACATCTTAATTTGCTCTTTTGTATTTCTTTTTATGGATATTTCAGGAAGGGCATTCTCGTGAAAAAATGCAACATCATTCGTTTCAATACCACTACTTCTTTCACCACCCACAATCTCACATTGAATAAACACTTTATAATAATGATAAGGCTGTGGTGGATGTGGATGTTTCATCATATCCATAAGGGCGAGAAATTTACAAGGAATGGTGTGATAACCTGATTCCTCATATATCTCTTTTACAATATTTTCACAAGGAGATAAACCAACTTCACAAAAACCGCCTGGAAGTGACCATTTATTATCCATCCGTTCTTGAACCATTAATATACGCCCATCTTTGAATACAGCACCTCGTACATCCATCTTTGGTGTTGGATATCCGTGTTCATCTTGAAATAGGTTGGTTAATTGTTTCATATCATACTCCGAGTAGGATGACATTATTTCCATACTCAATTCCCAAAGCTCCTCATAACGTTCACGATCATACTCATCTTTGGTAAATTCCAAACCAGCCTGGGCTAAGGCCTGGACTCTTCTAGCCCATTCAAGCCATTGATAACTCAACGCCCTTCACTCCCCTATTCAATTTATTCCATTTTAGCATTACGATGAAACATTTTTCATTGATTTTAGTTTAATCTAAGCAAACATGGGAAATGTAACTAATAAAAGGAGGGTTTTCATGGCACATGAACAACATAGGGAGCTTATTCAAGCATTGCATGAATGTATGACTGCTTGTAACCATTGTTACGATGCCTGCCTTGAAGAGAAAGAATTACACAAGATGGCTAATTGCATTCGCTTGGATAGAGAGTGTGCGGAAATTTGCAGTTATGTGGAACAGGCAATTACTAGAGGGACTCCATTTCTTTCCGAGTTAACCGCTATTTGTGCGACTATTTGTGAAGCCTGCGGAGCAGAGTGTAAAAAGCATGATCATGACCATTGTCAACAATGCGCAGAGGCTTGCTTTAAGTGTGCAAAAATTTGCCGAGCTGCTTAATGTAAGTCAATCTTCAATTAGTGGGGGTTTTCTATTATCCCCCCACTGATTATTCGTACAGCAAGGGTGTGGCTTAAAACCTCTGAACAGAATCGGACATTTGACTTGTAGTTGGATCCTCCACTTATCTCCCTGGGTTCACCTCACTTCATGTAAGGGCAAGACTTACTGCCAGTTACATATGGGATAAAATACCGAAAATATAAAAGCAAGTGCGATATTTTCTTTACTTCAATTTATATTCTTTGAATCGTTTATTAGATGTAATGTGCATTCGGACTGTTGTCATTCATGGGGAATTACCCATTTATAGCCAATCCCCCAAACCGTTACTAAATAATCATCGATTGGAAAACCAGCTTGCCTTACTTTTTCTCGCATATTTCTAATATGTGAATCGATTGTTCTTCCTTCTGTTTCAGAATTGAATCCCCAAATCAACTCAATAAGCTGCTCTCTTGTATACACAATTGTCGGTTGCTTCATTAATTGACCAATCATGAGGAATTCCTTTGGTGTTAATTTAATTATTTGGTCATTATACGTAAGCTCAAATTTATCCTCATTCCAACATAAACCATTTATCTCAATAGTTTTCTTAGGCACCGTTCTCCTAATCAATGCTTCTATCCTGGCCAATAACTCCCGTTCATCAAACGGCTTGGTAATATAGTCATCTGCACCAAGACGTAATCCCTTAACAATATCATCTTGTTGATCTCTCGCAGTTATCATAATAATCGGCACATCAGAGAATTCCCTTATACGCTTACATAACTCCCACCCATCGATATTTGGCATCATTATATCAAGTAAAACAATATCAAAATTATCCTTTTCCAAATAATAAAGCGCTTCTTCTGCTTTTTTTATTTTTACGCAATCATAATTGTACGGTTGCAAATATAATGCTAATAAATCTAACATACGCTGTTCATCATCAATTAATAATACTTTATTCATTTGAACCCCCCTCCTAAATTATTGCATACTTTTAAACGTTTTTTAATAAAAACCTGATAACTCTTGATATTAGTATATTAGTACATTTGTGTATAAAAAGAGTTTCCCCTTGAAAAGAATTCGGAACGACTTACCCACCGAGTCCTTATATTAAGTGGCGAGTATAATAAGATCAAGGCCTTACGCAACAAGGGTTGGTTGCATATTTTTGTAAAGATTCATGTTCGTGACGCCTCAATGTTAAGCCTTCAATATTCGAAGAGTTTTTATATTTTTTTTGATATTATCGGTAATTGAATAAGCACATCCGTTCCTTCACCGAATTTACTGTTGATCCTCATGGAACCTCCATGGGATTCCACAATTTCTCTAGCTATGGCTAGACCAAGTCCACTCCCACCGCTTTTTCTTGATCTTGATTTATCTACTCTATACAAACGGTCAAACACAAAAGGCAGGTCCTGTTTCGGTATACCTTCACCATGATCCAAAACGGTAATGGTAATAAATTCTCTTTGTTCTCTGACCTCTATAGTAATGACAGAGCCCTTTGGAGAATGTTTTACTGCATTATCCAAAATATTTAAGATAACCTGTTGGAAACGATGCGGATCAACAAATGCCTTTATATAATAGGGACATTGTAAAGATACGCTAATATTTTTTTGTTGAATCACAGGTTGTATTAAATCGATAATAGATGCAATAAGTGTCTTTAACGTAACTAATTCTCGATTGATGACAAAGGAATACTGGTCCATCTTTGCCAATTCAAATAAATGTTTGATTAATTTTGATAATTGTTCGGTTTCTTCCCGAATAATCTCGATATATTCTATTAACTCTTGCTCTGATAAGGATCGACGATGGATGATATCTGCATAACCTTTAATATAGGTCAACGGTGTACGTAATTCATGGGAAATACTTGCTAAAAATTCTTTTCGTTCATTTTTTAACCGATCCAAGTCATTGGATAATGACTGAATCGATTTTGCCAACTCTCCAAGTTCATCATTTCGTTCTGTATGCAATTCTACTTGGTTGTTTCCTATACTTAACTGCTCTGTTGCTCGTTTCATTTTCACTACCGGTGAGGTAATAAAACGAGACAAAATAAATATTGTAATAATTGTTATGCCAACCGTTATAAATCCGATAAATTTAAAATGATTACTTAGCTGATCCAATATACTTCTTACCTGCTTCGAGTTTGCAAACATAAATACATGACCACGATGTTCACCATCTATCGTTATTGGACTATCTGTCGCAATATATTGCTTTTCTTTCCAGTTATCTTCTATTACGACTCCCTCAGGAGGAATCTGATTATAATCCGTTCGTTTAATCACTGTTTCCATTTCTTTCTCTAGCGGATTGGATTGAACAAGTATATCTCCTTTTACGTCTGTAATAATTACGACAAAATCAGAAGCAGACTCCATTAGACCCACATGGTTCATCGTCGTTTCATCAAAATGATCCTCTAATACATCACTATGTGTATTTCCTCTCGCTAATAGATTGTTGATGATTTCGTTTATTCGTTCATTCGCTAAATTAATATAAAGAATAAAATAAAGCAGCCCACCTATAATTAAAATAAATACAAAAAAAAGTGCTCCCATTTTTAACGATAGTCGATTAAACATAACATTTTCCCCTTCTTCTCCCATTAAAACTGTACAAAAATCATAACAGAACAAAAGCGGAAGTGCTTGTTTCGCGACATACAAAATGAAATTCTTCTAAGATAGTACACAATGACTACAGAAGCCAACATTAACTTATCGTAGGAAAAAGATCGAAGTTGTAGTCGCTCAATCGTTAGGCTAGACGACGAAGCTACTTTTCAAAAAAGATATCCACATATAGAAACGGGTTTAGTTTCCTAGACAACGGGCAAGCCTTTTGATTCCTAATCAGCACTTTTATCTGTTTTTCTCATTTTATAGTTAATCAACCGTTTCTTATCCTAATGCAATAATATCGAGTTTTTGTGCAGAAGAAGTATAATTTTCTAAGGATTTACTTACAATATGTCATAGAAATTGCACAAAATCTGCAAATTTATTGGGTATTTTCATTACCAAAGGCACATTTCACATAGGAGGTATAAGAAATGAAGAAAAAATGGTTTATCGGATTGGTCTCCATTATCTCAGCAATAACATTAGCCGCTTGTGGAACTAATCAGGATGAAGGAACAAACAATAACGAAAATGGCAAGGCAACAAATCAACAAGAGGAAACGAACACGGAGAAAGAAAAAAATTCTAAAGAAGAAAGTGAAATGGAGCATTCTAGTTCTGGTGAAGTACCAGAAAACTTAAAAGAAGCTGAAAATCCAAAATATGAGGTTGGAAGTAAGGCAATTATTGAAGCTGATCATATGGAAGGGATGAAAGGAGCAGAAGCAACTATTAAAGGCGCCTATGATACGATTGTCTATATGGTGACTTATACACCAACAGACGGAGGTGAAAAAGTGGAGAACCATAAATGGGTCATCCACGAAGAACTAGCTGACGTAGGAGATGAGCCTTTGACACCAGGTGATGAAGCAACCATTAAAGCCTCTCATATGAAAGGAATGGATGGTGCCAAAGCTACTATTGACGAAGCTAAACAAACTACTGTTTATATGGTTGATTATAAATCTACAACAACAGGTGAAGAAGTTAAAAATCATAAATGGGTAACAGAAGACGAACTATCGCCTGTAGAGGAATAAGTGCTCAGACAGCAAGATTACTTTGTTTGATGCTATCTAACTCAGATGATCACTACTCTTAAACATAAAAATAATAAAGGATTCAGCGGGAGTATTGCGCTGAATCCTTTAACTTTTAGGGGTAACTACCCTCTTGCTTCGCAGTTTAGTTTTTTATTGGTAAAATAAATGAATGGGAGGTATTTCTAATTGCTAAATTTAAACGAGAGAAGACGATTGAATTAGCGAATCAGATCCTACAAAACTACACAAAAAGAAACTTCGAATTTTCAAGTAGATTTATTTCTGGTTGCTTGATTGCAATTACATACATTCGTTGCTTTAACCTTTCTAGTCCGTTTTCATCTGCTTACAGAACAAGTACTTCAATACCGAGACTTAATATTTTTTAATCTCAATATCTCCGTTATCCGTAGATGCTTTGATCAAGTTTTTTCCGTTCCCGATCACCGTATCCCAGTTTTTTTCATCAAACACTTGAATATTTCCATTGCCTACACGTAGATCGTAGGTAACATTAGTTGGCTCGTTCTCAGTTTTTATCTCAATCGTACCATTGTTCGTCGTAAAATCGAGAGAACGATCTAAATCAACAGTTAAAAGAGAAATTTTACCGTTATTTGTTTTTCCTTTAAGTTTTCCTGAAATATCTTTTAACAGAACACTACCATTTGTCGTTCCTACATTTGTTTGATCTGCTTTTACATCTCTTAGAAAAATTTTACCATTATCTCCAGAAACCTTCATATTTTTTACAGTAATGTGATCGGCTTTAATACTACCGTTGTTCACTTCAACTTGAATAGATTCATACTCTTTTTTAGGCAAATAGACAGTTAATGTTAACGAATCACTTCGTTCAAAAAAGACGAATTTATTAAAATGTTCGCGTTTTTTTTGAATGGTTAACGTCCCGCCTTGCTTATCTACGTTTAAGTGTTTTC
The DNA here is from genome assembly GCF_900162615.1 of Virgibacillus proomii. Classification (NCBI taxonomy): domain Bacteria; kingdom Bacillati; phylum Bacillota; class Bacilli; order Caryophanales; family Bacillaceae; genus Virgibacillus; species Virgibacillus proomii. The sequence goes on along the minus strand of NZ_FUFN01000010.1, from coordinate 383,754 downwards.
TATCGGGCTCATTGCTTTTCCCCTTAAGTTCTATTTTTATTTCAGCCTCTTTAGTAGGAACAATATTCACTTTTTCATTTATCAGATCTATCTTTAGATTTGATACTTCTTTAGCCTCTACTTCCTTCGTCTCAGAAACAGTACCTCTTTCTAAGGTTTTAAAAGTAAACAAGCTTCCTATGCCACCAATAATTATTAATAATAAGGCAATTAAGCTTAACTTTTTGATGTTACCCATGCTTTAGACCACCCTTTACCATCTTTACATTATATTGCAAATAGCGAACAAAGCCTTTAAATATCCAGCGTGTTATATAATACATACCAATAGCAATAAATATTCCAATTCCTGTCAGAGCTAACGCTACAAATAAATCAAAAAGGATAAATGACTCCGGAAAAAAGATTAAATTCACCAAAGCAAGTAAAGGAGATATGATAAATGCACCACCCATTATCCATCCAGCAGCAATTAATGAGACTAAAGCAATAAAAGGGCCAAGCACAATAACCATATTGAAGAAGCCTAATCCTATTACAGCCCAGACAGCTCGGAGGATATTGCCAGTGTTGGTAGTATCTTGAACCCTTTCAAGACGGTAGTTTGCTACAAGCTCTTTAGCAACTTGACTTGGTGATCCTAACGCAGCAGCGATTTCCGTCTCCGTTTTTCCTTCTGCCATCCCTGCTGCAAAATGTTCTTCGAAGTCTTGAATAATATCCTGTTGTTCATTTTTAGGAAGCTTTTTGATTCCTTTTGTTAATTTTTTAATAAATTGATTTTTATTCAATATGCTCACCCTCCTGCAGCAGTTTGTTTACGCCCTCGGAAAACAGTACCCACTCATGAATTAATTGACGAAGATAATCCCTTCCTTTGTCCGTTAGCCGGTAATATTTTCTGGATGGTCCTTCCGTCGATTCTTTTAAATAGGTTGTAAAGTATTCCTCTTTTGCAAGTCTTCTTAATAGCGGATAAACCGACCCTTCTGATATCGCTATTCGCTTGGATATTTTGTTCGCCAGTTCATAGCCATAATGATCCTGCCTATCTAATAAAGCAAGAACACATAACTCTAATACACCCTTTTTAAATTGAACATTCATTCGGCCATACACCCTCATTTTTATTTTATTACTAGTGAACAATAAATAGTACCTATATATACTATATATTCTACTACTGAATAATGCAAGATACTAGATTAAAAAATAATATTCGTAAAACAAATTAAGCCTCATGCAGGAGAATTAATTGTGCTTATAAAAGATGTTCAAAAAATCTGCTAAAAAGGCATACATCGAATTGCTTCGTTACCTCATTTCTCTGTTCCTTAAACAAGCAATCTAATCAGCGACGCACCCGACGCAGAAAGTATGCTGCTTTTTCAAGGACGTATGAAAACTTAGCCGATCTTAATCCTTTTTAGCCCTCTTTTTGAACACGCCTTTATACTTCATACCAAGCGAATAGCTTGCTTTTTGCTTTTGCTAAAAATTCATATATATAAATAAAGAGAGGGGGAAACTCTCCTTATTTACCCAGTAAATATATCTTCTTCAGGATAACGAATGGACAATGATTTTTGTCTAGCAAATACAAAAGCGATAGTTAGCGGACCAATTCGACCAATAAACATCATCACGATAATCACAATTTTACCCAAAAACGTTAGATCCGGTGTTATTCCCATTGATAAACCAACTGTACCAAATGCTGAGATCACTTCAAATGCAATAACTAAAAACGGTGCATCCTCTGTAATGGTTAAAATAAAAATAGCAACAAATATCAATAAAATACTGATCATCATAATTGACAATGCACGCACTATAGTATGCGGTTTAATCGCTCGGTTGAAAGCAGTCGTTTCACTTTTTCCTCGTAAAAAGGAAATCGTGGCCAATATCATGACAACAAAAGTGGTTACTTTAATTCCACTCCCGGTAGACCCACTCCCGGCACCAATAAACATCAGTAGCATCATTAGCAGTATAGAGGGGGTTGTCATCTCTGCTATATCTAATGTATTAAATCCAGCGGTACGCGGTGTCACTGCCTGAAAATAGGAACCCCACAGTTTATCAACAAAGGAAAAATTCCCAATTGTTTCTGGATTTCCATACTCTAGAAAAAATAACGCTAGTAAAGCAGAAACATTAATAATTAATGTCCCAACAAGCATTAGTTTGGAATGTAAAGAAAGCTTATGAAACCTTCTTTTATCCCAAACATCCGCTAAAACGGTAAAACCTAGACCACCGGTAATAAACAAAGCTGTAATCACAATATTAACCAGCGGGTCACCTACATAATTGATTAAGTTATTTTCCCATAAAGAAAAACCCGCATTATTAAAAGCTGATATACTATGGAATAAGCTATATTTAATGCCTAAAATTCCAAATTCAGGAATCCATTTGATACATAATATTCCAAATGCGATTGCTTCAATAGATATAGAAAATATAAATAATCGTTTAACTAAACGGACAAGTCCGCCAATAGAAGTTTGATTAAGGTTTAAGGATTGCTGCGTCAATATGCGTTGTCGTAAACCAATCTTTTTTCTCAACATCATTAAAATTAGGATAGAAAATGTCATTAAGCCGAGACCACCGCTTTGCATCAAAAACATAATTACCATTTCACCAAATAGCGTATACGTTATCCCTGTATCTACAACGATCAAACCTGTAACCGTAGTTGCTGAAGTTGCAGTAAACCACGCATCCATCCAAGATATAGGTTCTGTCGTAGCAATTGGCAGCTTTAACAATACAGTTCCACCTAAAATAAATATCAAAAATGTGAATGCGAGGGTTTGAGGGGGACTAAAATGGATCGCACTTCTTGCAAATGGACGTAAAGAAATGATCCTCCTCATGGCCTACACCTCTGTTCTAAGTACATATTCTTTATATAACCGTAACAAACACTATGTTCGGGAGAAGCCTTTGGCATAAACGATCCTTTTGTTACACTTATTCTTTGAACAGTTACATTTTTAGTGTTTCTGCTTAATCGAAGCACATACTTTCCAAATGTATAAAAATAAGCGATAAAAGAACCCGGTCGCCTTTCTATTCTATGAAATAGTGAATTGCAAATACTCTGTAACATCCTATATCCTTCTTTCTGTTGTTGCCTGCCATGTTTACTATTATTTATTCCATTCTCTAGACAAATTAATATTCGCCAAAGATCATTAAATGAACGAAAGAAACAAAAGCAATCGGATAGTAACGTACAAACTAGAGACCTTCTAACCCGATAAGGAACTTATTCAAGGATTACTTTTCTCCTTGGAAAATCACTATATGTCGCTGTCGTAGCTTTCCCTTTCCTTGAAAAGTAAAACACTTTTCTACGTAAGAAGTATTTTTTCTTGTCCTTGAAGAAGAAAAACTCTTTTTCTGTGTTTGATGCTTATTCAAGAAGCTTTCCTTGTCCAGATGTATCGATGTCGTAGCTTTCCATGTCCTGTTGCCCCACACGAATTGGGGTTTAGGAGCCGTATTTTTCATGTTCGCAATATCATAAGCATTCTGAAATGGGAAAAATACAGCTTCTTACATCCGGGATAAAGGAAACTTGCCACTAAAACAGAGGTATGCCCGACACGGCAAGCCCGCTTTAGTCGGTTTTCCTTTAGATTCGAGTCGATGTTAACTTATCGAAGGGAGAAGTTGGAAGCTTGCCACAGTTTAAGCGAACGAGTTAGACAACGGAACTTTTTCACCCAAAAGAACCATCATGTAGAACGAATCTTGTTCCCAAAACGATAAAAAAGACCATTGCAATAAAGCATGGTCTAAGGTTGTTCAGCCCTTGGACCTTTCTCTCGGATTGAAATGAACGCTTACGAGGTTAGCTGTCGGATTAGGAACTGAAAGTATCCCCTCTTGATGAACTAAGATTCACCCCAAAACAGAAAAATAATGACGTTATAGGCACTATCTAAGCCAAATCGTTTGTTCTATTTTGTTACTTATGGTTCCCCCGCTCTTAGAGATTAAGCGATAAAAAGGCATATAAATATTTTGTTAATTACTATCAATAAGCTATAATTTACTCCTATTCCATATAGTTGTCAACATCATTTTATCCCTGATCTTTACATGTCACAGAATCTATAAAGTCGCTCCATCTGTAGATTTAGGTCAAGTTCATAAGCATTAAAAAAATGAACACCCTCCAAAAAAAGCGGGTGTTCACTTAGAATATTTTGCTTATTTTGTTTTCATTAGACGTAATGAATTAAATACTACTAACAGGGTTGCTCCCATATCCGCAAAAATAGCGAGCCATAATGTGAGCCATCCAGGAATAACTAACAGCAATGCAACAATTTTTAAACCAAGAGCAAAAGTAACGTTCTGCTTAATAATGTTTAATGCTTTTTTACTTAAGCCCATCATGTATGGAACTTTGCTCAAATCATCTGACATTAACGCAATATCAGCCGTTTCCATCGCTGTATCCGTACCGGCACCACCCATAGCAATTCCTAAATCTGCCGCTGCCAGAGCAGGCGCATCATTAATTCCATCTCCTACCATCGCTACTTTTCCATATTGTTCTTTCAATTGCTTAATCATTGTTAACTTATCTTGTGGTAGTAATTCTGCCTTTGTTTCTGAGATACCAATCTCTCGTCCAATTGCAGCTCCGGTAGCTTGGTTATCTCCTGTAAGCATAATTGTTCGTTTACCAAGATTACGTAGCCTTTCTATCATGGAGCGACTGTTTTTTCGTACTTGGTCAGCAACGGCTATCAACCCTTCCATTCTTGTTTTCGTTCCTAAAAGCATCACTGTTTTTCCTTGCGTTTGCAAGGTGCGAATTTGCTGCTGTAATTCTTTCGGTATATTTACAAACTCTCTAAATAGAGCAGGACTTCCAATAAAATATTCAGTTTGGTCAATTGTTGCTTTTGCTCCTTTACCTGTTAGAGACATAAAGTTATTAGCATGCAGTTCGTTTACTTTTTCCTCTTTTGCTTTACGTAATATCGAAGAGGCTAATGGATGCTGCGAGAATGTTTCAATGGCTGCGGCATGTGCTAGAACTTCTTGTCTTGACAGATTTCCTAAAGATATCACCTCTGTCACTGCCGGCTTCCCCTCTGTTAAGGTTCCTGTTTTATCAAAGGCAATCACTTCTAATTTTCCAGCAGTTTCTAAGTGAATACCACCTTTAATTAGCACACCCTTACGTGCTGCATTCCCAATTGCTGTAACGATTGCAACAGGGGTTGAAATTACCAAGGCACAAGGACAACCTACCACAAGTACAGCTAGTCCACTATACACCCATTGAGACCATGACGCATCAAAGAATAGTGGCGGAATAACTGCTACTAAAAAGGCAATAACGATAATAGCAGGCGTATAGTATTTCGCAAAGCGATCGACAAATTGCTGTGAAGGGGCTCGTTCAGCTTGTGCTTCTTCTACTAAATGAATAATTTTCGCAATAGTAGTATCCTTTGCATATTTCGTTACTCGAATTTCTAAAGATCCTTCTTCATTTAATGTACCTGCAAACACTTTATCTCCGGCAGTCTTATAGACTGGTATAGATTCTCCAGTAATTGCAGCCTGATTAATAGAAGACTCTCCTTTTAATACTGCTCCATCCATCGCAATTTTTTCCCCTGGTTTTATAATCATGACATCATTAATTTGGACATCATCAACATCCACTTCAACTAGCTTATCTCCACGTCTAATCATTGCGATATTTGGCGCAATATCCATTAATGACCGAATGGACTGTCGGGCTTTTTCTAAGGAGTAGCCCTCTAATGCTTCACTTACAGCGAATAGGAAAACAACGACTGCACCTTCTGCCCATTCGCCAATAATGGCTGCTCCAATTATGGCGATGGTCATTAATGTCTTCATATCAAATTCAAATTTGGTAAGGTTCCTAAGACCAACTTTAAACAGTTCCCAGCCACCAACTAAAATAGCTGCAGCAAAGGTTCCTATCGTTGCCATATTTTTTTCTCCAACTTGAAACATAAATACATAACCTAAAACGGTAAAGAACAGTGAAAACATTGTAGTAATATTGCTTTGTTTTTTCCAGAATGATTGCTTCTTGTGCTCCTCTAAGCGCTTTTTCTCCGGAACAACTTTAATTCCATCAAATGCTCCTGCTGATTCCAGTTGATCAATAGTGGCTTCTCCTACTACCTTGATTTTTGATGCACCAAAATTTATTTTTACATCTTGGACAGAAGCAATGTCACGAACATTCTTTTCAAATTTTGCGGCACAGTTTGCGCAGGATAATCCTTGTAGACGGTACACATGCTCATTCTTTTCCAATATCAACACCTTCTTTTGCATGTACAATTGCTATTGTCACTAACTGGTGCACATGTTCATCATCTAATGAGTAAAATACATTCTTACCTTCTTTACGATCCTTTGCTAATCCCATATTCCGTAAAAGTCTTAAATGATGCGAGGCAGTAGCCTTCGTTGCGCCAATAATATGGGCAACATCGCAAACACATAATTCCCTTTCTAATGTTAATGCATAAGCTATTTTAAGCCTGGTAGCATCTGCTAATGCCTTGAAAAGCTGCTCTACACCTTCCATTTTATCTACTTTTGGGCGAATATGATTTACTTTAGCTTCATCATAACAAAACGTTTCACAAACATCTGATTGATGCTTTTTGGTATTTGCGGTTTTCAAGTTAATCCCCCTATAGTCAAATAGTTATTTGATTGTTTGATTATAGTCTATGCTGAGGTTAATTTTATGTCAACAAAAAACATTATAAATAATACTATTTGACAATTTTGTGAACAACATGAATAATATAGATAGATGAAATTATATATTACTTGAAATTTTGCAAATTAAATAACAATCAAGTTAAGCAACTTGATTTGCAAAAAAGGAGGCCACTTATGAACAATGCAAAAATGTTACGTGCAACAAAATATGTTGGTGCAATCATATTATTTGCTGGGATAACGATGTTTATTTATGGATTTTTTGTAAGCGATTACAGTTATATAACAGGAATAGGGATCGGAACTGTGATGGGAGCTGTTTTTATCTTTTTAATGGGAATATTCTTTGTAGCAACAGAAGAAATGAATGACAGAAGAAAAAAGAAAGAGAATTAATTGTTTGACTTTCTATGGAATTTCCTAACAGCATGAGTATATTGGCTGCACACTGCCTGAACACTCCTTAACGTAAAACTGAGCCAGGAGGTTATTCTAAACATTTTATAAAATCCTTAGTTCACCCTCTCTATAAAAATAAGAGCGGTAACACTTTCTTTATACAAAAAATTGAAATTATCTCAACCTAGCGTTGCCATCTACTAAATCTCCCATAACATAATCGTCACATCAATTCAAAATCGATACATTTACAATTATGATAGCCAAAGAGTTAAGATTGTTTGACTTCTTATATATGCTACTCAATTTTAATTAATGTGCTAAAACTATCATCTTCTTTGCATTGTCATTAAAATGGCAGCTAATTTATCTTGTAGGTAATGATACATTATGTATCGTATTTACATTATACTAATTATTATTTTAATCCGTTAATCCAAACAAATCTGTTGTATCTGAATTAAGTATGTACGAAGGCCTGGGTTACTGCTCATTCTGTAGTTGTAAATATACAAGACCCTGTAATTACGGCTGTGATGAGTCTATTTACTTTTAAAAATGTTTCTAAGTTTGTTGCAATAAAACTGCTGTTCATTTTCTTTGTTATTATTAGTACTGGTCTATAAATGCAACTATTTCTTTTATCGAAAATCGGTTATTAGCAGGGTAGAATACTAAATTAAGATTATTAACGTATGTTCTACATGTATAACTGTCCAACCTTTGTCTCTCTATAATTTTATTATTCTGCTAATATTTTCTTCAGTATTTAGATTAGTTTGCTTTCACCACTTTCTAACATCAAATGTTTTTTGAACATCGATTATAAAAATAGTTGATTTTCTATACTAAACCCCCTAGAATATTTCTCAGTATGATGAATAAAAACGGATAGTTTTTCTTACATACTAAAAAAACCGCCCAATACATCAAAATGTATGGACGGCTTTTTCCTTTTATACATAACCCCAGACCATGGCTAATAATGAACCAAAAACAGTCATAATGGCTACGATAACACCATAATATATCGTTGTATAAATAGCACCTCTATCTTTAGATTCACCCGCGTGCATAAAGATTATTAGCTGCAGTCCAGCTTGAGCAAAAGCCGTAACAAGGAGGACCGTCATTCCTACCGCAAACGACATATCCATAAAATATACCAAGAGAGCGACAACGGTAAGTACTAAAGAAAAGACAAAGCCCATTACATGTTTAGTTGGAAATAATTCCTTCATTTACATCATTCCTTTCAAGTAGACGAAGCTGAAAATAAAAATCCATACAACGTCTAAGAAATGCCAGTAAAGGGAAAAAATAAATGATTTATTAGCTGTTTCCGAATTTAAACCACGTTTTATGATTTGTATCACGATCATAATTCCCCAGAACAAACCAAACGTAACGTGTAATCCGTGCGTTCCAAGAGTTGTCAATAAAATAGATGTAAATGCACTTGTCTGAATTCCTGCACCGACATGTACATAATGATAGAATTCATAAATTTCTACTCCCAAGAATGCCACGCCAAGAATTAGCGTAAGGATAAAAAAGCTTAACATCGCCTTTTTGTTGCCGATTCGCATCGCATGAACCCCGAGCCCAATCGTAAAACTACTTGTTAATAACAAAATCGTTTCAATTAATACCGGAGTAATTTGGAAAACATCTGCTCCTGTAGGACCACTTCCTGTACGATCTACCAAAATGAAATAAGATGCGAATAATGTTGCAAACAGCATAACCTCTGCACCAATAAATATCCAAAAACCTAATATATTTAAACGACCTTGCTCTGTACGGTATTCAAGCGGTTGTGTCTTATCTATATTCATTATTTAGCACCCCGCAGTTCTGCTTCTGTTTTTTTAAGTTCATCACCAGAAATATGGTATCCATGATCCTTTTCAAATGAACGATGAATTAAGCAAGCAAAAATACCAATAAGTGAAGCAATCGCTGTTATCCACATACTAAATATAAAAGCAAATCCGAAGATGAAGAAAAAGACAGCCATTATAAACGGAACACCACTATTATTCGGCATATGGATCTCTTTATAGCCAGCCTTAAATAATTTGTGACCATGCTTCTTTGCATCCCAAAAGGGCTGACGCGAATTAACTTCCGGTGCAATAGCAAAGTTATATTCAGGTACCGGGCTATGCGTTGCCCACTCAAGTGAACGTGCATCCCATGGGTCATCTCCAATATCTCTTGAAGCATAACGTATACTATAGTAGATATTGTACACAAGAAGCACAAATCCGATTGCTAGTCCGATTGCTCCAATAAACGAAAGCATATTCCATATCCCAAAGCCGGTTGCTTCGGAGTAGGTATACATACGACGAGCTTGACCATCTAACCCTGAAATAAACATCGGGAAGAACGCCAAACATGTACCAATCGCGATAAACCAGAACGTCCATCTTCCAATTCGTTCATTTAACATAAAGCCGAACATTTTTGGCCACCAATAGGTTAAACCTGCGATCATAGCGAACACAACACCAGGAATAATAACTAAGTGAAAGTGTGCGACTAAAAACATTGTATTATGATATTGATAGTCAGCCGAAGCCATGCCAAGCATTACTCCGGTTACACCACCGATAGTAAAAATCGGAATAAAGCCTAATGAATATAACATCGGTACAGTAAACTTAATCTTACCTTTCCACATCGTAAATAACCAGTTGAATATTTTAATTCCCGTTGGAACTGCTATCGCCATGGTTGTAATGGAGAAAATACTATTTACTAATGCTCCTTGCCCCATTGTAAAGAAGTGGTGCACCCAGACAAGAAATGATAGTAATGAGATAACTACCATGGAAATGACCATCGTATTATAACCATATAGATTTCTACGTGAGAAAGTTGGGATAATTTCGCTATAAATACCGAAAGCAGGCAAAATTAAAATATATACTTCCGGGTGTCCCCATACCCAGAATAGATTAGCCCACAGCATATCCATTCCACCATCTGTTGTTGTAAAGAAATTAGTTCCAAACAATCTATCCATTGTTCCCATCGCTAATGCAACAGTTAATACCGGAAAAGCAAACACGATAATGACGTTTGTAATTAAACCAGCCCATGTAAACATTGGCATTTTCATTAAAGTCATGCCTGGAGCTCGCATTTTAAGAATCGTCACAATAAAGTTAATTCCAGTAATCAGAGTACCTAACCCGGATATTTGCAGAGCAAGCATGTAATAATTCGTTCCTACAGATGGGCTTAGATCATTTCCGGCTAACGGAAAATAAGAAGTCCATCCTGAGCTTGGTGAACCACCAATTACAAACGATATATTAAATAACATTGCTCCCATAAAATAAAGCCAAAAGCTAAGAGCATTCAAACGAGGAAACGCAACATCTCGTGCGCCAATTTGTAATGGAATGACAAAGTTCATTAACGCAATGATAAATGCCATTGCCATGAATATAATCATTACAACTCCGTGTGTCGTAAATATTTCATTATAATGCTGTGCATCCAACAGCGTGTTTTCAGGTACAGCAGTTTGCGCACGCATCATCAGCACATCTGCTCCACCTCGAAACAGCATTAATAATGCAGAAATCATATACATAATTCCGATTTTTTTATGATCAACAGTGGTAAGCCATTCACGCCATAAATAACCCCATTTTTTAAAATAGGTTAAGCCAACTATTATTGCAATAGTAGTTAAACCAATAGCAACCATAGATGCATATATAGCGGGACTTGGATGCGGTATCGCAAATCTCTCAAAAAAGTCCATACTTATCTACTCCCTCCCAAATAACTCCGATGCAAAGCTTAGTGCTGTCCTTCATGATGGTTTTCTGTTGTTTGTGAACGGTTGGCTTCAGAACTATCCGTTTGATCTTCATCAGTTTTCTCATGTTGTCCCATGGAGTGGCCGTCAGTGTTCGACCCATGAGTGCCTTCCCCTCCATGATGTCCTTCAGGAGGCGGCATAAAGTCCAAATGCGTACCAGTAAACGTTAATTGTCCTAAATGTCCAGGCTCTAATAACTCGACAAATTTATCTTCTGTAAGTGGTTTCGCAGTTTGCTTCACTTCTTTCACCCAATCGGCAAATTCCTGTTGTGGCATTGCTTTTACATTGAATGTATTTTCGGCAAAACCTTCCCCACTAAAGTTTGCATTCCTCCCCATAAATTCTCCTGGAGAATCAGCACCTAAATGCAAAGTAGTAATCATATCTGACATCGCATATTTTTGTCCACCAAGTTGCGGAATCCAAAAGCTCGTAATAGCTCCATGCGAATATAGTCTGAATTCAAGTGGTCTATCTGTTGGAATATACAAATAGTTAACCGTTTCGATATTTTCCTCTGGATAGCTAAAATGCCATTTCCAATCAGATGATGAAGCATAAATAACTAGAGGTTCCTTGTCTTTATAAACCTCTGGAGTAGCCTCGACTTTATACGTACTTTGGACTGAAATTACGGAAAGCACGGTAACAATAAGAATTGGAATACCAACACAAATTGCCTCTACAATAGCACTCCCCTCAATGTGCGGCGGTTCATATGAGTCAGGCTGTTTTGACGCACGATATTTAATCAGCATGTAAATCAACATTGCAAATACGGTAATAACGATAAACGACATAATCGCTATCGAAATCCATATTACATCAGCTTGTGTCTGTGCTTGCGGTCCTTTTGGATCTAAGACGGCTAACGGTTCACACCCTGTCAGCACAGCTATCATTGTAAGTAGAGCTCCTAAGATCGCCCATTTTAATTTCATCAGAGATACCCCTCCCCCTAAATGATGTTATATCTAGAAATAATTATTTAGAAGCATGATAAAATCACACTTTGAATTTCCGTTTTTCAATCTTAATCCTATAAAAAAACGAAAACAAGAGAATATACTAGTTGTCAAAAAATGTTCACGAAATTCGGTACAATAAATTGAACTTTAGTTGAATGTTTTGTGACAAATAGAAATAATTACATTAGTCACATTGCAAATATACACTTCAAACGCCAAATTGTGTAGATTTTCACAAAAAAATAACCTTTCCCTCTTGAACAAGAAAGTAAAACTTTTTTAAATGATTATGACTATTTGTTCCTATGATAATCTAAGAATCAATGAAGAATGCTCACAAGAACACATCTTTAGATTCGAACGGTTAGCGGCGTACGAACTTCTAAATTAATATAGCTTCTTCTTTATAGATAAACTTAGTTATAGGCAACCTGTTAACAATTAAATGTATTTGAGTTATCACGAAATCCAAAAAATTGTAAAACGATTTGAAATTTTATAATAGAAAAAGACTTCGGATACTAGCGAACTACTAAATAATAATAAACGTGGCAATATTTATAAGAAGTAGACTAGAATAAAACTTAATCTTTATAATCAAAAAAGATGATCCCCCTAAACAGTGATCACCTTTTTTACCGATAACGTTTTGCTTTTTATTTAATCTTTCTTTGTTGAATAAGTCCAACTATTATTGGAAAAAAAACAATAATCAGGATGATTGGTAACATCCAAACTCCTGAGCCGCCCCACCAGCCTAATGCGATAGAAACTTGTTCAAATAGGATAAAGGAAAAAATAAGTAAACAAATATTTTTTATCCTATTAACCATTTTTCTGCTATGCAAATAAAATTGTGCTGCATTCGATTCATTAAAACGCTTCGGATAATTATGGCTCTCTGGATATTTTTCAAGTATTTGTGTAAAAAGTGTCATAAACATCCCCATCACAGGTAGGATCAACAATTCTCTTTTGCTCCCCCAGCGTGTAATTTCACCAGCAGCATTAAAATGTGCGGGTATCGCCGAAGGAAGCTCCTTCCAAATCGCAATTAAAAAAATGAGTGTTCCCAAAAAACTTACATAGCCAACTCCATCCCAAATCCATTCACTTTTTGTTTTAGGAATCTTTAATTTAGGTCGCTCCCACGATTCAGACATAAACAATCCCCCCTTGCCCTGTAATACGAAGACACAAATCAAAAGTTACATTAAAGTAAAGATGTTATACAAAACCAAATTCTCAAAAATGATATCGTTTTCTAGAAAGAAACAACCTTTGAGAAAAAGCTCAAAGGTTGTTTCTTTCTTATTTAACATACCGTTACTATTGTTTTATTGTCGCTTTCTGATTCATATATACCTTTTGAACTTCGTATTGGAAGGCTAAATAACGGTATTTTTGTTTAATATACATCTCCCGCGGTGTATCTTCTCCATCAGCCAGCACGATTATCGTCTTATCAGGAAATGTATTCATAATAAATTGTTGCATAGCACTAGCAATTCCCTTGTTACGATACGCTTCAAGTACATATAATCCGTCAATTTCTGCAATATTTTGACCAATAATTATGTCTAAAGAACCTGAAATATTTCCCCGGAAATATGACAAAATTTGCAGTTTACTTGGATCTTGAAACTCTTGTTGATATGCATCACGTTGTGCATTTGCAAATTCCTTTCCAAATGCGCTATCTTGTTGATACTTTGTATACAAATAATGATCAAAATTAACTTCTGAAACAAGCTGAATGGTTAGATCTGAGTTTTCTTGGACACGGGGAAATTGATTGGGCTGAATTGCGAATAACTCTAAGTACGTATAGTCATAATTGCATGTTATAAAATAATGAATGAGTTCCTCAACCGGCTTCTTGTTTTCTGGAAACTTAAATTTTACATGGTATTGATTGCGCTGTAAGTGAAAATCATGCAAATAAGCAGCAGCTTCTTTAAATTGTTCTAATGTAGGCATTTTTAAAAATTCTAAATAATTATCATCATACTTTATTAACATTTTTGGATTATGATAATGGATGTACAAATCTGATTCGTTTACGACCGCACCTGCTGTATAAATATTTTTAAAGTTCAATCTACTCATATCGCTTCTCCTAAACAATACTATTTATAAAGAAAAACTTGGCTAGCTTCCCGGCGAAGGCGATTGCCTGGGCACGTATTCTTTTAAACAAAAATTTCAGCGACGTTCAACCAACTTTCGCTAAAATTTTATGTTAGAAAAACTCGGCTTGTCGCCAAGTCTTTAGCGAAAGTTATAGTTTTTCTTATACTATAAAGTGAAACTTCATTCAGTAGGAGCTTTCTTCCCTCTCCTACTGAATGTTAGTACCACAAGGGTATGACCTAAAGGCCCCTGAACCAATCGGGCATTTAGGTGCCGTTTTTTCTTTTATATTCACAATGCATAATAGATTTTAGAATTGAGGAAAGTATGGCACCTTACATGCGGGATAAACCCTAAATTTACACTTTCTTATAGTACAAAAAAACCAATGCAACTTCTATTATACTAAAAATATCGGTTTTTGTATGCACAACTTTACTTCAATAAGAAAAACTTGGCTAGCATCAAGACAGTGCGGCAGAAAATCACCTAGATCGACTATACATATATCCTTAGATTTTAATCACCCTACTCTACAAAAGTTTCGGTACATTGAGGCAGGTTCTTTTTATGGAAGGGAGGAGACTGGTTTTGGTCATTCATCAAAAGGAAGTAACTTTAGTCAGTGGATATGAATGGATACTTTACAAATCTTATGCTCTCTTCAAAAAGCAAAAAACCCTTACCATCTATCTACGATAAGGGAGTTCATTTTGAAGTGGCACCATTATCCTGTTGCTCCTACAGACGGTGATTTTTTCTTTTTTATAGGTTCATAAGTTAATGTCCATCCAGTATAACCAAACATTAACGTTAGTATTGGGGATAACAAACAGAAAAAGGCAAAAGGTAAATATTCTAATGTCGGAACACCTAATACCGTTGTAATAAAAACACCACAAACACTCCAAGGTACAAGTGGATTAATTACAGTTCCTGCATCTTCTGCTACCCTTGCTAAATTCTTCTTAGCTAACCCGACTTTTTCATACGACATACGATACGTCTCACCTGTTAATAAAATGGATAAGTATTGCTCACCAATCAGAACATTGATTCCAACAGCAGTCAAAGCAGACGCAAAAATGACAGAAAACACTTTATTTAATAAATGTTCAATGGATGCTAATAATCTAGGAATGATACCTAAGGTAAATAGTAGCCCTCCCATACTTAGCGCAAGCAATACCAATCCAATGGTAAATAGCATTCCGTTGATACCTCCTCTTGTCAGTAGAGAATCAATCGCTTCAACTCCTGTTTCTGAAACAAATCCTCCCATTAAAATTCGAAATAAATTTTCTAATGATGGAGTGCTATGAAATAATGCCATGATAACCGCAGCCAGGGATCCTGCTGCCAATGTTAAAATCGCAGGAACCTTTTTAATCGAAAGCACGATTAAAACCACAAGCGGAATTACTCCGTTATACCAACTAACAAGACCAGTATCTATTAACCCGTTCTGAAACTCAACCATCTTTCCAAAATTAGCGTCCGTCAACTTTGGCGAGATAAATACAAAAATAAGTAAGGTTATTACAAAGGCTGGAATGGTTGTCCCCATCATATTTTTAATGTGATCAAATAAATCTACTTTTAAAATAGATGAAGCCATATTCGTTGTATCTGACAATGGGGACATTTTATCTCCAAAAAAAGACCCCGAAACAATAGCTCCGGCGGTAATAGCTAAGGAAACATCGACTGCCTCAGAAATACCAATAAAAGCTACGCCAACGGTTGCAACCGTGGTTAAGGAACTCCCCACCGCTATCCCGATTACAGATGTAATGATAAATACTACTGCAAAATAGAAACTTGGTGTGACAAGCTCCAACCCACTGTACATTAATGTTGGTATCGTTCCACCTAACATCCATGTAGCAATCAACACACCAATAAAGAAAAATATAAACACTGCTCCCATTCCCGATTTTGCCCCTTCAATAATTCCCTCTTCTAACGTTTTATAAGGAACTCCTTTAGCAATTCCATAAATACAAAGCAATAATAAGGAAATAACAAGTGGTACATGAGGGGATGACTCAAATAAGATAATACTCGTGCTAATAATACTTACAATTGCAGCAGTAATTAGAAGTGTCTCCCAAAGTGGTGGTGTTTGCACAGTTTTTATACGATACATAAAACTCCCCCTTCTTTTAATTTATCGTCAACTGCTATTTGTTTCATTGTGGAAATAGTTTATCCCGCATGTAAGGTGCCGTAAGACTCCCACTTCAAGAGTGTGTAGGCAATACGAAGAAGTCAAATTGGGAGAAAACGGCACCTAAATGCCCGATTGGTTTAAGGGCCTTTAGGTCATACCCTTGTGGTACTAATATTCCGTGTAAAAAGAGTTCCACGGAATGAAGTTTCACTTTATTTATGATGTACCACAGGTTTTGGTTTTATATGAATGGCGCTTTCCGTTAAGCCTTCTACCGCTTCGAGCAATATTTCATTAAAGCTTGGATGTGGATAAAGTGGAAACTTCAAATCTTCATCACGGCTTGCCAATTCTAAAGCTGTTATACCCGTACTTATAAGTTCAATGGCACTTGCGCCAATGGTATGAACTCCCAATAGAAGATCTGTTTTCGCATCTTTAATAACCTTTGCTATCCCGCTTTTTTCATTGGCAATCATCGCATAACCGTTGCCACTGTATCGGAATAGACTCGTTTTTATTTGATAACCAAGTTGTTTTGCTTCTTCTTCTGTTAAACCGACAGCAGCTATGGGGGGAATACTATGAACGACCGTAGGCACCATCGTTAAATCTACCTCACTAGCTAAGCCGGCAATGATCTCTGCCACAACTTTCCCTTGCTTCATCGCCTTTACAGCTGACACTTTACCACCTGTTACATCGCCAATGGCAAAAATTGAAGGAATATTTGTTCTCATTTTTTTATCTATCCTTATAAACCCGTCTTCGGTACAATCCATTGCTAATCGTTCGATTCCTAAACCTTCTATACGTGGAGCATGCTTTGTTTGGATATAAAAATGAGTAGCAGACAAAAAAGTTTGCTGATCATTTTTATGAAACTCTAGTGAAATGTGCTTGCCCTTTGATGTTAGTTGTTCAAGGTGGTACCCACGATACACTTGTATTCTTTCCCTTTTTAATATACGTTTTAATTCTCGATTAATGGAAGAATCAAAGTAAAAATCATCCGAACCATTTAACACCATCGTTACTCCTGCTCCAAGCGTTCGAAAACTGAATGCCGCTTCTAAAGCAAGATAATTATTCCCATAAATCACAAGTTCTTCAGGGATCTTTTCTAACATATAAATATCCTCCTCTGTGAGGATACAAGAATAATCCTTTAGAGAATCTGGTAAAGCAGGTGAACTCCCAGTAGCAATAATCGCTTTTTCAAACTCAAATATCGTAAACTGATGATCTGATTCTACTCCTATTCTAGTTTCATTGATAAAGTTAGCCTTTCCTTGAATAACTTCAACAGCATTTGCTTGGCAGAGATCTTCTACACCTGTTCGTAACTGCTGAATTGTTTTATCTTTATAGGAAGTGAGCTGATCTATATGAAATAAAGGATCGCCAACAGAAATACCAAAGGTCGAAAGTTTTTCCACTGAGGCTAACTTATTGGCTGTATAGGAAAACACTTTAGACGGAATACAGCCCTTATTTAGACAAGTTCCACCTAAATGAGCTTGCTCTATTAAAGTAACTTGAATGCCCAATTTAGCTGCACGAATAGCTGCATGATACCCTGCAGGTCCGCCGCCAATTATAATTAACTCTCGTTTCTCTACAAATTCCCCTACTACCATTACATCAACTCCAGTAATAACTTTGTTGGATTTTCAATCAAATCAATGAACCGATTCGCAAACGCTATCGACTGTGCTCCGTCAACAACACGATGATCAAAGGTTAACGATATATTCATCATTGAACGAATGCTAATCTCATCATCAGCTGTAACTACTGGTATTTTCTCCGTTTTATAAAAAGTCATGATGCCCGTTTCTGGATAATTAATGATTGGTGTTGCGCCGCTTCCACCAAGCGGTCCTACATTATTTACCGTGAATGTACCTTGTTTCAGATCTTGTAAAGACAATTTCCCAGCCTTTGCTTTCACAGTAAGCTCCTTCATTTGCTGGTCAATTGTACGAATGGATTTATGCTCTGCATGATGCACAACTGGTACCATTAAACCGGCTTCGGTATGTGTAGCAATTCCAATATGATACTCTTTTAATAAACGAATCACGCCCTTTTCCACATCTAATCTGGCATTAAAAATAGGAAATTCTTTTAAGCAAATAACCGTCGCTTTTACAAAAAAAGCAGCAAGAGAAACTGTTTCTCCAGCTTCTTTTAAAGAAGTTCTTGCTTTCAGCAAGCAGGTGACATCAACTTCATCATAATGCGTAACATGTGGAATAGTTTGTACAGAGCGAGTCATTTTTTGAGCAATTTGCTTACGAATACCAGTAAAAGGAATCGTTTCTGCTGGTACGTTAGCCGGATTTAAAACCTCTTGATCTTCGGTTGTTGCTTCATTTGTAGCAATCGCTGATGAATTGGCATAACGATATACGTCCTCGTCAAGCACACGGCCTGCAGGACCTGTCCCATCGATATTTTCAATATCAATCCCCATCTCTCTAGCAATCTTTCTTGTATAAGGCGCTGCTAACACACGATTATATAAAGGTAAATTGGAAGCCATTGTTTCGGCCTTTGCTGAAGCTATTTCTTCTTCCTTGATTTCTCTATCTACTTGTATAGTACTAAGAGGCGGGTCTGTTTCTATCTCCATAATTATCGTGCCAACGGTTACAACCTCTCCCTCTTGATAAAGGATTGACTTAATAGTGCCAGCGGACGGTGCTGGTATTTCCGCTACCATTTTATCTGTTTGTAGTTCTACCAGTGGCTGATCTACAGATACTTCATCACCAACATTAACAAAATAGCGAACTATTTCTCCTTCATGCATCCCTTCACCAATGTCATGAAATTTGATTTGTATCATAAAGTCACCTCCTAAAATTCATATACTTTCTGAATTGCTTGTTTTACTCGATCGGTTGTAGGCAGGTAGTCATTTTCTAAAGAAAATAACGGAACTGGTACGTCAAATCCTGTCACTTTTTCAATCGGTGCCTTTAAATAGAGAAAAGATGTTTCATTAATGATCGAAATAATTTCACTGCCAACCCCGCCGGTTTCATGAGCTTCATGAACAATGACGACACGCCCCGTTCTCTGAACCGAATCGGCAATCATACCTTTATCTAATGGATATAAACTGCGTAAATCAATGACATCACAAGTTATTTCCTGCTCTTCCATTTGCTTAGCAGCGGCAATTACAATTGGCATCATTGCTCCCCAAGCAAAAATGGTCACATCTTCTCCTTGTTTCACTGCTTTTCCTTTTCCAATCTCAATATGATAATCGTGAGCGGGAACGTCATCTCGTTTGCTACGATATAAACGCATCGGCTCTAAAAACAATACTGGGTCGGGATCAGCTATCGCCGCGAGGAGTAGTCCTTTCGCATCATATGCTGTAGACGGACAAACCACTTTTATTCCAGGTAAATGAACAAATAATGCTTCCACACTTTCAGAGTGAATTTCTGGTGATCGTACACCTGCACCATATGGAGCTCGTATTACCATCGGTATATGGTATTGACCAAATGTACGGGTTCGCATACGTGTTACATGTGTCGCAATTTGTTCAAAAGCTGGGTAGATAAATCCTAAAAATTGGATTTCCACGATCGGCCTTAAACCATTTAATGCCATTCCTACTGCTGTTCCTACAAAACCAGCTTCACTTAATGGAGTATCAATCACCCGTTTTTCACCAAAGATTTCCTGTAACCCTTCTGTAGCACGAAAGACGCCTCCATTTTTCCCAATATCTTCTCCTAGTAAAAGTGCTTGTTCATCCATTTCCAGAGCTATTCTCAGCGCATCATTAATTGCTTGAATCATTGTAAAAGAATTCGTTTTTGCTAAACCATTTGCTTTCTCTAATTCCTTTGGCATGACCATTAGCTTTTCCCTCCCAATGAGTAAACGGCTTGTTTTTGCTTTTCCATTGTCCATGTCGGTTTTTCAAAAACATGATCAAACATATCCGCTATTTCCGGCTTTTGATATGCTTCCATATGATTAATTGCCTCTGCTATTTCTACTTGGATCTCCTGTAATATTGAGCTCTGCCATTCCGTATCCCACATTCCGCGATACTTCATATAGTTTTCCATACGAATTAACGGATCAACTTTTTCCCGCATACGATCAAATTCCGCTTGATCTCTATATTTAGAAGGGTCATCAGCAGTAGTATGCGCTCCAAATCTAATAGTCACAGCTTCAATTAGTGTTGGGCCCTTTCCTGCTCGAGCTCTTTCTAAAGCTTCCTTCACCGCAACATGTACAGCGAATACATCCATCCCGTCTACACGCCTTCCCGGTATACCATAGGCTTCCGCTTTTTGTGCAATCGTTTCTGAATTCATTTGCTTTTCAACAGGAAGTGAAATAGCAAAACCATTATTTTGATTAAAGAAAACAACAGGCGCTTTAAATACACTTGCAATATTTAATCCTTCATGGAAGTCTCCTTCCGATGTGGCACCATCTCCAAAGTAAGCAATAGCAGCATTGTTAGTACCCTTATACATTTCTGCCATTGCCGCCCCTGTAGCATGGGGTAAATGAGTAGCAATAGGAATAGAAGCAGGCATAATTTGTTTTTTCTTCGACGGTAGACACCCTTCCATCCGTCCATTCCAATGTAATAACATCATGTCAAGATCTGCTCCAAAGGTTAGAGAAGCACCATGATCTCTATACGTTGGAAACATCCAATCGTCATCTGTCAATGCTAATGCACTACCGACCTGAGCCGCTTCTTGTCCAGCAAATGGCACATATGTTCCTATTCTCCCTTGACGTTGTAAGGCTACCCCCTTCTGGTCATACGTACGAATCCGCAGCATATGATAATAAAATAATTTCACTTTTTCTTCGCTCAGCTCTGCTTCGTATGATTCTTCCAATAATTTTCCATCATGATCAATAATTTGAAATAATGGATACTTATCTTTCATTTCGATCCCACCTCTTTACGTTTTTATGTTCCATTTGGGCTTTCGATTTTGGCTATAGAAACTATTTCTTACTTGCTGTGTTTCCATATGCTGCTTAAGCTTGCGATCTGCTGCTTCCACCGTTGTGATGTTATAGGCTTGAGCTTCTTTATATAAGTTAAATATTGCCTCATAAATATTTTTTGTTTTTAGTAATACACGCTTTTTATTTACTCCATAGAGTTCATCAGCAACTTGAATTAAACCGCCAGCATTAACGATATAGTCAGGCGCATACAAAATTCCCCTTTCATATAATTTATAAGCGTCTTCTGGGTGGGCTAATTGATTATTTGCAGAACCAACAATAGCCTTTACCTTTAACTTTGGTATCGTTTGTTCATTAATCACTCCTCCTATCGCACATGGCATAAAAACATCTGCATCCACCTGATGTATTTCCTCTGGCTTTACTGTGTGGACAAAACCACCTAATAACTTTGCTGTTACTAAAAATTCATTAACTGCCCTTTCGTTAACATCCGTTACATAAATCTCTGCTCCTTTTTCGATTAAAGTTTCCGCTATTTTCCTGCCAACTTTCCCTAAACCCTGTATTGCATAAACCTTCCCGCTAATGTCATTGCTGCCATATAAAAATTGATTCGTTGCTTTTAACGAATAAATTACTCCTTGTGCTGTAGGTATGGAAGAATCTCCGCTTCCGCCAAAATCTTCAGGAATTCCACTGATAAAGTTCGTTTCCTTTGCTGCATGAACAAAATCCTCCATGGTCGTCCCCATATCCGTACCGGTATAGAATCTGCCGTTTAAGGAATCCACCAACTGACCAAATGCTCGAAACAGTGCCGGTGACTTATCTGTTTTAGGATCTCCAATGATTACTGCTTTTCCTCCACCAAAATCAACATCACAGGCTGCGCATTTTGCTGTCATGCCTTCTGATAAACGAAGTACGTCTTCTAACGCGGCATTAAAATTAGGATATGGATACATGCGGGTGCCACCTAAAGCCGGCCCCAGCGTTGTATCATGAATAGCAATAATTGCTTTTAATCCAGTTAAGGGATCATTACAAAAAACTATCTGCTCATGATCCGCTATTTTCTGAAATAAATCCTGATTTACTTCTTTGGAAGACTCAAGCTGTTTCATCTCTCTCCTCCTTAGTCATTTACTTGCAAAAGCTTCTCTTGAATTACCTTTTTAGGCAATATCACTTGTGTAACCTCACCCTTACCAATTAATCCGACCGTATTTTCTGCAGTTACAACAGTAGTCATTCGGCGATCACTCACAGCAGAAATGGTTGCTGTCAATTTCACTTTTGTCCCTAAGCCAGAAGGAGCTAAATGCTTTACTGAAACTGCCGCCCCCATTCCTTCTTCACTTGCCTCCAAGTAAGGAATCAATAACTGCCTGGATACCCATTCCATGTGATAAACCATGGAAGCAGTAGAATATACAGGGTGAACAACTTCTCCAGCAAATTGAGCAATCATCTCCTTTGTTACTTCTACCGTCATTGTCTTCGATTCTCCTATTTGTACTCCTGCTTTCATGTGACATCATCCTCCCCCAGCCCCTTTTTGGATACGCTTACATTTTGCCTAGTTCCATATTTCTAAAAATTTTATACATTTAGCATATTATAATAATTATTTGATTTAGTCAACAGTTTACTGTTAACTAATTTTGTATAAATTTGTCTAAATAAAGTGAAACTTCATTCAAGGAGCGTTTTTCTCCTTGAATGTTAGTTAACGAATCGGGCATTTAGGAACCGTTCTTCTCCTTGTTCCCAACATCATTAGCTCATTTTGAATGGAGAAAAATACGGTTCCTTACATCCGGGATAAACGTAAAGTACCCAGTATCACTTTGTATACCAAAAAAATTCCAGATAAGTTTTCTTATCTGGAAAATGGTTTTTTAATATGCGTAAGTACACCATCTAGTCCTTTTTTAATATGTTTCTTCATTAAATTAATTGCCTCCTCTTTGCTCCCCCTTACCAGTAGCTGTGCTAGTTGTTCATGCTCCCTTACGAAGGATGTATAAAATTCACCCTTCACCATACATATTCGCATATAATGAATTTTCGTACGTATTACTTCTAATAGTTCTACTAATTGTTTGTTCTGGGAAGCATCAATAATGATATCATGAAATTCTTGATCAAGTTTTCCTAATTCTATTGTCTTTTCTTGCTGATAAGCTTGGTAAGTCGCTTGCAAATTTTGCTTTAATTGTGCTTTCTCCTCATCTGTTATATGATGAATCGCAAGACTAATTGCTAATGCTTCGAGACTTTCTCTACATTGAAAAACATCGATAACATCTTGAATAGTTGGCTGATAAACTCTAACATACCCATTATTATAAGTTAGTAATCCATCTTGAATGAGCATTCGAATAGCTTCTCTTATTGGTCCTCTGCTTATTCCCAGCCGATTAGCTACTTTGGATTCCACAATTCGTTCTGCTGGTCTAAATTCCCCCTCTAGTATTCCTTGTTTTAAAATGGAATAGGCTTGTAAATGCAAGGATTCCTGCTTTACAATTCGCATATTAGTAACCTCCTATGTTGTTGTAACTAAAATATTCGTCCATAAATTCAGAATATAACTATTATAACAAAATAATTTGATGATGGTTACTAAGACCTAAATTCTATTGTTAGGAACAAAAACGAGAAGCGCTTGCTTAGTACGTACAATCCGCATACCTTCTGACGGGATAAAGTGAAACTTCATTTCTTGGAATGCTTTTCCCAAGAAATGTTAGTTGAACGAATCAAAGATTATCTACAATTAAAAATTATAATTTTC
Source organism: Virgibacillus proomii (assembly GCF_900162615.1). Taxonomy (NCBI): domain Bacteria; kingdom Bacillati; phylum Bacillota; class Bacilli; order Caryophanales; family Bacillaceae; genus Virgibacillus; species Virgibacillus proomii. Next base: position 359,692 of record NZ_FUFN01000010.1, on the reverse strand, counting down.
TAGAAATATGAATTTAAAGTCTATCAACCTATCCATTTACTTGAGTTAGTTATTGCTTCTATTAACTTTCTAAAAATAGGATTATGCAATACGGTCAAGCTCTTTCTTCATATATTCATCTGCATGTTGTTTGCCATATTTGGCGATGGAATAGTGATAAAGAATAAAACCAAGTACCGTCCATATACCAATAATTAACCATTCATATGGCCACTTTAAAGCTGATGGCATGCCGGGCATATATAGTGTAGCAACTCCAAAGGACATAAATACTGCTAGCCATCCAAATAATGTTCCTCCAGGCAATTTAAAAGGGCGATTCATCATGGGATCTTTTTTTCGTAACAGAATAAAAGAAATCCCCACCATTAACCAAGCAACTACCAGGCCTAAGCCTCCAGCGTTCACTAACCAAACAAGTGCTGGACGGCCTAAAAGAGGGGCAGCAGTTGAAAGAAGCGCTATTAATAAAATTGCTCTGTATGGAGTTTTATATTTTGGATGCAATTTGCCAAGGGGTTTCGGCAGCATTCCCGCATTAGCTAACGCATAAATAGCCCGACTGCCTCCAACATAAAACCCGATCCAGCTTGTTAAAATCCCACCTATTCCACCAAGTACTAACACATTCCCCATCAGCTTACTATTGCCAAATGCTTTTGTCATCGCATCCGCTGTAACTAAATTCGATTGACTTAATTCCTCAGGATTTAGAATTCTTGATACACCAAAAATGATGGCAATATACCAAATCACAGCTAATATTACTGAAATAATTAATAGCTGACCGATTTTCCGTTGTGGTAAATTTATTTCTTCTGCGGCTTGAGGTATAACATCAAATCCAACAAACATAAATGGAGTCATAATAATAACAGTCAATATACCAGTCATACCTGTCTCAACCAAAGGCTGCATATTTTCAAAATTTCCACCGAATGTACTTCCGGTAATAAGCATAAAACCGGCTACAATAATCAGTGTACTTAGGATAACAGAAATAATGGATGTTAGCTTGATACCTCGATAATTAATCCAAGCAATGAGTATAGATCCAACAATACCAACTCCTGCCCAAGTTATAGTTACATCCCAATCTGCAATGGTATATAAATAACCTTGACTATAATTCGGTACAATGTATTCAAATACTGTCGGCAAGGCGACTGCCTCAAATGCAACTACTGAAACATAACCAAGAATGATTGCCCATGTAGTAATGAAAGAAGCCACTCTTCCCATAGCTTTAAAAGTATAGGACAGTTCCCCTCCTGCCAGAGGAATTGCTGAAGCTAATTCAGCATACGTTAAACCTACAAAAACAACAAGTATCCCACCAATTAAAAAAGCCACGATCGCTCCCAATGATCCGGCTTCTGTTATCCATAAACCAGAAGTAACCACCCACCCCCACCCAATCATTGCCCCAAAGGCAAGCGCAAGTACATCTTTATTACCAAGAATTTTTAATAATTTATCCGAATCATCCATAGAACCCCTCCTGTTTTTCTTAACTAGTCCTCCATGTTTAGCCAAATGAAAAATTTTATCTAACTGGTGATGTTTGAAACTGATTTGAAGAAGCTAGGAAGTGGGATTAATTCCACTTCCTAGCTAATTGTAAGCGGTAACATTTATTTAGCTAATACGTACCATCCTCTATTGTTTAATACCTAACTGCTGTTGTACCATAAAAATAGAGTCATATAATCTTTGAACAAGCTGATTAACCTGCTGTTTATTTATAATAAGCGGAGGTGCAATACAGATTATATCCGTGTTTTCATAGGTGACACCCCGACAAATAACTCCATGTTCATGCAATGCCTCAATCACCTTAGGAGCTACTTGTTGTTCAGCAGCAAATCGTTTATTAGTAGCAGGATCCTCAACGAGCTCCACAGCACCTAACAACCCTATGAATCGTACTTCTCCTACGATGTCAAGCTGCTCTTTTATCTTCTGTAAACGATGCTGAAGCTCATCTCCCATCTGTCGCGCATTCTCCACTAGTAGCTCTTTTTCCATGATTTCAATATTTTTCAAAGCAACAGCTGCACCGGTTGGGTGACCACTGTACGTAAATCCGTGGAAAAGGGTACCGGACTTTTCTTTTAACACGTCATGTATCTCATCGGATACAACCACTCCACCAAGTGGAAAATAACCACTTGTTACTCCCTTAGCAAAAGTCATTAAATCAGGAATAACTCCCCAATTTTCCATTGCAAACATTTTTCCTGTTCTGCCAAAACCGGTTATGACTTCATCTGCTACAAATAATATCCCATATTGATCACAAAGCGCCCTTACTTTTTGGAAATAATCTTTTGGAGGAATTAACACTCCACCAGCACCTTGCACCGGTTCTGCAAAAAACGCCGCTACCGTTTCAGGACCTGTCTCTTCAATTGCTTGTTGTAAAGCATGAACCGCCTGATCGGTAGTACTTTCATAATGCGTATCTACATGGAGAAAATCAGTCATCATATGACCAGCCATGTTCCAAAATTCCGGTATACCCGTTACACTTGTTGAGGCAGCAGCAACTCCATGATAACCGCGCTTAAGCGAAATAATTTTTCGTCGTTCTGGTTTGCTTTGAATTTTCCAATAATGACGAATGAGTTTTACGGCAGAATCATTAGATTCCGAGCCTCCTGATGTAAAAAATACAGCATTTAGACCTTTTGGTGCAAGGGAAGCAATTTTTGCGGCCAGCCGAATTGCCGGTTCATGGCTAAAGGTGGAAAATGCTGAACTAAACGCTAATTGCTTCATTTGCTTAGCTGCTGCTTCTGCTAATTCTTCCCTGCCATATCCAATGTTAACATTCCATAAAGAAGAAATAGCATCTATATACCATTTGCCAGTTGTATCTTTTAAATAAATGCCCTCCCCTTCCTCGATAATCACCTTTGCCCCCTTTTCCTGTTGCTGCTTAATCGATGAAGTAGGATGAATAAAATGCTTTTTGTCCAATTCGAATAAATCGCTCATACTCATTCCTCCCATTAAAATAATAAAACCAGTCATAAAGACAGATTTTACCAAAGGTATTCTATCCATATAACTGGTTTCCATCTAATGTTCCGCTTCACTTCATCAGTAAAGTCGATTAGATTTGGCAGTTAATTTATACTGATAATCTAATTTTATCGAAAATTCAATCAGCCTGCAACTCTAATTTTTTTTATTTTCTTTTGTTCTTGCCATTTCACAAGCAAGTAACAAATGGCGTAACAACTAGAGCGATAATTAGCTTAAATACATATTGGGTTAAAATTAAACCGACTAGCGCATCAATGGAACCATTCCCGTAAACGCGATAATTATAAATAGAATTGTATTTATAAATTGGCTCGTCATCGTCGAGATATTGTTTCTTAGCCGCAGCTCCTTCTCTCCATGCCTTGCCCATAATCGATGAAAAATATTACATCTAAATACTAGCTAGCCAAATAAGATATTAAGTGCTGGCAACTAGTACCCGAAAGCTCCTGCCTAAAATTTGCTCAAATCTGTTTAAACACTTGTAAGCAAGTAATTGAATCGTAATAAAAATAAAGACCATCCAATTAACTGAGTAATAAACCCTGCTTGGACTGTTTTTCTAGCAGCCTGTTACCATATACTTCTCCAATCAAATCGGTTAACAGGCATCACATAGACGACCGTTGTCCCTGGTAGAATAAATGGACCAATCGGAAATAACTTTACGGCTAAGATATTGGATAACAGCAAAAGTCCCCAACAAATAGTGCATTAAAATAGTCAAACATGTTAATCCTCTTCCTTTAAGGAGAGATACCTATAACTATCCTCTAATTTAAAAACTAGCGATTATCAATTTTCTCAGGATACATATCATGATTCATCATTCGATATTCTGCCATTTGTTCAAATTTTGTTCCCGATTTCCCATAATTACAATAGGGGTCGATTGAAATACCTCCACGTGGCGTAAATTTCCCCCAAACCTCAATATAGCGCGGATCCATCACATGAATCAGATCATTCATAATGATATTAATGCTATCTTCATGAAAGTCTCCATGATTGCGGAAGCTAAACAAATAAAGTTTTAGTGATTTACTCTCAACCATTTTTTTATCAGGAATATAACTGATATAGACGGTACCAAAATCAGGCTGCATTGTTTTAGGACACAGTGTTGTAAATTCCGGACAGTTAAATTTGACAAAATAATCTCTATTTGGATGTTTATTATCAAATACTTCTAACACTTCAGGCGTATAGTCAAAGGTATAATTTGTATGCTGATTGCCTAATAATGTAACATCCTTAAGCTCCTCATTACTTCTTCCAGACATAAAAAACCTCCTTAACGTAAACATCATCATCATGATTTAATCAACAATCATATTAAAGTATATCTTCAAACTCAACATCTCATTACTTCAGCAATACCATATAGACAAGACGGATAAATGGATATAGGTTTCTAGTAAGAACAAAAACTACTATCATAAAAAGATATCCACCATGGAAAGTATAGTCCCTAGATGCTAAAAAAGCCGCGGCACTAAGGCCACGGCATAATTCTATCAGCTGTCCTTAGTTTTTTATAGCTAAGAACCTCTTTTGATATTGATATACATGCTCATTATATCTACTCAACATCACATCAGTCCAATCTCTCTTCGGATGTCTTTTTCTTATCCGTGTATTTATTCTCTTTTGAACACGACCTTAAGTAACTAGGATTATGTGAGTTGTTTCGTATAATAAAGCTTCTTTGCAAGCAATGTTTGCAAGACAAGTATAAAACCACTAACTGCCCAATATAATGGAAGTGCAGCAGGTGCACTAAAGGAAACAAATCCAATCATAATGGGAGATATCATCCCCATTATCGCTAGTTGTTTTTTTTGCTTTTCATCGACCCCTATTAAGGACACACGCGATTGTGCAAAATAAACAGCCGCTGCCACAAATGGCAGTATCATATCTACTTCACCAAGATTAAACCATAAGAAAGAATGAGTTGCTAGCTCTGGTGAATTACGAATTGCATAATAAAATGCGATAATGATTGGCATTTGAATCAACATTGGTAAACAACCCATTGAAGTCATTGGATTAAACTGATGCTTTTGATATAACTGCATCATTTCCTGCTGCATGTCCATCTTAGCAGTAGCATCTTTTTTATTTTTATATTTTTCCGAAATTGCGTCCATTTCCGGCTTTAATTCTTTCATTTTTTCTTTCATTTTGGCGCCACTTTTTATTTGCTTAAATGCTAAAGGCATTAACAATAACCGAATACACACAGTAATCAGAACAATGGATAAGCCATAATCGCCCCCAAATAATGTAGCTACATATTTAATTAACTGTGGAAACGGATTATTGAAGCCGACTATCCCCTCAGCTTGGCAACCCGTTAGAAAAATTAGTAAGGTTAACGTGATGAAACCGTACTTCTTAAGAAAAGTGAATATAAAATGACCTTGCATTGTTGTCCTCCTCGTAGTAATAAATCCCTATAAATAAACGAGAAGGATGGATGGTCTGTATCATCTTCTGGAGCCGCTAACCGATTCGCCTTTTTAACAAACCATTGAAATACCTCTTGACACATTCCAAATAATTCCTGCATTGGTAATAACCGAAAACGTTCATCATGATATTGTCTAATATGCAAATAGTTTTTGCTCATGATATCTCTTGTATTTATAGCTGTAAAAGAATACACAGATACCATTGTAAGCAATATACTGACATATAAATAAAAGGGGGTCATATCATTCAATAGCTGGTTTAATAATTCAATCATTCTATATTCACCTCCTGTCCCTATTAATTCTATTATTATACCATATGACAAGGTAAATATTTAAAGGAATAATTTACATAGTAAACCCGCTAAGACCTTAAACCAATCAACCGTGGAAAGGGATACCCACGGTTGACAAATTTTTTATCCAGCATGCTTGGAAGCTGTTTTTGCTTTATTGCTCATAAACCTAGTAGAAAATAGTAACATGAGTAATGCAATTAGCCCTGCCAAGTCTGTCCATAGACCTGGGTAGATAAGCAATAATGCCCCTACAGCTACAATGATCCGTATATACCAGGTCAGTGATTGTTTAAAGAAACCCTCTGCGGCAACAGATAAAAGGAAAACTCCCGTTAATGAGGTCAGTAAAAGGAGCAATATATTTAGAAATGTCACATCGATCATTAACATTTGCCTAGAAAAAACAAACATAAACGGAACTATAAATCCTGCCAAAGCCAGTCGCATTGCCTGAAATCCTGTTTTCATCGGATCACCATTACTTATCCCTGCACCGGCAAATGCCGCCAATGCTACTGGCGGTGTAATATTAGCGAAGATACCAAAATAAAAAACAAACATATGTGCCACAAATACAGCTGTTTCACCTGAACCGGTTAATTCTCGGAAATAGGGAAGCTGTAATAGAATTGGTGCAGCCATCGTACTTGTAATAATATAGGTTGGTATACTTGGCAAACCCATACCTAATATAATGGAGGCTAGCATGGTTAACGCCAATGTTATTAATAATTGAACAAGCGGATGTTGAATTAGTTCACCAATACCCACAATCGAATTAGCTATTTCAAGAGCAACCCCAGTCAGTGAAGTAACCCCTACAATAATACCAACAGCCCCACAGGCAACTGCAACCGGAATTGTTGTTGTAACACCGCTCTCTAATGCCTCCATGACATCCTTTACACCCATTTCCTCTGCCTTTACGTTCATTTGTTTCCGGATCAGATTAATCGAGATCGGGATCATAATAATCAGACCGATTTCAATCCAGTTGTCTCTTAGTCCTAGCATACCGCTACCAGCCATCAATGCTTTTACTTGAGGTTCAAACCATAGGAAAAGCGAGATTACAAAGCTCGTAATTAACATTCTTCCTGTTCCTGTAATGAGAATCGTAGAGATAATCGACCAAAAAGCTGCATAAAAGGGAGTTTTCCCACTAAATAATAAATATAGCAGAATTACCATTGGGATCAATAAATGCCCTCGTTCCATCAGCACTTCCTTAAGCGTAGGTAGTTCACGTTTATCCAGTCCCTTTAGTCCAAGTTTCGACGCACGAATATGCACTTGTAAAAGAATACCAAAATAATACATTAGAGCGGGAATGATTCCAGCTAAAATAACTGTTGTATAAGCTATACCAAGGTTTTCAGCCATAATAAAAGCTGCTGCTCCCATTATTGGCGGGAGAATTTGTCCACCAACACTCGCAGCTGATTCAACAGCCCCGGCAAAATTTTTATGATAACCTACCTTCTTCATTAAGGGAATGGTGAAAGCTCCTGTGGTTACAACATTCGCAATTGCAGAACCATTAATCGATCCAAGAAAGCCACTGGCTAATACAGCGACTTTTGCAGGTCCTCCCTTTGTGTGACCAGCGACTGCCATCGCAATATCATTAAATAGTTTTCCCATTCCCGATTTGCTTAAAAATGCTCCAAATAAAATAAATAAAATAATATAACTTGCTGATACACCAATGGCTGTACCTAATATCCCTTCTGTAATATAGACGAGATGAGTAATAATACCTTTAGAAGCATTTAATATAATCGCTCCTGTTAATTCAGGGTAGATAGATAATTTTACATAAAACCCATATACCAGAAAACCAAAAGCCAACATCGTTAATCCCCATCCCGTTACCCTTCTCGTAATTTCAAATAATACGAAAAGGACAACGATTCCCACATAAATATCTACATTATTTATTTGTCCACCTGATTCAATGATTCTTGTTGCTGATACTATCATATAGCTACCTAAACAAAACGAAAGCAATACTAGTACATAATCGTAAATCGGTATTTTTTGCTTTGCTCCCTTTTTTAGCATCGGGTACAGTAAAAAAGCAAGCATCATCAATGTATATAAATGAATACTTCGCTGTTTGATATCCACGAGCGAGCCAGCATAGGATGTATATAGATGAAATAACGCTAGAACTACTGCCAAAATGGAAATAAATAATTGAATCGCTTTTGGTAAGTTAACCCGCAAATTACTTTCTCTTTCATATTCCTGTAACTGTTTCTGTTTATTCACTATTTCACCTCACCTTTTTCCGTATAATTTGTATGCAAAACGAAAAAGATATCGTCGTTTTGGAAAAAAGACGTATAGACAAAGGTAGTCAAGATATTAGAAAAACTTGGCTTGTCGCCAAGTCTTTATGGCGAAAGCGATCGTTTTTCCTATACGATAAAGTGAAACTTCATTCCGTGGAATGCTTTTTACACGGAATGTTAGTTGAACCAATCGGGCATTTAGGTGCCGTTTTCTCCCACTTTGACCCTTTGTATCAATTCAGGTCTTGAAGTGGGAATCTTACGGCACCTTACATGGGGGATAAAGCCTAAAGTTGTATTCTTTCCTATAGTGGAACAATAGCTAAAAGCGCTCAGTTAAGACGTGCCTGCAAACTTTCGTCTATTTTCACTTAAAAAGTAAGGCTATCATTATTTAGATCAATAGAAGAGACGCTTTACAGCTGAAAATACTACCTTAATCATCGTTGTCGTTTTCTCCTCAATCCGATATGAAATATTACTTTCTACAAGCGGATATTTTTCCCCCTTGATAATCAGCTGGTAATTATTGTTCATCGTAGCTCTAACAATTAAACTAGCGCCGATGTTTCGATTTACATCAAGATGTAACCAACCGTTTTTTAACTTTATCGGTTGTTCAGATGTAGAAGGGGTACCTGCGCCAAACGTTTTGAAGTGTGTAGATTCCAAGAAAATATGTTGACCTTCGATACGGAAGTTTTCCACCCATACCTCCTTTTCTACAGAATGGATCCATTTCAAGGAAAAACGCTTTTCTGCTACTAGAAATGTATAAATGGCAGAATCCCCTTGTGAAATTACTAATGCCCGTACTGGAAGGAAAAATATTCCTGTTAAGATTAGAATCAAAATAAATGTCATTACTATTTTACGAAACGGCTGAAATGACATCATTTTTGATCAGTTAGTCTAGTAATCCTTGTTCTTTATAAAATTTTTCGGCACCTGGATGTAGTGGAACAATCAATTCATTAGCCAATTCTTCTCGTTCCAGCTGTTTTAAGGCACGAATCGAAACTTCCTCACTTCCTAAATAATCGTAATAACGCTTCGTTAAATCGTATACGAGGTCCTTACTTAATGCCGGCGACACCGTAATTAAATTTTGGATACCAACTGTGTTTACCTCTTCCGGCAAATTGTACATCGCTTCATCATTAGCAGGAATCGTAAACGCTTTGTAAAATGGATATTTTTCCATTAACTTATTAGCAATATCTCCTTCAATTTCAACAAATACAATATCATTTTGCTGCATTAAATCAGTAATATTACTATTTGGAACACCTGAAGTGAAAAAAGCCGCATCCAGATTTCCATTTTTCATTTCTTGAACACTATCTGCATAGCCTGTATGAGTAACTTTAGATAAATCATCGTATGTTAAGCCAAGCACTTCTAGAACTTTTTGCGTACTTTGTTCGACACCAGATCCAACTTTCCCTACACCAACACGTTTTCCTTCCAGATCTTCAATCGTTTTAATGTCGCTATCTGCTAAAGCTACAATCTGTACAACATTTTGATACATTCCTGCCATTGCTTGAATTTCAACCGGATTCCCTTCAAATTGACCAATTCCTTCTAGCGCATCATACCCTACATCACTCATAATAATGCTCATTTGATTTAATCCATCTTGAATATTTTGAATATTAGCAATGGAAGCGCCGGTAGATTCTACTGTAACATTATTTACATAGTCACTTTTTTCAAATATTGGTTTCAATGCACCGCCTATCGGATAATAAGTTCCAGAAGTACCACCAGTTCCAAAAACGATCGCTTGTGCTTTTCCCTCTGTATCCTTTGATCCCTCCGCCTGCTCGCTAGCATTACCACCACAAGCAACCAAAAAAATACCTACTATCATCATATACATAAGAAAAAGATACTTTTTCATCCATATATCCCCCCATTATTTTTTATTCAATGTTAGCGTTTACAATTATAGTTATGAATATTGTGAACATATTAGACATGTTGTTTCTTATTTTTCAATATTACTGATACAAGCTGGTAGCGTTTATTGGGCACCCTGCCAAGTTGTATTAAAGGGCAATTCTCCCTTTTCCTCCTTCATATAAAAGTGTTCGCTACAATGTAGAATGGTAGCTAGTCATACTCTTTATTTTAAACATTTATTTTTAGCAATTATTTTACCAATTTCCAACGCTGCAGTAGCAGCAGGTGAAGGCGCATTACAAACATGAGTCATCCGTTTACCGGATATCATAAAAAAATCATCTAGTAATTGTCCATCCTTTAGCATTGCTTGTGCTCGCACACCTGCATCCGCTTTCACTATATCATTTGCTTGTATGTCAGGAACTAAACGCTGCAAACTTCTTACAAATAACCCTTTATAAATCGAACGTGACACCTCCATCATCCCAACTGATATATTATCTTTTGCTAACCTCCAAAACCCTGGAAAACTTAACGTAGCAAACGCTTCTTTTATGTCAATATCTCTTTTTTGATACCCTTCTTTCTTTAAACTTACTACAGCATTAGGACCAGCATGAACTTCTCCGTTAATCATTCTTGTTAAGTGAATGCCAAGAAAGGGATACTTAGGATTTGGTACAGGATAAATTAAATTCTTTACTAGATAACGCTTACTTTCCTTTAATGTAAAATATTCACCGCGAAAGGGAATGATTTTGACATCGGTAATAATTCCTGATTGCTTTACTAACTCATCACTATAAAGTCCAGCACAATTAATCATATTTTTAGCAGTATAGGTCTGGTGATTCGTTTCTATTATTACTTGTTCCATCTGTTCATGAACACGCATTACTTCTGTATTTAATACGAAGTCAACTCCTTTCTGCCTTAGTAATTCTACTAATCTGTTGGCTACTTCTTGATAATTCACAATGCCTGTACTCGGTATATATAGCCCCCCTACCGAGCGGACATGAGGCTCGTGCTCTTTCACTTGTTCTTGATGTAATTTCATAATCGTTAACCCATTTTTTCTGCCGCGTTGATATAATTTTTCCATTGCAGGAAATTCCTGTTCATTTGTTGCAACAATTACTTTGCCACATACTTCATAAGGCACATCATATTGCTGACAAAACTGTATCATGGAATTGCGACCTTTTATGGCTAATTTCGCCTTTAAACTTCCTGGCTGATAGTAAACACCACTATGCAAAACACCGCTATTTCTTCCTGTTTGATGTAATGCCCAGTCTGCTTCCTTTTCCAAAACAGCAATGTTTGCAGCTTTAGCCTGTTTCTTTAATTGCCACGCTGTTGCTAAACCAACAATCCCTCCACCAATTACAATATAATCATACACACAAGTTCCCCCTGATATAATATTCAGCCCAACCTTTTACACGGCAATCTGCCAGTTGAACTCCTTACTTAAAACCAAAACTTTTTACCATGTCGCTACTATATTTCATATTTTTCTTAACCTGATAATATAAAGTGAATCTTCAATCAGTGGAGCTTTTTTTATCCCCCACTGATTGTTAGAATGAACTGAATCGGGCATTTAGGTGCCGTTTTCTCACACTTAGAACCTGTTATATTAACTCACATCTTGAAGTGGGAGGCTTACGGCACCTTACATGCGGGATAAAGTGAAACTTCCATGAGTCAGGGTTTTCTTTATCACCCACTCATGGTTAGTTGAACGAATCGGGCATTTAGGTGCCGTTCTCTCACACTTAGAACCTGTTATATTAACTCACATCTTGAAGTGGGAGGCTTACGGCACCTTACATGCGGGATAAAGTGAAACTTCCATGAGTCAAGGTTTTCTTCATCACCCACTGATTGTTAGAATGAACTGAATCGGACATTTTGGTGCCGTTTTCTCACACTTAGAACCTGTTATATTAACTCACATCTTGAAGTGGGAGGCTTACGGCACCTTACATGCGGGATAAAGTGAAACTTCCATGAGTGGGGGTTTTACTTTCATCACCCACTCATGGTTAGTTGAACGAATCGGGCATTTAGGTGCCGTTTTCTCACACTTAGAACCTGTTATATTAACTCACATCTTGAAGTGGGAGGCTTACGGCACCTTACATGCGGGATAAAAAGAAATCTGGATTGAATTTTCACCTATTTCTTACTATACTATTCTTTTTATTTACAATTTAGCATTATTCCTCTATTCTAATATATAGAATAAAGTGAAACTTCATTCCGGGAATGCTTTTCTCCCTGAATGTTAGTACCTTAATGGTATAACCTAAAGCCCTTTGAACAAATTAGGCATTTAGACGCCGTTATTCCTCACGTTTATTTATTAGACTGACTCGACATGTGAGGAATCTACAACACCAAAAACTGCATATAGTATTTAGTTGGCACTAGGGGAGCTATGTATATGGCTGAGAAGAGATACTCTGACCCTTATAACCCGATCTGGATAATACTAGCGTGGGGAAGTGCAGTCGACGAACATATAAATTAACAGAAACTTTTCTGCTTAATAGAGCAAAGACTGCATTCCTGGCGAGTGCAGTCTTTTTATATGCATTTTTTAAAACAAGGAGGAAAAAACAATGAGTAATCAACCAACAACTTGCCATCAAAGCAGAATTGCAGGATGTGATTTTGCTATTTACCCAATGACAGACCAATTTGTCGATGTCATCACCAGTGCACTACAAGAAATAGATTCATCAAAAGTTTGGATGAAAACAACGGATGTAGGAACCTGTGTTAGAGGGAGGATTTCACATGTATTTGATGTAACAAAAGCACTGTTTTTGCACACGGCAAGTACGAATCATCATGTCGTATTTAGTGGTACTTATTCATTAGGCTGTCCTGGTGATTCCGATGGTGATGTTTTCTTAGCAGAAGATGATCATCGATTAAATAGGCAGCGAAGTAACGAAATTCAGCAGGAAGTAGCAGGGAAATTTTCTCTTTATCCATTAGGTGGTGGAAATTATATGGATATGATTTATCAGCAAATTAACGTGATGAAACAGAAGGCTATCGACGTATCATCCATTCACTATGCTACACGTATTGACGGAGAAGGAAAAGATGTATTTGAAGGACTGGAGCAAGTATTTACTAACATGGAAAAGTGCGGTTCATCTCATACGGTGATGACTGTCACGATCTCAGCTAATAGCCCTTCTAAAAAGGATGTGAACTAATTTGAACCGCTGGCGCTTAAAAGAAATTATTGTCATGGCTGTTTTATCTGTTGTATTTGGGATTGTTTATTTAGCTTTCCTTCCTGTAGGAAAGCTACTCGTAACCTTCATGGGACCAATTGGTTATGATCTTATTTTTGGAATATGGTTTATCGTCTCCATTATTGCAGCTTATATCCTGCGTAAACCAGGGGCAGCATTTCTCTCCGAAACCATTGCCGCTACTGTTGAAATGATGTTAGGTAATGCGATGGGACCGATCATTATCGTTACAGGCATGATCCAAGGATTGGGGGCAGAAGCAGCCTTTGCAGTTACACGATATAGGCGATATTCACTATGGGTATTAATGCTTGCAGGAGTCGGCGCTGCTATCTTCAGTTTCATCTGGGGATATTTCCGCAGCGGTTATGTCGCCTTAAGCACCCCCTATATTATGAGCATGCTCGTAATAAGAATGATTAGTGGAGCGATTATTTCTGGAATACTTGGGAAAGCAATTAGTGATTCTTTAGCTAAAACAGGGGTGCTCTCGAGCTTTGCCCTTGGTAAACATATGCGTAAAGAGAGGTCCGTTTCATGATTCAAGTCAACCAACTTTCTCTTTGGTTTGATAGAGTAGAAAATCCAGTTCTCGACAAGATCAGCTTTCAATTAAATCAAGGTGAAACAATGCTCTTACTGGGACCCAGCGGCTCTGGAAAAAGTACATTAACTTTTTGTTTAAACGGCATCTATCCCCGCGAATTAGATGGAAAAATGGAAGGAAGTGTGCAAGTTTCAGGTCAATCGGTGAATGACACACCTCCCGGAGAAATTAGTAAACAGGTTGGGGTCGTATTCCAAGATCCAGAGAGTCAATTTTGTATGCTTACAGTCGAAGATGAAATTGCCTTCGGGCTCGAAAATATTCATACACCACAAGTAGAAATGGAACAGAAAATAACGGAAGTATTACAACTTGTAAATTTGTCGCGATACAGAAAAGCTGCGATTCACTCGCTTTCCGGTGGGCAAAAACAAAAAGTTGCCTTAGCTTGTGTACTAGCTCTTCAACCTGACTTTTTAATCCTAGATGAGCCTACTGCGAATTTGGATCCATTAGCAAAACAAGATTTTATTAAAACAATGAAACATATTCAACAGGAAAAAAATATCAGTTTAATGGTTATCGAACATCAGTTGGAAGGTTGGGTAGCCTTTATTGAACGAGCTTATATTCTTTCAAAAGATGGTCGATGTATGTATGATGGTTCGCTAATGGAAGCAATGAAACACAAGCAGCAACAAATTCAAAGCCAAGGAATTTCACTTCCGCCTGTAACCGAGCTTGTACTAGAGGCTGCTAGTCATCAGCAAGCAACCTATACAAGGCTGCCACTAACGAATGAGGATTTTTTAGCAAACGTATCTTATTTAGATCGTTACTATTTAGAAAGAAAAATGTTCCTCGACGTACCAAACGAAAAAATAATTCTGGCCAGTTCTAATCTATATTTAAGCAAAAACAAACAAGAAATTTTGCACAATATTACGTTTCAACTATTTCATCCATCTTTTGTTGCTATCACCGGTGCTAATGGCAGTGGAAAAACCTCCTTACTTCGTTTACTGGCTGGTATAGATCGTCCTACATCTGGAAAAATTCATTTAAACGGACGTTTGCTTGAAACTTGGAAAGAGTCTACTTTACGGCAGCAAATTGGATATGTGTTTCAAAATCCAGAGCATCAATTTATTACGGATAATGTTTATGATGAAATTGCCTATACATTACGGTTACGCTCATTTTCAGAATCTAAAATTAAAGAAAGGGTTCATGAAATAGTAACGAGTTGCCAGTTAAATGGTCTGGAAAATTATCATCCCTATTCATTGAGCCAAGGACAAAAGCGTCGCCTTAGTGTTGCTACCATGATTGTCGATGAACAACATATTTTGTTTTTGGATGAGCCTACGTTTGGTCAAGATACTGCATCTTTACATCAATTAATGCAACTATTACGCGAACGACATCAAGCAGGTACAACCATTATGATGATTACACATGATATGGAATTAGTTGATCAATATGCAGATCGCGTAATCGTACTGGCAAATGGAAAAATAGTAGCTGATAAAACGCCAGATCAGCTATGGGACATGCCACACCTGGAGAACTGGCATTTAGATTATCCTACTCGTATAAAACTAAAACAGCAGATGGAGGAACAGGATAATGCGTACGTTATTAAATGACATCAATCCTAGCATAAAGGCGATAACGGTTATTATTACAGTCTGTCTATTAACATTTTTCTTTGATCCATTTACGCCACTCGTCTATTGTTTATTAACTATACTAATTACCTTTTTATTTGGAAAAGTAGCTTGGAGACTGTATATCATTTATTTCTTAGTTGTCTGTCTGTTATCTGTGGGGATGCTCTGGACAACGCTCGCTTTTTCTAATGAGGCAAGTAATCCTGAAATTACGACAACGTTTTTGTTTTGGGAATTACCAAAAGAAAATGTTACGGTTGCTTTATCCCTAACCTTACGTATGTTAGCTTTTGCAGCCTTATCATTTATGTTTATCTTTACTACAAATATGGTTCATTTTATTCTCAGCCTGATGCAGCAATGTAAGCTGCCGCCAAAGCTGGCATATGGCATTTTAGCAGGGTTTCGCTTTTTACCGCTAATGAAAGAAGAGCTTTGGCAAATCCGGGCTGCTCATCGAGTAAGAGGAGCTGATCGCGGCTCTGGTATAAGAAATACGATTCAGCAATACAAACGCTATGCTATTCCTTTACTTGCGGGTGCGATCCTGAAAGCAGAACGTACAGCAATTGCCATGGAATCGAAAGGATTTAGCGGAGAAAAGAACCGTACCTTTTACCGACAATTTACGGTTAGTTGGGTGGATTGGTTATTTTTAATAAGCATGCTTCTACTATTAGGAATTATAGTGACAATATCTATGAAACTAGGTTATTTCAGCTGGTATAATGGGCAATTTTAACTTAATAAAAAAGTGCCTTTAATAACGTACAACACAGCGATAGTAGAAACCGATGACTTATCGTAAAAAGGTAGGAAAGAGAGCCGAAGTTTACTGCAATTGGAAGGCTTAAGCCAATAACGAAGCTACTTTCAAAAAAAGATTTACATGTTATTTGCAAGAAACTAACTGACTAGTAAACAAGCATTGTCCGCTAGTCAGTTTTTATGTCTTTAGCTTAAAGGGGGACCCATTTCAAAAGTAGCATTGGTTAACACTAAAAAATTGGTGATCCTCTTTACGCAAAATATAGGTGGTAATGCAGCATACATCCTTCATTAAATTCAGAGCTGCAACATCTACACGTAGTCAATTGCAAATATTGTTCAATTGTAAATTCAGTTTGACATACTCCACACAAGATTGCCTTTTGGTTAAATTCATCCTTTGACCAAACCTCTATTTCATGATTCTCCCCTATTTGATGGCATTGATAGCAAGGATAATATTTCAAGCAGCATTTACATTTAATTGCAATAATATCTTTTATTGAATGATAATGAACACATCTCGTTTGTTTATCAACAACTTGACCATATACATGTACCATAAAATATCTTCCCACCTTTTAAAGAATTATCTAATTGAACAAGTTAACATATTTATTAGAATATAACATTAATAAATGCTTCTTTTCATTTCATGCGTAAGGAAACTTTATTGGTACCAGGTCCACCAAAACGTGTAAGACCAATTAATTTACAGAATACTCATTTTCTTTGGTTTGGCCAAATTCTATGTTAAAGTTTGATACTTGCTTATCCTATAAATGAAAAAATTCAGGTTTCGTCTGCACTTTTTTAAATAGATGCCATTTTTGTATTGACTCTCACGTTACGACAGACCTTATACTCCTTTTTAGGTACTTACTGAAAGGAGAATACACATGAAGAAGAAGATAACTAAGATGATTAAACTTGAACTGGAAGCAAATCAAGCGAATCCGGCAAAGGTTGGAAAAGATTTGGCTCCATCTGGAATTAACCTTTTGCAGTTTTGTAAAACATATAATGAACGAACCAAAGGAAAAACTGGTGAAATCATTCCTGCTGAAATAACAGTCTATGAAGATCGCACATTTTCTATCCACTTAAAAACACCGCCAGCTTCCTATTTGTTAAAAAAGTACGCTAATATCTCTAAAGGTGCTAATAAGACTGGTCACCAACAGGTTGGAGTGATTTCACAAGCTCAATTAAAAAAAATTGCAGAAATGAAATTACCCGACTTGAATACAACCCATATAGAAAGTGCTATGAAAATCATAGCTGGGACAGCTAAAAGCATGGGGATTCAAATAGATGATGAACAAAGCTGAGCTACTGTTCAAGCAGCTCAGCTCGTTAGTCTTTTGTGAAAGTTCTGTACGAATGCTTTTAAAATAGTTTGCATAAGGTGATGATATCGTTTTTCTAATAGTTTTTCTATTCACATAACAAAAGCTAAAAGCGCTCGGTTAGGAACTGCAAACTAGAGAACTTCTGACGAGGTAAAATAAAATACTTCATTCAAAAAGCGCTTTTCTCCTTAATAATAAAAATGAAGCACAAGATGATAACTTATGGTTTAGCTAGGGAAATGCTTATAATTAGGTATGGCAAGCAACCACAGCTTTTGTCCAATTTGTTAAACATATTTATTAATACAAACTACAGTGTACGTTTATTCTCTATATTTTTTCATAAAGTAATCGATATCACGTTGTAATTCTTCCCATGCTTTTTTCGTTATTTCTCCGCTTTCTTTTTGCAAATTCAATAGTTCTTTTAATCCATATAAATGCTTTACTAGTTTACCGGTTAGATTGTTTTGTTCATAATAGGAAAGTACTTGAAGATGTCTGTTTATTAAAGTAAGTTTACGAATTTCCCCCTGTTCATACAATTGGTAAACAAGCCATTCCTTTCAAGTTATATGAATGATTACCAGGAATTAGTGTAATATTAGCGACTACCGGCAAATGATCCGATGCGGTACTTTCGAGAGTAGTTGCCTTATTCACTTTTATTCTTGGTGAAGTAAGTATATAATCGATTCTTCGGTCTGGACTTGTCGTTGGATATGTGTAACCTTGTCCACTTCCGCTTGTCATCCAAACATCTGTGTACGTTTTTTGCAGTGGTTTCAATTCCAAAGCGTTTGGTGTAGCATTCAGATCACCAACTAAAATAGAATACGTTTTCTTTTTCATTATTTCTTTCATATCTTCTACCTGCATTTCACGAATGGTTGGATCACTGCGATAATCCAAATGTGTAACGTAAAATGCAAGCTCTGCATCCTCTACATTTATCTCTGCTTCAAGAAAACCGGGAGTCAACCGAGGAAAAGGATTTGGATTTTGCGTTGATAATCTTGTAATCTCTCTATTTACAGCAGCAGTAATTGGATATTTACTTAGCACTGCTACGCCAAACTGACGACGTGGTTCGTTTTCATTTAAGGGATCAAGATCATAGATAGGTGCAAAATAGTATTCCATATTCAAGCGGTTTGCAAGCTTTTCTATCATATGATCTTTTCTACTTCTGTCCCCCCAATGTACATCTACCTCCTGAAGGCCAATAATATCTGCTCCTGTTTTTTCAATGGCATTTGCAATTCGACTGATATTATAAAAGCCATCTACTCCACGCCCGGCAGCTATATTATATGTGGCTATTTTAACTGTTACTGGATCTGACGTAACAGCCTCGGCGAGCACAACTGAATTTGTGTTTATAAAAACTGCATGTATCGTAAAGAAGATTAACAGACAGATAAATAGACAAAACTTTTTCATTGGAGAACCCTCCCTTCTTTTATTCAATCAGGAAGGGTTTTCATTTATCCCCCACTGATTGATAAATGAACAGAATCTATCATTTGACTTGCAATTGGATCCCCCACTTTTTCTCTAGGTTCCCCTCATAGCATCGAAGTGAAGGTCTTACTGCCAGTTACATCGGGATAAAAATTAGTTCCATTGATAAAGCAAATCGTTAGCATCACTTGAAAGAGCATCATATGCTGTTTCGTTTATTTGTCCTGCTTCCTTTTGTTTATTCAAAAGAATTAGAAAACTTTTCATATGCTTCACTACTTTTGCAGTGTCCTTTCTAGCTTCAAAGCGTTCCACTACAGTTAGGTGCATCTTAAGTTTTTTGGCTGCATTTTTTTCCAAATCTTTTACATCAACATATCTCTCAATAGATTTCTTTAAATCATAAGTATGAATGGTATAGATGAGATAATCTCTGCGTACTTCTTTAAATATTTGCAGTTCCTCTTGCCATTCTTTTACCATTGCTTCTACTGTTTCTCCATTTTCAATTGCTTTCCGAATCCATCTGTTTCCAATTAAGTAATCAAAAAATGACACACCTGCACTGTTCTCAGCCCGAAATTGAAATTCCTCCGGATACATATCATGTAATGTTTTGACAATATGGAGTCCTGTAACAACTGGATCATAAGCTTTTATATCCATAACATGGATTTGTGCACCGTGACTTAAAGTACCGCTATGCTTAGAAAAAGTTGGGGTAAAAGACGCTGCCCGAAATGTAACCCCATCCAACCGTAAACCGTTGAGTGCCTGGGAAAATTCCACACTGTTAACGAAAGGAGCACCAATTAATTCAAAAGGCCTTGTTGTTCCTCTTCCTTCAGATACATTCGTTCCTTCTATTAATGCTGCACCTGGATAAACAAGCGCAGTATCGAAAGTAGGCATATTTGGTGATGGCATTACAAATTCGAGTTCGGTATCGATGTAGTACATGCCCCGCTTCCAGTTATCCATCTGAACTACTGTCAAATCTGCTCCAATCTCAAATTCTTCATTAAATAACATTGCTAACTCCCCAACGGTCATTCCATGTCTTAAAGGAATAGGATAGTTCCCAACAAAGGAGGCAAAATCCGGATCAAGAACTGGCCCTTCCACGTAGTTTCCTCCAAGTGGATTGGGTCGATCCAGGACAATAAATTCAATCCCATTTTCCTGTGCAGCCTCCATCGCCAAAGCCATCGTATAGATATACGTATAGAATCTTACTCCGACATCTTGAATGTCAAATAATAAAACATCTATATTTTCTAACATCTCAGGCGTTGGCTTTCTTGTTTCCCCGTATAAACTGTAAACTGGTAATCCAGTATATTCATCGATATAATATTCCACGTAATCTCCTGCCTGAGCATCTCCTCTTACACCATGCTCTGGTCCATACAATGCTGTTAGCTCTACATCCGGATCATGATAAAGAATGTCTACAATACTATTTAAATCCTGATCTATCCCGGTGGGATTGGTAATTAAGCCAACCCGTCTGCCTTTAATTACATCTTTCTTCTGTTCAAGTAAAACTTCTATCCCTAATTTAAGTGGTTCCTCACTTATACTTTTCGTTTCCAATCTATCTGCAACTACAATCGTTAGAGACCCGAGCAAAATGAAACAACTGATAACAGTAAGCATTATTTTTTTCAATAGAAACTCCTCCTCATTGATACTTGGTTTCCGCCGATCTTTTAAGTCCACTTACCCAATTGTACTTACACGTATGAATTATTAAAATTTTCACTACAAATGTATTAACTTCACGCTACAATTTACATGTCCTATAGTATAAAAAAGAAGATTAAGAGGAGCGACCTTTTCTCACTGCTTTTTTACTTACTGCCACTTTTCATACAAATAGTTAGCAGTTCGCTGCAAATCGTCATAGACATTTTTACTCATCTTTCCATTTTTCTCTAAAATCTTTATTAACTGAACATATCCATTTAAGTGCTTCAATACTTTTTCTCGCTTATGCTTATCTTCATAATGATGAATCACTGTTAAGTGGCGCTGAATAGGGATAGCAACAGCCATGTCCAATTCTTCTCTGTTTACAAAACGTTCAACTAATTCTTTCATGTTTTCTGCACTTGAGGAATAAATTGCATCTGCTGTCCTTTCTGATACCAATTTTCGAATTGGATTAGTGGATACTGTGTTTCTTGTTGGATGCACACGATTCGTTAATAAAATGACAATTGTATGTTTCGTTGGACTCACAACAATTGATGTTCCAGTATAACCAGTATGTCCCATTGTATCCGTTTCTGCGAGATTATCCATATACCAGTCCTGATTTAGATCCCAACCTAACCCGTGATCTTGGCCTGAATATGCCTTATTCCAATTCATGTTCATTAAATTTACTGCTTCTTCTGAGAGAATCCGTTTTTCTTTATGGGTTCCGTTATTCAATATCATTTGAGCAAAAACAGCTAAATCTTCAGCATTCGTAAAAATACCAGCTTGTCCAGCAACTCCATCTAACGCCCAGGCATTTTCATCATGGACACTGCCCCACACTAAACCACGGTTTGTCCAAGGCTGGTATTCGGTAGCGGCAATTCGATGTTTTAAAGAAGCTGGTGGGTTATACATCGTATTCTTCAGACCCATGGGCTCAGTAATATGTTTAGCTATAAATTGATCCTGACGATCACCACTAAGCCGTTCAATTAATATGCCTAACGTAATATAATTAACATCACTATAAATATATTCTGTGTCAGGTAACTGATGTAAAGATTCTCTTAATACTAAATCAAGCCTGTCCGCCCGGTTACCATCGATTTCATACAGGCGTTTACTCGGACTTGCTGCAAATCCAGATGTATGTGTTAATAATTGTTGAATAGTGACACTTCGTTTATCATGAATCGCAAATTCGGGGATATACCAGTATACTGGATCTTCTAACTCAAACAAACCTTCATCCCATAGTTGCATTACTGCAACGGCTGTATATAATTTTGAAATAGAAGCCATATCAAATAGCTTATGTTCTTTCATTACTTGGGGCTGCTCCATTTCGGTAAATTGATCATCTTTATATTTGGCAGCATAACCATAAGCAGTAAATTTCTTCTTCTTGCCATCTTTAGTGATTAACAATACTGCTCCCGGCATCACGGCATCTGCAATCGCCTCTTCGATCTCTTGATCCAAATCCTTTAATGGTTCATATATAAAAGAAGTCTGTGTAGATGCAAAAGTAGTTTCTACTGAACGAGCTTTTATCCCTGTAGGCAGTAATAACAATAGGATAAGTAACAAAAAAGCAGGAAACAGATATCGAGGCTTCATCTTATTCTCTCCTCAACGGTCATTTCTCTTCTCCAGGTGTCTGTGTCGCAATAAAAGTCCATTTTAAATTTAAAGCATCCCCTTGAAACTCATTTTGATCTTTATCATTATCGGCAAATTTAAATTGCACAACGAAATCATCAATCGTATTTACAGGTAGGCCCTTTTCGCCTAGCAGCGGCAAAAACACATGTTCACTTACTGCTTCGGGTGTCATTGTTTTTAATTCAGCAAGCGTAGTTTGATAAATTACTTCATCAAGCTTGTCCGCATTATAAAGAAACTCCACCATAATATGCTCGCCAAAATCTTCAGTATTATTTCCTTCTGCATCTATAACTGTATAATCCGTCTCCAATAATACTTTCTCCATATCTAATGTTCCATTATTCTGGAGCTCAAAATCACGTATCATCGAATCCCCCGGTTTAAGATTATTTACTTGAATAATTTCTGTTGGCTCAGTAGCTAAATCAAGTGTCCCTGCTGCGAATGTATGCTTGGTTGTCTCACTATCACTGAAATAGGCAAAAGTCCCCCCGCCGATTAAAGCTATACCAAGTACAGCTGAAGCTATTCCAAATCCTAATTGCTTTTTTATATTCATTTCAGTTTCTCCTCCATTTTTATTATTGATTTTGATTTCATAAGGTGCCGTAAGACTTCCACTTCAAGCGTTATAAAGAATACGAAAAAGTCTGAGTGAAAGATAACGGTACCTAAATGCCCGATTCGTTTAGCTAACATTCCGTGTTCCACGGAATGAAGTTTCACTTTATTTTGCTCGTGCATTATCCCAAACTTCTAGCAGCTTTAATCCTTCTGTTTCTAAATAACTATGGGCTTTCTTCGTGAGTGTTTTGTCTTCTCTAAGAGTAGTTAATAATTCTTGAAAACCATGTAAATGCTTTACCACTTTTTCTTGAAGTTCTCTTTGTTCAAAGCGTTCCACTGTAGTTAAATGGATTTTTAATTTACGAGTAGCCTGATCATCGATGATTTCTCCTTGTCCGTGGAGATCATCTACCAACTGTTTTAATCCCTTTGCATTAAGAGGTGTATTTGTATAATCTAGTCCATGCCCAAAATCATACAAATTCGGAATGGTTACTGGTAATTTTCCAAACGGGTTTACTTCACCTGTCAGCACGTTTGCCATTGCATGAATCGACACCTCTAGATGGCTATATGCATTAAGATAGGCAGCTACGTCTGGAAAAGCCATAATGTCATAAGGATTTCTATGTGCCGATACAATTACCGGCTTGTCTATTTCATTCAGTTTTTCCACAAGCTTTTGCTGTTGTGAATTCGTATTTGCAGTGTAAGTGGTGACAATAATTTTATCTACATCCTTGGCTTGTTTGATAGCATCTTCAATTTGGCTGTCAGACGGGCTATTACTAGTTGCATAGCTGCTTCCTCTGATTCCTTTTTCCTTTAATGATTGAGAAAGGAGGTCAGGTTTTGCTATCATTGGCCCAGTGACGAGTACTCTTTCTTCCGCTTGTAAAGGTAGAACACCTTCATTTTTAACAAGCGTCACACTTTTTTCAGCAATATCATTGGCAGTTTGCAAATGTTCTTCTGTTCCAATATGTTTTATTTCATCTGGGTTAGTTTGTGATTTATCAAATAAACCGTTATCCATTTTTGCTTTTAATATGCGAAATACCGATTCATCAACACGTTCTTTTGTAATTTCTCCAGATTGTACAGCGTCCAACATACTATGATAAGCAACTTCGACATTAGGTGGATTTAATAATATATCTATGCCTGCTTTAAAAGCTTCAACGGAAACACGTTCAGGGGGAACGACATTTGCACCTGCCATCCCTAAACTATCCGTAATGATTAGCCCATCAAATCCCAGTTCCTTCCGAAGTAAATCGGTAATAATCGGTTTTGAAAGTGTTGCTGGAAAACCAGAGTCATCCAATGCCGGTACTACTATATGCCCTGTCATAATCGAATCGATTCCCGCATCTATTGCATCTTTAAAAGGTTTTAAATCAACTTCATGTAACGTTTTTAAATCATGGTCAATAATCGGTAATCCGTAGTGGGAATCGACATCTGTATCTCCATGTCCGGGAAAATGTTTAACTGAAGCAATTACTTGCTGATCTTGATAAGCATTTACTTGTAACACCCCAAATCGGGAGACAAGTTCTGGAGTCTCTCCAAAAGAACGAACTCCAATGACAGGATTATCTGGATTTAAATTCACATCAACGGTAGGGGCAAAATTCATATTAATACCTAAACTCTTCAACTCTTTACCGATGACTTTGCTAGTTTTTGCTGCAAACTTTTCGGAACGGGTTGCACCAATTGCCATGCTTCCTGGAAATACCGTAGCTGGTGTTGTTACCCGCTGGACAACCCCACCCTCTTGATCAGTTGAAATAAATAAAGGAATTCTCGTATCTTGATTCATTGCAATTTCTTGCAAACCATTTGATAAGGACTGCACTTGTTCACCATCAAGCGGTGTACCGATATTGTCTGTCCAATTAAAATAAATAACACCACCAATGTGATAGTTTTCAATAACTTCCTGAAAATTTTTACCACCGCGATTGTTTTTTAGATTTATATCCTCATAAGCCGGATCTGTTGGCGTCTTTCCATAGACGTGGACGATAAACAGCTGACCAATTTTCTCTTCCAACGACATTTCTTCCATGATGGCTCTGATTTGCTCCTCATTGTAATCAACTTCTTTGTTCGAAGCAGATGCATCAAGACCGGTGACACTTTGCAATAAAAGTGCAAATAATAAACACAGGATAATTAGGGACACCTTGGTAGATTGCAGCTTCAAATAAACTCCTCCCTTATTTCTTTATTTATCAACTTTGTAACGCTCTGTTTTATAAAGAACTCATTAGTGTAACACCACCCTCTTCACTAAGGATTTTAATTAGACAATAGCAAAACCTGTTTAAAAATGTTGTGTATTTTTGTCTAAATTTTCTATATTTTAAAATTTGAATATTGAGAACTATTTCTTGACGTACTATAAGTATGATAATTAGGATAAAAGTATGGTAAATTTACAACTCATATTTAATTACTTATCTATTTCACCAGGTATATCTGCACATATTTATTAATGAAAGCCAAGTCGCCGCATCTTGAACAGCAAAATTCGACACCATCCTATAACTATCCATGAAAAAATTTTAATCCTATTTTATTTTGCTGAAACTTATACATTTTTTATTCGTATTAGTATAATGAAACCATGCTAAGAAAAGTTGAGGTGAATTCATGAGTATATTCGGTCGTTTATTTGGAAAAAAAAAGGAGACCACTAAACCAATCGAAGAAAGAAATATGTTTAACCTAAAAATAAACGATATCGTAACATTCGACCTAGAGGATTACAAAGTGGTAGGTAAAATTGATTATGATGATCACGGTTTTAAATGGTATGCATATCAGTTGGAAAGCACGCATAAAACTATATGGTTAAGTGTTGAAATGGACGATGAACTAAATCTTGGGATATATGAAAGAATTAAACTGCCAATTCAAGAACCCATTCCTAAAAAAGTGGAATATGATGGAACCACCTTTTATCTGGATGAGTCGGGAACAGCAAGAGTAAGAGGAATCGGACGCAGTGAAAACGTCTCTGGTATGACCTGTCACTATTATGATTATTATGATGAGTCCGATGAAAAAGCACTCTCTGTAGAAAAATGGGGAAATGAAATTGAAGTAAGTATTGGCTATGAAATTGAAGAATATGAATTAAAAATTATTGCCGGTAGCTAAATCTAAAAATGCAGGAGCAACAATGTAGGAGAGAAATTGCGTACTAGGTGATCACGTAAAATGTCGAATGAAGTCGATCTGATTAATGCCTAAGGTAGATTGGTTGGCGCTCCTTTTTCCGAAGGACGTATTGTCTGTTACAGTAAAAGCTATTTGTGTCTACTTTTTAGACTTTTTTCATAAAAAATATTATTGGAGGAATGAACATGTTTAAATTTTTTAAACGGTTAAAAACGGTTGTTGAATCTGAGTTGAATTCTGCATTAGATAAAGCTGAAGACCCTGTAAAGATGCTAGATCAGTTTATGCGTGATATGGAAGAAGATATTCGTGAGGCAGAAACTGCCGTAGCAAAACAAATTGCCAATGAAAAGATGATGTTACGTAAGTATGAAGATACACAAAAAATGGTCAAAAAACGGGAAGAACAAGCTATGAAAGCAGTAGAAGCTGGGAATGATGATCTTGCTAAGCGTGCGCTAGAGGATAAGAAATTACATGAGCAAACTGCTGAGTCATTAAAAGAATCGCATGAGCGTGCTAAACAAGATTCCACTGCATTACGAGCTAAACTAGATGAAATGAAAGCTGAATACCAAGAAATGAAATTGAAAAAAGATTCTTTAAAAGCACGTGCTGAATCTGCTAAAACAAGAACTAAAATGAATCGTACATTATCAGGTATCGGCAGTGACGAATCCAAGCAAGGTTTTGAGCGGATGGAAGAAAAGGTACTACGTTATGAAGCAGAGGCCGAAACAAGTGAAGACTTAAGAAGCTCTAACAAAAGCTTAGACGATGAGTTTGAAGCATTAGAAAAAAATGATGTCGATGACGAACTGGCAGCATTAAAGAAGAAGCTAGGAAAAGAATAAAGCATACTTCACTTTGTGGTTTTTTACCCCTTATAACGAAGCAGAACGGTCGAAAAAAAGAGATACTACCATTGACTACTTCTTGATGTAATGGGATAAACGCATTTTGTATATTTACAGTAATCTTTAAAACTATGTTATGCCAGGGCACTCAACTTTGAGTGTCCTAACTAACCTAGACTTAAAAAAGAAGGTGAGAAGATGAAGCGTTCACTTTTCTTTGTCTTGATATCTTTATTGCTCCTGTTAGCTGCTTGTGACAGTCAAGCTAAATCTGAAGGAACCTTGTTCGATCATCGTATTGCCGAATTTATAGATGATAATTATACATTTCAAGATATTGTTTCAAGCCAAGAGGATTCCTCTGATATATCTGAGGTATACATAGCTGAAGATAAAAGCATTGATGAAGTAGTAAGCGAACTGCGGGAACATGAAGAGCCTGATAGAATAAGTGATAGAAGTGACCAAAAGCAAGCACTTGTCTACGATAACTTGTTTGTGATTGTAACAGAAGACGAAGATGATTCTGATAACTCAACAGTTGAAATTGCCTCTCAACAATTCGTTCGAGATAATTTTCAGCCAAGCTTTTTTCATGGTTTATTTGCTTATTGGCTGTTAGATGAAATTCTCGACGTCGATGATTGGGCTAAAAAACGGCAAAACAACTGTAGAAATTCAAATGATTGCTACGGCGGTTACCACTCATCAGGCGGTCACTATAAAAAATCTGGTGGTTCTAAATCGATACGTTCGTCAACTATTCGAGGTGGCGGACCAGGTACTGGAAAATAAAATGAATACATTAGAAAAACTTGGCTTATTATCGCCAAGTCCTTAGCGAAAGCCGTAGTTTTTCTTATACTATAAACCATAAAATTTAATACTTTCCTATAGTATAAAGAAAGGATGAAATTCATGGAGCCATTTGTTTCCACGCTTATTTACTTTTTTGTCGCAGTTGGTGTTGTACTAGTTGGCTTAGTTATTTTTGAGCTAATTACAACGAGATACAAAGATTGGGATGAAATTTTAAAAGGAAATCATGCAGTTGCTTTATCAATTGGAGGAAAAATAGTAGGTATCTGTATCATTCTTGCTTTTTCTATTTATAACAGTGCAGATATCGTAGAAACCCTTATTTGGGGCGGAGTCGGAATTGTATTACAAATGGTCGCATACTTATTATTTCAATTATTTACCCGTAATTTCTCTGTTGAAGAACAATTACATAAAGGAAATATAGCCGTCGGAATTATTAGTATGTGTGTATCGATTGGACTCGGATTTGTCATTGGAGCTTCGATTACGTAATAGATGAATTAGATGCAAAAGAATTTTACTTATCCTAAGATTTAATCTTCTAAGCTGGATAAGACGTAAAGTTGCTTTACCTTATGTTAGAATTTGCAATCGGTGATAGCCGATTGCCTTTTCTTTTCATAGCAGTTTGCTTTGATTGGTAAAAATTAGTAACATATGTAGTTTATAAGACGGAGTTTAAAGCATTTTAATCATAAGCCTGTATTAACCGATCAGAAAAACTTAAGAAGAGGCTATTTCTGTATTGAAATAGTGGCAGTAATATAAAACAATATCATTCTACCGTATCATTTATCAGCTTATGAATTTAATAACGAAGAACTAAGAAACTTGAGTGCTATCATTCAAGTTTAGGACAATTCTATATTAGTTAAAAGCTTTTACAAGGGGACTTTACTTGTGACAAATTTAAGTATAAAACAAAGCAAAGCAATCTATTGGGCATCAGGTATTGTATCTATATGTGGGATCATTTTTGAAGTTTTGTTTGGTGCTGCCGGCTCCTATCTGCTAGGAGACGGTGTGAAACAGTATACACTGACCATTTCATTATTTTTAACAGGAATGGGAATTGGTGCCTCGCTTAGTGAAAAGGTGACGAAGCATTTAATTCTATCTTTTGTATGGATTGAATTTACAATTGGTATCATTGGTGGATTTTCTACCTTTGTATTATTTGGTGTTACTGCCTTTTTAAGCTCAGGGATGGATGCATTTTTCCTCTATTTTATTACACTAGTCGTTGGTGCACTTACAGGGGTTGAGCTCCCTATCTTAATCCGCAAAGCAAATGAAATTGGCGTAACCTTACAAAAAAGTACAGCTAGAGTTCTTTTCTCCGATTACGCCGGTGGGCTAATAGGCGGTTTACTATTTGTTTATCTCTTCCGCCCACAGTTTGGTTTAGTAAAGACAGCTTTTATCGTTGCACTTATCAATGTCATTGTCGCTTTATGGATTTTAATTTATTTTCGACAAGAAATTAAAACCTTCAAACGTCACTTTACCGCTGGCATTATTATATTAGTCGTATTAATACTAGGGGTATTATTTGGTGAAGAAACAGCTTTTGTCTTTGAACAGAAGCTATATAATGACCCGATTATTTATAATGAACAAACGAATTACCAGCAAATTATCCTAACGAAGGAGCAGGGAGATTTGCGATTATTCCTTGATGGGCAGTTGCAATTCAGTTCAGAAGACGAATATCGTTACCATGAAACACTTGTCCATCCTGCAATGGCTGCTGCTTCATCCATCGAAAATGTCCTAGTCTTAGGAGGCGGGGATGGGCTTGCCTTACGTGAAATTCAAAAATATGATGAAGTAAAGTCTATAAAACTCGTTGACTTAGACCCACGCGTAACCGATTTAGGGATGAAAAACCATGAAATTACCAAATTAAATAAAGAAGCCTTTAAAGATGATCGAGTTGATGTTGTTAATACAGATGCCTTTACATACTTACAAGAACATAAAGAATTATACGATGTTATTCTTGTCGATATGCCAGATCCAAATAATGAATCCTTAAATAAATTGTACACGCTTGAATTTTACCAGCTTCTCCGCAACCATTTACGACCAGGAGGAGCGATTATGGTACAAGCAACCAGTCCAACTTTTGCAACCGAAGTTTACTGGTCGATAGACAAAACCATGCAAGCTGCTGATCTCTATACAGATAATCTACATGTTGACGTCCCGAGTTTTGGTGATTGGGGATTTGTACTGGCAAAACGGGAAAAATTTGCTGTAGAACAAGTGAATATCAATGTTGATACAAAGTTTTTAACGAATGACGTACTAGCCGGCCTTACTACATTTGGTAAAGATATCGATCAACACATGGTTGATGAGAAAGGGAACCAGATCCAAATAGAAGTAAATACCTTAATTCGCCCTAGCCTAATTGAAAAATATGAGAAGGCTTGGCAGAATTATTAAACAGAGAGCTGTGGTTAGACTCTCAAAAAACCAGTTACTAAAAAGTACTGTATGCTGGGTTACTAATCCACAGCGTTGCTTTCAGTATATATTACTATACAAAAAAAGCACAAGAGGTAGCGAACCTCATGTACTTAATATACAAGGCTGGGACATAACTAAAACAGCTGATTAAAAAACGAACAATAAATCGTCCTTGTACTATAGGAAAGTATAAAATTTTATGGTTTATAGTATAAGAAAAACTATGGCTTTCGCTAAGGAATTGGCGATAAGCCAAGCTTTTCTAATGTATACGTAAGTTTAGCGTAGTCAACATATGTAGACTCCTCTCGGGAATAGCTCGAGCTGAAGATCCCGCAGGAAAGCGATCTTTGCTTTCCGAGGAAGCTGAGGCCGTGCCCGCGGAAAGCGAAATATGTTGACGTAGCGAGGATTGGAATTTTTTTCCACTATATGAAAGTATAAAATTTTTAGGCTTTATCCCGCATGTAAGGTGCCGTAAGACTCCCACTTCAAAATCTTGAGTTGATACAAAAGGTCTAAGTGGGAGAAAACGGCACCTAATTGCCCGATTCGTTTAAGGGCCTTTAGGTCATACCATTAAGGTACTAAATTCAGTAGGAGATGGAAGAAAACTCCTACTGAATGAAGTTTCACTTTATCGTATAAGAAAAACGATGGCTTTCCTATAGTACAAAAAAGAAAGGCATAAACAAGATGCCTTTCTGTTACCAATTCTAAATTCTATCAAAAAGTTATTAAAAAAGAACAGACTAATCCCGTTTACTCTGCAACCACAGGCAGAGCCTTTGAACATATTTAATTACTGGTTCAAAGCAGGGAAACGTAGTCTGATGGAATACATTTTCTAATAACTCTCCTTTTCATCTTATTGAATGTTCAAAAAGTCTGCTGAACTATAAACAAAGATTTATCGATCGCCTGTTTCTTGTGATCCCTGTTTCTAACTTGATTGCACTCTGCTATTATAAACGATGTCATCCTTGAACTTCGACACACAGGACATGCTGGTGTTACAACAGAACAAAGATTCACGAAGAAAAGATCGACAGCGAGACAACGATTTACTCAAGGACGTTGCGATTTTAACCGACCTAACCTTAAGCTTTTTATCTTCTTTTTTGAACATTTCATATCGAAACTTATTATCAATAGTTTATTCCAAGATGTCAAAACTTTCTTCACCACATTTGGAAAGTACTACAGCAACCTATCATTAATCTGCTGCTGAAGACCTTTCAAAAAGCTGGCTAATGATTCACTTTCGGATCGCTTACTTCCGTATTTTCTAACATGGACACTGCCTGCTTCTACCTCACGATCCCCTAACACAAGCGTATATGGTATTTTTTGCATCTGTGCTTCCCGTATTTTATAGCTTATTTTTTCATGTCTGTTATCTACCTCAACTCGAATAGCTTGTTCTTTCAATTTCGCTTCAACTGCTTTGCAATAATCCGTATGCACATGAGATACTGGAATTAGTTGTACTTGAACTGGAGCAAGCCAGACTGGAAAAGCACCTGCAAAATGTTCAATTAAAATGCCAAAGAATCGCTCAAGCGAGCCATATATAGCTCGGTGGATGACTACTGGACGAACCTTTTCGTTATTTTCATTGATATAAGATAGATCAAATTTATCCGGCATTTGAAAGTCAAGTTGGATCGTTGCACATTGATGGCTTCGTTCTAGCGCATCCTTAATGTGAAAATCAATTTTTGGACCGTAGAACGCACCATCTCCTTCATTTAATTGATAAGGAACTTCTAGTTGTTTTAAGACATTTTGCAGTGCTTGTTCAGATAATTCCCATAAATGATCTTCACCTAATGAAGGTTCCGGCCTCGTTGATAGCTCAACGATATACGTAAAACCAAAAGTACGATAAATCTGATCAATCAGGTTAAAAACCTGTTTAATTTCCGATTCAATTTGATCTTTACGTACAAAAATATGAGCATCATCCTGACAGAAAGTCCGAACACGCAGCATACCATTTAAAGCACCGCTATATTCATGACGGTGAACTTGCCCAAATTCCGCTATACGCACTGGTAAATCTCTGTACGAATAAAGTTTATTTTTAAAAATAAGCATATGTCCCGGACAATTCATCGGTTTAATTGCAAAGTTAGTATCATCTACTTCTGTGAAATACATATTTTCATGATAGTGATCCCAATGTCCTGATTGTTCCCAAAGACGTTGCTTCATCATTAAAGGTGTCTGTACCTCTTTATAAGAAGCAGTATTTTGCATTTCTCTGGAAAACTGTTCAAGTTCCTTTCTTATTATCTGTCCTTTTGGTAAATAAAAAGGCATTCCTGGGGCCTCTTCAGAAAACATAAATAACTGCAATTGCTTCCCTAATTTACGGTGATCTCGTTTACTAGCTTCTTCTAAGAAATCAAGATGCTTCTGCAATTCGCTTTTTTTATTAAATACATACCCATAAACTCGTTGAAGTACATCCCTTTCACTGTCTCCACGCCAATATGCACCTGATACGTGTGAGAGCTTAAATGCTTTCACATATCCTGTACTTGGTACATGCGGTCCACGACAAAGGTCAATAAATTCCCCTTGATGATAAATGGTTATCTCCTCATGCTTATCCAGCTCTTTTAATAGTTCTAGCTTAAACGGTTCATTCCGCTGGGAAAAGAGCTGCATAGCCTCATCGTATGAAATAGCTTCCCGCCTTATTTCCAAATCTTCTTTAATGATGATTGCCATTTCCTTTTCAATTAATTGTAGTTCCTGCTCGCTTAACCGTTCATTTAACTTACAATCATAATAAAATCCATGTTCTATTACTGGTCCAATCCCGAGCTGGACATTATTAAATAATCTTTTTACTGCTTGTGCAAGTACATGGGCTGTTGAATGCCGTATTACTTCTAATCCTTCTTTCGTATCTGATGTAAAAATCTCCACGGATGCATCATCCATCAGTTTGTAGCTCAGATCAACTAATTTCTGATTTACTTTAGCAACTACTGCATTTTTTCCTAAACTAGTGCCAATCGATGAGGCAACCATTTTAACAGTAGTTCCTGCTGGATAGGTTCTTACTTCTTCGTTTGGTAAGTGAATGTGAATACTTGAGTTGTTCATGATACATACCTCCTTAAAATTTAAAAAACTCGGCTAGTGCATGTTGGATTTATACTGTGAACTGGGAATCTTACGGCACCTTACATGCGGGATAAAGTGAAACTTCATTCCGTGAAATGCTTTTTACACGGAATGTTAGTTGAACCAATCGGGCATTTAGGTGCCGTTGTCTCACACTTCGACTCTTTTGTATCAATTCAGGACTTGAAGTGGGAATCTTACGGCACCTTACATGCGGGATAAAGTGAAACTTCATTCCGTGGAATGCTTTTTACACGGAATGTTAGTTAAACCAATCGGGCATTTAGGTGCCGTTGTCTCACACTTTGACTCTTTTGTATCAATTCAGGACTTGAAGTGGGAATCTTACGGCACCTTACATGCGGGATAAACCCTAAAATTTTATACTTTCATATAGTATTAAAAAAACACATTCTTCCCTCCTCATAAAGGGACGAATGTGTTATCCGTGATTCCACCCAACTTTCCAAAGTAATATAAGGGAAACTTTATCCAAAGATTGTTTTTTCCTTGATTGTTAGTACCACAAGGGTATGACGACCTCCAGGCCCTTGAACCAATCAGGCATTTAGGTGCCGTTATCTCCACCTAGATATCTTCGTATTCTATATCCCCTTAAAATAGGGGGTTACGGTACCTTAGATGTTTATAAATATTACCTTGGCTCATCTTTGCTGTAACGTAGCTTTACGGTATTGGTTACTCTTTTTCCCCAATACAGCTCGTGAGGTGGTCAATTATTTTTCATCACTAGGAAGTTCACAGCTCCTCTTCCCTCTCTGTTAGCTGTAAAAATAATCCATATCCTCGTCATCGCTATTGCATATTTCCTTTTTTCTAATACCCATGAAACAAAAACGCAAAAAACTTGTTTATCGACGTACATACTGGGAGAACTTCTGATATGATAAAGTGAACCTTCATTCAAGGATAGCTTTTCGCCTTGAATTAGTTGATCAAAGACTAATTTTAAAACTTTCTTGATAAACAAGAACTCTTTTTCTGCGATGCTTAATCAAGAAGTCTTTCTCTCCTTGTCGCCCGAATGAATCAGACATGAAGGCGCATCTTCCGCTTTAGATATTTTTAATTATTGCTATGAGGGTCTAACAGCAAATTACCTTAGCGAAATAAAATATCTTTATGTGTCGAACAACTTTTATGCCAATACTTATAGACACTAAAAAACACATTCTTCCCTCAATCATAAAGGGACGAATGTGTTACCCGTGGTTCCACCCAATTTTCCAAAACAACATAAATATTGCTTGGCTCATCTTTGCTGTAACGTAGCTCTACGGTATTGGTTACTTCTATTTCCCCAATACAGCTCATGAGGCGGTTCATTATTTTCCATCACTAGGAAGTTCGCAGCTCTCCTTCCCTCTCTGTTAGCTGTAAAAATAATAATTGACCTCGTCATCGCTTCTTAATTGCATTTTCTTTTTATTTTATCCTACCGCAATATGCTTAAAAAAGCAATATTTAGTTTCATGAGTTTGTCAAGTGTTTTTTAGGCATTATCGCTCCTGAACCCGCAGTAGATTTACACTTCGCTTTTCGCAAGCAACGCCTCAATTTCCTCGGCTTTTTCCACCTCAGCAATTGCAACTAAAAATGCAGTAAGGATCATTGGCATCGGCTCCAAGATGCTTTTCTTCGTTCTTATTTAGACACTTATTCAACGCTTCTTAATCCAATTTTTCTCAAACAACAGTTGACAATGGTTTCATAACCAGATAATATGGAGTAAACGTTTACTCTAAGGAAGATAGTATGAAGAAATCAACGATAAAAGATGTTGCAAAAGAGGCTAATGTTTCTATTGCAACCGTTTCCCGAATTTTAAATGAAACGGGAAAAGGCTATTCTGAAAAAACAAAGCAGCATGTAATGCAAACGATTGAACGAATGGGATACTATCCAAATGCTATTGCAAGAGGTTTGATCAATAATGAAAGCGGATCGATTGGCGTCTTATTCCCTGAAGTATCCGCAATGGTTAGTGCAGAACTGCTCCATGGTATTGAATCCGCAGCGCAAGCATTTAGAAAGAGTGTAATTGTATGCAACACTTCCTCTGACCAAGAGAAAACAAAGCATTATTTACGATTGCTTTATGAAAAGCAGGTTGAGGGTGTTATATTTGCAAATGAAAGACTGACAAACAATTATCAGCGAATTGTTACACAAATGAATGTCCCATTTGTAACTTTGTCTGGAACAACTGAAATAAATCATATTCCAGAAATAAAAGTTAATGACGTCCAGGCTTCTTATGATGCTACTCGTTACTTAATAGAACAAGGACATACCCGCCTCGCTATGATAAGTGGGAACCCCAATGATTTAATTGCTGGTGCTCCGCGTATTGACGGCTTTAAAAAAGCACTAAAAGAAGCGAGGCTACCTTGTGAAGACACCCAAATTTGTTGGAATAATGCCTTCTATTTTGATGATGGTAAAATTGCTTTTCGCTCCATTATTAAAAACCACCCCGAGACAACAGCTATTTTTGCTGCAAGTGATGAACTAGCTGCAGGTGCCATGTCGGAAGCGCATGCTCAAGGCATAATGGTTCCGGATGATTTATCAATTATCGGTTATGATAATACAAAACTTGCGATGATGCTCATCCCTTCTTTGACCACCGTATCGCAAGAATTTGAAACAATGGGGTACAAGGCTGCTAACATACTTTTCCAATCAATGATGGGGGAAGAAGTAGAGTCACTTACAATGAAACATAAAATTATCGAAAGAGGATCGGTGAAAAGCGTTAACGAAAAGTTTAAAAACCAATAGACGAATAAATAAATGGTGGTCTTTTCTGTGCAGCTGTATGATGTTCAACAGCTGCCCGAATCTTATCGTCTATAACGTCTCGATTCTTTTTGAAAACGAAAGGTTCGTATTACCTTTTTCTTTTTTAGCATTATAGTAAACGTTTAACCTTATGGAAAGGATGATTTTTTTGACACAGGCAAATTGGTGGAAAGAAAGCGTTGTTTATCAAATTTATCCACGCAGCTTTCATGATAGTAATGGTGATGGTATTGGCGATTTGCAAGGAATTATTCAAAAGCTTGACTATTTAAAAAAACTTGGGATTGACGTGATTTGGTTATCCCCTGTTTATGATTCACCTAATGATGATAATGGCTATGATATTCGCGATTATCATGAGA
The DNA here is from genome assembly GCF_900162615.1 of Virgibacillus proomii. Taxonomy (NCBI): domain Bacteria; kingdom Bacillati; phylum Bacillota; class Bacilli; order Caryophanales; family Bacillaceae; genus Virgibacillus; species Virgibacillus proomii. The sequence continues at coordinate 322,949 of NZ_FUFN01000010.1, read as the reverse complement.
TCATGGATGAATTCGGTACCATGGAAGACTTTGATGAATTACTAGAAGAATCTCATAAACGAAATATTAAAATAGTGATGGATCTTGTGGTTAATCATACATCTGATGAACATGAATGGTTTATCGAATCAAGGTCAAGTAAAGACAGTCCAAAACGTGATTATTATATTTGGAGAAAAGGAAAAGCCAATGGGCAGCCCCCAACTAACTGGGAGGCGGCATTTAGTGGATCCGCTTGGAAATATGATGAGGCAACAGATGAATATTATCTTCACATGTTTAGCCAAAAACAGCCTGATTTAAATTGGGAAAACCCCGCAGTACGTGCAGATGTATATCAAATGATGCGATGGTGGCTCGATAAGGGAATTGACGGTTTTCGTATGGACGTAATTAACTTAATATCCAAAGATCTAAGCATGCCAGAACGTGAGCCCGACCCTGGAAAAGAGTTTGTTTCGGCATTTGAATTTCATGCGAATGGTCCACGCATTCATGAGTTTCTTCAAGAGATGAATAAAGAAGTTTTAGCTCATTATGACATCATGACGGTTGGTGAAACACCAGGGGTATCTGTTGAACAAGCGAAGCTATATACTGGCGAGGATCGTAACGAATTAAATATGGTTTTTCAATTTGAACATATGGGGATTGGAGACGGCCCAGACGGAAAATGGTCCAATCTTCCATGGAAGCTTACTGAGCTAAAGCAAATTTTAAGCAAATGGCAGTATGGCTTGGAAAATACGGGGTGGAATAGTTTATATTGGAATAATCATGATCAGCCAAGAGTTGTTTCCCGCTTTGGTAATGATAAAGAGTATCGTGAAAAATCAGCAAAAATGCTAGCAACATTACTGCATGGAATGAAAGGAACTCCTTATATCTATCAAGGTGAAGAAATTGGCATGACGAATATTCAATTCCCTTCTATTGATGATTATCGGGATATCGAACTGATCAACTGGTACAATGAACGCCTTTCGCAGGGACATAATAAAGAAGATTTAATGGAAGCGATTTATGCGCGCGGCCGCGATAACGCTAGAACGCCAATGCAATGGAATAATGAAAAACATGCCGGATTTACTACAGGGGAACCATGGCTTTCTGTAAACCCTAATTATCAGGATATTAATGTAGAAAAAGCGCTTGATGATGCAAACTCTATTTTTTATTACTATCAAAAATTAATCTCTCTTCGTAAGCAGGAAAAGATTTTCACTCATGGAAACTATCAATTGCTGCTTGAGGATGATGAAGCTATTTTTGCTTATACAAGAACTTATCAGCAAGAAAAACTAGTTGTTGTATGCAATTTTACAGATCAGGCTCAAACATGTGAACTCCCTAACTTAACAGGTGACATTGAATTGTTCATTACAAATGAACCAACCGATGATCTGCATATACTTCATCATTTTACATTAAATCCATATGAAGCATTTATCTATAGACTTGCTTAAAACAGAAAGAAGGAGATTCTAATGAAACTTGTTTCTTCTCTAGTTATGTCGTTCACTACAGCTGCTTTACTTGTCGGCTGTAGTGATTCTTCTACTTCTGAAAACATTGTAGAACTAGAGCTATTTTCCAATAAAGCTGAAAATATAGCTACCTATGAATCGATGATTGATCAATTTGAAAAAGATAATCCTACTATCCGTATTCATTTATATGCCCCACCAGACGCAGAAACTTTGTTACGCACACGGCTTGTAAAGAATGATATGCCAGACATCCTAGCAATTGCCGGAAACGCTTTGTACCGGGAATTAGTAAGTGTTGATATGTTAGTAGATTATAAAGGGGAGCCTATGTTAGAGACTGTGCAATCTGCATATTTACAAACACTTTCTGATTTAGAAGGATCCGAGTCTCATGGGATACATGGTGTTCCATTTGCTGCTAATGCAAACACCATGATTTACAATAAAGCAAAACTCGAGGAACTTGGTGGGGAAATTCCAAATACTTGGGATGAATTCATTCATCTATTGGAGAAAGCGAAGGAAGCTGGAGAAATACCTATATACTTCACATTTAAAGATGCATGGACAACCATGCCCGGCTTGGAACTCACTAGCAGGGAATTTACAACCAAAACAATTCGCTGAACGAAAAACAAATCAAGAACTGTCATTTCAAGAGACACACCAAGAAGTGGCCGAAAAGTATTTACAACTAAAAGAATACGGCCATGATCGAATGTTTGGTATTGGCTACCATGATGGAAATCAGGCTTTTTCCCAAGGAGAAGGGGTGTTTTATTCACAGGGAAATTGGGCAGTACCTGAACTGCTTAAACTAAATCCAGATCTCGATCTCGGTGTATTTGCCCCTACCCGTAACAAATGATCTAAATAAAAATAATTTGGTATCTGGGATTGATGTTCTGTTTGCTACCTTAAAAGAATCGAAACATCAAGAAGGAGCTAAAAAGTTTATTTCATTTATGATGGAAGAAGAACGACAAAAACAATATATGAAGGAGCAATCTGCCTTCTCTGTACGCAAAGATGTTATATCTAATGATCCTGTAATGCGAGGAATTCAGAAAAATTTCAAGGAAGGAAAAATAAGCAGCTTTCCAGATCACTTTTATCCTGCTGGAATGGGTGTACAAAATATGGTGCAGGAACTTCTCTATCAAGGTAACACTTCCAAATTGTTAAAAGACTTGGATCGAGAGTGGGACCAAATTCAATTAAGATATCAAGGAAGTGAGTCAATTGAAAAGTCGACAACGAGCTTTTTTGTTTATGACCATCCCGGCAGTTTTTTTGTTTTTTATTTTCCACACCTTCCCTCTCATTCAGGGTATATTCTATAGCTTTACGAACTAGCGAGGTTATGGTGAATGGGATTTTACCGGTTTTTCAAATTATATAAATGTATTTAAGGATCTTCGTGCTCTAAACGCATATGGATTTACGTTTAAATTTGCTATCGTCTCCACAATTTTAGTAAATATGTTTAGTTTATTAATCGCACTTGGCTTAAATTCCAATATTAAGTTTCAAAAAACGTTACGAGCTATCTATTTTTTGCCGAATATTTTAAGTATTTTAATCGTGGGTTTTATTTTCCAGTTTATCTTTACCATATTTTTACCGCAAATTTCGGAAAGCCTTGGTATCCAAGCACTAGCAACCAATATATTAGGCAGCCCCGATCATACTTGGATTGGTGTCGTCAATATGGCGGTATGGCAAGCTACTGCATTTAATACCATCCTTTACTTAGCTGGATTGCAGACAGTACCAGGAGACGTTTATGAAGCTGCTGCCATAGATGGAGCATCCCCATGGAAAAGATTCTGGTCGATTACATTTCCCTTAATTACGCCATTTTTCACAATTAATATGGTACTCGCTTTAAAAACATTTTTAATGGTATTTGATCATATTATCGCTTTAACCGGTGGTGGCCCAGGCTATGCAACAGAATGTATTTCAGTATTAATTTATCGAGGTGGCTTTGAAGGTGGGCAATTTGGCTATCAATCGGCTAATGCTGTCATCTACTTTATTGTTATTGTTGCCCTATCGATTATTCAATTACGTTTCTTACAAAAACGGGAGGTGCAGCAATGAAAACAAAGAAAAACTGGTTCGTTACGATATTATTAATGGTTGAGACGCTACTGATTTTTTTTCCGTTATTTTTAACGATCACGGTCGCGCTAAAAACACCTAAGGAAATGGCTGGTTCATTACTATCATTACCAAAAGAATGGCGGTTCCAAAACTTCCTAGATGCAATTGAATTGACTAATTTCTTCCAAGCACTATCAAATAGTTTTATCGTTACCTTTTTTGTAGTTGTATTAACGGTGTTAACCAATTCTCTTGTATCCTACGCTATTGCTAGAAATATGCATAAGCGATTTTTTAGAGGATTATTCTATTATTTTGTTAGTGCTATGTTTGTACCGTTTCCGATAATTATGCTCCCACTTGTCAGACAAACAGCACTATTAGGAATGGATAACTTGGTTGGACTCATCTTTTTATACATTGTGTTTCAATTGTCCTTTAATGTATTCATATATGTGGGCTACATTAAATCTATTCCAGTTGCACTGGAAGAAGCAGCTGTAATGGACGGGGCAAATTCATGGAGGATTTTTTGGAAAGTTATCTTCCCGCTTCTTACACCAATGAATGCGACAGTGGCAATCCTGACTACATTATATGCTTGGAACGACTTTATGCTACCACTAGTAATTTTAACAGACTCGGAAAATGCAACCTTGCCATTGGTTCAATATATTTTTCAAACTGAATTTAGCACCAATTATAACTTAGCATTTGCTTCTTATCTGCTCGCGCTCTTACCAATGGTAATTGTTTATCTGATAGCCCAGCGCTGGATTATTAGTAACGTCACACGTGGAGAGGTTAAATAATTGATGATCAAACAAAGCATTAATCATTCCGGATAAGTGTTACGTGAATCCGATTTTATCCCGCTTGTAACTGACAGTAAAACCTCTACTCCCTTGCAACGAGGTGAACCTAGAGAATAAATAGAGGATCTTACTGCAAGTCAAATGTCCGATTCTGTTCAGAGGTTTTTAGGTCATACCCTTTTCGGTACTAACAATCAGTGAGGACCAAAGAGAAAACTTCTACTGATTAAAGATTCACTTTATTGGATACATACTTTACCTTTCGTCTTTAGCTGGTAATGTAAGCCTTACCCCCGTAATATCGAAAAAACAGCTATTACCTTAAAAAATGGTAATAGCTGTTTTTTGAAATATCGACTAGCTACGAAGACCTTGGATTCGAGGTTATTTTTCAAGAATTGTTTTTATCATGTATAAAGTAAACAATTCCAAATATAAGGAGATGATCTTTTATGAAAGAAAAAGATGAACGAACGTCGGGAAAGTAAACATGATGTTCAAACGGGTTTTTTGCGCGGTCGCCCGTAATGATAATATTGTGTTAATTAATATTGTCATTCGTTTCTATAAATAAATCATTGATAGTGTCATTTCTTCTTTGTTTCATCGTATAAAGGACGATTAATATCAGCCCAAAAGCAGAACACCTTCCCTGTTTCTATATTAAAACAGATCCAATTGCTTTGGAGCAAGACCATCATATTCGATCCCTAACAATTCTTGTAATTGCTTTGCATTTCCTGCTGCGTCACCACCGGAATTATTGTTAAACAAAACAATAATATCCTTCGATTCTATTTTCAGCTTTTCCAGTCGTGTTTTCCATTCTAAAAGTTCCTTTTCATTGTATTTATATAAATAGCGTATATCACGCCAATTCGTGTCAGCACTGGTTGGTTTATTCCAACCGTGAACATTCCTGCCATGCAGGCGAATCAAAGTTAAGTCATCGTTTGTTGCTACCAGGATGGTTGGGATTGACCCTTCACCAGCTTGTGGTTCATCCACAACCGAATGAATCCATCCTTCTTCCTTCATAAACATTAACGTACTGTCTCGAAAACGTTCACTAAACCAAGACTGATTTCTAAACTCTAATGCAACTGGTATATCGTTCATCATTTTTTTACAATACCGTAAATAAGTTACATTCTCTTTAGTACAATCAAACCATGGAGGAAATTGAAATAAAACCATTGCCAGTTTATTTGCTTGTTGATATGGCTTTAACGACTCTTTAAATGCTCGAAACATTTCTGCCTTTGTTGAAAATGGGTCATCTTCTCTCCGACGATGCCCCGTCATCCCTTGATATGCTTTTACGACAAAGCGAAAGTTTTCCGGGGTTTCTGAAACCCACTTTTCAGCATTATGAACAGGCTGGACAGCATAAAATGAGGCATCCACTTCTACAACAAGAAAATGACTGCTATATTCAGCTAATTTATCTTTCGGTTTAATTTGTGCAGGATATAAGGAATAATGATCTCCCCATCCAGTCAGTCCAATGTAAATCATGAAAAACCTCCCTATCACTACTTATCATAGCATAGGGAGGCTTCTGCATGAAAACTATAAGAGCTTACTCACTGTTGACCAGCTGTCAGCTCTGACTTCACTTGCTGAATTTCTTGCTGATCAGCTGGCATTGCTGGCTTATAGTGACCTTTTTGGGAAGCAAAACTATATACCTTTCGCTGACGAGCTTCATCATTATTTCTCATATTAATTAATGTTTGTCTAAGCTGTGCATTATTCGCTTGACTAATATAATCAGCATAGCTTTTTAAACTGGCATTTAATCCGTTTAAGTAGTCATTTACAATATCTTTATCCTGTAACAATGTTAGCCCTCCTATTGTAAAAATGGTAATAGCTGCTGTTGTGCTTGTCTTGCAGCCTGCGCATCCTGAAGTAATATGGATTTTAACTCTTGATCCGTTGCTGACTGTGCATAGGCTTCGAGTTTATTGGCAATCATCCCATGTTCACTAATAATTTTTCGTAAATTCTCCAGTTCTGTCTGAGTCAAATTATTCATGGACGCAATCTCCTTTCTAAAAATTCAAGCTTAGTTTGTGCATTTTTAGAAAGGTTATACGTTATAAAGAAGGGTTAACATCTTTCTATATTGGACGGTGTTCATCCATATGAATGATTCGCTGATTTCTGCTACCGCGAAATGACAACGTTAAATCTCGTTCTGCTAAAATAAATGGGCCATCAACTAATACATCGACATATCTTAGCAATTCCAATTGATTCTCGTCTTTTATTGTTAGCAGTTGCTCAATCGTCCACCCTGTGTAAGCCCAGATGTTTTTCCCATGTTCCTCTTTAAGCTGTTTCGCAATTTTAGAAGCTGCTTTCGCTTGGAAAAAAGGATCACCACCACTTAATGTAATATCCGTTAATGGGTTAAGAGCCTCTTTGACAACTTCCTCAATTTGCATTTCTTTTCCATTTCTTATATTCCATGATTTTGGATTGTGGCATCCTTTGCAAAAATGGGGGCATCCTGCAAAAAAAATTACCGTGCGTAGTCCTTCTCCATCAACAACGGAATCATGATAGATGGACATAATACGTGCTGTTTCTGTTCCCATTATAAATGTTTCACCCGATCATGCTCTTCCATCGCCTTAGCCGTATTCCATTTATCCATTGTGCCAACAAGATAGCCGGTAATCCGACGTATTCTGTCAAATTCTGATTCCTCCGTCGTGTGACAGCCTGGACATTCATTATCAATCACCCCAGTATAACCACAGCTTTTACAACGATCAACTGGGTGATTAATACTACCATAACCTATCCCACATTCCGCCATTGTTTTAACAATGGTATCCATTGCTTTTAAATTTTTACTAATATCTCCATCAACTTCAATATACGTAATATGCCCTGCATTCGTAAAAGGATGATACATTGCTTCTTTTTTTATTTTATCCAATGCACAAATTGGATAATAAACAGGAATATGGAAAGAGTTCGTATAATAACCTCTATCCGTGACACCTTTTATGATGCCGAACTCTTTCTGATCTTGCTTGGTGAACCTTCCACTTAATCCCTCAGCTGGAGTAGCGATTAATGAATAGTTTAAATCGTATTGTTTACATGCCTGATCACATTTTTGTCGTAAAAATGCCACAATTTCTATTCCCATTTTCTGTGCTTCCTCTGATTCGCCATGATGCTTACCAATAAGTGCAACAAGACATTCCGCTAAACCGATAAACCCAACGCTTAAGCTGCCTTGCTTCAATACCTTTTCTAATGTGTCATTTGGGTTTAACTCAGAACTTCCCGTCCAAACTCCTTCACCATGTAAAAAAGTGAAATCCTTCACAAGTTTACGTGATTGAAATAAGAAACGATCATATAGTTGACGAATGACGATATCCGTATATTTATCTAATTTATTAATAAATGCTTCAAAAGTTTGTGATGTTAGTGCTATTTTTACCAAATTAATACTAGTAAACGATAAATTTCCGCGACCTACACTGTTTTCTTTACCATGGCGATTAGCCATAATTCGAGTACGGCAGCCCATATAAGCTACTTCAGAATCTGGTTTTCCTTCTTCATAGTACTCCAAATTAAACGGCGCATCGATAAAACTGAAATTAGGAAAGAGACGTTTTGCAGTTGTTTCCAATGCTAATTGATATAAATCATAATTTGGATCTGTTTTATAAAAGTTAACACCTTTTTTCATTTTGAAAATTTGAATTGGAAAAATTGGCGTTTCTCCTTTTCCTAATCCTGCCTGTGTAGCTAATAGAAGGTTTTTTATAATCATTCTTCCTTCCTTACTCGTATCCGTTCCGTAATTAATCGACGTAAATGGAACTTGACCACCACTTCGGGAGTGCAGACTATTTAAGTTATGAATAAATGCTTCACATGCTTGATAACAATCTTTGTTTGTTTCTTCCCATGCTAACATTTCCAACTCAGCTTGAGTAAGTGGAAGTTTATACGATTTCAACCTGTTCAAACGCCGTTTATATGTTCGTCTTACAAATGGAGCTAAATCATAATCAAACGCCTGAAAACTTTGCCCTCCATGCTGTTGATTCTGATTGCTTTGAAAAATAATCGCAGCTAATGCCATCGCACTCATAATTGTTTGTGGTGAGCGCATATAGCCGTGGCCTGTGTTAAAACCTTTTTTCAATAACTTACCTAATGGTATTTGACAACATGTTGCAGTACCTGTTGGCATATAGTCTAGATCATGAATATGAATGTAATTCTCCTTTAGTGCTTGATTTGCTTCAGTACTTAACAATTGCGTTTTCGCATAAAATTTAGCACTTTCATTGGCAAATTTATTCATTTGTCCACAAGGAGATCGTCCATCTACATTTGCATTTTCTTGAATTAAATCTTGATTAGAGCTTGATACAATTTCATGAAAAGCTAACATTAATTCGTCGTTTTTATTAATAGGCTCAGCTTTTAGATTCACCACATTTATTCCTCCTCATCTTCCTGTTTTAACGGAAGATTTTTATCCAAATAGTACATTAACCATAGTATGTAAAAACAAACACACTATATATAGTGTGTTAAAATAAAAAAGCATACTATATATAGTTATATAGTATATGTAAATCAACAAAAATTCAAATGTATATTTTATGACTTTTTTTATAAAGACTAATTTTAGTCTACACGAACAAAAATTAGAATCGGTCGGTAGCAACATACAAACCGAAGAACTCCCAATAAAATAAAAGCAACAGTGTCGATGTTAACTTATCATGGAAGAATAGCGGAGTTGGCTATAGCATGAGTGCACGCTTAGAAGATGTAACTACTTTCAAAAATATATCTACCATAAAGATACGGATATAAATTCCCCTAAACATTAAAAACTGTTGACCAATGGCTACTAATGCTTCATAGACTTATTGATCAATAATTCACATTTGAATTTAAACTTAATTAACTTCTTTTACACTACAGGTGAAAAAATAAATACAGCAGCTCTTCACTTTGACTCATACATTATAAATTCCTCTTACTTTATTTTAACAGCTTTTATAAAAAATAATACCTTTACAGCTTACTACATAATAATTAGCTTTTATGTGACAAGAACTTGACAATATTTAAATTTAAAAATACTTTTTATTAATACTACGAAGCTTCTTAATACCGTCATCAGATCTTTTTAGAATATGTACATGAAGTTACATTCCAATTTATGCTATAATTGCCTATAAGTGCATAAGGCTTTCATGGGTGGTGGCTCATCCCTTTTTAGAAAGGGGGTGAGGCCTATGACAGTTTTCGAAGGATTGGTCTTAATGATCTCTTTCGGAACGCTCATTGTAGCTATTCTGTCAGAAAAAAAGTAACCACCCTAGCCTGACGAGCATTTAATGGTTACTTTTTCTCAAATGTGAGTCGCCCCCTTAAAGGGCTATGCACAAAGCCGTTTGGTGTTTCCAGCACCAAGCGGTTTTTTATTATATTGTCTATCCCTTATAGTATACCCGATTCGTTTAAAAATGAAAACCAAGCAAAATCGATCCGAAAACTTGGCTGTCGACAAGTCGTTTAAAGATAAGCGCTAAGTTACATATAATTTGAACATTAATACTTATTGAGTCAACTGTTGTTAAAGTTTTATATTTTTCTAATGGAAAAAGTAAAATTTTAATGTGGACATACCCCGTCCACAGCCAACACAACAAACATTACAGTTAACTCTAACCAATAGGAGTTACATTCTGTATACCATATCTAACGTGCAATCTAATTAGAATTGCATACGAAAACTGTTAAATTCATGTACACCTGTACCAAACCTTACAAGATCATGTTCTAGTAGGTAAACAACTGCCCTATTCACTTCGTGTAAAATAGCTGGATCAAGTCCTAGGGTATTATGGGAACCAAATAATCTAGTCACCCCATCTATCTTAGAAATCCTCATCAATGACTGGACTAAATCAACCGGGTTGCTTGATGGGAAAAAAGCATAAACAGGCGTTTCGTCGTACAATAAAGTGAAACTTCATTCAGTAGGAGTTTTCTTCCATCTCCTACTGAATGTTAGCTTGAACGAATCGGGCATTTAGGTGCCGTTTTCTCCCACTTAGACCCTTTTGTATCAACTCAAGGCTCTTGAAGTGGGAGTCTTACAGCACCTTACGGGATAAATCGCCAGTAAATAAATATCCCCTGCTCCGATCAAAAATTACTATATGTCCTGGGAGTGACCTGGCGTGTGATAGATAATTAACTTTCTATTTCCTAGTTCAATAATGTCCCCATCTTTTACTATATATGTAGGAAAACCTTGAAACGGTTTACATGTATCTGGATCAAACGTCAGAGGTAGGTATAGTTATATCTCTAGCTAGATTTTTTCTGATTTGCTCTAGTGACAAACCTTGAATGCCATTGATGAGCCAATCTTTACCTGCTTCATGAAATGAATTTTATCATATTCTCCATGACTTCCTATATGATCCGTATGTACGGTGTGGCCAAAACTTCAATTGGTTTATATGTTTAATTAATCCGTTATTCGTTTCATGCTGTCAATTCCTAAACCAGTATCAATCAATACAGCCTTTCTTTCACCTAACACCAAAAAAGAATGTACCTTCTGCCAATGTCCATATTCACTAATAGCATATGTCTCACTATCGATTTTTTGAACGGTAAACCAATTATCTTTTAACAAAATAAAGTGAAACTTCATTCAGTAGGAGTTTTCTTCCATCTCCTACTGAAAAGCTTGAACGAATCGGGCATTTAGGTGCCGTTTCCCCCACTTAGCCCCTTTTGTATGAACACAGGGATCTTGAAGTGGGAGTCTTACGGCACCTTACATGCGGGATAAATCCCCCTCTCGTATTACTTTTTATATCCCTAATTAATGAAAAAACAGCTAATGTTAAAACACCAGCTGTTTTTTCGCCGTAATAAATTAACTTTTAGGCACGCGATGAAATATCTTTTTTGCTAGTTCCATAAAAATCACTGAGACAATGGCTAAGCCTGTCGCAATCGCCCATTCTGTCAGTCCAAATGCTGGAGGAATATTAAAGACACTTCGAGCAAACGGTAAAACAGTTATACCATACAACACAAATCCGAGTAAAACAGCTCCGATTACGTATTTATTGCTGAAGAAGCCGATTTTTATAGATGTTTCCGTATTTGATCTGGCAGCAAATGTTTGGACAGTCCTTGAGATAATTAAGGTTGTAAATGCCATTGCTACGCCCATTTCATTAGAATGAGATAAACCAATATAGAAAGAAATGACGACAGCTGCGGCAATTAAAATACCACGTGTTAAGACCGTTCGTAGGGTGCCGCCTGCGAATATTCCTTCATCTGTTGGACGTGGCTTACGCTTCATCACATTCGGTTCAGGTTTTTCCATACCAAGTGCAATGGCAGGCAAGGAATCATTTACCAAATTAATATAAAGTAATTGCAATGCAGTAAACGGGTTTGGCAAATTAAATATAACAGCGTATAAAATAGCGATAATCGCTCCTAAATTCCCGGCAAATAAATAACCAATTGCTTTTTTAATATTGGCATATACTGTTCTCCCAACCTGTACTGCATTTACAATTGATACGAAATTATCATCGGTCAAAATCATGGCCGAAGCATCTTTGGAAACATCCGTACCACTTCCCATGGCAATCCCAATATCCGCTTGTTTCAATGCTGGAGCGTCGTTAACCCCGTCTCCAGTCATAGCTGTAACAGCACCTTTTCGTTGCCAAGCACGAACAATGCGAATTTTATTTTCTGGAGATACACGAGCATATACTGAAATTTGATCCAGTTTTTCATCTAACTCTTTATCTGACATATCATCTAGTTCTTTTCCAGTAATCGCAATATCATTGTCTCCCATTAAGCCAATATCCCGACCAATTGCTTGAGCTGTTGTCTTGTGGTCACCAGTAATCATAATCGTACGAATTCCCGCCGATTTTGACTCTTCAATGGATCCATAAACAGCTTCTCTTGGTGGATCCATCATCGCAGTTAACCCAACTAATACAAAATCATATTCATCATCATGAGATAACTCCGTTTTATCCTCTGGCAAGCGTTTATAGCCATATGCTAATACTCGCAGTGCTTGGTTCGAAAACTCTTCATTTGCTCCTTCAAAACGAGCAAGTAAATCATCAGTTAATGGCTGCTCTTCCCCATCTATAAATACATGACTGGAACGGTGAAACATTACATCTGGCCCGCCCTTTGCCAAAAGGAATTTTGATCCATTTATCGTATGCACAGTCGACATGAGCTTACGATCAGAGTCAAACGGCAACTCCGCTTCTCGGGGAAAGTTTTGTCGCAAAACTTCATAATCTTGACCATGCTTATTAGCAAAGTTGATTAAAGCAACCTCAGTTGGATCCCCCACCTCCTGCTTGTCTTCATTAATGTAAGAATCATTACATAAAGCAGCAATATATACAAGCAAGCGCTCTGCTTTATTCCAATCATCTAGATTTTCTGGCAGGCGTTCATTTTTATTAAATGGTAAAAAATGATCGGTAACTGTCATTTTATTTTGCGTTAATGTTCCGGTTTTGTCTGTACAAATAATACTCGTCGACCCTAATGTTTCTACAGCAGGCAATTTACGGATAATAGCGTTTTGCTTTGCCATTTTATTCGTTCCCACTGCCAGCACAATCGTAACAATCGATTGAAGGGCCTCAGGTATTGCAGCAACTGCAATCGCCACAGAGAACATAAGTGCATGTAATAATGCTGTTGTTGTGTCTGCTTCACTATCCCCAAGCCAAATGCGCGCTGCCTGTACAGCAAAAATGGCAATACATAAGATTAAAATTCCAATCCCTAGCTTTTTACTAAAGCTATTCAGTTTTAACTGTAATGGTGTCTCCTTCTGTTCCGCTGTAGATAACATATCAGCAATCTTACCAACTTCTGTTTTTGCACCTGTACCAGTGACAACAAAAGTTCCACGCCCATATACAACTAACGAGCTAGAATACACCATATTCCGTCGATCACCAATAGTAACCTCTTCTTCGATTGCTTCGGTCGTCTTTTCTACTGCTTCTGACTCCCCTGTAAGCATTCCTTCATTAACTTTTAGAGAGCCGCTTTCAAGTAACCGACCATCAGCCGGAACATAATCACCTGCCTCCAAATAGACAATATCCCCTTGAACGAGCTCTTTAGCAGCAACCGTCTGCTTAACACCACCTCGGATTACCTTCGCTTCTGGAGCAGACATATCCCGCAAAGCTTCTAAGGAACTTTCTGCTTTTCGCGTTTGCACAACACTAATTACTGCATTGATAATTAGCACAAGGAAAATAATAAGTGACTCTACCCATTCTCCAAGCAATATTTGTACACCTGCAGCAGCCAAAAGCACAATTACCATAGGATCTTTAAATGTTTCTAAAAATAGCTTCCAAGTTGGTACTTTTTCTTTATCCTCAATTTCATTAAAGCCGTCACGCTTCAGACGAGACCGTACCTCTTCCTCTGATAAACCATGTTTTGTTGATTCAACTGCTTCTAGAACATCTTCTATTTTCCTTTGGTAAAATTCCATTTTTAATCTCCTTGCATGTCCAATTTTGCAAATGTTTACTAGTTATTATCTACTGCTTTCATTATCCGTATTCTTTGGTTTCACACGAGTGATCAGTAGCTTATCAACGAGTACTCGATCCATATCAACGACTTCCAATTTTAGATCTGCTACATAAACGCTATTCCCTTCCTTAGGGATATTTCCTATTTCATTCGTAATAAAACCTCCAAGTGTTTGAAAAGAGGTATTTCTTACAATTTCCTCATCTACCTCATCTTCTAAATCAAAATAACGTAAAAAGGCATCAATGGATACTTGTCCATCAGCTAACCAGGACTGATCATCCCGTTTAATAATCGTTGCCCGTTCCCTACCTACTCCGCTAGATATTTCACCAACAATCACTTGCATAAAATCATATAACGTAACAAATCCTTCAATGCCACCATACTCATCCACTACAACCGCTTGATGATGACCGGATGCTTTTAACGTTTCTAAAGCTTGAAATACCTTAACATGCTCTGATAAAATTAATGCTTCTTCTATACAATCATTAATCGAAAATGCTTCACCTGCATATAGCTTAGAAAATACTTTATTGGTGCTTATAATACCCAAAAAATGATCCAAACTCCCCTTTCCTACTGGAAAACGGGAATGTTCACTCTGACTAATAATTTTCATATTTTCCTCAAAACTGCTTTCTACATCAATCCATGTCAACTGAGTTCGAGGTGTTAAAATATCACTAAGGCGTTGATCTCCCATATAAAAGATTTGATCAACCATTTCATGCTCGATTGGCTGAACACTGCCACTATGAACACCTTGCTCTACCATTAGCTGAATTTCTTCTTCCGTGACATCGGGTTCATTCGTTTTCTTTACCCTGAGTATCTTTAAAACGAAAGAAGTAGATTGATCTAAAACCCAAATAAGCGGCTTACCTATTTTAGAAAATAAGTACATTGGTTTTGCAACAGCAAGTGCTACTTTCTCAGGGTTTGTTAAACCGATCTGCTTTGGCGTCAACTCTCCAATTACAAGTGTCAAAAATGTCGTCAGTGTTACTACTAACACCATACTTATTTCATTGCTCCAAGGTTTCAAAAACGTTATTTTGCTCAGATAGGCACTAAGGTCATCAGCTATAGCGGCTCCCCCAAAAGCACCGGATATAATACCAATTAGTGTAATACCAATTTGAATCGTAGATAACAGTTCATTGGAATTTTCAGCTAAGTAAAGAGCAGTTTTTGCGCGACTACTACCTTCTTTTACTTTTTGTTCCAGCCTAATTTTTCTTGATGTAACAATACCAATTTCTGTCATGGCAAAAATGCCATTAGCAATAATTAAAATGAAAAGAATAATAATTGATGCAGCCAAGTTATCCATTTATACACCTTTCCTTTTTTTGCCTCTTACGATTATTTTGCCACAATAAAATTGATATTCCCATTATTATAATCAAGTATGCACAAAACAACGATTATTTTATTCTAATCTTAGCTATACAAAAAGCCAAGCTGACATATAGAGTACTGTAACAGCTTGGAATGTTCAATTACAAATCGAAAATAATACCCATTAATGAATAAATAATAATTGTAGAAAAGAGCACAGTCATATGGATAAGCGAATAAACAAACATCGATGTTGCCCATTTTTCCGAATTAGCTCTAAAACGGTATATACTAAGTGTTAACCATCCTACACTTAATAATACCGCAACCAGCATCAATCCCAAACTTAACGTCCCAAACAAAAAACTAATGGCAAACATAATTAATAAATAGACATTTGTTTGAATATAGGTTCGCTTTACTCCTTTTACAACGGGAAGCATCGGGATTTTTGCCGCTTCATACTGCCTATGATTACGAATAGCGATGGCGTAGAAATGAGGCATTTGCCAAATAATCATAACTACAAAAAGACCGATGATTGCAGGGTGTGTTATATCTGGATATACTGCTGCCCAACCGATAAGCGGCGGCATCGCACCGGAAATACTGCCAATCTCCGTATTATACACGGTCCTACGTTTACTCCACATGGTATAAGGGATTACATAAAGAAACAGCCCTAAAAAAGCTAAAAAAGCAGCCAACCATGTTGTTAAAGCAAGCAGTACAATTCCACTAATACTCATGATCACACTAAGCCATAGTACTCCTATTGGCTTAATTTCCCCAGTTACGGTTGGACGAGACTTAGTTCTGTCCATAATAGCATCGATATCTCGATCATATAGATTATTAAAGGCCCCAGCAGCTCCAATTACTAAAGCAGTTCCCAGTAATGCAAAAATAATTTCCGGAAGTTTTTCCATTAAACTTATTTGATATGTATATAATGCTAAAGTAAAACCGGCGAACATAGGAATAAGATTCGATCGAATAATGCCCGTTTTTACTGTCTTAGCAAAAATACTTGCCCATTTTTGCTTTGGCACCTAAGATTTCCTCCCCAATTCATGATAACTTTCTTCCCCTTAAAACTATAATTCATACCGCTATTTTTACTGCTACTTAGTAGAATCTTGATAATAATATGATTCCCCTAATGAAGCAAGCGTTTATTCCTACGGTAACATTACAAGAAATAGTTAATATGTTGTTTTCGTTAAAAATACATAGATACTTAAAATCCAATCAGACATTGGAAGTAACTCCAAGAATGACCTGCCTCCATTATACGCTAACAACCTATATTTAGCATGTGAAAAATATGTGAAGGCGGGTGCAGTTATTAGTGTAAAATAGATGACATAAACCTTTCACTAATAGAGGTTTTCAGTAAACTATTATCCAATACGCAGTTAAAAACTTGTTAAATCCCGAAACTTTGTCATTTATACATTTAATAGTCTTTTTAAACATTAACAAACATTTAAATAAAAGCTTCCGAAATGGTTAATAATATTTGCTATACTAGAAATGGTGAAACATCCATCATAATGAGGAGGTAGTTTTAATTGAAGAAAATGGAAGGAAAGATCGCAATTATAACTGGTGCAGCAATGGGAAATGGTAAAGGAATTGCAGAAGTCCTCGCAAAGCATGGTGCTATTACCGTCTTATTAGATGTTTCCAAGCAGGTACATGAAACTGCTAAGGAATTATTAGACAATGGGTTTGAAACTATGGCACTTCAAGTAGATGTTACGAAAAAGGAAGACGTAAAAGCTGGTATTAAAAAAGTAATTGAAAAATATCAACGTATTGATGCGCTTATTAACAACGCAGGGGTAGTGCGTTTAGAAAATTTTGAGGACATGGATGATGAAACAAGAGATTTCCATTTTAACATTAATATTAACGGGGTTTGGAATGTGACAAAGGCTGTTCTTCCATACATGAAAAAAGCAAAGCAAGGCAGAATTGTAAATCTATCTTCTGTAACCGGAACCATGGTTGCTGACCCTGGTGAAACAGCATATGCCACAACAAAAGCAGCCATTCTAGGCTTTACTAAAGCACTAGCTAGAGAAGTGGCGCCTGATAACATCACTGTTAATGCTATATTGCCAGGTTATGTCTTAACGCCAATGGCAGAGCAAATGGCAAAAGAAACAAATCCGGAAAATCCTCAAGAAGTTATCGATGGTATCGCTAGTGGAGTGCCTTTAGGACGCTTAGGTAAAATAGAAGAAGTTGGCGAACTCGCTGCTTTCTTAGCCTCTGATGAATCCAGCTATATTACAGGTACATCCATCGTTATTGACGGAGGAAGTACGTTACCAGAAACTGTTTCTGTTGGTGTATAAAGCAAGTTATTTTAATTAACATTGATTAAAACTTCCATCCATGTGGGCATTCTTTATGCTCACATGGATGGTTATCGAAATGGCTGTAATTCTCTTTAGTCTTAATTACTTAGTTACTACATGCCCTTCTAGGTTAAGTCGTGTGACGTTCAATCATCCTGCCTCGATAGCTTTTCTTTCTTGGTGGAAAGCTTTCGCCGTTCATTCTATTCGTTAAGCAGGCAACCGCATCAGCTACCATTTCCTCTATATTGTTTTGAATACTGGTTAATTCCGGATATGTCGTCTTACAAATCGGGTGATTATCAAACCCAATAATACGGAGATCATCTGGTATGATTATCTTATGTAATCTGGCTGCGTGCAGTATACCGGCGGCAACAAAATCACTGCCAGCTATAATTCCATCTACCTCTAAACCTTCTTGAAAGAGTTTGTTCCCTAACACTATCCCATCTTCAATCGTTCTTATCCCATCAAATCTGTTTTCAGTTGGGCACGATAACCCACGGTGTTCATGTGCTTTTTTAAATCCGCTCCAGCGGCTTTGCTGTAATGGTGTTAACATTGAATCTGCACAGAAATAGATATGTTGACATCCCTTATCTAACAAAAATTCCGTTGCCTCAAAAATAGCATCTTCTTCATTTAAGCCAAACACATCAAGAGCCGTACCGGAAAATTGTTCATTACACACAATGACAATATGATCATCAATCTTATGTTTAATTTCTTTTTCCGTATATAAAGAATTCGTAATAATTAAAGCATCCAACTCTTTATGCAACAGCTTATCGTACATTTCCAATTCATTTTCACGTTTGAATAATGTTTCATGGATAATAATTCCGTAATTATATTTTCGAAAGCATTGAATGAAAGCACTAACAAGCTGACTAAAGTAAGTAGCATCAATGGTTGGAACAACAATACCAATCATTCTGCTCTTTTGTGTTCTCAGTTTTACTGCTCTGGCATTTCGTACATACGAAAGTTCTTGAATTGCCTCCATTACTTTCTTTTTACTAGCCTCGGAAACATGTGGATGATTGTTAAGAACCCTAGAAACTGTAGATTTAGAAACTCCACTTCGCTTTGCAATATCCAAAATCGTGGGCATTTTTTAACACCTCTATTTTTATTATTGACACGGGAACGTTCCCAGACCGTATAGTAAATGTAGATGAAGTAGGGCTTCATGTAAAAAGCTAATTAGAGAGCCTATAACAATGAGCAAAACTTTTTAGGAGGTTTTTATAATGACATCTACATTTCCTTCAACCAATAAAACGAATTATCTTATATTATTTGATTTCGATGAAACCTATTATCCCCACAAGCGTAGCCAATCTCAATTAGAGAAGTTAATGGAATTAGAAGACTTTCTGTATATATTAGCACGTGAACATCAAGTTAAAATTGGTTGGATTACTGGAAGTAGCTTAGAACATATTCGTTATAAAATGGAGCTGGCAAAGCTAAAATTTTACCCACATTTTATTGGCAGTAATCTAGGTACAGAACTGTTTTTTATAACAAAGAATGGGGATTTTCAAACATCTCCTGAATGGATGAAAAAAATAAAACGATCTGGCTTTTCCAGCGATCAGGTTCACCATCTTTATAATGAATTAAAAAATACGTACGGTATTCAATTACAAGAGCAAACACAGCATGGCCAAAGCCCGTATAAATATAATTACTATTATTATATGGAGTCTGATGTGCGAACCGAGTACGATTTACTCATCATTAAACAGCAGGCTAAAAATCACAGCATTCAGGTAAACATAAATCGTTGTAATCCAAAGGCCGGCGATCCCGAAGAAGCGTATGATGTTGATTTTATTCCACAAGAAACCGGTAAAGCTGCCATTGCCGCATTTGTAAAAAATTACTATAATGTCCCGTACAACCATACGATAGCTTTTGGAGACAGCGGCAATGATATCGATATGTTAAAGAGTGTAAAACATGGATACCTATTACAAAACGCTACCGACGAAGCAAAGTCCTTGCACCAGCAAATAGCCCCAAAACCTTACGCTGAAGGAATACTCTATGTTTTACGCAACTTATTTACAACTAAGGAAGTGGGTAATGTTTGTACATGAGGCTTTGACTATCAGAGCCATAAACAATGGCTGTTTCTGTATCCACAGAGGATTAGTATATGTTCCATATTTACTAACTGTTAATCGTACTACTAAACTTTTCTAATTTATAAAAAACCTTGACCTGAGGAATCACCTCATCACCTAACTATAAGTGAAACTCATACAGAAGTACTTTTTTCCTTGAAGTAAAACAAAGGCTAAAGTCGCAATGCCCTTGAAAAAATCGCAATGTATCGCTGTCGTAGTCCTTTGTATCCTTGAATAAAGAAAAGCACTTTTTCAGCGTGCCATGCTTATTCAAGAGGCTTTCCCTGTCCTGTCAACCTGAATTTGCAGTAGGACCTCCACTTATCCTCCTGGGTTTCATGGAAGTGTGGAGGTCTTACCGCAGTTACATGCAGGATAAACTAAATTTTTGACGATTGCTCCTACAGGTAAAGTAACTTAAGATGATTCATGTACCTTTTCCGTTGCTTTCCCTTTTGTTGCGACATGCTCATGCATCAGCTGCGATAACTGCTGCTTCAAATCTTCAGACATAATAACCACTTGCCTAAAACCTATCCTAGTTTTAATTTTTAACACATACCCACCATTTGCCTCCTTGTATTGACCATAGTACCTATGATTTACATCTATTGGTGTAAAAGAAAATTTATTTATTCTTTCCCAAGGAATAAAACGGGTGCCTAATAATAACCCATCGTCTATTACTGCAAATAGATTTAATTGTAACATCAAATATGAATAGATCAGAAAAGCCAGCATAAACAGGTAATGATTCGATGCAAGAGCCTCCGTAATCATACCAATACTAAACATTGCTGCAATAAATAAAACTGCTAGTATATTTAAAAGAAATCCTGATTTTTGATATTTATAAGTAGGATTATCCACTGTTTTCTGAGGGTACTTCCTCAATGCTTTCACTTCTTGTACATTGCTTGGAAAGATGATCGTCTGTCGCATTTTCACCAACACCTGTATAAGTCTAAACATATAGTACAAAATGGCAACCAGTACAGTAAACTCGATTATCCTATCCAAACGAATCACCAGCCTTTTATACCGATTTTATTAAATAGTTAACCCTTTATACGTTCATACATCTTCACGGTCAATGAGGGTACATAATCAACAGCATAGGAAACACCTAGCTCCCGCTTTAACTTTTCTGTTAAAATCAGACCGTTTTCATTAAATTGCTTTTCACGTTCGCTAGCATGTGGAAGCAATTTATCTGTTTCCCAATCGATCCATTCGCCATATTGGAATGCCCAATTAGTTAATTTATTAGCTAATTCCTTAGAAATCGGCAAGTCTTCGCTGTCTAAATTACAGCCACATAACTTACACCAAATTGGATCAGATCCAATATCGCCTTCTAGCTTTAAGTTTATAGTTTTACCACTTTTACAGCAACAGTCCATTGCCGCACCCCCATAAAATAGTTACTATCAATAAATATAATATAAATTTA
The DNA here is from genome assembly GCF_900162615.1 of Virgibacillus proomii. NCBI lineage: Bacteria > Bacillati > Bacillota > Bacilli > Caryophanales > Bacillaceae > Virgibacillus > Virgibacillus proomii. The sequence goes on along the minus strand of NZ_FUFN01000010.1, from coordinate 301,577 downwards.
GATAAAATGAAATTTCCTTCTATAAGGAGGCGTTTCCTACCATTTTATCAAAATAAAACAAAATCCATTGATTAATGGTAAATAGAGGGGTTATTTCTGGTTAAAGGGATAACAAGAAAATATTTCCATATTAAGCAAAGGAAACACGCTAAGACAAATTTAAAATAGGGTTTTTAATGATTGGACAAGATTCGTAAAAAATAACATCGTAATTAATCCAATAAAAAAATGTGTCCGTTAAAGCACCATCAAAAATATAAAACACAAAAGAAAATTAAAATACACCTAGATAAAAATCCAAATTAGAAAATTGACCAATAATTCTTCCTCATTTGATACTTATACGATCCCCTTTTGTTTCCCATATAACATGATACTTTATACCATAAATCCGTATGGCTACTTTTTCTATATCCACCCATAAATTCACAACAAACTTAGTATGGACGAATAAAGACAAGGTTAAAAGCGGATAACGTCTAAGACAGTGGAGTTAGACCACACAGTTGTAAGTTAAAGTTTACATCCTGTATTTCTGGACTTATTGATTGATGATAAAGTGAATCTTCAATCAGTGGGGGCTTTTTATCCTCCACTTATCCTCCTAGATTTCACCTGTAGCATGGAAGTGGAGATTACTGCCATACGTACAGGATTCATCTATCTCATGTGAAATTAAACTTAACTCCCCAATTAACCGACTTAATCATAAGCAGGAGCTATATTAGTATCATAGATATATGAAGATTTTGTAAGGGTTCTCCAAGTTTTTATGAGTTTTTTAAGAAGACTGTTTTTTCCAAAGCTGCATTGGGTCCACCTGACCTTCTCGCAATGGCATCTGCACCATAGAAAGAGAACGCTCCTCCTTAGGATTTTGCAAATCTTCATAAATCTCTTTTGATTTTCCTAACCCTGCTCTAGCCGCGTCATCTAAAGAAGCACAAAAAAATACTTCTTTAATCCCTGCAAAATACATCGCCGTCAAACACATTGGGCATGGTTCACCACTTGCATACATCGTATAACCTGAAAGATCGTTTGTTTGTATTTGTTTTTGCGCACGTCGAATTGCCAATAATTCTGCATGACCGCTAACGTCGTAGGTTGTATGCAGTTCATTTACACCTTCTGCTACAATTGTTTCATCTTTAACTAGAACTGCTCCAAACGGCTGACCACCTTCCCGAACATTCGCTACAGCTAGTTCTACTGCTCGTTCCATAAATTTATCCATTTCCATCCCTCCATCTAATACTGAATTTATTTTCAACCTTTTCCGCTCGCTAATTGCATTTATGTTTGTAAATCTAACGATAGACGAACCATATCCCTGCACTGTATTCCATTTTCATATATGGTCTCTGGATAATGCTTCAGAAAGTAGTCTTTTTCAATACTAACCATGTTAAATCCACATTTCTGATATAAAGCTAACTGCCCTATACTAGAGTTTCCAGTACCAACTTCTATTGTTTTGCAGCCTTTTTCCTTTGCCACTTTGATTGCATGTCTGAGTAATTGCTTTCCGATTCCTTTTCCTTGCTCTTCCTCTCTTACTGCAATATTAACTAGTTCGATAGTTACGGGTCTTGTTGGCAGCAGGACATACACACCGACAACTTGCTCCCCGATTTCTGCAATATAGCATTCACTTCTAGCAAAATAAGTTTCAATCATTTCCTTACAAGGATCTGCTAACAGCAACAACTCGAGTGGCATTTGTTCTTTTATATCTAGCCTCCGAATCTGCATTTTCTATCTCCTTAAATAACAATTCTTTTTCTAAACATACCATATATACAACATAAAATCAGTTAATTTTCTTATAAATTTTTAATGAAAAAGATAATAAAGTGAATCTTCCATCAGTGGGGTTTTCTTTCATCCCCTACTGATTGTTAGAATGAACATAATCTGGCAGTTAAATCCTCCACTTTCCTCCTAGTTTTCACCCCGTAGTATGGAAGTGGGATAAACAAATTGCCAGTTACTTGCGGGATAAGCAGAAATCCGAAGCTTCAAAATTTCGAGGGACAGAACAGTATATACAGTTAGAAACATAAAAAACAAAACTGCTAGAACATTGATCAGTCCTGACAAACGCTAAAATTCCGATAAGGAGGCTGTCCGATCCAAAGTGGGAGTGAGCTACCTTGAGTACTAAAAAACACAGAGACATAATAGGTTTAAATTTTAATATAGAAATTATCCACAATGAACAAATTTTATAATTTCCTAACAGCCAAAAGACTTTGCTCAAAACTTCCAATTGCACTTAGGACATTCATTCCATTCGCTTTCTTTACCACAACCCAAATCAATGTATTTTGTTGAATCTTTTGAACTTTCTTTAACAATAGACACATGTTAAACTAAGTTTATCAGGAGGTTAAAATGAAGTATAAAACGGTTATTATTGTATTGCTTAATTTAATTATTTTTACAGCTTGTACAAGCAACAATGATTCCTCTAAATCAAATGATAAGAAGGTGAGCGATTTGAACCAAGCGTTCATTTATTCAGCTGAAAAGGGAGATACCGCAAAAGTGACAAAACTTCTTCAGGACGGAGCAAATATTAATACAACTAACGAGCAAGGTACTACTGCTGTCTTAGCAGCTACTTACAATAATGAAATAAACACAGTAAAAGCACTTATCGATCAGGGCGCAGATATTAATATTCGGGATAACAACTTAAATAATGTACTTTTGTATGCAAGTGCCGAGGGATTACTAGATATTGTAAAGCTAGCAATAGATGCAGGAGCTGATACCTCGATTACGAACAGATTTGGCGGAACTGCGCTAATTCCAGCTGCAGAACGTGGGCATGTTGAGGTTGTAAAGGCATTACTCACTCGTTCAGAAATAGATGTTAATCATATTAATAATCTTCATTGGACTGCGTTAATGGAAGCAATTATACTTAGTGATGGCGGAAAAAAACATCAGGAAATCGTTCAACTGCTAATCGATCATGGAGCAGATGCTACTATTGGTGATGAGGATGGGATTACTCCATTACAACATGCCGAAAAACGTGGATTTCATGAAATAGCAGAAATACTAAAACAAGCAGAAGCTTAGTATTTTATTCGAAAAACTAAGCTTATCACCAAGTCTTTATGGCGAAGGCTATCGTTTTTCTTATACGATAAAGTGAAACTTCATTCCTGTGGAACGCTTTTCACACGGAATGTTAGTACCACAAGGGTATGACCTAAATGCCCTTGAACCAATCGGGCATTTAGGTGCCGTTTTCTCCTACTTTGACTCTTTGTATCACTCAAGATTTTTATGTGGGAGTCTTACGGCACCTTACATGCGGGATAAAGCTTAAAGTTTTATAGTTTTCTATCGTATAAATAAGGAGGCGTACTTTTTTATCATACGCCTCACTTCAAAATAAACAACTACTTAAGCTTCAAAACCCTCTATTGCTAATTTACCAATCATTTTTCCAGATTCTATTGTTGCATGAGCTTTTCTTAAAGTTGCTGCGTTTATTGGTGATAAGCTTTCTTTAAGCGTTGTTTGAACAACTCCATAATCGATCAAATCGCTTACGTTGTTCAATAGTGTATGCTGACTAATCATATCATCAGTCCCATATAATGAGCGTGTAAACATAAACTCCCAAACAAATGTCACACTTTTGTTTTTGAATACGTTTAAGTCAAGTGGCTGTTCATTCTCAACAATCGAGCAGACTTTACCTTGTGGCTTTATTACTTCACTCATTGCTTCCCAATGTTGGTCCGTGTTATTTAAGCAAAAAATAAAATCAACTTCATGTAACTGAATTGCAGCTAGTTGATCCTTGAAAGCTTTGTGATGATTAATTACATAATCAGCGCCAAGCCGTTTCACCCAGTTTTCCGTTTCTGGCCGTGAAGCTGTTGCAATGACTTGAAGTCCTGCCCATTTAGCAAGTTGAATCGCAATGGAGCCCACACCTCCAGCACCCCCGATAATTAAAATCTGTTTCAAACTATTTTCTTGTTTATTGTCAGGGTTAATCAATAATCTATCAAATAGCGCTTCCCAAGCAGTAATAGTTGTTAGTGGCATTGCAGCAGCTTCTGCAAATGTTAATGTTGTCGGTTTCTTTCCAACAATCCGTTCATCCACAAGATGATATTCGCTATATGTTCCCGGTCTGTTAATAGCGCCTGCATAATATACTTTATCTCCTTCTTGAAATAATTTACAATTATCTCCCGCTTCAACGACAACGCCACTCGCATCCCATCCTAAGATTTTCGGCGTTTCTTCTTTTTTTGGTTTCGGTGAGCGAACTTTTACATCTACAGGGTTGATAGAAATAGCATTTATTTTAACAAGTAGGTCTCTTCCTTTTGCTACTGGTTTTGACGCATCAAAATCAAATAGACTTTTTTCTTTTTCAATTGGCAAATATTCTAATAAACCGATTGCTTTCATTTCATCATCTCCTTCATTTATTTAGTTTGTATTATAAAAACAAATTAAAAAATATGTAAGAGGGCACATTTATGTTGTATAGTAACATTAGTGTTACCTATATTGTTAAAATTAATAGGTGGTGACTTCATGAGAAACAGAAAAAGTGGCTATGGGTGTCCAGAAGGTTGTCCAGTAGAAGCGACCTTAGATGTAATTGGCGGCAAATGGAAAGGTGTTATCTTATATTATCTGCTCGAAGATAAAAAGCGTTTTAATGAATTACGGCGGTTAATCCCTGGAATCACACAGCGTATGCTATCATTACAATTAAGTGAATTGGAAAATGACGGTATTATCAATAGAAACGTTTATCCGGAAGTCCCGCCACGGGTAGAATATTCAATGACTGAATTTGGAATAACGTTAGAACCTATTATCACGCAAATGAAAGAATGGGGCGATCAATATAAATTGAAAATATTGCAGAAAAAAAAAGAAAGTCATGGATAGCTATCGGTCGGATATATGATGTAGTTTCACCACAAAAGGATGTTTAAAAGTTGATAAAAATGACAATCGAATTTTTCTTGAAAAGAAAAACACTTTTCCTTCCCGGGAATAGGTTCCAGAAAGCTGACCTAGCGCGTGTGCATTTAACTGCATACACTGTGCCAATCAAAACTAAACCGCTTCGCACTTCGGCTCGACAAGAGGTGTTCGGGTCGGCTTTTTGCAGTAGAACAGAGTAGGCTTCGACAGCAAAACAATGCATGCGGAAAAAGTATCCTGCTTTTTTAACGACGCCGGAGACCTTAGCCAACCTTTGTCCTTTTATTCTCTTTTTGAACACAATTATAAGTGTCTAATACTCTTTCTTTTTTAACCGTCTAAGTTGAACCTGGAAATAAACTCCCTACATGACCTTGTCCAAAGCGATGAAAAATACTTAAATCATCTCATATAATTGATTCATCTGCCCTTGAGACACCTCTACTAGTAAATAAAATTTTACTCTACTTATAACTCATTATGAAAATAATCTGGGAAAGAGGTTGTTATATCTACTTTTAGCCAGAGTAACCGAAAGTGTTAAAAGGCTATTCCTCCACATTTATGTAGTGAAGAAATAGCCATAATAATTATACGAAATGATAATCTCTTATCTCCACTTTCTAGCACCGACACACGCCTTGATTATATATCAGGTAGTCACGCAATCCGTTTGTTTTGTGGTACTTTACAGACAACATAGGGGTTGCCCAAGTCCGACATTAGAAGGATCAAATTCCCAAGGAGGTCTATCCTCTATGAAACGTCAAAACAAATCAGGAAGAGAATTCAACAATCCACACTCTTTGTGGCTAATCTCTTGATTTATCAACTTTCATAAGTAATGAGCGCATTTTTACACTTGGGTTATTTAAATGACCACTTTCTCTACGTTTACTACGCAGATGTAACATCGCCCAAGCAAAAAGCCCAATAATTGTCAAAGCAAGAGTTGGAAAAAAGTAAGGAGGATGATATACCATTTTAATATGGTTTTTCCCGCTGTTCAGCTTGAAGCCAATAAATGCGTAATTTGCTTTTTCAATGGCTTGCTCCTTACCATTAATCCAAAGTTTCCAGCCTTTTTCAAATGGAATTGGTAAAGCCATCCATTTTTCCTTTGTCTGATTATTGTAATGTATAGTTATTTTGTTCTTTTCCCACGTAAACGATGGTGAATGAGCAGCAGCTTTTACAGCTTCATGCAATTCCTTATAATCTTCTTCATAAAGCGATAAATTATTCAACTCATATTCCCCTTTTGGTAAACGAATAGAGATAATGTCTTTAGCTGGAACACGGATTATTAGGTCATTTATATTGGTTTTATAAATAGAATGGGCAGGTTTTCTAGTTGTACGGTATTTATTTACTTTTATAGGAAAACCATCACCATTTACGTTTTTTATAGAAAAACCAACATAAAAGTCTTTTGTGTTTTTTTGTACAGATCCCGGAATAATATCGATGCCTCCTTTGTCGTTGACAACCGATAAGTGGTTATTTTGGTATTTAGCACCTACTCCTTTAATAGTCGCTTGCTTGATAACATTTTTCTCTTTTACCAAATCTAACTTTTGTCTAGTTGCTTCTTCAAACACTACTCCTGAAAGCATGGCATGTTCACGATCTAAAACAGAAGCTGTTTGCAACTGCTCTTCGCTATAAATGTTTTTACCTGTTCGGATAAATGGAAGGTAAAAATTGCTTTTATAAATAACATATTTATTGGATTCTGCAAACTTTGTAAAGCCATAAGGTACATTCGCTTCCTGACTTTTTTTTCTCATCCAATATGTTGTCTGTAATAACGCATGCAAATTTGCACGATTGCCAAGGGTACCGTAGCGACTTACAGTTTCATGACCTGTATCTATTTTTAAGTCCCTCCAGTAAAACCATAACAATGCTTTGTTAGCGATACTTGAATATAGACTCGTACCATTAAAGTTCTGTACAATCGGTGTGTTATATCGCTTAGGCGTCATCCAATCGATTCGGGACAATGAATTGGGCTCCTGCCTTTTCACTTGATCAATCAAATTCCTTTGTTCGGCACTATTATAATTATCACTCATTAAATAATTATGTGTTACTTTTTGAAGCCCACCATTGTCTGTTATCCCATATTTAGCTACTGTATTTACTGACACTATACTCCATAGAATGACAAATGATTGAATAATAATGAGCAAAGCCTTCTTTTGAAAATAAACATACAACATCATTAATATAGCCAAAATAGTAAATAGAGCAAAAATAGCAATTACAACCGCAGAGAACTCGGTTGTTGCTCGTTCTGGAACTTTTATATTAGGATCAAAATAATTGAAACTTAACAAATAGACACATAAAGAAATGAACGAGGCCAGGCAAAGAAAACGAACAGCTATTTTATTTAATTGCTGCAAGCCAATGGCAACACAACCACCTATTGTAAAGGATAATAGATATTCAAAGCGATATTGTGGAGCAGAAAAGCCATTGAAAGCACTGGCTGCCAAAGGGCTTAAGTGAAATATAAGCAATACGAAACTAAACACAGCAAAAAAGCGAAACAATCGATTACGATACAAAGGGACGGTAAATATCAGTAACATAAAAACTACTGGTAACACAATATAGGGACTAGCAAACAATATATTATCAATTAAATCGAACAGTGGAATCTCTTGATCGAAAGGGGGTCGATAATTGTTGAAAAACCCATAAACAGCGGGTATAAACGCCACTGCGCTAATACAAAAACTGATCAATCCACTTGACACCAAAAGTTTAAACTGTTTTATTCTAGGTAACTCATTGTCAGTAAGTGCAATTACCCAGCGGCCAAGTACATACAGAATTAAAAAAATGAGTTGGATATAGGCAAAATAAAAATTGCTAATCAGCATGGCGGACATAGCAAAAATCAGCCAACCTTGCTTGCCTTCTCGTATTAATTTCTCCAATCCTAAAACAACTAATGGCAACCATATAAACGCATCAGCAAAAAATTCCCAATAAACAACATGTCGCATGTACATAACAGAACAACCGTATACAACCGCCCCCGTAAAAGCCGGAAAGGCTTGGATTTTCATATATTGAAACGTGTAGGACGTAATAAATAAGATCACACTTAAGCGAATGATACTGATAAATAAGTTAGATTGAGCCCAAAATTCAACGTTAGAGGGATCGACCCATTGAAAGATATCCAGAATAAAAATAACAATAGTAGACACTAAAAAGACAAGGGAGGTGGAAAAATAATAGGCTAATTGACTGTAAAAACCCCCACCCAAGCCAAAATCCCAAGCATAGAAAAAATTACCACTTCGATAATTTTCATAAATAAATTTTTTAAACGTCACAATTTGTGAAAGACCATCATTCGGTCCAATCATCCAATGCTTATCAAGCCATTGCTGATAGAAAAAAAGATGTGTAGCTACCGAGACGAGTAGACTACCTATAATAAAAAACCATAATGTTCGTTTCTTCATCTATTACACTCTCTTCTTTTCAATATTTTCCCAGTTACCATAAATGTCATTGGAACTGTAATAAAGACGGCAAGGAGAGGTGTGATTTTACTGTCTACCTGAAATAGTTCTGTAAAAACAAACACGAATAGCGACGTGATACTGAAATTAAATAACTGAGTGATTGGAAATTTCAAAAACTTTTTCCATGTGGGCTTTACTTTAAATGTAAAATAAGTATTTAAGAAAAAAGAAACGACTAAACTTACAATAAATCCCGTTATATGTGCCGCCATATAGTAAACATTAAAAACAAGATGTAATAATAGATAAACGGCATAGTAATTAATAGTATTGACTACGCCGATGATGATAAATCTGAGAAATTCTCGACCTGTTTCGTTCATAGCCTTCTCCGTTTCTAATATTCGTTTCTTGAATTAAGTATTGAGGACGTTTCTTTGTTTCATAATATATACGTCCTATGTATTCCCCAATCACACCTAGACTTAACAACTGAATCCCGCCTAATATTAGAACGGCAGTAATAATCGTAAAATAGCCTGGAACTTTAATGCCATTCAGCAAAATTTGCACAAATATAATAATACTGTAGATAATCGACAGCAGTAAAATAAGCGCACCTGTATAGAAACAAACTCTTAGAGGACGATTATTGAATGACACAATTCCATCTAATCCATAACTCAACAATTTTAATAAAGACCATTTCGTTTTTCCGTTCTTCCGAGGAACATTCTCATAATCAACTATTTTCTGTGCCATGCCAATCCACGAGAACAAACCTTTTGAAAAGCGCGCACCTTCATCTAAAGATAATACTGCATAAACAGCACGCCGACTTAGCAAACGGAAATCACCCACTCCATCCTCTAACTTGACATCTACTACCTTGTTGATGATCCGATAATAAGCAGAGGATAGAAATTTACGAATTGGCTTTTCACCATTACGATTACGTCGCGCAATTACTTGATCATATCCATCTTCCCAACCTTTAACAAGATCTGGAATCAATGATGGCGGATGTTGTAGATCGGCATCCATGATTATAACAGCTTCCCCTTGTACATGACGTAGGCCAGCCAACATTGCCGATTCTTTACCGAAATTTCTAGAAAAAGAAATGTATCTCACATTTGTGCTTTTAGAAACTAATTGTTTAATTTGATGTAAGGTATTATCCGTGCTGGCATCATCAATAAAAATCATTTCAAAATGATAAGCCAGTCTATCAAACTCCCGCTTTACACTTTCATAAATTAACTGTATGTTTTCTTCTTCATTGTAAGTAGGAATAATAATTGAAATTAATTCCATGTCTTTGACACCTCTTTCGTGCTGTTAGCTACTCATTATTTTAATATATACCCAACTTTCGCACAGTGAAACTCGTAGCTAAACCCTGGATATATCTAGGTAATTCGGCAATTAATGTTGTAGTTAACTTTTAATTCGTGTTTTCATCATATTGATGCTAGTTCTAAAAAGTCCGATTAATTGCAGTAATGGTACAACCCAGGCGAGATAGCTAATTTCATCGTAAAATTTGCTAAGTGTCCGGTCATCCATGCTATCTTTATCTCATCGGTGTTGCCATCAAAATACAATATATCTTACGAAGGTAATACTTGTATGCTAATCCTTATTCAATAAATCACAAAACCAACCCCTTGAAACTCATTTTGTAAGTTTAATAAGGATTTGTTGTTATAAAAAGACTTCCATGTCCTAGGGAATTCCATAATTCCGGATGATTTATTAATCGCTAAGCAAACAATCAATACTTAAAATAGTTGGCCAATCGTTGTTTTATGATGAGACACCTCTCTGTATGTAAATTGTAATTAATTGCCATTTAAGTATACCAAACATTAAGGTGTTTTTTCATTTTTTTAATACAGTAAAGCACAAATAAGTTTAGAGGTTTAAGTCTCTACATTTATCGTTGAAATTAGACAACGAAGCAGAAATTTAATCCTATCACATACAGAAAAAGCAGTTTTCTTTTTCAAGGCTAAGGAACAAGTCGACGGCAATACATCGTAGTTTTCAAGTTACGATCTTTGCCAACCTTAAAATTTATTATCTTATTTATGAACACAAACTTTAAAAAACAGTTATATTAGGTCATCAAAAACATCCATCATTCCAATTTGTGAAAATACGAGCATTAGAAAGCTATGATAAGAAACTGGTAAATATAAAATAAAAAATGAAAGATTTTCGTTTTATTTGTCAAATTTTGAGCTATTTTGTTGAAACCAGTAAAAAATACCTATATATTGGAGGCGTAGGGGGAATTGTGTGAACAGCATGAACAGGCATAAAAAATATCAATGATTACAATTCTAGCTTCTGCTGATCACAAAAAATAAAAATCGATAAGGAGATAGTAGAATGACAACACAGAGCCAATTTTCAATGCCATCGATTAATTTATTTGGACAAGGAGCCATACAAGAAACTGGTTCTCGTCTAAAAGATGTGAATGCAAAGAAAGCATTGCTAGTAACAGACCAAGGATTATTCAAATTAGGAATTGCCGAAAAAATCGCTGATATTATTAAATCAGCAGGGATTGAAGTAGAAATCTACCCTAAAGCAGAGCCAAACCCTACAGATAAAAACGTTGCTGACGGTGTAGAAGCTTTTAAAGCAGCAAAATGTGACTCCCTTGTATCATTAGGAGGCGGATCATCCCACGACGCTGCTAAAGGTATAGGACTAGTTGTGTCAAATGGAGGCACTATTCATGATTATGAAGGTGTGGATAAGTCAAAAAATCCGTTAGTTCCATTAATTGCTATTAACACAACTGCTGGAACAGCTAGTGAGATGACGAAGTTTACCATTATTACAGATGTAAAGCGTCAAGTGAAAATGGCAATCATTGACAAACATGTGACCCCACTAGTTTCTATAAACGACCCAGAATTAATGATCGGATTGCCACCAGCATTAACTGCTGCAACAGGTTTAGATGCTTTAACACATGCTGTTGAAGCTTATGTTTCAACTGCTGCAACACCAATGACTGATGCAGCTGCTGAAAAGGTTTTCGAATTAATTCCTGAATACTTGCCACGTGCTTTTGCAAATGGAAAAGATATCGAAGCACGCGAAAAAATGGTGTATGCTCAATTCTTAGCAGGAATGGCCTTTAACAATGCTTCATTAGGTTATGTACATGCCATCGCTCACCAAATGGGCGGTTTCTACAACTTGCCACACGGAGTATGTAATGCGATCCTTTTACCGCATGTGTGCCGTTACAATATTGTAGGACGTGAAGATCGCTTTGCAAAAATAGCAGAGTATTTGGGTGAAGCTGTAGAAGGTTTAAGTAAACGTGAAGCAGCAGAAAAAGCTATTGCTGCAATTGAGCGCTTAGCTAGAGATTTGAATATTCCAACCGGTTTTAAAGAACTTGGTGCAAAAGAGGAAGATATTCCTACTCTTGCAGAAAACGCAATGAAAGATGCTACGGCTGCAACGAACCCAAGAAAACCAAAACTTGAAGAAGTAATGGAAATCATTCGCAAAGCAATGTAAGTTTCTCTAAGTACAGAAACGTACCGTACCCAATGAGAAGCTACTGCTATTCATTGGGTATAACATTATTAATAGTCATGACATCATTTATAAGATCTAGAAGGAGTCTTCAACAAGAAACTATCTAAAAAGTTTTAAATGCCTATAGGGCAAGTAATATTCCCCCTAAAGATGGTTCTAACGCGACTCCTTCTATTAAGACGAATCAACATTCAACCCTCCCACTTGCAGAACGCCTTTTTCCACTTATTCATTCGCTAAACGCAAAGGTACACACCCTTTAAGGTCATCGCACAGTTCATGTAAACTCAAATTATTTCTACACAATGAAACTTATTGTTTTTGGAAAGATCTATAAGGTTAAACTGCTACTCCTATGTCTTCTCTTTTTGAACCCGTACTTAAAGATTTCGCATCTTATAAAGATGTACCATCTTTCCAAGCTTTACTTTTACCTTCTCTTGTATCCGTTATTTTATCCGCTATAACTTCAATCCTAGTTGTTATTTATGTTTCCAATAATGATAACCTTACTTAACAAGTAAATTATTAGCTAAGAAGACAACATGCCTCTTAGTCAATACCTTCATCTATTCTTCAATTAAACAGATTCTTTCCTAATCGAATAACTTTTTTCTACAGTAAGAAAACATCATAGCATATTGAGATTGTTTTATATTACTGATTATCAATTAGTATCCAATCTAGCACTATAACAGGTTATCTAAACTATTTCATCGAAAAGGTTTACTCTCAAAAAGCAATTAATAATGAAAATCATTTCTTCCAAAATTCCTTAAACACTTATATTGAAAAGGGTTGATTTTAGTAGAGAGGACTCTGATTCTTCAATAATTCTCCTTATTAGTTGCGGTAAATCTGTGATTAAAGTGGTATTTCCTTGACAAAAAACAACTACTAATTAATAATAGATGTGTGATTAGAATTATTATAGCTAAAGTTCTACTTGAGCTACTAGCAAAAATATACCTAGGAGGAAGATAATTATGTCTTTAATAGGAACTGAAGTACAACCATTTCAAGCAAAAGCATTCAAGAATGGCGAATTTATTGATGTAACTGAAGAAAATTTTAAAGGGCAATGGACAGTACTATGCTTTTATCCGGCAGACTTCTCATTTGTGTGCCCAACAGAACTTGAAGATTTACAAAACGAATATGAAGAACTAAAAAAACTTGGTACTGAAGTTTATTCTTGTTCTACTGATACACATTTCACACATAAGGGATGGCATGATGCTTCCGAAAAAATTAAGAAAATCGAATATGGAATGATTGGTGACCCATCACAAACACTTACTCGTATGTTCGATGTTTTAAACGAAGAAACAGGTCTTGCTGATCGCGGCACATTTATCATTGATCCAGATGGTGTTATCCAAACTGTAGAAATTAACGCTGATGGAATCGGTCGCGATGCTAGTACACTTGTTGACAAAATCAAAGCAGCACAATATGTTCGTAATAACCCTGGTGAAGTATGCCCTGCAAAATGGAAAGAAGGCGCTGAAACACTTAAGCCAAGCCTTGATCTAGTAGGTAAAATTTAAGGAGTGCTATAAAAAATGGTACTAGACCCAGATATTAAGTCACAATTAAAGCAATACCTTGGACTATTAGAAAACGACATCGTGCTTAAAGTAAGCACTGGTTCGGATGAGGTATCTAAGGACATGCTGGCTCTCGTTGATGAGCTGGCTTCCATGTCCTCTAAGATATCTGTTGAACATACAGAATTACCAAAAACACCTAGTTTTAGTGTGAACCGCGTCGGTGAAGATACAGGAGTTTCGTTTGCCGGCCTTCCATTAGGACATGAATTTAATTCATTAGTATTGGCTCTATTACAAGTGAGTGGCAGACCTCCAAAATTAGATCAGAATCTAATTGATCAAATTAAAGGTATAAGTGAAAAATATCACTTTGAAACATATGTTAGTTTAAGCTGTAACAATTGTCCTGACGTTGTACAAGCTTTAAATATGATGGCCGTACTTAATCCTAATATTACGCATACCATGATTGATGGTGCGGCTTTTAAGGAAGAAGTAGAGAAGAAGAAGATCATGGCTGTTCCTGCCGTTTATTTAAATGGAGAATTCTTTAACGGCGGCCGTATATTATTAGAAGAACTTCTTGAAAAATTAGGCCAAGGTGTGGATGCATCTGAACTGTCTCAGAAAGATCCATTTGATGTACTTGTTGTTGGTGGGGGTCCAGCAGGTGCAAGTGCTGCCATTTATGCTGCACGTAAGGGGATTCGTACCGGTATTGTCGCTGAGCGTTTTGGCGGCCAAGTCCAAGATACGTTAAGTATTGAAAACTTTATTAGTGTGAAACGCACAGAAGGTCCTAAACTTGTAGCTAATTTAGAAGAACATGTAAATGATTACGACATTGATGTTATGAACTCCCAACGTGCTAAACACATTGAAAAGAAGGATCTTTTTGAATTAGAACTCGAAAATGGTGCAGTACTAAAAAGTAAAACGGTCATTATTTCTACAGGTGCTCGTTGGAGAAATATTGGCGTTCCTGGAGAAAAAGAGTTCAAGAATAATGGAGTAGCATACTGTCCTCACTGTGACGGTCCATTATTTGAAGGCAAAGATGTCGCTGTCATTGGCGGTGGTAACTCTGGAATTGAAGCAGCCATTGATCTGGCTGGGATTGTTAAGCATGTCACAGTTCTTGAGTTTGCTCCAGAGTTAAAAGCAGATGAAGTCCTGCAAAAACGTTTATACAGTCTACCGAATGTAACAGTTATAAAAAATGCACAAACGCAAGAAATCACAGGGACTGATAGTGTAAATGGTATAACTTATATGGACAGAGACACAAAAGAAGTCAAACATATTGAGCTTCAAGGTGTATTCGTGCAAATTGGCCTTGTACCAAATACAGAATGGCTAGAGGGAACTGTTGAGCGTAATCGCATGGGCGAAATCATCGTCGATAAACATGGCCAATCAAACGTTCCCGGGCTATTTGCCGCAGGAGACTGTACAGATAGCGCATATAATCAAATCATAATTTCCATGGGTTCAGGTGCAACAGCAGCTTTAGGCGCATTTGACTACTTAATCCGAAATTAGCCTTTAATCACAGAATAACAGCCATTACACTCTGGTAGTGTAATGGCTGGTTTAATTTGAAGTTGAATCGAATATAATAATATAGTTGTTTTGCGTTAAAGTAAAGTTTCATTCAGTAGTTTTTCATAACCCCTAGTTGAACAAACCAGACATTAGGCACCGTTATCCACCCACTTTGCCTTCTTCGTATCGCCTACAACCCTTGAAGTGAGAGTCTTACAGCACCTTACATGCACACAGCTAAAAAATTCATTAGAATCATTACTAGTCCGGAAACTTTCCTACTATTCTATTCACCAGTCTTTTTACAAGACCGGAAGCACCCCCGTCTATACTTCCAACGATATCCCATATTTCTTTAGAGATCTTATTATGTACATCCACCCATTCATCTGCATAGAATAATGTGATTACATTTGAAAGGACTGAGCAAGTTGTATTATTATCCTTACGCATATCCATATCCTTATTATGTGAATCCACCAGTTTATTCCAATGAACGGGACCAACCAATGTTTCAACCTATGCCAATTCATACACCGGATTATCAAGAAGATTTTTGGCATGTAGCTGATGAAGATGATCGGGTTGTTTTAAAGGATTACGGAAAACAACCATTTGTAGTAAATATTCATAGAGCTACAAAACAAAATAAAAACTTTCGCACTGCGTTATGGACGGGCAAACATCTTCAAGTTACGCTTATGAACATCCCAGTTGGTCAGGATATCGGTTTAGAAATTCATCCTGATGTCGACCAATTCTTGCGTATCGAAGAAGGGCAAGGAGTAGTCCAAATGGGGGATTCTAGAAATAATTTATACTTCAAACGTAATGTATATGAAGGCTATGCTATTATGGTACCGGCTGGTACATGGCATAATGTAACCAATACAGGCAAGAAGCCGCTTAAACTTTATTCCATTTATGCCCCACCAGAGCATCCATTTGGTACAGTGCATCGAACAAAAGCAGACGCAATAGCAGCCGAAAGAGAGTATTATTAAACAAAAAGCTCTTTAATTAAAAGAAGTTTAATGAAGATCATACGGTAAATTCATTAAACTTCTTTCTTATATTATGTATTTAACTACTATGTTATTTTCCTTTACTAGGAAAAATTGTATAAGACCATGAATAGATAAAATCAGCAACAAAAGCAATTCCCCATATCATACCAATCGTAAACATCGTTTCATTTGGATAAGGGGAATCCTCCACATTCCCTTTTTCTATCCAAGAAAGATCCGTTAAATACATTTTCATTTCCGATATACTATTTGTTCCCATCGACCAAAAAATAGTTTGTACTGTTACAAAGAGTATGAAATGAATCAAGGACATGATGCGATACTTTTTTGCAATATATTTAGGGTCCTTGTTTCTTCTCATAATCGCATAGTCTTTTTCTGTTAGCAGTTCTACCCCGCGCAATTTACCAAGTTTACTACGCATCCAACGATCTAACCTTAAAAAATCAAAAATACCAAATGTACAAGCATATATCACAAAAACAGCGATAATGATTAGAAAAGTGGAAACTTCGCCTGTTTGTTGATAAACATATATGCCTAATAAGGCTTCTGCAGTTAATAATAATAGAAATAAAAGGATGAACATTAAACTAAGTTTTGGTTTACTAAAAAAATAACGAAACAAACCAAATAGAATCAATGAGCTAAGGGATAATAATTCTGTGGCTACGAATATTTCCCAACTGTAAGTCACAAGAAAATCCAGGTGATCTCCCTCCTTTGAATCAAAAAATCCGCTAAAGTACTCGATTTTCTACTTGATTAATCCAATTTAAATCGGCTTCTAAATGTAGTAAAGTGCCCGTCACTAATAAATATCTATTCTCATCACCTTGAATTAATAATTCAGTTTTTAATTTTGTTAACTCCATTACTTCTTTGACAATTAATTGTTTTTGTTGAGTCAACATCTTTTTCTCCAAGGCAGAATTAATTTCCCTGGCGCAGCTCCATTTAAAGAAGAAATCTTCTTTTGTGTTGTTATAGGCTACTGGTTCTAGTAGCCATTTGTTTAATTCCTCTTTTCCCTTCCACTCAATATCATATAGCTTTCTTTCTTGCTCATCCATTCCTGGTGATACCACAAACCCATCACGAGTTAAACGATCAAGCGTTGTATATATTTGTCCTGGATTAATTTTTCCTTTAAGCCCAAGAAGTGAATCCAATTCTATTTTTAATTCATAGCCATGATGCGGTTTAACCGATAATAATGTTAAAATCCCATATTTTACTGACACTTTAATCAACCTTCTTTTAGTGATGATGCAACATCTAGTCTCATAGCGCTCTTACTTGAAATCCAAGCTGCACAAAGACTCAAGACAACTCCAGCAATCATAGCTAGTATAACGTTATTAACTGGCAATTGGAAAGACATAACCCCCTCCATAGATGCCGATTCACTTGTTATATAAATAAGTAGCGCACCAATCACAATGCCTCCAATTATCCCTGCTACTCCAATTAGCAGGCCCTCAAGAAGTATCATCGTACGAACCTGTTGCTTTGTAAAGCCGATAGATCGCATTATTCCAATCTCTAATGTCCTCTCAAGCGTATTCATTAATAATGTATTAGCTGTACCAACACTAGCTAAAATAATAATTAACAGCAACATAAATAAAATAAGGTCGTTCATCCCTTTTATGGCAAAAGTAGTAGACTCTATTTCCTCTTCAACTGTTTGAACTTTTGATAGATGACCACCAAAATCTTTCCATAACCGAGTACGTAGTTGATCAAACGTTTGATTATCAACTGTAAGCAAGATATCAAAAGAGTTAGACCAGCCAAAATTTGTTTGGAAATAATCACTATCCATAAACGCTACATAGCCATTGTAATGAGAAGTCTTCACTACATCAATGACTTCATATTTTCTGGACCCAGAAGGAGTATTCATCTCTATCGTTTGTCCAATTTCTCCACCCCATTCTTTAAACGCCCTAGTTCCTAGAACAATCGTTGGCTTATGTGCTAGTTTTGTAAATAAATGATGCTTATATTGATCATCAAATAAGGAGGAGCCATCACTGCTAACAGAAAAAACGGAAAATTGCCTGAGATCACCTTGGATTGTTTTCCAAGTAATTGAGGTTGCTTCTGCTAAAGGCTCAACTCTTGTAATAGATTTATACGATTGAAGCTTTGCTATATCCTCTTCTGACCAAGGTTTTTCGGAAGTAATTCGAACATCTCCTCCGTATGTCTCTCTAATTTCCTCGTTAAAAGTTTTAGGAGCTGATTCAATTGCCGCACCTAATAATAAGATAACGCCTATACCTATGGCAAGAATTGCAGCTGTATTTGCATTTCTATTCAACTGTTGGAACAGGTTTTTTGCAGCAATCAAGCCAGGATAACCAAAAAGCGATTTTAATACTGGTTCTAGGATCCATTTTAGGCTGATTACTAAGCAAGGAAACAGCAAAATAGAGGCTGCTATAATTGCAATATATGACATTGGGCTATCAATAACTAGAAACCCAAGCAGTCCAAAACCTAAAACAATTCTAAATAAAAAATGACGTAATGTGGTTTGCTTTTTGTTGGTTACCTTTATTGCCAATAAAACAGGTGTCTTACCCGCGTGATAAATAGGAAATAATGAAAAAATAATGGGAAATATTAATCCAACTGCTATTGAACTTATAACTGGTAATTCCCATTGCAATGAGTACACCATATCAAATTTAAACACACGAAGCAGTGCTTTCATAAATAAATCCCCGAGCCATACTCCTATCGGCACTCCGATTAAAGTACCAGCCAAAGCCAACAGAGTAACTTCAATCAGTACTAGCTTAGATACAGAACTTCGTAAATATCCAAAGCTTTTCATGATGGCGAATTCTTTTTTTCTTTCTATAACACTTGTATAAATCATATTAAATATAATAAACCCACTTATAAAAATGGACAAAAACGCAACTAAATAAAAAAACGTGTAGAGTCCTTCTATATCGTTACTTTGTAAATCATCTGCAACTACAGGCTGAATATACATACTTGAGTCTTTCAATGACTCTTGCGCTGATTGAAAAAGCTCTTTTCCATCCCCTTTTGTTTGAAAACGCACATAGGTAAGCTCATTATCCATTCCCGTCCAGTTTCTTAGCATCTCTAATGGGGCCATAACACGGAAACTTGTCGATTCAGCATCTTGCCAATTGCTTGGACTTGCAAGTAACTGTGTATATTCCACAATTGCCGATACTTTTGCTGTTCCCAATCCTGTAAACGTAATAGTATCGCCCACTTTTTTATCTAATAGTTCGGCAACGACTTTAGGAATAACTAAACCCTGGTTATCCAAGCTTCCTTCTATAACAGGAAGCTCCAACAAAGGACTCGCTTGATCGTTTACCCCAGTTATACGAACCGATCTTTCCTGCAACGACCGACCTTCATCAAGCTCAAAAAAAGCATGTTTATCAAGCACTTCTAATGAATTTTTAACATCAGGATCTGTTATTATATTAGATATATCTGCTTTGGGATAAGTACCTTGATCACTTAAAATCCAATAATCTGCATTACCTACATACATGTTTTCATAATAACGGAAGACATCAGTCGTTGTTCGATCAGCTACTAGCATTGCTGTTAAAAAAGAAATGCCAAAGATAATTGCTAGTAATGATAAGGAAAAGCGTTTTTTATTTTTCGTAATATTACGCCATGAAATTCGCCATATATTCTGCATAGTCTTCATCCTTTCTAGCAATTATCTTCTCAATAACACCATCCCTAAAAAGAATAATCCGATCAGCAAATCCTGCCGCAAAAATATCATGCGTTACCATAACAATGGTCTGATGCTGCTTACGGTTAAACATTAGTAGCAAACGAAGAATTTCTTCAGCTATCGCTCTATCCAAATTACCGGTTGGCTCATCAGCTAATAAAACAGAAGGATGATTAACAAGTGCTCTGGCAATGGCTACACGTTGTTGTTGCCCGCCACTAAGTAAATTCGCACTCTTTTTCTCTATTCCTTTTAATCCAACAGCTGTGATTAAATTAGTAATCGTTTTCTCATGTTCTTTATTTATTTTTCTATCCGCATAAAGAGGAAAAGCAATATTTTCTTCAACTGTTAAGGTTGGTAATAACTGATAATTTTGAAATACAAACCCTAAATGCCGTCTCCGAAAAATCGTTCTCTCCTTTTCATTCATGTTATTTAATAATTGTTGATTGATTTGTATATCCCCACTTGTTGGTAAATCGAGCCCATCCAGCAATTGAAGCAAGGTACTTTTTCCAGAACCGCTTGGACCCATGATTGCAACAAACTCTCCTTCTTTAACATGCAAATTTACTCCCTTTAGTACTTTTGTCTTTTCTTGTCCTTGGAAAAATTCTTTGGTCAGATTACTAACACGAATCACATGAGACTCCCCTTCACATTTTGTTTATTACAATTATATACTTAGTATATAATTAATCAAGTGATTTTGTTGATAAAATGTTTTTATTTTACTATTTTAAACAAATAAGACCAAAAAAAATATATACTAAGTATATATTTTTGGTCTTAATTTAAATTGGTTAATACACAGACTTGAATGTATTGTATATAATGTTTGTCCAGTTCCGGCTCTTATAATTTGGTTAATTTTTAAACCATTACCTTTTCCACTTCATTAAAAACTCTTTTTCTACTGTCAACTCATCGAACAATTCTTCACAAAGTTCAAAGCCATTCTTTAAATAAAAAGAAACCGCCCGCTTATTTTTTTGGTACACCTTTAAATCAATCTGTTCCCTTTTTTCCTTTATAAAATGTAGAAGTCTTTTGCCATACCCCTTTCCTTGATATTGATAGTCCACAAATAAAGCTGCTAAATAATTATCAACCATAGAAATAAATCCTACTACCTTATTCTCTTCTGTGATTACATATGTTTCTGCCATTGGAAGATACGTTTCCCTCATCGCTTTCTGTTGTGACTTCCAATAATTTTGCTCAATAAAATCATGTGCCAATAAGGAGCCCTCATACCATATATTTACTAACCTATCCAGTTCATCCGCTTTATATGTTCTTATTTTCATCGTCTTAACACCTTTTCATCCTTTTTGTCCAAAAACTAATACATTTATATAACGTAATTTGCTACAAAGATGTTTCATCTTTTACATAAAGTAATTTTAATATCTAATTGGGAAAATATCATCTTTCGTATTAGTAAACCATTTCAAGTGTGACCCTAAGCTTAAATCTGCTTACCATTTTAACTAAAATTCATTTATTTCTGTGAAGATTAATCCTTCGCTTTTTAGCCATGAACTTAATTAGCAGAAAACAATCTCTTAGATTCAGCTAATTTCATTAAATAATAATGCTCTTCCCTTGCCATATGATCTGCCATCGAGGCCGTAAACGTCCCCAATACTTCTGCACTTAACTCCATTTCTTCAAGTTCATTTAAAAATGTTTTAAATAACTCCATTTCAACCTCAACATCATTATTAAATCTATTTAATGCAGGAAATGTTTTAACATTTGCTCGTAAGTAACCCGTTAATTCCACAGCTTTTAGATAAAATTGGTCAAAATGTTTGGTAAATGTTTTGCTTTTCTCTTTCAATCTTTTCTCAACCCCATCCATCCGAGAATCTATAGCACCTGCATGACCAGAAGCATCTAATAGCCAGATTAAATGATGATGTAATTCGTGAAAAACAGGAGGGATTTTACCTTCTTTCAGATAACTTAACACAAGCTGGTATTCTTCTAACTCATTTACCATATGGTTCAAAAAGGTAGGTGTAAGGTGAATACCAATATCCCCAGTTAATTGGCGTTTAATAATGGAAAGTTTGAATGCTTTTAATTGTTCAACAACGGGCTCTACACTTATTGAAAAGGATATTGCATTTGATTCGTTTAACGACCTTGATTTATTTAAGAGTTGGTTGAAGTTTTGAATAAAATAAGAAGCTTTTTCAATATCCTGTCTTTCTGATGGGTAAAGGGAATCATGTATAAATCTAGCATGATCTTCCAATACCTCAAGCCAAAATTCATGTTCAAATACAGCACTTTTTAAGTAATTTGTCATTTTATCATCTCCTTTAACTTTACTTCATTTTATTCAAGCGTGCACTAGATTATTAGTCTTTTAGTCTTTTTCGTCCGTAGCTGGCCCCTAAATTTGGACAATATGAAATTTTAATAATATATCTGACTGATTGAAGAAGAGCACTCGCTTCCATCTGTTAACACCATCACAACTTGTTTCGCCTGTTAGTCATCGTTGAACACCATTCACAAGAAAACCCTCTCAAATAACTTTATTTTTAACCGGTTCTCGTTCGTAATAGACCGTTTCATTTGGCAATGTATTCGTATTTTATCTGACCCCTCTTTAAAAACAACAGAAACAGTATATAAAATTCCTGATAAAGTGAAACTTCATTCCGTAGGAGTTTTCCTCCATCGTCACGGAATGTTAGTACCACAAAGGTATGACCTAAAAGGCCTTTGAACGAATCGGGAATTTAGGTGTCGTTACCTCCCATTTTTACTTCTTGTATCTCCTATAACTCTTGAAGTGGGAGTCTTACGGCACCTTACATCAGGATAAAATACTCGATTTAGAAATAACTGTCTTTCCTTTAAAAGCTTGCTTCCACCTCTTCTTTATTTTTCTGGTTGATAATACTAAAAGTACAAAACTTTAAAAGTAGAAGTCACCCTCCACGTAACTAATTTCAATTATGACTATAAGGATAAGCTAGACAATGAGAGGATAGTGCATCGTGTTGCTTAATGTGGGTATAGAAGTGATTTAATTGCACAAGAATATAAGGAATCACAATTTGAAAATAGGCTCTGTAAATTTTATTGTTTAATACATTTTTTAAACAAGAATAATATCAAATGGGGGAAAAGAATTAATGCTAAGATATATTTTATTAATCAGTTATGTAGTAATATTAATTATTCCAACTGATAATTTTCAAGCATATACAGAAGAAAGAAAAAAGTATGAGAGGACAGGAGATGTTATATGGGAAGGATACACAAATGAGAAAGTTGTGGCAATAACGTTCGACGACGGCCCAAACACTATATATACACCTCTTATACTGGACACCTTAAACAAATTTGAAGCAAAAGCTACATTTTTTGTTGTAGGCTCCCAAGCAAAAAAACATCCACAAATTATTCAAAGGCAATTCCTGGAAGGACACGAAATTGGAAATCACACCTTTAGTCATGATTTAAGTATGAAAAGTTTAAAGGCTGAACTTGATAAAACCGCAAAAATAATAAGTGAAATCACCGGTAATTCACCTACACTTTTTCGTCCGGTTGGTGGAAAATACAACAGAAAAATTGTCGATATTTCAAAAAGGGAGGGTTATACTTTAGCTTTATGGTCTTGGGATCAAGATACTGGGGATTGGAGGCAACCGGGCGTTGATAAAATAGTTAATCATGTTATTACTAATATTTCTCCAGGTGATATTATTCTTTTCCACGACTCAGGTGGTAACAGAAGGCAGACAGTGGAAGCACTTTCAAAGATACTAGACTTTTTAAAGAAAAACAACTATCAATGTATAACCGTTTCAGAAATGATTGAGCGAACATCTTAGAGTCAAATCCGCTAATGCGATTTTTACTAAATAAAAAGGATTTTCTTTTAACCCCCACTGATGGTTAGTACCGAAAGGGTATGACCTAAAAGCCTCTCAACAGAATCGGACATTTACCGGCAGTTGGACCCTTCGCTTATCCTACTGAATTTCACCTCGTACCATGGAAGGGCAAGTCTTACTGCAGTTACATACAGGATAAAGCTATAATTAATATACAAACTAAAAACGGAGCGGCTTATTAAGCTACCAATCCGTCTACTATGTATAGCCCCTTTAAAAAGAAGCCTCACTGCCGCTGTTCATTTAAGACTTAAGCAACTAAAGAAGAACAGGTATTAAGAAACCAAAAGCAAGCAAATATACAACCATAGAAACAATCAGACTCCAGCCGTTATATTTTAAATAGCCTATTTTAACCTCTTTAGTTCCATGAATGATGCAATTAATAGTAAACAAAATAACTACTATCCATTTATTTTTTAGTAAGTAATTTTTTAAAAATATCCCATCGAAAAAAGAAAGAAGGTATAAATTCAAAATTTCCGCTAACCCGATCGATTTAGGTTCACCTAAATCAATCAAATCTAATGAACAAGTAACAATTGTATCACTAACCACGTTACAACATAACCTTTAAGCTTATGTTTAAAAGAATTGACCCGTAGTTTTTATAACTAAGCCGACGTTATCAAGCAAAGATTCTACATTAAATATAAGAACCTGTCAGGCTATAGCTAATTTCCCCCTTCGCTTACACCGTTGAATTCTTCTCCTTACAGATATCTACTGCTTCGTTAATATATTCTTCTAGTTCTTGAGACATAATGGTAAAATAATACAAAGCATCATCCCCAAGTTCCTTCAGCTCCAGCTTTTCAAGTTCTTTCAACAATTCAGGTTCAAGTAAATCATTTCCAAATTCAATTAACTGCTGAATAATACGTTGAACTTCTGCATGCTGTGGGGGAAATCCTTGATTGTAAAACTGTTGTATTTGATGAAGATATGCCATCACCTCACGTTCAATAGTTATCCTTTCCTCTTCCGAATGATGACGCATAAATACTTTTTCAATTACAGATTTAGAAAGATGCTTTCCTAACCATTCTTCTTGATTGCTTTCTGTTTGGATAGCATGAATAATTGATAAAAGTAGATCACTATTCATCTCCTTATGCTGAATAATCTTCTCAACGCGAGAAATAGTATGAATAACCTGGTCAAGCTGTTTCCATTTTTCTATCAGTAATTTCTTCTGCTGCTGTAGTGTTTCATGAATAGTATTTGCAGCATTTTCTGAAAGATGTTCTTTTATCTCTTTTAAGGAAAACCCTAAATATTTTAGCGTTAATATTTTTTGCATCTTGAATATATCAGCATGACTATAAAGACGATGGCCATGCTCTGTATAACTAGTAGGCTTCAGTACCCCTTTTCGATCATAGTATTGCAGAGTTCGCTCTGTAGTACCAATCATTTTCGCAAAACGTTTAACTGTGAAATAATTATCGCTCATTAGTTATTCCCCTTTACTTTTATCCTTCTAGTCTAACTTTATCTTATAACGTTACGTCATAATCAAGCTGATCAAGATTTATTTTATATTCAATGAAGCTTTATGAACATATAAGCAAGTTTTAAATTAACATCACCTAACAAAGCTCTTTCGTTAAACTTCATTCTGAGAGAATAGCATGGTAAAATAGAATTATAGTGCATTTCAAAAGGAGTTAAAAAGGATCAAGTTTGATAAGGTCTAAAACATCCTTGTTGCAACCTAACACTACCACGTCTTGTTGAATCGAAGTTCGAGGTGAGGTGGCGAAGTTTCAATAGCTAGATTTTTCAGTAGGTCATGAGCACTAGTGTAGCTTCCTCGAGACTCGCTCGCACTCAAGAAAAGGTTTTTCTTTTCTAAGGAACGAAGAAACAAGTCAATAAAGAACTTGGCTAGCGACAAGCGAAGTGTAGAAGATAGCCTAGTTGCACTTAGACTGAGAACTTAAAAATTTTAACTACGGTTGAATGAACTTCAACGCCACTATTTTATCCGTTCTAATGTGCGAAGATTTGATGCATCATTTTAGCGTACTTTTTGAACAATCTTTTATAGAATCGTTGTTTGTAAATAAGAAAGCAGGTGACAGCATGGCAGATTTCACACATTTTAATGAACATGGTAGGGTTAGGATGGTAGACATCTCAGACAAAAATGAAAGTGTAAGGAAAGCCATTGCTCGTTCTAGTGTAACAATGAACAAAATGGTGTATGAAAATATTGTTGGGCAGAAAAATAAAAAAGGGGACGTATTAGCTGTTGCACAAGTAGCCGGTATTATGGGGGCTAAACAAACAGCATCATTAATTCCGATGTGTCACCCTATTCCAATAAGTAGTGTAGACCTCTCTTTTACTTGGGTAGAACTCGATGCTTATGATGTATATCAGTTAGTCATTGAAGCAGAAGTAAAAACCGTTAGTGCTACAGGAGTTGAGATGGAGGCATTGACTGCAGTGGCAACCGCAGCATTAACTGTTTATGACATGTGCAAATCGATTGATAAAGGAATGACAATTGGTCCCACCTTTTTACAAGAAAAAAGCGGTGGAGAAAGCGGCGATTATCGCCGTAACAATAGTTAATTACTGTTCTTTTAAAGATGCCTGGATAGCCTCTAGCGCTTACACAGGCATCTCACTAGCGATACCACTAGGCAACGATTATGCCAGAGCTTTGTCACTTACTTATGGGTATATTTAATGACGTATCGATTAACGAAACGATAAATAAATAAGGCAGTGCTATAATAGGAAGTAATCATGTGGTATGTATCCAAGTTGTATATTATAAAACGATAAATTTGTATTCTTAGCAAAAAGAATCTAAACCCAAGAGCAATTCTCCTAGTTTTGGATTCCTCAAGTAATTTTAATGCTTTTTGGAAAATGCAACAAAAAACCAAACTGTATTTACAATAATCCCCAATCCACAGATCACAATTACGCCAATAAGTGTTATTAACATGTTATTTAGGATACCGATGATCACAACAGCGACGATGGTCGACAGAAAAACTACAATACCAGTAGCACATAAAATTGCCATAATTATTTTCATCCACTTCGGACCAAAAACATATAAAGCTAATGGTACAATATAAAAGGTAAGAATTATAACAATTGCAAGCCACATACCCAAAGAGTTAAATTGATTCGCATTTTCTCCCATTTCAGATAATGGAGATAATGAAGCAGCAATGATTAAAGCACAAAAAACAATAGCAGAAAGTAAGGTAACAATTATTGCTTTCTTTTTCTCACTCATTTTTATAAAGAACCCCTCCTTTTACTTTTAAAGTGACTACTACTACCAATAAGGTTATAGGATACTTATTCTTTATTTAGCTAAAAATACCATTTACAAAATTTTCCCTATTTAAACTCCCTCTAGTATATCAAGAAATCTTCAAGAATATAAGTCACGAGGTAACTGATTCATCTTGAATTTATTGTTTTTGTAATTGCCCCTCTAAAAGTCATTTCATTACACTTTCAGATATATGTACGTATAAATTCCTAGAATTCGCCTTTTCATGCTTGACTTTTCAGGGTTTTAATGTATACTTTATCGTGATAGATAATGAATTATATGGGAGTTGTCTTGATGTCGGTTTTGGTTCTTAACTAATTAATTGTATATGGTTTGTTCTGCATTTTTTGTCGATAACCCACTTTCTGAGGGTTTATTTGGTTTGGACAAAAGCAGACTGCCAATTAAGTTAAGAACACTACGATCATCCATTAAAATTTTATGACTATTAACTTAGATTTTTTCTGCATTCAGAAACCGTTTTGAAGCTAAAAAATCCCATTTATAGTCTATTCTTACAGGACAGAAGATGAACGAAATGTTCAAATTCTGTCCTTTTTTGTTTAAATAAAAGCATGATTGGATGACGTTGTGCTCTTACATTGCGAATAGAACTTTATCATACCGATGGAAAGAGTGATTCCGTGAAAAATTATATAAAGAAGGTAAATACAAATTTAAATCTTCAAGAGGGAGCTAAGGTAATTGAACAGCTACTGATTGAGTGTTATATAAATCCTGGAATTTCAACCAAACAATTGGCACGAAAAATACTTCTTCCCGTCCCAATTGCTGTTGCCATTAAGAAAGAGTTCATAAAAGCAGGTATTCTTATGCAAGATCGTGGTGTCCGTTGTACCCGTGAAGGGATAATATACATTGAAAATGAATTGGGGTATAGTGGGTTAGATAAGAGCTTGTACAAGAAATTAATGGACAGCCAAACCGATTGGAAAACAGAGCTTGCTGATCTATTATCGGTACTTACACAACTCTTTCAAATGCGACCGGAAGTAAATGTACAAATTGATCAGTCGAAATGTACTCCCACAACAAGCTTACATCGAGCAATCCTTTGTCTAAGGGAGCATTCATTAATTGGCAAAACTATTATATGTATTGGTGATGACGATCTAGTGAGTGTGTCACTCGGTTTACTACTAAAACGTCTGTTCCCTTTAAAAAGCCCTAACACGATGATTACAGTCGTAGATATCGATGAAAGGTTTTTACACTATATTCACGATATAATGAAGCAGGAGAAGCTGCCAATCAACTGTCACCAAATTGATTTACGTCAAGCGCTGTCTGAGACGTTGCACGGGAAATTCGATTGCGTTTTTACAGATCCGCCTTACACCCTACAAGGAATGGTATTATTTGTTTCCCGTGGTATAGAAGCAATAAAACAAGAAAAAAGTTTACCCATATTTTTATCATATGCTCATAAATCTCCTGACTTTATGCTATCCATGCAACGTGAATTTATACGTATGGGGTTATCCATCAAAGAGGTAATTTTACATTTTAATGAGTATGAAGGCGCGCAAATGATTGGTAATAAAGGGCAAATGATCATACTAAAAACAACAGAAGCTGCAAAGCCAGTTATCTCAGGGGATTATGAAGATGCCATTTATACTGGTGAAGTAAAACAAATTTTACGAACATATGAGTGTAAACAGTGTCGTCATTCCATACTTGTTGGCATTCGGGGTGATTTCTCAACTATAGAGGAACTGAAGAACAAAGGATGTCCCATTTGTAATATGAATAAATTTCGCTTAATTAAAAGGAAAAAGATGGGATAGGAACACTACGATAAGTCTTATGCATAAACTGGAAACTGTAAGAAAACATATGTGTTTTCACGTAGTTAATATGCACCAATCATAGTTTGGGATAATAAAAGTATTAAGTTAAAATAGCGAAAAAAGAGTTGAAAAAGGTATCGACCCTTGAAAGTTAGAGTGATAAATCGGGGTCGCCACCAATCAGCTCTTTTTTCGCTTTAAATATACGCTCTCTAAAAGCAAACTTCATTTAACAGCTGTCAATTGATAGTTATTACATAACTTATTCTGTAACCCTAGTTCTTAGCTTTCCACTTTTGTTATAAGTAATTTTATCTTTCCTTCCGGTGTCTCAACAGATACTAAATCATTTTCCTTTCGTCCAAGTATTTTTCTTCCAATTGGTGAACGATCAGAAATATGGTCGCTTTGTGGATCTGCTTTTGTCACACTAACCATTTGATATGTCTCTTCCAAACCATCAGGCAGTTCTTTAAAGGTGACATACTTTCCGTGTTCTACTGCATCTGTTTCTGTTTTCTCAATAATTTCCGCTTGTTTTAACATAAACTCTACATCTGCTATTTGTTTTTGTATAACGTTTACTTCTTCTAAGAACCTTCTATGCTCCGGATCTTCATCAAAATCACAAAAGGTTTTCCCCTTCTCTATCTGGTCATTTACTTCTTTCAGCTTTACATTTTTTAAATACGTTAACTGATCCTTTAAACGTTGAAATCCTCTTTCAGTAACAGGAATTGTTTTTTGCATATAAACTCCCTCCATTTCATTTCTATAAACATAAGCTAGAAGCGCTCGCTTAGCGACGTACAAACTGGAGAACTTCTGACGAGATAAAGTGAAACATGCCCCTGCAACAAGGGTTGTTTCCTTTAGATTCGATCAGAGTTGACTTTTCATTAAAAAAAACTCAAAGTTTGCTACAGCTTGAGCGCATAGGGACATGAAACGACTTTAAAAAAAGATATTCATATTTGTAGAAGCGAAATATACTTTCCTAGACAATAAAAAAGCAACAATGGGATATATGCTACTCCACTGTTACTTTTTCCCTTTCCATAGCAAACAAATCTTATTAATCTCTTTAACCTAACTATATATAATAAAAGCTTATTTTTCATTCCTTATGCCTATGTGGGCGGTTAATAAAAAGAAAAACCTCAATTTGTAAATGGCGCATCTAAAGGAACCTGAAACAAAGCTTTGATCAATCCGTATACACTGTTCACTAAGATGATGGTCGCGATGATCATATAGGCAATTTGGAATTCATTTCGTGCATAGGCGATAATGGTTCCAATAGTAAACAGAATAATAATAAAGTGAAAAACAATCGTAAACTTCTTAGATCTTCTTTGCGCATTCATCAAAAAAATTCCCTTCTTCTATGAATAGCTTTCTAACAAATCACACTATCAGTAATCCCCTAACTTTATTATTATTTTCTATATATTATTGTAATTAATTTCATTGTAACAAAAATTGGATTAACACGCCGTCTTAAAAACCATTCGTTACTTCTAGTTCTCCTTCCATCCCAGCCTCTTGATGGCCTGAAATGGTACAAACATATTTGTATTCACCTGGAGTTGTTAAGGTATAGACTGCTTCACTTTTTTGTCTAGGGGCGCTTTCCATTTGAAGGCGACTGTTTTTCCCTTGTTCCTCCACCCCTATAATTTGCAAATGATGGTTTACTTTACCGATATGATCTAACACTATCTTCACTGTTTGTCCTGCCGTTACTTCCATCTTATTTGGTGAAAAAGAAAACTCATCAGCTTGAACAATAAAGCTTTTCATTTGCATATCTCCACTTTCCATATGATGATGTTCAGATGATTTAGAGGAAGATACGAATGGCCCCAGCTGTTGAAAACCAATCATAATAATGACAAAGATGATAAGTGAAACTAATGGATGGTTCCACAGTCGCTTTCCTTTTATAAATTCTTGTTGCATCATCCAAAATAAAATAATAACGGTCGCAATGAAAAACATAAACATGATACGAATAAAAGCGTCTTGGTAATCATACTTGATCATTTCTCCAAGCATTGCTCCCATCATACCGCCCATCATTCCAGATAGTGTACCATCCAACACAGCCACTAAGCTTAACGGCATACCTGCGAATAACCCGAATATAACTCCAGTCAGCATGGCAATTACCGTGGAGTAAAACAGATTACCTGCAAAAATAATACCTACAATTACCCCAATCGTTAAACCTGTACTCATTCCAAGTGCCATCGCAATCATCATTCCTGTCATACTTGTAATTCTGTGGCGAAATCTAATGATAATTCCAATCACCAAAGCTGATAAAATAAATATGCTTATTACTACAATGATTAACGGCGTTGTCATCTTCATTTCCCCTTTTTACTTGTCCTACTCTCAATATATGTACATGTTCCATAATTAATCACTTACATAATTGAAAAAATCACTAGAAAAACTGCAACAAGAATAAAAAGGAACGTAATATCAAGAAAACCATATTTCTTCAGAAAAATTTATGTAAAACGAGATGATCAGCTAGACACAAATTAAAAAAACTTTCATGTACCATATTTAAGTAACTTCCCCATTACCAATTAAGTTTGTAAAGCTACCTTGACATAAACAAATATTGAAATTATGATTAAATTACCTTTATATTTTATAAAATTAATATTTTCAAACAACCGCAACATTTAAATAACCAAGCGTAAAAACACAGAACAAGTCATATGACAACTGGAACATCATTCCAAAAAGGGTAGGGGGTTATGTAATGGAAAAACAAGATTTACTTAATATAGGGAGACAATTACTAGAGATGCAAGCATTTAGTAAGCTAATTGGAGCCGAACTAACTAAGTTTACTTCCGGTGAAGCTGTTTTAGAAATACCGGTAAAAGAAAACTTATTACAGCAAAACGGATTTGTCCACGGAGGTATTTTAAGCTACGCTGCTGACAACGCATTAACTTTTGTAGGCGGCTCCGTTTTAGGGCAACATGTATTAACTTCGGAATACAAAATCAATTACTTAAGACCAGCCATCGGAGAAAAATTAATTGCTATCGGGACGGTTATTTATGCCGGCAAACGACAAGCAGTTTGCCGTTGTGATGTGCAAGTATTACAGAATGGAGAAAAGAAAATTTGCGCAACTGCTCAGGGAACAATCGTAACGATAGACCCAATGTAATAAGAGTTGAACAAAAAAATGTATTTTTATTAGGGAGAAAATATAGTGAATAGTAACCAACCCGTTGTCAAAGAATTAAAGACCGAACAAGAGTGGCTTGAGGCTTTTCCCATTATGAATCAATTGGAATGTACTCTCGTGTTGAAGCTGGGTACGGAGGAAGCAGTTCATAAGATCACATTAAAGAAACTATCAACATATAACAAAAGATATTGTGAAGAAAGAAGGTGGAGAGAAATTTATCCCTTATAAAGCACCAATAAATGCACTCAAATTGTCCTCCCTAAAGGATTGGATGTGACCGTTGATAAGCAGGAAATTAAGCTACGTGTCTATGATGATTTGTTATTTGGATTTGATGAAAACTCATTAAAACCAAGCAAAAGAAGTACGAAATAAAATTATTCCTAAGCTTGAAGCGCTGAAAAGGGAAGTATTGCTCTTATTATTGTTCAGACAGATAGTCAAGAAGATGACAAGTACAATCAACCAACGTTTATCCAAAGTACTTGCCCAATCTGTAGTCAACTTCCTAACGAATAATGGAAAAACAGAGATCTAAAGGTTCAAAGCAAAGGCTTAAACGAAACAGATCCAGTCCACCTAATAATGATAAAGGAAAGCAGAAAAACTCCCTTGTAGCAGTTGTTATTAAAATCCTGAACAATAATTATAATTTTTCCGTATAACATGTATTAAAAGCAAGGAATTCAACTTTTTTTTATGTAAGAATCTGTTCGTTTTGTCGCTTAATAATAATTCATGTAATCCAATTAGCATGTCCATCCGTGGTAAATTTTATCTCCACGGATGGATAGATAAAAGCAGAAGTTATCTTTTGTGACCTATAACCTAGACTCGATTGCCAAATCTATCTTAGCTAATTACATTTATAACTATTTTAACCAAGTTTGACAGCTGAAAGCCAACTCCTGCAAATCGTTTATAAATTGACTAGCATGATACCCATCACAAACTGCATGATGAACTTGTACCGATATTGGAATCAAAACAGAGTTTCCTTCAGAAGAAAAATATTTTCCCCACGTAATAATGGGGAGTAAAAAGTCACCTTCATTAATAATATTTAAGTTAAATCCAGTAAAGGTGGTCCACGGAATAGTAGATACGGGAAAGCTATTAGGTGGCTGGTTTCCCTTTAATTGCATTCCTATTTTCTTACCATAAACATCTAAATCTTTCTTGTAGCTTTGATAAAACTCAGAAAAATCATCTTGGAAAATTGTTTTTCTTGCTTATTAAAAATACTATAACTAGGATGCATATTTTCCCAGTAACCAAGTTCTCCATTATGAAAACAGGTTCGAAATTCCTTCTGGGCATTAACGGCTTTGGTAGTCAAATAAATTAGAGCTGGATATAGCTTGACTTTATTTTCTCTAGTCAGTAACAGCAGTTGAGTAATATCAATATTTGTTGTTAAACTAAATGTACATCTCAATTGTGAAAAGTGATCAAAATACGGTTTTCTTTTCCATAACTCTCGATTAATCACGCAAAACATAAAAATAACCTCCTGAAAATTTTTAGAGAACTGTTTCAGGAGGTACGCTTCACTGTTTTGACCACGAATAGTCACTCCTTTTTAAAATCGTAATGTTATTATATCAATAATGTGCATTGTAAAAAATAGGGTAGATAATTAAACCTCCCTAGCCCTTCTTAAGTTACACAGCCAGACGATCTGTATTTCCCCCATCTTCATTAATCACTTTGGCATCTAGGCCTTTCCTTGTATAAGAAAGCTATAACTATAAAAAAACTTATTCTCTTCATCATCTGTGTTAATCCTGTCCTGTTCGATCCATTTAATAATATCTTTCTTGTTAAAATTGGTAAATGGAATATTGTTCTTAGTATAAGACTTACCTTTACGAAATACATGCTTGACCCTAGAAGTTATGTACATTGATTTCAATAACAGCCGTTCCTTCCAGAATTGGCATCATAATTTTTTCCATATCCGATATATGGTTTGGACACCATACATAATCTATACTCTGTGTGAATTTAACATATTTATTCATTATTCAATGCTGTACCTCTCTCAATCATAGGTTTCTATTCCCTATTTTTACTTGGTAAATTCCGTTAACAGTTTTATTATTCAATTCACTTAGCAATACCCTCCTCGTTTGTACTCCTATCACAAATATAACGAATGTAGGAACTAATATTGCTTTATATTTCGTGCTCGACATTTCCCCCACTCGAAAATTTCCTATAAAATTGTTTCCTCTAAGAAATATCTTTCCTTTTGGAATTGTTTTTATTAGAAAATACATTAGTAGTTAGGCAATTACAGCCAAACTGCGCATCTATCAGTAGAAAAGATAATTAAAAATAATAGATATGATTTATTTTTAGATACGTAATAGTTTTCAACTATAATCATTACGTTAAGTTCTATTTTTGTCACATTTTGTCGAGTTTTGTCGTTTCTAATACTATCTTTAGTGCTAAAATTAGAAGTGTACGAAAAAGTAATTTTCTAGGAGGACTAATAATGGACAAAGTAGCAGTAGTTACAGGATCAGCTGAAGGTTTAGGTAAAGGTATTGCACATCGCTTATGTAAAGATGGCTTCAAAGTGGTTCTTCACGACATTAATGAGCCTATTTTAAACAAAACTGTTAAAGAATTCAAAGACAATGGATTTGACATAATTGGTGTAGTTGGAAATGTTGCAAAACGCGATGACCAATTTAACTTAGTTAAAAAAACCGTCGAACATTTCGGACGATTAGATGTATTTGTCAATAATGCAGGTGTCGATGCAGTTACTCCATTTTTAAAAGTGCAAGAAGATGAATTAAATAGACTGTTCCAAATTAATGTAAACGGAACTGTCTTCGGAACACAAGCAGCTGCACAACAGTTTATTAAACAAGAAACAAAAGGAAAAATTATTAACGCTTGCAGTATTGCTGGCCATGAATCCTATGAAATGTTAAGTACTTACTCAGCTACCAAACACGCTGTTCGATCATTTACGCACTCATCAGCTAAAGAATTAGCAAAATATCAAATCACCGTCAATGCATACTGCCCTGGTATAGCAAAAACCAGAATGTGGGACAGAATCGATGAGGAAATGGTTAAATATAGCGATGATTTAAAACCAGGTGAAGCTTTTGAACAATACTCATCTGCAATCGCATTGCAGCGCTATCAAACGCCTGAAGATGTGGCTAATTTAGTTTCCTTCTTAGCTTCAGACGATGCAGATTATATTACAGGACAAACTATCCTAACAGATGGCGGACTTGTTTATAGATAAAATGTGATGAGGGAGGCTAAAAATTGACCGGAATGGAGCCTTGGAACAGGCAACTGTCCAACCTTCGCTTAGATGATGAATATTAATATATTAGCTAACTTTAGCGAAAAAATTTTATGCTTTCTCAAACATAAAATCCGTCGGTAAGATTCTCTGACGGATTTTACTCTTTAACATTTAAACTTATTGGGGTCCTACCAACAAAAAGCGGAAAACATACGCTAAGCAAAAATCGACAATAAGAAAGCCGATGTTTTCTACGTTAAGGAAGTATCGGCTTTCTTATTGTACACTAAAGTAAAATCCCATTTTTTATTTGACATTAACGTTGCGTAATACCTTAACCTTGTAATGTGGAGGTGAATTACGCTGCTTACAACTGGGGAAGTTTATAAAATAACTGGACTTACTGAACGTTCGTATAAGGTGAGTTATTAAACCAATATTTTAGGAGCTGGATCATATATTGCGGTAATACTTTGTTTGGAATATTAGAGTTTTTTATTATAAGATAGTCCCATCTGTACACTTTGCGCATTGATGAGACTATCTATCATACTATTTGAAGCGATAAGTGTTATATAGTTGTAACGAAATTAGTTAACAAAAAAACCTCTTTGCCTTAATAATACTCTATACAACTTTTCATCTTTTTTAAAAGGTTCTCTGCCATGTAACCAGAACAGATTATTTAACATTACAAGTTCCCCAATAGGTAGATGTAAAGAGACACAAGCATTAGATTGTTCTATTGAATGGAACAGTTCTTTAAAATACATCGCTTGTTCCATATTTTCCGGCTTGATATTCTGTTCAGCAAAACAAATACCCATTGACCCATTATGTTCAAAAAAAGTAGGACGATATTGAGGAGCTTCTACATTTTTACTCTTTGCCCCTTGTCTTTTAACCTTTTCTTGACCTATAGGATTCTTGCTGTATTTCTTCTGCTCTTCCCAATCATCTATGTGTAGCAATTTAGAATTTCCAGCTACAGCATTTTGTTCATCAAGCTTCATCATTAATAACCAGTCCACAATTTCCGCTTCATATGCACCGTCAGAGTGTAAATGTAAACTTTTATATGCTGATCTTAAATACGTATCACTTTCGTCAGTATGTTTTACAGCAAATTCCGCATAATAATTTCCAGTCATTGCATCAAACATTGATTTCCCAACGCAATGTGTAATTGCTGTTGATAATTTAATGAAATTAGTTTTATTACTTAGTTTACTATTTCCATTTAATGAAAATCCGCCATGTTCTCTATCTTTTAATATACCAGTTATAACAGATGAAAAATTATCCCCAACTAACTTATCAAGCTTATTTGCTAAATAAAACCTTTCAAATTCTACATATTTCAATCTTTGCAGATCAATTTTTTCAACCTCTTTAAAAAATTTTTCTAAAATTTCTTCTCTAATAGTTACTAAATATAAGCGTTTATGTTGAGAGTGTATTTCAACCTTGAAATTTTGTTTATTTTGAATCTGATTCGCTACTTGAGTTTGTTCAATAGTCTTCATCTATTTAACCTCCAATATATTTTGATAGTATTCAAACATTAGGACGTTCACAAACTAAACAAAAGACTCTATGGGGAATTATTAAATCCCCTGGAAATTCATTATTAAGTAACTTCTTAAGATCCATGTCAAAATTTTTCAAACCTTCATCAGTTAAGCTTGCCCCTACACCTGCGCTAGCTCTAATCCTACCTCTCCACGCATCATGGCTAAAATTTACATTTAAATCAAATGTAAAAGTTTCAATATTCCTATAACCTGCTTCTGATACCTGCGTTAACCAATCTGGATAGATTCCGTTACCGCCATCGCCTGCCCAATTAGGGTTATATCGAAGTATCAATTCCTCAGTTTTTGAGACCACATTATCTTTAATAGGTAACCAATCTAAGTGTAAAATGATTAACCTTCCGTCTTTTTTTAGAACCCTTTTGATTTCATGTAAAACTTCTACACTATTAAACCAATGCCAACATTGTGCGGCAGTAACAATATCAAAACTATTTTTGGCGAAAGGCATATTTTCTGCTTTCGAACTAACATATGTGATATTTAAACCCTGCTCTTTATCTAACTTTCTTGCCACATTTAAAAGCTCATTGGCAATATCAATACCTGTCACTTCTAAACCTTTTTCAGCAAATTTTCTACCAAGAAAACCTGTTCCCGTACCAATATCCAGTAGTGATTGTCCTTTTTCTCCTAATCCAAATTCTTGAAGTTTATTAAACACCTTATCTGGATATTGTACCCTATACTTACTGTAATCATCTGCAGTTAAACCAAAATTGATGTTCATTTGTAGACCACCTTTTAAGTTCGATTAATTACACTTTAACCCCTATTTCAAAAAGTACTTTATTCTTGTTAATTTGGGTATTCGTAAATGCATCTTTCCCTGTAGTGCCGCTACACATAATCATACCTAGCCTATCCCAAGAACTTTTTAAAATAGTAACTTTATCACCAACCTTTACAAATTGTGCTACATTTAAAACTTCAGGTTTTATTTTAATTTCTTCAAACCCTTCTATACAATTTAAATAGCCATTTTCCTCAGCTGACAGGAAAGTTATTGCAACACCACGTTTTCCCTGTTGGTTAATTTCAGTCTTTTTATTTAAAAGGATGTCTAGCATGGCTGAATAGGGACAAAATTCATAAGAGATTTTAATCATCTGAAAAATATAATCGCCTGGAGCTCTTCCAGCACACTCAATAAGATAAGGTTTATCATTATCGATAATCCATTCCGCATGTAGAATTCCAGTTTGAATATCTAATTCGCTTATTAATTCCTCTATATTTGATCTCAATTTTTTTCTAGTATCGTCTGATAATTCACCAGGTAAATAGTGTCCTATTTCAACTGGAAACTTTCCGTCAATTGTTTCTTTTACAGTCACATTTAGAAATTTTATATCTCCTTTTTTAACAAGAACCTCTGTGCTAACTTCTTGACCAGTCAATAATTCTTCAACTAGAAATTCCTCTTTAATATCACGTTCAGTAACATGTATCCCTTCATCCAGGCCAAGAGAGTGATTCCACGAAGACGCAATATCTTTCTTCTCATAAACCTTAATTACTCCGGCACTTGCCTGTCTATTAGTAGGCTTAATTATAATTGGCCCTTCAAAAAATTCATTTACATCATTTATATTAGTAACTTTTTTATACCTTGGTTGACCTACATCCGTATTTTCCATCCTTTTTCTTAAAGAATATTTGTTTGTTAGTGTATTAGCAG
This sequence comes from Virgibacillus proomii, assembly GCF_900162615.1. Taxonomy (NCBI): domain Bacteria; kingdom Bacillati; phylum Bacillota; class Bacilli; order Caryophanales; family Bacillaceae; genus Virgibacillus; species Virgibacillus proomii. The sequence goes on along the minus strand of NZ_FUFN01000010.1, from coordinate 262,818 downwards.
CATCTACACCTAGGCTAGGCAAATTTAAAACAGAGGCAACATAGCTTGCCGGAGCTACAGAATATTCTAATCCTGGTATAATAACATCAGCCTTAATACTATTTGCATAAATAATAATGTCATTTAATTCTTCTTGCTCTTTGAATTGATATTCTAATAACTTAACTTCATTAATATTTGGATAATCATCTTCTGATATGCCTTTCTTTTTCCATAAATCAGGTTCTTCAATAACATATAAGTTTATATAGCTTTTATCATTTAGTGTTTCAGCCCATGATTTATTCAAACCTATAAGAAGTACATTCATATTTTTCAACTCCTATATTTTAAATTACAGCAGTCCCTTTATCTAATACTTTATTATCCTCAGGAACTCCTGTACGCCTTATAAAGTAACAAATTTGATATAACCTTATAGCAATGAGCAACGTTTCTTCCGTAGGATTATGTCTTAAATTTTCAATGAAATTCTCTAATTCTCTTTCTTTTAATGGTAAAAAAGAATTTACTTCCCTATCATTTAAATTTTCAAACAATTCTTCAAGCTTATTCTGATGGAAATAATTTTTTAGATTTAATCTTAGAGGTCTTTTGGGAGTACTTACTGATTTTTGGCTCAAAATAGGCTTTAGCTCCTTTCGTAATAAGGGTTTAGTATCTTTTATATTTTCCTTATCCAAAGTATTCAGCATTTCCTTCGCGATTGAGGGGATATCTCGATGTAAAAAAGGTACTCTAATTTCAATAGAGTGATACATGCTAGTACTGTCTATCCTATCTAATAATGGTCTTAAGCTAACTATTTTTTCAGCAGCTAACAATTGGCTTACCACCCCAGTTTCTTTTTCTGCAAAACTATTTAGTTTTACAGTGGTTATTTTTTTTGTATAATTGCCACCATCGATCATACTTTCCACTAATTTAGAAGATGATTTTTCTAAATAAAAGTTAACAAAATTACTGTCTTGCTTCTTTATAAAGTCCAGGTAACTTTGGTAACCAAAGAATAGTTCATCAGCGCCTTCCCCTGATAAAACAACTTTTATATTTTCTTTAGCAGCCATTTCAGACAATAGATACGTGTAAACACTACTCATTGGGAAGCAAGGCTCTGACGTAATATTCAGTACCTTAGTAAAGGCTCTATTAATATTTTCGTTATTCGGACTAATGGTGAAGTGTGTCCAAGTTTTCCAAGATTCACCTGGCAAGTTTAATTCATTTAAGGTCGTGATTCCATCTTCTCCTAACAAGAGACTGAATGTTTTTATATTCTTGACTCCATTCTCTGCTAAAAAGTATGCAATAGCTGTTGAATCAATTCCACCACTTAGAAATAGACCTAATGGTTTTTCAGTATCCGCACATTCTATTACAGATTCTCTTAAAGAATCTATTAATGAATTATCATTATTATTAATTTCTTCTTTTTTTGTTTTTTCAATAAAACTGTAGTTAATATACTCATTCTCTTGCTTTAATTTAAGTACTTTGTCCGTTGGGAACGAATAAATATCATTGAATATTGTATTACTATCTAAACTCCTACCCAAAGAGAGATATTCAAAAAGCAGTTGAGAAGATATATTTATATCTTTAGGGTCCTTGAGTCCAAAAATTTTTGAACTAAATCTTAATTCTTTAGCATTACTTAGATAATAAAGGGGTTTTATACCAAATGAATCACGGTTTAAATATGCAAATCCGTTATTCAAATTAAAAAAACAATAAGCAAACATACCATCAAAGTGATTACTCAAAGGATTATGTTGCAAGCATTCCAATAAACTTTCGGTATCGGTTCTATTTGAATCTTTTTTAACGTTATAAATTTCTCCGTTATATACTATTCCCCAACTACTTAAATTATCGATTAGAGGTACTGGTACCATTTGTGGTCCAGTAATTGAGAGCCTTGTACCTCCTATTGCATAATTCCTAGTCTGCAATAAACCTAACCCATCAGGCCCTCTTTCTTCCATTCCTTTAACCATTGTGAAAATATCATTCACACTTTCCTTTTCTCGAGAGAATATCCCTACGATTCCACACATTTTCGCTCCTCCTTATAAGAAAAGGATATGCTTGACAAAGCAGTTTCGGCATTTGTTAGAGCCTCTTGTCCATTTCTTCCGGTGGTTATTGCATAAGCAATCCGTCCTGCATTTGAATCAATATCAGGCATAGAAACATTTAATTCCTGAATTACACTTAACTCCTCTAGCCATTTAGGATAGTTAACAATTGAGGTTTCTGCTCCAATTAAAATCCCATTCTTTTTACTAGGTTGGAACTTTATTGCCGCACCCCTGTTGTGCCTAGGTGTTATTTCATCAAAACTTATACTTTCACCTATAGCTAATTTCCCGCAAAATTTGTATAGATTTATGCCTAACGACAAGTCAACTAAGTCGACTATACAATCACCGGCTAGTCTAGGATTTACTTCTATAATTATTGGTCCTTTCTTTGATAGTTTTATTTCTGTATGACAGGCACCATAATTAATGTCCAGAGCAGCACATGCTTTAATAGCAAGATCCTTTACTATTTCTAAAAGTTCTTTTGAATGTCTAGAAGGGGTACTGTGTCCTAATTCAACGAATGTGTTTCCATCGGAAGTAATTTTGTCTGTAATACTGATCACTTTATGCTCACCATTAAAGAATATAGTTTCTACACTTAATTCAGGGCCATCAATGTACTCTTCAATTAATACCTTTCCAATAATTGACTCTTTTATTGCATTTTGAAAAGCTTTGTTTATATCTTTCACATTCTCTATTTTACTCACCCCTGCACTTGCTGAGCGATCAACTGGCTTGAGTATCATACATCCCCAATTATTCAGAGATTGTATCGCTTCGTTTGGTGAGGTTATTTCAGCCCAACGAGGATTTGGAAGTCCCTTTAAGTCAAAACACTGCTTTTGCAAAAGTTTATTTGTGGCAATTTTAGCTATTTCTTTATTTAAAAATCTGAGGTCCAATAACTCTGCAAGCTCAGCCGTTTGGACCAAAGCAGAATCATTAAAAGTTAGAATTCCATCTGGTTTACCTACTTTATTAATAATAATATTATACAAATCACTTAAGTTCTCAAGATCGTGAATGATAACATGATCAGCAAAGCGTAAAGATTGATTTTGCAATTTATCCACAACCACGATTCTCCAACCTAGCCTATAAAATTCTCTATACGCAGGCATTCTAAGCGGTAATGGATAACCAGATTTTATTACTAAAAGATTTTTCACTTTTCTATCCCCTTTAGATTAGTCTAATTTGAAAATACTAGACTACGATTGGATTCGAGTAAGCTGTGATTATAGTCAGGCGATAAGACAATATTTGTAAACGAACCTTTTCCAGAAACATAGTGGTAAGAATGCTCTATAAATGCAGGAATAAAGACAGTTGCGGGACTATGGGCAATATGTTCTTCCCCATTCATTTGTACACAACATGTTAGACCTGTCCCATCGGAGTTCGCTCCCCAGAATAAAAAAGCACTATCACAATGATGAGTATGTTTATCAACATGTTTTTCAGGATTTTGCTTTACTTCATCAAAAAACCTCTGAATAACATAAAAAGAAGCTTTGTTATCGACCCTTGAATCTAAATGAACCCAACGTGTCCCAGGTCCATCGGTGTGATACTTTAATTCTGATGCCCCCTTTATAAATGGTTTCTTTATTGAAGGTTTAAAAGGCAGTTTTCCGACTGGCATAGTTGGTCTTCGGTCTTTAAGAATCCTTTCTCGACCTACAAGTTTAGGGTCAAATGGTTCATATGTCTCCGGATTACTTTGAACTGCTTTCACATGGTAAACTGAGGTATGTGTGAATGCGTTTTTTCCTATAATAGGTCTAGTATCATCAGGTTTATATCCTGTGGACAGTGAAACTGACCTGGCTAATTTTTCAACTAACTCAAGTTTAAAGTTTTTTTGATATCCAAATTTAGTTAAAGCTGTGGCTAATTGAATTAAATCTACAATGCCTGCTCTTTCACCAATTCCCATAACTGATGTATCAACTATATCCACCCCACAATCAATTGCTGCTAGGGCATTTGATAAAGAGAGGCCTAAATCATTATGTAAATGCACCTCAAAAATACAACTATATTTTTTTCTTAAATAAGTAACAAATTCTCTGCAAGTTTGATTATTAAACACCCCTACTGTATCTGCGATACTTATACAATCTGCACCAGCATCAAGTGCTACCTTTACTATATCGTCAATAATTGGAAGATTCGTTCTGGACGCATCCTCAATTGTAAACCTAACTTTTAGATTAAGTCTTTTTGCTTCTTCAATTGCTTGTTTTGCTTTCATAAAGACACATGATATGTCTTTCCCTCCAAATTTATTTTCTAGTGAAATGTTATTAAACGAAGCCCAGATACCTACCCAATGAGCTCCCGTTCTCTTTGCTGCTCGTACTTCATCTAGATTAGCTCTTGAGTGCATTAATATTTCAGCTTTACGTGAATTCGAAACTACCTCTCTACATATATTTTCATCTTCTAAAGATATACCTGGATGACCAACTTCAATAATATCAACACCGAATTCTTCTAATAGTTTCATAATATAAATCTTATCTTCGGCCGAAAATCGTATCCCTGATTGTTGTTCACCTTCTCTTAGCGTTGAATCTAATACTTTGATAGATTTATTCATTTAATCACACTCCTAGTGTAGATTTTTTTTCAGCTTCTACTCTAACTCTATCATTGTAGTCTTTAATAATACTTACAGATGACCAATCACTAAATAATAGGCGGAGATCATCTTCATTAAAACGCTTTTCCTTCCCTCTGTTTCCATACCAAGCTAATAAGTCTTCTTTATTAATTTTCCCGTGAGGTAATAAACCGCCTTCTAGAATTGGTTTCGCTTTTGAGTAATCAATGGTATTATTTTCTTCATCCCAAAAATCAATAGACATGTTATTGTTCCTTGAATATTCAATCATTTCCTGATCCATCGGATACATCCCTATCTTTACAGTGGACTTCATTTTTCCATTATTATTTAAAATACTATACATGTTCTCTTGAAAACATTTTGTTTCATTTGAATCAAACCTATTAATTAATGTATCGGAACAAATGAGATCATAGCTCTCTCCCCAACCGCTAAAGTCATTTACTACATCTTGATTAATGACTTTTGTTTCTGTTGAAATATGGTCGCGTAACTCGACACATATTCTAGAAGAGAAATCGACAACTGATAGACGAGCCCCTGTTCCTTCTATAGCCTTAATTAGATCCACTGTAGTTCCTCCTACAATTAAGACGCTGCTAGTCTTCGTTACGTCTTCCATGTACCAATCTAAAGTGTCTCTTGATGGTTTTGCAGTATCCCTTCCTAACCTCCAAAAATTTAATCCCACAGAATCCCATGCAACTTGTTTCATATAGTCCCTCCTATTAAAAAATTATCGGTTATCTAAACATAGATTTTGTACCTATTATATCAAAATCATATATAAATTTAAAAATTTCCGACTATTAAATAGATAACATAAATGATGAATTATCCAACATCCTCTTCTTTATAAGTATTTAACTGATTAAATGATGGTAAATTCCATGCGATAATACAAGGAACTATAGTTATCACTCCTAACAGAAAGAATAAATATCTAAACCCAATTAACTCAACTATAGAAGCACCAACTAACGCACCAATAGGAATACCAATTCGAGCTAGTAATCCTCTTACTAGAAATACCCGCCCTCTTATCTTTTCAGGTACTCTTTGTTGATATAAAGTCGTGTTATTAATGTTAAAAATAACAATAAACAACCCATATAATAAAATGTAAATAAAAGCTAAATAGAAATTTGACACACTTCCCATCAGCATTAAATTCAATCCCGAGAGTGTAAGTGCTCCTAACATAATAAGTTTTAAACTTCCAATTTTTCTAAAGGAGGATACTAATAATGATCCTAGTAACATACCAAATGCTATACCCGAACTAATAAACCCATATTGAAATGAATTCCCATTCAACTCTTCAAGTACAAAAGGTAATAACATTGGTTGTGTTGCTCCCGATCCAAAATTCACAAAAAATATTAATCCTGCAATCCATAAAAATAATCTATTTTGTTTAAAGAAGTTTAGTCCTTCTGTAAATTCACTTAACCAACTTGTTTTCCGTTTTTCTTCATGTACCCTATGTCTTTTTTCTTTTGGTATCAGCAGCAATATAAATCCAGAAAAGGTAAAGATCATTATCAATGTTAAAATTACTATTTCTGGTTTTAATATTCCTATCATAAAACCTGCTAAGGAAGGTCCCACTACTATCATAATTTGTAAAACAGACTCTAGGGTAGCATTCGCCTTTAATAAGTGATTTTTTTCAATTATTGAAGTTAAATATGACATACATGTTGGTCTAAATAACGGCTCTATCAGCCCCAGTAAGATTACAACTAGATACAGTATTTCTGCTGTCAAATTCTGATTTATTAAAGTGATGAATGGAAGAATGAAAATTATCGCTTTCATCCATTCTGAGAATATCATGATATACTTTTTATCATATCTATCAAGAAAAGGTCCCGAAATAATATGACAAATTATCATTGAAGTAACATAGACAAACCAAATAGTCCCCATCGCAAAAATTGAACCTGTTAAATCATATAGTAACCAGGACATTAAAAATACGGAAAACGTATTTCCTAAACCTGAACTTCCCTGTCCAAATACAATTAATAAAAATGATTTATTTTTAATTAGTTCAGTCATCGTATACTCCTTTTAATTTTTTATAATGAGAATATCGCGAAGATTAATACCACTTGTCAGATTAGGAAATTAAAGTGCATAGGTGGAGATGCCAACCAATAATTATTGATGCAGTTGATGTACTCTTAAGCTTTGTACGTTCAAAGATGTTTGAATCGAATTGTAACAAACGTAGGATTAAAATCTCCTTGTTCTTTAACACTTCTAAACCTTTCTTGAACCACTTTTAAATAATTATTCCCTATTCATCAAAATTCCCTCCCAATTTTTTCACTAAACGACATTTGAAGTACAGTACTTTACAATCCTGTGTATTAATAACATCTTAACAAACTTTTTTATTAAATAACATTTTATTGAAAATAATTAATATTTTTTAAAAATTATAAAGCATTATTAAGAGGTACCGCCAACATTCATTTTCGTTTTGCTGTCTGTACCCCAATTAGGTTTAGGAATAAGAGTTTGCTATCGTTTATAAAAGTACACATTTACGAACAGCTTATAACCTTCAATAAATATTAAAATTACCAATTCGTAAACATCGTAAAATCATTTACGGACGTTCGTTGATTTACATATACTTTTACGAACAAAATATAGTATAATATGGAAAGAAAAACCAACAGAAAGAGTGAATGTTTATAATATGGAAAAACGGAAGTATGGTTACATTCGGGTAAGCAGCAAAGACCAGAATGAAGCTCGCCAAATTATTGCAATGAGAGAAAAAGGTATTAATGATCGTGACATTTTTATGGATAAGATGAGTGGGAAGGATTTTCAAAGGGAACAATATCAACTTTTAAAACGAATTCTTCGTCCGGGGGATGTGCTGTATATTCACTCTCTTGATCGATTTGGCCGGAATAAAGTGGAAATCGTGCAGGAATGGAATGCCATTACTAAGGAACTTCAGGCTGACATAGTTGTTTTGGACATGCCACTGCTTGATACCACGCAATATAAAGACAGTATGGGAACCTTCATAGCCGACCTTGTTTTGCAAATTCTCTCCTGGATGGCACAAGAGGAACGGGAGCGAATACGAAAACGCCAGCGTGAGGGAATTGAGGTAGCAAAGAAGCAAGGCAAAACTTTTGGTCGTCCCAAAGCACGGATTACAGATGCGTTCATGGATGCTTATCACGAATGGAAAAAAGGTAATATTTCGGCAACAAGTGCAATGCGACAAGCAGATGTTAAAAAAACGACGTTCTACAAGCTTGTTAAACAGGTGGAAAAGGATGCTGCGGAAGTTTAATCTCTCTTTTATTTTGCAAGCAATAACAATAACCCCTTTGTTAATGAAAGGATGGTAGAAATAGCTTCAAGAGGAAAAGAATTACTTACAGTAGATCAAAGAGCAGAATTTGTGCAAATACCAATGAATATGACTGAACGTGAATTAGAAATCTATTATACCTTTTCATTGAAAAAGTAATGCCATGGGATAAAATCATTACCTCCGTTGAAGAAGCGAAAAAATTAGCTCGACCGATGGATTATGATTATCTAGATTTGCTTGGAAATCGATTCACTTATCTGAGAAAGTATACTCCTGCCCTTCTTAAATCTTTGGAGTTTCGTTCGACAAAAGCATCAGAACCATTAATACGCGCTTTAGAAGCATTGAAAGAAATGAACGAGTCTGGAAAAAGAAAAGTACCAGATGAGGCTCCATTAGATTTTGTTCCAAAACGTTGGCAGAAGCATGTCTATGATGATGAAGGAACCATAAATAGACATTATTATGAAATGGCTGCCTTAACGGAATTGAAAAATCTATTCGTTCAGGAGATGTATATGTTGTTGGCAGTAGGCTACATAAAGACTTTGAAGAGTACCTTGTTGCTAAAGAGGACTGGGTAACAACAAATCTTGAAGAAACTAAGTTAGCAGTTCGCTCCTCAGCAGAGGAATATCTTGAGCAACAAAGGAAAGCACTAACTCAACGGCTTACATGGATTTCAAATAATCTTGATGGTCTTGAAGGAGTAAACATAGAAAAATCTAAACTTAGACTGGATCGTTTAGAAAAAGATACTCCCGAAGAAGCACGAAACTTTAGTTTATCCTTGTACAATATGTTGCCGAAGGTAAAGCTCACTGATCTTTTAATGGAGGTAGCCCATTGGACAGGATTTGATAAAATGTTGGTACATGCTTCCACCAATCGACCACCAAGGGAAGAGGAAAACCCTATTCTGATGGCGGCACTTATGGCAATGGGAACAAATATTGGTCTGACTAAAATGGCAGATGCTACACCTGGAATTACTTATCACCAAATGGCTAATGCTGCTCAATGGCGCTTGTATGATGACGCTATCAGTCGGGCACAAGCTACATTGGTGAATTTCCAGAAAAAATTAACTCTTGCTTCATATTGGGGTGATGGCACCACATCTTCATCTGATGGAATGCGAGTACAGGTTGGTGTATCATCTTTGCACGCCGAATCAAATCCTCATTATGGGACAGGCAAAGGTGCAACCATTTATCGGTTTACAAGTGATCAATTCTCTTCTTTTTATACGAAGGTCATTAATACGAATGCGAGAGATGCTGTACATGTAATCGATGGGTTACTTCATCATGAGACGGAGTTAAATATTGAGGAGCATTATACTGATACAGCTGGTTACACCAATCAGGTTTTCGGTTTGAGCCATTTGCTGGGTTTTCGATTTGCACCAAGAATTCGTGATTTAACTGACGCTAAACTATACACAATTCAAAAGCCAAGTGATTTTCCTAAATTGGAAAACTTACTTCGTGGACGGATTAATACAAAGGTTATTCAGGAAAACTTTGATGATGTACTTCGATTAGCCTATTCTATTAGAGAAGGAAAAGCATCTGGTTCACTTATTATGGGAAAGTTAGGTTCATATGCAAGGCAAAACAAATTAGCCACTGCTTTACGAGAAATGGGAAGAATCGAAAAAACTATTTTTATCTTGGATTACATATCCAGTGAGACACTACGTAGACGTATCCAGCGAGGTCTAAATAAAGGAGAAGCCATGAATGGTTTGGCAAGAGCATTATTTTTTGGGAAAAGAGGCGAGTTACGGGAAAGGGGCTTACAAGATCAGTTGCAACGCGCAAGTGCTTTAAATATTATAATTAACGCAATTAGCGTATGGAATACCGTATACCTTACCGAAGCAACTAAAGTGTTAAAGGAAAAAGGAAATTTTCGAGAGGACTTATTAAAACATATTTCACCACTAGGTTGGGAACATATCAATTTTCTTGGGGAATACACCTTTGATATGGCAAAAATAAAAAACTTAAATTCCCTGCGCCCTCTCAATCAATAAAATGAAAGCCGAAAAATTCCTTAGCGTAGGAAAATCGGCTTTTTTTATGTCGAATTTTGCTTAGCGTACATTTTCCGCTTTTTGTTGGTAGTACCCCTTATTTAACTTGTCAAAATAACCTCTCCCAAATTGATTTTAGCTGCTTCCATATAAAGCGGACTACTTCCTTCCATCTAATAAACTATATCCTTGCTTCATTAAAATTACTTTTTCTTCGGCAATTAATGTAATCAAATTCTCGAAGTTTTTTTAACATGTATGTATAGAAATCTGCTTGTTGCCATGTCTTAAATGAACTAAACGAATTTATCTTCGCATTCAATGAAATCGTACTCCAATTAACGGGTCCCCCTGATAATAAGCCTAACGTTAAATATTCTCCATCAGACTTTCCTCGTTATTTGATGACTTGCTGTCTGTTTCTTATTAGGAGGCATTTCCGACGTTTTAGCAAAGAAACATAAGCAGCACTAACATTTTTGTTTGTCAGTGCTGCCGGCTTCATCAAAGTGTTTATTTATTCATAACGCAGTGCATCAATAGGTTTCATTTTGGCTGCCTTCATAGATGGAAGCAATCCAAATACAATCCCAATAATCATGGAAAACAGCACAGAACCGATGATCGCTGGAACTGGAATAGCAAATGGAAGTTTAGCAAAATGAGATATGGCTTTCGCTCCACCGATTCCTATTAATATGCCGACAATTCCCCCAATACTCGTCAGCACAGCTGCTTCTGTAAGAAACTGAGTTAATATCACTCCCTGCTTTGCTCCTAAGGCCTTTTTAATACCAATTTCACGAGTTCTTTCTGTTACTGATACAAGCATAATATTCATTACGCCAATTCCCCCCACTAGTAGAGAGATACTGGCAATTCCGCCCAGAAGCAATGTGAAAGCACGGTTGACTTCTTCAATATCAGCGATAATTTCATCTACATTTGGAATACTGTAGTGCCAGGTAGATTCAGTTGGGATATCTTGGTTCAATACGTCAGCAACTGCTTGCCCTGCTGTCTCTAAATCATCAGAACGTTTAGCCTGTACAAGAGCTTGCGGCAAGTCGTTAAAGCTACCTAAATGAGACCAGGCAGCTTTGGGAATCAGCATTTTGCCTTCACTGTCATCCATCATCCACATACTATCTTCATTAACTTTCTGATCTACATAGACTCCTACTACTCGAAATGGAACTGCATTCACCTCAATGACTTTATTGAGCGCCACGCCATCTTCTGGAAATAGGCTATCTCTCATCGCTTCATTAATTATTGCTACCTGACGACCTTTATTATATTCTAAAGCGGTTATTTTTCTACCTTCTAAAATATTTATTGGAAAAGATGTCAAATAACGTTCATCTGTTGCATAAATTTCTGCATCCAAGTAGTTGTTTAAATGAAACACTTCTGCATAATTTTGGTAAAAAAGTGCAACATTTTTTACGGCATCTATATCAGCTGCTTCTTGCAAACGCTCTTGCGATACAGGTAACAGTACATCCGGTGGCGGATCTTCCTGCACGTCGCCAATATATTCTCCCGACATCATGTCAACAGCACTGTCCGATTGAAACATGACTGTAACCGAGTTATTGCCCGTGCCAATCATTTCAGACTTTAAGCTTTCTTTCTGCCCCTCTATCATGGATACAATCGTAATGATGGCTGCAATACCAATTATCACTCCGAGCATTGTTAAAATGGACCGCATTTTATGGGCAAAGATGGACTGGAAAGAAAGTTTAATATTATCAAGCATTGACTGCTCTCCTTTCATCCTTAAGAATCCGGCCGTCACGAAGGAAAATGGTTCGATTTGTATACACAGCTATTTCCTGCTCATGTGTCACTAAAACAACCGTCACTCCTTCTTGATTGAGTTTCGTAAAGATCTCCATCACTTGCTCGCTTGATTTAGAATCAAGCGCTCCAGTCGGTTCATCCGCGAGCACAAATTTTGGGTTATTGACAACAGCTCTTGCAATTGCCACCCGCTGCTTTTGCCCACCTGAAAGCTGAGTTGGTCTAAAATGCAGCCGATCCCCTAAACCTACTTTTTCAAGTGCTTCAATTGCCCGTTCTTTCCGCTCTTTTTTATCTACTTTTGCATATATCAATGGCAATTCCACATTTTCAAGTGCTGTTGAACGAGGCAGTAAATTAAAGCTTTGAAAGACAAAACCTATAAAACGATTGCGGATTGTCGCCAGCCCATTATTCTTGCCGGCGAGCATATCCATCCCTTCCAGTGTATATTCTCCTGAAGTAGGTGTATCCAAACAACCAATAATGTTCATGATAGTAGATTTTCCCGATCCAGAAGGCCCCATAATTGACACATATTCCCCTTGCTCAATGGTTAGATCAATGTTATGTAGAACCGGGACTTGTTCTTTTCCTTGTTTATAGGATTTAGAAATCTTCTTCAATTGAATCATCAATTGTAACCTTCTTTCCCTCTTTTAATGAATCTTCCGGGAATAGAATGTAATCATCGGCCTTCAATCCCTTTTTCACTACTATCATCATGCCATCTTCTTTTTCTGCTCCCAATTCAACCTCTTGTTTAACAAGCGCTTCATCTTTGACTTTCCAAACATACGGCTTCTCTTCTTCCTGCACGATATATTCTGTTGGCAGCACTACTTCTTCCCCTTTAGCGCCTTCTTCAGCTAATTCAATAAATACATGATATCCAAATTCCAACCCTTCATGACTCTTCAGCTCCACCTTGAACGAGTATTTAGAAGCGTTTGGATTGCTAGGATCTTCTGAATACATGTCCATTTCAGCACCCTCTTCGGACTGTTCTACTGGCAGCTTACCGATCTCTGCAATCTTCCCAGGCCATGTCTGTTCTGGATCCTTTCTACTGGCAACATTAACTTCAAGACCAACTTTTAAACCATCTTTCACAAGCTCATTGACGGTTCCCTCTACATAAGCAGCTTCTGTATTCACAATTTGCATAAATGTGCCTCCTGAAGGTTCTGAACCAGTTTCCTCATCAGTTTGCTGTTTTTGCTGCTGTTCTTCATCGATTTTTTGAACAATACCGTTTACCTTGGCTGTCACTATATTATTATTTACTTTTTTCTGTTCCTCTTCATGCATCATTCTAGCTTTTTGTGCATCCAAATTCGCCACTTTCAAATCTATTTCTGCCTGATTTAACTGCTCGCGAATTTCCCCTTTTTCCTCATCTTCTGCTTTTGATAATTGCTTACGCAGGGAATCAACTTCTTTACTTTTCTGATTAATTGTTATATTCGCCATTTCTAAATCAATTGCTTTTTCTTTTAATAGCATTTGTCCTTCAGGATTATGATAAGAAAAGAGCTTATCCCCTTTTTTGACTTCGTCTCCCTCTTTAACAAAAATCTCTTTCACTCTGCCACGTTCCGGCTCCAGCATAATTTTCTGCGTTTCCTTTGGTTCTACCACACCAGCAAATAATTCACTTCCTGAACTCATCTCACCACTTAAATCACTTACCATCAACGGCATGAGTTCTCCTTCTTCTACTGCGGTACTTGTTCCTCTAGTAAAGAAAAAATAACCTCCAACGCCCACTAAAACAACTAGGGTAATTATAGTCGTCAGAATAGTCTTTTTCTTCTTGCTCATTCTTTCTCCTCCTTAACCTTTAAAACAATGTCCTAATCTTCAATAATGTCAGATTCCTAAACAGTTTTCACAGGGATACCCAAACAAATTTGGAAAATATTATATAAACTATTACAAAATTATTACTTATTTTACACTAAAGTTAATAATGTTTCAATAGATTTTCAATTTAACATCCAGTTGCCTCTGTATAAAATAATTAGATAGTCAGTTCGAAAGTAAACGCTCGCAAATCATGCATCAATTTGTTAAATTTGTAAATAGTTCTTATAAGAGTTTATGGAGAAGTATAGAAAGAGAGTAATTTTAATACCGTACTAAAAAGTTCTCCCTTTCTTCTTTAAGGACGAACAGGGAGAACTTGTTTTATATAAGAGGTATGTATAAGAACTTAATCAAGGCGAATTTTCGTTAAGTCCTTAAAGCAGCTACAATCTTGTGTAGAGAAACAATTACTGATAAATCTGCCTTTTGAAATAAAAGGATTAAAGCGAAAATTAAGTACCAAAAACTCAAACAATAGTGTATTTTATATCTAAAATTTATAATAAAAAGGGATAGTAGATTGTCTACTAAATATTTATGTAGTGCAATTATTTCATTATAATTAACATTATCTATCATAACTCCACAGACAGCTAAAACAATGAACCACATAATCAAGCCATCCGGTATTGATAATGTCATCTCCCAAGAAGTAAAACCAGATTACTATCTAAACAGAGTAGTAGATGAATACTTAAATGAAAGCGGTATAGCAGAAAGGTCGTAGGTTAGTTCACCTAATTGTAAAACCTTAGACTTAAAAAAATATTGTTGACTTGATCTAAATTTTTATATGTAACGCTAGTGATATTTTAGTACGATAGAGTTAGGGATGAAGAAACCATACATTCTGAAGAAGGTACCGTGACAATGAAACTGGTGGCAAAAATCATCGCACTACATGAACAACATCATATGTTACAAATAAAATAAATCATAGGAGAATAAAATGAAAATTCGTTTTGTCAAAAGTTCCGACTATTACATCTTATCACCGTTAATTAATAAATGGTGGGGCGGAAGAAATATGTCAGATATGCTGCCAAAGTTGTTTTTTGATCATTTTACAAATACAAGCTTTATTGCTGAAATAAGTGGAGAAATTGTAGGTTTCCTCATTGGATTTCTCTCACAGTCTAAACATAATGAAGCATATATCCATTTTGTCGGGGTTCATCCTAAATTTAGAAAACAGAAGATTGGGAAGGAATTATATTACCATTTTTTTAAAGTGGCCCAACAAAATGACCGTCATATTATACGTTGTGTAACATCTCCTGTTAACAAAACTTCCATTGCCTATCATATGAAGATGGGGTTTGTCATTCAAACAGGAAATAAAAAAATCGATGGAATCGAAGTAACGGCTAATTATGATGGGCAAGATCAAGATAGAGTATTATTTGCAAAAAAACTAATTTAATTCATCGGTTGGGGATGAGAAAAAGTTTTTCTGCATACGATGTATCGTTGTCGGAGTTTTTGCGGTGTACTCCTTCAAAGCTTCTCTATCCTTGAAAAAGCAAACCGCTTTTTCTACGTGCGAAGTATCGCTGTCGTGGGTTTTCCTTGTCCTGTTGACATAAACAAACTGGGCATTTAGGTACCACTATCTCCCCTTAAACTTCTTCGCATTCTCTATAACTCTTGTAAGGAGAGTGTTACGACACCTTAGATGTAGGATAAACAGCCATATCGTTTGTTCAACTACGGAATGTGTAGCCTGAACTGCTAATCTTGCATCGCCAAATATTCACGTTCAAGTATTCCCATATGGATGATATCATGCCACTTGCCATTGCGAAACAATGCTTGTCTACTTACACCTTCCTGTTTAAAGCCCATTTTATTATATAAATGAAGCGCCCTTTCGTTAAATGAAAATACGCGTAATGATACACGATGTAAATTCATTTCTAGAAAGGCATAATCAAGCAGTAATTTTAATGCCTCTTTACCAATTCCCTTTCCCCAATAATCTTTTTCGCCAATATCAATAATACATTCTGCGTTTCTGTTTTTTTGATCCATGTTAATTAATGATGTGATACCAATTGCTTTTTCATTAGCTTTATCCTGAATGATATAACTTTTGGATGAGCTTGAATTTAGGATAACTCCTTCAACAAAAGCTTTTGTTTCTGATAATGTGTACAAATCCAATAAGGGGTTGGTAGAAATCATTACATCAACATCATTTCTCCAAGAATGATATCGTTCTACATCCTCCATTGTCATTTTTCTTAATTTAATTCTTTTAGAAACAAACAAAAAGACTCCTCCTCTATATGTTCAAGTAAGTCTTACTGCCAGTTACATGCGGGATAAAAATTTTTATGATGTAAGTCATGATGGTTCATTCCATAACAGTTTTTATCTTTAGGCAGCTTATTCAGTTCATGAATAAATGTCTCCCACTTCCGTATTATCGCCCTACTAACACTAATTGTATCTGTAAAAAGTAATCCGTTATTCCAATCTTTCCTTTTTATCTTTTCCTAACGTCTTACCCCAGCTATAGAAAAGGTTGGAGTTCCATTCTTCATCGTTGGAAACGTCAACAAATTTACCTTTAGCTTTTTCAAATGCTACTACCCAACAAACTTCTTCATTATTTAATACTACTACTTCCAAGAGCTTTCCATTAATAGAAACGATAGGGGCTGTTACATTCACTCCAGATTCAAATAAATATATAATCCAGTCTAACTCCGATTCAATAGAATGTTTTTCATACATGGAACTCGGATAATACTTTATCATAAATGTTCCTCTGTCGCTGTTAACTTCAAAAACATTGTTTGTAAACCCGCCAAATTGTTTTAAGTCAGATAGATTAACGCCAAATCTTCTTGCTCCTTTAGTTAAAAGAACTTGATCTATAATTTTCAACCACCACCTTTTCTATAACTTACGAATAAGATAAGAATAAGTTTCATCATTAACAGCAAATAGTTTCCTATATCACTTTCTATCACTTAAATTGATATCATACGAAGAGGTTGAATCTCTTCGTACATTAGAACGGTTGAAATTTTTGCGTTGAAGTCAATTCAAGATAGTCAAAAATTTTTACGTTCTAAATATAAGTGTAACTAGGTTATCTTCTAAGCTATACTTGCCGCTAGCCAAGTTTTCTTTATTAGCTGTTGCTCTCTCCTTGGAAAAGAAAAACACTGTTCCTGCATGAGAAGAAGTTTTCAAGGAATCTATACCAGCACTCATGTACCTATCTGCATACAATCTGACAACTTGAAACTTCTTCAGATCAAATTTCGACCAGTTAAGACGTTCTAGCATCAGAGTTGCAAAAAGGATTTCTAAGACCTGAGATGAACACGATCTTTTTAAACTCTTTTTAAACTCACAATTTAAGGGAATATGAAGAACTTTAGATAAATATTGCACATTTTGGCAGGACTTTACAAGCAAAAATTGAAACTAATAATAGAGTACGAGAGTTTAATTCAAATAGGAGGAGGTTTTACTACAAATTTACAAAATTTTAACTCAATAATTACATCAACCTAATACATTTGAGCTTATGATAGAAATTAAAAGGAGGGAATCTAGCAGTGAAAAATAAGTTGTTTCGTAGTTTAATCGTAAAGTTTATGCTAACTTTAATACTATTCTTTTTGATGTTGCCAGTGCAATCATTTGCTGAATCGAAAGTACCCATTAAGGAAAATAATCCAGAAGAGTACACTCAAGCTGAAGCTAGCATACCACAGCAAGATGTAACGGAAACAGAAAATAAAACCGATCCTAATGAAAAGGCACAAGCTGATGAACAACCAACGAATCACGAAACTACATATACAGAAAAAACAGCAGAGCTAACAAAGGAAAAAGCGTTCAAAGAAACAGAACTACAAGAATTAGAGAAAGAACAACCAACAAGTGTAACACATCCAAACGACAACAAATCCCAAGCTAATGTTGAATCTATTTCATCTTCCTCTGAAGAAAACTTCGAGTTAACCGTTATGCATATGAATGATACGCATGCCCATTTAGATAATATGCCAAACATGTACACTGCTATCAAAGAAATCCGTGAAGAAGGCAGCTCTCTGCTTTTACATGGTGGCGATGTTTTTTCTGGTACATTATATTTTAATGAATATAAAGGTCAAGCAGATCTAGCATTAATGAATTTAATGGGATTCGATGCAATGGTTTATGGTAACCATGAATTTGACTTAGGTTCACAAGAAGGAAATCATCAGTCATTAGCAGCATTCGTTAAAGGTGCGAACTTCCCTTTATTAGGAACAAATGTTGACTTTTCAAAAGACACTCATATGAAAAATCTTGTACATGCAACACCTGCTGTTGAAAATGCAACCGGTGGAAAAACGTATCATAGTATAGTGAAAAATATCGATGGTGAAAAGGTAGGTATTTTTGGATTAACTACAGAAGATACAGCAGCCATTTCCAGCCCAATGAATGTACAATTTAAAAATTATCTACAGTCAGCAAAAGAAGCAGTGAAACAATTGAAGGATGCAGGTATTAATAAAATCATTGCAGTAACTCATTTAGGCTATGATAGTAATCCAGCAGTAGGAAATGACTTAAACCTAGCAGAAGTTAACGGAATCGATGTTATTGTCGGTGGTCACTCTCATACTGCGCTACAACAGCCTGTTATCGTTACAAAAGATAATAACGGCAATGACAAAGATCCTACAGTAATTGTACAAGCTGGTCAATACGCCGAGAATTTAGGACGACTAGATGTGGTTTTCGATGAGGAAGGAGTCCTTCAAAAACATCAAGGTAAATTGATCCCTGTAAAAGAAAAACAAGCAGATCGTAAAATAAGTGAGGCACTAAAGCCATATAGCGATAAAATCGAATCCATTCGAAATGAACCAAGTGGAGCTATTGCTCTAAAAGACATCTCTAACCCACGGCAAGAAAAACCAGGGGATGACAGTGTTCGCGCAAATGAAACAGAACTTGGAAACTTAGTTACAGACGCGATGTTAGCTAAAGCAAAAGAAAAATTTCCCGAAACCGTTATCGCCCTGCAAAATGGCGGTGGTATCCGTGCCCCAATACATAAAGGTGAAATTACAGTTGGTGAAATCATTGAAATACTCCCATTCGGAAACGATCCCGTTGTAGCAAGTGTTACTGGTAGTGAACTGAAAGAAATTCTCGAACATAGTGTACGTCTGGCACCAGCTGAAAACGGGGGGTTTTTACACGTATCTGGTATGAAGTTTATGTATGACAGCAGCAAAAAAGCTGGAAATAGAGTGCTAAACATGGAAGTAAAAAAAGATGATACATACGTTCCAATTAACATGGAAGTAAAATATATAATAACAACAAACCAATTTACTGCTCAAGGTGGAGACGGGTTTGATACATTTGCCAAAATTTATGCCGCCGGACGAGTTAAAAATATCGGTGAAATCGATTGGCAGCAGCTTCGTGATTATATGGTTAATGAAAAGTATTTAAATAGAAAAGTGGATCCGATTCGTGAAGGACGAATTATCGATATCACTCGTAATGAAGTACCTGAAAGCCCGGAAGAACTTAAAAATCCAGAAAATCCTAATGAAACACCGACAACATCTGAAAATCCAAAGGACGCTAAACAACCAGTAAAACCTGATAACAAAGACGAAACTCCCGATAAAGCGAGTGATGACAAGCCGGGAGTAAAGGATGATAATAAAAAAGGTGGTAGCATGATGGTTAACAATACGATTAATAAAGGTATAGGAGGAAAACAGTTGCCGAATACCGCAACACCAATCTATACGACATTATTAATTGGCAGCTTACTAGTTATCATTGGTGCAGCTATCTTCATATATAGAAGATATAAATTAAAAGAACAGTAGTTTTGGAACGGACCTATTACATTAATTTATAAGATTATGTAATAGGTCTTTTTGTGACGGATGTATACTGTAAACTTTGTTCTCCTATGCAGGAGAATTCCTTTTACACCGTTTTTTTTAGGATATTCATGACCAGTTTTTCCTATTGTACTGATAATCATTGATAACAAACGTATAACCTAATGGTCAGCTTTGCAATATAGAAATGAATTCTCCCTCTATCAAATGTTCCAAGAGCACCGCTTGATTGATCATAAAGTCTTAAAATAAAATCTTTGTGTTTTGATAACCCGTTTCTTTTCACATTTCTGAAATCTCACTTTTATATTTGTTATTTACACTTAAAAGCTGTTCTTGATATTTAGCATAGTCAGGACTTAACTTGCACATTGCAGGAATAAAAATATTATAATATCCACTTGATTGCATAAACTGTTTTAAACGATTAGAAAGTGGTTTGAATTTCAAAAATTCATCCGTGTTTTTTATACGATTATATTGTTGGATGATAGATTTATTTTCTCTTATCCAAGTTTTCGGGTTATTAACAAACTCTATCTTTTCTTTATTCCAGTTCGAAATCTCTTCATCGTTCATGGATAAATCAGTCATCAATAAAGTTACTTCATTCAATAGTTTTTGTATTTCCACTGATAGTTCCATTTCCTCCAGATTATCTAAGAATCTAATCACTTCATTATACGCTTCTTCTTGTTCAGTAGTCTCTATGGGAACTTCCAAATATGTACCGAAATGAAGGATAAATAATTTGCCAACGTATCCAGGAAATTTATGTAACAATCGCTCTTTTATGGATAAACTTTTTTCCATTGCCTCTAATTCCTTGTTAATCTCGCTCGGATGATGGCCTTCAACTAATTTCCTCAACAAAACTACTTTCCTTTGTAACATTGACTGCTGCAACTGTTTTGTTTCTTGCACTTGTAATAGCACTTGATTAGGTTCTTTAGAATTTAAAATTTCACTAATTTCACTTGTAGATAATTCCAGTTTTCTTAATAAGGAAATTTCCTTTAAAGTTTTTACATCATTATTTGAGAAAAAACGATAACCGTTCTCTTCTTTTATCGGGTCGATTAATCCTTTCGATTCATAGTATTCAATTGCCTTTCTAGTTAAACCTGTTTGTGCACAAACGTCTTTTATTTTCATCTTTCCACCTCCTGCTTTTACTCTAATGCACTCCCTAAGGGGCAGGTCAAGATATAAAGAAAAAACCTTCATGAAATAAGTCAAGAAATATTAGCTATCGGGTCTTCGTTTAATAACCAAGTCCATTCTGTTATAAAGCTCAGTTGCAAAACAGGGAGTGGCATATCCTCAGGACAAATATTAAATCTTTATCAAATCAAAAGTAACATTTTCAACTTCTATTGTGTTTGAATTATTCCAATCTGAATCCATACCATAATCTCCCTCGATTATTTTACCAAGGCTAATGTATAAACGTAATCCTCTTTGCGTTTCACCAACCTCCGATAAGCGAATTGGTTTAAGTGGATTGATTCCAAATATTTGAAATATCTCTAAAGCAGGTGAAGCAAATACCTGCAAGTTTCCATATAATTTGACAAGATAAGTAATAACAAAGCTCTATATCCTGTTATAAAAATCCCCTGTCTTATTCATATCAACTTCTAGCAACCAACTCCTTAAACGAATTTGTTTTATTTTTCCCCTAGTCATAAACTTTTTTCCTTTTCATCTACAGCCCCCAATTATAAGCTTATAATTCCTGGTCAAAAATATATACAGCTAATCTTCTTCTCTCTCAATGTTTAAACCCGGTATTTGATGAAGTAATTTCCGATAGTACTCAGAACGGATAGAAAATCCCCCACATTCTTCATGAGTGGTACATGAAAACCATGCAAAATTATTCTTAATAAAGGTTAAGTCTTCTGGCAAATTTGGTGCTACCCAATCATAAAGCGCATTTGCTGATTGCTGTAATAATTTACACGTATCTTGATTGGCTTCTATCACATAGATCGTTGCAGCTGGGCCTTTCGTTATCGTATGAGCCCATTCCTTTGCCTTATAAGTTTCAATTAGGTAAAGCGCAAATTTATCCAATACCTTTTGACTGTACTTCAATTCTTTTCTCGTTACAAAATAGAACTTATCTGAATTGTGACAGAGCAATCTTACTAATTGTTGATATATTTCTCCAGTAGGATTTTCAACTAAATTCCAATATTCCATTTCAGCACCCTTAATCTAATTATAATTAACACTAATACGTGGCTACTATAAAAAGTCTTAGCAACAGTAAATATAACCAATATAAATTACTCATTTGATAAGCATTTATTTAAATATAATGCCTATACATACATCCTCCTACATGTCTCACCTATACTCAGCTATTTTAGTTTACTTTAAACCCAACCCCTTCAATTTAATAGATATGCTAACTAATCTTTCACCCAGTATTTGGTACAATCCCTGCTACGCTCTATAAATCCATAGTCAATTAAATATCTTCTAAGAATAGCAAAATCACTGTATATAGCTTTTAATATCTCATTCACTTCCATTTCTGAGTAAATAATACTTGGTTCAAAATGCCTTGAAATATTTTGCATTACAATTAACTTTCTTTTTTCCTTACTTGGAAAAACATCCAGTCTCTCATCAATTCCCTGTTTAAAATATACCTCTAATATCTTTTTCTTTTCTTCTTCCGTAATTACATAGCGTTCATCCATAATAATTTTCCCCTCAGCAAATAACATTTTTTGATTGACTTTCTGCTTATTAAACTATCATAGTTCTTTAACCTCCGTTTTGGCTATGAGTAACGCAGGTGATATAATACATTTAAAATGTAATAGACCTTCTTGTCCTTGATTAGAAGAATGCTTTTCTTCGTGCGCCTCTCCACCTACTTATTTTTCCCATAAATCTGTTAGTCAAATTCCCCCATTACGTTTCTATAGTTACATCAATCATTTTCCTAAAAGTTTCATTATCTTGCGACGATGTTTTAAAACCATTCATTTAGACAAGTAAAGCCGTTATAATAAAAATGAATAAAAGAGGTGAAAAGATGAGAAGCTCCATAACAGAAGAGCAATGGCAAGCCATTATAACAAATGACACTTCTTATGATCATGTCTTTCTATACGGTGTCTGCTCAACGGGCATCTTCTGTCGTCCCTCCTGTAAAACGCGAAATCCCAAGAAGGAATATGTTCGTATCTTCAAAGATGCCCAGCATGCATTGGCAAAAGGATTTCGTCCTTGCAAACGGTGTAAACCATGCCAATTACGAATGCCAGATGAGGAATGGGTTCTGCAAATTAAAACGTATATTAACAAGCATTACCACGAACCATTAACATTAGCTCTGTTAGCGGACCATTGTCATGGCAGCCCTTACCATTTGCAAAGAACGTTTAAAAGAATCACAGAGATGTCACCAGCCAATTATATCCAACGTATACGGATAAAGCATGCAAAACGGGAATTGATCCAAACCAACCGCTCTATTGCAGAAATTGGTGTAAAAGTTGGATTACCGAATACTTCCTATTTCATTACCTTATTCAAACAACAAACAGGGAAAACCCCTAAACAATACCGAATAACTTTTGGAAAGGAGCAGCTGGAATAATAGGCTTAGATTATAGTAAAATGACCCAATATACTAAATTCAGGAGGCGATTGAAAATGACCGTTTATTCGACAACGTTTCATCATAATGGATGGAGTTTTAATGCAGCCGCAACGAGGAATGGATTGTGTTATTTAGGCCCACACCATTTAGCAGCAAATGAAATGAAACCATTTTTTCAAAGATATTTGCCAAATGAAAAAGTGGAAGAAAATGAAAACATACTGACCCCATACATAACTGAACTGAAGGAATATTTGGAAGGAAATCGGCAAGAGTTTGGATCAAAAGTCGATCTGTATGGTACACCCTTTCAGCAACAAGTCTGGAAAGCTTTGCAACATATACCCTTTGGAAAAACAGTTACTTATTCAGATATTGCAAAATTCATTGGAAAGCCACGTGCTGTACGTGCTGTCGGAGCAGCTATTGGAGCCAATCCAATATTCATCATTATCCCTTGTCACCGCGTTATTGGAAAAAACGGAACACTGACAGGCTTTCGAGGCGGACTCGATATGAAAAAGCAACTTTTATGGTTGGAAAAAGGAGAAAACAAATGAGAAAGTTCCTCGCCTTATCTATTAGAAGGAAACCATTATAATAGATGTATTAGAACTATAATCTATCTAACTATAAAAATGTAAGGGTTGTATAAGTACCTTAGGCTGTAGGACAGAAGCTAGGAAGAGTAGCGACGTATAAACTGTAGAACTTCTGGTGAGATAAAGCGAAACTTCATTCAAGGATTGCTTTTCTCTTTGAAACAGTAGATCAAAGGCTAAGTTTTGCAGGCGTCCTTGAAAAGAAAACCACTTTTCTACGTGCGATGTTTTGCTATCGAAGCTTTTCTTGTCCTTTCAACCCAAACGAATTGGGAATTTAGGAGCCGCGTTTCTCTCATAAAGTTCGCAAAACAATAAGTAGATTTTTCAAAATGAGAGAAATACGGCTCCTTACATTCGAGATTAAGAAAATATGCCTCTATCTAAAACAGGGGTGCGGCAAACCGCTATTAATCGGCCTTCCTTTAGATTTGAGCCGATATTGACTTTTCGTCCAAAGAAGAGCAAAGTTTACTAGGCGCTAAAGCTGGATATAAAAAAATTTAATACAAAAATTCTCCACATTAAACCAATTTTATAATTTCCGAACAGTACAAAACACCCTATAGATATTAGCACTCTTTTTCAAGTCTTTTATCTATAGGTGCCAGTTTATTTTGAAGTCATTCCTTTATTTATCCGTTGCATTTCTATTTTAACCATCAATATAACAAAATTAAATTAATTTCAATCTAATAATTTAAGATTGTCGGAGTTTCACGCTGTAAAACCTCATTACTCTTGGAACGCCTTCTATTTCAAAAATACCATTCATGATTAAATATCTTACTCTGTACTCAAAAAAAAAATCA
The DNA here is from genome assembly GCF_900162615.1 of Virgibacillus proomii. Taxonomy (NCBI): domain Bacteria; kingdom Bacillati; phylum Bacillota; class Bacilli; order Caryophanales; family Bacillaceae; genus Virgibacillus; species Virgibacillus proomii. Next base: position 238,098 of record NZ_FUFN01000010.1, on the reverse strand, counting down.
TCACCGATATACTGATTTAAATGTCCAATGACTTTACCAATAAGTCGAGCTGATTTTATAAATTCATTGCTTTTTCTCTTGTTATGCAACTTTTTGGCTGTATTGATTATATAGTCATCATAGTAGGCTTCATCAATACTGCGTACTTCCTTATTTGTCCATATCCTTAAAACTTCTTATTTAGTAGATATCTGTTCCCATTCCATTTCAAACTTTTTACGTTCTTCTTGAGTTAATAGAGGGCTTTTCCCATTATTTTGCTCATAGATCAATCTCAATTTATCCAATAAAATTTGCCCCGTAATAAATGAATAAAAATCATGATTTGGAGTATCAAACTAAACTCATTCCTCAATCTTGAATATATCGTCCTTAGCTTCTCAGAAGTGATCTGCGATATAACTTCTTATTGTTTCCCCGTTACAGTTTCTACTATGGCATAAAAGTATTCTTATATACATCCAACCCCCTGATGTATATCCTTCGTAAATTTTTATTATAATGTAACTATCAATATGACTAACCCATCTGATTGCTATTCATCTTCAGATACTACATAAAATTCTTTACTAAATCCAATGTTATTCCAAAATGTTTGTGCCGATATATTCTCTAAATCCACAAACACTTGAATATTAGAAACATCCTTTGCAAGCAGCCATTTTTTTAAGCTGTTGACAATTGTTTGTCCTACTTGCCGTTTACGATATTCTTGTACTACATACAGTTCGTCTATTAACCCCATATACCCTTGAGTTACCATATCTTTTTTAATTGATGCAACTCCATAACCAACTAATTGTCCGCCATCAAGTGCTATATGAACGGTTCCATAGTCGGACCGACAACATAAAGCAAGCTGCTGTTGAATAGCTTTCATTTCTTCGTTCGTTAACTTACAATCCGCTGTCTCTACACAATTTTCATTCCATAGTGAAACAACCTCAGACAAGTAATGACTTTCCGGTCGTAACGGCTTAATCTGCATCATAGTCAACTTTTCCTTTCTATGAAGATCATCATTTTTGTAATTTTACTAAAAATTCAATTTTATCCTTTAAGAAACTATCATCCCATTCAACCCCCCTTGACCTCTCATTTTTGTAACAAATTTACCTCATATATAAAGCCAAAATTTATATAAGTTCATCTTAAAGAAAGCTTTTACGAATATACTACTGAAGAAGTTATCTTTAATCAAACTTTATTTTAACTAATCCAACTTTAATTTAAATTGACATACCAATATTGCTCCATAGTAGCACCCTTTTCTTAAATGTTTCTTTCTCTAGCTTCCTCATCAAAAGATTTACCGTATATTAATTCATATTCTTTAAATCCTTCTATTGCCCAAAATGTATCATAGAAAGGAGTTCTATATGCTCTAATCCAATCCCACATTATTTCAGGATCGCTTACATTTGGATCCCCTATATGAAAGCGTTTACAAAGAAAAACTAAGTTATCAGCTGAGTCGTCACCACCCCCTAGCGCTTCAGGAACAATGTGACAACGTTCTAACCGAGCCTCATAGCCACATCTCCAACATCTCTCAGTGGCTTCACTTGCATCTACACTCAATCCACATTATCTACAATCTTAAACCAATAATCTGCAATTTGTTCTTTTGTTGTTCTTATATTTCCCATAATCAGTCCACCATTCACTTATCATTATATAAATAATTATCTACTTCACTAAAAATAGAATAGACCACCTTTCCTTACTGTAGCACATCTTAACTATCACCTACGTTATAGCCTGTCACCTTCATTAAACCAATAATCTCAAGAAGTTATTCTTAGAAAAATCCTGTTAGTCTTTCATATTGTTAGACAGCAAAGTCACTTCGATATTCCATAAAGTAGTTATCATATAATAGCTAATCATCTTTCTTTTAAACGCAAAAAACGCCCCTTTAGATAATCATATCCAAAGGGGCGAAACAGTGCAACTTATTTTAAACTTACAATGACTGTGCTTTGAAATAAAGTTTAATCAAAAAACCCACAAAGCCGTATTTTACCGCAACAGAAGAATCCATATTTTTTTACCGTGATTTCCGCTGCCCTCACTCCTTAAAAAACAACAACATCCGTTCGCTTATTTTAATTATAAGCGAACGGATGTTGTTTAAACAAGTTTATTGTTACTGAACACAAATCTACGTCTACAACAACCTATCTACTCCACTGTCACACTCTTCGCCAAGTTACGAGGTTTATCCACATCACAGCCGCGATGTAATGCAGCGTAATATGCTAACAATTGTAGCGGTACTACACTAACAAGCGGAGTTAATAGTTCATGGACGCGCGGAATTACAAATGCGTCAGTATCTTGCTCTAAACCTTTCATACTGATCACCATGTCACTTGCTCCACGAGCAACTACTTCCTGTACATTACCGCGAATCGCGTAATTTACATTTTCTTGAGTTGCTAGTGCAATAACTGGTGTTCCTTCTTCAATTAAAGCAATGGTTCCATGCTTTAACTCACCACCAGCAAAGCCTTCTGCCTGAATGTAGGAGATCTCTTTTAATTTGAGTGCCCCTTCCATACATACATGATAATCTGTACTGCGCCCGATAAAGAAAGCATTACGAGTAGTATCTAAATATTTACGTGTTAATTCTTCAATTGTATCTTTTTGAGCAGTTAGAACTTCCATCGCATTAGCAGCGATCGCAAGCTCTTGCATGGGATCAAAATCTATTGAAAATCCCTTTGTTTTTGCTGTGTCTACAGCCAAAATAGCTAAGACAGCGATTTGTGCTGTATATGCTTTCGTAGAAGCAACTGCAATTTCCGGTCCTGCATATAAATTTAGCGTATAATCCGCTTCACGAGAAAGGGTTGATCCTGGTACATTCGTTATCGTTAGTGTCGGATATCCCATTTCTTTAATCTTCACGAGAACGGCACGACTATCTGCTGTCTCGCCACTTTGTGAGATGAAAATAAATAGCGGTTTATCTGATAACAATGGCATATTATACGAAAATTCGCTGGCAATATGAACTTCTACTGGAATTTTAGCCAGCTTTTCAATAAATTCTTTTCCAACTAAGCCAGCATGATAGCTGGTGCCGGCTGCAATAATATAAATACGGTCACAATTATTCATTGCTTCTCGTACATTTTTATCCAGCTTTAGTTGGTTATCTTCCGTTTGATATTCATTTATAATTTTGCGCATAACAAATGGTTGCTCGTCAATCTCTTTTAACATGAAGTGAGGATAGGTTCCTTTTTCAATATCGCTAGCATCGATTTGTGCAACAAAAGCTTCACGATGAATAATTTGTCCATTTAAATCCTGTATTTCCACATAATTACGACGAACAAGTACTATTTCTTGATCATGGATTTCTAAATATTGATTCGTTAAGTTCAATGTTGCCATAGCATCACTAGCTACAACATTAAATCCATCACCTAAACCAACTAATAACGGGCTTTTATTTTTGGCAACATAAAGGGTATCATGATCCTCACGATCAATCATCGCAATGGCATAGGAACCTTTTAATTGACTCATTGCTTTTCGAAATGCTTCTGCTGTATCATTTATTTCTGTAAATAGCTTTTCGATCAGCTGAACAATAACTTCTGTATCTGTGTCACTTGCAAAATGAATATCCCGTAAATATTCTGCTTTTAAGTCCTGATAATTTTCAATTACTCCATTATGAACAAGTGTAAATCTACCAGACGCGCTTTGGTGCGGATGTGCATTCTCTTTACTTGGCACACCGTGTGTTGCCCAGCGGGTTTGACCGATTCCCATTGTTGCATGTATAGAGTTATCTACGCTTTCTCTTAGCGCTGCAATCCGGCCCTTTACTTTAAACAGATGAACTCCTTGATCATTTAAAGTTGCAATTCCCGCCGAATCATATCCTCGATATTCCAGCTTCTCCAGTCCGTTTAATAAAATCTCTTTCGTGTCATCCTGTCCAATATATCCTACAATTCCACACATATTATGTCCTCCTAAAAAAAAGGGGCAGGACAAACGAACCTTCTCTTTCAAATAGTGAAAATAGGGGGCGTTGTTCTGCCCCTTTCTCGTGATTGTTTATCATCTTGCCTTTTTCCTTTGTCCAACAAGTTGCCTCGTCGTTTTAAGAAAAAGCGTAACGATTGAGATGAACAATCGGGAGGCACCCGCCGAAAACTCGATAACCTCCAACCTCGTCAACTATGCTTGTTAGCGAACGATGCATAGTCCTGGCGCTTTAAACTAAAAATCTCCTCTTTCAGGCTCCTTTCTATCTTTAAATCATTCCACCATCACATTTTAACCTTGATTTAGTTATTACGTCAATCATTTTTTTAATGATTATTTATATTTTATGATTAAAATCTATTTGCGTTCCTTCGAGGAATATAAAGTAAATCTTCAATCAGTGAGGATTTTCTTTTTTTACCTCCCGCTTATTGTTAGAATGAACAAAATTGGCATTTAACTTGCAGTTGGATCCTCTTATCCCCTCTAAGTTTCACCCCGTAGTATAAGTAAGGCTGTTACTGCCAGTTACATGTGGGATCAGGTAAAACTTCATTTCAGCAATGTTTTCCTCAACCGCTACTAATTGTTTAACAAATTAGGATTAGATCCATCCCCACTTTGATTCTCCGTATTCTCTTTCTCTCTTAGATACAAAGTAAAAGAAAAAAGTACCTGTAATTGGTACTTTTTCACAAAAATTTCTTATTTGTTTGATATAATCGCACAGCTGAATACATAGTGAGTAACCATAAAATAATACTAGTAACGGAGACAGCCAACCAAAATGACATTGGAGAAAAGGTGAGTGTATCATTATAAAAAAACACCGTAATACTGATCAGAGTAAAAAATAGAATCGTAGTAAGAAATAGATAGATGAACAAGCCTATATAAAAGTACAGCAACTTACGATTTCGCTTAATTATTCCATCCCGAATTGGGAATGCTTTTAAATCTTTCGTGTGTCTTTTATTTTGAAGAATGCACCAGCTGCCTTTATGGCAAACCGCCCTCCATCCATTATATTGCAAGGTATTAGAAAACAAATGCTTCTTGGTCTTATCATAAGCGATATGATAGTGAATTACCTGAGAATCGTTCCCCTCTTGAAAAATAAATAATCGTTTTAATGGTCGTATATCTTCCAAAAAGTAACCTTGCAATGCCATTATTTGTAACCAGTTTTCTGTTTTCTTTGCATCATAACTCCAAAACGGCTTATAATATTTTTTCACTCTTATGGCCTCCATCCCCGCCAATATTTATGAAGTTATTTTTTCCCCCTTTAAATTAAACATATGCCCTTATTTATAAATTATGACGTTTAATAAAAATCATGCATGATTGATATGTCAGAGCCTTTTCTTATATACAATGTTAAACTTAAGAATTTCTATCTTTAGACTCGCAAGTTTTGTACAGCTACATCATCAATTATGCCACTCCCTTTATTACGTTTTACACATTTTAATTTACATATTCATTTTCCTATGATAAATTTCTCTCCAACCTATATCTAACTCCTGCGTGGATTTTCCGTTCTTCGTTTGTGTAGCAATTCTACCTCCCCATAACTCATTTTGATTATGGTTAGGAGGAAAAACATTAATAGAAAAATTGATACATATTTTTTTGTTATTTTTTGTAATAAATAGAAATAAATGGTTGAGTTACTTCGTACAAAGATGTATAATATAGGCAAATTTTTTAACTTCCTGGTGTAATATCCATGAAGTTTATATAGAAAGGTGAATATACTATGCTGTATAAAGCGTTTAACTTCGGTCTTTCTCTAACTATATCTGGTTTTATTATGATATTTTTTGCAAGAATTATATCAGATGCAAGTCTTGTTGGGTATGAAACCGATATAGATGATTTTTTTGGTATTTTTGATATTAGTGCATATTACATACCTTTTTCATTTTTAATCATTGGCTTACCTTTTGTAATTATTATTCCTTTCATATGGCTTGCTAGATGGGCTAAAAAATAAATAAGTGGGGCTATCACAAAAATAATAACCTTTGTGACAGCCCCAATATTTATTTGAGTATTATTCTGGATTCTACTCCTGTTTTCTTTTTAATAGTTACCGTCTTTTTTTCTTTGTTTTGGATTTACGCCCATCAATGCTAACCCATTGTCTCATAGTTACTTTATAATGTATTGATAATCAATGGCCATATAACTCATACTAATACTAGCCTGTTTGCCGTATTTATTCATCTAGCCTACGCGCTTTGTAATACTTAACTGGACATTCCTACAATATGTCTACGTCTTTAAATTACTAGAATGGTGATAACCGATGTTTTCCGCATCGTATGTATGTGTGTCAATATAGACCGCTGCAGCTCCAATATGCGGTAGACCTTTCGTTATCATATATGGCCGTCTCCTTTTTGACTTTTAAATAAATACTCGTCCAGGGTTCAGCCTTCTGTATACCGTTCTATTTTGTCCCGTATCGTGCTATATCCACTTCACGCCTGTTTTTCCGTCTTACCCATAAATCATAAACTCGCTTTTAGACTAAATCATTTGCCCTAACCCGGTATTCCTGTCGATCAAGAAAATCAGCACGTCACACTGTACCAGTTCTGACATTTTGGTGTACGTTTATAGCCACGCTTGATAGACAGTTTAAAATTTCTTAGATTTCTTCTGCTGTCCGTAACGGCTGTACATTGACAATGCGGTCTTTTTGGTCATGTTTTCCCCTCTTCATTTATGTATTAATATGTATTAAAAATCATATTTCATAAGGTAACATTACATTTATCATGATAAAAAATTGGAAATCCCATCAAGTTAATATAAAAAATGTATGTTTTTATCTAGTTTATTACATTTATGTGTAATACTTGATTTAAAACTTCCATGTCCATCAAAAGCTTGGAGCAGTGACGCTAACATCTAATTAAGAAATTCGAAAATATTCTATTTTAATAAATCGAACATTGACAATTATTGATTGTTTTGTAATTTTTCTGTAAAAAATGTCGAATTATTACATTAACTAAGATATAGTAGAAATTGAGAAAGGAGGACATATCTAAATTGTTTGAATGGTTCAAAGTTTTATATAAACCTATAGATACCTTGGAAAAGATTCGAAAGCCTAGTGTAAATACAACAGTTATCATCTTATTTATGGCAATTATTCAGGGGATCGTTGTCTATAACCTAATTAATTCAGATTTATTAATTCAAATGGTTGATATAGAAGAGAATATTCCCCAAGGATTACTAGTTTCTATTATCACAGTTTTCCAATTGTTCGTTACCTTTATTAATGTGGTGGTAATGACGCTTATTTTTAAACTTATTAGTAAGTTTTTTTTTGGGTCTATAAATATTGCAAAATTAATGTATCTTGTACTTCTTTCTCAAATTCCCATATTTATCGGGTTACTAATTAACTCTTTTTTTACCACAAGTATGACTTCTCAGGGAACTATTCTGTCAGTATTTAGTCTTGGATATTTAGGTTCTCTATTTACGGAAAACGATTTATTACTACAAACCATGAACGTTTTTGAACTATTTGATGTCTGGGCTGCACTTATTATAGCTAGAGGTTTATATGTTTTTGGAAGTACAAAAAGCTTAAAGTCTAGCTTTATTATTGCGTTTTCCTTCTACTTTACTATAAGTATTATGACAACATTACTGCTTTGAAAGGAGGTGAAATAAATGATAGACACATTAAATGCACTAGTAGCCCTTGGCATCCCACAAAGTGCGGCTAAGGTAGCTGCAAACATGGTAGACGCAGGAATGGCTATTGGATCTATCGTGACTATGCTTAGCGGAATGGGCGTTGGTCTAGCTGCGCTTAGAATGGCCCTTCGTAAATCTGGGAAAAAAGCTATTGTAGGTTAATTTACTTCGTTTAGTCTAAATCACATTAGTTGGGGCTAAGAGGTAAACTATTATCTTAGCCCTTTACTATGTTTTTTATGCAACCAGGGGGGATATTATGAAGTTACTCTTTAATTTTAAGGTGTTATGTGGTTTATCAATATTGTTATTTGGCAGTTCTTTTTTAATTGGTTATCTTATGGGAGAATATACATCTATAGTGAAAAACCAAGAAGAGTTAATCATACATACCCCAGGTTTAGAATTAACTTTAGACTTATTTACAAATAATATAACTATCTGTCTATTATTATTGTTGGGAATTGTTACCTTTGGAATTCCTACATTGTTCTACTTATTGCTAAATGGGTTTGTATTGGGTATAGGAGTAAATGATTTAATTAGTATAGGAATACCTTTGAATGAATTTTTTATGAAATTGTTACCTCATGCTATACTAGAAATACCTGCCTTTATCTTGTCAGGAGCTATTGGGTTATATGGATTTACTTTTTATTTAGGATATAGAATCCAAATAAGACCATTTTTAAACTATACGATAATTATAATAACAATGATATCATTAGCTGCATTTATTGAAGGATATATTTCAACTTCCTTTTAAAAGTCGGTGATAAACGTGAGAGTATTATGGAATTGGATAAAATGGAAGACATACATAAGATGGAAAGATACGTGGGGTACTTTTTTTTTCACAAAAGGGAAAGTCAGTTCAACCATAGGTCTTATAGCTGTTTTAATAGACTGTGTTAAAGCTTTATTTTTCTCTGTTGCTTATTACTCAGTATTTAAGTTGGTTTTATTAAATAGATCTATAACTCAATTTGAGAGTGAAACACCTATAATAAAATTCTTTTTGCAGGAATTAGCTATAATACAAAATAATGAAATCTATTTTTGGAACTTATACTGGTTAGTCTTATTTATCTTTTGCTTGTTCGTTGGCTACAAATCTTCCAGGTGGGCTCAATTTTCGGAGGATAAATTTCTACTAGAAAGTCACTTAGGTCTGCCTGATAGACAAGTAAATTTCTTTTTATTCCTAGAATCAATAGCTTGGAATTTTAGGACTTTTATAATGAACCTATTGTCATTAAATATAGCCTTGTTACTTGCAACAAACTCCAGTTTTTTTGATATTTTCATTTATATATGTAGTTCAGTTCTATTATATATATTTCTAAGTTTATTATTTACATGTTTACATTATTTATACGTGGTTTACCGTACTCATTGGATAAATGGTAGATTTCTAATTTTTCAATTAATCTCAACTAAACTTCTCGCTATTTATATAGGATTCCTATCAGCATCTCAACTATATAATTGGGTCCAACAAGCACCTTTTTTTCTAATGAATTTACTTCACAGGAATTAAATGATTGGTATTTTATGGGGATTGAGAGGGTCGAGGAATTATTATTTTTTCCTATAAGGTTTGTAGGTCTTCCTCATAATTTTTGGAGTATTAATCTGTATCATGATAATTTACTAGTATTATTTATTTGTTTATGTGTTATTTTTATTATAATCATCTTCGTTTACAAATCTATAAGTATGGTTAAAATTGATACGTATAGTACTAATACAGGCTATGTTATTTTACCTATTTTGGAAAAAATACATCATTGGTTTTTGTTTAACACAGGGATTGTGAGGAAAAACGCCAATTATTTAAAAACATTTTATAGATCTCCCCTTATGTTAAAAAAAATAAACGGTTTTGGTGGAGATTTGCTCTTTTGGATTTTAACTGGAGTTTTTGCAGGATTATTAGGAGGTGTTTCATTTGAGGGAAAAGGGGGAGTGTTGTTCATATTTCTTCTTAGTTATTATCATGTTTTTTTCTATTGTGAAAGCTTCTTCTCATCTTATAAAGGTTTAATTTCATTAGATGGTGAAGGTCAAAATGCCTTGTTATACTCATATACTATTGATAATTTATGGATTCTATTAAAGAAAAAAATATTCACAGCAAACATATACATTGGGACAACCCTTCTATTCAGTGATATAGCGATTTTTTTGATTTCCTCTACTGACCTTATAGTTATGATATGGATACTAATAAATCAGTTCATTGTAATGGCAGCCTTTAATATACTGCTTTTTATCCCTAGCGTATATAATCCTCATTTTAACTTTTTTAATATTGAACAGCTAGACGATTACGCTGATAGAAAGTTCACGTCATCGACTGTGACACTAACAATCGTTGGAATATTATTACCAATAATGATGATACCATGTATTTTTTACATGATTGGTAGTTTTGATTTAAAAGCTCTGTTACTATTCAATGCTTTGAGTCTTTTGATGATTATTGCAATAATGATTCCTGTATTACTTATGTTAAAAAAAAGAACTATTAAAAAGGATTTAATGTTTTCGAGGTGAATTATGAAAGATCAAAACAGAACGATACTAGAAGTATCCAATTTGGTTAAAAAGATAGGCCAGCAACACATTCTACAAAATATTTCATTTAAAATCCCAGGTAGAAGTAAAGTGGGATTTTTAGGGTTGAATGGAGCGGGAAAGACCACTACTTTAATGGCTATAAGCCATATTATTTCTGTAGACGAGGGAAATATCGTTATAGATGGAAAGCAAATGGCTCATGACAATAGTAATTCTATCATGTTTTTACCTGACAATCCGTTAGTGTATCCAGTATTAAAAGGTAATGAATATTTGTCCTTTATGAGTGAACTGCTAGATTTTGACATACAAGAAACATACCCTTTGATTGAGAAATTAAGTTTACAGGAGGTAATTAACCGAAAAATAGGTGACTATTCTTTAGGGATGAAGAAAAAAATTTCCCTAATACCTCTATTAATAAAAAATCCTAAAGTAATGCTATTAGATGAATTCATTTCTAACATAGACCCTATAAGCATGAGAGAAATAAAAAAAGAACTAAATACGTATGTTCAAAAGGGTAATAGCCTTGTTTTATCAACTCATCAGTTAGATGTTGTACAAAATTATTGTGATTACGTATTGATTATAAATCAGGGTAAGATCGTAAGTAACCTAACCAGGGTATCAGAAATCTTACAGACCTATGGTTCCCTAGAAGAGTATTTTGAAGGAAACATAGAGTAATTCATTAGACAGGAGGAATCCGTACATTGATTCTATTGCTTATATTGACGATTGTATGTGCTGTTATGACTATCATATCTTGGAATAATAAAAATGCAAGAAATACCTATGCTGTTGCTACAATATTTATGATTATTATTTCTACCATCAATTTTATTATAGTTGAAGCTAATTAGATAAATATTATTGAAGTTGTCCTACATGCATTATAGGTTTTGAAAATTCATCTTTGAACTTGAAAGGCTTACTCCAACTTTGCATAACCTGTTTCTAAACTTGATTAACATTACCTAAACTCAAAGATTAGTCCGCAAAGTGGATCTTGTGTGTAACAATTTAGGTACAGTAAAAATTTTATGATGGGGAATGAAAATGGTTACAGTGTTATATAGGGAATTTATTAATTCTTTCAAGAGTATCCGATCAATATTAATTATTCTTTTTTTGACTTTTGTTTCTTACCAGTCAGCCAATTTTTTAGAAAACAACCAAGACATTATCAATATCTTTCTTGAAGAAGGTCTTGATGAGAATACGATCTATAATGTGTCGATATCATTCATTATCCTCTTATTTGGATTTTTGTTTGTGTCTACAATTTCTCACGACCTCATTAACAGTGAAACAGAAATGAATACAATACGGTTGCTTGTTACAAAAATCTCAAGATTAGAAGTTATGCTCGGGAAATTAGTGGGAACACTGCTATTCTGGATTGCAATAATCTCAATTTCTTACGCTATAGTTTTTGCGCTTTCCGGCACATGGTCGATGAATAAATATTTGCAGACACTCGTATTATTGTTTTATATCATCTGTTTCGTGCTTTTAATCTCAACGATTATTACGAAGGCTAAATTATCTATGTTTCTTGGAATCTTTTCCGGTATTTCCTTGCCTATAATAGGTCTGGTAGCCACTATGTCGAATGAATGGTATTGGATGCCATTCAAATATATCTTACCTTTTAATTATTTGTCTAAACCGTTTGGTTATATGTTTATCCCATTTGCTGTAGCGATGACTCTCTTTGGCATATCTATGTTGATCATAAAAAGAAGGGACTTGTAAGTGATGAATGCAATCGAAGTGAACAATCTAACCAAAAATTACGGTGCTACAGAAGTTCTAAAGGGAATTCAATTAACAATACAAAAAGGAGAAATATTTGGATTCGTTGGCCATAATGGTTCGGGAAAGTCAACATTTATCCATATACTAACAGGCATTTCTAACAAAACTTCGGGCTCCTTCGAAATCCTGGGGGTACCGGATAGAAAGCTAAATCAAGTGAAGAAAAGAATAGGCGTAATGCCAGATGTAGCGAACCTGTACCATCATATGAGGGGCATAAACTTTCTAAAATATATGGGGAGCTTGGTTAAGGATCAACGTTCAGAACGAAAATACGAAATACTTTTACACGAGTTGGGATTACAAGGTGCTGAAAGGAGAAAAATAAAAACCTATTCCTTCGGTATGAAAAAGAAAATCAGTATTGCCCAAGCACTTTTAGGGGACCCCGAATTGATCATTCTTGACGAACCCACCTCCGGGCTTGATCCAGAATCAACTATAGAAATTCGAAAGGTTATTAAACGACTGCAAGAGCAGGGAAAAACGGTTTTTCTGACGTCTCATAATCTTGATGAAATTGATAAAATCAGTGATAGAGTAGGAATTTTAAGCGACGGCATCATCAAGAAATTGGGTACGCCACGAGAATTGAAATCGGCAACTAAGGAAGGAATCAGGATCTCTGTTAGAACAAAACCCGTCCTCACAGTTGATAAAATTCAAGAGCTTAATACCAAATTTAAGATAAATGTAACTTTCGTAGAAATTAATAAAAAAGTCACACGGCTAAATATAACATCTGATGATGAGATTTCCAGGTTGTCCAAAGCGTTATTCCAATCAGATTTTTCCCTTTACGAGATAAAAATTGACGAAAATTCATTAGAAGATGTGTTTATGAACTCCCGATCGATAAAAAATAATGCTTAAGCCTGTTCAGCCGGCACCATTGAAAGAGGTTGCCATTAAGCACTGGACATAAAAAGCTCCTCCTAGAAATAACAGATTTTATTTTTTTAATCTGTCTACCTAAGGGAGCATATCATTTTGGTGAGGGTTCTTTTTTATGGGGAGCATAAAAAGTTTCGTGTGATGGATATCAATTCCAATAAGAAAAAGAATCATTTATGTAAGACTTTTCTCATGAGATAACTGTAAAAGAATTGGCAAAGAAATGCAATACTGTAGAAGATGTTCAAGAAATGATAAGTGTTTATTTAAGGATACCATTCAACAGGTATTTCAAGCTGAGTCAGTTGTCATCTGTTTAAATTCAGTAGTATACTTTTCTGGACATAAAATGAACTCCCTCCTAGTAGCAAGTTTATATTTTTTAATCTGTCTACTTAGGAGGGAGCATATCAAAATCACACGGATTTTTTATTTGAGTATTATTCTGGATTCTACTCCTGTTTTCTTTTTAATAGTTACCGTCTTTTTTTCTTTGTTTTGGATTTACGCCCATTCAATGCTAACCCATTGTCTCATAGTTACTTTATAATACTTAAAACATTTCTTACCTGAAATTGCCCTTTTTTACCTTTAGGTATTTTTCTAGAAGCTGTCGTTTCTATTGTCTTTGTATTATCAAAGCTTCCCGATAATCCAGCCCATCACTTCCTTTATAATTAATGAATTTCCCATGGATAATACTATATTCCTTATATTCCATACCAATTCAAATGATCATCACTTAAATCCATCCATACACTTTTTGTCTCTGTATACATATCCATAGCTTGAAAGCCTAGCTCTCTTCCAAACCCACTCTGTTTTGTTCCACCGAATGGAGATACACTATCAAGCATGCTAAATGTGTTTACATATACTGTTCCTGCTTTAAGCCCCTTGATCATCCGATGTGCTCTCTTTACATTTTCCGTCCAAACTCCAGCAGCTAATCCATAAATGGTGTCATTGGCCTTTTCTAAAACATCTTGTTCATCTTTAAATCGGATAACTGATAAAACTGGACCAAAAATCTCTTCTTTTGCAATTGTCATATCTGTTGTAACATCTTCAAAAATAGTCGGTGTAAAAAAGTATCCATTATTGACAGGAGCACTTCTCTTTCCCCCAAGTGACAATGTTGCTCCCTCTTCTATACCAGATGCAACATATTTTTCAATACGTTCTAATTGTTGTAAAGATATTTGCGGTCCCATCTGTGTACTTGGATCTAATGGGTCTCCCACTTTAATTGTTTTCACCTTGTTCGTGAACGCATCCATAAACGTATCATATATACTTTCCTGAACGAACATTCTTGATCCAGCGGCACAAACTTGCCCTTGACCAAAATAAATACCGAACATGGATCCTCTAATAGCATTTTCTATATTGGCATCCGCAAAAATAATATTAGGAGATTTTCCTCCCAATTCTAGACTGACTGGTTTCAAATTCTTACTTGCCGCCTGCATAATTAATTTTCCCGTATGTGTCGAACCTGTAAAAGCTATTTTATCAACATCAGTATGTGAAGAAAGTGCTCTCCCCGCCCCTTGTCCATATCCTGGAACAACATTAATTACCCCATCCGGTATTCCAACCTCCTGAAAAACTTTTACCAATTCTAGTGTGCTTATCGGAGTTTGCTCAGCGGGTTTAATCACAATTGTATTCCCTGCTGCTAAGGCTGGAGCCAGCTTCCACATCGTTAACATCAGAGGAAAGTTCCATGGAACGATAGCGCCAATCACACCAATCGGTTCTTTTAACGTGAAATTAAACCGATTATTTGGAGAAGCTAGCGTTTCCCCTTGAATCTTAGTCGCTAACCCAGCATAAAATTCTAATACATCAATCATGGACGGAATTGCAATATGCCTTGTTTCATTAATAGGAAGACCGTTTCCTCTGGATTCTACTTCGGCGAAAAATTCTGATGTATTCCTTAGTTCTTGTGCCACTTCAAATAATAATCTTCCCCTATTACTTGGGGTCGTATCTGCCCAAGGCCCAGATTCAAAAGCGTTTCTCGCCGCTTTAACTGCTCGATCTATATCTTCTACTCCACCTTCTGCAATTGTAGCATTGACTTCCCCTGTTGCAGGATTGAATGCCTCAAATGTTTTCCCCGAAACAGCTTCAACCCATTGACCATTAATAAACATTTGATAGGAACGCATAATGCTCTCCCCCTTATATTTTTACAGACATATAAATATTTAGTAATAAAGAATATCCTTCCGCCCATTCTATTGCCAAACTTATATTTTAGGTTTACATGCTTATCAAATATCATAAGTGTGCTTTTACCTTTTAAATATCCCATAAAACTTGAAACAGATATTTTTGGTGGAATACTTACTAACATGTGCACGTGATCAGGCATCAGGCGCCCTTCGGTGATCTCTACCCCCTTTATATTTACGTAGCGTTCGTAGTATTTAAATAAATTAGATGGAACAACAAATATTCATTTTTCGCTTGAGATTGGTGCTAAAAAGCAACCTTGTTTTATCTTTATTTACTGTAAAATTGGTAATAACAGATGTGTGAAAAAATTATTCTACAGTTGGCCTTGCAAATGGAACCATAGATTCCCTCCTAATCGTCCTATCAAAGAAAAAGAGGATTAAGCAGGTTTGCGTTATCCTTTTTTTTAGCGGTAGTAATCCCCGTGAAGTATACTAAAACAAAGCATTTCAAGCTGCTGTCCTTCCACAAAGAATTATCGAAATATTTCTACACCTAATTATACCTTACTCATTTTTGTTTGAACAGCTTATATTTTAGCTAAATTTTTACAGCTTATATTTTAGCTAAATATTTATGGATAACCGCAATACTAATGAACCTTCTTACATAAAGTGAGGTTTCATCAAGTAGCGGCTTTCTTTCATTTATCTTCGAATGACAAAAGTAAATCAAAGGCTAAAATGTCGGGTGGAAAAGAAAACACTTTTGCTGCGTGTAATATGTAACTGTCGAAGTTTTTCTTGCCCTTATAAAAGAAGTACACTTTTGCTGCGCATGTTTTTTCAAGAAGCTTTTTCTGCCCTGTCGTCCCGAACTATTCGGCATTTAGGAGCAGTTTCTCTCACTATCTTGTCAAAAATGATAAAATTACGATCCTTACATGAAACATCCCCCCTGCAACAGGCGGATGCCGACGCCTGAGCGGCAAGCCTGCTTTTAGTCGCCTCCCTTTAGATTCAAGCTGTAGTTGACTTATCTCAGGAATAAGAGCGAGGTTTGCTACAGCTATAAGGTATAAGCTTTAGGCGAGGCTACCTTTCAAAAAGGATAGCCAACATGTATCGTATTCTAGACAAAAAAGCATCCTCCTAAATAATAGAAGGATGCTCAGCTAATATAAAATTTCTATTCCGCTCCAATTAATTTTTCTATCCGCTCTACAATTTGATTTACATATTTATCGCACTCTTCTTTTGTTGGTGACTCAACCATCACACGAATTAACGGTTCCGTACCAGAAGGACGAACTAATACACGACCTTGTGTGCCTAATTCTTGTTCTACTGCTTCGATTTCCTGTTTAATCTCAGGGTGATTTAATGCTTTCTCTTTATCCGTTACTTTTACGTTCTTAAGTACTTGGGGATAAACTGTCATTTCACTGGCTAATTCGGATAGAGGTTTACCCGTTTCTTTCATAACATTGACTAACTGTAATGCTGATAGCATCCCGTCGCCAGTTGTATTGTGATCTAAAAATATAATATGGCCGGATTGCTCTCCACCTAAATTATAGCCGCCCTTTCGCATTTCCTCCATTACATAGCGGTCTCCTACTGCTGTTTTATCGCTACGCATTCCATTTGCTTCTAATGCTTTATAAAAACCTATGTTACTCATTACCGTAGATACAACTGTATTGTGGCGCAGGAGTCCTTTTTCATTCATATACTTAGCGCAGATGAACATGATCTGGTCACCGTCAACAATTTTCCCTTTTTCATCAACAGCAATTAAGCGGTCACCGTCACCATCAAAAGCTAAACCTACGTCGGCTTCTTTTTCTTTGACAAACTCCTGCAACTTTTCTGGATGAGTTGATCCTACACCATCATTAATGTTTAGACCATTTGGCGAAGAACCTATAGAATAAATATCTGCCTCTAAATCAGCGAATAAGTGGGTAGCCAGACTTGAGGTAGCACCATGTGCACAATCAAAGGCAATCTTTAAACCATCAAATTCATTATCAACTGTATCTTTAAGGAAAGATAAGTATTTTTGCCCTCCCTCAAAATAATCATTTACAATCCCAATGTCCCCACCAATTGGTCTAGGTAAGTTATCTTCGCCCTCCATAAGAGCTTCAATTTCTTCTTCTTGATCATCCGTTAGCTTAAAACCATCAGGTCCAAAGAACTTAATACCATTATCCTCTACTGGATTATGCGAAGCGGAGATCATTACACCAGCCTGCGAACTAGTTGCCTTTGTTAAATAGGCAACACCAGGTGTAGAGATGACTCCCAAACGCATTACCTCAGCACCAATTGACAGCAGGCCGGCAATTAATGCCCCTTCCAACATATAACCAGATACGCGTGTGTCACGACCAATAATGATTTTCGGACGCTCTGTTTCTTTCGTTAACACGTAACCGCCAGCCCTTCCTAGCTTAAATGCCAACTCTGGTGTAAGGTCCTTATTAGCAACTCCTCGTACACCATCTGTTCCAAAATATTTTCCCATGTAAAATTCTCTCCTTTTTATCCATTTCCACCGTTTCTCAAACAAACGTAACCAATATATTAAGATTCATTAATTTCAATCGTAGCTTGTTTAAATTCAGGTTTTACAGTTACTCCATCAGGCGCGTCCACAGAGATCGGCACGTCATGTGTGCCTGCTTTTAGTCCTTTCACATTGACAGATGCTTTGAAATCATCTTTTTTTAACCCTGCGTCAACAGACCTGTTTTCCGAAACAGTAATATTCATCCCCCCATTAGCTGGCTCCTTAAAAAAAGCTTCTAAACCTTCACCTATGCCCTCTATCTCGATCGGCAAATTAGCTATTGTTCTTGTTTGGGTTGTTTCTTGACTAGTTTCTTGACTAGATTCTTGATTTGTTTTTTGGCTTGTTTGTCTTGATTGTTCCAGTTCAACTGTAACTTCAACTTTTTTTCCTCCAGCGACACTTACACCTTCTGGTATGGCAAGATTTGTTTCAATGGTACCTGAATTGGTTATTTTGGATAAATCGATCGCTTCTGTTCTAATTTCCTTTAAATTTTGCAAAGCACTTTTACTTCCAAACACTTCCACTTCTTCTACATTAGCAGAAATTGAGTTCAATTCAAACCCATCAGGAAGCTTTCCACTTGTTTCTACATTTACTGGAACCTTTTTACTAAAGTTACTGACATCTGCTGACACGACCACATTTTCAGGCTTTACATTGACTCTCAACTCGTTTCCTTGACTATCATATACATTAACAGGAACTTCCCGATTATCAATTGGTGCATCCAGCCCACTAACATCAACATAAGCCTTTACAATTCCTATTTTATCAATCACACTCTTAGCACTTGTAATCGTCACAGTTTTTGGATGGACTTCATAATCTCCCAGTTCAAATCCCTTAGCCATTTGATCTTTATTTAAAAAGTCAACTGTAACATTAAATTCTTTTGTAGCCTTTTCTTCAATCACCACATCAATGCGCTTTGGTTCAATATAAGCATCTAACTTATCCGATAGATTGTGCTGTAGTTCTACGGTATGTTCTCCAGCACCTAAGTCTCTTAAATCAACAAACACTTCAAAATTCCGATTGCGAATAGTCGGCTTCAATATAGAGGCTGAGCCTTCCAACGAAACAGATACATATTCAGGTACACCGCTAACTACATATTTCTCATCATCAATTTTAATATTTACTGGAACATCATCCAATGTTTCCAAATTTTGCGCTTCATCTTCAGAAGAAAATGTAGCATCATTGTTATCTGGTAATTTATCTGCTTGATCTACGGTTACGAAAACATAAAAGAAAACGGCAAAAGCTAAGGAAACGACACGGACAAACCATTTACTTCTAAACCAATTATCCATTTTTGTTTCCCCTCCATTTTTTTGACTTTTTATCAGGGGTCTTTATATTTATTAGCAAGTTAGACCTTAATAAATTTCGTAGACTTTCCTGACTAAGATCTCTATGTAGCTCGCCGTTTTTCGTACAAGATATACCACCAGTTTCTTCTGATACAACAATGGTTAATGCATCCGTTACTTCACTTATGCCCATTGCAGCACGATGTCTCGTACCTAATTCTTTTGAAATAAACGGGCTCTCAGATAATGGGAGATAGCATGCGGCAGCTATGATTGTATCCCCTTTTAAAATGACTGCGCCATCATGCAACGGGGTATTCGGTGTAAATATATTTGTTAGAAGCTGATGTGTGAGTTTGCCGTTAATTTGGATCCCCGTCTCTGCATAGTCACCGATTCCTGTTTCTCTTTCAATAGAAATAAGAGCACCAATTCGTCGTTTAGCCATATAATTACAGGACTGGATGATAGCATCAATATTTTCCTCAATTATTTCTTCTTCAGAACGCGAGCTGCGACCAAAAATATTTCCTCGACCTAATTGTTCTAAAGCTCTCCGTAGCTCTGGTTGGAATAATATAATAATAACAATAAGTCCCCAGTCAATTGCTTGACTAGTAAGCCATTGTACAGTTTGTAAATCTAATACAATACTTAACAGCCATACAGCTAGTACAACCGCTATCCCTTTTAATAACTGGATAGCCTTTGTACCTCTTATCAGCATGATTAATTTATATAAAACATACCAGACGAGAGCTATATCCACGCCTATCCTAAGGAGCTGTATTAAATCAAATCCCCCATCAAGCATGATTACACATCCTTCTATATAAATTCTATGAAAAATTATTTAAAAAGTCAGGTTCTTCGTAGTTTGCTTTTAAACTGCTTACGTTATTCGCAAAACCTATGCGAGAAGTATAATTCGTTATGACAAGCGAGCAGAGGAAATGTAAAAGCCAACTCCTTGTAAGTCATCCGTATTGACTATACTCTATCCGTAAAGTACGCCTTCAGCTTAAACATATATACTTATGTACCAAGCTTTCGTACTAAATCACTTCCTAAGTTGCCTGATTATTTTGCTAATAATAACTTAAATCATAACGACATGTAAATAATTCGAAATAACAAGTTTATTTTTGACCTAATTTAATTAAAAATATAAGAGCTAAAGCACCTTACTTGATTAAGGAAACGTCGATGTCTTACCATTTACTTAACTATTTGTTATATAAAATAAAGTAGTGGTATTGAATCAGAGGTATTCATAATAATATAGGTTCTATAAAATGCAATAAAGTGAAACTTCATTCAGTAGGAGTTTTCTTCCATCTCCTACTGAATGTTAGTACCGCAAGGGTATGACCTAAAGGCCCTTAAACGAATCGGGCATTTAGGTGCCGTTTTCTCCCACTTAGACCTTTTGTATCACTCGGGTCTTGAAGTGGGAGTCTTTTGGCACCTTACATGCGGGATAAAACTTGCCTTATCAACATTTAATAACATTCTTATTGTAACATAAAATCACCAATGAGACGTACGATTTATTATGCAGTTAGCTAGCAAATTTTTCATATATCATCCATTTTAAAGGACTACAAAAAATCACATTAGGAAAGGTTGCTTTCCTAAAAACAGAATTCCATCTATAAGGAAAACATAGTTAACGTGGCTGACCTGACAATTTTCTCATCTATATATACTGAAAATCTTGATTCCTTTACGAATCGAGTATTTAGGGGATATTTCTTTCACTAACTCGTCAGGATAATAAAAATGTTTAAAGCGAGAGAAATACGGTTCTTTACATTCGAGATAAAGAAAACATGCCTCTAAAACAGGGGGATGCCGACGCCTTAAGCGACAAACCGCTTTATTCCCTTCCTTTAGATCCGAACCGATGTTAACTTATTGTGAGAAGGAGAATGAAGGGGTTGCTGTTAGTTTAAGCGCTTAAGCAAACACTAAAGCTAGAATCACTCGCTTAGAGACGTACAAACGGATATAAATCCCTAAACAAGAACAAAAACCTGAAGTACGGGAATATACCTTCGTCCTTCAGGTTCGCTTCGACTAAAATGAAAAAATGCGTTGGAACAAATCCTTTATACTGTACCATACCCATTCAAACATTTGATCAACCTGCTCCAGCTCTCCATTTATCTCACCAACTGATGCCCTCAGCCCGTCTTTATCAATCGGATCTTTAATTAGTTTGCCGTTGATTAACGTTACATTACCGTCTACGGTTCCATTTATAATTAAATCGCCATTTTTAACAAGCAGATCACCTTTTACAGTTTCATTTGCTGGTACAATAACTGTATCTCCTTTAATGACGAGGTTTTCCTGTTTAGAAACGATCAACTGATTGTCCTGATTCCATAACGAAAATAACCCGCTTAACATAAATATAAAAAATATGGCAGCAGCCGTTAAAATAGGATGGGCTTTAAACCATCTTCTATATTTAACACGCTTTCGTTCAGCGGGGAGCTTTTCCATTACACTCGCCGTAAAATTAGCAGGTGCTTTTATTTGTTCTGTACTTTGGATTAGTGTGATCGTCCGCTTTAATTCGTGAAAATGCTTTTGGCATACTTCACAATTCTCTAAATGGTGACTAAGAGCCTTTTCTTGCTCTTTGGTAATTTCCCCATCTAAATAATAATGCATTAATTCTACAGCTTCTTTATTACAATTCAAGTGAGCCACACTCCTTTACACGTGACGAAGCTTTTTCCGTAAAGCTTCCCTTCCACGATGGATACGGGTTTTTACTGTTCCAAGTGGGATATCCAGGATCTCACTAATCTCCTGTAAGGAAAACTCTTCAATGTATCGTAGCATAATGATACTACGGTACTTCGGAGGAAGCTTTGATATTTCGTATTGAATATAGCGTTGCAGTTCCAACCCCTCTACTTCTTCCTCAGGGAGACGACCTTGATCGGCTAACTGCGAGTACATATCTAATCCTTCTGTTCCCTTTACCTCAGCATCAAGATAATGATCCGGTTTTCGCTTTCGAAGTCGATCAATTGTTAAATTTGTCGCTATTCGGTATAGCCACGTTGAAAACTTTCTCCGGTCATCAAACGAATGGATATTTACATATGCACGAATAAAAGCTTCTTGCGCTATATCTTCCGCCTCGTGCGCATTACCAAGCATACGAAAACAATGTTGGTAAATCTTATTTTGAAAGAATGAGACCACATCCTCAAAAGCGGACTGATCTCCTCTTTTCACTTGTTTGATTCTGTCTCTTATCATTTCATCCATATTGGTACCTCCGCCAACTATGCGGTAAATTATATTACGAATCGGTTCGCATAAAGGTTTCAAAAAACATTAAAAAAATGTAAATGTTTATGATTGCAAAATATTGGTTACTATCCTACTATAATTATACTAGATAGGAGGATAGTTTTGTGAGTAATTCTAGGTTATTGGAAAAAATTGAACAATGTCGTAAAGAAATGATTTCACTTACTAACTCGCATGCATTGACTTCTGAGCCAGTCATCTCCTCAAGTATGAAATTAGATCAATTAATTTTAGAATATTTAAACAGCCAACATAATGAAGCTAAAAAAGAGTTTTGTGAGTAAATGTAGGCATGAAAAAAATCCCTGCACGTAAATTCTAACAAAATAGAGAACATTTAATAGGGTTAAAAAAGACATCAAATTTCCAGTTTGAAATTTAATGTCTTTTAACGTTTTGAAAAAATAAAGTGTCAGCTGAAAATAGCTTTACCATATTACTTCATTTTCTCACCAAACAATGAACCCATAAGCCCAACTGCCAGAATAGCAGTTTTATTTTTTTCATCTAAAATTGGATTTACCTCTACAAATTCTGCTGAAGTAATTATCTCTGCTTCTGCTAACATCTCCATCGCTAAATGGCTCTCTCGATAGGTCATACCACCAATAACCGGTGTGCCTACTCCTGGCGCCTCTGAGGGATCAAGCCCGTCAACATCTAAACTCAGATGTACACCGTCGGTACGATCTTGGAAATAAGCAATCGCTTCTTCCATTACTTTTGGCATACCAATTCGATCAATTTCATGCATGGTAAAGACTTTGATTCCTTTATTCTCAATCAGTTCACGCTCTCCTGGGTCAAGAGATCGCGCGCCAATAATTACAATATTTTCTGACTCTATTTTAGGAGCATATCCGCCAATCATTGTCAGCTCTTCGTTTCCTAATCCTAAGCTAGCAGCAAGTGGCATGCCATGGATATTTCCAGATGGTGAAGTTTCTGCTGTATTTAAGTCTCCATGTGCATCATACCAAATCACACCCAGATTCTCGTAATGCTTAGAAATACCTGCTAAGCTACCAATCGCAATACTATGATCCCCACCAAAAATTAGTGGAAAATACCCTTTGCTTATTTCTCTATCTATCATATCGGCAAGTTTCTGATTTGCTTCAACTACTTGCTGTAAATTTTTTAAATTACTTACTTGATCCGACGATTTCCTATCAGGTTTAATAATAGGAATATCCCCAAGATCTTGTATGTGATAGCCCAACCTTTCCAACTTCTCCATAGCACCGGCATACCGCATTGCACTTGGCCCCATGTCAACACCCCGCCTGCTTTGACCTAAGTCCATTGGAACCCCGATAATCGATATGTTTTTTTTCATGAAAACGCCTCCCTTCACTCCTTATTGTAGACAAAAAAAGGGAAGTGACTCAACTTAACATAAAGATGTATAAATATGCAAAATATTCTAACTGTGTTTTTTTATTTGCTTTCTTGTCTACTCGAAATATAGTGAAGTTTCATTCAATAGGCCTTTCCCTACGCCTACTGATGAAGTAGAATAAAGGCTTTAATCTCGTGAGTCTTTGAAAAAGCGCGCGATGTGTGCCTGTCAAAGTTTTCTTGTCCTTGAAAAACTGCGATGTATCGCTATCGTAGCTTCCCTTGTCCTTGAAAAAGACATCCGTTTTTTCTGCGTGCGATACCTATTCAAGCAGTATCTCTAGTCCTATCGGCTCGAATAAATTGGGCATTTAGGTACCGCTATCACTCACTTAGACTTCTTCGTTCTATAATGCTTGAAGCGGAAGTCTTACGGCACCTTAGATTCGAGCCAATGTGACTTATCGTAAGAAGAAGAGCGAAGTTTGCTAGCAGTATGAGTGCTTAAGTTAGACAAAGATACTTTCGCCATGTTCAAACGGATATCGTTTTCTACACAATCAAAAAAACGCCTGGACAACCCCGGGTCCATGCGCAGTTTAAATATAAATATAAATATATTGTTATTTTAATTGCACTCATGCTTTGATAACTTTTGCCCCATATGGATACGGTTTTAAAGAAAGGGGTTTAATCCCGACGTCTTTCCATGCTGTAATTAATTTATCAGCCGCTTCTTTAGATGGCATAAAAGCAATACCGCAATCGCCTCCACCAGCTCCAGAAGGCTTTCCTGCACCACCAAACGTCTCTGCTAAATCACACAGTTTAGTTAATAAAGAAGTTTCAATATCTACATTAGCATGTCGCCCAACAGAAGCTAATGCTTGGCGATTTTCCTTAATTCCCTCGAGCAGAATTTCTGTCTTATTTTCCTTCATACCTTGTAATACCTTATTAACAGCCTGCTCACTTTGTAATAGAAAAGTTAAAAAACTATCTGGATTCTTCGTTTTTAATTGCATAAGCTCATCGACTAGTTTCTTTGTGGATGCTGGTTTTCCAGTCCAGCCAATACAAAGATAAATAGAATTAGGCAGCGTAACGGGCTCTAGTGACGCATAAGTCCAATCACATTCCAACAATTCGGTTAACGAGCGGGATTCTTGGTAAGCTGCTTGTAACCAATCTGCTTGAAAGGAAGAATAATTCAAGAAGCCCCCATAGGATGAGGCGGCAACATCAGCGCCGGACCCATTACCTTGCGTCAACACATGCGAAATCGATGCTAATTGATAAATAAGCTTGGGTGAAGGCGTAAAGGAAAGAAACTTGTTTAAAATCGCAGTAATCACAGAAGTAACTACTGCTGCACTTGATCCTAATCCATACTTCACACCAGATTCATCATCTAGCTCGCTTTTAATCGATAATTGAAAAGGGGTAACTGTATAACCCCTTTCTCTCAAATAATTAACAGCAACGGTCATCGCTTCTTCAACAAATTTAGTTCTGGAATCATCTGAAGCAACAACTATTCTATTGTCTTTATATTCCCAAGTTGTTTCTAATTGAAAATCTAGGAGATGAAGATAATTTTTTTTACTATGATTAATAGTTGCATAAACGTACCGATCAACCGCCATTACAATTAGATGCTGATTAGGCTCTAATACTGCAAACTCTCCAGCAACCATTAACTTCCCTGGTACTTCTACTTTCATAGATGATTGTGACACCATGTTTCAGCCCCTATAAATATGTTATTCCTTGGCCGGGTTTACTTAAGCGAATATCGCTTACACCTGGTAAACTGGCCAACGTTTGCTTCACCTGATCCTCGTACTCAGGTAAATAGAGAACTTTTACATTTGGGCCAGCATCAATCGTAAAATATACCGGTGTACCTTGTAAGCGCATTTCCCAGACCTTTTGCATGACCACTAATGTTGCATCATGCCAATATGTAAATGGAGGAGAAGCTCCCAGTGTAGTTGCATGCATTTTCAAGCAATTCGCTTCAGCAATTTCGCCAACTTTTTCAAAATCTCGAGTTTGAATTCCTTGTTTAATTTCTAATAAATCTTTGCCAATACTATCCAACCATCCTTTGAAAAATGGCGATGTCTCCACAGTTCGGCGCATCCCTACACGACTTGAAACACTCTTTTGTTCTGAAGATAGTACAACCGCAGCAACACGGATATCCCAATAATCAGCTGGAGCAATTGGTACTGCATAAGAATCAGAACCATCCTCACGCATTCCCATCTCCCATTCAGCAAAACCACCGTAAATGGAACGACAAGCAGAACCCGAACCTTGACGTGTTAGTCGGGAGAGTTCTTGATCATTTAATTTAAGTCCGATAGCCTTTGTACCAGCAGCAGCCAATGCAGCAAAACCTGAGGCTGACGAAGCAAAACCAGCTGCAGTCGGCACATCATTTACGGATTCAACACGTGCAAACACCTGCTTTCCAGCCATATTTCGAATCAGATCGAGAAAAGCGGAAACACGGTTGTACGATTCTCCTGAAACGGCTAGCCCGTCCAACGTAAACTCATCTTTAGATAAGGAATGATTATACTCAACTGTTGTCGTTGTAAAATAACCATCTAATGTAAGCGAAAGGCTATTATTGGTTGGTAAAATAATCAACTCATTCCGCTTTCCCCAATATTTAATAAGGGCAATGTTTGTATGTGCTTTAGCAGTTGCTTTCATTGTTATTCCCCTTCTACTTGCGCTTTCAAGCTTAT
The DNA here is from genome assembly GCF_900162615.1 of Virgibacillus proomii. Classification (NCBI taxonomy): domain Bacteria; kingdom Bacillati; phylum Bacillota; class Bacilli; order Caryophanales; family Bacillaceae; genus Virgibacillus; species Virgibacillus proomii. The sequence goes on along the minus strand of NZ_FUFN01000010.1, from coordinate 211,526 downwards.
TGATCTTTCTTTCCTTTTAGAACAAATGGCCATACCGCTTGAGCTCCAAACTTCCTTAGCTTATCTGCCAATTGTCTGGAGTGTACTTCATTTTGGGCAAGCGCAATAATGCAGCCGCCATTACCGCCACCAGTTAATTTAGCGCCCAGTGCCCCCTCTTTTCTGGCAAAATCAATTAATCGATTCAGTCCTGTATCACTAACTCCTAAAGCTTCTAGCTCCTTTTGAGCTTCATTTAACATATGTCCTAAAATATGCTTGCCTTTTTTCTCTAATGCTTGTTTTGCATAGTGAGTTAATTTGCCGATTCGTTCTAGCTTTCGCTGTATCTTCTTTGGAGCAGATTTCAATAATCTTGCAACAGATTCTACAGCTAAACGAGTATCGCCTACTCGTCCAGAATCTGCTACAACAAAATGAAAATCATCACTTAGCTTAATAAAATTTATTGGATGCTCCTTTTCATACCAAACTGGTGATTGTGTTGTAATCGTCAATGTATCAATTCCTGAAGGAGCTCCATGCGCGTAAGTCTCAGCGATATTAGCTAGTTCTAATAGCTCTTCATCAGTGTAAGTTTCATCATAATAAGCAAATAATGATCGAACTACAGAAATAGCTACAGAAGCACTTGAGCCCAATCCCTTACCGGTTGGAATCGATGATTTAATTCGAATTAACATGTCCTGACATAGAAAGCCCAGATGATTCACTGTTTCCTCAATACATCTAACAATTCCTTCTAATGACCGAGGAGCGTCTTCTATAGGTCCATAGTAAAACTCGGTATCAATTATTACCGGTCCTGGTACATGTTCCACGATTGTCTCAACGCCTACTAATGGAAAGGGTATAGCAATTGCCGGCTGTCCGTGTACAACCGCATGCTCTCCTATTAAGATTAATTTACTATAAGCTACTCCGATAGCTGTTTTTTCTGTGGTTGTTACCTTTTCTGCACTCATTTTGTATACTCTTCCACCAATTCTTTAGCTTTTCCAACACGGATTTCGTTTAGTTCTATTAATTTTTGTGACACGATATCAATCAACTCCCCAGTAGCTCCTGCTGCTATAGCAACAGAACGAGAATGCAAAGCCATATGACCTTTCTGTATACCGTCTGTAGCTAACGCTTTTAATGCACCAAGATTTTGGGCTAATCCAACAGCCACAATAACTTGAGCAAGCTCTTGAGCAGATTCTACACCCAACATCTGAAGTGATGCTTTTGCAAGTGGATGTACATTGATTGAACCTCCAACGGTTCCAACAGACATTGGCAATTCCAGCTCTCCAACAAGATTTCCTTCATTGTCAACTGACCAAGTTGTCATAGAGGAGTATTGTCCATGACGAGCTGCATATGCATGCGCGCCTGCTTCTACTGCTCTCCAGTCATTTCCGGTTGCTATAACAATTGGATCAATACCATTCATAATCCCTTTGTTATGGGTAACTGCTCGGTAAGGATCAGCAGCAGCAAATTCATATGCATGAATAACCCCATCTCTAACTTCTTCACCAGAGAAAGCCCCCGTCTTCAATAAATGTGGTGGGATAACACATTTTGCACGAGCAAGACAACGATCAGCCAAGTTAGATAATATACGTAGATACACTTTTCCCTTTGTTATTTTCTCAACAGTAGGAGCAAGGGATTCGACCATCGTATTAATAATATTCGCTCCCATTGCATCACATGTATTGATATATATATGAAGCACAAGCATTTGGTGATAGGTTGAGTCTGTATCTTCATTTAAAAGACGAACTTCTAAATCCTTCGCTCCACCACCACGTTTTACAATACTTGGATAGGAAGCATTTGCTTGTTCCAATAATGTAGCTTGTTCATTAAGTAAAGCTGTTCTTGCTACTTGGTAATCTGGACACCCTACTACTTGGATCTGTCCTATCATAATCCTCTCAGTAGCTTCCGTTGTAAACCCTCCAGCTTCCCTTACTATTTTACCGATATGACTAGCAGAAGCTACAACTGAAGGTTCTTCAATAACCATTGGCACTAAATACTCTTTCCTGTTTATCAAGAAATTTAATCCTAAACCTAAAGGAAGAGGAAACGTTCCAATAACATTTTCAATCATTTTATCTGCTGTTTCAAGTGGTAAGGGTTCCTTAGCAATAAGATCTTTTAAGGTTTCTTCGGAAAACGCATCCATGTTTTTTAGTAATTCTCTGCGTTCGGTTATCGTTTGCTTATAAAACCCAGGAATTCTGGAGGTCTTCATTGCCGCTCATCCTTTATAATAAGAAATAGTTTTTCTATTTTATTTCAAATATTCCTATAGAAAAATTATATCATGATTACATGCTATTTATTAAAAACATGAAGAATATAGTTTAAACAAACACATAATACCATAGTATCCTAAGTAATATAAAGTAAAACTAACTGGGTATTCATTATAATCTCTATTTATGTATATTTGATTCTTATTTAATTGTTTTATTGAACGTGTGCGTATTATGTTTTGAGGAAATGGTTTATAGAGGAAACAAAGTTTTTAATTATATTTATATTGAAAAGCTTTTAAAAAACGTTTATATACCAAGCGTTTGGCGTAGATTGATAACATAGTTACGTTATACTCAGGAGAGTACAATTTTACAACACCAAAACAACTTCAAATTTTAAGTTCTTTTACCGTTTAAAAAACTGGCTAGCCTCAAGCCTATGGCATAAGCGATTGTAGCTAGTTATAGTTTTTTTATTACTTGGATACTTCTAATTTTTTCCACGACTTTTAAATCACTATGAAATGAAAATAAACAAGGCTACTTACTGTTCATACGACCTTGTTTATCAAGTATTTGCATTATTTATTATAGCATAATTAAAGTGGTGAGCCATGGAGGATTCGAACCTCCGACCCTCTGATTAAAAGTCAGATGCTCTACCGACTGAGCTAATGGCTCAAATATTTATCAGTTGATTTAATGGTTTTGTTCTGTTGGCTGACCCCTGCTTCTTCTCGCCTTTTGATAGATGCTAAGTGCATCGGGGTTACTCGCAGGTTATTCGGCAGATGCAATGCTCGTTATTCACGAAATATATGTAAAAGCTTGTCTAAAATAAAACAAAAAAATGGCTGGGCCACTAGGATTCGAACCTAGGGTACACGGGATCAAAACCCGATGCCTTACCGCTTGGCTATGGCCCAACAAATAAAAAATGGTGGAGGGGGAGAGATTCGAACTCCCGAACCCTGAGGGAGCGGATTTACAGTCCGCCGCGTTTAGCCACTTCGCTACCCCTCCATATTATTTACAATAATTTATTGTTTATTCACTGATTTTTAAAATGGTGCCGGCCAGAGGACTTGAACCCCCAACCTACTGATTACAAGTCAGTTGCTCTACCAATTGAGCTAGGCCGGCAAATGATGGAGGATACAGGGCTCGAACCTGTGACCCCTTGCTTGTAAGGCAAGTGCTCTCCCAGCTGAGCTAATCCTCCTAATGGTGACCCGTACGGGATTCGAACCCGTGTTACCGCCGTGAAAGGGCGGTGTCTTAACCGCTTGACCAACGGGCCATGCATCAATTATCATTTGTCGATCTCAAGCCTTCTATGTAACGTTTGTCGAAACCGACGAATTTCATTATACCTAGTTCTGCAACGTTTGTAAAGGGTAAATTATATTTTTTTAAAATTTCTTAGAAAAAACCTGTTAGAATAAGCTTTTCTCCTTCTTTTTAATAGGGATTTAATAAGTTATTATGAACAAAAATGACCCTGAAATGTAATTTCATAGGTTAACTTGGCGATACTATTTCCAAAGAAACTAAATCAGAGCTACAAAGGAGCCGTTAATATGGATGGTATCACAAAATATGTGGGTATAGACATCTCAAAGGAAAAAATTGCTGTTGCGGTTGTAGATACTAATAGAGAACGATCAAGATATTTAGTATTGACCGTAAAAAACACACCGAGTCTTACGATGTACGATGCCTTAGATCCGAGATAAAACGAATATTGCTTTCTTTCAAAATGCAAGTTAAGTTATAATGTACAAAAGAAGCAATAATGGAGGTACGTTAATGAGTAACTTATTAGAAGGAAAAAATATTGTAGTTATGGGTGTTGCAAGTGAACGAAGTATCGCTTGGGGAATAACTTCTTCATTACATAGAGCTGGAGCAAACTTAATTTTCACATATAGACAAGAGCGTTCTTATAAAAAACTAACAAAGCTATTAGAACAAAATGAAATAGATGCACAGTTAATCGTCCCCTGCGATGTAGCAAGTGACGAAAGTATTAACGAAGCTTTTTCCACAATTAAAGAAAAAATAGGGATCATTCATGGTGTTGTTCATTCGATTGCCTTTGCTAATCGGGAAGAGCTAAAAGGGGAATATACAGATACATCTAGGGAAGGATTCTTATTGGCTCATGAAATTAGTGCATTCTCATTAGTCGCTGTAACAAAAGCAGCAAAAACTCTGATGACAGAAGGCGGAAGCATAGTAACACAAACATACCTTGGAGCAGAACGAGTTATTCCAAATTATAATATTATGGGTGTTGCTAAAGCCTCACTCGAAGCAAGTGTTCGTTATCTTGCTGAGGATATGGGTAAATACGGAATCCGTGTTAACGCTATTTCTGCCGGTCCTATTCGTACACTATCTGCAAAGGGAGTTTCTGGATTCAGTAAAACATTAAATCTTATTGAGGAAAAAGCGCCACTGCGAAAAAATGTCGACCAAGACCAAGTGGGTGATGCAACTATGTTCTTTATGAGTGAGTTATCACGGGGTATCACAGGGGAAGTACTTCATGTCGACGCTGGATATCATATTATTGGCGGGTAACTATTTTTATAATTTTAGTTTTAGAAATTCACAGTTAGTGTTTTTAGAAAAACTTGGCTTGTCGCAAGTCTTTAGCGAAAGCTATAGTTTTTCTTATACTATAAACCATAACGTTTACTTTCTATAGTATAATAGTATAAAAATATCAATTTGAGGTTTCACTTGAAATCTTAACACTAACTATCACAATATATAACAAAAAATAGACAGCGACAAATTGGCTTTTACGTATACCAACAATGTCGCTGATTCATTTTAGTTCATCTGAACTCCTTATTCTGCATCTTGTGTAGAACTAAATTATATTACCCGGAAAAATACCTTACATATTGGGAATTTCCAGTAATATATAAACCTGATTTTAATTTATACATTTTAGATCCATTTACTTGCAAGTCGTCTAATACTGTAAATACTTCTCCTTGATTTACAATGGAGTGTTTCGCATTCCAATCCGGTGCGTCATATACCCAAAGACTTGAAGTTATAACTTCCACATACCCTGTACCACTAGAAGCAGAACCGTTAACGATCAGCACTTGGCCAGGATAAATAGTGTCATCAGAGAGATTATTCAATCTCTTTAATTCATTAACAGACATGTTATGGGCTTGAGCAATTCCCCATAATGTGTCTCCAGGTTTGACTGTATAGGTGTTTCCACCGCTCCCTTCTTCTTGCAATCCTAAATAGGAAGCTATAGCGCCTGCTAATGATTTTCCAGTCTTATCCATTACTGAATTATTACGCATTTTTACAATATCAATCGTAGAATCCATAAAGCCCCCTTCAATTAAAATTGCTGGCATTCTAGACTCTCGTACCATATGAAGATTAGCTGATTTAATTCCACGATCGCGTAAGCCCATTGCACCAACAATGCTAGGATGAATGGCTCTTGCCAAAGCTAATCCAGTAGATGAACCCGGATAATAATAGGTCTCGGTTCCTGTCCAAGAACCCCAATTTCCTGTATTCGCATTATGATGATAGGATATTAAAATATCAGCATTTGCATTATTTGCTTTATTTGTCCTAGTTGTTAAAGGAACATCGGTTGCTCCGGTTGAATCATCCAAACGAATAACAGATACATTTGTATACCCATTTAAATACTTTATTGCTGCAGAAACTACTTTATTATTGAATGACCACTCCCTTTCTCCTTCCGGACTCCTTTTACCCGGTGTATTTATTCCATGTCCAGCCCCAATAGCTATTTTTGCCATTGTAAATCACTCCTTTTAATTTTTATATAAAAAAACAGCTTGCCCGTATGGACTAACCGTTTTTTTACTTCATTAGATTTGATTTTTCCAGTACTTCTTTTTGCTGCTTTCCTCTTAAAGTAATATAGTTATTTTTAAACCAGGCCCATACCGATGCCAGAAAAGTTAGTCCATATGCAATGGACTCCTCATCTAACACTGGAACAGGCTGCAAATTATAATTGACTAGTAAAATATTCAGCCAAGTTACTCCTAAAAGAACTGTTCTTACTATCGTTCCTTTATCCATTCTCCACACCTCCTTTCATTAAAAGTGTTGAATCATTAAAATTATTAGTGTAAGAAAGGCAAAAAGCCATCCCCCCCATAGGCGGACAGCTTCTAATACTGTTTTTTTACCTTCCGTTTTCGCCTCTATACGCTCAACCTTTTCCTTCACTACCCCTAGTTCTTCACGCAACCCATTGTACTTTCTAATAACATTTCTCGTTTCTTGCATTTCATGACGGAAGTCCTTAAAGTCAGCACGCAAGGAGTTTAATTGCTCCCATAATTCTTTATTTGTATACCATTGTTCTCTCTCAATCATATTTACCTCCTTGGTTTTGACATAAAGAAAACTAGACGTTTGCCTAGTCGCTTAAACTTAAACCCTAATTTTTACAATCTAAATCATCCTGTTGCTTTAATTTTATACTATTGAAATCCCCGTCTTTCTACTATTAATAATATTCTATCTTTTCAGTTTGAACTTCCAGTAGGGTTGGGATTTTCCTTCATCCCTTACTGATAGAAGTAGAACAGAGGCTAGAATCTCGGGCGTCCTTGAAACACCGCTATGTGTCGCTTCCGAAGTTTCTCGTCCTATTGCAACGCCCTTGTGATTGACATCCTTTAAAAACCGGGGTGCGTCGCTACGCAGCTTTCCTTGTCTTGCCGATCCGAACGAATCGGGCTTTAGGTGCAGTTATCTCCCGCATAGACTTCTTCTTATTATCTAGTGGGAATCTTACGGCACCTTATATGCGGGATAATAACGTCTACTCGGAGACTTCTTCCTTCTCTCCTTTTAACTCTAAAATTTCTTCCTGCTGTGCTGCAATAATTGCCTCATGATAAGCTTTTTCCCTTGAAAGTTGAGATACTTGATTAGATAATGAATTAACGACATACTGCAAATTAACTTCCTGTTCCATTTAAGACCACCCTTTAACTGTTTTTTCTAAATTATCAATGCGGTTAATTAAATCTTTAACAACATTAGCAACATGTGAAATCATTGAATATAAATTAACAGCATTTCCTGATACATCTAATATTTCGATTGGGGCTTCCTCAGCAATGACTCCATATTTTTCATTTGAATCAGCTTCTCCCTTGCAATTTAGTCCATTATATCTTTTGATATCCATATTTTGTAACACTCTATAGGATTGGCTGACATCACAATGGTTAATATTTGTCTTTGCTTTTTTTGTAGAGGTTTCATTAATATTTGAACTATAAACTTGCCATAATGGACGAGAACTGATCCCTACATATCCACTGTTGTATCGCTCAGAAAAAAGACGTGGATGCCAATGCCCATCCGCATCTTTATACGCCGTCATATGCCAAAAATTAGAATTTGGTCCATTGTTAAATGCAAATTTGTGTGAATTCGCCCAGTACAGCATTGATTTTCCAGAGTACAAGGACATAGAAACATTTCTATTTTGGCTACCAATTATAAAATCATCATTTACATTCATTCCTATACTGGCTACGTTACTACCATTCCCACTAAAAAACCTTATTGTACTAGGATCTGACTGTCCTTTGCCAGCAATATCACGTATGCCAATATGAATACGTACATTTCCCTTACTATCAATTGACTCAAAGCCTTTATCATCAATTTGTATAGCCTGTATACCATTTTTAACTCTAATAGACACCTTAGACGCATCTAAAATACCAGTCCTTATTTTATCAGCGCTAATGTTAGAAATCTTTGCACTTGTAATCGTTGCATCAGCAATTTTAGCTCCATCTATCTTTGCATTTCCTGCAATAAGCTTGTTTGTAATTACGCCATCTTTTATATAAACTTTTCCATTTCTAACAACTAAATCACCATCAATAGATACTCGATTGGCACTGATTTTAATCTGTTCTGGAGATTGATTAATACTAGATACTACACCGTTTTTATTTACTTTGGTCAAAATATTATCCGCATTTTGCTTAATAGTTGATTCTGCTTTACTCACTTTAGCCCTAAGTCCGCCTATATCCGCGTTATATTCTGTTTTGGTTACCTTTGACGCTATTTGATCAGCATGCTGTTTAATCGTTGAATTCGTTTGATTTTTAAATGTAGAATAGTCTGTTTCAAGAGCTGTTACCTCTTGCTTTATTCCCTTGGCTGTTTGTTCGATTTCGGAAGTGTGTTGTTTGACAGCTTCTATTTTTGCTTCGGTGTCTTCCGGAGCAGGCATCCAGTCAGTGGCTTTGTTGCCTTTTTCGAGTTTCTCTTCTTTATAGTCAACTTTGACGTCGTTATACTCTCTTTTATCTTTTCTAATCGATAATCTAACTTTGGTTATTGGTTTTCCATTACTGCTTGCTAGTTTAGGAGCAACCATAGTTACAGTTCTATATCCTTCTTTCCCAACAGGTACTGGTGCAGAAAAATATTGTGAATAACCAAGATCGTCCGATGTCCTAAAATCCAAATTTAATTTAACAGGATAGTTATGAGGTTTTAAATATACTCTACCTGTATATGTTTCTCCTACAGTAATCCCTTCATATACACCTAAAACCCTATCCCAATCATTAAATGTGACATTTTTAAAATTTGATGATGTTTTTGGTAATAAATTCCTTCCACCAACCTCAATCTTTCCAATCTCACCTTGAACATACGTAGCATCTACTTTACTTTTAATACGATTAGCATTTTGTTCAATTTTGGATTGGTTTTCCTTGATATCTTTAATTATGCCTTCTTTATCTGCTTTATATTGGCTACTGGAAACCTTGCTTACAATTGCTTTCGCGTTTTGCTCGATAGAAGACTTGTTTTCATTAATGGATGTCTCCAAGCTTTTTTTATCTTGCTGATACTGCGTATTGGATACTTTTGTTTTAATGTCTTTTTCAGTTTGAGTAATACGTGATTCTTGATCTCTTAAATCAGTAATAATACCTTGTTTATCGGATTCATAAGTAGTTTTGGAAACAACATTATCGAATTTATTATCCAACTGCTCCATCGTATAAATATCATCTTTATTCGCTTTAGATATTAGTTGTCCATTTACCCACTCAAGATCCGCTTTATCAGCTATATCTGCAATAATTTCATTAACTTGTTCATGATAATTGGCTAAAGAAACAGCGCCAATATCGCCGGCGTATTCTGGAGCAAGCGGCTTCCATATTTCACTTTCTTCATCCCAATGACGTAGTATATTTGGTTCTTTACTTATATCCAGCCAATATTTATAATCTTTTGAACTAGGAGATTCTTCACCTTTATAGATTCCATATTCAATAAAATCGGGAACAATATTCTCTATATCTGGCAAATCCAATTGTACAGTTGAAGCGCTAACCTGTTCAGAGTACTCGCTTGCTGTACCATGCGTGTTAACGGCTCGCACTCGGAAGTACCACTTTTCATCTGTATTGGCATCAAAATTGTAAGCTCCTACCTTCCCGCGAAAGACTAAATTCGTAGAGTCTGGAACAAAACCGTTCATTTGGCTAGCATAAACCTCGTAGGCTGCTATCATATAGGTAGATTCAAATGTCCACGACAGCATAATCTTTTTGAATAAGCCAATGGCTGAAACATTCTGCGGAGCATCTGGGACAATATCTGGAAATCTCTCATCCGTAATGGGACCACCACCAGCATCCCAATTTCCGCTACCTTCTTTCACCTTGTCAATTACCCATTCGATTTCACTATCATCTGGATCCAAGTCCAAGATATTTCCTAAAACCAGGCTTCCATCTCTTGGATTACCAATATCATATTCCCATGACATAATTCGCGCTTCAATCAGAATCATTGGCTTCATGTCTTTATCTCTAGCAATTCCTGTATCACCAAGAAACACCTGTTCATGCTCATAATCTGCTATACCATAAAATGTAATGATGTCCATTTCATATTGAACCTTTGGGTCTTTTTCATGTTGGACAGCCTGCCATGTTTTGGCTAGTAACCTTTCCGGATCTTCTTCTTCATTATCTTCAAATAAGCCAAAGCGGTGCATCAGCTTCCCTGTTTCGTGATTGGGAACACCGTGTTTCTCAAGTGCCTCAGGATCACCAACCCATTCTTGGCCCTTGGGTTTATTAGTTGGATCGCCATTTTCCTTAATCCACTCTACATTACGAAACGTAATCTTCCCGGTGCCCTCTTTTTCTGATTGTATGGATTTACCATGCCCATATAAAGCTGTCTTTGGATAGTAGAGCACGGTTCTTGTAATATTTTTTATATCTTTATCCATTTCAAAGCGCTTCCCTGTATCAGCGCCCTTTCGTTGTACAATGTCCAAATAACGGCCGGCAATTTTATTCCCCGCTATTTCTACACGATCAACGATTTCACCGCCCCAAAGCTCCGTTAATTTCCCTAAACACATATAAGCATTTTGATACGAAAAGCTTATTGTGTTTAACCCTAAATCTGCTACATTACCGACTAGCCAGCGTGATTTTTTTAAAATAGCACCTAACACAACGTCAGCTGATTCACTTTCAAGTGCATTGTTTTCAACCATCACATCAGCTAATTCTTGCATAGCAGGCATACATTGGACAATCTTTTCCGAGGACTCTCCATCAACATCATCGACTTCACGGATAGTAAACAAGCGGAATTTCCCTGTTAAATCTTTAAATGCAACTTGGTTACCACCAATTAAATACGATGCATCATCATCAGACATCGGAAAAGTAATTGTAAAAGAGACGGGCTTTTCAACCGTCTCTTCAAAAACTGCTTCAACATAATTGTGAGTGATTGCTAATAGCTTATCGTATTTATCAAAAATGAAAATTCTTTCTTTCATTTCTACAACCACCTCTCTGTATACTTAACCTCCAATTGCATTGCTGGAACTGTGCTTATTTCATTTAAGCCAGGTTTTAATCTGAAAAAATCAGCATAAACGAGGTCAATTGTTTCCATTTGCAATTGTTCATTAATAAATACTTTTTGTTTAGAAAAGTCTACTCTAACCACATCATTAACCTTAAATGGGTAGTGCAGTCTTAGCTTTTGGTCATCTACACTGTATTCCACATAAGGTATTTCTTTTTTTATCACCGAAGTAATGATAGGAGCTGTACGGACTGTTCCTTCAACATTTACTTCATTCCTTTGAGCTATCTCTATCCAACGCACTATTCTTCACCCTCTGATGGAGGCATTTCTTGCTGACCTTCTAAAGCTGTTAATCGCTTTTTAATCCCTTCTATTTCGCTAGAGATGAAAGTAATGGTCGATTTATTTTCTTGACTTATTTGAGTTAAATTATGAATACTCCCCTGCATGGATGTAGTTCTCTCATTTATTGCTCCAATATCAGTTGTATTTCTCGTGACATTATTGGAATTTGCACGGGTATTCTCATGGATTTGATCAATAGCTGTTTTATTTGTTTTTAATTGTTGATTGACCGCTACTAAACCGTTTTGTACTACCGTCATATCTTCCTTCGTATTATCTAAACTTGATTGTAATGCTTGATCCCTATCCTGAAGCCGCTTTGCCTCTCTATCGATTTTATCTGCATTTTGCGCAAAGTTAGCAATGGAAACATCGATTTTATCCGTTATTTCCGGCTTTACTAACTTTAAATTTGGTGTATTAGTTGCCAATTAAATCACCCCACTTTTGATCTTTGTATTCTTCCCAAGTAAACTTTTTTAAAGAAATCGTTTGGTGTGTTTTACCATATTTAAATGGATCTGAGCATAAAAAAACTAGCTCGCCCACCAAACTATTTGCAGTTTCCTCGGGTACATCATTTGCCGATAATGTTGCATAAAAAAAAGCCTCTTCGTCTGTAAAGGCTAATTTTCTTTTTGAACCTTGCATTAAATAATTCAATTGATTATATCGCTCTCTAAACCCTTCTTTTGTTTGATCAGATAATTTATATTTCACTGTAATTTCTCTTGCACTCCATGTTGGATTATTTGCCTCCAACATTCCATGAATTCCAGGTACTTCAATTGTAGTGATTCGTTGCTCCATATTTCCTCTTCCGGAAATGGTTAATGTTATAAAGCTCCCTGTTTTATCGGTTAATCGTTCATCTAGATTAATCCCGTTAAATAATGTCTGCAAAAGCGAGCTTTTTCCTCCACTCTTACTACCTGCAACCGTATCTTTAAAAGTATACATCATGCACCTCCTACCAGCCTTGTTGTCTTGTTAGATTCGTTTTTCTTGATTGGGCATTCGTAATGTCTTCTACAAACGCACTAAATTGCTGCTTGCCAATAGATACATTTACCATTGCATGCTGCTTTTGTACATGCCATTCATTTAAAACCTGATTCGACAGTTTATGGTTTGCTGCTTGATTTAATTGATGAACCTGTCCAGAAATAGCTGGTAAAGCGAATTGAGGATCAAACGAATCCTGTACTTTATCTGAAACTGTACTCGCTGCTGCAATTACACTTTTAGCCATTTGATTAATTCCTAAGGCAAAGCCTGCCATTGTGTCATCTCCAATATCTCTAAACAGGCGCGAAGGAGATTTAATCCCTAAGAAACTCAAAACACCGTCTACAGCATCTTTTGCAGCTTTTAAGACTGCTTCTCCCACCTTTTTTGCATTATCCTTGATTCCAGTTATTAGCCCCATAATTAAGTCCTTTCCGGCTGAAATCATTCTCCCGGAAAACTCAATTACCTTCCCAGGCATTTTGGCTATTTGTGTTCCCACTTCGGTAACAGCCTCGGTAAGTTTTGTTCTTATTGCATTAAACACTTCCTGAAACTTTTGGCGTACAGTAGAAACAATGGACTGAGCTTTTTCTACAGCATTTGACACCATCGTTAAAAACCCTTGGACTACTGCATCTTTTGCATTACCAATTAAGGTTGAAATCGTTTCTTTGACTTGAGTAAATTTAGTCTGAATCGTTTCCCATATCCTAGTTGCCATCGTAGTAACGAACTCTTTCATGATGCTCCACACATTTTGAAAGGTAGACTTAATCGTTTCCCATGCCCCGGACCAATTACCGGTAATGACCTGCATCACCGTTCTAATGATTCCCATAACAATGGTCATAGCGAGTTGAATGACTGTCTTGATTGTATTCCAAACCGTTGTAATTACGGTTGAAATCGTTTGCCAAGCTGCTGTTAAAAAAGGCATTAAGAAGTTCATTACTGTTGTGATAACCGCTAGGATTGCTCCCCATATGGTCTGAAAAGTTTGCAATATTAACGCTTGATTTTGAGTCCACCACGCGGTTAGTTGTCCCCAAACACTCATGACAAACCCGACTATTTCTTGAATAATTGGCATGATGAAGGCTAATATTGTTTCCCAAACACTCATCATGATATCCCGGAAGGTTTGGCTATTTGTCCAGAGATATACAAATGCTGTCGCTAACAAGGTAACTAGTGTAATAATTAAAGCTAGTGGATTAGCAGCTAATATAGCAAATAGCCCCATCACCGCCTCCTTTAATACCATCATCTTTGGTAAAAAGTTAGTCATTACTGAAGAAATCGTAAGTAGCAGTGTGGACATCCCACCAATCATTCCAAGGAACGGCTCAAGCACTGCCTGAACTTGAGCGATTCCTTCTGACATTCCCGGAATAAACCCTAATGATTGCTCCATTTCAGCCAATTTATTAACAACTGGGTCTATTTGTTCCTGCAAAACAGCAAATGAGTCCCCCGCACTTTTTAAACCGTCTGCTTGTGAGACAAAAGCTTCCATAAACCCACCTGCTGCATTTGATTTACCCCCCATAAGGCACCTCCTTTTCAGAATTAACCTGTTTAGCAAGATCCGCTAAACGCCTCATTTTATCATTTAAAATCTTTGGTTTACTTACTTCTTTTAAATGCTTCTCATAATCAAAGAAATCTTTAAACCGTCTATAAATAGGCACTTGCTTTTTCCCCTGTTCCTTTGTAAGTGTCACCTGATGATTAAGCCAAGCCTGTTTATACATCCTGTATTCTTTATCAATTTGCTGTAATTGGAATGCACGCACTCTTAATGCGTATTCTCTTAATGTTAAAATCTCAATGTGATAAAGACTTGTAAAATTTAAATAACGAAAACAGTTAATGATAATTTCATGATAGGTTTCCTCTGAAGTCAAACTTCTTTCACGCTGGCTGCCTGAAGCTGTTTGATGGTATCCTTCATAATTGGTGACTTTCCCAATTCATTCTTTAACTCCGCAAATAGATCACCAAGTCCATCATTATCTATTGCATACTGCTCAATTGCTTTTTCAATTTGTTTATTACTTGGTGGCGTATCTAAATGTGAAACGGCAGCTTTCAAGATGTCTTGAAGAACTGCTGGATTTAATTGCTGAAGATTCATAAAAGCCATATTCACACCCATGCCAAATTTCATCCCCTGATAATCAATTTCGTATATTTTATCTAGTTCACGAATAAATTTAATCCCAAATTTCAATGCATATGCTTTTTCGTTTATCATAAATTCCATTTTGTATCACCTTTCTTTGTAAGAAATGTTATAAGAGGATGGTACAAATCTGCTTTCATTGCCTCTATTTTCGGGACGTTTTTTAACTTTAACTCTAGCGTTCCTACAATGATAGCTTTTTTTATCCTCATTTTTAAAAAAGTTCAATAATAACATATGAATTCATCTGGTGACAGACGAATTCATATGTTAATAAAAAGTCGTCGGTAATTCTCTATACCTACGAACTAATTAAGAAATAAACCATTGTTTATATATAAATCCTGCTTTCTTGTGCGATAAAAACATTACAATTATTGTCCTTATCATCACAAGCAGCAAACTTATTGATTCTCTGCGCCTTCAGCCGATTCTGCTTGCGTATCCTGGAATGCATATTGCACGGCTAATTGCTGCGCATCTGTAAGCGTTGCTTCACCAAATTGCGGCTCTAATTCCACTGTAAAGTTAGCAGAAATTGCTGCATTTTCCTCGGCATTTGCCGGGTCCTCCCATGAGTCTAAATAGCCTTGTGCATAAATTGCAGGGTACTTATTATCTGGTGATTTCAATTCGTCATCCACAGCAACTTCCCATATTTCTAATTTTTGCCCATTAATCACAGATTGACGAAGCATATTAGCAACAGGATCATCCATTGCTTGAATTGCTTCAATAGCAACTTCGGATTCTAACCCGCCAACAAGAATTAACGATCCATCCTTTGTAACAATCCTTTCCAATTCACGAGAATAGCTAAATGTATGTTCAGTTTGAAATACTAACTTTGCAGCTTCCTCATCTTGTTTTTCCAATAAACGGAATAATAAGATTTTATTTTTTCCTTTTTGCATTTTAATTTGTGTATCTGTCATTTTTTATATCCTCCTAGGTATTTTTTAATAAATTAAAAACAACTACATATCTTCTACTACCATCACCCATGCATTACACCATTTTCATCACCTCCTTAAGTTATTTAAGAAAATTTTGGCTAATGCCTAGTCTTCAGGTGATCACCGGTTGCGCTTAAACATAAAAGTTTACGGCAGTTGGTATCCATGCAATAAAGTGAAACTTCATTCAGTAGGAGTTTTCTTCCCTCTCCTACTGAATGTTAGTTGAACCAATCGGGCATTTAGGTGCCGTTTTCTCCCACTTTGATCCTTTGTATCAATTCAGGTCTTGAAGTGGGAATCTTACGGCACCTTACATGCGGGATAAACCATAAAATTTTATACTTTCCTATAGTACAAAAAGAATATCCATCTTGTACAAAACGGATATTGTCTCCCTCCATAATAAAAAAGCCTCAAATACCATTCTGGTGAATTTAAGACTTTGCTCTTTGACTATTATGCTGTTTTTTAATAATTAGTTTAACGTCACTCTCGAACAAGACTTACTTCCATATTATTTTCTTAACAAGTAATCGTTGCTTAATCAATTAACAAATCTTGCTGGTTCTATTGTACAATTGGTTTGATTTCCCTGTCATCTACTGTGAAGACTGTGTAAACTGTAACATTTTGTCTATGATAGAATCTCTAATCGAATAAATATGCTTTCTTGATAACCCCATATGTTTACTGATAGCGCTTATCGTCATTCCATCTAACATACATTCTAACACCGCCTTTTCTCTCGGCTCATCAACAGCTGGCAAGCGCTCTTGAATAAATAGTACTTTTTTTTCCAACTTCATTAACCACGAACTTTTCTGCTCTCGTCTAATTACTTCCTTTACAACTGGATTACCGACTATCCCTTTTGCTTTAGGCAGTGTGGACTCAAGACCAGAAACAGCAACAACTCTTGTGCCGATATCTTCATTAAGTATATCCTGCTGTCTTTTTATTTCTCTAATCATCCAATGATAATCCTTTAACGTCCGTTCCATTTGTTGTTTGTTCACAAAACCCTGCCCCTTTCTTAAACAATTGCTCTGCATATTCACTACGAATAACTGGAGACAGTGCTCCTGTTCGTTTATCCTTTCTATAATCACTAACAACCCAATGAATGTCATTATTAATTCTTTTATTTATATCTTGTTTGTAAGCCATCATCATCTCCTCCAATCATTCCAAATTTTAACTATAGAACGTTTGTTCTTATATTACATTGCTAAAACAGAAATGTCAAATTGTGTCCTTGCTAATATAGAAATGCCTGTTTCTTTTTTAGCAATCATGTTATGATTTATTTGCTAGTATAGAAAGTGGTGTCTACATTGAAAATTGGAAAACGAATTGTTACATTAAGAGAAGCTAGGAACTGGACGCAACGTGAGCTCGCTAAACGCATGAACATAAATGTCAGTGTGATGAATCGAATTGAATCCGGAGATAGACCAATAAAAGATCATGAATTAGACAAACTAGCAACCGTACTAAATGTTACCACCGACTATTTACTAGGCAGATCCGATAATCCTAAGCTCACAGAAGAAGAAGCATTTACAGCATTTCGTAATGATCCTTCACTAGAAAGATGGTACAAAGAATTACCAAAGAGTAAAGAAGAAGATCTACGAAGATTAAAAAGAATATGGGAAGCTTTTAAAGAAGAAGAGAAATAAGAGGATGTTCAAAAAGTCTGGTAAGAATGACGCGGCGAATTTATAAGCAAAAAAGAGCTTTTCTTTTTCAAGGGGTAATAAAAAAATGCTTCGCCAGCGACACACCACCATTTTCGAAGGAGATTGCGATCCTAGCGACATCAGATTATTTATTTTTGAATACGCACTTATAGTGTATTTGATGTACACTATTTATTTTTCACAAATAAACGAACATATATTCCGTTTAGGGGGATCTAATGTTTCATTACACACGTACAGAGGACTATGTCAAACAATTACTATTAAAATTAAATATGAATCAGCCTTCTGATTTAACTATTGATAAAATCTCCAATGCATTACAGATTCCCGTTTATTATTGGGAATTTAGCAGTGAAACGGTTTATCGAAACGGGAAATGCCTTATTTTCTTACAAGCGACAAACAGTGAACAAGTACAATGGCAAGAATTCAGCCATGAAATTGCTCATTTTCTGTGGCATACTGGAAGGCAAGAATTCTTACCATCCACGTTTATTGAATTACAAGAATGGCAAGCTAATTATTTCAGCTACCACCTATGTATACCAACTTTTATGTTACAACGGATCAAAACGAAAATAACCCCAAAGTATGTGATGAATTTATTTAATGTTGAATACGAGTTTGCCTGTAAGCGTTTAGAAATGTATCGCAACAAATGGCTCGCTTCTATCTGAAACGAGCCTTACATAATAGACTTACTTTTCATTTGCAGTTTGTTAATAATCACTTTGGCCGTTTACCTCCCGCTCTACTTAGAGTACGCTTTTGAGCGAAGAGCCAACTGTCATGTACTAACCAATGCGTTAATGAAGAAAAAATTTAGTTCGTGTAGTAATTGACCAGCTGTACATATACTGCATAGAAAATTTTTCGTCGTCGTATCTACCCTATACGAAAATTTTATTCTAGCAACAAGATTACTTTTGAGAGGCCAACTGTTTATTTCGCACTTCTTTTGCAGCTTGCACCATAACTTTTAATGCGGCAATGGTTTCGTCTTCTCTTCGTGTTTTTAAACCACAATCTGGGTTAATCCAAAATTGGTTAGGTGCGATCGTTTGTAATGCACGATTAATATTTTGTTTAATTTCATCAACAGATGGAATACGTGGACTATGAATATCATAAACACCTAAGCCAATTTCTTTTTGATACGTATTATCTTCAAAGGTAGAGACCATTTCACCATGACTCCGTGACGTTTCAATTGAAATTACATCTGCATCAAGATCATCGATACAATCAAAAATATCTTCAAAATTGGAATAGCACATATGTGTATGAATTTGTGTATCGGCTTTAGCGGTTGCCGTTGCGAGGCGAAAGGCAAGTGACGATTCTGTTAAATATTCATCCCACTTTGTTCGATTAAGCGGCAACCCTTCACGTAAAGCTGGTTCATCTACCTGAATAATGTTAATTCCATTTTCTTCTAAAGCCTCCACTTCCTTTTGCAATGCTAGAGCAATTTGTTTCATAATTTCATAGCGTGGTGTTGTATCATGAACAAAAGACCAGTTTAAAATGGTTACCGGCCCCGTTAACATTCCCTTCACCGGACGTTTTGTTAATGACTGTGCATAAACGCTCTCCTTTACTGTTATCGGTTTATCCCAAGACACATCTCCAAAAATCAATGGCGGTTTGACACAACGTGAGCCATACGACTGCACCCAGCCAAACTCTGTCATAGTAAAACCATTCAATTTTTCCCCAAAGTATTCAACCATGTCATTTCGCTCAAATTCACCATGAACGAGAACGTCGATATCGAGTTTTTCCTGAATTTTGATCCAGCATTTAATTTGCTCCTTCACAAACTGTTCATACGCTTGATCCGTAATCTCGCCTTTTCTCCATTTGGTACGTGTTTTTCTCACTTCAGGCGTTTGCGGCAAACTGCCAATTGTCGTTGTCGGCAGTAACGGCAATTGTAAACGTTGCTTTTGCTTTTCAATCCGTTCTGCAAATGATACGGTTCGGTGTGTATCATCACTTGTTAAATTGGCTACTTTTTTTCTTACCTCATTATTGGATTGATACGTCTTTATTAATTGTTTAATTGCTTCATTCGCTTGATCGAATTCTGCTTGAACGGAGACTATACCATCATTCAACCCTTTCGTTAATGTAACTGCTTCATCCAACTTCTCATCAGCAAACGAAAGTCCTTCTAAAATGACCTGATCCAGCTTTTGTTCTAATGTTTTTGTTACCGGAACATGCAAGAGCGAACAAGATGGTTGAATAATAAGCTGGTCGTGATGAACTAGCTGTCTAATCACTCCCAAAATCGTATGCTTTTCTGCTAAATTAGCTCGCCAAACATTACGTCCATCAATAATCCCGGCTGCTAACACCTTATCTTTGGGAAATCCATATGTTTTTAATAGTTCTAAAGAATCTCCGTGAACAAAATCCATGCCAATCGCTTTTACTGGAAGATTCACTATTTTTTCATAAGCAGTTATTTTTTCAAAATACGTTTGTAAAATAATTTGCGCATGAGGTACGTGTTCAGCAAAAGCCTGATACACTTTTTCAACTACTGCGATTTCTTCTTTCGATGATTGCGTTACTAAGATTGGCTCATCTATTTGAATCCAAGATGCCCCCGCTTCGACAAGTTCCTGTAAGATCTGTACATATTGTGGTATAAATTTCTCCACAATTGTTGAAAACTCCTGCGGGTCATAACCCTTTGCCAGTTTTACAAATGTTACAGGTCCTAAAAGGACAGGCTTTCCATCAATACCTAGTTTTTCTTTAGCTTCTTGATAAAAGGTTAAAGCACGGTTCTCTACTAATGAAGGCTTAACGCCATTTAATTCCGGAACGATATAATGATAGTTTGTGTTAAACCATTTTGTCATTTCTGAAGCGACGGCCCCATCTGTTCCACGCGCAATAGCGAAGTACGTGTGCCTATCTACTTTTCCACCAGTATAGTTAAAACGTTTCGGTACGATTCCAAACATAATGGCCGTATCTAAAACATGGTCATATAAGGAAAAGTCATTTACCGGGATTAAATCGATTCCTTTTTCCTGTTGTTTTTTCAAATTGCGTAAACGGATTTCTGTTGTTTTTTCAATTAATTCCGTCTCAGAAATGACTCCACTCCAAAAATTTTCTAATGCTCTTTTCCACTCGCGATTTTCTCCAATTCTCGGATAACCAATATTCGAACTCTTTATTTTTGACATATATACTCCTCCATTTTTTATATAATAGAAAATCATGAAATAAATACTATTGACATTTTCTTTCGGGTTCCAGGATAGGTTAATCATTATGTCCTAACGACTATCCTTTAAATTTGAAGTTTATTTATTCTAAATCCTAGACCCCTAATTAATGTAAGGATAAGCTTGGTTGTACTCGCATGGAATTTGTTTTTTGATGAATATAGTTAACTAATTCGACGATCATATCATAACGCATAAACGGAGTGATAAGATATATCCCGTGAAAATGTTCAAAAGCTGTATCAAGTAGCTCTTTCGAAATAGCAATACTTTCTTTTGTTGATTGTTCTCGATTTCCTTCTGCTGCTTTCATACGGGATCGAACTTCATCCGTAAGCTTTATCCCCGGAACTTCATGATGTAAAAATTCAGCATTTCTTGTAGACGTTAATGGCATAATTCCAATAAAAATCGGTGTCTCTATATGTGAGGTCGCTTGTTTCAAAGCAATTATTTTCTCTTTGCTATAAACGGGCTGTGTCATGATAAAATCAGCACCACTTGCTATTTTTCTCTCCAATCGAGCAACCGCTTTTTCTATATTATTCACATTTGGATTAAAAGCTGCCCCTACTGTAAATGAGGTATGTTCTCTTAGAGAATGCCCGGAAAATGATATGCCTTTATTTCCTTTTTTAATTAATTCAATTAACTTAAACGAATTAACATCAAAAACAGAAGTTGCTCCTGGGAAACTGCCAATTTTAGTTGGGTCCCCTGTTATAACTAAAATTTCATGAATTCCTAAAATGTCTAATCCCATCAAATGCGACTGTAAACCAATTAAATTACGATCTCGGCAAGCTATATGGACTAACGGTTTAATCCCGTGCTCTTTAATAGTTGTTGCAATAGCTGTATTACATATTCGCGGTGTTGCAAGCGAATTATCGGCAAGTGTCACTGCGTCGATTCCAGCTTCTTTTAACGCTTGTATTCCCTGGTGATATTCTGTCATATCTAAATGTTTCGGAGCATCTAATTCAACGATAATAGTATGTCGTTCTTTTGCTAATTCTGCCAGCGATTTTTCTTCGTTTCCTTTTTACAACTACTCTCTCTCGCTTCGGAATTTCTACCACTTTTTCTGTAATCGGGTCCGTATCTTTTAATCCTTCAGCTAATGCTTTAATATGATCAGGAGTTGTTCCACAACAACCACCTACTAAACGTACCCCCTGCTCTCGCAATTGTCGGGCACACTGTTTAAAATAAGCCGGTTCATTTTCGTAATAAAGTACACCATCCCGATATGCAGGCAAGCTTGAATTTGGATATGCAGCTAAAAAGGCCTTTTTTGGTAAAGGAACGGATTGTAAGGATGTAATCATTTGGGATGGTCCAAAACGGCAATTAACACCAACAACATCCGCACCTAAAGATTCCAGTTGGTGTAACGCTTCAGCCAACGGTATTCCATTTTCCAAAACTCCCGGAACATGCATGGACACATTTGCAATAATAGGAATTTCTGTTTCCTCCCTGGCAATTTCTAACACCATCGTTAACTCATCGAGATTATAATAGGTTTCTAAAATAAGCCCATCTACTCCCTCTAAAAGTAAACAATATAATTGTTCTCGAAAGCTTCGTTTAATTTCTTCTTTTGTTTCATTTAATGCTTGAACGCCGTGAATACCGCCAATCCCCCCTAAAATGTATACTCCTTGTTGACGAGCTTGCTTTGCAATTTGTACTGCTTTTTGGTTCATCTTTTTAACTTGCTCTTCTAAGCCGTATCGTGCCAATTTAATATAATTTGCACCATATGTGTTTGTTTGAATGACTGTTGCTCCAGCATGAATATACGCTTCATGTACCTGTTGAACTTGATCTGGATGGGTTATATTTAATTGTTCAAAACTTTGATCGATGCCATACGAATATAGCATCGTTCCCATGGCACCATCTGCAATTAAAATTTGCTCTTGTAGTTGTTGCAATAAGCTCATGTTTGTTTCACATCCTCCTTTACGATTAAATCAAACGCTTGATTTAAATCTGCAATTAGATCATTTGCGTGTTCAATACCTGCTGAAATCCGCAGTAAACGATTAGACAAACCATATGCATTGCGAATTTCTTCCGGAATATCCATATGTGTTTGGGTAACAGGATACGTAATAAAGCTTTCTACTCCTCCTAGACTCTCTGCAAAGGTAAATAATTGTACAGCCTTTAAAAACAGTGGTGCATAAACTTCATCGAGAATTTCAAAACTGACCATCCCGCCTCGACCGGGATAGTAAACATCCGTAACAAGCGGGTGCTGTTGCAAATACGGAACGATTTGCTTTGCATTCGATTCTTGCTTCTCCATTCTCAACGCTAACGTTTTTATCCCTCGGATCAGACTAAAGCAATCATATGGTGATAAGACCGTTCCTATCGACTGATGAAGAAAAGCGAGTTGTTTACTAAGTTTTTCTCCTTTGGCAATGACCAATCCTGCTAACACATCATTATGCCCAGCTAAGTATTTCGTTGCACTATGAATGACGATATCAGCTCCTTCTTTAATCGGTTGTTGAATTAACGGGGTATACAGCGTGTTATCTACAATTAAAAGCAGATCATACTGTTTAGCGATGTTCGAAACTTTTACTAAATCAACCGTTCGCATTAACGGATTCGTGGGTGATTCAATAAAAATTGCCTGTGTATTTTCTTTGATGTTTGAAGCTAATGTATCGTAACAATCGCCTTCCCAGTAGGTAAATTCAAACCCGTATTTATCTTGAAGCATTGCAAATAACCGATAATTTCCTCCGTAAATGTCTCGTGACGAAATAAAATGCGTATTTTTATGAAACAGGGAAAATACTAAATGTACTGCTGCCATCCCAGAAGCTGTAGCAAAGGCTTTGTCTCCGTATTCCAGCTGGGCCACTGCTTCTTCAAGCACATCACGAGTAGGACTTCCACAGCGGGAATAATCATAGCCCTCATTCGAGCTAATTTCCGTATGGCGAAAAGCAGTAGAGAAATAGACCGGCGTACTTACCGCATGAAATGGCTCATCTTTACGATTTCCAATTTGCGTGACAAACGTTTCTTGCCTACATCGTTCCGTCATTATATAAGCTCTCCTTTCTATGAAATAACAAAAATTTGAACAGGGCTAGCGTGCCTCATCCACACGCGTACCTTTTCGCTGTCGAATCCGTTTTTGAATAAAAATTTATACTCTCTTACGTATAACGATTTCCTGACATAGAAAAAGGCATCCTACACCTTCTCTAATAATTTGATAGGTGAAAGATGCCTTTAGTTGTCTAATCGGCAGTAATTATTTACATTTTTGCAATGAACGATTGTTATTATTGGTAAACCGCTTTTTCTCCGTTGTGTCAATTTGCGTAACCCTTCCATCATGGACGGTAATAACGACAGATCCGTATTCCATTTCATCTAAGCTTTTCTTTAAATATTGCCATTGTACTTCATCTAATTTACTCATTTTCTCATCTTCCCTTCTTTTCATTGTAAAAAGTACAAGCACCAAAATGATTTGGAACTCGTAAAGCAATTGCCCATTTTATTTAGGAAGAGTTACCTATTATTGAATGATCCAATAAAAATATAAAAACCTCTTCCTAATAGAAATAAGAAGAGGTTGGTTGATTAACGTCTTTATCACTCTTCTTATCTTTCAGGCATTGTGCTTGCTGGAATTGGCACAGTACTTTAACAAAGTCTGTTGCCGAGGCTTCACTGGGCCAGTCCCTCCACCTCTCTGGATAAGAAATACATGTATATTAAATTTGTTTATACTCTACACGGAAAATATATCGTTGTCAATATTTTATTTAAAATTTGCGAAAACAAGTTAAAAAACTGGGAGGTTATTTTACATTTACGATTACAAGCTTTTCAGTTATGTTAATAAGCATAGTATCATCTACTTATGTTTGTTATGTGGATAAACTTGTGATACTTATTTTACTAGTAACTAGAAAGGACTTCCTATTTTAACACTGGGAAATTTAACTTTTCATCATGTCATTTCCATCATGTTATAAATCAGATTTTCCTGAATCTACCCCCAATAGATTTCCTATTTTGAAATTGTTTCCCATATTATAAAAATTGGATGATAAATAATCTCTATTGCCGTATAATGATCCTATGAAGTGCTCCTACAATCTATTCGTTTTTTCACAAACTGTCATTATTTAGTTAGGAAAGCACTTCTTTTTTATTCCTTACCACTTGAAGGCTGGGTGGTTGACATTGAATTTAAAAATTTACCAGGAAGCAGGTGAGCTTGATGTATACGGAAAAAGTGCTGTCATTAAAAAATGTATCTATGAGTTATGGGAGCAAAAACGTATTAAATAACATTAATCTCGATGTATATCCAGGACAAATTATTGGATATATTGGACCTAATGGTGCCGGAAAAAGTACCACCCTTAAAATTATGCTCGGTTTAGTGGAAGAATATAGTGGTACGGTAGAAATCTTTGGCGAAGATATTGCAACAAGTGATTATTCATATAAGCGTAAAATTGGTTATGTTCCAGAAAATGCAGAGATTTATGATAATCTGACAGCAAATGAGTATTTAACATTTATTGGTGAGCTTTACGGCATGGAGCAAAACGAAGCAGCAAACAAAGCCGAAAGCCTCATGCAGCAATTTGGCATGGAAGATGTTTTACATACACGTATTTCTTCGTTTTCCAAGGGGATGCGGCAAAAAGTTTTAATTATTTCCAGCCTCTTACATAACCCAGATTTGATTTTTCTTGATGAACCATTAAGTGGACTGGATGCCAATAGTGTGATGATTATAAAAGACATCTTAGAGCAGCTAGTCGCACATGGGAAAACGATTTTTTACTCTTCGCATATTATGGATGTTGTCGAAAAGATTAGTAATCGCATTGTACTCCTTCTAGATGGAGATATTGCCGCAGATGGAACGTTTGAAGAATTACGAGAGCAGAATAAGCAAGGTTCCTTGGAAGGTATTTTCAACCAATTAACCGGGTTTGATGCGCATAAACAAACAGCAGAGAAATTTGTACGGATTGTGACAAATGGTGATAACAATGATTAATTTTTGGTTAAAATTACTTGATTTGCTTCAACCGTTTTTTCGTATGCTCCGAATTGATTATCCAATGATGCGTAAAATACTTGAAGTCAAGCTAACGATGGACGGACGTCGAACACCAACTATTTTTGCTTCAGACGTATCCAATAAAAAGAAAGACGGGAATCAGTTTGTAAAATCGTTATTTATTTATGTATTATACGGCTTAATACTCATTCCTTTTATATTTTTTGAGGAAAATTATATCTTTCAAATCAGTATCATATTTGGTATCTCCATGTTTATTTTAATGACATCCATGGTTTCTGATTTTTCATCGGTACTTTTAGATGTGCGAGATAAAACCATCCTTCACACTAAACCTATTCACATACGTACAATTAGTGCTGCGAAAATTGTCCATGTTGCGATTTATATGAGCATGCTAACAGGAGCATTTATTGGAATTCCATCCATCGTTATGTTAGGAGTTCATGGTATCGGCTATTTTCTCCTTTTTTTAGCAGAGGTCGTTTTATTAAATTTGTTCATCATGACTATCACAGCATTAGTATATATTTTTATATTACGTTTTTTCAGTGGTGAAAAACTAAAAGATATCATCAATTATGTGCAAATTCTTTTATCTGTAGGAATTATAATCGGTTATCAAATTGTCATTCGTTCCTTTGAATTTGTTGATTATAATTATGTGTATAATTTCCATTGGTGGCATGTAATTATTCCGCCTATTTGGTTCGGTGCTCCTTTTGAATTATTTTTAAATGGGAATACTTCATATGGAATGATTATCCTATCTTCTTTGGCAGTGATTGGCCCAATTATTTCCATTGTTTTATACTATCAATTGATGCCAGCATTCGAGCGTAATTTGCAAAAGCTAATGGAAAGCACGGAGAAATCTAATCAGAAACATCGGAAGATTCATTCTGTATGGGAGCGTCTCTTTTGCAGAAGCAAGGAGGAACGCCAATTTTTTCGATTCTCATCGATTATTATGGCTCGAGAGCGAGAATTTAAGCTGAAGGTATATCCAACATTAGGATTTTCACTCATTTTTCCGTTCATTTTTCATTTTAATTACTTGAGTCAAAACTCCTTTGAACAATTTTCAAATAGTAATATGTACTTCACGATCTATTTTAGCAATATTATGATTGGCGTTGTTGTGATGATGCTTCGTTTTTCAAGCAAATATAAGGGAGCATGGATTTTTCAAACGGCACCGATTGAACATCATTCGGCTATTTATAGCGGAACATTAAAAGCTTTCCTCATAAAATTATATTTGCCGCTATATACCTTATTATCGATTGTTTTTATTTTTCTGTTTTCTGCACGAATTATCCCAGATCTTTTAGTTGTCTTTATGACAGGTATTCTGCACACTTTAATCAGTTATAAAGTTGTTAATAATCGGAAATATCCATTTTCAGAAGCCTTTGAGTCCGCACAGCAAGGCGGCTCTACAATGAAAACATTCCTGCTCATGTTTGTGATTGGCTTATTTTTCTTCGTACATCAATTTTTTAGCCAAATAGACTACGGACTGTTTATGTATCTCGTGATTTTACTTAGTACAACCATTATCTCCTGGAGAGTAGTATTTAAAGTGAAGTAGAGTGATAATTTCCTAGGGATAAATAACCTAAACAGCATTAGCTTATAAACCTTGATTTCTTATGGCGGTTTGAAGAAGGAATACATAAGGAATTAAATTTAAGTGACGCTGAAGATTGGCGGTTTAGTTCATATTGATGAAAACGACTAAGTCACAAATGATGGTGCAATTGACGTTATGGCTTACGGGCATCTGGGTTTAAATAATTATGTGGTTAAAGGGGTAAATTTGAAAAAAACTCTATTTTTTATGTTAAATGATTATGCAGACAGGGAAGGAGCGTATCTTTCCAGCCAATTAAAGAGAAAAAAAATGTGGGTAAAAACAACTTCTGAATAGCAACAAGTTAAATCAATTGGAGGGTTTAAAACAACTGTCGATCATTCGTTAGAGTATATTCCTGAAAATCCCCATCTGAAAACAAAGATGGGGAAAATACCGGTAAAAACAGCTTTCTTCATAAGTAATTAAAGCATCAATATCTAATACGTCAATTCATTTTTTTCTTTTTCTTAACATAGTCTTTTCTTACTAGCTCCTTCATTTCGTAATTGTTTTTTCTACTTGATCTATATTTGCGTTTTGATTATCAAACTCCACGGATGGTTAGTACCGCAAGGGTATCACCTAAAGGCCTTTGAACAGAATCGAAATTGGACTTAGCAGTTGGATCTTAAAACATTACAGAAAGAAGTAACTTGACTAGAAATCATCGTCTTTTTTAGCCATATTGACTTTTATGATTAAGTATTAATATACTTTGCTGGCGTGACGTGTCTAATGCCAATTATTCCATCATATTGTTCAGATACAATAAGTTTACGTTTATCTGCACCTGATTCGTGTTCAATCAGCTCATTATTAAACCACTTTTGATGATCCATGCTTTCAAAAGATTCTAATATGATATCATTATTGCTATTAGAAAAAAGATTGTTTTCAAGGCTGTTTTTTTTATGCCTTTTTATTTTATAGGGTCTACCTATATTGTTTGCAATTATTCCTTTTTCCATGTAAATGCCTAAATGATAACTATCCTTGTACTTTTCTGAATAGAATTCACCTAATGATTTTTCATTTAACCAACCCTTGCTTAATGAATTATTTTTTCTAATATGATAGTTATGTGCCCAAATTATAAATTTATCTTCAGGCCATTTGTTTACTAAAAAAGAAAGATGCTCAAACATATGCCTATCTCGATAGTAAGAATACATTTTAAAATTCATTAAACATAATTCTATCATTTTTAACCTATTCTCTATAGCTTTTAGAATTATAGTGAAGGCAGTCTCACTAATATCTTGACTTAACATAATTTCTTTTTTCATACCTCTTAATAAGATACATACATTGCAATAAATTAAATCCAGCCTTTTCTTCTGTAGCAACATTTTCTTTTTCTTAAAAATTTTCATACTTATGGTATCTAACGTTTTCTCAGCATATGAAAACTCATTTGCTAAATCATGATCATACTTATCTATAATTGAAAAAATGTAATCATGAAAGTAATAATTTTGGAATTGTAGATCTATACCAAAAATCGCCAATTCCCTATTTTGTATGATCCTAAATAAATTGAATAATTCCTTCGTATGCCACACATCATACAATGAATTCATTAAAAACTCTTTGGTGGACAAATGGTGTTTATGATGATTTGCAATTGCAATTTCTCCAATACCGCTCTCAAAGACAATCTTATTAAAACCAAAATTTTCATGCAGGTGTTCAACAATTTTTATTTTTAGTTTTTGTATTTCAGAAACGCCATGTCCGTTTTCACCAAGAAAAATGATTTTCTTTTTTCTAAAAACATCTTTATAAATACTTAGTTTTTCATTTAACTGTTGTAGATCCATAAAGTAACTCCTTAATAAAGCAAATCTTCAATCAGTGGGGGGCTCTTTTTATCCCCCACTGATTGTTAGAATGAACAAAATCGGGCATTTGACTTGCAGTTGGTTCCTCCATTTATCCTCCTAGGTTTTACCTCGTGCATGGAAGGGCAAGTCTTACTGGCGGTTACATGCGGGATTAAATTTTAATTAACCCACTTTCTATAAACACGGATCGTGGGAAAATATTTGATATGGAAGTACAAAAGGTTGTCTTAATACGGTAGCAGAGGCTACATTAAAGCGTTTAAAACTAAATTTGTGGGTAAAAGAGAATTTGATTACAACTAGAGTTAGCAAATGATATACATTGGTTTAATCATCACCGTGTACATGAACATTTCGATTATTTCAGCCCTATCCAATTTAAATTAAAACACCTCAAAAAACTATCTAAAAAGTATCGACATACTCCCTTTTCAAAATACACTTATATTGTTTATTCTTTTTGTAAGTCCGCTTCTATACATTTATCTGCTTTTTCAGCAATAGTATATGCTATAGTTTGAATGATAACTAATCCCATTAGTATCAAAAAAGTATGTTTCAGACCGATTGTAATATTCAAAACAAGTAGAATTAAATACAAAACCAGAAAAATATATTTAACTTTTTTAACACTCATTCTTTTATTCCCCTTTTTAGATTTATGGAAATCAGGTATGGATCACATTTTATGATCAAGATGGTACAAGATAGTCAACATTCTATAAAGAGAAAAATGTATAACTTGGTTCTAATTAGTTTAACATTTTAATGTTTTGCTTTCTATCTCTTATCGTTTAAATTTATTTGTCGGTAATTGCTGATACTAATCACTCTTAAAGGGCTTATTCTGAATGGCTTTTAAAGAAGTAATAGCGCATCTACATTTAATATATCAATTCGCTTATGGCTTTTTTTCCTAATATAACCTTTCATTTCTAATTCCTTTAATACTCTGCTAACCGTTTCCGGCGTGGTTCCCAGATAAGAAGCCAAATCTTTATAGCTCATTGGTAGCTCTACTCGTTGATTATGAACATCCATATTTTCAACAAGAAACAGAATCAACCTCGTATCGACTGGCTCTGTGGCAAAACGAGTGGTCTGTGTTTCCGATTGTTCCAACCTGTTAGCAAATTCCTCTAGTATTTTCAAAGAGATGGAAGGATATTTTAATAATAAATTTTGCATAGCAGTACGACTAATCATGCAAACTTTTGCTGGTGACATTGCTTCAGCATATGCTTCATGCACCGTATCTTTAAAAATAGCTAATTCTCCTGTAAAATCACCAGGTTGTAAAATACGAACAAGCTGCTCCTTACCACTCTCTGAAAGACGATAAATCCTTATTTTTCCTGTATTCACAATATACAGCCATTCTGCCTTGTCTCCCGCATGATAAATAATTTCTCCTCGTTTATAAGTAAGTGAATGAACAGCTTTCATAATTTCATCCATCTGTGATTTCTCCAAATGATTAAAGATAGGTACGATCGATACACAATAGTGTTCCGATCCATTTTCACAAGTGTTTTGAAAAAGATTTTCCTGGTTATTTGACGCCATGACATCCCTCCTTCCAATCAATATCCAATTGATTAGATGCTTTACAGAAAATTGGCTGGTTCCAAACTTTTAGCGTCGTAGTCTTCCTAGTTATTTACCATTAAATCTCCACTTCATCATCTAAACTTTAGCGCTAAAGTTTTATCCATTATAACATGCGATTAATGTCATGTTTCTTATATAAAATTATAAGTTTCTGTTACAACAAACTTCTACACTAATATTCAAAGCTATTTCATGTGAAACACATTAGATAATCCAAGCTCTCTTAGTTTTTATATTGTTATTGTAGTTGAGTTGTTTTGTTCATACTTTCTTTGACTGTTTTAGGGTCAAACCGAATTAGACGCATTCCATTTAATATAACTAATAATACACTTGCCTGATGAATAAACATACCTGAAGCTAGATGAACAGAACCATTCAGAACCCCTAATAGCAATAGGAAAACGGTACCTACAGCCAACCATGTATTCTGTTTTACATTACGATTTGTTGCTCTTGCTAACGCATATGCGTGCGATAACTGTGTTAGTTTATCTGCCATGAGTACAACATCTGCTGTTTCCATAGATATATCCGTTCCGCCATCTCCCATAGCTATTCCAATGTCTGCTATAGCAATTGCGGGTGCATCATTAATTCCATCTCCCACCATCGCAACAGTATGGTCGGCTTTCTTTAATTGTTTTATAAAGTTTACCTTATCTTCAGGTAATAGCTCAGCATGGAAGCTATCCAGCTTTAATTTTTTCGCTACGAGTGCAGCTGTATGCTTATTATCTCCAGTTAGCATAATTATCTGCTTAATCCCATCGCTTCTCATTTTTGCTAATGCGAAAGAAGCATCCTCTCTAATTTGATCTGCTATGGACACAAGTCCAGCGATGGTTCCATTTACCGCAGCAAAAACAACGGTATTTCCATTTTTCTCTTGTTTTTCCTTATAATGAAGCATTTCTTCATCTAACATAATGAATTCTTGTTTCATTAAACTTTCATTACCTATAATTACTTCCATCCCATCAAGCTTTGCGCGAATCCCCTTTCCTTTTATAATCTCTCCATTTGCCGAACCTTCATGTATCTCTAAATTTCGCGCATTTGCTTCTTTGACAATCGTTTGTCCAATATGATGTTCAGATACCGTTTCTGCTTGTGCAATAATGCGAAGAAATTCATTTTCTTGCAAACCGTGATCCCATAATTTAATTGCAGTGACTTCCGGCTTCCCTTTTGTTAATGTTCCAGTCTTATCAAAAACAATCGTATCCACGTTTGCAAATCGATCCATTACTTCGCCGCCTTTAACAAGTACACCTTGTTTCGCCCCATTTCCAATACCAGTTACATTTGATACTGGAGCCCCGATAACAAGAGCACCTGGACAGGCAATGACTAAAAACGTAATAGCCATATGAAGATCTTTTATCAAAATGTAAACAAGTATTGATAGAACAACTACTGCTGGGGTATAAAATTGCGAAAATTTATTTAAAAACTTCTCTGTTCTTGATTTGGATTCTTGAGCTTCTTCCACTAGTTCAATAATTTTTGCAAAGGTTGTATCATTACCAACTTTTTTAGCAGTAATTTCGATATATCCTTGATCAACAATCGTTCCAGAAAATACATCATCATTTGCTCGCTTTGCTGCTGGAATCGATTCGCCAGTAACTGCCGCTTCATTAATGGAGGCATGCCCTGTCACTATCTTCCCGTCCACTGGAATTTTTCCACCTGAATGAATGATGACACGCTCGCCAAACTTTACTTCTTCAGCAGGAATTTTTTGTGTCTTCCCATTACGAATAACATTAGCTTCTTGCGGCGCCATGTCCATTAATTTCTTTAATGATGCTCTTGTCCGTTCCAGTGTACGTGCTTCCAAATAATCCCCAAATAAAAACAAGAAAGCAACGACTGAGGATTCAATATATTCTTGAATAAATAACGCTCCAATTATAGCAATAATGACTAATAGTTCGATACTAAATACCTTCATTCGTAGGGCCTGGTAAGCTTTTATCAGAATTGGTATCCCTGCAATAACCGTGGCAACGATTAGGAAACTATTTTTTATCTCCTGCTTACCCAAAATGCCTAAAAGTATCCCGAGCATGATAAACAGAAAAGATAACACGGTCTGATGCTTTTTATATCTTTGAATAAAAGCAAACACGTTTCTCATCTCCTTTATGAAATATGAGTAACTCTATACTTTTATCCTAATTGCTTTTTTCTTTTAAGTAATTGAGCTCTATCAAGTTCGCGATTGTTTTTAGCAAATGAAAGCTTTTACTGTTAAATTTAAAAAGCTGTCTGGGATACAAGAGACTGCCTCGTTATAGCTATACGTAGAATAGCAAAATTACACTGTGGCGTCATAACTTCCAGCACTAAAATTTTACTTCTTTTAGATAAAGTGAGACTTCAATCAGTGGGAGTTTTCTTACATCCCCCACTGAAATAGTAGATCAAAGGCTAAGTTCGCAGACGTCATAATGTAACCCTTTGCGATCAACATCCTATTGCCACCGAACGAATCGGGAATTTAGGTGCCGATATCTCTTACTTAGACTTCTTTGTATCGCTCTCAACTATTGAAGTGGGAGTCTTGCACCTTACGGGATAAAACAGTATATCCTAATTTCGTAATCGTTTTTTCTAATTGTTCTATATTTGTTTTTGCATCATCAAACTCCACTTTTGCCTTGCTTGCATGGAAAAGAACCTTTGCAGTTTTTACTCCTGTAACTTTTATCAGTGCTGTTTCGATTTTTTTAATACATGATGGACAGGTCAATGGCTCTAATTGTAAAATTACCTTTGTCATCTTTAGAACCTCCTTATTTATGATGTACCTTTATTTTATTTGAAATAATAAGGAAATGAATTGACCTATATCAAGTTTATAAATTATCTAAGTAAAGTAAATTTTTATAATCATATTAGAAAATGGTTTTACAGTATTACCTTTATCATTACCCTTCTTAGCTGTACATAGTTTTATTCGCAAATTTAAACATACTTCCGCCAGCTTTAATCAGCTTTAGAGATTTTCCCGCTGGAATAATAGAAGCCCCAGAAATTACTCTATCAACTGTAGAATCCTCTGGATCCATTACCGTTTTAACATCATCTAAAATGAGAAATTCAGCAGTTTCTTTTACAGCCATTGCACCAAATTCCCCTACTATTACAATTGTATCTTTCACACCACCGCAGCCTTATCTAAGCAGCTTTTTTCTGGCTCTTTGGCTTATGTCGATGGTTATAGGAGGTGGTTTTATGGTGAAAGCAATAATGCCTAAAAACACTTTAAAGTAACAGTTGATAAATAACATTTACTCTTATATAATAGAACATATGTTCTTAGTATATAAGGAGTGATTATATGATATTCTCAAATAAAGAAAACAAATCGCCAGTATTGAATGTAAAAGCAGAAGGAGCTAAGGGAGATGGAATAGCTGATGATACTTTAGTTTTTAAACAAATTTTAGAATCTGCTCAGAGTTCAGCAGGTATACAAGTTTATATTCCTTCTGGTATCTATCGGTTAACTGAAGAATTAGTTATTTTTAGTAATACTACTATTTTAGCTGATTCTAACGCTCATGTAGTGCGAGATCATCCAGGATACCTTTTAATTAATGGATACAAAAACACCCAATCTAAATTCCCGCCTTCTAAATTCACTAGGTATAATGGGAATGGAAATATTTCAATATATGGAGGTATCTGGAATGGAAACGGCATTAACCAAAAAAGTAAAGCTTCCATATTTCATTTCGGTCATGGATGTAATTTAAGAATAGAAAAGGCAACCTTTTTAGACGTGGCAAATTCACATCACATTGAATTTAATGCTTCCAAAGATATTTATATCACAGAATGTAAGTTTCTAGGTCATGTTGGAGAATCTACACTAAATGAATCTATACAACTAGATTTAAGTAAAAGGGGAGTAACCATACTAGGCAAAGACGATGAAACTCCCTGCAAAAATGTCTGGATTAAAAATTGCTTCTTTTCTGATAGTAAGACAGAAGGTTCAAATCACATTCCTAGAGCCATTGGTTCACATACTGCCACCATTGGAGTTTATCATCAAAATATTAACATAGAAAATAACGTGGTAGAGAACTCATTAAGTTTTGCTTTCAGAGCATATGCTTGGAAAAATGTTTCTATTACAAACAATAAACTTATCAACTGCGGAGCAGGAATAAATTGGAGAACAAATATGGTGGGTAATTCAATGGATAGTCATACGGAAGATGAAGATGGTTTTCAAACAGGAAAATCTCAAATAGTAGAGAATGGGGTTATTTCCGGTAACATTGTGGAAGGAGGTATGAACAATGGTCGTGCAATTGAAATATATGGAGAAAATACGGGAAAAGCTAAAGGCTTGACAGTAACGGGAAATGTAATAACCTTAATCCCATCACGTTCTATAAATGACGCTATCCTTCTTAATTACACCCAAGAAAGCACAGTTACTGGAAATAGAGTATACGGGGCTAAAAAATCTGGTATTGCTTGTAGAAATGTATGGAGCGTAATTGTTACGGGGAATGTAATTGACTATGTTGAAGGACAAGGTATTGAAGTTTCTGGTGAATCAGCATACTCCACAATAAGTAATAACAACATTAAAAAGACTGGTAAAAATGGGATCTATGTAACAAAAGTAGATACTTGTACAATTACAGGAAACACCATAGGAGGAGTAAATGGTAAAAAGGATACATCTTTATATGCTCATATCAGGCTTACAAATAATGTTAGAAGAATTAGTATAACAGGAAATACTTGTAGGAATCTAGGTTCCAACTATGTTGCAACCTTTGCTTTATCGATAACAAGTGGAACTGATATTGTTCGCTCAGGAAATAACTTTTCAGGATTATCGACAAGTGGTGTAAAAGGATTGAATGATGGAAGTGATTTACAATAAAATGATTTATACAGGCTAACTATATAAAGTCAATAAGGTTTTAGCAATTAATTTAGTATTTTCCATTAGAAGTTTTGGGGCATGGCAAATAAGCTTGATGATTTGTGAATTTCAAATTAATCATCAAGCTTATTTGTAGTGTAAAATCTGAGATTATTGCAACGCTATTTACCATAGGTTCACTTTTTTTTACATTACGCACGTACTTCTTTATATAATTCACCGGTTTGTAGTAAATCGAGTAGAGGGAAAAGTTAAGTAACTTTTCGCACCTCTCACACCACCGTACGATGATTTACCGTATCGAAGTAGGATTTCATAGCCAAGTCTACTAACATATTTGTACCCTTGTTCGTAGTACGATTTTGCCCATATGATGGCATGATGCGCACTACGTTTTGGACGAAACCCAAAACTGTTATCGAAGAACGTTGGTTCAAATTTAGTTGTAACACTTGGTTGATAGCTTGTTGAAGCATCCGGTCGATGACTGTGGGTATCCCCAGTTTCCTCTTTCCACCATCTTGTTTCGAAATTTCAACCCGCAGAACGAGTTGCCGTTTATACTTTCCTTGACGTAACTGGGTTAATAATTCCTCCTTGTGTTCCTTCAAGTATGGAAGTAGCTGGTCTTACGTCATACCGTCGACCCCTGCTGCCCCCTTATTTCTGACTACTTGAAAGCTTGATTTAAGTTGTTCCTTGATAGGATTCTTTCAAACAGATTGGATATACTATTTTGATTGTTCTGTTCACCATGAAAGGTACTATGAGCTTCGACATACCCTTCATGTTCCACACTATCTCTCTGCCGATAGCCAGATTCTCCTGTTTTCTGCAGTTGTCGCACCTTCCACAACTCCTAGAGTTTTCAAAATTTCTATTGTCATAATGCTGCGCTTTTTTAGTTATATTATTGTCTTTTCACCATGCATAAATTTCCTTAGCTACTGTTGCAACCATTGATCTTCACTGAATGGAAACTTATTACACCCTTGTATAATTAGAGCTTGGTTAACCAAATAAAATGGATAATACGACTAACCTTACAATTGCCTGTTTCATGTTAATTCCTCCTTTTAATATAAAATATTAAAAAACGGCTTGCCCGAAATTGGACTAGCGTAAATTAAAATTTATCATTTAAAGATATAACTAACGTAAGCAAAGCAAAAAGCCACCCATCCCACAGGCATATAGCTTCTCCAACCGATTGTTGTCCTTCTGTTTTTGCTTTGATTTTGTCTACCTTTTCCTCTAAACACCGAGTTTTTACGTAAACCATTGTATTTGTTTAATAATTGTACGAATTATTTTTATTTTCGTGACCCAAGTCTCTTAATGGTGTTATTTGTGTGTGTAAATCTTTATTTGTATACCATTGTTCTTTATCTTCACTCATGATTAACCCTCTGTAATTTGGCATGAAAAAAGCTGCTCGTTAGAGATGCTTTAATACTTATTTATTCTCTTTAAGTTCACGTACTTCTTTTTCTAATTCCTCAACCCGTTTCAATAAAACCTGAACCACTTTTGCAACTATTGAATTCATGGAACCTACATCATAAGTGTAAAATTTAGAGCCCATATCTTCATCTACAATTAATAATTCTTCGGGTGCAGTTTCAGGGATTAAAACACCATATGATGTTTTATCATTAATTAAAAGCTCATCCCCTCTATCA
This sequence comes from Virgibacillus proomii, assembly GCF_900162615.1. NCBI lineage: Bacteria > Bacillati > Bacillota > Bacilli > Caryophanales > Bacillaceae > Virgibacillus > Virgibacillus proomii. The sequence goes on along the minus strand of NZ_FUFN01000010.1, from coordinate 174,097 downwards.
AAGACTAAATTGTAAGTTTTGTAACCTGCACTTTCCATTATTCTTTTTGCTTCTTCAAACGTTAAATCTTCAATGTTTCTATATCTTTTTTCAATTGGTTGCATTTAAGACACTCCCTTTATTATTTTAACTTCTCCCTTGATACTGATTTCGACAAGAAGGAACATTTTTCCTGCATAAAAAATAACGCCTATTCTTCAATCGGTGTTTCTTCCCCTCTTAATTCTTTTAAATTTCGCTCTAATTCTTCAATTTCTTTTTGTTTTTGTTGTTCCTCAGTAGGTATTTCGAACTGTTCCACCTTCTCTTACCCTCTATTACGGATAACTATCAGTTAATAAAAGCTCCGTCTTATCAATCTGATTAGCTGTCTAATCATCAACATAAAATAAACCTTTGCTTTTGCGTACTGATACAGTACTATTACCAACTATAAATTTCTTTTAAAAAGTTCAATATTTCTCCTTGATTCTCAACACTTTTTACTAATTACTGAACAATTTCTTGTAATCCTGCTGTTTTAGCCTCTATACCTTTCAACGTTTTGAGTACTTCGTTATTATACTTTTCTTTTTCCTCTATAGATTCATTTACTTCATTTCATCAATGATACCTTGATTAACCCAGATTGGATTTGTGAAAGCTGTTTCGATTATCCGCTATCGTTTAAGTTTTGGGTATACGTTACTAAAATTCATCTTAAAGTTATCATTAATAAAATCATCCTCTTCTCCGTCTTTAACAATATCGCCAAAAAGGAAGATATTCCTTCCATAATTTACTTAAAAGAAAAAGACACCTGATGTGGTGTCTTCGAACTAAATTAATATAGTTGTCTATATATTTTTTAATTCCTCAATTTCAAAATTGAGTGATTCAACTTTTACATTTAAATCTTGTATTGCTTTTATCAATGGTGCGATTAACTCCGTATAACCAATTGTCAGAATATCGTTACCATTATCCATTTTATGGTCTTGGAAACCACCGAAATCTACATTTAAATCATCCATCACAGTTTTAACTTCTTGAGCAATAAGACCATGATGGTACCTATTTCGTTTTTTGGTGCCGTCTTTTTTTAATTTAGTAACAGATCCATCATTGTTGAGTTCAATATAATCATCACGATAGTCCCATTTAAAATCTCTAGGACGTAATTTTAAAATGAAATCTAATCCTAAAGCTGTATCTTTTATATCTGCTTTATCCCTTTTATCTGAACGATTTTGAATTGCTCCATAGGCATATGTTGTTATTCCGCTGCTTCCTAATTGTAACTGATTATCTCCTGATACTCTTGATTGTTTGCCAACTCCTATTGAATTTTTAACATTTGTTAAAGGATTACCATTTATATCATAGGAAAGAGATTTATCACCTAAAGCAGTATTAGAATGCCCCTTCTTTAAATAGCGCATTGCTTCAGTTCCTACAGCAACATTATCGTGATTTCCTGAACCTTCTAAATCTCTCATTGTAGAAGAACCGATGGAGATTAAACGGTTATTTGCAGTTGAGGAAAACGCTGATCGCCATCCCATTATTGTATTGTAAATACCTGTCTTATTATTGTATAAAGACCAGGCTCCAACACCAGTATTGCGGTTTTCGTTTGTGTTAAATAGCGAGTTATAACCTACAGCAGTATTTTCACTCGCTTGTTTTCTGTCTTGTTGACCGCCTTCTGTTACAGTTCCAGAGTAAGCATTTGTTCCTACAGCTGTATTATAATTTCCTGTTTCATTTGCATGGGCTGCATTTCTTCCTATTCCAACGTTCCCTCTTCCTGAAACATTATATCTTAAAGCGTAGGATCCAAGTGCTGTGTTACGACTTCCCTCATCATTTCTATCAGGTTTACCTTCAGAATTAATAATACGTCCAATATTCCTCTCAAGTGCGGAATCACCAACCGCAACGTTATTATAACCTACAATATTATCTCTCATAGATGAATGTCCAATGGCAACGTTGCGCCATCCGGCCTTTTCAATATTACTACCGTTTTTGTTCAATGATAATTCTCCGATGCCTACATTTCTATAACCACCTGACTTTTCGTAATACAAGTCATTAGATTCACCTGCTTGTTTTCCGGAAAATACATTTGTGTTTCCAGCCCGTGTTATTTGAAACGGAGCATCATATAATATATTGTTAATTTTAAAAGAGCCATTAAGATAAATGTTTCCAGAAAATTTCTTAGTAACAAAATAAGTTTTTCCCAATAAATTTACAAGCATATTATGATTTTCTTCCTCAATTTTTATAAAAGCTTGCGTGTCATCATCAATTCCGTCTCCAACAGCGCCATAATCAAGTGGATTAATAATTTGGATTCCCATATTTCAGCCTCCTAAATATTTTATAAAAGGACAACTAGTTATAACTGGTCTTTTGTCAGTTGTCTATGCTATTACTATAAAACAGAATTTCAATAGTTTCGATTTACTTTAGGAGTGAACTTAAATGATACCTTGTTCATCTATAAATTTTATTAGCTTTACTAACTCAGCATGTTTCTTTTTAATGTGACTATAACTATAATTCAATTCATCTGCTATTTTCTCTAACGTTAATCCGTCAACATACTTTAATTTAAGTATTTTATGTTCAACTCCTTTAAACGTATTCACTAAATCAATAAGCTTTTTTAACTGTTGCTTTTTAAGATCAGTATCTTTTTTTAACTGTTGAATACCCTCTTCTAATTCAGCAGCTAGATCACCTTCAACCCAACTTTTAAATTCAGTTTCCTTACGATCTAGCTTATATTTCAGGTAGTCAATATCCTGTTTTAATTGTTGATAATCTTTTAACCACTCGTACAAAACATACTCACCTGCCTTTAATAACTGATTAATGTCCATAGATTGAAAACAGCTTGAAGCTTATAACCATATGGCTTAGCCGATTGTTCTAAATCTATTTGAAATTCTTTTTTAATTTTTAACTTCTCTTTAAGTACTTAATCTTTATTTTTACTATTAATATTATTAATTTATAGGGACAGACATTTTATAAAAAGTTGCTCAACTCATTGATATAACAACGTTTAAAGCTGTCCCTGATCAAAGTTTATTTTTCGGCCACATCATGGGACAAAATCTCGTTTCATAGAATAAACATAAATTCTTTTATCCACTTTTTTATTTCTGACTTGTTGACACTAATATTGATTTCAGCAATCGGTAACTTATGATACCTCCTTCATATCAATGATTGTGATAGAATTTCTCCCTGATCTTCTTACCCTTCCTTTTTCAAGTAAGATTATCAGATAGGTAGTCGTCTGAAATACCTTGCATTTCTGCAAATTCTTCTTAAGAATCAGCCATGTTTTAACTTATTTTCCGAATTCCTTTTCCAAGAGGAGTCGCCCCCTTTATACTTTTTTGCTAGTTATTTAGCTTTTTCTATTGACAAATTCTATCCAATTAGCTAAAATAAGTGCATAGTTAAACCTACATACATAGCCTATTAACGTTGGGGAACGTGATCTATGGCTATGTAATGTTTAAAAAGTTAAATAAGTAGCTTATGAACACATTTTACTATCCAAAAAGATAGATGTCAATTCTAAATTCTACCCAAATAGATAAAACATGTGTTTTAAGTCGGAAAAGGTGATAGTATGACTCTATTTGAACGGGTAAAAAAACTAGCTGGCAAAAATAAGATGACGATAGCTGAATTGGAAAGAAAGTTAGAAATGGGCTCAAATACGCTTTATAAATGGAAAAAACAAAAGCCTTCTATAGATAAAGTACAGAAAGTTGCAGATTACTTTAATGTATCTGTAGATTTTCTCCTTGGTCGTACTGATAAAAAAAAATTACCTGAACAAAATATAGACACTATAGCCGCTCACCATGATGGCGAAGAATGGACAGAAAAAGAGTTGGAAGAAATTGAACGATTTAAAGAATTTGTTCGCTTAAAAAGAAAACAATAGGAGTAGTTGCGATGTACGAAACATTACTTATAGAGGCTACTTACCTTGGCATAGATACCTACGAAAAACAAATGTCTCATAGAATCAAAGGGTTGTACGCTAATAACGTTATTTGGATTAATAAAAATATGGAAACCTCTTACGAAAAAGGATGTATACTTGCCGAAGAACTAGGGCATTATCATACATCAAGTGGAGATATAATTAATCAAAATATAATTCAAAACAGAAAACAAGAAAAGGTAGCCAGATCCTGGGCTTATAAAAAACTAGTTCCACTATTTAAAATAATCCATGCTCATAAAGAAGGTATAAGAAGCCGATACGAATTAGCTCAATATCTTGAAATTACAGAGGAGTTTTTAGATAACGCCATTAAACGTTATAAAGAGAAATACGGTGAAACCGTTAGCTATAAAGGATACACCATTTGTTTTGAACCACTTGGTGTTATAGAGTGGTTGAACAGAAATTTTTAATCACAAATCAAAACAAACGTTCCCGAAAGAGTAATTTGAGCCATTTCCTTAGTACTTATTGCAGATAAATTACATTAGGAGGTTTTATATAAGAAAAAGACACCTGGTGTGGTGTCTTATAGATTCTATTTTTCCTCTTGAGATACTGAATACTACCTATCGGAAAATTAAAGACCCATTTCATCTGCAGCATAAGTAGCATCTTCGTTGCTAAAGCCTTCATACACTAGCTGCTCTATTAAGCCGCTTCTTGAAAAATTTGAGTAGTCTAAGTAATTTTGAGCCATCAGTACTGCTTGTTCTTGCCAATCAACACTTATTTGGTTTACTGCATAATTAGCGTCATCGTCATCAAAACCTTCATATTTTAGTTGTTCTATTAGACCGCTTTTAGAAAAAGCTGTATAGCTTAAATAGTTTTCAGCCATATCTACTGCATTTTTCTGTGATAGAGTTTCATCAGGACTTTCTACAGTCTCTTCTGCTATTTCTTCTTCTGACGTTTCTTCAATAGCTTCTTCTGTCTCGGATTCTTCTACTTCCTCAATTTCTTCTTTAACGTCCACATCTTTAACTTCTTCTGTCTCCGCTACTTCTTCTTCCTGTTCTCCCCCTGCTGAATCAGCATTATTAACTTCTGTTTCCTTTGTTTCTCCGCATGCTGTTAAAAATAATATTAGTGCTGAAATTAAAAAAAACAAATAATTCTTCATACGTTTCTCCCCCAAGATTATGTAATTACCATAATTATGGAGTAGTTAACAATATTTTTCAATATATATGAAAAAGTACCCAAGCTATATACTTGAGTACATACGTAAAAAAAATAATAGCTGCCCTTTCGTCGATTTTCTATGCTACTACTATTTTTTCAATGGTTTCGATTCACTTTATGATTGAACAAGAATGATACATTTCTATCAAACTTAATTGTTTTAACTAATTCAGCACGTTTCTTTCTTATATGGCTTGCACTATAATTCAACCTTTCAGTAATATCCTCTAAAGTCATACCATTGATATATTCCATTTTTAATATTTTATTATCAACTCCTTTTCTTTTTTCAACTGTTGAATATGCAATTTAGCAGCTATAAATTCGTGAGTTTAACACCAGCTAGGTTACCCTCAACCCAACTTTTGAGCTTGGTCTCTTCACGATCTAGCCTATATTCTAGGTAATCGATATCCTGTTTTAATCGTTGCTAATCCTTTAACTACTCGTACAAAACATGCTCACCTGCCTTAAATAACTGATTAATCTGTCCATAGATCGAAAACACCTTCAAGCTACAACTATATGACTTCTAGCTGATTGTCCTAAATCTACTTGACATGCTTTTTCTAAATATACGAATACGTTTATTATTCTTACGTATTTGTTTCGTTTCATAACCCTTCTTTCTTCAACCTTCTACCAAACTCGGTAGATCCAACAGCTTTTAATCCAGATTCATCACAATATAATGTGTATTGTAATAAGTATTCTTTGTATCCTTCCCATCAACACTGTAATTTTCCAAGAAGCCAAGTACACTATCAGACTGAACAAAGTATTCTTTTGTTATATCACTTACAGCTTTACATTCTGATAAATCACCTTGTTTAATAATGCGTTGCATTCCTTCGATGGCTAATTTAAGATATAAGACTTTGCATTTTCTGAAGATAATTTGTTATCAATCTCCATATCTCTCTTAACTACTCTTGCTTCACAAGGAATAACACGCATACGCTTTTTTATTCCACCACTTTTATCTTTAAAGACAAGTATCTCATTACAGGTGAAAATGAGTGTAGCCTTGTTATTTAAAGTTGTGGCTGGTTGACTTTGAATCAAATCAAATAGAAATAAAAAGGTCATTGCAACAATCTAACGAAGGACTAAGGTTATAAAAGAAACGAAAACAGAAAATACAAGAATCATCACTTGGCCAGAACATTTCATGAAGGATTTGTATAAATATTATGTAAAAAAATTGAATTTAAAAATGCCTAGGGCAAATTTATGGGAGGGTTTTAAAGATGTCAACGGTCAAAAAGTTTTCCTCTTGTTTTCAAACGAATACGGCATACCGCGCCGACCGGATACACTAACTCAATTTTGGAATAGATTTGTAGAAAGACATAAAAGTGAATTAAGGCGAGTAAGGTTTCATGATTTAAGGCATTCATCAGCAAGTTTAATATTAATGAAGGGGTAAAAATGAAAATTGTTCAAAAGAGGCTAGGGCATAAAGATATACAAACAACTTTGAACCTAAATTCCCATATAACAGAAGAGGATGACAAGATAAATTTATGTAATTTGGTCACTAAGTGGTCACTTTTATTTAGCAGAGATAAAAAAGGAAAAGAAAGCTCAATTCCTTGCAGGACAAGCGTTTCAGGTAAAGCTTCCAAGTGGACTTAAACCGCTGCCCCCGACCTTACCATGGTGAAATATTAGGATACATCAACCAACTTCAACCTACAAACATCCCCATTTAGTAGCATTTCTGATTTAAAACAAAACCTTTAAAATAATATAAACCAATAAGTTGGCCGACAAAATGTCAGAAGGAAAAATTAATCTTATATCTCACAGATTACTCTTCTCCATATATCAATCAGCTAACAATTCATTTGTTGTTAGATTACTTTAGTGTTTTGTCATTATATGAAGAAGCTATTTTTGCTATCCTTTAATTCAGTTCTCATAGAAAAAGCCTACCCGTAAGAGTAGGCAATCACATTTTTTGATTAATGTTATCTCTGATTAGCACATCTTGTATCGGCTTTTTAAGTGACTAGGGATAAATCAGAATATGATCAACTAATTTAATCGTTTTATAAAACTGTACTTCTATTGTAAATATCTAGTAGAAGTAATAAAATCAAACTCACCAGTCGAATTAATTTCATTATTGTACTCAAAATTATAAATTAGAATTACAGCATTATAAGACCTTGTTAATTTAATGTGTTTAATTTTACGAATTATAATTTCTTCGTATGAACAACCTTTTAATAAGAAAGAAATATCATTACTATGCTCATCTAACATCGCTTTTTCAATGAAGTCTTCATCTATTTCAATATTAAAATCAATAAAAAATTTTGAAGGTACAGATTCACCTTCTTCATCATATGTTAAATTCACATATTCTTCTAAAAAACTTTCTTTTTTAACATTACCTAACCATATAGAAATCGTTCCCTGTTTTTCCATGATTAATCCCTCCTATTTATTTCAACCTAAGGTCTTCTGGTAAAGATAAAATACCGCCTTCTAGTCTATAGTTAGCCCAGTTATTAAGCCTTCTAAATAAAGGTAGCATAATCATTTGAAGTATCAATAATTGCCAATAATTCATTATGTGCTTTTGTTGAACCTACCCCCCATGAACGCCTTAGGATTAACGAATTTGACATCTGAAATAGCTGTTCTTAAATCTTTAATTTATTCAGTACTCACATTCCAAAACTTAAACGGTGGAGCTCTTGAAACTAGATGCCATTCATGTAATCCTCCCGGAGCTCTCAGTTGCCGTTCAATTTTCTTTCTAATCTTTTTATCTTTCCATAATTCATTTAACTCACTACTTGTTAACGAATTAAAAAATTTGTTAAATTTTCCACTTTTAGCAGTTAGTATATCTTTCACAGTCAAATTATATATATTTTTGGCCCACTGGCATTACTTGAATAATTAATTTTTTCTTTATTACCTATCTACACAGAAAATATCTGTGGGGTGAATTTCACCAAGAGGCTTTGAGCTAACTCCAATCATCGGAATTGTAGAATAGCCTGTCGAAAGTTGCTCTCGATAGAACACAGGCATTTTCACCTTAGATAGTAATACTTTACCTGAAACTTAGCTTCTCACACCAGTCCAGGAAAAATCGTTAAAAGTGATTGCCATTTTATACTTAATACAATTTCAGAAATTGTAGAAACGCATTTTTAATCTTCTAATAAGTGCTCGGATACATAAAAGAAAGAAGTTATCTCTACTCATATTCAGAAATCTTCTCAAGTATATTTCGAGCTACATCGCCTATTTTATTATCTTTGTCCAAGACATCTCTATGAAAAGCTATATGTTGAACACTTCATAAATTAGAGCTAGTTCATCTTTACTAAACTTTGGAGATGTCATTTTAACACCACCTTTAAAACATATTACAAAAATAACAAACGTTCTCTTTAAGTAATTACCTATTCTTATTGAAATTCATTGTAACATTCAATAAGCCCCTCTCAACCAAGAGGGGATTTATACTATTTAACTTATTTATAACCCAAGGCGCGTTTAAGCATTGCATTTTCAATGTCAACAACATCTTTACCTATTCTTAAGGACTCCGAAATCTCCGAATACTTCTTTTTCCATTCACACAATGTAGAAGGAGATATACCCATGTTATTAGCGATTTGTTCATCGGTTAATCCGTATCCAGCCCATCCATCGAGTTTGATTAGACCCAGTTAACCAATCATGATATTTGCCTCTTCTTCCACTTTTTCTTTACCTCCAGCTTTAACGAGTTTGTTTTGAGCATATAAAAAAGCACCTCGTTATGGGGGTGCCGATTTCAATTACTATGTCCTTTATTTAGTAAGCATCTTTTAATAGCTTCTATTTGAGCAAGTTCATGCTCATAGTTTTTAAGCTTTAATTGATTTAACAATATATCAAAGAATTGTTGTGAATTATTAATGAGAGCTTCCATCAAAACTTGCTCATTAACCACCAAAGAATCTTCATCTATCGTTAATTTTATTTTTCTGCTAACGTCCTTTTTTAAAATTACTACAATTGGTTGACTAGGATAATAAAAAGTAGCCACTCCATTATCCAGATATTCTTCAATCGCATTCAAATAGTAAGAATATAAGGAAGGCAAGTCGTCAAAAATCGGTATGTTACCAATTTCTTTATAATTTGAGGTAAAAACTATACTTCTTTATACCATCAATGTACCATTTTCTACATGTTCATCTCTATTTTCTCAATAAATTTAACTAAAAATTCGTTATTAAAATCACCAATATAAGACTCAGAGTTTTGAATTAAATCATTTAAATCATATACTTCCTTTTTAAGATAGAAATTTTTTATTTCCACTAAAAATCACCCCACTTTTTACTTGGGATAAAGTTGTTTTATTTGTCCTTTACTTATCCTAACACATATTTAACCCCTTTTACTGTTCCTTGTACTTGAAAAGTTGAAATTGGTACCTTTTGATTTTAATTTGTTTCTATTTTGTTTCGCAATACTTAAAGTAATATTTTTCACATCATTTACAGAATAAATTTGGATTATAAAAAGTTTGCTTCTTCTTCACTGTACTATTCCAATATTTTGGGTGTGTCTTTCTAGCATGTGTTTCATATCAGTTTTGGTTATCTTAAAAGTATGCCCACCTACCTTTTGTCTCCGAACAGTTAGACGATATTTTGCAATTAAATGATGTTAAAAACCAATAAAAACTAATAAAAAATATTTAAAACAAGCAATTGGTCGACAAAATATCAGCAAAAACGCCACAAAAAAATATAGGCTTCTACCCTTAATGGAGTAAAAGCCTATGATATCAACGTTTATAAGAGAGCTTCCAAGCGGACTTGAACCGCTGACCCCCACCTTACCATTTCCATTAATTCGTTTTATCAATTAGGATTAAGTGCGATAAACATTGATATAACAGCATTTATCATGTGATCCATTTTATTGGCTGGGATGAAATTAAGCCCCTAATGATGAAATTAAGCCCCTAATAAGCCCCTGAAAAAATGATCAAAAATAATAAATAGGGTAGAAATGTATGGAGATGTTCTTTTTATGCTCCTTTATTTCACTGAAGCACCCTTTAACTAAAACGGTATTCGAAATATCGTGTGGAATTCTCTATTCCAATTTCCGAAACTTTTCTGTTCTTCCACAATCGCGCCCGTTTGTGGCACAAAATATAATATCGATTGATCACAGTGGGCCTATAAATCGTAGCCATACTCCAGGTTAGCTATTTTAAATAAGTTCTATGAAAAAGCAGGATTATCCTGCTTTTTCATTATTAGTCTCTTAACTCCAATTTTTGATTCGCCAGCACATATACATCATCGGAAACTCGGTCAATAAAAGTTCGATCATGTGATACAAGAAGCACTGTTCCTTCGTACCCCTGCAAAAATTGTTCTAACGCTTCAATACAAAAAACGTCCAGAAAGTTGGTTGGTTCATCCAAAACTAGAATATTATATCTTCCTAAGAAAAGGTGGCACAGCACAAGTCGAATGGCTTCTCCACCACTTAAATGGCGGACATTCTTTTTTAAATCATTACCTTTAAATTCCATTTTGTCGAGAACAGAGCGAACTTTACTTTCACGATCATCGGTTTTTTCCTTCATATATCCTAGTACGGTCTTATCTTCCGTAAATTGATAATCCATCTGTTCATAGGCTCCAAAGACAGCCTTCGGAGAAATTGTAAGCCCTTCGCCCTTTTGTAAAATATGATGAAGTAATGTTGTTTTCCCCGAACCGTTTTTTCCCGTAATGGCAATGGTTCTCCCCAATGGGAACTGGAAGCTTGCATTTTCGAGAAGGACTTTATCACCAGCTTTCAACGTTAACTGGTCTGCCATGATCGGAAACTTATTGTGTAGTTGAAGGAATTGTGGCTGTTGAAAGCGAATGATGTTTTCTGCTTTGGGTGCTTCAACCTCTTCCAACTGTTCCACTCTCTGCTCAAGTGCTTTTGCTGCTCTTTGAATTCCCTTTTGGCTTGTGTCCTTGGATTTTGTCATGAACATTTTATTCGCTTTGGCTTTTGCATCTTTCTTCGTAACACGCTTACTTGCTTGTGTCACCTTATCAGCCTTCTTCATTTTTACCTCAGCGGCCTTCATCAATCGTGATTTCTCTTTCAAATACTTTTCATGCTGCTCTTGCTGCTGTTTTTTGGATAGTTCCTTTTGTTCCACGTAATCGGAATAATTCCCTGTATATTCCGTTACGCTTCCATCCTCTATCTCCCAAATTTTCGATACCAGCTGATCCAATACATACCGGTCATGACTGACAAGTACAAGCGCGCCGTAGTAGTAGGCCAATTCATCTAGCAAAAACTGTCTCCCTGTTTCATCTAGATGGGTCGTTGGCTCATCTATCAACAAACCTTCATGATAATTTGAAAAAAGACTTGCAAGCTTCAGCCTTGTCTGTTCGCCACCGCTAAAGTTTTCAAGGTTCGTTTTCGGTATAGACAGCTTTCCTATTAAATCATAATCAGCATGTTGATCATCCGTTGAGTCCAATTGATCAAAATAAGCAAAATCAGTAAATCGTTTCACATCTCCGTGATCTGGTGTTATTTGACCTGCTAGAAGTTTTAGGAGTGTACTCTTACCCGCTCCATTCTTACCAACAATACCGATACGCTCAAATTGGTGGACAGCAAGCCGTGGGATACTTAACACTACTCGATCTAAAAATGAAATCTCGACGTTTTCCAATTCAATACATACGTTTTTCATCACTTTCCACCTCTTTTCTTTCGCTTATACCCAACCAAAATATCTAGATCAACGGTTACCCCAACAGAATTCTGTTTTATAAATGTATCAATTTGTTCTTTTTCCGACTTCCAAGCAAGTGGAGTCATTTGAACGAGATTCATTAACTCTGTTTGACTTAATTCTTTGACATAGCTTAGCTTGAAATATTTTTCCAGATGAAAATGTTGCTTGAAAAGCGATACAATTTCATCATTGTCATAATCTCTTTTGTTTTTATCAATGAAAAGGGCTTCTCGCAGTTCCTTTAGGTAGTTGGAGCGAGGAACAACTTTAATAATGAGACCATCCGAAGTCAATATTCTTTTGAATTCCATATAATTTGCTGGTGAAAGGACATTCAAAACAACTTGGTATGATTGATCTTCCAAGGGTGCGTTTGCTAAATCACCGACAAGCCAAATGGGGCTTTGATAATTTTTAGCAGCCATCACGATACCTTCCTTTGAAATATCCAACCCAATAGCAGTTATCGAATCATTATTGCATTCCTCTAAAATCCTTTGTAAATGAGAACCCTCACCACATCCAGCATCAAGAATGACAGCTGGAGCATGAGAAGCATCCAAATACTTCCCAATCACTTCTGAAATTTTCTCATGCAAGAATGTGTATAAGTTACTTTTCATAATTATTTTTTGCCTTGCTTCAAATAACTTTTTGTCGTAATGACTACTTGAAGGGCGAGTCATCATGTTGACATAACCCTGTTTTGCAAAATCAAACGTATGATTGTTGGGACAAACGAGGCTTTTTAAGCCAAAAACCTTTACTGGAAAATGACAAATCGGACATCTAAACACTTCCACATTTTCGCTCACCATTTCAGCACTTTTTTCTTTATTGGCCATGATTCCACTTCCTTTCACAAATAAAAAAATCACAAGCATCTGCTTGTGACTTGAGAGTAAAGGGAAAGAGACCTATCCTTATTCCATTAGGGGACTGTTAATCAATCCGTCAACAAATAAACCTACCTTTGGCGTAGAGTAAAGCAAGGTGATGATTATTTGACAAAAAAAGAAAGGCAGAAGAAGCTGCCTTTCTACACATTACATATTTTTATCTCTCATAGGTAGTACGAACACCACTATAATTAATAAAGTAAGTGGAAAAACTGTTCGTATTAGATGGATGGATGACTTTTTCATGTATGCAATGAAGATTATTAAAAAAGGACAGACTAATCCCGTTTACTCTGTTTCACAAACAGAGGCTTTGAACGTATTTAATTACTGGTTCAAAGTTGGGAATCGTAATCTCATAGCGTGTGTCATTTTTTAATAATCCTCCTCAAAACGAATTTAATTTACAATATATATTATATCTGGCTTGTTATAAAAAGTCAAAAATCATTTTATATACCTTATTCCACTAAATGGCCCGTTTGTTGAAGAAAAAGATTCTATAAACTATCCTTCCGAAGTTAGTTACCCATAATATTTTTTTCACACGATAATCCGAATACTCAACTAAAATTACAATAGTTATTTAAGATCAATAATCATTCAATCAGATTATTACCTTCTATCAATGATTAGTGGGTAACATTTAAACCCGTAAAGTAGATCACGTAATAAAAAAACTCTTAAAATAGAGTAGAAAGAGTGTGCTATTAATACAGGTATGCACTTTAAAAGTTATAGCATTCGATCGTTGCATTTGTTTGGGCTACAAAGCATTCATCCCGTTGAGAAACCTTAATTTCCCTATGGTATTCTTTTTGGTCGAAAGAGTGACTGTTTAGAATTTTACCATCTTCTGTGATAGTTGCTACTAAAGATTCCATGTTATTGCGATCAATCCAAATGAAACATTGCTTAGATGGCATCCAATAGCCACGAGCACCATAGCTTTTTGGCATCCCACTAAATTTCCACATCAATTCACCATCATAATTGTATCCTCTAACTTCTCCTTTAAGAATTACCATGAAAGTGTTATCACTTGGGATAATACTAAGAATATTTTGTTTCTCTTTAATTTGTAGTGTTTTTTCTAGTGATTGATTATAAAATTCAATGGAACGATTGCCTGCACGTACAATGAGGCAATCTTTTGCTTCGTAAGCCTCATAAAGAGCGGCGGAAAAATTTAATTCCTTTTCTAAATCGTTTATTTTTATGTTGTATTTCTTTTTATCAACTCTTTTTAACGTGTAATGATTACCATTGAAATCATTTATTCCTTTTCCAAATGGGCTTTCATTCATTTTAGGATCATAATCCTTGACTAAGGACCACTTTTCTGATTCCCGTTTTAATAAACCTGTAATACGATCTTGCCCTCGATCAGCCGAAAAGTTAACGATTGCTTTATCTTCTGCTATAAAATCCAAATGATATCCATGCGCGGGCACTTTGATTTTACCTAAGTCTTGCCCATCTTTAGAAAACAAAAGCATATAACCAGGTAAATAAGTGATTTCTTCTTTGCTTGGAATGCTCGTAAAAATAGTCTCACCATTAGGTGATAAATATAACGTGTGCATAGATGAATACAAATGTTTTTTCCAAAGTTCGTTTTGATTGAAATCAAAACAAATAAGATTGTGGCTTCTGTACTCCTTCTGTCGTTCTCTGTCAGATAATTCTACCATCTCTTTAGTTGATTTTCTTTCTTCTCGATCTACAACATAGATCCGTTCGTTTTTAAAATCAATAAGTCTATTTCCGAACCAGTCCTTTTTACTCTTTAATTGCCACTCTTTCTTAAATTTCTTCGTTTCTATAATCTCAGGAGCAACTTGATTTTCATTAGATATATTAGTTTGATTATCAGCAACTGTTGTTGTTTCAAAGTGTTTCCATTGATGACCTATTGGTGCTAACCAAAAATACCCTTGTTTACCGTTTTCTCCATCAAAGAAAACATTTTGGCCTTGGAACGTAAATAACTTCATCCCTGGGTGCCCTTCTGAACCTTTAATTAATTCCCCCGTCTTTTTATCTAGTTCATAAAGACGATTGTCTTTGTTTACAATAAGGTATTTTTCTTGGTTTGGGATTACAGCAATGGTTGCCGCTTGCATAGGTAGTTGTGCTCCGTACAAGAATTGACCGTTTTTGTCCAGCCAGAATGTCTCCCCAGTTTCAAACGAAGCAATAAGTTTACCATCTAGCCAATCAAGGTATCTCCCTTTATTTTTGAAAGTATTGATCCACTGCATTTGTCCGTTTTCATTCCATGCAGATATACGCCCTTCTTGTTCGAGGATAAATACCATATCCGTTTCTGGATCGTGAGCAAAATTGGAGAATGGGGAATTTATACTCATACGTTCGAATCCTGCCATAAAGTCAGCTGCCATTTTCTTTGCGATCATATTGATTGCTTCTTCTTCCGATTTTGGTTTTATGGATATTTCCTTCTCTAATTGCTTATGTTTTTCTTTAAGCTCTTTTTCTTTTATATCTGAGATCGCCATGCGAGCTCTTAAATTACCATCAGTATCTAAACGATAAAGTCTATCCATACTGCCGACAAAGATATCCGTAGAATCTGAGGAGACATCAAGTAAATATGGCATGAATGAAATTCTACCAAATATGGAATCTATTTGTTCTTTGAATCCTGTTGCCCATTTTAAAGAACCATCCAGATTGAAGCAATATAACTCCCCGGGTCCTTCATAACTTTCTCTTGTTCCTATCAGCCAGTAGTCATAGCCTATCGCAAATGTGAAGGCCTGCCAATTAAATTCAAAACGGTACCCATGGTTGGTGTCGAAATTAATAAAGGCAACAGTTTCTTTCTTTGTTAAAATTGCTCCTGATGGGTTGGCACAAACGGCATTTAAGCCTTCAAAACTTGTCCCTTTTAAAGGTATTTTTTTTATTTGATCTCGGGTGACAATTTCAATTGCTTTTGCTGCCTCAACAACTAATGTATTGTTATCGTGATATAAGTATTTATATTTTCTACGAGAACGTTTATTAAAACCAATTAGCTTAGGATCAGTCTTAGAAGTTGAGAAGAACTCGTTCCATGAGGATTGTTGTTCAGCTTGGTTTTTTTCTGCGGGATGTTGTTGGAACTTATTCTTTCTAACGGGAATTAAGTAATCCTTGCTAATCGGGTTCATTTTTGATTTGAATTTCTCATTTGTTGCGCCACTTTTAGTACTGTTTGGCTCTGTCGCAACTAGCTTTTTAATAAAATTTATTATACCCATTTTTCATCACCTTTTTTAACTTTTACAAATAAGTGAGACACAAAGTCTAAGTTACACAAACTATTGATAAATTTAAATTCGTATTGCTCTCTTTTTTTACTTACTACAAATTAACTTCAGGGGAACTGAAAATGTATCGAGACAATACGAATGTGAAGTGGACAATATACTATGCATTTCTTTAGTAATTTCTGCTCCATTGACACCAGGCTGGACGATCATAATATGCAGTTCTGATGGTTGTATTAAGAGTTTATTTTTTATTGCTTTTAATGCTGTAATGTCACCTTTTTCAAATCTCGATGGCTTATTTTCTCTAATACGAAGGTTTTCTCTGTGGATCATTCGACCAATCATACCTATAGGATCTTGCTTCCAGAAAACTGATTTATCCGCTTGTCCACAAACTTCGTATAAATCCCCAACTCGTGAACCGGGTTTTTTTCTGTGTGAGTACTTACAATGGAAAAAGTCAATACGAATGGATTTTTCCTGTTCAGCAATAGCAACAATGTCTGCAATTTCTCCAGCTCCATCATCATCAAATATTATGCTATAATCACCAGTTCCATTTAATTCTCTAATTACATTATATTGAATCGAATTTTCTCTTATATCATAAGTTTTCTGATCACGTTGTGATTCAACTTTTATATCTACGCCTAAACTTTCCCAATCCCAATAATGAATAGAGGAATTGGGAAATTCAGTCAATCCTTCTTTCTTCAATTCAACCAAAATATTACCTTGAATAGAAGAACCGTCCACAAACCAGATTGTAGGGGAATTATTTTGAAAGAAATCTGGTAATCTAACAAATGTGCCATTTCCAATTTTTATTTCAGTAGTTACGTTCCCCTTAGATTTAAATGTAGTTTTTTTGGATTCTATTTCAAAACTAAATCTTTCTTTAAAATATTCATTTCCTACTGAAAAATGGATTATCCCCTGAGATTTTTGTACTTCATCCAGCAATATATCAACATTGGATATATCGTACTCGCCCGTAATATTTGATAAAGTTATTTTACGATCTGTTTCAAATTCTAAGTCATTCGGCCAGTCTATTCTGTAAGGATGTTTTTCTGGAATTTGGTCTATTACTTCTGGAACTAATACACCTTCCATAATATCCTTTACATCAATAGTAGGATCTAAAAGTTTATCTAAAATTTGATTACACCAACTTTTCCAATAATCTATACTTTCAACCCACCTTGACCAAATAGTCCCCTTATACGAGCATCCGATACTTACCTTACCGTTGCCGTCATATCCATGCCCAAAAACATTTGATTTGTAACTGTTTGCTTTGTTTGATTCAGAAATTCCTTCTGCTACATCAATCCCTGCAAACATTTTATATCTGATAGGCCCATCAATTCCGCTATTTAAACCAACTGTACCTAACGATAACCTTTTTATCCCGTGTAAGCATTTAAATACTTGCTCATTATTAATAGTGGTTGGTTCCGTGAGAAAGATATTTTTTAGTAGTTTAAAACCTTTGGATAAATCAGATGCATTTAAAAAAGCCGACTTTTTCTTGACATTCCAATAAACCAGGTAAAAATTCCATTCTAAATTATTTAGATTTTGTTGGGTAGTCCACCTAACATTTACTTCTCTAGGTTCAATAATTATTAAAATCTTTTCTTCCTCATTGACGTAACACCTACATTGGTCTGGATCAAATACACTCTCCCAATTTTTCCAATCCCATACCTTATCATCAATTTGATATGCAACCATACTAACCTTTGGTTTCATTTGTATCAAACTGATGTCTTCTAGCTCATTACTGTTAAATCCATCAATTAACCTTTGCAAAGAAACTTCTTTATCAATGTATTCATTTGATTTTCTAGGTAAAAGCTTATTCCAATCCGCATCTTTATCATATAAGTCTTGTAAGGATTCTGCTATATTATCATCTGCGATATTAGTAATTAATTTTGCGTTTCCTAATCCATTTTTACTTCTAGCAAAACGACCAATAAATTGTAGCGTTATAGGCATTGATTTGTACTTGTCATGGATTGCGGCAATTTTAAGGTTAGGGATGTCAATCCCCTCACCAAACATATCAACACACACCACAATTTTTGATGAATAATTTTGCAATAATTTCATTCTTTCTTGTTTTTCACGAGTAGTTTGCTTACTAGTAATTAATACAGGATTAAACCTCTTATAGAATTTTTGGTAGACTTCCGAGAATAATTCCTCTGCCCGCTTTACTTTATTGGCTCTGACGAGTAATATATGTTGATACCCCTCTCCTATATCTTTCCCCAATACGTGGATAGCTTTTCTTGCGATAGATAAATCAACTTTTCTTTCATCAAATTCCTCAATAGGAACAAAATCTATCTCTTTAAAATATCCCTGTTCTTGAGCTAACCGAAGGGGGAAATTATACAATATATTACCATCGATTTTTTTACCATCTTCTCTAAAAGGTGTCGCTGTAAATTGTAAAATTCTATTATTATTAAACGACTCTTTGAAGGACGACCATGTTTTGGAACTAACGTGATGTGCTTCATCAACGAAAAGCACATCTATATTATCAGATAAAAATGAAATAAATTGTTGAGACATTCTTGAGGCCAGCGTCATAGTGGTAATTATTACATTAGACCTCATAACAATTTCCTCAAATTTTTCTTTCTCTTTAATACCTTCCCCAAGCAGAAAAACATTAGGTGGTATAATTTCTGAACTAAGCATACCGATTTCATATAGAATGCCAAATGATTTAGCCTTCTCATAAATTTGACTTCTCAATAAATTAGAAGGAACGATAATTAACGATTTAGGAATCTTTTCAGTGACAATAGTAGCTAGCATTGTCTCACTTTTTCCTGTTCCTGTAGGCATAACAATTGTTGCAGCGCTTTTACTAACAGTCCAATGCGAGCGTATCGAACATAATGCTCCAAATTGAGGTGCTCTCAATCCAGAGCTACCTGTCCCTTTTGAAACAACCTCATGTATTCCGTTACTCCAGCTAGATACTATAACATCTGATTCTTGATACTCAGAATCAACTTGATAGCCAGAAAATTTGTTTTTTCCAAACCTTGTTTCGACAATATCCAAAACCCCTCGCCCCCATTCACTTGTACAATAATCGACGACCACAAACTCTATTATTTCTTAAATTGTTATCATTCTTCACTTTATAATTTTAGTGGTACCGCTTACAACTTCTTATTTAAATTATACATTGATACTTGTTTATTGATTAAATGACCTACTCTGCTTATAAGCATATGAATTTAAATAAGGAAACTTACTACCGATAAAAAGGATAGTGTCATTATCTTCTTTACTAATCTTCATTCAAGTCATAAGTGTCATAATTTTTTCCGTACTTCTTTTCTAGTAATTCGATAGCTTCTGAAATGAGTCGGACAATTGGCTTGTCCTGGGAGAAGGAAAGCCTTCTTAACCTAACGTAATCTTTTGGGTATATCCGTACGGTTTTATACTCTTGTTTCTTTCCTTCCTTATTTGGTTTTGACATTTTGCTTTCCCTCCTTTGAAAATATTATTGATTAAATTATATCACGTATAGCACAATTACACAATTACACAATTCACTAAATATAGTGATTTTCGACCCTTTTTATCACTATATCTAGTTTTGAAGATTTTCAATGATAAGATCAAGGTTACTTCTAGTATTTAATAAAGGATTGAAAATAATGGGGAGCTTTGGTAGAAAAACCGTTCGTAAAACTGCTTATGGAGTCGCTGTCGGTTATGGGGCAAGGGTTTTGTTTGATGTATTTAATGAGAGAAAGATGTTGCAAGAATACAGGGAAACAGGAGAAATCCCAAAAAAGAAGTCAATGGTAATAGCTTTGTTGATTGGGCTTTTATTTGGTAGTCCTATTTTACTTTTATATGCACCAAGAACAGCAATACCACTAATTATATGTGAAATTGTAATGATTCCCTTTCTTTTCTTGAACTTTATTTTAAGACCTGTCGTTATGTTTATTGCCTTTGTAGGAGTGTTGAGTCATAACAGAATGGTTATCCGTTTATTTGGGAGGTATGGGGGTGAACAAAGGAAATGACTGTTTTTAAAAGAGCAATTCTATTTGGAATTAGTCTATTGTTAGTCATTGTGTCATTGCCATACCTGATGTTCAAAGATTTATTTGTTCAGGTAAATCAAGCACAACTTATTTTTAATTTCGTGTTTGGATTAATTATTGCCACTTATAACTTTTGGTGATTTATAGGAAGGCAACAACTGTTCACGTTATTGTAGATTCAGAAAGCGTTAAACAAAAAATGCAGGAACAAAAGGGAGAGGATAATTATGTTTAAAAAACTATTGACAGGAATGATGATGCTAGGTTTAGTGATTGCTATGATTTTACCTAGTGGTTCAGCACATGCAGAAGTTGTAGGGAATTGTTCTATTACCATTGATGCAAATAAACATAAAAGTGGATATAACCATGCAGATGCTACTGGTGCGTGTAAAGGTTCTGTATTTGGAGAATATGGTTCAGAATTTATGATAATTGGTCCTACAACAAAAGTAGTAAAAAACGGAGAAGTCGTAAAAGTTCTTATTAGTGGAAAAGGCTATCATAATCTAACGGTGACAACGATTCCTTTAAAACAAGAACCAAAACCTGAACCAAAACCAGAGCCAAAGCCTAACCCGAAACCTAAACCAGCAGATCCAAAACCAGAACCGAAGCCTGAGCCAAAACCACAACCGAAACCGCAACCGAAGCCTGATCCAAAGCCAACTAAACCTAATACAGATTCTAAAAAGGAAACAAATAAGTCAACACCTTCGACAAATACAAAACAAGATACAAAAAGTGTTGCAAAAGCTGATGATAAACAAAATAATAACAAGCAATCTACAAAATTAACAATTACAGAATTAAAGGACAAAAAAGCAGAAATTAAAAAAGACGGAGATAAGTTTGTTGCAGTTGTAAAAAATGATGAAGGTAAGGAAGTAGAACAAGAAATATCAGAAGATGAGGCTAAACAATTAGGATTTGAAGAATCAGAGGATGAAGAAGAAAAAGAAGAAGAAACGGACGAGGAAGTTGTCGAAACAACAGTAATGGATGATGAAGATGAAGAATCCAGTTCTGGAAACAAGTTTTTCGTAATTGCTTTAATTAGCGTTTTAATTTTGGGAATAGGTGTCGGTGTTTATTATAAATGGAAAAAGAAACAATCATAGTGTGGAGATCGATCATTCACGATCTCCACACATGAAAACGTATCAGGCAACTTAAACTTTTGCTATCTGGCGAATAATAACTTTATTGACCATTTGAATATAAATTGTTGCGGAAATGGGTTTAAATCCGCGTCCTGCTGATAAAATAAATTAGATTTTTCCCTAGTCTGCATTTTTATATCGTTTTACATATTGCTGAACTATAATAAATTTAAAGAAATGTAAATGGAGTGTGTTTATCACATGAAGCCGATAAGAGTTAAAGATGTAATGACTGATGATGAACTGGAAGAATTTGAGGAATTAAATTATGCTGTTTTAACATCAGCAACGAAGATGAAACGAAATTTTTACAACAAGGATATAGAAAACCTGATTGAGAAAGCAAAAGATCGTTATTTTCGAAAAAAATGGAAAAGAAGGATAAATGTGTCGTATGAACATGATGAAGATGGCTATTTTATAGCAACATGTTCCGATTTTGATGGTTGTTATTCTCAAGGGAAAACGTTACTAGAAGCAACTGAAAATATTAGGGAAGCAATTGAATTGTGTTTAGAGGAACTAGTTGAAAACGAGAGGGAAATCTAATCATGGAAAAACGAGTTAAAGATGTCATGTCAGATAAGGAATTAGAACAAGTTCACCGTTTGAATAAAAAAATAATGGGTGCTTCAACCAAAGAAGAAGTACAAAATTATAAGTATGAAATTGACCAGATTATCGACAAAGCAAAGGAGCGTTATTATAATCGAAATAAATCTTGTTAAGTACTACAAGAAAATGAAGGTTATAAATTCTGGTTAGAAGATGAGGATCTGTACAATGATCTTGTTGGTAAATGTTAGTCATGTTCATGCTGATTAAATAATTTTAAGTGAATTAACCCCTATGGCACTTCATAATAGGAAAAAGCCCACTCTCCTGCCAAAAAGAGTGGACTTTGCTAAAAATATTATTTTTCTTGTCCAATTAACATTTCTGTAAAGTCTTCCTTAAAAGCTTGTTTTAGATCTGGTTCATCTGAATAAAATCGAATTCCAATAAGTCTTATTTCTTCGTTTTCACTCAGTATCTCAACATCTGGGTTATCGTTCAGCGACATGATAAAATCCTGTTTCCATTGATCCTTATCATAAAGATGTTTACCTTTAGGCTCTAAAAAGACTTGATATGTACAGTTGTCATCCTTTAAATACAGCAAAAAATCTGGCATAAATCCCCGTGTTCCATTGATTTCCACAATTTTCACTTTCCGCTCATTACGGATGAGGTAAACATCCGTGTATTTCTCTTTTAATTGCTCAATATAGTCATTGATAAAATCAATGAAACTGCTTTCTAGTCCATTCACAATTGCCTGGTTATAAATGTACCAATCATATTCACGCATATTTCTTCGGTTTTTGAATTCGTCAAAATCAGTAACTTTGTTATTAATTTTACTCATTTCTACAACGTAATCGTTGATTAGTTCAGGAAAAGCTACTCCTTCGAATACCGGTGTTCCTTTTTCTTTCATATAATTGGAACGGATATTTTTTTCTGCATAACCAAGAAATTTCTCAATAACCTTCAATTGCTGATGGCGTGAAAATTCATCAATAGTAAGGTTTATCGGAAGCGATACCTGAATGGATAATCCCCCTAGAAAATCAGGACTTTCGATAAATTCTTTCATGCCTGAAATGCTTGGGACATATTCTTTCAAGTTATGAAAATGAAAAAACTTATTCCGTTGAATTGCTTTTTGCAGGAGTCTCTTATCTATTTTTAATGGCTGAACATGACTCCTTATGCTAGTAATGACTTCCTGTTTAGAACCATATCTCTGTTCAACAGATTTTTCATAATCAGTTTCATACACTGGATAGATATTATAGTCCTGAAAAGATTGATAATCCTCAGACGTAGTTGGAACTACTTTATTGATATATATTTTCCCATGTCGAAACCAGTCCGCTTTACGGATTTTAGGTTTAACCTTTGCTTCCAAGCGATCAAATTGATCCTCTTTCACCTGAATATTCGCCGCTTTTAATGATTTCTCCAAGTTCTTGATATAGGCATTTTCATTTATTGTGTGATAATGCAGCGTTTCAATAGCTTTCAAATTACTTGGAGACAAGTCAAAACGCCGAATAAATGATTGTTCCCCTTTGTGTTCAAACGGATAATATCTTGCCCCTCGTCCAATCAATTGCGCTTCACTATCGGTTGTTGTTTTGGTGTTAGAAGCCCCTTCACTGATACGGACAATATCAAAGAGGTTTAATACATCCCAGCCCTCATTTAGCTTTGCCACTGCAAAAATGGTACGAATCGGGTTATTCATATCTTCCAATGTGTTTAAACGCAAAGCATTTTCTTCTGATAAGAAAGAGCTGTCATTGGCATTGATTGTAGTCTGTTCAGTAAAATCCCATTGAAGATCTTGAACAATTTTTGTTAATTCTTGTCGACCATAATATTGGAACATTTGATTCCAAATACTACCTTTATTCTGATGGACTGACAGACCATGTTCGATCACTTGTTGTAGTTTGCTGACAGTTAGTTCATCTACAATATTGAAAAACGCTGCATTAGCTTCTTTGGAAATGGCAATCTTATTCGACTTGAACAGGATAATCGGTTTCAAATCAATATCATTTTCCTTAGCAATATATTTACGATACTGACTTAACAGCATGGCATGTAACATTTTTTGGTTATCGTCTTCATTGGCACGTAGTAATACAACATTTTTTGAATAGCCATCGTTCATAAATCTCTTTAGATCGTATTGATAAACAATCTTATTATGGTATTTGTGAAATAATGAGTCATTGTTTAAGTCAATAGTTGCCGTATATTCAATTAAGCGATTGGCTGGATGAAGGCGTAGCAACCTGTTTACTGTGTGTTCCCATGTTCTCTCCTGAGCTTCTTTAGTTGTTAAATTTCTTTTGTCACTTCTCGTTAAGACATTGATATGGTGAGCCTCATCCGCTAAAAGTACAAGTTTAATTCCTTCTAGTGCCTCATACGTCAGCCCATTTTCTCTTGGGTTGGTCAAATCTATATGTAACTTTTGGATCGTAGTAAGTTTTAAGTAAATAGTGTTTCCCGCAGGGTTGAATGGAAATGTATCCACTACCTGAATAGATACATGGTTGCCATCAATGACAATACCTTCTTTATCAAAAAGGTATTTGGAAGAACTCACATTAGTTAGATTATCATAGGTTTTTTTGATAATAGCGTCGCTGTTTACAAAGAAAATAAAGTTTTTGTGACCATGTTCCTTATATAAATAAAGAATGGTTGCAGCTAATACCAATGTTTTCCCTGAACCTGTTGCCATATGGAACAAAAGATGGTTAAAAGCAACATCAGCTGTATCCGATCGTTGTGTATAAATAAATTGGCGTAGCGCCTGTTCTTGATAAGGCCTTAATTCATGACTAACATTATCATAAATATATTGGGGCACATCAGGCGGTGTTTCAAAAATACTATTAAATCGATCTTCAATTTGACTGTGTAATATTTCATTCGTCATGATTTATCACCACGATTGTAAAAAGAATGGTTAAACTGTTTGACTGTTTCGGGTATTTCATATTGGGAATCATCAATCTCTGAATAGCTTAAATACATCTGGTTAGCGTCCAATGCTTTTATTAGAATGTCTTTCTTTTCTGCTAAAGAAAGTGAAGCAAAGTGTTCTTCATCACTTGTTACTTTTTCAATGTTCACCTTAAAATCGAGAAATGCTGAATTTTTAATTTCATCAATAATAGTTTTGATTTCATCATCGGACTGGATTTGTTGAATTTTGCTTATGAATTGTTGGTTTAGTTCGTACAATTCAGCATAGATAAAGCTTCCTCCACCTTGCCAATTAACTTCTTTTGATATTCCACCTTGATCCCCGTTAATTACATTTTTTAGCCGTGGTACGGTTATAGTGTTTATATAATCCATTTGTTCAACACCAATAAATTGTCGCTTCATTTTCATCGCTACTGACTGTGTAGTTCCAGATCCCATATGGAAATCTAATATAATATCATTTTCTTTTGTTACCATCTGAATAATTCTTTGTATTAAAGTTTCTGGTTTTTGTCCGCTACTAAATTCAGTTCTTTCTTTTGACATAGGATTAATAACATAAATATCATTCCATAAAGAATTGATTGGTTGTCCTTTATACTCATCTAAATATATTTTTCTATTAATATTTTTACTTTTATCGTCTGGGAATGCTAATCTTCCCTCTCTATCCCATCTTTCCATTACCTCTTTTGAAATAGAATAACCTTTCGGAGGTGTTTTATAACCTTTGTAGTCATATATAAGGTTTTCACGATAGTTTGGGCTTTGAATAGGGGATTTCATATATTTCCTACCGTTTTCATCAATATTATTAAATCTCTCTTTAATATACTTTTGAGTATTTTCGTCATTTAGAGAGTAAACTGGTGTATAGTCAAAAAGGTCAACATCTTTCACATACCACAAAATATATTCAACAACGTTATTTAACCTATTACTAGGATTTGCACTCCCCCCGCGTCTTTTCCAGGTTATTTTGTTTCGAAAATTTTCTCTTCCAAATATATCATCCATTAATACTTTTAAATAAGCATCCTCAAAATCATCGATCTGTATAAAAATACTACCTTTCTCGTGAAGCATTTCTTTAGCAATCATAAGTCTATTCCTCATGAAAGTAAGCCAAGTTGAATGATTGAAACGATCATTGTATTTAAAACTATCTCCCCCAGTATTATAAGGCGGATCAATATAAATTAATTTTACTTTTCCAGCAAAGCGTTCTTTCAATGTATGTAAAGCAATTAGGTTATTCCCTTTAATAATGAGATTGTCCGTGTTCTTGAATTCGGTAACCTCATGCACCCCGTTTTCATCATATTTTTTAATACTCGTCAATACTTTTGGGGAAAGCATAATATCAATCTCTTCTTTGGCCAATACTTGGTGGTAAAACACCTCATTTTTACCAACATCCTCTTTTGTCATGCCACCTTCCAGTACACAATCCTTATGCGGGAAGTCGAGTACAACGTCTGTATTGTATTTCAGATATTTCCCATCACTTGTCAGACCGATTTCATTGCTGTACTTTGTATAGCTATTTTCCCAATAATTTTTGTAACGTAACATACTGATAAATTCATCAATTTTAAAAATGTTATTGCCATCTATATTTAAAGAATAGGCTTTTTTTATTGTTTCATTTGAAAGTAATCCACCAATTAATTCTTCCTTATAATCTCTTAAGTCCTCAATTACTTTGCTTTTAATTAAAGTATCTTCTTCCCAATATTGCGGAAAGGATAACAGAACAGATTTTACTTGTGATAATAATGTTGTATCCATTCCTTAACCTCCATCATTTTAAGTACATTTAAAATATCGGTTTATAATGAAAAACCCTTAAGTGCTTTATCGACCATATCATCATTAATTCCAATGTATCGGAGTGTAATAGACGGGGCTGAATGACCAAAGATCTGTTGCAACATGGCGATATCTTTTGTTTGCTGATAAAAATGGTATCCAAAGGTTTTTCGCATAGAGTGTGTCCCGATAGAACCTTCAATTCCACATATGTTAGCTGCATCATTGATAATCTTCCATGCTGTTTCACGGGTAATAGGCTTACTCCCTTTCCGTGATGGGAACAGGTAATCAGAATCAGCCATTCCACGAATGTATTTGTCGATTTCATTGCGTAACGCAGCTGTCATGGGGATTTTCCGAGTGTTCCTCGTCTTTTTTTCGCGTATTCGTAAATGTTCTGCGTGACGAACATCCATTACACGTAGAGGTAAGATATCGCTTACCCTAAGACCAGAGTTAATTCCAAACGTAAATAAAAAATAATTACGATAGGATTGATGTAACAAAATCTCTTTCATTTCCCGAATCTTTTCTGGATCACGAATTGGTTCAACCGTATTCGCTCCTTGGCCTTTTTTCACTCCCTTCACTCCTCATGCCGTTTTTCGACAAATAATAAAATCAACGTCGCTATTGGTCCTAATAACAAGGACAGTAAAAACCAATTGAGACCTGTTCGATTTTTCCCTTGAGCCAATCCTGCATTAATTAAGGCAAGAGTTCCCCATCCTACATAAAATGAATTTTCCATGCCCAATCACCTTTAAAAGTTCATATTCAATCTAACATTAATATACTATATGTAGCATTGAAAATCCTTTTTTTTATTAAAAATAATGAAAAATCCTTTGTAAATAAGGTTTTTCATTGGTATTATTGGTGATTATGAATCTAACATAATAATCATTTTGTTATATTCATAGATGTTAGACTATATAATTAGGCAGTTGCCCCTTGTAACTTTATTAGAAGTAGTGGTAACATAAAAACAAAGAACAAGGAAATTTGTATATTTTATCAAAGAAGGGAATACTATGGATATGAATATAGATTTAATGAATAACAGGCACAAAGGGGAGAACATTATGGGATCTCAACCTTCCGAAGCTAAACGAATTAGCGTATCTGAAAAACGACAAATCACCATTCCCAAACGCTTTTTTGAGAAATTAGGAATTAAGGAATCTCTTATTTGTGAACTGCGGGACGATGAAATAGTGCTACGACCTGTTCCTACAGACGATGATTTTTCAGAACAAATATTGAAAGATTTGATTCAAGAAGGGTATGATGGGGAGTTCCTTCTTACGGAATTTAAAAAAAGAAAAGCACAAATTCGTCCAGCCATTGAAACTTTAATTGAGGAAGCCGATCAAGCAGCCCAACAAGCTACGGAAACA
The DNA here is from genome assembly GCF_900162615.1 of Virgibacillus proomii. Lineage (NCBI taxonomy): Bacteria > Bacillati > Bacillota > Bacilli > Caryophanales > Bacillaceae > Virgibacillus > Virgibacillus proomii. Next base: position 145,873 of record NZ_FUFN01000010.1, on the reverse strand, counting down.
GGTGACGAAGAAACAGAATCTCTTTTTGATGACGTAAGGGAGTGATGTATCATGTTACCCATTACGTATTTAAACCCTGCCAAGCGCTATTTAAAAAAGTTGAAGGAAAAATCACTTAAAAAGCAATTTTATGAAGCAATACAACAAATCCGGCTGAATCCCTATATTGGAGAGCCCAAAACAGGAGATCTAGCCGGACTTTATACATACAATATTCGTTATAGCGGGACCCAATACCGTTTAGCATATCGCATTTCTGAAAATGTAAATGGAGAAATCATTGTTGTTGTTTTAGCAGGAACACGGGAAACTTTTTATCAAGAATTAAAAAAGTACATAAAAAAATGATGTCTAGAGTAAAAGAGTAAGGTACCCGGAATATTGTGTAGAAATGTTAGATACAATTAATTTTTTTAAACAAATATATGCGTTGTAATTTTAGTAAGTTATACAGGACTTATTCAACAAAAGGGTCATTAAATGGAGGAGGCGAGGGGGGTATATGGGTTATTATTACGATATATATAGGGATATTCTTAAGAAAAACTTTATGCTAGTTGTAATAGCTTTGATATTATTATTTCCTACTTTTTTTATTTGGGTAGGTATACCGATATTTTTTGTTGGGAATGCACTCGATAATATAATCACTAGTCGATTTCTTATTTATTTAGGGATTTCATTTTCGGGTAGTTGTATTTTTTCTTTATACTTTTTGCCTATTAATTTAAAGGTTACACGCAGTATTGCAGTTGCAAGAAAAAGTAGTGCATTACATTCATTTTTGCGATCAGAAACAGTTTGGGTGTTAGTCGGAACAGTGATTTGGGGAATATTAATGGGTATCGTCTTTCGATAAACGGGCGCAGTTGTTGAATAAACGCTGTGCCTGAATCGGGGTAGAGTATGGAGGAACTTTTATATTACATATTGGACGATTACTACAGAAAAGATCTTGAGTTTTGGGTGATGCTGTAAATGTATGTGCTTAAAGTAACGGTGCGAACTTTTAATAAGACTTTATTGATTAGGATTACATCATTACTAGATAGAGCTTCGGTGGTAAATGTAGAAAATAATAGATTTTAAAGCTAATCAGTTTATTTTACCGTGTGTAAAGAATATGAATATGAAAATAACAAAAGAGCCATCAAACAGGACAGCCTTTTGAAAATAGATCCTCTTTTTTTATTTGCCCAATTATGTGCATGAGAGAGGGACGCTAATTATGCTGTATTAAGAGTTTAAAATTATGGGTAATCGGAAAATAGTGTGGAAAAATAATAAAAGATTGATTCCCCAACTACTAAATGTAAAAAAAGAATATTACTCCTTTTTATGGTTCCTACGTGCTATCCTGTTTGTTCCACAATCGGGCCCGACTGTTATATTGTATTTTTTGATTTTTTCATGCGATAACATTTAAAAAACAAGTCGATTTTATTGACAAAATAATTTATTTATGCTATAATTTACATTTATTGATTTTTTGTATATAATAAGATTCTCCTGGCCAGGGGGGGATCTTATTTTTGTTATATGGGGGATCAATGTATGGAGAAAAACGAATCAAATTTAACTTCCTTAATATCAGCTTTTGGTCGAGCATACCACAGTAAATATGACACACCAAAGATTTTTGATGATTATATTGCAAAAGATTTAATTACCCAAAAGGAATTTGAAGATATTCGTAAAAACATGATTCAAGGAATTCAATTTTTTAATCACGAAATTGCTATAAAATTTCAAGATCAACCCGATGAAATATTAAAATGGATTACACAAGTCCAACTCTCACCAACTCCATTAGCACGTGCTGCCTATTGTGAAAAAGTATTGTTCCATGAGATAGTACTAGAAGCTGAACAATACGTCATTCTAGGAGCTGGATTGGATACATTTTGTTTTCGGAACCCAGAATTAGACACTAAGTTGGAAATATTTGAAGTTGATTATCCGTCTACACAAGACTTTAAAAGGAATAGGCTAGCTAAATCTAATTATCAAATTCCGGATAACCTTCACTTTGTTCCAATGGATTTCACCAAAGATATTATCCTGCAAAACCTTATTGATGAGGGTTTTCAACCAAACAAAAAAACTTTTTATAGTCTCTTAGGTGTTTCCTATTACTTAACAAAAGAGGAAATTTCTAATTTAATTAAAGAATTATTTGCAGAGATTCCATTGGGAAGTTCCATCGTTTTTGATTATGCAGATGATAAACTATTTGAAGAAAAAGGAGTGTCTAACCGAGTTCAGAATATGGTGCAAATGGCATCGGCTAGTGGCGAACCAATGAAATCATGTTTTACTTATGATGAAATAGAAAAATTGTTAGAAGATGCAGGATTACTTATTTACGAACATTTATCACCCGATGTTATAAATAATAAATTCTTTAGCGATCGTTCGGATTATTTAAAAGCATTTGAAACGATTCATTACATCCATGCTGTAAAAAAGTAATTGTTTGATTAATAACAGTCCACCCCTTAATCCTCCATTTGATTAAGGGGTCAACTTTTTATATGTTATTATACAATATGGGCGCGTTTGTCGAACAAAAACTTTGTTGAATTGATCCTTTAATCTATTTTAACATATACAAGCAAATTTTAATTCCACATGATAATCCGAATACCCAAAATTATCTGGGAGGCAAACAGTTAATGAACTTATTCCTTTTTCCAGGCTCCCCAGCACTGGTATTCACAAAGCTATACATATCGACTGTCAAAATCATTAAACTTAAGATTAATTTTAATCCTAGATTAGTCTTAAATAGTTTCTTCATAAACACCACTCCCTTTTCATTTTTTTGTACTGGGGCGTGTGATTGGACCAGGGCCTGAACCTGCTCAGGGAGTTGAGCCTGGAAAAAGGAACAATAAATTATTAAAAATTATAGCATGTCTGATTGTTGTTGCACAGTAAAACAATATATGAAGTGAAAATTAAATAAGGAGTGGAGGTTAAAGTATGGTGTTCGGAGAATTGCTTTTTAATACTAATGATCTTTACAGAGTTATTGAGAATAGGAAGAAAGAAGTAAAGGAAACTATACTAGAAGAAGAGGAAGACTACCTTCTCAATGTCGGGCAGGAACAATATATAATGTATCTTAAAGATAAGTTTAAAATAGAGCCATTGGTATTAAGATTTGGCGAAGCTGAAGCAACTGTGAGAGAAGAACAAGTTAGAGCAGAATATTTTCCCCAATCATTTTTTGTAAGGGATGGGCAAACATACCCTAGAGAAGTTTATTATTTTCATATTCCCTTTGAAGGAGAGAGCTATTTATTAAAGTGTAGACCTTCTACCTATACACTTTCTCCACCTCGTGCTGAGGTTAGGGGGATGGAAATTATTAAGGGATACATACAATTTAATGAGGATGTTGAAAACATTAATATAGAGTACAAGGCATTCGTAGATAGCCTATCTAATATGGTTAACAATGTGAATAGAGATGTAGATAGTTATAATAATGGACTAGAGGATCTTATCATAAGGTTATTCAATGACAGAAAAACTCAAATATTAAAGAGAAGGAAACAACATTCGGGATTAATTGTTCCGATTAGAAAGTAGTCAAATGTCCCTACTACCTTTGCGGTTCCTTCACCCAAGGTTAAAAAGAAGATTCAGATAAAACCAATTCAGAATAAGCATGACTATACTCCGGTACCTACTTTAAATAATGATGAATATATAGAAATATTAAAAATTATTAACGATATGGGGAGAGAATTTGAAAGAAAACCTTCAGTATATAAAGACAAAGGGGAAGAGGATCTAAGAGATCATTTCTTGATGATGTTGGAGCCGAACTTTGAAGGGAGTGCAACAGGGGAAACCTTCAATAAAAGCGGGAAGACAGATATTTTACTCAGGTATGAAGGAAGTAATATTTTTGTTGGAGAATGTAAATTCTGGACTGGTCAAAAGGGTTTGCTAAAAACTATTGATCAGCTATTAGGATACTTAACCTGGAGAGATTCTAAAGCTGCAATTATTATGTTCGTACCTAATAAGGATTTTTCCAGTGTAATAAAAACGGCGAAAGAAACCATAGAAAAACATCCTAATTTCGTTAAATACAATAATAAATCAGATGTATCATGGGCAAATTATACCTTTCATACTATTGATGATAAGAATAATGAAATTAAAGTAGCTTTAATGCTTTATCACACACCATGATAGGGATTTAATCTCAATACTCCACAACCGGGTGCGATTGTAGAGTAATAGAAGGATTTGGTCGATTAAATATGCCATTTTATTATCTGATTAACCAAAGAATAAATAGACATAGTTGGGGTATACCAAGCCCCTAACTATGTCCACATGCTTTCTAAATTATGCGTAAACCATTTTATGAAGGTGTAATCCTCATCAACATTTACTAAAGCTTCGTACATTTGTGTGTTATGATATTTATCTTTGCAGAGAGCACAAAGAAAGTCTTTCATATCCCGTTTTATTTGCTCATCAAGCTTCGCATCTTCCATGTCGAAATAATTCCATATATACTGTTTAATTTTCTCAGCAATAAGTTCATCTTCGTCATCGATTTCAAAAATAACGACCTTTGCATTAACTGTAATCTTTTTCTTAATGGTTTCTGGGAAAACGATTCCGTCTGTAATTTCTCTGGTTTCTCGTCTTATTCCCCAGTGTTCCGCCAATTCACGCCAATGTATGCCTTTAAATGCCATCATGCGCCTCCTTTCAAATCCTTTGGGTATTATAAAGACCTTCGCCTTGAATGAAGGCGGAGTGTTTTTCTAGATAATGAACAATTTGAATAATTTTATCCAATATTCAGATGGGACATTTTTTACTTTTTCTGCCTTTTTAATATTGCTTTATTCTTCATTTTATTGTTAACATACTCTTTTACTTCATCAGGAGTAGTTTTTTCTAAATAGATACTTTTAGCAATCATCCGAAGCATTTTGGAGACATCATTTTTACGTTCTTGGTCATAATCAGAAAGGTAATTTGATACGATTCTTTCCGATTCGTCTGGATCTAAAAATAAAGTTACCTTTCTTACTTTTAAAGCAACTTCTAAAGATAATTTAGCCGTTTGTTGACGATAAATTGTTCCACCATCTTGAAGATATTCATACTGTTTTTTTAGTTTGGTTATAAATTTATCAAATGATAAATCGCTCACTTCGAACAACTCCTTTTGTTCAGTTTCTGTTACGTTTCAAAACCTCTTTTACCCTTTCTCCAAAAACGTTTTTGTTTGAAAGGTCGTTTGCAAAAGCAATGGTTTCGTTAAGGTTTACGAAAAGGTATTCCACATGGTTCATATGACCTAGCAGTTGTTGGTGCAAATCCTTATGAAATTCAGCACCACTTGTTAATACAAGTACCTTTCTGCCATCACGTTCATATTCTTCTTTTCGATAATGTCTTAGTTCATCAATTTTCATCAAATCGTTCCCTAACAGGTCCATAAGGTACATCTCTTCACCGTTGCATTCGATTAGATAGTCAAAATGAACGTTTGATTCAAATTCATTTTTGTTTGATGAATCTCCTAGGATGGTTATACCTAGGCTTTCAATATAGCGTTTGTAATTTTCTTCATCCCCATCGGAAATGGCCAAGTGAGCAAGTGCTATTTTCAAAGGAAGAACCTTTACTGCTTCACCTTTGATCAATTTATCTTTATCCATAAAAGAGTCTACGATAGAGGTGAAGCTATCAATGCCCCGTGCGATGACCAGTATCCTTTCGAGTGGAAGCCGAATAATTTCCTGTTTAAGACGAACAAGGGTGTCTTTTCTTGCCTTTTTTAAAATGATATATAGTGCATACTCCTTTCCCTCATCAGGACTTGTCAACATTCCTTGTACAATATCCCCACGGTTAAGAGAAAGAAGATTCTTCGTTGCTCTACTATCTTGGTATCCCCAACCTTTTTGGGCTAATGGAATAATCAAATCATTCACTGTCAGTAAGTAAGCAACCCGATATACCGATATTTTTAATTCTTCTGCTGTATAATCGACCTTATAACCATATAGGTTTAATAGACTTATCCCCTTGCCACTAATTCGGTGATAATTTCCTTGTCTAGCTTGATTTAGGATATAATTTCCTTTTATATGCTCACTGTACAGATAACCTTGCCCCCTTAATTGGCTGATTTTCTTGTACACAGTCCAAATGCTATAATTCATCACTTTGGCGACTTGAACTGTACTTAACGCACGGTATTTATAAAGCTGGTATAACAATTGTATATCTTGTTTGGGTAGTGCTTGTCTACTGTTTTGTGGGTGCATTTCGAATATCACCTCCCCTTGGTTTGTCATATCGGAAAAATGGCTGATTGTTTCCAGTAACTCTCCACGAATTCGAGATGGCTTCAACAATCTTCATTGTAAAATGACTTACTTCTCAATTTGAGAATTATTTTAATAACCTATGACATGACTGCTTTTTATCCTATGTTTTCTATCCAACATCTCTTAATATTGGACTACCAACGTTATAAACTAAAAAATGCTTAATGTTGGAGTCCAATATTAAAATTTTTTTACATCCAACATTAAAGTTTTTTACCATTAATATTAGTGTGTGCTTTTATCTTATTTTTCGTTAGCGAAATATTTTTCATATTCCGCTTTTGTCGGCAAATAATTTGTACCATCCTTTAATTTTTCATGATATTTCATTAGGTAACCCATAAAAGATGATAGGTTTTTTCTTTCGACCACATACACTTGAATGTGATCTTTTTCGTTATCCAAAAAACCAATATCCATGTTCCAAACGTTTTGCCAGTCATCATCACCAAAGAGTCTTGTCTGTCGTATTGCATCTTGGATATATTTTTTGTTACGATTATTCAAATCCCCGATTTTTTTATTTAGAAAATATTGAACGAATATGACAACAACTTCCTTCATAACAGGTAGCCTAAATCTTTTAAAATCGTAACTATCAAGCGTTGCACGGAAATAATAGTTCCTAATCATCGACAAATATTCATAATCATCTTCTATAAATATGGGTAACAACCCTTCATACCCAAATCGAAAAACAGGATAGCCCTCAACCATTAACGGTTCTATCTTTGCCATTGGATAAACTGTAGTTTTTTTCGTGGTTTGATCATTAGCACCAATTTCATTGATTTCTCGCATAACATCTTGCCTCAATCGTTCTACATCCTTTAACATTTTATATATGATTTCCATATTCTTATTACCTCCTTGTCAGACTAGGATAGTCCTTTCATACCAAGCACTAGACCATCTTTTTAAAGTAATGTGTTAGATAAAAATTGAATATCCTCTTTGTCCGACACACTCAAAACTGTAATACCAATGGTTAGACTTGTTTTTCAAAGGTTTTTGTCCGACATAATTATATTTTTATAGTTAGCGACTATTTGTCTGACAAAATTATAAGCTTTTATTTTAAAAGTGTTGGTAAATTAAACTTTTTAATGATTATTTCTGTCAGACAAATAGATAAGCAATATATTTTTTCCTCTTCCAAAATTAAAAAGTATATTTCTAGAAATCATACAGTTTTCTAAAGTCGAAACCTGCCTACATTACCTACACTACATACACTTTTGAAGGATAAAGAATGAAGACAATGTAGGCTGTGTAGGTTAAAATTTATTTATTTTTATCATCCCACCTTTACTACTGCGAGGTAACTCAACATATTCAATTCCCTTTGTTCTTAATGAAGGTGCAATTCTTCTTAATCTGTCTTTTAATTTATTCGGAGTTGGCCATGATGGCGAAATTATCACTTCTTTTTCCGCATGAGATTTTAATTGATTTAATGTTTCCGTTGTTGTTGCAATCCATTCATTTCTTTCTGACATTAACTCCTGAACTGCAACTGCAATTGGATCTAACTCCAACCCCAGGTCTATAGCTTTACTCATATTTGCTTTGTAAATTTCTATAAAAGAATCGCTTTCCCAATCAAGGGATTTTTCAGCTGCCGTAATCCACAAAGCAAAGTCTGCCATCCTTGGCTTACTTTTTAGTTTTGTGTATGGTAGCTCTCTTAAAGTCCCACTTACAACGTCACATAACGCTCCTAAAATGTTTGCATGTTGATCTTTAAAATCTTTCCAAAAAGTTTTTTCATCTGTTCTTTTTTCTGCTTTTATGCTTGGTAATGTAAGGACTATCGAACGTTCCAATAAATCAGGTCTTTGTCCTATATCATCAATACCATTTAAAATACATGGTCTTTTTATTTTTAAGACTGTTTCCTCATTCGTAGTATAAAGTGTTCTTGTTGTTATTCCTCCGCCAGTAGACATTTTACAAAGTGCATCACTCATTTTATTAGAAAGACCACTTAAATTGTCATATGCAAGTATCCATGTATTACTAGATGCGATAGCGAGCGTCATTTCATCGTTTGGAAATGTTCTTAATGGCAAACTGGATGGATCAATAATTGACCTTAATATGTTAGCAGTTGTGCTTTTTGCACTCCCTTGTTCACCTTGTAAAATTAATATTGGAAAGGGACTATTCTCCTTTAACGTGGATAACAACCATGCTATAATTAATTTGAAATCAGATTTATCCGAGAAATTAACAAACGGTTTTAAATGATCGATTTTGCCATTTCTATTTGGCTTTGGCAAAGTTTTCATAGTTTTTGAGCGCTTAAAGTATACTGGTGGGCTGGATATAACTTTCCAGCCCTCTTTTTTTATTTCGATTACTTCCCAGTTTCCATTACATAAATCGATGTAAGCGGCGTCATCCGTTTCAGCAATTCGTGTATGAATAACTTCTTTTTTCCCTCTTAATCTAGCTTTGGCTTTTAACACTTGGACTGCTTCTTTTAATCCTTTTTTGGAAGGAATTTTATTTTCATATGCATTCATATAACGATCAATTAGCATAAGTTCCATTGTTTCGGATTCAACATTCCACACTTCATAATGGTTGTCTACTTTCATTTTTGCGTATGATTCTCCCTGATCGTCATAAAATAGCGTCATATCAGAAGTAAGTTCAATTAATTTTTGAGACTGTGTTTTCTCTTCCTTCTTTATTGGTTGTTGGGCTGCCCTCCCTGCTTCATGATCCAATTCCTCTATCATGAGTCAGCCTCCTTGAAGCCTCTTTTCTTAATATGTTGTTAAAGGCTTTCGTTACTATGTTTTTGTCTAGGGGAGGATCGTTATTTTCGTTCCATAACAGAACTAGCATGTAAGCAACTCTATAATCAATCCCTTTTCCTAATAAATAGCCTATTAACGTCATCATACTGTTGTTTCTATTACCATCTGGAACCCCTTGAAGTATCATTAAATAATCTTCTATTGATCTTGCATTATAATTGGTGTTTGTTTGATTTTGTTTTAACTGATCAATTAACCAGTTAGGCATATCTGCAATAGGATTTACGACTGGTTTAGAAGATTCTTCCCAATAATATTTTCTTCCACTAGGGTGAGTGCTTGGTGGTAAAACAACGTACTTTCCATCACTCTGGATATCGATTCCTTCAAAACCTGGTATATGACTTTTTTTGATTCGTTCATCATATCTGAAATAATAATGATTTCCTCCACCACCTGTTAGACATTCAACCGTATAAGGAAAAGGCTCATATTCATCTATTAATCTATCTAGTGAATAAATGCCATTATTTCTTGGATCTACATCAAGCACCACCAGATTATTAATTTTTCCAGTCGGTAGACCTATCCCTGCATGAGGATATCTTGTCCACCATTCGATTAACTGGTTTTCGTCAGTAGTAGCATCCTTGAATCCATGTTGCGTAATGGGAACTTTGCTTTTATAATGGATAGGAAACACTGACCAGTTAAGCATTTCGGAATAAGCTAATGCTGCCTTAAGGTTAGTGCTCTCTTGTGAAGGTGTGGATGCTGCAACATTCACGCCTTTTTTATTATTGTTCATCATCTAAACCACCAACCATTTGGGACTGCACCCACTTGTCTATTTCTTCTTTCTTAAATAAAATGCGTCTCCCAAGACGAAAATGAATAATTTTTCCTTCCCGCACCAATAAATAAATTAAATCAGTCGAGACGCCTAAATATTTTGCTGTTTCAGAAACAGTAAGTGTATTTCGTTTGATTGGTTCAAATTTGATATTCATTCAACTTGCTCCTTTCTTAAATAATAATCAGGAATTAATCAATATCATTTTCAAACGCTTTTTTATTTTCTTCCAACTCTTCAAATGTAAGAGCAATATCAGAAATTTTCAGTTGTATTTGGTCTAAGTCTACTATTGAGTAAAATAGCAATCTATGAATTGTTGTTAAAGTTGCCTGTACATTATACAGACTATTACTGCTTTTAATTTTCCCTGTCTTATCATTTGCTTCACCAACAAGCACTGGCAAATCTTTTAGCCTTCAAATAAAAGGGAAAGGTGCGTGGCATATTCTCGTAATTCAATGACCGCTTGCTGAAATTTTTTATCCATTATCATCTACTCCTTATGATTTTTTATATTTTTCTTTAGCTTGTTCAATTGCTTCAAAAATTCTTTTTTTCTCATCTCCGCTTAGCTCCTTCCTTAACAACCTACTGAAATTTCCTTCATGTAAATCGTAGCAATCAGCTACTTGCCAGAATTTTAATCCTGCTTCAATGATTGCAATCCTTACATCCATGTTTTGCATCTAATCACTCCTTTCAATCATTAATTCAAATTTACAACATAAATGCAAAATTTAATGTTGTAAATTGATAAGTTCTAATCATAATGATATAATCCTAACAACATCATTTATAACTTGATGTTGTTAAGTAAATATTATTAGATATTTGTATGTTTTTCAATCACTAACCACCTTTATTAGATTTTATATGTGGTTATTTATATAAATATGTAATGTTGAAACAACGTAAGTTAACGAAAATTAACGTAAGTCAACGACCCAAAATTAAAAAGGAGAAAAAACGTCATGAGCCTACTTTTTGAATATGATATATATAACGACCAATCCGTGGTTGTTTTCCATAATTACAAGCAATATAAGAACATAAATAAGTTGAATAGCATTGAAAATAAGTATTATGACTATAAGTCTTTTATCGAACAATCCAAATTCAACAGCCATAAATATTTTTCAAAATCCAAGTCACCACTTTATAGTGATCTTGTAAGACTTGCGAAGTATGAGAAAACTTCAGCCAAAGAAATCATTTCATATTTACAAAATTTACAAAAAGAAGAGGATATTGTGAAGGACATTAAAAATTCCGTTATTGTCGCAGATGATAAAAGTGTAGATTATTATGAAGTTTATAATCTTGGTAATGCAATGGGACTCTATACAGAACTTGCTAAGGTAGAACCTTTTAATATAAAATCAATCATTAATTTTTCAAAAACATTTGGCTTACCAACTGGTAATATTTCATTTCCTAATACATTTGATAAAACTCTTGTTAATAATTCGATTTGCATACCGAGTTGCAATTTTGTAGAGCTCAATTTACAACTAATGGAGTATAAGGTAATTTTCGAAGTATTTGAAAGCATTATGATGAATAATACGGAAAAAATTAAAGAGAGGGAAATTCAATATATAGAATCAACTACAAATGATAGTAACAACAAACATATTAATATCGCGTTAAGAAAGTCTAAACTTGATTATTTTAAAACGATTGATGATGAAACACTTTTAAAATATGAAACAGAATATCTTTCCGATTTAATCAATAACTCAATTTTTTCTAAACTGTTTAATTGGTCGTTGGTTAGTACTAAAAAGGGACATAAACTTAAAAGTCATTATAATAATTTGTTTCAGTTTGCCTACAACCAAATCATACACGCAATGCTTAAAAAGCCAAACTTTAAAAAATGTGAGTATTGTGAGCATTTATTTGAAGCACCTAATGATAAGATGAAATTTTGTCCGACACTACCCTTTAGAGCTCGTTCAAGTTGCGAAATGGCATCTAGGAATAAAAGAAAAAAGAAGAGAAACTAGGAAAGGAATGATTGATTATGAGTAAGAATGCTGGTATTGAATACATGGGGAAAGCGAAAGATGGTAAATTAGAAAGGTATCGGCTAATTGTCTATTGTGGGTATGATAGCAATGGTAAACAAATAAAAAGAAAGCGAACTGTCACTGTTTCGGGAATTGTTGAAGCACGAAAAAAACGTGCTGAGTTCATTACAGAGGTTGAAACTGGGGAATATGTTGCACCTTCCAACACAACATTAAAAATTTACGCTGAAAAACAATATATGAGCAACCTAAAGAAACGCGTTTCTGATAGCACAATTGACACATATCAACGAATATTAAATAACCACATTTATAAACATTTAGGTGGTTACCAAATGGATCAATTAACCCATAATCATATTAAGCAATATATTCAAGAGCTAGATGCAATAAGTCTTGCAAGCAGTACTATTAATAAGCATTACAATATATTAAATGGCATCTTTAAATTAGCGGTAACAAATGAAGTTATAAAGAAGAATCCTATGGATAAAGTAGATCGTCCTTCTGTTAAGTATAAAAAAGGTTCGGTATACACAAATGATGAAATAAAAGAACTAATGATTTTGCTTGATAAAGAAAAAAATAAACAAATGAGTCTGTTAATTAAACTAGCTGTTACAACGGGAATGCGTAGAGGCGAATTGTTAGCCTTACAATGGGATGATGTGAAATTTAAAGATAACACCATTAATGTACGCTATTCGATTGGATACACCAAGCATAGCGGATATAAGTTGAAAGAGCCTAAAACACCCAATTCTATTAGAAAAGTTGCGGTTGCTCCAGAAATTATGAATGAATTAAAAAAACATAAGCATGTAAAAAATACTGATCGAATAAAGACAGAGGAATTATGGGAAAGTGGTAAACATTTCTTTGTATTTTCAAGTGAATTTGGTAAGCCATTATACCCTGCCGTCCCTAGCCGATGGTTTAGTCGATTTTTAGAACGTACTGGTTTTAAAAAAGTTCGTTTTCACGATTTAAGACATACTCACGCAACATATTTATTAAATAAGGAAGCTGGAATTAAAGACATTTCTAAAAGATTGGGACATGCCAATATTTCAACTACAGTTGATACTTATGGTCATTATGATAAAGAAAAAGATAAAAAATTGGCTGACATGTTTAATGATATTTTGTAAGCCATCACATACACCATTTAGCATGGTGTTTTTTATTGCAATAATGGGCTGATGGAAGTTTGCGAGGGAACCCCTAACGTGTCTATCAACAGCTTAAGAAAATCTATCAGCCATGTCCAGACACGTGAAAAAAGAGGTAGCACCAATAAAAAAGGCTTGTCCAACATCATGTTCCCATATCATATCCATCCAGCCCAGGTTTTTTATGGCATCATGGTATTCTTCCGATAGTTTCTATGTAGTAATACTACCTTTAATAGTTTTTCTTTAAATTGTTCAATAATCGATCCGCACAAAAAGACTATTCACAGCATAACAAAACATATACTATTTTTTTCTGCCGTATATATAGAGAGTGAGATAGGACACCATAGACAAAAAGCTCACAAACGTTGATATTATCGCTTTTTTTGCACTTTTAGGGTGTAGAAAAATTTCCACACATGTGTGGAAGAATTTCTACACCCAGCTTTAGTACTTTTTCCGCGGTATTAGAAATTGAATACTATAAGAGGCCAGCCAATTACGAAATAATATATCCTTCTTTTTCTATACACTTTTAAAAAATAAGCCCCTAATAAGCCCCTAAAACTCATTTTCTCAATTAGAAAGCCAAAAAAAATAAGCTCCCAGTCGGAATCGAACCGACAGTTTTGCCTTACCATGGCAATGTTTTGCCGTTAAACTATGGGAGCGTATTTTATAAAATTTTATTTTGCGACCCCTTCCTTACCATGGTGGTGCTCTACCGACTGAGCTATGGAAGCATAAAAAGGCTCCACAGGTAGGATTCGAACCTACGACCGATCGGTTAACAGCCGATTGCTCTACCACTGAGCTACTGTGGAATAATCTAAATATATGAGATAGCCACTGTTCTCAACAGATAGCATCAATAAATATTATACCACAAAATAGATGTATTTATAATTATTTTGAGATTTAATATATACACCTCATGCTATATGTATTGAAAAATGCCTGGCGGCGTCCTACTCTTGCAGGGGCAAAGCCCCAACTACCATCGGCGCTGGAGAGCTTAACTTCTGTGTTCGGTATGGAAACAGGTGTGACCTCTCCGCTATTGCTACCAGACATGATGTTTATATTGTTCTAAAAAATAGGCACAAGACTTATTATAATTGTTTTCGTAAAAAAAGCAAGTACTTTTTATCAAAAAATATGGATCATACCTTAAAAACTAAATAAGAGATCATTCAACGACTATCTTTCCATTAGATTTAGTTAAGTCCTCGATCGATTAGTATTCGTCAGCTTCACGTGTCACCACGCTTCTACCTCGAACCTATCTACCTCATCATCTTTGAGGGATCTTACTCACTTGACGTGATGGGAGGTCTCATCTTGAGGGGGGCTTCATGCTTAGATGCTTTCAGCACTTATCCCTGCCACACGTAGCTACCCAGCTGTGCTCCTGGCGGAACAACTGGTACACCAGCGGTGTGTCCATCCCGGTCCTCTCGTACTAAGGACAGCTCCTCTCAAACCTCCAACGCCCACGACGGATAGGGACCGAACTGTCTCACGACGTTCTGAACCCAGCTCGCGTACCGCTTTAATGGGCGAACAGCCCAACCCTTGGGACCGACTACAGCCCCAGGATGCGATGAGCCGACATCGAGGTGCCAAACCTCCCCGTCGATGTGAACTCTTGGGGGAGATAAGCCTGTTATCCCCGGGGTAGCTTTTATCCGTTGAGCGATGGCCCTTCCATGCGGAACCACCGGATCACTAAGCCCGACTTTCGTCCCTGCTCGACTTGTAGGTCTCGCAGTCAAGCTCCCTTCTGCCTTTACACTCTGCGAATGATTTCCAACCATTCTGAGGGAACCTTTGGGCGCCTCCGTTACCTTTTGGGAGGCGACCGCCCCAGTCAAACTGCCCGCCTGACACTGTCTCCGGACCGGATCACGGCCCTGGGTTAGAAGGTTCATACAGCCAGGGTGGTATCCCACGGGTGCCTCCACGTAAGCTGGCGCTCACGCTTCGATGGCTCCCACCTATCCTGTACAAGCTGTACAAACATTCAATATCAGGCTACAGTAAAGCTCCACGGGGTCTTTCCGTCCTGTCGCGGGTAATGCGCATCTTCACGCATCGTATAATTTCACCGGGTCTCTCGTTGAGACAGTGCCCAAGTCGTTGCACCTTTCGTGCGGGTCGGAACTTACCCGACAAGGAATTTCGCTACCTTAGGACCGTTATAGTTACGGCCGCCGTTCACTGGGGCTTCAGTTCTACGCTTCGTACCGAAGTACTAACGCTTCCCCTTTACCTTCCAGCACCGGGCAGGTGTCAGCCCCTATACTTCGCCTTTCGGCTTCGCAGAGACCTGTGTTTTTGCTAAACAGTCGCTTGGGCCTATTCACTGCGGCTCCTCCTACAAGGAGCACCCCTTCTCCCGAAGTTACGGGGTCATTTTGCCGAGTTCCTTAACGAGAGTTCTCCCGCTCACCTTAGGATTCTCTCCTCGCCTACCTGTGTCGGTTTGCGGTACGGGCACCTATGAGCTCACTAGANTCACTATCGGTCACTAGGGAGTATTTAGCCTTGGGAGATGGTCCTCCCGGATTCCGACGGAATTTCTCGTGTTCCGCCGTACTCAGGATCCACTCCGGAGGAAGTTCCTTTTTGATTACAGGGCTGTTACCTCCTTTGGCGGATCTTTCCAGATCGCTTCATCTAAAGAACTTCTTGGTAACTCCTATGGAGTGTCCTACAACCCCAGAAGGCAAGCCTTCTGGTTTGGGCTCGTTCCGTTTCGCTCGCCGCTACTTGGGAAATCGCATTTGCTTTCCTTTCCTCCGGGTACTGAGATGTTTCAGTTCCCCGGGTCTGCCTCCTCTACCCTATGTATTCAGATAGAGGTACTGTTCCATTACGAACAGTGGGTTCCCCCATTCGGAAATTCCCGGATCAACGTCTACTTACGACTCCCCGAGACATATCGGTGTTAGTCCCGTCCTTCTTCGGCTCCTAGTGCCAAGGCATCCACCGTGCGCCCTTATTCACTTAACTAACTCGCTTTATGTGAAATAAGCTAGACGCTTTTTCGCCTTTATTGCTTTTGGTTAATCTAGCTTCCGCTCATAGCGACTTGCCTGACTTCCTTCCCCTTCGTACGATAAGTCGACATCGATTCGCCTTTCGGCTCTTCGTGTTTCCTTTATCTCCTACGGTTCAGTCCAGTCCGTATGTCGCTAAGCATTCGCTTCAGCTTTTGGTTTGATGTCGTTGTTACTCTTATTTAGTTTTCAAGGTACAAAAATGGAGCCTAGCGGGATCGAACCGCTGACCTCCTGCGTGCAAGGCAGGCGCTCTCCCAGCTGAGCTAAGGCCCCATGTAAATTTTTATGATCAGATGGTGGGCCTGAGTGGACTTGAACCACCGACCTCACGCTTATCAGGCGTGCGCTCTAACCAGCTGAGCTACAGGCCCATCTTCGAATGTAAAAGTGATAAATCACTCTCTCAAAACTGAACCAAACAACCTAATATGTCTTCCGTATAGTCAGCTCCAGCGTTCAGCGACTAGTGAAACTTCCTTCACCTCCGTACGATAAGTCAACATCAATTCGCCTTTCGGCTCTTCGTGTTTCCTTCATCTCCTTCAGTTCCGTCCAGTTCATTCGTCGCTAAACGAACGCTTACGCTTTATCTTATTCCTTAGAAAGGAGGTGATCCAGCCGCACCTTCCGATACGGCTACCTTGTTACGACTTCACCCCAATCATTGGTCCCACCTTCGGCGGCTGGCTCCTTACGGTTACCTCACCGACTTCGGGTGTTACCAACTCTCGTGGTGTGACGGGCGGTGTGTACAAGACCCGGGAACGTATTCACCGCGGCATGCTGATCCGCGATTACTAGCGATTCCGGCTTCATGCAGGCGAGTTGCAGCCTGCAATCCGAACTGAGAATGGTTTTGTGGGATTTGCTTGGCCTCACGGCTTCGCTGCCCTTTGTTCCATCCATTGTAGCACGTGTGTAGCCCAGGTCATAAGGGGCATGATGATTTGACGTCATCCCCACCTTCCTCCGGTTTGTCACCGGCAGTCACCTTAGAGTGCCCAACTGAATGCTGGCAACTAAGATCAAGGGTTGCGCTCGTTGCGGGACTTAACCCAACATCTCACGACACGAGCTGACGACAACCATGCACCACCTGTCACTCTGTCCCCGAAGGGAACTCCCTATCTCTAGGGCCGTCAGAGGATGTCAAGACCTGGTAAGGTTCTTCGCGTTGCTTCGAATTAAACCACATGCTCCACCGCTTGTGCGGGTCCCCGTCAATTCTTTTGAGTTTCAGCCTTGCGGCCGTACTCCCCAGGCGGAGTGCTTAATGCGTTAACTGCAGCACTAAGGGGCGGAAACCCCCTAACACCTAGCACTCATCGTTTACGGCGTGGACTACCAGGGTATCTAATCCTGTTTGCTACCCACGCTTTCGCACCTCAGCGTCAGTTACAGACCAGAGAGTCGCCTTCGCCACTGGTGTTCCTCCACATCTCTACGCATTTCACCGCTACACGTGGAATTCCACTCTCCTCTTCTGTACTCAAGTCCTCCAGTTTCCAATGGCCCTCCACGGTTAAGCCGTGGGCTTTCACATCAGACTTAAAAGACCGCCTGCGCGCGCTTTACGCCCAATAATTCCGGACAACGCTTGCCCCCTACGTATTACCGCGGCTGCTGGCACGTAGTTAGCCGGGGCTTTCTGGTTAGGTACCGTCAAGGTGCCGCCCTATTTGAACGGCACTTGTTCTTCCCTAACAACAGAGTTTTACGATCCGAAAACCTTCTTCACTCACGCGGCGTTGCTCCGTCAGACTTTCGTCCATTGCGGAAGATTCCCTACTGCTGCCTCCCGTAGGAGTCTGGGCCGTGTCTCAGTCCCAGTGTGGCCGATCACCCTCTCAGGTCGGCTACGCATCGTCGCCTTGGTAGGCTTTTACCCCACCAACTAGCTAATGCGCCGCGGGCCCATCTGTAAGTGACAGCTTGCGCCGCCTTTTAACGTCTCCTTATGCAAGAAAACGTATTATCCGGTATTAGCCCCGGTTTCCCGGAGTTATCCCAGTCTTACAGGCAGGTTGCCCACGTGTTACTCACCCGTCCGCCGCTCGTTCCACATGCGTCACCCCCGAAGGGGTTCTGCTTGCTTCCCGCGCTCGACTTGCATGTATTAGGCACGCCGCCAGCGTTCGTCCTGAGCCAAGATCAAACTCTCCAAAAAAGTTTGTAATGAAAAACACCGTTCTTCATTATTTCTTAGCTTCTCTCAAGATCTCTCTTGAGTTATTTCTTAGAAAAACAGAGACTGCTTTTCTTGACATACTGGTTGTTTTGTTCAGTTTTCAAAGAGCAATTTTTTATTTTGTCGTTTTTTGCGACAAGATATAATTTATCATGGTTTGAAGTGATTGTCAACAGTTTTTTTAAATATTTTTTGCTTTGTTTTCTCCGATTATTGATTGTGTCATTTGTTGACAACAGAAACTAATATAGCATATAAACACATAAATAGCAATAGAAAAAACAAAAAAATTCTTTTGTAAAAGAATCTGTCTAGAAAACTAACATTATATCCATATAACACCGTCAAAAAAGGTTAACAATTTTATTTTTATTTACTAGGAGTAACCGTTTCTGCGCACAGACTTTAAAAGAGAGATAAGCTCGTGACAAAACACATTAATAATAACTCATACTATTTACTTAAATTGTATTTGTATTTCCAAAACAGGGTGATCTTACACCGCTCTCTAGACTTTCCTATCAGATTAAAAGCCCCCTAACACTTTTGGAAGGAAAAAAAGCGTTAAGCGCTTAGGTAGCGCCGTACAAACTGGAGAACTTCTCAAGATCAAGCGAAACGGCATTCAAGAAGAGCTTTTCTCTCTGAAAAAGATGCGAAGTTTATTCAAGAAGCTTTTCTGTCCCGTATACCTAAAAGATCCGGGAATTTAGGAGCCATTTCCTGATAAAGTTCAAAAAACAATAAACAGATTTTTCAAACGAGGGAAATACGGCTCCTTCCATTCGTGTTAAAAGAAAACACACCTCTAAAAACAGGGGTATGCCGACTCCTGAGAGGGCAGGCGCTTTTCGTCGACCTTCCTTTAGATTCGAACCGATGTTGACTTATTGTAGGCAGAAGAGCGAGACTACAGCTCAAGCTAGACAAATCCACTTTCAAAAACGATACTCCAAAAAGCAGGTAAAAAGCCGCTCGAATTCTTATGGTTTAGGTCAGATAAAGTTAAATGTACCATCGACATTATGCTACTTTGATCTTCTCAATTTCTTTTTATTTCTTTTGAAACACGTCCTTTAAGACATGAAAGGATCCTTACTTATAACACAAGCCATAATTCGTCACTTCATCTAATTAAATATCTCCATTATAAATTAGACCCGTTCCTTCATATAAGGAGAAACTCTCTTCCGTGAGATTTTTCCATAACCCTTTTGATCGGTAGTAGAATAAAGATTAAAATCTCGGAGAGCACCCTGAAAAAATCACGATGTGTTGCTGTGAAGCTTTTTCCTTCCAAGCTTCTCTGCCCTGTCCACCGGACCAAACGAATTAGGCATTTAGGTGCGTTATCTCCTACTTATACTTCTTCGTATTTTATTTGAAGCGAAAATATTACAGCACCTTAAATATAAGTTAGAATGTTCATTCCGATTTTTTCCAAAAAAAGACATTCTATTCGGTATAGCCAAGCTACCATATGGAATTATTAAAGACTTTTCTTTTCTCCCACCAACACAGCTGTCATTATTGGTGATTACCGCTATGTTTTGGCATATATTTTAAGCACTCCCTCTCACTTGCTACTCTACGAAATAATTGAAACAACATTTGGTACCTTTCTCTCATAGCTTCTTTAACTATATTATCAATACGTCGATCTTCTAAATCCATTAATAGTTCCTCTAACTCTCTTCTAATTAAATATTCTAATTCCTTTTGTTCTGTGTCATTGATTAATAAACCTAACAATTATATTCACCGCCTAGAATTTTTATGCAATTATGTTCATTATTAGTTTAGACAAAGGCTATTTTAGAAATAAGAAAAAATTTCCCTACTGGTAAAGTTAACTTCTATTCACTTTTTTCTACGTAACGGACGGTAGCTGGGGATTTAACTTTTCATAAATAGATATAGTAGAAAAAGCTCCTTTTGGTTTAGAGCTTTATTTGAGGTAATGACTATCTTAGGTAAAAACAAACATCATATACAACTATTCGCATCTTATAGCGAATTATGTCGGTTTTTAGCGATAAATACTTTCTTTTTTTCTTATACTTAAAAACTCCACTAACTTTCAAGCCTATGAAGCGAGCAAATCATCCAGTTGTCATTGTAAGGTAAAATTTTCTCTCACCTATTAAGATTTTATTCTTCGTAATAAAGCTCCCATCTATTCATACTTTTAAATGATTGTTCTTAATTCATTGCTGATTACATACGTTTTTAATAAGGCTTGTTCAAAAAAGTACTGTCATGCTGCAGAATACCCTACTTAATATTTCATGAACATACATCAGATAAAGAAAATCTTCATTCAGTAGGCCTTTCCTTCACAACTCTACAGATTAGAAAGGAATATAGGCTAAATCTCGGGAGCCCTTGAAAAAGAAGTACGCTTTTTCTGCTTGTGATGTATCGCTTCGTAGTCTTTCTTGTCCTGTTTCCCTAAATGAAGCGGACATTAGGTGCTAATATCTCCACTTAGACTTCGTCGTATTCTCTACAACTCTTGAAGCGAGAGAGAATCTTACAGCACCTTAAATGGGGGATAAACCAAGATGGAAGAGGAGGTAGTAAAATAAAATGGAGCACTTCTATGTATGGCGCTTTAACAAATGGAAGCGCTGGGTTACATTACTGATTATCGCTTTTTTTACAGCAACGTTAATTTGGCTTGAAAGAGATGGATCCTTTTCTGTGTTTTCCAATAATGAACCTACTGCAATGACGAAAGGAAATGCAAATGAAAAAAACATCGCTTTAACTTTTAATATTAGCTGGGGAGAAGAACGAGTGCATGATATCCTGAAACAGCTAAAAGAGAAAAATATCCAAGCTACATTTTTTCTCAGCGGAGAATGGGCAGAGAGGCATCCGGATATCGTGGAAAAGATTACAGAAAATAAGCATGAATTAGGGATTCTTGGTTATCGCTATAAAAGTTATTTGGAACAAGAAATTGAAACTGTTCAAGCCGATTTACGAAAAGCACGTGAAGTATTTGATAAAATGGGGTATAAAGAAGTAAAGTTGCTTCGACCTCCTAATGGCCACTTTAATAAAGAAATTATTGAGTTAGCTGAAAATATGGGATATAACATCATCCATTGGAACGTTAATCCGAACGATTGGAAAAGTCCTGGCACCGAAGCAATCGTTGATCATGTAATGAAAAACACGACAAATGGTGATATTATTTTGCTTCATGCATCTGATTCAGCAAAGCAAACCGCAGTAGCACTAAAAACGGTCTTACCAGGTTTAAAGAACAAAGGTTTTAACTTTGTTCCGATGACAGAATTAATTAACCAAGCACATGCCAATTCAAAACTGGTCGACTAATTCAAAAGTAGTCTATCGTTAACAAAAGGAATATCTTAGTACACATAGTTACAAAATATTTACGACATAAATTCGACTACATCTTTTGTTTTAAAATACAAACAAAACGTCGGTAAGAATTCATCTTACCGACGTTTTAACATTTTTGCCACTTTGTTTATTTTTTGTCTGCTTGTTTACAGTTCTGGTTGATTTAGAGTTGGAATTATCACGATTAATTCGATGTAATGCCAATAGTTGGTATGTATTACATGAAAGTAATGGAATAATCATTAACCACGCATAATCTGTCCCCTCTGTGCGTAAGCCAGGAACCCACTCAATGGTAGTTATGACTACCATTAAAAACAAGGCTGGAATAAACGCTTTCTTATTCGTTTCTTTAGCCTTTAATTTTGCCACGATGAAGCCATAAGTTAAAATTACTGCTGACATGATGATATACCAATAAATAGCTACCTCATCTTTCGTAGCTTGATACGGAAAATAAACCAAGTCAAAAACAACAATTGCGATTAATAAGACCTGAACAGTTGGCCAAAATGAGCGAAATAAGCTTAACCCAAAACGATTGATAAATAAGTAAGCAAAAAAACCGGTTTGGCTCACTACACTAAATACTAGTCCTAAACCTATGAAAAATAGAATGAGTCCAAATAATTCCATCCAATTAATGGGATTTAGATTCGCTGCATACTCCTCAGCTTTTACAAAAAAGCTGGTGAAAAGGCCTGTAAGTCCGCCAATAAACAAGGTTTTAAAAAAGAAATGCACTAATTTTCGACTATTCAAACCCATTTCCCCCTATATATGTAACATAAGTTGATTGTCTTTGTTTGAAAAAAGTTCCCTCCCTTCCGTATTCTATCATGAAGTAACCGTTTTTTCCTTACAAAACGAATATTTTTTACTTAGTTACTCATATTAAGGAGGAAGGAGGGAGGATTTCCAAATGATCATAAATCGGTTTAAACTAAAGCTTATAATTATCACTGTTATCGTATTAGCTGTCATGCTTATCAGTGGCTGTAACAATGGAAATGCCTCTGACAAAGAAGGAGATTATGATGCAACTAAGAAAATGGTTGTTGATATATTACAAACAGAAGATGGTAAAAAAGCATTACGTGAAATTATGACAGATGAAAAAATGAAGCAAGAATTAGTTTTGGAATCAGATGTTGTAAAAAAATCTATAAACGAAGCACTTGTATCCGACAAAGGGAAACAAATGTGGACTACTTTGTTTCAAGATGTCGATTTTGTAAAAGAATATACAAAATCAATGAAGGAAGAACATATTAAACTGATGAAAAGTTTAATGAATGATGCTGATTATCAAAAACAAATGCTTGAACTATTGCAAAATCCAGAAATGAATGAGCAAATGCTCAAAGTAGTTAAGAGTCAACAGTTCCGCGAACACCTTGAAGAAACGATCCAACAAACATTGGAAACACCACTTTTCCAAGAAAAAATGCAGGAAACCTTGCTTAAAGCGGCAGAAAAACAAGGAAAACAACAACAAGGAAAAGAGGATCAAGAACAGAGTGCCGGCGGTGGTGATGGTGATGGCGGTGATGGCGGTGGTGCCGGTGGCGGCGGTGCCGGCGAATCAGGTGGCGGCAGCTAATTATAAATTAATATAAAACAAAAGGGCGCCTCAAATCCAAATTACGGATGAGACACCCTTTTATTTATTCCTCTAATTGGGCAACGATTCTAGCGGCAATTTTATGGTAAGCTTGTCCAATTGGATGATCCTGTTGATACACAGATGGTGCAAATACATCCTCTTCTTCATACGGCTGTTGTAGCGGTAATTGACCAAGTACCTTTGTTTTCAATACTTCCGCGAGCTTTTTTCCACCTCCGCGACCAAATACATACTCCTTCTGTCCAGTAAGTTCACTCTCAAAATAAGCCATGTTTTCAACTACACCTAATATTTCATGATTTGTTTTTAACGCCATCTGCCCAGCACGAGCTGCAACAAATGCCGCGGTAGGATGTGGTGTTGTTACAATTACCTCCTTACAAGATGGAAGTAATTCATGTACATCCATGGCAATATCTCCAGTTCCTGGTGGCAAATCAAGTAATAAGTAGTCCAAGTCTCCCCACTCTACTTCTTTAAAAAAACTATTTAGCATTTTGCCGAGCATTGGACCACGCCAAATAATCGGCGAATTGTCCTCTACAAAAAAGCCCATAGAAATCACTTTTACTCCAAATCGTTCAACTGGTATGATTTTCTCTCCACGCACTTTAGGACGTTCTTCTATTCCCATCATATCAGGTACACTAAACCCATAAATATCGGCATCAATTATTCCGACCTTTTTCCCTAAACGCATTAAAGAAACGGCTAAATTAACAGTTACAGTGGATTTTCCGACACCGCCTTTTCCACTGGAGACGGCAATAAATTTCGTTTTGGTGTCCCCCCCCATTAGAGCAGCCTCTTGCTTTTGATCAGCAACAGGCTGATACTTCCGAATAATTTCTTCCGGCAACTGTTCAAACCGTAAACCTACTGTTGAAGCACCATTTCTTTTTAGAATTCCAACAACTTCCTGCTGAAGCTGCATCTGTTCAGCAGTATTGGTCTTAGCAATGGCAAGCTTAACACTGACATGTTTTTTCTCTTCCCTTATGGTTACTTCTTTTACGCCTTTCGTTTCTTCAAACGTTATATGTAAAAACGGATCCTTAACAGGGTTAAGCAGTTGGATTACTTCTTCTTTAGTTAGCATTCGAATCACCATCCCTTTGTAAATGCATACAACGTCAGTATAACATAAAATAAAGTGAAACTTCATTCAATAGGAGTTTTCTTTCATCTCCTACTGAATGTTAGTTGAACGAATCGGGCATTTAGGTGTCGTTTTCTCCCACTTAGACCCTTTTGTATCAACTCAGGTCTTGATGTGGGAGTTTTACGACACCTTACATGCGGGATAAATCATCCAGCAGTTTATGAGTTTGCTCCATTATCACCATAAAATTCTTTTAAATGAAAGAAACTAGGATACCACTAAACCTCTGGTATAATGATTCCCTGCTTTAAAATGTTTACTTACTTATATGTGTTCAAATAGGGCCAAGTAACTGAAAAATGAAACTCTTTAAACGGGACTTTTCCTAGAATTCCTACTGATGAGAAATAGAACAAAAGCAGCACTCGGTGCGATGTACAAACTGGAGAGTTTCTGTCAAGATAAAGTGACATTCATTTCTTGGAAGCTTTTCCCAAGAAAAGTTAGTACCGTAAAGGTATGACCTAAGACATCTGAACCAATCGGAAATTTAGGTGCCGTTTTTCTCAACATGACACAAAATCATTAGCAAATTTTAAAACGAGAAAAATACAGATTCTTACATTCGGGATGAAGGAAACATGCCACTAAAACAGGGGTATGCCGACGCCTGAGCAGCAAGCCGCTTTTAGTCGGCCTTCCTTTAGATTCAAGCCGATTTTTATCGTAGTGGGAAAAGATTTAAGTTTACTAGTCGCTCAATCACATAAGCTAGACAACAGCTACTGACAAAAAAGGTGATGATCTCGGGTAGCTTTTGAAAAATCGATATACCGCTGTCAATATGTTCTTGATGATGCTTGAAATACTTTTTCTTAATACATGCTTATTCAAGTAGTTTTCCTTTCCTGTTGTTCCGATCGGATATGCATGAAGTACCGTTAACTTTTTCTCTCGAAGACGGGGACCTTAATGCAGCATAAGTTACTATAAACTATACATTTCTTAATTCTTCGTTTCTTCATTTTCTACGTCTTCCGTTGCGTAGCGTAAAATCCCTTTGTACACGCTTGCCGCTACTTTTTGCTGATAATTTTCATCTTTTAACAGCTCGCGCTCAGATTCATTTGATAAAAACCCTATTTCAACTAAAGCCCCTGGCACTTCTGCATGCTTTAATAAATAAACATTATTAATAGCTAATGCTGTCCGGTTGGTATTTTCTAAATTACGAATTAATTCCGCCTGTATCATCTTAGCTAAATGTCTATTTTCATCCTTACGGGGGTTGTAAAATGTTTGTGCTCCCCTCCACTTCGGTGACGGTAACGCATTTAAATGTAAGGTTATAAAAAAATCCGCTTCTTTTTCATGAATAAAAGCCAAGCGATTTCGGATATCCTCCGATTTGCGTTTTGAAAAGCCTTTTGTTTCACTTGAAGCTAAGTCTTTATCCGTTTCCCGCGTCAAGTAAACAAGTGCACCTACCTGTTGTAAATACTTCTGTAGCATTTTAGAAACCTTTAGCGAAATATCCTTTTCCTGTGTATTGTCTTTGCCTACCGCACCTCCATCTGGACCACCATGCCCCGGATCAATGACAATCGTTTTTCCCGATAAAGGTAATGAAAAAGAAGATCCTGACGTACTCGCCTGATTTTCCCTTATTGGCAGCCATATGAGATATACTAATAAAATTGCTCCCGCTATCCAAATAATAATTTGGTAACCTCGTTTCATAGTCTCGTCCCCTTTTAATTATCGTGTTCTAGTTTATGGGACAGGCAATGAAAATATGTCAATAAACAGTTTACTGCTTGTTTACTTTTCATTATTTCGTGGTATATTAACGAGATACATATCTTGTTTTTGTTAAGGTCATTAACTGTTATACAGCGCTTAAGGTTATTAAAAACGACAGCATTCCATAAATTCAGTACTAAAATTGCCCTTTACCATTAAACAATGCGTAAAAAGTAATTCGATTCATCGGAAAAACGGGATAAATGACGATTCAGGGCAATTCACCTTCGATTATTGAGCTTCTAGTGGTGAAAGGAAGTTTATGGTTGGCTAGTTAAAACGACTGTTTAGCGCCACCCTTTAGAATGATATTAAGAGTATGATTAAGCAAAATTAGGGGATAAATATGTGCGAGAAGTATTTTTTGAACAGTAAATCTAAGCTACATTTACGACGTACTTAAACATCCGTGATATGATTAAAATGTCCTTCCCCGTTCGAAACGTTGCAAATGGAGTAAAGAAAATGTTTGTAAAAAAGCGTTACTTCATAGGCAATAGGCAACCATTTTAGAACTTTTGTAATCCGGTTTTAGTGAGAAGCAAAGAATTTTTACCAAGCTTGAAGAAAGGAGCTTTTTAGCGAATGGATTGGTTAGGAATAGGAGTTACAATTATTGGTATTGCTCTATTTGTACTTGTGATTTTATTAATTAAACCACTTTTAAAATTAGCAGGGGTGTTACGGAACCTACAAAATACGACAAGTAAACTCCCTGAGCAAGTAGAAGAACTTACAGACCAAGTGAAAGATACACTTCATATGGGAAATAAGACACTTCATGAAGTCAACAAACAAGTAAAGGAATTAACGCCTATTTTCCATATGGTAGGAGATGCGACCCGTGCTGCAAATTCAATCTCAGCATCGATGACAAATGCTATCATGCAAGTTAGAAATTCCAAATCAGAAGGAAATGCATTTACAAGCAAGAATCACTTAGAAGGCATATACGGTCTTGTAACATTAGCATATTTTATTATGCAGTATAATAAAAAGCATAATACCATCGATATGAACTAAACGAATACTTAAAGAAAGCTAGTAATAATTGACCTATGTTAGAGCTTGGCAAGGACACTGGTTGTACATCTACCAAGAATCAACATGTTTACGATGTAACATCAACTTCTACGCTTCTTAACATAACAAAAGCTAGAAGCGCTCGGGTGACGTACAAACGGCAGAACTTCTGACGGGATAGAGTGAAACTTCATTCAATAAGTGCTTTTCTCCATCCAAAAGGAAATCACTTTTCTGCGTACGATGTATCGCTGACGTAGCTTTTCTTGTCCTGTAATTTTCAAACGAATCGGGAATTTAGGAGCCTTTCCTCTCTCATCAAGTTCGTAAAATAGTAAGCGGATTTTTCAAATGACAGAAATACGGTTCCTCACATTAAAGATAAAGAAAACATGCTCTAAAACAGGGGTTATGCCGACACCTGAGCGAAAAGCCTGCTTTAGTTGGCCTCCCTTTAGATTCGAGCCGATGTTGACTATCGTAGGAAGAGGGTTTAACTTTGCTAGCAGCATGAAGCGTTTAGGCTAGACGTAGCTAATTTTCAAAAAAGTTTATTGCCATGCTGAATCATATATAAATTTTTAGACAACGTAAAAAAGATCAGCCCAAGTAGTTTTAAATGAATGGCTGGTCTTTTTATATGAACTATTGATCGACCTAAGCGGCGTCATAATAATTTATCAACTCGGAAGAAAAGTCTTAAATAAAAACCGTAACGTATATTTTCTTAATTAGCTTTATAATTATATACAGGCTTGATTAGTTTTTCAATCGTAACAGTATCGGCAATTTTATCGATGATTTCTTCTTTCGGTTTATAGACGATTGGCGCTTCATCCATGGTGCTTTTTGTGACTGAAGAAGTCCATACATCTTTCATAGACTCCTTAAATTCCTTGAAGCTGACACTTTCTCTAGCCTTCGAGCGACTCATTACCCTTCCTGCTCCATGTGGACCGGAACAATTCCAATCCGGGTTTCCCTTTCCGTTAGCCAGAATACTACCTTCCTTCATATTTATCGGAATGATTACTTTCTCTCCGATTTGTGCAGAGATAGCACCTTTACGTAATATCTTCGTATCCAAGTCGATATAATTATGTGCTGTTGAGTATATCTCACTCGCTATTTTTCCATCCCAGCCCATATGTTTACATATTTCCTCTAGCATCACCTTTCTGTTTAACCAAGCATAGTGCTGTGTAATTCTCATATCATTCAGATAATCATCTAGTGCGTCTCCTTGTAAATACGCTATATCCTTGCGTATTTTTTTCGGTATTAATTTCTTAAGTTCTGCACTAATTTCTTCTTCCTTACCTTGTTGTTTAAGTTTCAGAATAAGCTGCTCCCGTTTTAGGAAAATATCTGTCAGTTGTTGGTATGCTAGGTTTTGATAATAAGAAGCAATTTGATTTCCTAAGTTACGGGAACCAGAATGAACGACAAGTGCAACCTTTCCTGGCTCTACTTCATTTAACTCCAAAAAATGGTTACCACCACCAAGAGTACCTAAACTTTTTTTAATCCGATCTACCTTTCTTAAAGGAGCACGAATACTATTAAAATCGTCAAACACATTTACAGCAGGGTGTACACGCCCTCTTACTTTTTGTCCACTTGGGATCATCTTACGAATTACATCATCCAGCATTTCATAAGGAATGTCATTTTTATCTACATTAATAAACGTATAGCTTAAACCACAACCTATGTCGACGCCAACTAAATTGGGAACTACTTTGTCTGTAATGGTCATCGTTGTGCCAATCACACACCCTATACCTTGATGCACGTCTGGCATGATTCGTATTTTACTCCCCTTAGCAAATTCTTGGTTACAAATATCATTTACTTGCTGAAGTGCTCCTTCTTCAATATTATCAGTAAAGATTTTTGCACTACTATAGCTCCCCTGTATTTCGATAAAATTTTTCAATGCTATCCTCCTACACCATGAAGTAATATCTGTTATAGTCATCGCCCTCCACCTTCTGAAAAAATCATTTTAGATTATTCGGGTATGACTGACGTTTTCTAAGAGTACAATTGAACTTCTTTTCCTAGCAAAAGTAATAACCGCTAATATCTGTAATACATAATAGATCGATTAACATTAAATGAATATTCTAACATTTTATAACGGCTTTATAAAGCTTCATCCCATTCACAAATCTTTTTTCCTAAACATAGGAGTCTCACAGAACCTTAATATGCCGTGATAATTTTTTGCATAAATTAGAAAAGGCAACCTATTTGAAGTAGATCTCTAAATAAGCCACCTATTTCTTTCATTAATATCGGTATTTATTTGAAACTATTAAAGCGTTATATTGTTATTTTTCTATTGACTAATCTATCAAGCAGATAACAAATAGATCCTTTTTTTGTATTCTTATTTACAAGACATCTTCACTTCTAACAACCGGCTAACCAGTGCTATATAATCCTTCTCTAGTCACCGCTCTTATCTAAGCTAATGGAATTTGGTCTAATAAGGATACCTACTTTTCCTCAGTATGGTTCGTTGTTCCTTCATGCGGTTGCTTTTTTTGCTGCAGGCGTTTTTTCAACCAATAATAGCCCATAGCAAATGAGCCATATAGGCCGCCTTTATTTTTACCTAGTTCATCTTTTGCTGTTTCTGCTTTGTTTTTTAGTGTCTCTGTTACATGAACTAACGAGGAAGAAAATTTTTGTGTTACATTCCCTACATCGTTCATCACATAAAATAACGGACTTAATTGTTTCATTTTATCATTAATATCTGCTAAAGTATTATTGCTTTCACGAATTAATCCACTTGTTTCCTTCACCATCGAGTCCATTTGATCAGGTAATTTCTCGATTGTTTTCTCCACCCCACGTAGTACGCCAGCTAAATTATTTAATACATGACTAACAAAGATAGCAATGACTAAGAAGGCTACTCCAATTAGTAATACTCCTACCTCTAACATGTTATCCCTCTTTCCCAGTATGTTTCATCGATACGTTGGATACTTCCATATCCTGTTCTTTTTTCTTCCACTTGTTATATAAATAAAAAGCTGTTTCTGTCCAACGAATTCCTTCAATATATGGCTTCGTTTGCTTCTCAAACTCACTGCTAGTTAATGTAGAATCCGCCTTTTGTAAGGCTTGATTGATATTGTTCACAGAGTTACCAAAGTTCTCTACTGTTGCAAATAATGGATCGGTTGATTTTAACTTTTCTTCTACATCACTAACTGCAACATGGGCTTCGTGTAGTGTATTTTTTAAATCAGGAAGTACTTGTTTCATTTCTGCGTCAACTCGTCCTAATGTACCCCCCATTGTTTTTAGCAACTTCGCTACACGGAAGAGCACAACCGCAATATATATAACCGTTATGGCAAATGCAATTGCAACGATTAATAGCGTCAAATATAAAATATCTTCCACCTTGGGACGTCCCCCTTTCTCTATTTTGCATTATACCACTCGTCAAGTGGAATGAAACGTTATACGTGTCCCCTGCCCTTATGTAACTAAGACTAAGTAACGTTTGCATAATCCAAACGAAGAGCCCTACCTGCAAATTGCAACACTAATTCACCATCTACACTACGTACAAAAAAGTAACGTTCTTTAATACCTATCTTCTGCTATCAAACCAGCTTTGAAGTAGAAGGCATTTCATACTTGTTCGCCTGTCGCTCTAGGTCTAACCCTTCACATGATCATTACTTTTATGATTGCGAATATTGTTCTAGTATTTGGTGATGTCATTTTCGCTTTTTTAGATGCTTTTTTTGACTTTACAAGAGCTTAGACTTGTTCTTTCAAGCATTAAGATGGCTTATCAGCTTTATTATATTAACTGGATTTCTTCTTATTTTATACCGATTTGCGCTAAATAAACAGCTTTTCTTTAACCATATTTTTCCTGAAGCAATTACTGCAAGTATTATGGCCGCTTATCTCTCTTGGATTCTTCTTCTATATTAGCAATTTCTGCAACTATTCTGCAACTTATGGCAGTCTTGGTGGTATTATTATTTTACTTCACTGGTTTTTCCTATCGGGATAATTTTTTAAGCGGTGAAGTTATTAATGTTTGATACCATAATAACCAAACAAAAAAGCTAGATGATCATTTATCACGTATCCTCTTTTTAAACCCAGTCCAGCCGACTACCTTACTTGGTTTTTCATTGTAAAAACACTTATTTAATAACGTACTAAACTGGAGACATTTATTCTAACGATATAAAGGAAACTTCATTTCATAGGGCTTTTGCTCCATCCCCTACGATGGAAGTAGAACATAGAATAAAAAATCTTAAGCGGCTTTCAAAAAAACTTTTTCTGCGTGCAATAACCGTTTTATTAGCTTTCCTTGCCCTTGCACATCCCCCGATACCCTCACACTTTTCTTATTCACCTAGCAACGATACCTGTAATTAAAAATTCATACCAACTAAATCCTTTTGGTGAAATTGTATGCTTAAAGCCATTTTCCCAACTCAACGGTGTAATAAATATAGCATTATGTCGCAACTGACTTTCTGGTTCTGTAGCGACTATTTCTCCAGTAAGTATACCAGAGGTTAGCTCAACCCTATCGTCCTCGACAATTCCCGTTTTCACTTTTTGTTTTATGAGCCTGCCTTTATCTGTCATTTTCCACACCACGCGGTGATGAACAGCTTGATCAGGTAAAGTTGTAGCTCGTTGTGAAGCCTTTGTCGTAATTGCTAGATTGACATGATAACCAGGTAATAATTGCTCGACAGCTTGTGCCTGTTCTTGTGGTTTTTGTCGCTTGCTAGTTTCGTTTTCTTCATTGCTATCGGTTTGCTTTTTTTGAGCTTCGTTTACTAAATGAGCTTGATCTATTGGCGATTCTTCCGTATCAGTACCTTCGTTTCCTTTCTGCAAATCAACCATAAACGGATATGTACTTTTTCTCTGGACAGCAGCCGTCTCTTTCGTTATATCACTGACGTTGGAAACTATTCCTTTCAAGTTCATTTTTGTTTCTACTACCTGTACTTCCACTGGAAGATCGCTTTTTACAATCGGACGCTCTTTTTCAGAAAGTTCCCCCTTCACGTGTAAATCATTACTGGCAATCGTTATAATTGGGTCCTCTAATTGCTTTGATACATGAGTTACTACTCCTGCGTAAGGACTCTCAACCGTTATCGTGTCCTCACTAGATTGAAGTTCATTTAATTGGCGTCTGACATGAGCTAAAGTTGCATTTTTTTCAGCTAATTCTTGCTCTTTCTCTAATAAAAATTGCTCTTTTAATAAATTTGCCTGAATGGAG
Source organism: Virgibacillus proomii (assembly GCF_900162615.1). Taxonomy (NCBI): domain Bacteria; kingdom Bacillati; phylum Bacillota; class Bacilli; order Caryophanales; family Bacillaceae; genus Virgibacillus; species Virgibacillus proomii. Next base: position 113,179 of record NZ_FUFN01000010.1, on the reverse strand, counting down.
TCTTGAGGAAACTCAAGCTTTAGCTCATCCTCGGTAATTGCAAAACTTGACTCTCTGTTTGTATTCGTCTTTGGTATTTGAAAGGCTGTCATTTTCCTAATCGCTTGCTCGATTGCAGCAACTTCCGCCTCTAATTGATTCGTTCTCTCTAATAATTCTGCCTCTGTTTGATGATACTGAACTACCTGATAGGAAAATAGCGGATCGCCGCGATTTACACGACTGCCTTCCTCTACCATAAATGATTTAAAGCTTCCAACATTTTTATCAAAGTAGATATTGTGCTCCTCCTTGGCTGCCAGCACACCTTTTGTATATAGCTTCTCTTCTAAATTTGCTTCAAAAGTTTGAGTCCAGTCAGATATAGAAGCTAGACGATCTACCCTTCCTTCATCATCGACATAAACTAATATAAAATTCATACAAATAAATAAGATCACACCTAGTTGAAGTAATCGTTTTTTATATTTTTGCATTAACCAAACCACCTACTTAGTAAGTATTGATCAGCAAATACGAATACAGCCGCAATCGCCCAAAAAAACAAATGCCAGCCAATGACGATGAACGATAACCATTGGTGCCTTATATCCGATAGAAAACGCAAGTACTTAACTTGAAAATATATAATCCAAATTTGAAAAAGCGAGATCATTCCAAAAAAGTAAATAAAATAAACATGCTCCGTCAGATAGGAAGCAATAATTCCAAATGAAAACGGGGACACATACCAATCTAACCCATTAAAAACAGCTAATGGAATCCAGATCAGGCGTTCTGCTAACATTACAAGTAAAACTACTTGTTGCATCACGATTAATTTTTGCAAGGAGATACCTAAAAGTGCGTAATAAAAAAGTGATGGGACAAACAAGACAAATCCTACAAACAAAGTGGCGTATACCATTCTACCAATCATAAACCAAAACTTCTGTTGCTCGTATTCTAGTGGACTTAGATTTGCGATATGAGGTGATAGAATAGCCGTCCCCATACCTAGATAAGCCATCCAGCCATATATTAGAATGGCACATACCAATAGAATACCATTTACCTTCCATATATGGCGGATTTTCTCTGCCTGCTTAATGCGAAATAAATGATCGTCCATGGAAAGAAGAAACTTAAATAAGTTGTTATGATAAATCATTGGTCACAGCCCTTTTCTATATATCAGCGATTATAATTTGCAATATTTCTTCAATTTTATCGCAGAAAAAGATAAAAAGCTATTATTTTTGTCAATTTCTGCTAACCTTTTCATATAGTAAGTATATCGACAATAAGCATCCTCCATGAAATAGATGCTCTGGAATTTGATTAGTTACCTTTTAGCGAATTATTTTTTAGAAAAACTTGGCGACAAGCCAAGTTTTCTGGCAAAAGCTATCGTTTTTCTTATACTATAAAGCTTAAAGTTTTATACTTTTCTATAGTGCAAAAAAACATACTATTATTTCCATTTGTTTGTTCTGATAATATGCTGATAAAGTGAATCTTTACTAAGTGGGGTTTTCTTTTATCCCCCACTGATTATTAAAATGAACAGAATGAAGCATTTGACTAGCAGTTGGATCCTCCACTATTCACCTTGTAGCACGGAAGGAAGGTCTTACTGCCAATTACATGTAGATAAATGAGAAAGGTAAGCACTAGAAATGAAGACGCTAATTAAAAATTTCTACTACATCAAATTAGCTTTCATAAAAAATTGTATATGATCTTCACGTACGACAAAATTCGCTACGTCCATTTTCCTAGGATTTATGAACATCTCTTAAAAAAGAATGACAGAAGAGGCAAAGAGAGAAAGTCTCCCTTTACACAAAAGGAGTCTTTTAATTGCTTGACGCTCATTTTTTATGAAAACATTTATAGCTATCCGTACGCTTTATTTTCCTACATCGTTAAAGTACTTTTAGTAATAACTTCTTCATGAGTGGCGAAAAATGCTCTGGTAATTCTGCAATATTCGGTACAAGTGCCCGTTCCCTGCCATAGATATTTCTCATAAATTGCTCCTCTGTCTCGTCTACCTCTCCATTTGTAAGGAATATTCCGATCACCTCGATGCCTTGTTTACGCGCTTCGATTACGGCTAAATTTGTATCAATAATTCCATTTTGATTATAATTAGCAGCAGCCGGCTCTCCATCGGAAAATACAAGTAAAAATTTATGCTTTTCTCGTCTTATAGCAAGCTCGTCCGTGGCTACACGAATACTAAAGCCATCCCGATTATCCTCTTGGGGTTCAAGTTGCATAATTTTCGGTCCATGTTGCTCATAGAATGAATCCGAAAAGGAATGAATCACATGAAAATAGTTTGGTTGGTAATACTCTTTTACTTCCATCGCGTCTTCCCAAAAGCCAACAATAGCGTGAGGAATATGAAAAGCTTTTAACACTTCATGAAATAGTACGATCCCGCGTTTTGTTTCCTTCATTTTCCCCTGCATGGATGCAGAACAGTCAACAAGCAGGGTAAAGACTGCATCCAATTCTTTAGACGTTTGGTTTTTTTTATAAAAAATCCGCGGTTTTTCATCTAAGATAACCGGCAAAAGCTTTCTGGATAAACGGCCTGCCATGACATCTTTTCTTGGTGCATTTTGCTTATGCTCAATCGTCTTTTTCAATATGGCTTCCAGCTTTCGCTTATATGGCTCAATTTCTTTCTTATACTCATCATACAAAGCTATATCTTTTTCTGTTGGGGGTACAGACGGCTTTATTAATTTAACCGCATCTCTGTTTTCTTCTCCATACACATTCTCTCTCCGCTGTCCTTTTTTATTTTCCTGTTTATCCAATGCTTCCAAATCCGAATAATCTTTGTTTTTTGTTTGTCCTGATGCGCCTTGAATGGTTCCCATTGCTTGATCACCATCTTCGGTTTCCCTGGCTCCTTTTCCTTTCATATTTGTTTTTGTTCCAACCTCTAATTCAAACTGCAAAAAGGTTTGCTTACGATCACTATTTTCATTTTCCCGATGCCATGTCGAAAACGTTTCATCAATATATTCATTTTTATCTTCATCTAATCGTTCTTTGTCATCATTTGCTAATTCATCCGTTCGAGTCAGTTCATCAAATAATGTATTTCTCGTAAACATCTCGACATGTTGAATTGGTATTACAAAATAATCATGAATCATGTCGGTATAATTAGTTGCTAATTGATGAACAATAGCCAATGAAATTCTGGTAATATCGTCCGTGCTTTTTGCTTCAAATACTTCATAAATGAACGGTCGGATTTGTTTTAATTGTTCAAGCTGTGTGGAAACAGCTCTTGGAAAGTCCGGCTCTGGGCGGTCAGATTGTAAATTTAAATAAATAAGACAAAATAACTCATCTAACGGAAGACCTCGTGTCACATGAGCCATTCGCTCGTTGGAAAACTTATGCTGATAATAACTTTTTCTTTTAGCAAATACTTCTTTCGTTCCGGGACGTTCCTGTTTAATGATCTCCTCCAGCCGTATGTCTTCAAATAAGGTGAATAACTGTCCGGCAAATTTGATTAGAGAAGACTCCTGTAACCCTTCTACAAAGTCCTGCATTGCTTTTACATCTGTATAATAAAGGGAACCAATTGTTCGCAAATAAACGTCTGTCTTTAAGCCGGCCTCTTGGTATTCCGGCTTTACCGTATCCCATGCTTTGCTTGCTGTCACTTGTCTTTCTACTAAATCTATAGACGAACCAAAACTATACGCAAGAGTAAGCTCGGGAATCCCGGATAACACCGTAGCTAAGTCCTGTAATTGACGGAATACATTCGTATCAACAGTGGAATGGTGGAATCGGTACATTCGCTATACTCCTAACTAAAATAGTGTTTCTGCCAAGTTCATAATGAACGCTCGCTCACGATCTTCATCCAGTTTATCTGCAATCGCTCGTTGAATGGCACGCCTTGCAGGGATGGCTGCACTTAAATCGCAAGCATCCAACAAAGCACGAATCGACGCCGCATCCTCTGCAAGCTTTCCTTGGGCCACCGCCTGAATTAAATCATTAGATAATTTTACAAATAGATCAATTATCGTCTTATCCGTTAACTTTGTATTACTCTTGATCAGCTGCTTTAGTTGTTCACCTTGGATATAAGGAATTTCAATGACGATAAAACGGTTTTTTAATGCTTCATTCAAAGGGACTGTTCCTACATAACCCTCATTAATCGCAGCAATCACATTAAACCCTTGATTTGCCGTAACAATCTCATTCGTAAAGGGATTTGTAATCGAGCGCCTATAATCAAGCACTCCATTTATGATTGGCAATGTTTCCGGTTTTGCCATATTAATTTCATCAATATATAAAAAAGTTCCATGCTGCATTGCATTAATAACGGGGCCAGGAATGAATTCAATCACTTGCTTTCCATCTTCATAGCTAAGTGTTTTAAAACCGAGTAAACTTTCTGCATCTATATCAACAGACGAGTTGACACTAAACATTGGCTGTTGGAACAGGGCAGAAAGGGTTTCAGCAAACTTTGTTTTTCCAGCTCCAGTAGGACCCTTTAACAGTATATTTTTCCCCATACTAAGGGCTGTAATCGCATCTATTAAAACCTCCTGATTTGGCGGTAAATAGCCGCCCGGGCGGATTAACTCGGGATAAGTATCAACATTTCGCTTATAATGCTGCAATTGTTCTTTCATGTTCTCTGGTAAATCATAATTCATTTGCATACGTATAATACTCCTTTCAGAGGTTATTGTACCCTGTTTAGACGATTTACAAAAGTCTGCTGTTTGATCTACGAACCCGGGATTTTTGTAAAAATAAAGAGAGCGCAAACCAATAAAATTGATTACGCTCTCCAAAACATTACCTTAAATAAACAAAATAATCGCTATTAAAATAAACAGAATCGATATAGATCTAATAAATATCGTTTTTCACGGTGCACATCAAATAACAGGCTATAAAACGCATCCACCATCAAAAAGAAAATAAATAATACAGGATATGAAATGACAATGGTTCCTAATTTGTTAATTGTCTCATTAACCTCAACACTATTATAGCTAACCATAATGACGATAGCTAGGACAAACAGGAAAAGCGTACCAATCACAAAAAATCACTTGATTCATTAGCCTCTCTGCCTCTACACAGTTTCCTCCTGTTCCGCTACTTTAACAAGCTGTTTTCCAATGTTCTCACCTGTAAACAGACCAATAAATGCATCTGGAATCGAGCTAAATCCTTCCCGAATCGTCTCTTCAAACTTCAAATCACCGCTGGCAATTGCTTTCCCTAATTCTTTATACGCTTCTTTAAAGTTGTCCGCGTAGTCACTCACTATAAAACCTTGCATCTTTGCTCTTGATTTAATCAAGTATTGTTGAACTCGTAAGCCAACATCATATTCTCCCTCTTCTAAATTATAGGAAGAAATAGCTCCACATACAGGCACACGCGCGAATGTGTTCAATAATGACCATACGGCATCTGAAATTTCTCCGCCCACATTTTCATAATAAACATCAATTCCGTTTGGACATGCTTCCTTTAATTGTTGGTGCACGTTACCTAATTTATATTCAATGGCATGGTCAAAACCTAATGTATTTGTAATATAATGCGCTTTTTCCTTTGAACCAACAATCCCAACAACACGAGCGCCAGCTTTCTTAGCAAGCTGCCCCGCCACTTGACCAACTGCACCAGCAGCTCCTGAAACGACTACCGTTTCACCTTGCTTTGGCTTTCCAATATACGTCATGCCAAAATAAGCAGTTAATCCTGGCATTCCTAAGGGACCAAGTGCGACGCTAGGACGTAAGCCAAATGTATTTACTTTCCGTACCTGATTTTCCTCAACAACATGATATTCTTGAAAGTCCAGCATACCCGTAACAATATCACCAACGGAAAAATTTTCGTTATTCGATTCCACCACCTGAGAGACAATACCACCGTTTAATGGCTTACCGACTTGAAACGGTTCAATATACGAAGGTCCATCTGCCATTCTTCCCCGCATATAAGGGTCCACGGAAACGTATAGTGTTTTTAATAACAATTGATTTGTCCCGGGACTTCCAACCTCTACTTCTTTAAACGCAAACGTATCTGCATTTGGTAACCCATTTGGTCGCTCATGTAAAATAAGTTGCTGTTGCTTCATCATTAACCTCCTCCAAATCCTCCAAATTTCAATCATACTTTTTATCTGTTTACCCCTTTTTAGCTAGACCAACACTAAAAAGTATCATTCTTTCAATTACAAGTATTGTACAATACTTGTACAGGACATTCAAAAAGCCAAATAAAAATAACACAGAGAATTTCCTCATAGTTTGTTCTCTGCTAATCACGTATCTTAAAATTATCCATCAAACTATGCTATATTTCCTTAAAACTTCACGTACCAGGGATTTTTTAGTACACCAGCCCCTATCCTATGCCAAGTATTTAACCCTCTTTGAACTACATCTACGCTTTTTACATATACAGGTATAAAACACGAACCTTTCTGTCGCGCTAGGTCTTTTTAAACCACACTTTCACTAATATTGTTATGAAGTATAACTTTCATTTCTCACAAATGCCGAATTTTATACTTTCTCCAGACTAGTACAAAGGTGATAGCAATTCATTCAATGATTTCCTATAGAAAATTTATCTGGAACAAGACTTTGGTGGCTATCTCTAGTTGACTTATACTCTATACATTAAAAATTTCACTGTGTCTTCATAACATCCCTAAAATAGTATACTTTTCTAATGCATAAATAAGACTCCTTGCTGAAACTTTTCAACAAGGAGTCTTCTCTTTCCATCTAAATGTCTAGCTGTAACCTACTTTGTATACGAGGCCATCGAGGCCATTTAATAAAAAACAGACTTGATTTCACCATTGAAGTTCTTTAAAATCTACTAAGCATGCTGAGATAGCATTTTATACAGCATACGCTATTTTTGCCCATATGTTCTTAATTGACCATACGTATCGAATTTATCAATCACTTTGTCAAGGTCATCTTCTGACAATAATACTGGGTTTCCTATATTTCGTGCTCGATAGTACAGTTTTGCAATAAATTCAATATCTTTTGCCACTGAAAAGGAAGAGGGTAAGTCTTCCCCAACTGCAATAACTCCATGATTCCCTAAAAGTAATCCTTTATCATTTCCAATACAATTAAATACTTCTTCAGCTAACTCATAAGTACCAAACGTTTTATATTCACAACAGCGAATTTTGTTACCGACTGACCCTATAATATAGTGAAGAGGCAAGATTTCTTCATGCAAACAAGCAAATACTGTAGCATATTCAGAATGAGTATGCACCACAGAGTTAATATGATCCGTATTTTGATAAAAAATCCGATGCATGTCATACTCACTTGAAGGCTTACGATTACCCTCCAATATTTCTCCATCTAAATTTAATAGAACAATATCTTTTTCTGTTATTTCTGGGTAAGCAATACCACTTGGTGTAATCAACATCACTTGATCTTCTCTAATAAAGATACTGATATTACCACCGGTTCCTGTCGTTAGTTTTTCTTCTAATAGTTTTTTTCCGTATTCTACAATCTGCTTTCGCTCTTCTACATATTTCATTCATTATCACTCATTCTATATATTTTTTTACACTTGATCACACTTTGTAATTTAGTGCAACCTGTGTCAACCATCCTTTCCATATGATTAATATAGGAAAAGGCTTAATAAAAACGCGCCTGTTCCTCTGAAAAATAAGCATCTAAATCATAAGGGGAGTACACGCCTCGATCTGTCACAATTCCGCTAATTCGAGATGGTCCCGTGATGTCAAAAGATGGATAAATAGCTTGCACACCTGCTAAAGTATTAGGAATTCCTCGATATTCTAAAACCTGTTTAGGGTCACGTTCTTCAATTATAATATCTTCTTTTGAATATTTATCAGCATCAGGAATACCAGTCACATAATAAGGGACTTCATAATGCTGGCCTACTATCGCAATTTGGTTCGTTCCAATTTTGTTGGCAATGTGACCGTCTCTTGCAATGGAATCAGCTGCTGAAGTAAACACATCAATTTTTTTGTATTCCATCGCATAAGCTACCATATTGTCGGTAATAACAGTGGTTGGAAAACCCAGGTCAATTGCACAGCTAGAAGTTAATCTTGCACCTTGAAGATATGGCCGGGTTTCTGCGCAATATATATCCAAATTCTTGTTTTCAGCTTTCGCAGCTCGTAAAAAAGTACCAATAATGGTTTCTCCAAAACATTGTGTTAAAATGCGACCATGATTGGGCATTAATTTAATCAAATTTTTTCCCACTTTATCCATAATTGTGTAGCGTCGGTTTAAAGATTCAACCGTGGATAAGAAGATTGCCTCAACAGGGTTAGCTCCTTTTGCAAGTGCCGATCTTCCGACTTCTAGACAACTTTGCGTAATTTTTCCCATTCGGTTTGCAGTCGTTGGTCGAGCATAAGCAATGGCGTGAGCCGCTTTTTCTAGAAAAGCTATTTGTTCTGCCTCTTTTTTCCCTCGAGTTTGATAAGCCGCTAAAGCCATTCCCATACCAGCTGCTGTATACGGGCCTGCGCTTTGCGTTACCATGTCGGTTATTGCTTGCGCGACTTCTTGATAGGTTGTACATTCGACAAAACAAACCTCAGTCGGATATATCCGTCGATCTAATATTCTTACTTTGCCATTATCATACCAAGCTACATTTTCATAAGTTAATAAAAAAGGTAAATCATAGTCTGCTCGTTGCATCTATTCTTCCTCCTAAACTACTTTTAACTAATTATCATGTTGAAACGACGAACTAATTCCGTTCCTGTTGTTATCTCGGCACGCTGAATGATTAATTCTATACCCATTTTAAGCAAAGCTCGTTCCATTTCAATTCGTTCTTTTCCTAGAGGTGCTTCTGATACTTCTTTCACTTTTGAATCACCAATTACACGTCGAATCATTTCTGTTCCAGCATAACCCAATGAATCGGACATCACATGATCAAGATAAGCCTTTTTAAATTGATGGTTCGTATACAATGGCAATGTTACTCGCTCATCGTAAGTATCAGCTAATTTGCGACTCACCCCATCATAAATATCACGAATCGTATGTTGTAACCATTCACGAAAATTTGCTTTTCCATTGTAATAATGAGCACGTGCTAATGGGAAAAATAAATTACCGATGACATTTCCAATGTCGTATCCCATTGGTCCGTAGAAAGCAAACTCAGGATCAATAACTTTTGTTCCGCTTTGGTTAATAAAGATGGATCCAGAGTGTAGATCACCATGAATCAATGCTTGTGCGTTATTCATAAAATTGTTACGCAAGTTTGCAACATGATAAATCAATTCATCGTTTCGGTAAATATGTTCTTCAACAAATGGTTTGTTTTCATCCAAAATAACATTTTGATCCTTATAATTATAATATGGTTCAGTGAAGACAAGATCCTCACTAATATCACACATATCCACATTGGTGAAATTTTTAACTAACTTTTTCTTCTCATGACGTTCCCAACATAAGTCTGTTGTTGGCAATAGCGTGTTAGCTAAAAAAGTACTAATATCCTCTGCAAAATTCGGAAAGATATGTTCATTCATCAACTCAAAGCGTAAGTTCTTATAAGCTGAAATATCTTCCATTGTTAATGCACACATTGTTTCATTATAATCATAGACTTGAGGAATAAATTCCGGCATTAAATCATACTGAATTTTCAATATATCTGCTTCAATTTTATTTCGTGAAATATCGAGTGGGCGTCCGGAAGATCGAAGCAAAACATCTGCTTGTTTTACTACTACACTTTTCCCGGATTTCATATCTACTACTTTAAAAACATAATTGATATTGCCATCTCCAATTTCACTCACAGTCAGATCTGCGTTATTGGTAAATAAGCCAAGCTCATCGATTACGTATTCTTTTATATCTTCAGGAGACATCAAAAAATGGTTTGTAAATTTAGACATTGTATTTCCTCCTATTATACATTCCCTGATTTCATGATTACAGATAAGAAGTCTCCCTTTTTCATCATGTGAGGACTTTAACTCAACGATAAAGAGGGGGATAAACTTTGTTTTTAGTCAACATACATTCCTTAGACGTGTAATTTGAACGATCATATGTTACTGTTACTTATATAAGTTGCTCTTTAACAACTGAATATATAAGGTTGCATGGAGAAAACAACATGTTAACCTTCCATGCGTAAAATATTCAAGGTACGAAAGAATATTAGACTTCGGGCATCCGAGCAGAAACTCCCGAAGTAACACTTATAAAGACGAAGGATTGTTTTCGTCATAGATATGAGAAACTCCCATTTAAAATCTTAGGCCTAATGGTGAGTAATCTCCCTTCCTTAGCTTACTTTTGTATCCTTACCTTTTGGAAAACCGATGGCGATAGAAATTAAACCGACAACAATCATTAAAATAGAATACCAGTTATACGGCATAATACTTACAGGTGAGACCCCTGCCATCCCTCCAATTACCAGCAATTGGCCTGCATATGGTAATAAACCATTGAATGCAGAGGAGAATACATCTAATAAACTTGCTGTACGAGAACGTGAAATACCAAACTCGTCTGAAATATCTTTTGCTAATGGGCCTGCTGCAATAATTGAAATTGTGTTATTCGTAGTCGAAATATCCATTAAACTAACAAGGGCCGCAATGGATAGCTCTCCACCACGAGCAGTTTTTGTTTTCTTGGTAAGTGCGTGTAAAAGCCAATCTATACCGCCTAAATACTTCATTAGCGCAACAAGACCACCTACTAGAATCGCAATTATGGCCATGTCTTCCATACCTTTCATTCCCTCATGAGCGATCTTCATAAATTCAATAATGGTAAAATCTCCGTGGACTAAACCAATAATCATACCCGAAAAAATCCCCATGACCATTACCGTAATTACTTCAATACCAATTAATGATAGAACAATAACCAATACGTATGGGATGATATTTATTAAACTATAATCATAAGAACCGGAAATCGCCACTGTATCAATTGGTACGAGTATTAACAAGACCAGATTAATCACAACTGCTGGTAGAACCATTAAAATATTAGCTTTAAATTTATCCTTCATTGAAATTTCTTGCGTACGGGTAGCTGCAATAGTTGTATCTGAAATAAAAGATAAGTTATCACCAAACATCGCTGCTCCAACAACAATTCCACATACTAGCGCTATATTTGCTCCAGTTTTGTCAGCTATATCTATTGCTAATGGCGCCAATGCTGCTACAGTCCCCATTGATGTTCCCATAGCAAAGCTTAATATACACCCAATAATAAACAGTCCTGGCAAAATTAAATTCGATGGTAAAACACTCAAACCTAGGTTTGTCACTGAATCAACTGCATTCATTCCGCTGGCAACCCCATGAAATGCTCCAGCTAGAATAAAAATAATAACCATTAGAATTAAGGTGTGATCACCGCCACCTTTACAAAACATCGTAATCCGCTCTTCAAACTTGAGTGGATTATCTTTATTTTTCATCATTAAAGCAATTCCTGAGGCAATCAGAATTCCAATCATTAATGGCATATTTTCAAAATTACCTGAAATTAACCCTGTCAGCATATACAAAACTAAAAAGATTAAAAGTGGGACAAGCCCCATAAACTGACCTTTATTCGGAGTTTTTGTTTTTTCTTTGTTTTTCTGCATTTACAGTTCTCCTTTTTATTAGATAATTCGTAAAACATGTCCATCCCCAAAGTTAACAAAAATATACTCCTCTCTATATAAATTTGTTTTATGAAACTTCATGTATACGTTCCCAACGATTTAATCATAAATTGGGTAACACGAAAAGTCAATACATTTCACAGAAGTTCAAAACTAATATTTTTGTAATTTTGGTTTATATTGGTTAATTATTTGGAATAAGTATATATTTTGTTTACTTTTTCTTTATTCTGTGGTAAGGTTACAATTAATAAATCGAAAGGAAAGGTTCTTTTGATGAAATATGATAGATTACAAGAAATTTTAAGACAACTTAATAATACAGGTAGCGTAAAAGTGACGGATTTGAGTAAAAAGTTAAATGTAACAGAAGAAACTATCCGTAAAGATTTAGCAACATTAGAGAAAGAAAAAAAACTAAAGCGAGTACGTGGAGGAGCCTATCTGCCAAATACTTTTGATAAAGAAGTCCCTGTTCTACTAAGGGAGACAATGTTTAAAGAAGAAAAACAAATTATGGCTAAAAAATGCTTAAAGTTTATTGAAGATGGGGACTCTATCGCTTTAGACAGTTCAACTACAGCACTTTCGATTGCAACTCTATTAAAAATGACTACACTACAAATTACCGTCATTTCAAATTCTTTAGATATAGCCAACGTCTTAAAGGATCATAAAACCATTAAACTGATTATTATTGGAGGAAACTTTAGGAATGTATCGCATTCTTTTATTGGGGTGAACGCTCAAGCAAATATTTCAAGATACTTAATTGATAAAGCATTCATTAGTAGTTCAGGTATTAGCCTAAATATTGGGCCGACGGATTATAGTGAAGATGAATCGCTTGTTAGAAAACAATTCTTGCTACAATCCCAGAGAAATTATTTAGTGGTTGATCATACGAAATTTGATTTTAGAACCATTCATTTAATTGATGATTTTTCACACATTTCAACGGTTATTACAGATAAAAAACCATCTGGTGAATGGATCGATTTCTTTAAAAACAGTAAAATTCAATTAATATATTAACGATTGACTCCTTTATGATATACGTATCCCAACAATCACATATAAATTAAAGGAGCTTATGATGACTATGCTAAATTTTCATTACTATAATCCAGCAAATATTTATTTTGGAAAAGGGCAAGAAAGTCAGGTAGGAGAACTTATCGATTTAGAGAGTCATTCAAAAAATGTTTTAGTACTCTATAGCGGTGACTATATCTTTGATTTGGGAATTTACGATACGATTGAAAAAGAGCTAAATAAAAAGAAAATTACCATTTTCAAAAATGGAGAAGTTGTACCTAACCCTGAGATTTCCTTAATCCGTCACTTAGTTTCTCTTGTAAAAGAAAACCAAATTGATTTTATTTTAGCTGTAGGGGGCGGTAGTGTTATTGATACAGCTAAAGCCGTATCCTTTGGTGCACTGTACGAAGAAGACGTATGGGATTTCTTCATTGGTAAAGCTCAAGTAGAAAAAGCTTTACCCATTGGCGTTATATCTACTGTTGCCTCTTCTGGATCTGAAATGTCAAACGCAACTATCGTCTCTAATGGAGAACATAAATTAGGAGTGGAAACTAATTTAATTATTCCTAAATTTTCCATACTCAATCCGGAATTTACATTAAAACTGCCCAAGTATCATACAGGCGTAGGAGTATCCGATATTTTAACCCACCTGTTGGAGCGCTATTTCACTCGTGTTGAGAACGTTAATTTAACGGACTTTCTTCTTGAAGGTGCAATTAAATCACTCTTAATTAGTGGGAATCAATTAATGGCACAACTTGATAATTATAATTTAAGAGCTGAAGTTATGTGGACAGCAGTGATGGCTCATAACAATAGTTTAGAACTAGGACGTGAGCCAGACTGGGCTTCACATCGAATTGAACATGAAATTAGCGGACAGTATGGAATTACTCACGGTGAAGGAATGGCGATTGTCTTTCCAGCATGGATGCAATATGTAAGTCAATTTCACCCAGCTATTTTTGTTAAGTATGGAGTTCGAGTTTTTAATCTTGATCCTTTTGCCTATTCGGAGGAGGAAATTATTCAATTAAGCATTGCAAAAACACGTGAATTCTTTACGAACATGGGCATGAAGTCGCGCCTATCTGAATTTGAAATCGATGATACTCACTTTATAAAGATGGCTAATCGAGCAACTAAAGATGACACCCAACCAGTTGGCCACCTGAAAAAATTAAGCGCTGAAGATATTGTAAAGATTTTAAAACTAGCATTATAAATAATAACTGTAATATGATTTACAAATTTGACTTGGCACGAACAAACAACTTAAGAAACTGATTATAGAGGTGCACGATAAAGGGAAGCTTCATTCAGTGGAGCTTTTCCTTCATCCTCTACCGATAAGTAGAACAAAAGCTGATATGGATTTAACATGAAAATCAAAGAACTTTGCCCAACCAAGTCTTTATTTGTCCACCCTGGCAGGTTTTCGTATGGTTATGGATAAAAAAACATGATATAACTTATATGAATGAATCTATTCTTTTCTATTAAAAAATCATGCACACAATCTCATAAAAATGGCAGCCGCCCTATTAGCGTAGGGCAGTTGCCATTTAAAGTTTAGTAATAGTGGGGCTTGTGTAAATTGTTCACCTAACGATTTTAATTTACTTTTAGTTTAACCTCTTTTTGTCACTTACTCCAACAGAAATAACTGCTTTAATACATCAACATTTACATCAAAGGTAAACTTACTAAAAAGACTAATCCAATCTGTGCCAGTTAATTGACCACTCATTACAATCGTACCAAAAAACAATAATAAAATGATAAAGATAAACAGATAGCATTCTAATGATTCTTTCCATTCCGGTTTCTCTATTTGCTTCATGGTTCTTTTCTCCTTTTCATGTTTTCTAACAGTTATTCTTAAACATGAAAGGGAGAGAGATAATTGGAATGATACTTCATGACATCCACCATCCGACTTGTATCTGTAACATACCAGGTTGTTTGTAAAGGTGCTTTGGCATAATGATAGCGAAGCGGCGGAGATGGTAATTGCTTTACAGGAGGAACATCAGAGTCAAGCTCCATTTCATTCTGTTGCATAAGAGTTGCAGAAGTTGATAGCTGTACAGCTTCACTATTAAATACTTGCATAACCGAAGTAATTGTTGTCGCTTCATTGTTATCGATTTGTATTTGATTTAATTTCTGTTGTGCTTGACTAACCAATAGGCTAATAAGCACGAGCAAGATGAATGAACGAATCAACTTTTTACCCATTTTTCTTCCTCCTACCATCTACTATACCATGTTTTTCTAGACAAAAAAGTAATTATCTGTTCCAATGATGGCAGTAGTCATTGTGTGTAATATGCTGTTATAATCATCATCTATTGCAAGCTCCAGTACATTTCTGTTTTATCATCACAATGAAATCCTTCCAAATTACTGGCAGTAACGATGGCTTCAATTATTTTTTTACTGGAACAAAGCATAGAATAATGGTTATCCCAATGGGTAGTAACGAGAAGCTCATTATGATGGGTGAAAAAGTTTCTATACTCACTAAATCGATTACGGCTGTTGATTAAATCTGAAATCTTCTCCAGTCTACGTTCCGTACAAAACTGATCTCCACACCATATCCAGTCATAACCAAGCTGATTTATACTATTAAATAGACTATTTATTAGTATGTCAGGAAGTTGGCCCTCACCTGGCTGCAACAAATTATACTTTATACAGACTCTGCGAATAAGATTAGCCATCTCGTCATCCTTGGCGCTATTTGTTAAACCAGAAATGCTCGACCGCAGTCCGATATCAAGCTGCTTAACATTTGTAATACCTGATAAGCTTAAAAATCTTTCCCACGTGACCACTTCAAATGTATCTTTTATTTCATTTTTATCTGGAAAATCGCGGAAACTAATCTCCTCACTTCCAGTTCGTTTCGGTTTTATAAATGGATGAAAAAAAAGAAAAGTTTTTTCATACACTCCTTGATAAAACTTTTTTATCGAAGTGTCTTCCGGGGCACACACGGCATAACGATGTGGTTCTGGTATGATGTTTGTCATAGGATCACCTGTTTTTCTATAGATTTTGTGAAAATATTTTTATTACCATAATATATGTAAAATAAACTTTCTTTAAGATAACTACATCTAAAAACTAAACAAACGACAAGCTTCTGCTTAGAGTATGCTCGAAGTAATTGTTAGAGTAAAACCTTTCCGTTATTTTGGAATTTCTTCTTTCGATAAATATTTTCTTGATGAGCAATCATTGCCTTGTTCAATCAGACTTTTTCTGTATAATTAAAACGCTGCTGAGCGTATCTCCCAACGCTCCAAATTACAGAGGGGCAAATTTTATACTTATCCACAGTTAAGCTCATCATATGGACTTTCTTTTAACCCCCCGACTAGGAAAATAAATTTTTCACTCATCGTCCACATTTTCGATTTAATCTAAACGCGCACCACTTAGCTAAACCCAATGAGTTAAAAATACATCTTTACATTATTGCCTATTCAAACCATTTTGTTTTCAAGCTAAAATGATTATCTAATTTTTCGGAAAAATTTTCCACAAAACTTTCTACAGTTTTCTCTAATAGGCTTGCTTCGATTATATAAACAAGCTTTCCTTGGCTCCAAGGGGAAGAAAGATAATAATTGTCCCCCGCTGCGACAAATTTTATGATTGGATTTTCATCATCCTCTACCTCTAAAGTATGATAATAAAAGCTATTATTAACTTTTTTGCTGAACCACTTTTTCAACTGTAAATAAAACTCTAATATCGCTATATCTTCTTGAAAAAACACTTCTCCATTAACTTCTAGCTTTAATTCACCATCTATTCGGTAAACATTAGCATAGTCTTTCTTTTTCTTTTCAATCATTGATTTATCAGTTGTAAACGTAAAATCCATCGTAAATTGATTGATTAAGTGACTCATATTCTAAATCCCTTCTATGGTAGGTCAATCTTATTATGTATGATAATAGCATATAAGAGGATGTTCAAAAAAGATGGTTAGACAATGGAGTATAATTATTAATAAAATTATTATTTTGTACTTCGCAACCATAACATGATACTTTATATGTAAAATGAAGATTAGATTAAAAATAGTTAATTTCTTTCAGTCAACCAATTGGTGTTCAAGCCTTTAAGAATATTGCTCGTGAGTGTTATACCCAACTTAATAATCAAATACCAGCGAAAGTGATTGTGCCTACTTCTAGGGGAGACTTGATATGGGGAATTTATGAGGGATTTAAAGAACTGAAGCAAAGTAATCTTATTGATGATATACCTAAAATGCTTGCCGTCGAACCATTTCAAAGAATCAGTAAAGTATTAGAGGGACAACCATATACGAGTATATTCGATGGGACTACTGAACTTACTTCAATCAATGGTCAAACCGTTACCTTCCAAGCGATTCAAGCAGTTAAAGAAAGTAATGGAACTGCTATTGTTGTTTCTGACCAAGAAGCTCAAGTTGCTCAAAAATTAGCTAGTCGAAGAGGAATTCATTTAGAGTTATCATCAGCTGCTGCTATTGCTGCAGCTAAAAAAATAGATAGTTCATTAAACGAAGAGAAAGGTACGATTATGGCAATTGCTACCTCTTCTAACTTTCTTCCTGTCTAATGGAATTTGTTTTCAACATTCTATTTTTAATGAGCCTTACTAGAGCTTATTGAATATCTATTGTAAAATGATTGGAAGGGAAAGCTTTCAACCCATTTGGTATCATATAAAAGCGAGCAGAGCAGATTCCTATAGAAAAAAATAAAGCCGCTATGCCAGCATATTTAAGAAACTTTTCTATATGTTGAGCACAACCTATCTGAATTCTTTACGTTTATTTATCACTTAGCCAACAAAACTTTACGCATCTTAAGATCTGACAGTTCGAATTTTTTACCACATCATAGATTGATAGTGTAACATTTTTAAAATCTGATACTTAAAAGGGGTAGCTGGTTGGGAGTTTTATAACATTTTAGTTGGGGTGTATGTATGGAATACAAATATTTTTCATGGAGAAGTTATTTATCGCTGATTACTAGTATAGTTTTATCCATGTCGATGCTATGTTTAGAGATTGTTAGCAGTCTGATTAGCGAAAGGGTTGGTATGACTTTAATAGCTATCTCTTTCATTGCCTGCACATTATTTACTTTTTTAGCTTTTATCAGTAGGAAAGAAAAAAAGATTATGGCAGCCCTTTCGCTTACACTGCTAATAGCCAATACCGTAACGATCATCTTTTTCCTATGGTTCGGGGCAAATTTTATACATTAATACATGCTCTAAAAGGCTTTAGTATACTAAGCTTTTAAATATAAAAAATCGAATTTTACTTCAGCTTGAGCACATAAGCTAGGCGGCGATCTCTTTTCAACAAGGTTATAGCTTGTAGAAACGGAAATCCTTTCCTAGACAACAAGACAACTCAATGTATTATTTCTGATAAGATTTAGAAGCACCTTTTAAAAACTTGGCTGAGCTAGTATCTATCATGAAGGTTTTTTATATCAATAAAGGCTTAAGCGAAGGCATTCGTTATCTATGGATCTAATTTTTTACCTAGTATTATATCAATATAATTTCCCTTCAAACTTAAACGGCCCTTGCAAGAATAGAACTATTGCAAGGGTCGTTTACTTATTTTTTCGTTTTTTGCGTCCAATACGTGGCTAATAACGGGCCGGAAATATTATGCCAAAAACTAAAAATAGCGCTAGGTACTGCTGCAATCGGATTAAAATGAGCAGCCGCTAATGCTGCACCTAATCCGGAGTTCTGCATTCCAACTTCAATGGAAATCGCTTTTTGATCATTATAGGGAAGCTTAAACAGTTTTGCGATGAAAAACCCGATCAAATACCCGAAACCATTATGTAAAATAACGACCGCAAAAATTAGTAAGCCCGACTCGACAATTTTCTCTTTACTTCCTGCGACAACCGCTGCCATGATAAGCACGATAGCCACTACAGAAACAAGAGGCAGCAAATCGACCGTTTTCTTCGCTTGTTCTTTTAAGAATAGTTGGACAATTAAACCAAGAATAATTGGCAACAAAACAATTTTTATAACAGACATGAACATACTAGATGCCGACACTTCCAGCCATTCCCTTGCCAAGAAATAGATAATAGCAGGCGTCAACAAGGGAGCAAGTAATGTCGATACAGTTGTAATAGCTACGGAAAGCGCTGTATTACCCTTTGCCAGAAATGTCATGACATTAGAAGCAGTCCCACCTGGACATGCACCAACAAGAATGACACCAATCGCAATTTCAGGCGGCAAGTTTAAACCTTTTGCTAAACCGTACGCGATGAGTGGCATTAATAAAAATTGTGAAACAACACCAATAACTACACTCTTTGGATGTCGAACTACTTCACTGAAGTCTGCTAAAGACAATGTCATCCCCATACCAAACATGACAATCCCAAGCAGAATGGATATGTACTTGCTAATCCATAAAAATTGCTCTGGGATGAGAAATGCGACAACTGCCACAAGAAGTACCCAAAGGGCAAAAGTTTTCCCAATAAAATGACTGAATTTGACGAATGATTGCATTATTCTACCTCCTGTTGTCTTATCTTACCACAAGAAGGTATAAACAAGAAGAAGAAAAATAGCTCAAGAGGCAAAAAAATTGTCAGACGCTAAAAATTAATCAGCGGTATAATAAAGCCCTTTTTACGATAATTGATGAAACTATCGCAACATAGTCATAAAGCATTTTTAAATAACTTTTATCATGCCATCAACGATAACTCTTGGAATTATCTTTCGTCATCGATTAGTTCAAGCTAAATTCCAACTAAACCATTTGCCATGTTCATCTGTTTGTCCGATGATATGATTGTATTCGCTTCTATCCACAACGTAATCAAGGTGAAGATCGTTATCCCACATATTATTATAAAGATGAAAAATGTCTCTTTTTCTGCCAATTTATGTAATGTTATCCACCAGGACAACAATTGGTAGTAGAGGTTGTTTCAATCAATAATAAATAGTCAGGTCAATAAGCTATACCGCCTAACTAGCGTTGTATAAAAGAAGGAAAAAGTATACTCTATCAATTCAGCCCCCAATTCTTATTAGAGTCAACTTCATAAAGGTGAACCTGTCCATTTTTTTTAAACTTTATACAAGAATTATTTGATAAAAGCTTCTAATGTTAGTTTCTTTGTATATTATCTTTATTCAAATTAGTAATTTATTTTAAAAGTTTGGTGCTAACCATTTGTGTATTTTAACTGTGACTTATTCCTTTACGATTAGATTGGAGAGGCTGTCCAATCTAATCGTAAAGAATTATTTGTTGGTCAAATAAATTTTGTTAGATATTGTGTTTATCATAGCTAGATCCGAACCTCTTAGATGATTTATTTTGTTGAAATATTTTAACCCTAAAATTTCACATTTCTACCTAGGGAATAAAATAGTGGTAAAGCTCATGGTACAAAAAAACAAATCCGTAAATAAAGAAGAGCAAATCACTCGATAAATTCCCCCCCTATAAAACCGGCAATAAATAAAATAATAATAATGTTCAATACCATATATCAATCATTTGACTACCCACTCACACTGCCGTCATTACTCTCCACAGCTATTTAGCCAATTTAAAATAAAGTATAGCAAATTCTTAAAAGGTACAACAATTTTACAATAATCTCAAAAGAGTCATTTGTGAATCCGTTTACAAAGTTGTTTCCCTGTGATATTATACTTGTATACAAGTATTCAATTTGATTGTTTTAGCTGTAAATAGGAGGAGAGATATGACATCTAAAAAATTCTACCCTGAAAAAGGCTTAGCTTTTTCTTCATCAATGGGAGAGCGACTCGTTACCGAATTAAGAATGAGAATTATTTCTCAAGATATCCAAAAAGAAACCGTTTTATCAGAAAATCAATTAGCAAAAGAATATCAAGTAAGTAGATCCCCTGTAAGGGAGGCCCTAAAAGTGTTAGAAAAAGAACAGTTAATTCGCTTAGAAAGAATGGGAGCAACAGTGATTGGCATTTCAGAAACGGATATTGAAGAAATTTATGATATTCGATTAATGATTGAATCCTTTGTTGTTCAGCGTTTATTAAATTCAGAAAACGATGCATTACTAAACGAACTAAATAAAATTCTGGAAATGATGAAAATAGCGATAAAGTATAAAGATATTGATGAATTTTCTTTAAAAGATATAGAATTTCATGAAACCATTATTAAATCTATTCATCATAGGCAAATTATGATGGTATGGACACATTTAAGACCTGTCATGGAGTGTCTGATTATTTTATCGATGCGATATAGAAGCCAAGTAAACTATCAAGACTTTAATCGTATTCTTAAAAATCACGAACTTATTATTGAAGCCCTGGCACAGAAAGAAAAAACGCTTATCAAAGAAGCTTTTTTTAAAAACTTTCATGATGTTCAAAACAAAGCAGAAGATTTATGGACTGACCCAGAGATGATGAAAAAAGCGAGGGAATTTAATGGATCGTAATAAATATATGATTGGCGTAGATATAGGAACGACTAGTACAAAAGCGGTTCTTTTTCGTGAAACGGGTGAAATTATAAGCCAGGACAACAACGGCTATGAGTTATACACGCCTGATGTTTCAACCGCGGAACAAGACCCTGAAGAAATATTCCAAGCAGTTCTTCTATCCATTACCAATGTAATGCAACATTCACAAATAGACCCTAAGGATTTATCCTTTATCTCTTTTAGCAGTGCGATGCACAGTGTTATTGCAATAGATGAAAAGGACAAGCCATTAACTCGCTGTATCACTTGGGCTGATAATAGAAGCTCTGAATGGGCTAAAAAAATAAAAGATAAACATAATGGACACGAGATTTATTTAAAAACAGGGACGCCCATCCACCCTATGTCCCCACTTTGTAAAATAGCTTGGATGGAACATGAAAAACCAAATATTGCGCGAAAAACCAAAAAGTACATCGGTATTAAAGAATACGTTTTTTACAAATTTTTCAATGAATATGTTGTTGACTACTCAATAGCCTCCGCTATGGGATTGATGAATCTTCAATTATTGGCATGGGAAGAGAGCGCCCTAGAAATTGCGAATATTACAGAAGAAAAATTATCACGTCTCGTTTCAACAAAAGAATCATTTACAGGTTGCCATCTTGAATTTGCCCAAGAAATGGGGATTTTGGAAAACACACGCTTTGTCATAGGAGCTAGTGACGGTGTACTCTCAAATATTGGAGTAAACGCGATAAAAGAGGGGGACGTTGCTGTCACGATAGGAACAAGTGGTGCCATCCGGACTGTTATCCCTCAACCAAGAACAGATTCAAAAGGGCGAATCTTTTGTTACGCCTTAACAGAGGATCATTGGGTTATTGGTGGTCCAGTAAACAATGGGGGTTTGGTGTTACGCTGGATACGTGATGAACTTGCAGCAAGTGAAATTGAAACTGCAAAGCGTCTAGGAATTGACCCATATGACGTTTTAACTCGAATTGCAGAACGCGTTAATCCTGGTGCCAATGGACTTCTGTTCCACCCCTATTTAACGGGTGAAAGAGCACCTCTATGGGATTCAGATGTTCGAGGTTCTTTTATTGGACTCACTTTAAATCATAAAAAGGAGCATATGATTCGGGCTGCTCTAGAAGGCGTTATTTTTAACTTATATACGGTGTTCTTAGCTTTAACAGAAGTGATGGATACACCTGCCACCTCCATTAAAGCAACAGGTGGATTCTCGCGTTCTAAAGTATGGCGACAAATGATGGCTGATATTTTTGATCATGACGTTATTATTCCCGAAAGCTATGAATCCTCATGTTTAGGCGCTTGTCTTTTAGGGTTATATGCTGAGAAAAAAATAGACTCTTTTGAAGTCTTCAACGATCTTATTGGTACTACTTATACACATCAACCAAATCCCGAAAATAAAAACGTTTACAGAGAGCTGATTCCTATTTTTATCAACATATCAAGACGATTAGAATCAGAATACCAAAAACTCGCTGCCTTTCAAAAAAAAGAAAAACAATAAAGTGAAACTTCATTCAGTAGGAGTTTTCTTCCATCTCCTACTGAATGTTAGTACCTCAGGGGGCTCGGGCATTTAGGTGCCGTTAACTACCGCTTAGACCCTTTGTATCACTCAAGATCTTAATGTGGGAATCTTACGGCACCTTAATGCGGGATAAATGCAATTAACCTTGTAGCAATCGTTCAACTAAAAAATAGATTGGAGCACAAATCCTATGTCATTTACAGATAACTTATTCCCTTTACTTATTGTTGCCTTAGGAGTCATTGTCTTATTGTTTTTAATTATGAAGTTACATTTGAACACCTTTATTTCATTAGTAGTCGTAGCATTTTTAGTTGCTTTAGCTTTAGGCATGCCACTTAATGAAATTGTATCTTCAATTAAAGCTGGTATGGGGGGGACATTGGGCAGTATTGCATTAATTTTTGGTTTTGGCGCTATTTTAGGAAAATTAGTTTCAGATGCTGGTGGTGCTCAGCGAATAGCAATGACATTGATTCATAGATTCGGTGAAAAGAATATTTCATGGGCTGTTGTCATTGCCTCATTTATTATTGGTATTGCTTTGTTTTTTGAGGTCGGACTCGTTTTACTTATTCCAATTATTTATCAAATTGCCAAGCAATTAAGAGTGTCTATTTTATATTTAGGTATACCAATGGCTGCTTCGTTATCAGTCACTCACGGTTTCTTACCACCACATCCAGGACCAACTGTCATTGCCCAGCAGTATGAAGCAAATATTGGAATGGTTTTATTATATGGACTTATCATTGCAATTCCTACTGTAATGATTGCTGGTCCTTTATTTACTAGCTTAGCGAAAAAGTTAGTCCCAGATGCTTTTTTAAAAACTGGAAGTGTTGATTCTGTAGGCGAAGTTAAGGATTTTAAACTAGAGGAAACACCTGGTTTTGGTATCAGTGTAATGACGGCTTTATTTCCAGTCATTTTAATGGCAATAGCAACAATCATCCAGCTCTTACAAGATATATGGAAACTTTCGGACAATATCCTTTTTGATATCATCCAATTAATCGGTGAACCTACAACAGCTCTACTAATCTCCGTTTTGATTGCGGTATATACGATGGGAATTGCGAGACGTATTCCAATGAAACAAGTTATGAATTCAGCTGAGGAATCGATTCGTTCTATCGGTATGATGCTCCTTATCATTGGTGGGGGCGGTGTATTTAAGCAGGTTTTAATTGATGGGGGAGTAGGAGATGCTGTCGCCAACATTTTTTCAGATAGTAGCATTTCACCAATCCTATTAGCTTGGATGATTGCCGCTGTTTTAAGGATTGCATTGGGCTCAGCAACTGTTGCTGCATTAACAACCGCTGGTTTAGTTATCCCATTAATGCAAGGGTCTGATGTTAATCTTGCTTTGATGGTTCTTTCTACTGGTGCAGGAAGTCTTATTGCCTCCCATGTTAATGATGCTGGTTTCTGGATGTTTAAAGAATTCTTTGGTTTAACAATGAAAGAAACATTTTCAACTTGGACATTACTAGAAACGATTATCTCTATTTTAGGTCTTGGATTTATCTTGCTTTTAAGTATTTTTGTTTAACTAATACTCAAACTTGCAATGATTTGCATACATTGAAAAATACAATCGGCATTTTTGGAGAGTTATGGGATCAAGTCTAGCAAAAAATAGGATACATAATAGTGAAGTGGAGCTTATAAATCGAATCCAAACTTAATACATGTATTACATGCACTCTCAAGGCTAATAACATGAAGAAGCTTTAAGGCTAGTTACTATAAAAAGTATGGAAAACCGTTTACCCTTACTATGCTTTAGCTCATCACTATCCTTTTATGACAGCTACGCTCTCCAACTAGCGAAACTTATTCAAGCACAAAGCGATTATTTTGGCACCCATACGTACAAACGTGTCGATAAAAAAGGAATTTTTTACACAGATTAGGAGGCAAAATGATCGCTAAGTTGGGTTACTAAAAAGTCCGACTTTGACTAATTAGCATCTAAATGACGTCCCAAGAATGCTGATTTAACATTCTTTGGGGCGTCATTTTCACCTTTTTGAGCTATTTTCCTTTTTTAAAAATCATTATTCTTTACGTACCATTCCAAATTTATAGTGGTGCGATTGTGACTGCGATGCTTTCTCATTCAAGGCAGCTTGAAACCTGTACCCAAATACCGATTCAAAGAGATTTTCCTCATCTCTTACAAAGCATAAATTCCCCATGTTTTCCGTACAAGAAACTCTTCAGGACACACTTTTACGATGACTTAATAAAAAATATCTATGATGTGTTGAAAATCCTTTTCCATAGCATCTTGTGCCACACGTGATATTTCAGAAAATAAAACTGCCTTATTATTCTTGATAAAGTCCTTAGTGGCATCTGCACCAGCTTTAGCGCCGTACGTATAATAATTAATTTTTCTTATGCCGTTTTTAATCGATCGTTTATATTCTTCCGGGCTTAGGCCTGAGCCCCCATGCATGACCAATGGTAATTTTGTTAGTTCAGCAATCTCCTTTATTAATTCATAATCTAATTTTGGTTGCCTTTTATAAAATCCATGAACTGTACCAAAAGAAGCTGCCAATGCGTCTATATTTGTCTCTTTTACAAATTGATGGGCTAATTGTGGGTCCGTATAATAACTTTCTTCGTTATCATCTGGTGAATCTTCCCCCAGCTCATTTCCTGCCATCATACCTAGTTCGCCTTCCACGCTTGCACCAAATTTATGAGCTAGTTCTACCGCCTTTTTCGTGTTTTTAACATTCTCCTCATATGTTAGTCTCGATCCGTCATACATGATGGATGTAAATCCAAGCTTTAAACCTTTCTCCAGATACTCTATGGATTCACCATGATCAACATGTGCACATACCGGTATACTTGCATTTTTGGCCAAGGCAATCATAGCTGGTCCGATCATTTCTATTTGGTTAATATATTCATGGCTTTGTGCATGTTGAATAATTATCGGAGCATTATTTTTTTCGGCTACCCTTATGGCAGCAACTAGACTTTCAAATGTGGGTGTATTTATTGCTGCAACTCCACAATCTCTTTTTTCCGCGATCTCCAAAATTTCTTTTAACGTAACTAGCATTAAGCCCGCTCTCCTTTGATTGAAGTTTCAAGGTTTGGTTCATTATTCCCCAAGAACTTGCACTTTGCATTGTCTATTTCTTTCTCGATTCTGATCCCAATCTACAAAATAAATGTAACCTACTTTTCCAATTTGCAGTTCTGAATCCTCAATAATAAACGTCTCACTAGAGCCAATCAGTGTACCTTTTATATGAGCCTCTGTATTTAATAACGACCGTTTATCCGGGACTAAATCTGTGCCCTCAGTGCTCATTTCTTCTTTTGGCAGTTCTATTCCGAATTTTGTATGCTCAGGTCCCGGATGATAATACTGTCCTTCCGAAAGGCATCTAGGCACCAANTTTTGCTTCCCAATCAGGAGCCTTAATAATTCCACTTGTTCCACCAGTACCATCCGCACCTTCTCGAATAACTTGTCTGACATCTTCTCCGGTACTTACACCTGCTGCCTGAAGAACCAGGATATCTGAATTCACATGTTTGATTGCAGATGTTGTTTCTTCTCGATAAGACGATTCACTCGTAGTACCGGTTCCAATTAAACTGGTTGGTTCACAAATAATCATATTAGGCTCTAACTCTGCAACTGCCTTACATTGTTGTACCGTGTCAGCACAAACAATTGTAATAAGTCCCAATTCATCAGCTCTTCGTATTGTTTTATCTAGGCTGGATAAAGTTAACGGATTTTCTGCATGATTTAAAACTACAGCTTTCACGCCGATATTTTTTAAAGCATCCGGAAGAACATGACCCATACCTCTTCCCGGTGTTAAATGATCCATATGTTGAGCGGTAATGATTAAATGATTTGTATTCTCTATTATCTTTGGCAGATCCACTAATTGCCCTGTAAATAGTATGTCAATATCATATTTTTCTGCCAATCTATTAGAAATCTTAGCTAGCTTTAATAAATCATCTCCGTAAAGATATGATTTAGGATTTACAATAAAAACCGGTTTTTTAAAATTGTAGTTAATCATATTGAAAATTTCCTTTCTAGTATTCTGTTAATGAAGATATTAATTTGTTAACTTTTCTTTAAGTTGAATAAAAACGTCCTCTTTGCCGACCCCGGTTAATAAAGGGACCCCATTAATCACCTTACTTTTAAGATGATCAGGCACAATGGTTGTACTAATAACTACATCATAATTGTCAATACTATTTATTTCATCTGAAATTTTGCTTTGGAATAACTTCACTGTATTTTCCAAATTGTTTTCCTTAAGCCAATCTTTTATTTTGCCTGTAACGACAGTTGATGTTGCAACTCCTGTTCCACACATAATTAATAATTTTTTCATTTAAATTCCTCCCATAAATTTTAACTTATAAATTCCAAACCCTATTTCCATGTAAACCCTTAATATAGAAGTTTACCAATCTTGTCTTTACCCAAGCGTTAAGACTCTATTTTTTTACTGCCTTTGATCTTGCTTTGGTAAATCAAGGCAAATAAGACAACAACGAAAATGAAGCCGATCCCTAACCAAGTTTTTCCCAAACCGCTAAATAAAATGGTCGTCCATGCACCGCCATCACTTAATACACTTATAGAGGAATTTCCTCCTAAATCAAAGTTGGATGCTACTGCGGACTTGGTGATGAGCGGAGCTGCCCAAGATGCCACATACAGTGTTGTAACAATATATAATGCCCCTCCTATCACGGTACGAAATATGTCTCCCTTAAAGACTGCCGCCATTAAACAAATCATAAAAGGAATCGTGGCTAAATCGCCTAAAGGCAGTACCGTATTTCCAGGTAAAATGACTGCTAACAGTAATGCAATCGGTACCAATAATAGCGAAGCAGATAAAACGGATGATTGACCAACAGCCAATGCACTATCCATTCCTATATATAATTCTTTACCGGGGAATCTTTTTTGCACCCAACTACTTGCGGCTTCAGAAATGGGGGTAAGCCCTTCCATTAATAAAGCAACCATCCGAGGCATAAGCAACATGACAGCACCTGTTGCAACACCCAGATTTAAAGTATTATTAACATCATAACCAGCTAATAACCCAATAATTATTCCAATAATAAAACCTAAAACCGTTGTATCACCAAAAACACCAAATCTTTTCTGAACTAATTCAGGGCTGATATTTATTTTATTTAAACCGGGGATTCGGTCAAAAGCCCAGTTCAATGGTAATGCCAAAAGAAAACCCGGCGTCGAAGAACCATGCGGAAATGACATATTAGGTAACTGATAATATTCTTGAACATAAATTGCACTCTTATCCGCCATAAAATAGAGAAGCATGGAATGCGTAATCATGGTGAAAATACCTAAAGCAAAGCTTGCTGTTGCTGCATATACGATTGATCCTGTAAAGGCAATATGCCAAAAGTTCCAAATATCAACATTCAACGTTTTGGTCAATCCAAATAAAAGTAACACCACATTTACTAAAATACCGACAATTATTGCCATACTTCCCAAAAGGGTACCATATGCAATCGCTGATGCTGCCGGCCAACCAACATCT
This sequence comes from Virgibacillus proomii, assembly GCF_900162615.1. Taxonomy (NCBI): domain Bacteria; kingdom Bacillati; phylum Bacillota; class Bacilli; order Caryophanales; family Bacillaceae; genus Virgibacillus; species Virgibacillus proomii. The sequence goes on along the minus strand of NZ_FUFN01000010.1, from coordinate 84,719 downwards.
ATTGTTTGTAACGATAAATTGTAATTATCAACCATTGCTTCAGCGGCCGGACCTAAGTTATCAGTCAAAAGACCAATGACTAAATTCAAGCCAATAAAGCCAATCCCAATGGTTAAAGCAGATTTAAAGGCCTTCCCTGGCTTTATCCTTAAAATCAAGCCAAATACCAAGAAAATAATTGGAAGCATGACACTTGCTCCTAAATCAACAAACCATTGAATTACCTGTTGAAAGACTTGCATCGAAACTCCTCCTTTTTAAAGAGCCTTATTCTATTCCTGCATTTTTCATTATGTTTTTAAATTCAATCCGTGACGTACATTCTTTTAATTGATTGACTGATCTTTCGTTTTGGAAAAGATCAACAAGCTTTTGCAGCATGGACAACTGTTCATCCGATTTTTTTAATGCCAGCATAAAAATTAATGATACATCTATTTCATTATCCTTATTGGCCATATCCCTAAATTTGACAGGTTTTTTTAGTGACATAAACCCAATCTGAGGATGTATTACTTTTTCACTATCTGTATGCGGTATTGCAACACCAGTTCCATTAACAAATAATCCGGTCGGAAAATTAGATTCTCTGGATATTATTCCTTCATAGAAATCTGATGTAACTAGACCATATTTAATAAAATAATCGGATAAGACCCTTAAAGCCTGTTCTTTAGAGCTTTCATCAAAATTAAACAATACTATTTCTTTATTAAAATACATCAAAGATCCTTCTCTCTTTAAAATTTACCTTTATTAACTTTCAAATAACATAACGATCTTCTCCTTATCGTTAGCTTTTTTCAAATCGTTTACTATTTTTTCGTCACCAAGTGCTTTTATATATTTCTTGTAATATTGCTTTTCCAAAGAACTGCTATTTGGATGGAGTACAAACAAAGCTACAATATTTACTTTATGTTCATTCCAACTAAGGGGCTGGTTACTTTTAAAAATAACAAAGGAATTTGATTCGACACTTGCTGATTCACAATGCGGCATCGCTATATTATTTCCTATATATGTCGATCCTGCCTTTTCCCTTTCGAGTACATGTTCAATAAAAAGTTCCATATTGCTAATGTAACCCTGTTCATATAATGATAATGATATTTTTTTAATAACATTTTCTTTATTAACCGGTTTGTCACACAAAATAACTAAATCCTCATTTAGTTTAAACATTCAAGTCCCATTACCTTTCCTATATTATTTACTTTTTATGAAGGTACTTACTATCTCTTTGTCTCTATCTCCAAAAACAGGACTTACTAATATTATAGGTACTTCCTTTAATATGGGGGCTTCCTTTACAAGCGCTTCCAAATTTACTGTGGTAAGAACAAAATCAACATCATTATACGTATTATAGTGATCAATAAAATCTGTAGTCGAAAGAACATCCACTATTTCAATATTTGGAAACGCCTTTTTTACCTTTACTTTTAGTAATTCGGAAGTCCCGATACCACTAGTACAAATAATAACGATTCTCTTCGTATCAAACATTTGCTCCAGGTATTTAGCAAAGTATATAGTTAAATAACCATTCTCATCATTATTGATTTTTCCTAATTTAAACTTATTTTCCGCGTTTTTTGAAATGGCTTTAATAATACCAAAAAGTTCTTCGTACTCTATTTCTATTTCTTCCAGTAAATTATTCTTTATTTGAATATTATTTTTCATCCGGTTGACCATTGGTCTTATATGATTGATTAATTCTTCCCATACAATATCTTTATCAAAATCTTTGCTCAAAGCTTTACCTGCTTCTTTTATATAAAATTCGGTTATTTCTCTTTCTATTCCTCTACGTATCTGTATGTTTTCTTTACTATTATTGTTTAACAGACGAGACGACAATAAATATTGAAATAAATACCACGCTTCATTTTCAGGTAAGTGTATATTCAAGTAATCTGAAATATTTCTTATGATGCCCTTTGCCCACTCAAAAATTTCCATATTTTCTTGAATTAAATTTCTATAGGGTTTATTCAGCTCATCTATCATTTTTTCTACATTTACTTTTCCCTCTCTAAATCTGTTAATTAATATATAGAGATGCGAGAAGATATTAATATTATATGGATACGGGATCGTAACATTTAGTTGGCTTTCCATTCTATTTATGTTAGAAATGATAAATTCTGTATCGGATTGATTAAGGCTTTCTTTAGATAAAAGATGATCTAAATTAAAAATATTAATCGTATTAATTAGTACTTTCCTTATATCAACCTCATTTCCATTTATTGAAAGATATTTACCTCTTCTCAATATATTTAAGTTATCATTTTCTAGTCTTTCATTAAGCATCGTGATATCATTATAAATAACTGTCTCACTAACATAGTATTTATTATAAATGTCTGTCGTTTTTATTGGATTTGGTGATCTAAATAGTAAATCAATAAGAATCTGGTTTCTTCGCTCTACCGGCGTAAAGTTCTTAACAAAACCATCTTTATTTGATTTCTTTCTTACATATTCTTCATAATTTAATTTGAATCCATCACCAAGTTTGGAATCAATTAATGGTTGAGAACCGGAATCTTTATTTATTTTATCTATGGTTCGATAGACTGTCTTTGTAGAAACACTTAATGCGTCAGCAATTTTTGATGCAGGAATATAAGCGTTTTCTTGAAGCAATATATCAATAATGCTCTGTTCTCGCTCACTTAAATACATCTTGTTTATCTACCCTCCTTTCTTTTACGTTCATTTTATCACATATATCTGTGCTTTTTTTTCTTTAATATGTCCGTTGCAATGGACATTTATTCAGACATGCTCACATTCGTCAAGCGCTATCCAGATATCCACATATGAAGGTCATCCATGCATAATCTCTTTAGCAATATTTTTGAATGTGTCGAACGACTTTAGTGAATAAAAGAATAGAATGGAAAGAGTCGTATGATGCCTGGAAGGAAAGTGTTATGAGTGCAGTTGCGTGGTGCCGTGAACATAAAATTCGATGACTTTAAACTCAAGAATAAATAGGTGATTATAATTGTAGATAATATTGAAACTATGGGATGCATTCAAAGTTGGGAAAATAAAACAGAAGATAAGGAATGGTATTTAAGTGATTGTTATGAAGAAATCACTAAAAAACCTTACTTCTGAAGAAGCTTTTGAGAGTATCCCTGAAGTGATTTCTGTGCTACTAAAACTAAAAGACAGTTTTTTAATTAGAGAAGCAATGAATTACCTGCATGGACTATACCGCATAGCTGACACTAAAAAACATCCTTGTTTGGAAAAAATTTAAATAAGGTAAGTGACTGTATTATTGAATATGGAAACGAATTTGCTAAAAATGCGTTCAAAGAATTCAAGTGGTCCATACGTATAAAAGAAGATTAACATGCTACGTGTCTTTTGAATGTTTTATACATAATGCCTTTTTCTTTAACTGTTTCTATACTTTCGATATTTTTAGAACCAGTAAATTTGTTATAAAACTAAAAATAGCCCTTCTTATTCTGTGAGAAGGGCAAAAATTACTTTACATTTATTTATGTTGTTATGATTGTTGCAAATAGTTTTTGTGGGATGTTCCCCACTTCTGCATTGATTTCAAGATCGGAATCACTTCTTGGCCATATTCCGTTAAAGAATATTCAACTTTCGGTGGTACCTGTGGATACACTTTTCGGTGCACGATTTTATGCTGCTCGAGTTCTCTTAACTGTGATGTCAACATTTTTTGCGTTATGTTTGGAATAGATCGCTTTAATTCATTGAATCTCATAATTTTATTTTCCATGAGGTGATATAAAATTATCGGTTTCCATTTCCCCACAATCGCTTCTATAGCAACTTCAACACCATTGCAGGTATTGTCTTGCATACACACATCCCCTTAAGTATCTTTTTTGATACTATACCACTTTTAAGTGCCTACTTCCATTAAATACTATACGGGCTATAATGTAATATGAGAAATGGAGGCACTATTATTATGTTAGCAATTATTTTACAAATCATCTTGGCATTAGGTTTTTTTATGTTTGGTTTGGTGAAATTCACTTCCGAAAAAATGGTTGAAGGGTTCAACCATTTTGGATTGCCACAGTGGTTTCGAATTGTGACAGGAATTTTCGAATGGATTGGAGCTATCGGGTTGATTGTCGGAATATGGTATCCAATTGTGGCTGTCCTGTCAGGAATTTGGATAGCAATTATTATGTTTTTTGCTATTATTACACATATCCGTGCAAAAGATCCTCTTTCCCAATCAGGTATGCCAGTGGTTTTACTAATTTTATCTGTATTCGTATCATTATTAAATATCTGAAGCCATATTCCCCTCACTAAAATTACAGTCAGATGCTTTGGGTATAATGAAGATAATTGCCTATCTATGTAAACAAGCTCCGACAGTTGATACTCCCCCAGAGGTTAGGGTAAAAAATCTAACTTTTGAGGAGGATCACCGTTTGGAACTTGTTTTATAGTGGGGCTTCCGTATGTTAGACACATAAAGAAAGATGTTTTTTCTTTAAATAAATCCTATTTTATAACCTATTTTAATAGGATAGCAATGAATTATTTAAGTTATCTTAGTTATCTCCCACTAAACAGTTTAAATGACACAAAGATATAAGTTAAAGCGGTTCTTATCGCCAAATAAATTGAGTAATTTAGCGGTTTGCATGTAAAATTTCAACCGTTTTTAATGTTATCTTTTCAGGGTCTTGTACAATTCATTTATACTTTTACAAACTTATCCTTCACTTTGTGCTAGTTTCGGATTTCATAAAGCAGTAATAGTACGGCTTCTATCTATTTTATCCAGAATGGTAAATTTTAAATAGTAAGGGATAAATCTACAAAAAATGACTAAGCTTTAATAATAATAATAATAGTATACAATTTGTTAATCCATGACGTACCCGCCATCGACCACCAGATTTTGCCCTGTTACAGCTCGACTCCATGGAGAGGCAAAAAATAGAATAACATCAGCGACATCTTCGGGCGTTGTCACTTTTTGTAGAGGGGTACCTTCTTTAATCAGCTCAAAAACGGCATCCGGAGTTTCAGCACTCGCATCTGTTTTACTTAACAAACCACCAGATACCATATTCACTGTAATTCCATCTGGACCAAGCTCTTTAGCCATGGATCGAGTGAAACCAAGTAATGCAGCTTTTCCAGTATTATAATCATGATAGGGAACGACTGGATGTTGCACAAGATTCGTTCCAATATTAATGATACGCCCAAACTTTTGCTTGACCATATCTGATCTTCCTGCTTTCATTGTATGGAACGCAGCCTTTACACTTCCTTCAAATTGTGTTTCGAACTCACTCCACTTTATCGAATCTAACTCATTACGTAACTCACCGCTAAATGTAAAATCAATAAGTGCATTATTCACAATCGTTGAAATTGGTTTCCTAAAATGCTTTTTCGCCTTTATAAACATTGTATTTACTTCTTCCTGATTACGAACATCTGCCTTAATAGCAAGAGCATGATCCCTTCCAATCTGTTCAACCACTTCTTCAGCTTTTTCCTTATTCGTATAGTAATTGACAACTACTTTTGCACCAGCTCTCCCAAAAGCTTTGGCAATAGCTGCTCCAAGCCCTCTACTTGCTCCTGTAACCAAGACAACTTGTTCTTTTATATCCATACCAAAACAACTCCTTATAATTAAAATTTGTTCAACGACATGATGATTTTTCCAACATCGAACAAAAGCTAGAAGCGCAGGTTAGTGATGTACAGAAGATAGAGCTTCTGACGAGATAAAGTGATACTATCATTCCGTGGAACGATTTTCCCCTTGAATAACCGCTATGCGCCGCTACATAACTTCCCTTGTCCTGTCGCCCCAAACAATTCAGGGGTCTACAAGCCATTTTTCTCAACATTATACAACATCATAAGCAGATTTTTGAAATGAAAAAATTACGGTTTCTTACATCTGGGATAAAAAAACATGCCTCTAAAACAAAGTATGCCGACGTTTGGCGGTAAGCCCGCTTTTAGTTGGCCTTCCTTGAGATTCCTTATAAGCAGAAAGAAGCGCTTAATCTAGACGGCGACAACTACTTTTAAAAAGTTATTTATCCACAGTTGTAGAATTTTATAATTTTCATACAAAAAAAGATCACTAAGGCAGTGATCTCATTACAGGTGTATCAATAGTAGTCACTTTCCTACGTCAGCTTTAACTGCATCAGGTTCAAAGGGTCAGAGTTTCCTCTTCTCAGCTATAGCTCCCCTAGCGTTCTATATATTATTGTTACAGTTTAGTCTATCATATCGTGAGAAACAACCAAGAATCTAAGGTTATGTGTATCATTTACCTCTTATAGAATTTAGCTCGCAACTTGTTCGTCCATGGCTTAACATTACAAGGATTATAAAAAAACTTTGCAATTTCCAATTTTTTACATTACTTTATTCTTTTAATAAATCTTCAACAATCTTTTCGTTTCTCTTATAAAGCTTTTCATTGTGCGAGGATACCATTGCAGTTTTGGTTGCTTCAGGTTCAAGGTAAAGCTTGGCTTGATTAACTGCATTTGCTGCGTCCTGAAAAGCACCAGCAATTAGATGCAGTTTTCCATCATGGTGTAAAATATCTCCAGCAGCGAATAAACCAGGAACAGAACTTTCACTGCTGCTTGATCCAGTTATGAAATAGTTATCCGTAATTTGAATATCAAGTGGGCTGTTTTCTAGTAATGATGTGTCCCGCTCATAGCCATGGTTTACAATTACCTCATCAATTTGTAAATGCTGGACCACACCAGACTCTCGGTTTCTGAGTTCAACTTTCTCAATACGGTCACCAGCACGATTAGCTTCTAATTTCGTTATTTCTGTTTGTGTAAAACAAACGACAGAATTATTTTTGAGATATGTAATCTGTGATTCATGACAGGAAAAATCACTACGGCAAGCAATATATACTTCTTTTGCAATGCCTGATAATTCCTTTGCCCAATCGGTTGCAGCGTTACCACCACCAGAAATAAGCACGCGTTTATTTTTAAAGTCTTTCAGATACTTAACAGCGTAATGTAAATTGGTATCTTCAAAATCTCTTGCGTTATGAAGCGGTAACCGTTTAGGATTTAGAATACCGCCGCCAACAGCAACGATTATTGTCTTGGAATAGTGACTATTTCCTGATGCTGCTTCTATAATAAATATACCTTCCTCATTTTTATCTATAGAGATAACTTCCTCATTCAGTACCACTTCAGGATCAAATGTGAGTCCTTGTTGTGTTAAATTTTCTACTAATTGTTGTCCAGGAATAGGAGGCAGTCCTCCGATATCCCACACAATTTTTTCAGGATAAACATGAACTTTACCACCAAGAAAAGAATGGTACTCAATGATTTTTGTTTTCATTTCTCGAAGTCCACTGTAAAATGCGGAAAATAAACCAGCGGGACCTCCTCCAATAATCGTGACATCATAAAGATCTGAATCAGGAATATGTACCATGTAAATGCTCCTAGCAAGTGAAAATGATTATCAGTTGCATTTATCGTACATTATTTTAAGAAATGATTCAACCTTTTATACTAAATATTTTGCCTAAAAGTGAAAAATATCAAACTATTGTTATGAACTTCTAAAGTATTTTTTACTTTAATTTATGTCGTATTCTCACTAGAAAGTAATTGACAATCATGGGAAAAGAATATATCATTTGTTAATGATAATCATTATCAATTATTGATAAATTTAATATAAGGTGAACCTTTATTCAATACGGATTTGCATTATTCACTACTTATAAGAAGTAGAACAAAGGCTATAATCTCGTGCGTTCTTGAAAAAACCGTGATGTATCACCGACAATCGCTTTTTCTTGTCCTTGAAAAACTGCGGTGTATCGCTCTCGAAGCTTCTTTGTTCTTGAAAAATCGCGATGCTTATTCAAGAAGCTTTCCTTATCCTTGAAAAGAAAAACACTTTTCTGCGTGCGATGTCTATTAGCAGTATCTCTAATCCTGTCGTTCCAAACGAATCGGGCATTTATTGCCGTTATCTCATACTTAGACTTTACTTTTCGTATTCTCTATAAATTCTTGCAGTAAGAGCCTGACGGCACCTTAGATACGGGATAAGTTTTGCAAAAACTGTAGCCGATTATCAACCGTTGCATTATTCAATGGTCATTATCAAATTTAGTTGGTGAAAAATAAGCAGAGGTGAGTATATGATGTCTCGTTTAGCGACGAACGACTTAAGTGTTGGTTATGGTAAAGAACCGATTATCGATAATTTATCCGTTGAAATTCCAGATAAACAAATTACTTCTATTATTGGTAGTAATGGTTGTGGAAAATCTACTTTGTTAAAAGCAATTACAAGGATTATTCCATACGAGGGAGGAACGGCACTTTTAGACGGTTCCCAAATTGCAACCATGAAGACAAAAGACGTCGCAAAGAAAATGGCAATTCTCCCGCAAACACCGGATAGTGCAAGTGGGTTAACGGTTGGGGAATTAGTATCTTATGGTCGTTTCCCACATCAAAACGGATTTGGCAGATTAAAACAGCAAGATATAGAAGCTATTCATTGGGCAATGGAAGTAACTGCTATTTTACCGTTTAAACATCGAACGGTTGATGCGTTATCTGGAGGACAAAGACAACGTGTATGGATTGCAATGGCTCTAGCACAAGAGACCGATATTATTTTACTCGATGAACCAACAACATATCTTGATATGGCACATCAACTGGATGTTTTACAATTATTGGAACGACTGAATAAAGAAGAAGGTCGTACGATCGTCATGGTACTGCATGATATTAATCAGGCTGCTCGTTTTAGTGACTTTTTAATCGCCATGCGTGCAGGTCAAATTATTCAATCCGGCAGTCCACAGGAAGTATTTACAAAGGAAATGTTGCGACATGTGTATGAAATTGATGGCGAGATTGGAAAAGACCCACGTACAGGAAAGCCGATGTGTATGACCTATGATCTTGTAAAACAAAAGGAGAAAAACAATCATGAAAAGACTATTCATACTGCTATTTAGTATCATTCTTTTACTTAGTGCTTGTAATACGAACGAAGAAAAGAACAAAGATGATGAATCAAGTAAAACGGAAAAAGATACGATTACATATGAATCTGAGAACGGTCCTATCAAAGTTCCGGCCCATCCAAAGCGTGTTGTCGTACTAAGTCAATTTACTGGTGATTTATTGAAACTTGGAGTCAATGTGGTTGGAGTTGATTCATGGGCAAAAGATAATCCCCGTTTTAAAGAATTAAAAGATGTTGAAACCGTTTCAGAAGATAATTTAGAAAAAATAATCGAATTAAAACCGGATTTAATCATTGGTTTATCTACCACAAAAAACTTGGATAAACTAAAAGAAATTGCTCCGACCGTCACCTATACTTATGGAAAAGTAGATTATTTAACACAACATATTGAAATTGGAAAGCTAGTGAATAAAGAAAAAGAAGCACGCGAGTGGGTAGAAAACTTTAAGAAAGAAACTGCTGAAGTAGGTAAACAAATCAAAGATAAAATCGGCAAAGATGCAACCGTATCGGTAATCGAAAAATTTGATAAACAATGGTATGTATTTGGTAATAACTGGGGTAGAGGTACAGAAATTTTATATCAAGCAATGGGGCTGAAAATGCCGGAGTCTGTGAAGAAACACGCCTTAAAAGACGGATATTATGCACTGTCGGAAGAAGTAATTCCAAAATTTGCTGGTGATTATTTAATTATTAGTGATCAATCCGGTGCGAAAGATACATCATACTTAAAATCAGACATTTTCCAAAGTATCCCGGCTGTAAAAAAAGGAAATGTATTCGTCATTGATGGGAAAAAATTTTATTTCAATGATGCATCCACACTTGAATTTCAACTCGAGTTCTTTAAAGAAAAATTTTTAGGGGAATAAAAAGTGAAGCAAGTAGAAAAAGAAATCCATGATTCAGCTTTCCCAATCAAATTAATAATAGCCATCACTTTATGCTTATTCACCTTCATTATTGCAATAAAAGTAGGAGCAAAAGAGACCAGCTTTTCCGATGTCTTTCATGCACTCATCCAACAAGATAATGGAGATGGTTATTCTATTATCCGAAATATTCGCTTGCCGCGAGAAGTTGCAGTGATGTTTGTTGGTGCTGCACTAGCTGTATCAGGTGCGATTATGCAAGGGATGACACGAAATCCATTAGCAGATCCAGGTTTACTTGGTTTAACATCCGGCGCAAATGCTGCATTAGCATTTGCGCTCGCACTTTTACCAAAAGTAGATACATTTGGTATTATGATCGCATGCTTTATTGGTGCTGCCATGGGGGCCGGGCTTGTCTTTGGTATCGGATCGATAAAAAAAGGTGGATTTACCCCTGTAAAGTTAGTCTTAGCAGGTGCGGCAATCTCTATCTTTCTTCAAGCCGTTGCCGATGGTATTGGGTTATATTTCAAACTTTCGAAAAACATTTCCCTTTGGACTGCTGGTGGTGCAATTGGAACTACTTGGCACCAATTATCTATTATTGTTCCGTTTATTATTTTAGGGTTGGTAATTACCTTATTCCTTTCTCGACAGGTTACCATTTTAAGCTTAAATGAAGAGGTTGCCATTGGCTTAGGGCAAGATACCAAACGGATTCGCTGGTTATTATTTATCGTTATTGTCATTTTAGCAGGTGCTGCAGTGGCCTTAGTTGGCAATCTGGCGTTTATCGGATTAATGATTCCACACATCGTACGAGCAATAGTCGGTGTAGATTATCGTCAAATTATTCCGATGTCCATTTTTACCGGCGCCATCTTTATGTTACTTGCAGACTTGGTTGGTCGAACGATTCACGCACCAATGGAAACGCCAGTTGTTTCCATTGTAGCTGTTCTTGGGCTTCCATTCTTTCTATTCGTTGTTCGAAAAGGAGGAAGAGCATTACAATGATCTCATCACATCTGATACGAAAACAACGTATTATTATACTCATTTTAGTAGTGCTCATTTTCATCACTTCCGTTATAGCAATCGGTGTTGGCCCGTCATCTGTGTCTATTGATCGCTTCATTCCGACTATCTTGGGTGATGGAACATTCAAAGAAGATTTTGTCTTTTTCTCGATTCGCTTACCACGGCTTATTATTGTTGTATTAGCTGGGATGGCGTTGGCACTTTCCGGAGCCATTCTACAAGGATTAACACGAAACGACTTGGCCGATCCAGGAATCATTGGCATCAACTCCGGAGCAGGGGTAGCCATTGCAGTATTCTTTTTATTCATGCCAATAGAGATTGGAAATTTTGTTTATATGATACCAATCGTTGCTTTTATAGGAGCAATGACCACTGTAATATTAATCTACTTATTTTCTTATCAAAGGAAAACGGGAGTAAAGCCTGTACATCTTGTCCTTGTTGGAGTCGGATTTTCGATGGCATTTTCTGGTTTAATGGTCGTACTCATGTCCGGTGCTAAAAGAGAAAAAGTGGACTTTATTGCGAACTGGCTGGCAGGAAATATATGGGGGACGGACTGGCCGTTCATACTGGCACTACTTCCATGGATTCTAATTTTATTTCCATATACATACATGAAGTCGCATCAATTAAATATTTTTGGTATGAGTGAACCAGTTGGAATCGGCCTTGGAATGCAAGTTCAAAAAGAAAGAGTTATCTTATTAATTGTAGCAGCAGCATTAGCAGCGGCCACTGTTTCCGTTACAGGTGGCATTGCATTTATTGGTTTGATGGCACCACATATCGCAAGAGGGCTTGTGGGTCCAAGACACCAGTTATTCTTGCCTATCGCTGTTTTAATTGGCGGTTGGTTGTTATTAATAGCAGATACGATTGGCAAAAATATCTTACCGCCTGATGGAATTCCAACAGGCATTGTTGTGGCCATTATTGGTGCACCATATTTCATTTATCTATTACTACGAAGCAAGTGACAAGGCGAGTGGGCAGAGACTTACTCGTCTACTTGTGTGACTTGAATTTTATTGAGGTATATATCCTTTGATGGGAGTAGTACGATCTATGTGAAAAAATCAGAAGCAATGAATCTGAAAATAAACACGTTAAAAATTAATTTCGTACTCCATATTTTAATACGTGTTGTAACTGCTAGAATGATACTAGTCAGTTTTTGCTAAATAAAAATAAACAGTTTTAATAGTATGGAATAAAAAAAAATGAGTTTCCAATGTTAATCCACTTTTTATCTTTGGTTTTTTAGCCACCCTCTTTTTAATTGTTTCTATTTGCACAAGCTCCTGTTTATAGCTTTTAAGCTTTAATTGGTTAAACAAAATATCAAAAAATGTGTTTAACAGATTACTATAAATCGAATAAAGATCAAAATATTGGTAATTTAAGATTTTAACATGGAATGAAATTGCGATACAATGTAAATCAGTTAACACCTTGCGATAAAATTGCCTAATAGAATTATTATCGCTATAGCTACGTAGTTGGTTGGAGGTGAAATATGAATTGATTGGAAGACAAAAACAAATAGTGATATTTTATTTTTTCATCGTTATTTGTCTTTCTATGGCTACCATATTAGGTTTATACGGTCAAGGATTGGCATATTTTTTGAATGAAGAAGTGTACTCAGCTATTCATCCTATATATTATTTAACAGTTAGCACCATAATTAGTATTGGTATGTTTTTAGTTTCCTTGCTATTAGTTTACATTGCAGCTAAAAAGAAAATACTAAGTAAAAACATTTCTTCCAGATATTCGTTTGTTATTTTTATAGTTGGTTTTTTTACTTCATGTTGGTCTATATTTGTTTTAGCTATGTGGTGGGGATAAACGAACCATGCAACCTTTCTTTTTATAAAAGGAGTTATTACACAGTAAAACATGAATATATTAAAAATTTATAATGAACCTAGGTCCCCAGGTATTTGGCTGGAGGATATTACAAAACGGAAATTTAAATAAAAAGAAGAACCCAATTGAATTTTGAATATGTTAAGTTTGAAGTACTTCTGCCTGAAGATTACATATTTCTATTACGTAATGAACTAAACAAATATAGACTTATTACTGTTAGAGACTATGATCCTTTTGTTTCTTACGGTGAAACAAAAGGATATTGGCAGCCCTTGGAAGCATCTAACCCCTTTCAAGGTAAAAAAGAAAATATATCCTATGGTTCAAAATGCAAAGTGGAATTTAGAGCTTCATATAAAAAAGTGGAAGAAGTAAAAGCTATTATAAGAAGTACCCATTCTTATATACATCACAAAAAATGCGTTTTTATAAAGGGGTTACATATGGTTAACATTGGGATGGTCTGATGGCGCTACAATTCGATTGCACGAATACAACCTTAATTGGAACTCTGTTTAATTTTTATAAAATTCCGGTTAATTAAAAGCAATGCGTTTTGTCTCAAGACGGACATTTATTTTTCTCTGAATAATTGTCTTGTTATCGTACTTTCATTGTTAGGTTTTCGAAGCAAATGATCGATATGCAGAGGTGAGTAAACTTAGTCTTTACATGGATTCCTATTGGATACGCGGAATTCATAGAATAGGTAAATCATCAACATTGAATGTTAACAGAAAAACAAATAATTTAGCAAATAAATATAGAAAAGAAGGTTTGTATGAATCGAAAATTTTTAATAATTATCGCGATAATGTTGGCTATACCTTTAATCACATTATCCTTTAAACTTGTGAAGTCAGTAGCGATGATTGAACAAGAGGTGAAATATTACATCTCAATGAGGCAATAATATACCGAGATTTGTGACGGTTATATTTCGAATCACATCTACTTTCGTCCCATGATCAGCGTTGAGCACGAACTAGTATCAGAACACCCACTTTATCTTGTTGTTATTTTTATTCTTACTATTGGCATTAAACTTTATTTTATTCTGAAAGCTGCTGTCTTAAGCATGATTTTTGTTGTTCCCATTTTTCGTTACAGTATATTTTTCGACCTTCTGCTTTTGTACATTACGAACGCAACAGATAATCCGAACAATCCTACACTCATAGATTTTAATTGTTCAACGTAATCAACGTGGTGTTCTTTCCGCTAACCATCACATCTTCGTAATTTTGTTCACTTCCATAGCCTGAATCAGCGATGATATATGCAGGGAACCCAAGGTAGCTTTTCTCGACTTTATCTAGAAAAGGAATGAATGTATATATATCTGTTGGATTAGGAAACAATCATAATCAAGTGTATAATCATCTTTCATTCGCATGACAGCGGCATCGTAATCCGTTTTAGAATAACTATTACGCTCTCAAAAGATGGCGTGAGGAACTATCTCCCAAGAACTTGTAAAAGTGGTGGAAAAGTGATGGTTAAAGAATATGACAAAAAGATAGAAGCAAGTGAAGACGTAAACGAACGGAAGAACATCTATCTATACCCAGGTCACCAATGCTACAAAAAAACAGCCCATCTGCTTTAAAAACTATGTGGATTTTAAATATGGTAGCCGTCACTATAACTTCAAACAAAAAACAGCACTTTCCACGATATGAGAAAAAGCTGTATCCCAATAGTAACAAGGATTTTTAATGTTTTGAGAAATATACTTCCTAATTCTAAAGATAACCATTCCTTAAAAATCCTTTTATATCAATAACCGTAAAAACTATAATTGGATAAAAAAGTATCAATCTGCATAGATACTATGTGATTTGAACTAACTTGAACCAATGATAGCTGCTAGTTGAATACAATATTAATTATTCTTTTATCTATAACCCATAGCTCATACATAAAATTTAATAAAGTATTAATCTCAAATGCTTATTTAATTCGGCCTGCCGATCAGAGAAACATATGGGACAATACTCCATCTTGTTTTTAAGGAATAAGAAAACTTTTTAAGAAACTTATTTTACGCTATGAAAAATAAAAGATTTGGTTTCCTCAGTTGCTTGTTTAAACTCCCAATCTCCATAAACTTGGATTTGTGAGAAACCTACTTGTTGCAATGATTCATCGATTTCTTCTTGTGTTCGGAATTTAAGTTGCATCTTTTCACGAATTAGAACTTCACCGGTATGTGCATTTTTCACAGTTTCATAAAAAGTATAAATATCTTCAACAAATCCATCGTATTCCGTCCAAATTTCAAGTTTGTCGCCACTCATTTGATTCATAGCAATGTCGGGAGTCCTATCTTTTTCCCACTGTTCCCACACTTTTGCTAATGGATTACGAATATCAAAAATAAAATGCCCTCCAGGTTTTAATGCCCTATATACATCGGAAATGTTACGTTGCCAACTTTTATCCGTAAGAAATACTTGCGCAACATTTGCTGTCATTATAACAGCATCAAACGTATTCTCCTGTAAATTTGAGCTGTCACCAACAATCCAAGTCACATCGCCTGGATACTTTTTATTTTTTCCATATTCAATCGCTTCTTTATTTGGATCAATAGCTGTAATACGATAGCCCTCTTTCGCAAAATGAGATGTCAATCTTCCTGTTCCACAACCTAAATCAGCTATTTTTTATATGCAACTTTTTTAATAGTGCTAAAAAGAACTCATCGTCTTTGCACAAACCATTAACCTGATCATATACTAAAGGAATCATTTTTTTCCTACTTTCTATATTGTACTTAGACACTTTTTATTTAGTAGTGTACTTTACAAGTACTTGGACTACATATAATTTTCATATTCTCACTCGCAACTGGATTAAAGCCATTCTTTCAAAATATCAATTTATCATATCACAAATTAAATCATTTCGCTCGATTTATCAAATCAAACACAATACTAATATCCAAATTATATTTATTGCTTTAAAAATTGGTGTTATTGCGATATTTGAGTTGCTATTTTTAGGTAATTTAAATACTAATATCTAATGTTTACTAGTATATTAGGAGAAAATAAAGACCAGTTCATATTAATAAATATATTTATAGTTTCTAAGTATATAAAATCCGTATAATACATTTATACCGGTTTCTTGAATATTTGTAATTGCATAAAATTTTATTGAAAAATGATAATACTTGATTCATCTACACAAATTCTTTAGGTTGATTGAATCTGATGAGTAAACTTATCGTTTGAGCCGTGTTGATATGGCGGTTGATTTCAAAAATGAGGATGTGAATATAGCACAGATTCATCGTTCTTTAAGGGCAGGACGAACGGAAGTGAGATACAGGCATGAATGAACAGACAAAATTTAAGAAAAATCAATCGAAAATTAGCGATATTAGCAAAGACTTTCGCACTGAGACAATTTACATTGGCAAACGCGGCAAAACTAACAACGCTATGCATATACGACAAGAAAGCTAAGCAACTGGGTGGTAAGCATGGCGCATTTACGTCATGAAGCCAAAGAGCTTATTGATTGGGGTGCGATTTGAAGCGGAATATAAAGGCGAATACGCCCACCAATTGACAGGAAGCAATCAAGAATTGCAATTCGGATGAGGATTTGAAAAACATCATTGTTCGTACTTTAGCGGTTATTAAACTTATTTAGGATATCCAATTAAAAGATTTAAATGTTATTGTCGTTCAAAAGAAAATTGATGAATATGCTAAAACACATTCTTGAAAAACAACACATGAAGTGCTTCTTAAAATAAAAACATCGTTACGTGATGCATAAGCTCATGGCTATATTGCTAATGATTTCCCCCGTTTAGTAAAAACACGAGGGGGAAACCCGCGCCTAAACGCAACAATACTTTACCTATTACAGATTTTAAAGAAAATGGTTATACACATGTCACCCAATTTGTTGCTAAAAAGACTGCAGATACGTTCAGTGATTACATGGTCACAAACCAATTTTTATCATAAAAAAGCCCTCTTTCCAAAAGAGGAAAAAGGGCTTTGAACGTTGATATATTAACGCTTCGAGAACTGAGGTAGCGTGTAAAACAAGGGGTTTAGAGTGCTTTTGTATATTACCCGTATATTACATGCACTTATCCACAGATTTTTAGACAACTGTGCATAATCTTTTAAACGGAAAGTGTCTTAAGTTTTTTCCATTCATAAATTGCTTTTTATCCACTTCATTTTTTTATTATCTGCTTAAATAATCCCTATATGCTTTGTCTCCTCTTAATCTCTCAATGAAGTCGTCTAATGCTTCAGACAAAGATGAATAACATTTTTCTGCTGTTACGACAGCTCTTTCATCATTCGTAAAAACCTTCCAATTGTTTTTTGCTTCTTGAATAACGACCTTGTTTGGCTTATTCAAACCATCAGAAAACATCACATAATTCTCCAATTTTTCATTTTCAATAATTTTTTTTGCTTCTTCAAGATTCATCTATTTTACCTCCAAAAGTATCTTTAAATCTTCTAATAAACTTACTGGCATAGGAAGTTCATACTGTACGCCATACCCTTTTGACCCAAATCCAGGGGCAATTTTTCCAGCTTGTGTAGTTAAATCATCCATTTTTAGGTTGTATTTTTTCATATAGCCTTCTACAGCCTTTTTTAATTCGGGAGAAGCATCATCAATATAATTACTTATCTTGTTAAAATCTCCAACAACTTTATACTGATGGTATTTTGAGGAGTCTTCGACATACGGTAGTGACCTCTGATCGTAACTATAAGGTATACCATCTTTCACAGGCGAAGTGTATCTGCCATTATTTGCTCCATATCTATCAATGATTTCCCCTACTTTCGGTATATATGCCTCTTTGATTGCATTTCCTGCTTCATCCAACACATACCCTCCATTTGGAACCTGTGACCAGTCTATGTTTCCATCTGCTGTTAATACGCTAGAGTCTTTAGGTATTTGTATATCTTTTGGCCATTTTCCAGTATTGGTAAATTCCTCAGCTAATTTACTATCGATATTATTCAAGTAGTTGTGTAATTCCTTTGGAGAACATGTTGATCTTTTTAAAACGTCATCCATATGCTTCTTAATATCACTAGCTCTCTTACTACCTTCAATCCTACCCTCAGTTACCGTATACATTTGCGGGTGAATTTCACCAAGAGGCTTTGAGCCAACTCCAATCATCGGAATTGTAGAATAGCCTGTCGAAAGTTGCTCTCGATAGAACACAGGCATTTTCACCTTAGATAGTGCTGCTTTACCTGCATTTACCTTCTCTTGAAAGTACCTTTTACTGTAAGGTTTCCCACCAGTCAGCTTTGGCGATTTTCCTCCACTTCCTAATTTGGAAACCCCTTTTACTCCCTTGACAGCCCAAGCGCTTGGAATCAAAGAAGGCAAGGCAGCACCCGTTACATACATAACTCCCTCTTGTTCTACAGTGTCGGTGAAAGACTGGGCAGCAGATTCCACTACACCTATAGGATCTTGTAAAAGTTGTATCATAGCTTGCGTGTAATTATCAACCGTTTGATCTGCTTTTTCCTTTAACCAAGCTGGTTCAATGGAATCAGGAATAGCACCTGATATTCCAACAACACCTACATCCATCGCAACCGTTACTAACCCTTCAACTAACCCAGCTATGCTATGTGCCAACCCTTTTACGAGATTATCCACACCGTTGTTTATACTATCGACAATATCCTGTACTCCCTCAAAGAAGTTCGTATATTTTTTCTTTACATTTCCAGCTAAATCATTATAAGCGTCATCAACATTTTCAAACCGTTTTATCTTTGTGTTATACAGCTCCCACAAGTCATCCATGTTGTTTTGAAGTTTTGTTCTTGTTGATCGAATGCTTTCCTGAATGCGTTCCATATTCCTTCTATTACTCTCGCTTGCTTCTTTTTCCGCATCGGTTGGATCCTCAAACAAGCTCGAAAAAGAGGAAGGTGTCTGATAACTTCGGTTCAATGCCTTAAGCACGTTTCTTTCCATACCCTTGTCTATTTGCTTGAGATTCGCCCATATATCATTTCGATCTACCCGCATCATCTGGTTTCTGGAAATAGGAGATATGTAAACCGTCGTGTCTCGTAAATAGTTTTCAAATAAAGACAACAAGTCATTAATTTGTGTTTCGTATTTTTCGATTTTATCCTTCGATGTATCAATATTTTGATCCCATGCCTCAACACTTTTTCCCTTGTTGGTTTGAATAAATGTAGAAACTTTATCTAAGGAATCATTCATTTTTACCAAAGCATTCTTATACGAATGAAGCTCCGCTATAATATCATCCAAAACCCCATAATTGATTTGTAAGTCCCGCTTCACGAACCATCCCCCTTATACTTAGCTCCTTCTTTACCCCTTTAATGCTAGAATTAAAATGCTGTTTTCTAATTTTTCAATCACTAGAACATTTAGTTGCTTCTGTTAATGAGCATTTTATCCTCTTTATAAATCATAATGTTACATTCTTCCATTCACCATGCATCATTTTTCCCAGTTTTTAATGAATATTTTTAACTACGTAAACTTTAGATAGATCTTTTATCCTAAAAATAATCCTGAATGCTATCTTCCCTTTAAAAGCTTCATCTAAAAGCGATAATGCCTTCTATGCTTTTCTGGATGTTTTTAATTTGTGAATGTATTTGTTCTAGCTGCGCTAATGTTTTGTCGATAAGACGGTGACATTCCCCTACTAAAGCGCCTTGATAGACATCTTCTCCCATCTCAGTTGAAACTTAATTCCCCCTTAGTTGCATTATACTAAAAGTGCTAAATTTATTGAATTGTTTATGGAAAAAATAAAAATGCCACCTTCCTGTAACTCATTTTGATTATGGTTACAAGAGGTGGTACTTCATAAAAAAAGTACTAAAATATATAGATAGATTCTTTTCTTCATGGTAAAATTTGCCTATAAAATACATAGGAGGATTGATATTGGAGACGCTAATTGCAATTTTATTATCTGTTTTAGCAATCGCTCTTTTAATTTGGCTTTTAACAAAATTTTGGTTTATTGCATTATCAATCGGCATACTACTTATAGGTGGTCATATGCTATCAAAGGATGAAAAGAATGGTATTAAAAAAGGCAAAGTGTCATCTTCCCAAAAAAAGCGTGACGGCATTTCCGTGAAATTTAGTAGGCTATTTATAAAGATAATTTTAGGTCGATATATAATTGGTAATAATTAATATATAAAAGAGGGATATAGTATGGGTGATTTACTAGACTATTTACAAAGAGAAAGGTTACTTCAGCAAGCAGAAGCTTCAGCTAGTGGAAAATTAATATTAAAGAAATTACGCCCTTCTTTATTTTCTTTAGATACTGTATTATGTATTACTGGAATTTCACTATCGGTCCCCACAGATTACTTATCAACGGTTTTAGTTATAATTTATGTTATAATTAAACCGCTACTAACTAAAACGGTAAGAGTCAAGAATATTGCAAATGGTGAAATATTTAAGGTGACAAAACAAGAATTTAAAGCTTATAAAAAGCAACAAAGAAGGGATAGAAACAAAGTAAGAAAAATTATGTAGGCCATCCCAGGCGCAACTAATGAAAATCTTGATTCGCTTGGTGAGGACATTCAATTACCTTTAAGTTTTTAATAAATATTTTTAAACATGAGTGAATAGATAGTCTAACATATGTAAAAAAGCCTACCCCAACCAAAGGAATAGACTTTTTAATATCAAATACACGTCTGATTTACGTACCCAAGACATAATACCATCGAGCAATACACGATCTGATTTCACCTGTTTAATCTTATAGCTGTTACCTTTAACAAAGCTAGCAATGGACTCACCTGTAGTAAATTGCTGGCTGATTTTTTTACAGTGACTTTTTGTCCAGGCTTAAAGGATTTGATTTTGCTTGGCTTACGTGATTTGCCACCTTGCAATTTATTTAATAGCTTAACATTTTGGTCAGCTGTACCACGATAGTATTTAATACCATATTTAGCAGCTAAACGTTTCCGGTTTCCAAAACTGGAATCCATGCCATGAGCCTTCATATAATCGACTACACTATGATATTTCTTACTAGATGATTTAGGCTTGCTTGGTTTGCTAACACTAGCAGGCTTACCACTTCTAATGCCATCTTTAAATGTTTCCCACATACCTAATAAAAGTCGTGGGCAATTTTTGCCTGTCCAGTGCTTGTGTGGTACCACATTGTTAATACTAATGTTATGCTCTTTCATAAGTTTCTTAATAAGCCATTGGGCATTTTTAACAGCCTTATCAAAGTCACTGTCACTGTTTTCGCATATCTCTATTCCAATGGATTTCATATTTCCATTGCCGTTTCCGTCGCCTGCGTGCCAGCCAGTTTCGTTGTTGGTAAATGCTGATAGATTACTTTATCGTCGTAAAATGCCATCCTACTGTACGACCACCTGCACCATTATGCAAGTAACGGCTATGCATTTCTGCATCAGCGCCTTACTAGAGTTAGCAGTGTTGTGTACTGTAATGTATTTTGGATTCATTTTATATCCTGGTCGCTGTTTCTTTTGCGATGCAGATATAAAATCTTTAATAATTTTTACCAAAATAACCTCTCCCTTTAGAATTTTTGTAGATAAAAAAGGCACTCATGAATATGAGCACCTTAATTACGATCTTTATCCTTTCTAGGCTTTTTATAATTCAAAACCTGCTTACTATCGTTTAAACCAGCTGTTGTTGGGCCATTAACAATACCCAAAATAACTAGAACAGCGAAAACAGCATTAATAAATTTAGTAGCTTCTGCGTTAAGTAATTCTGCTGCTACTTCAGGGCCAAACCAATTACCTACAATTTGTATCAACAATACAATTGCAGGAACTAAAGCTAGCTAAAATGATTTCTTCTTTGCTCTTACTTTCCAATTGATTTTCACAATAATTCCTCCCTTAAAATTAAACATTAAAAAACGACTTGCCCGTTTGGACTAGCCGTTTAACTCTCCATATTGTCAATTCTTTTGTGAGCTTGCTTGCTACTTTCTTCTACCCTGGTAACTCGTTCTGATAAGTGCGCAATATTTTTCTCATTGGCTTTTAAATCTATCCGAATGTCATCAACTCCTTTGCGAATATATCCAAGTTCTGAACGTACTTCCGCGGTATCTCTGCTGTCTATTTTTATTGATTTAGACTTGTTTAGCTGGTAACCCAAATAACTTACCGCAAGCCCTAAAATACCGATTACAATTCCTAGTTCAACTGTCATACTTAACCCCCTGTATTTTGACATAAAAAAAAGCACCAACTTCAGTGCTTTACTATCAATCAACTTTTTACTAGCAATGTATTAACTTACCACAATCCAAATTCCTCAACGGAAAGCTTCATCTGTTCTGTTTATCATCTGAATACGGTTCCCCCGAAATTTCTTTATATTGTTCCGAAGTAATTACACTCAACTGCACAAATCTTTGCAACTGATCCTTTCGGCACCAATTCTTTCATAACGTTCTTTTAAAGATTCAAAGATGTTATTCATCCTACTTTCGCCTCCAATGTTAGTAGTCGTAGTTCCATTTCAGTGACAAGTTGACCTTGCTCCATCGCCTGAATTTCGAGGTCTGTCGTTTTCTGACCTTGCTCCATGGATTGCAATTCCAAATCGGTTACCTTTTGACCCTGTTCCATTGATTCAAGTTCTCGTTCCGTAGTGGTTTGGCCAAGTTGCACCAGATCCACAGGTGCTTGTCTAATTCTCTCCTGCAGATCAGTTTCAGTTTGAATGGCAGCCTTTTGGTCAAAGTGTTTCTGCTTTATTTCTTCGTCAGATATGCCATTTATCCACGCCCCATCTTTAAAAACAGGTTTGTACAATCTTTTAGCGGACGGTATCAGCCACATGTGTTTTAAATTCCGATTTGGTAGCTTGCTGGACATTGTCTACATTACTTAAACCTACTTGTGCTTTTGTAACCCCATGAGGATTGCTTTTGTCACTAGTATGCTTAGATACTAGAGCTGCTAATTTCTCTAAATCGTTTGTTGTTGAAATAACTAACCATTCATTCCATTTACCATTATTTTTAGACCTAAAATATATTTTATTTGTTGGTCTTACTACAATTTGAGCAGCATGAGTATTAGTTCTTTGTAAATGAACTCCATAAGAGGTATTTCCATCAGGTGTATTTCCTGTTAATGCATATAAGCCACTTTCAGATACAGAATCAGCATTTGCCTCAACTAATTCTGCTCCAAAGCCAAAACTTTTTGCCCAATTAATTGCATCTTGTTTCGCTTTGTTTGCTTTTTCTTGTGCACCTTCAACATTTTCCATTTCTATCCATTTAGACCAAGCATTAGTTCTCAAAAACCTAAAATATATTTTACTATTGTTTGCTGATGTAAGCATTTGAGTTATCCTATCGGTATAAGAAGTAAAAACAATTAAGGTACTAAAGTTACTGGGGGAATTTTCATTACGCTCACCAATAGCATATATTCCTGGACTTTTATAATCATCTAAATTTATATCACTAACCCTAGTTTCTCTTAATGGCATTTGTTTCACATTATCAACATTACCCAATCCTATCTGTGCTTTTGTAACACCATGCGGGTTATTTTTATCGGATGAATGTTTTTCTATATCCTGCCTGTTTTCGTTAATTTCCTGCCCGATTTGGTTCATGTCCTCCGGCTTGACAGGATCACTATCAATATGCCAATCAGTTTTCGCCATATTATCCCTCCTCTACTTCAATTTCCTGAATCATCCTCTGGTCTACTTGCATAGGAATATTTACATCATTAGAACTAACTACACCATCCGGACCCACCAAATCAATTTTTTTAATATGCGACACATCAGCTGCAGGAACAAGATAATGAAGCACAATAATATTTTCAGTTATTTTCTTCATGATAAAGTCTGTTATTTAATAATTTCCATTCAAAACAACTTTATCGATCTTTGAATATATAAATTTAGTAATATCATTGATTACTTTTTGTTCAATCATCTAACATCAACCCCCTGACCGTAAGACGCAAAAGGTTTTTCACCGAGTTTCCATGTACAGTCAAGTTTATAATTCCAAGTAACCTCTTTTCTTACAATGCGCTCTTTTAACTGAATCTTGTCATGTACAGTAGTTTGTTGCTGATAGATCAAATTTGCTGGAATAGTTGTCCTTACTGTCCTCTCTAATTCTTTAAAAAGGATAGCATTATCAACATTCGTCTTTACACGAATAATAAACTCTAGCGGCTCTAATTCAACGAATGTTCTTCCTTGACCTACCAAAAAATCAAGTCTTTGCTGAAGGTAACGTACGGTAAATGGTGGTTTTATAAGATAACGATTTAATATCCTTTTTCTACGGAAACTAAGACTCTCCTTTGTTGGATCTGCTTGGATATTTAGAATAGCCTCAAGCCGCTTTACAGACGAAACATCACTTGTAGCCACATATTGATTATCTAACACCTTATTAAACGCAGCTTCTAGTTTCTCAAATGCCTGCTGCTCAGCATTCATCAATTCTACAAACTCCTTAATTTGATGGTAGATTTTAGGCAGTCTATAAAGTATCATACAAGCGTCACCTTTCTAGAATTGGAATTTCTTCCTCGTTCAAAGATAGATTTTCTGTTTGACCATTTATTTTTGTATCTGCGATATCAATAACTCCAGGTACATTTAGAATCCTTGCTTCAATTTGAGATATACGGACAATCAATTTTTCTTGGCTACTCCATGATTTTCGTAATTCTAGCAAATAACTATTCACAACTGCTTCAATATCATTTTTTACTTGACCTATCGTAAATTCATTGCCCAATGTGATTTTAGTTTCAATACTTACATTAACACTAGAAACACCTTTTATTGTTACTACGTGACCTATTGGAGCCAACCCTATTCCTTTTCCTTGATTTACTTCAGGATCCATTTCCGTTTGGATTTTGTCTACAAGTGAACTGGATGGTGTATCATAATCAGCGTTAATGAAAACACATTTGACTGTCCCCCCTCCCTTCCACACAGGGAACACTTTTGTTCCGCCCACACCTTCCATAGCATTTATTTTCCGCCGATAGTCAGAAATGTTTCCGCCAAAAGAAGGTTCATTAACAGCTTCAAAAAACCTCTGTCTAAGTTGATCGTCTGTTTCTTCTTCCGTCCCAGGAATAATAATGTCAGTTAAGATCGCTTTACTTAATCCGCTAATGGTGTCAACAGGAAGTAAATTCCCTTTTGGTACGTTACCAGTTATACCAGCTTCCTCGCATTCCAATAAGAAAACACCATCATCCAGCTTTTCAATTACCACATAATATCTATCATCAATAAAAAAACGACTACCAATCGGTATATCCATTGGTACATCGTTCTCAGTATAGAATTCAGCTTTTCTTTTTGCCTTTATAGCTTGTCTTCGATGAATCCCAAACTCTCCTACACGTCTATCCAGATATTCGTCTATTGCCGTATCAGCAAAGGTTAGGTTAAATATGTTATCTAACCAAATATAGGCTTCCGATAATGCCGCCGCTTGTGGAGCAATGGCAGTATATATAATGCTGCCCTCTCGTTTGTCTATGTCATCAGAGATGCTATCCAGCATTTCTTCCAAAATGTTTTCATAGCTCTTATTCTCAAACACCTAAAACACCTCCTCCATTTCCAAAACACCAACATTACTTACAACCATGAATTTAATGTGAAACTGGTCGTCAATATGTTTAATTTCAAAATTATTTACTTCTGATATACGATCATCATAAATCAGCTTTTTTATCTGTCGACAAAATTGAACAAGAAGCAAACAAGTTTGCTGTTGAACTACTTTTACCAGATAAGTGTATTTATGAGTATGTAAGCACAAACATTACCATAGAAGAACTTGCTTTAACCTATGGAATACCTAAAGAAATTTGTCACCTTAAAAAATTTTACACAATTACTAGGTAATTAGAATCACATACTATTTTACTAACTTTTACGGAAAGGAGATAATTAACTTGGGTTTTATATTTGATATCTTATTTTTCTTGAGCTTTGTTTCTATTGTTGCTGGAATCATTTTACTTATAGTAAGAGCAATATTTAAAAAAGGAATGTCCTTTAAAAAACTATCCATATTACTAGCATCGTCATTAGTCGTATTTATTATTTCAGGTATTTTCATGCCGGAGTTAACACCAGAAGAAAAAGACCAGCTTGAGGAAAGAAAGCAGGAAAAAGAACATGCTGCAGCTACCAAATTAGAAATTGAGAAAAAAGAAGAAAAAAAGGTAAATCCTACAGGTAGAAAAAATAATCTGCCGGTAAGATTACTTTCAAAGAAGTGTACGAAAGATTAAAGAAAGAACGGGGCCTTTAACCGCTCGGAGTCTTTACATGACTTAAAATTCGTAGATATTAGGAAGGCGCATTTGCAGGCAGTTATCGATAACTGTGATAAATCACACGGCACAAAGAGAAAAATAAAAGTGCTGTTTAATCAGATGTATAAATTCGCTATGGAAAATGATCTAACTCATAAAGACTACGCTAGGTTTGTGGAGTTACCTAGAGATAACACGAAAAGTTCTAGGCAGCCATTTAACTTGGATGAGATTAAAAAGTTATGGGAAAACGTCGATAGATTAGATTTTATCGACACGGTCTTGATCATGATCTATACAGGTTTACGACCGGGAGAGTTAGTTGAAGTAAAGAACGAAAACATTCATCTTGATAAAAGGTACTTCCGGGGGGGTTTTAAAACAGAAGCTGGAACAAACCGAGTAATCCCCATTCACAAAAAAATACATTCACTTATCGAAGCTCGCATGGATCCAAATAATGAATATCTCGTCACTAATCACGAAAACAACAAAATGAGTTACTACGTCTACTATCACGAAAAATGGAAGAAGATCATGGAGCAATTAGAAATGGATCATAGACCTCATGACTGCAGACACACATTTGCAACACTCATGGATAACGCCGGGGCGAACAAGTTGTCCATCAAACGAATTATGGGACATGCATCCAAGGATATTACAGATAAAGTATATACACACAAGGATATTGAACAGCTGCTTATAGCGATTGACACGCTTAAATAAGCAGCTTTTTCTTTCATAATCCATGTATATTACCTGTATATTACTTGTATATTACGTGTGCGATTTTTCAGCGTTTTAAACAAACTTATAAAAAGTAAAAGCCCTCAACCACTTATGGTTGGGGGCTTTGTGAAACTAGACATCTTAACGTTTTGAGAACTGAGGTGCACGACGAGCTTTTTTAAGACCGTATTTTTTACGTTCTTTCATTCTGGCGTCACGAGTTAGGAAGCCTTCTGCTTTAAGTGTGCTGCGGTATTCTGGGTTAGCTTCAAGCAATGCGCGGGCAATTCCGTGGCGGATTGCTCCAGCTTGACCAGTGAAACCACCACCGTGAACATTAACGATTACGTCATATGTTCCTTGTGTTTCAGTTGCTACTAGTGGTTGATTTAAAATTAACAGCTGAGTTTCATATGGAAAATAATCAGCTGCATTACGTCCGTTGATCGTAATGTTACCTGTTCCAGGTACTAAACGTACACGAGCAGTTGATTTTTTACGACGACCTGTGCCATAGTATTGTACTTGTGCCAAATTCCTTTACCTCCTTTTAGTTACCCGCGAAGCTCATAAACTTCCGGTTTTTGTGCTTGATGCGTATGTTCTGATCCTCTGAATACATGTAGTTTCTTAGCCATTTTACGTCCTAAAGGGCCTTTAGGAAGCATACCTCTAACTGCCATCTCTAGCATACGTTCAGGGTATTTCGTACGCATTTCGTCTGCAGTACGTTCTTTTAAACCACCTGGGTAATTTGTATGGCGGTAGTATATTTTGTCTGTAATTTTATTACCAGTCAATTCAATTTTCTCAGCATTAATAATAATTACATGGTCACCAGTATCTGCATGCGGTGTGTAAGTTGGCTTATGCTTTCCGCGAAGGAGTGTAGCAACTTCACTAGCTAAACGACCTAATCGTTTACCTTCTGCATCAACAACTAACCATTTGCGTTCAATGTTATTTTCATTTGCCATGAAAGTTGTGCGCATGAGTGTTTCCCTCCATATCCTTAAAATCAAAAACAAATTCGTTCGTCTATTTCAACATAATTAGTTTCCGGGGCTAATCATGGTTTTGAAATAAAATGCCATAGATCATAATACACCAAATGCCAGCATAATGTCAAGAGTTACTCCTCATTATCCACACTTTTTCTTCATATAAGTGCGTGTTCAAAAAGAGGATAAAAACTGCCAAGGTCAGATAAAATCACAGATGTCCTTGAAAAAGCAATATACTTTTTCTGCGTGCGATGCGTCGCTGACATAGATTTCCTTGCCCTGTTACGGCGGCGACACTAACACATCCCTTTGCATCAAAGTTCGAGGCGACGCAATTTTTGATAATGGGCTGTATAGGACATAATGCCTTCTACGTTGCCCACAGGACGTGAGCACTTTTAGTAGAAGATCTTTTGTTAGATACATGAAGTACTAGTATAGCTTCCTTGGACTCATTCCCACGGAGGAAAAGTGTTCTTCATTTCCAAGGAGCACAGAAACAAGTCAATAAAGAAAAATTAGCCAGTGGCAAGCAAAGGTTGACGCTAGCCTTAATTGCATTTAATACATAAAAATTTCTGTTGAATGAACTTCAAGACTAAACATTTATACGTTCTAACGTACATAGAATTTCGAAGTGTCCTTATTACCAGGCTTTTTAAACAAAAGTCCTTTAAAAATAACCTCCGTGAATTTCCTTTGTATTTCCATTATAAAGTGGATCTTCAAAACGGTGTTCTTTCCCCCTACCTGATGTTAGTACGCAAGAGTATGACCTAAAAGCCTCTGAACAGAATCGGACATTTGACTTGCAGTTGGCTCCTCTACTTATCCTCCTAGGTTTCACCTCGTAGCATGAAAGCGGAGGTCCTTACTACCGTTCATGCGGGATAAAACGTCCATATACAAGCCTTCTGTTTATTAAAAAGTACTTCCTCGGGCTTCGAACTTTGCAGCCACAGCCACTGGACATACTAGTGTCAGCTTTGTAACCCCGACAAGCAAAACCGTCGACAGCATTACACCACATGTAGAAAAGAGCTTTTCTTTTTTATTAACAAAAGTAGCTTTACAGCATTACACAGTGATTTTTCTAGGACAAGAAAAGGTTTTAATAGTGAAACATCATTCATAGAAGTGATGTTTTTCTTTCAAGGTGGTCATTGCGTTGTTCTGTACCGACCTCGTTCCTCTTTATCCTTTGAGCACGAGCACGTACATACACGTTTATTCTTCTTACAATTTATACAGTACGTGTATCGCTCATATTCATTTTACAAGCTTTTTCAACCCTTTAAAGGGGTTTTTGTACTTGTCCTTCCTTTAATACGTCACACGCCACAAATAAAGCCCCTGTGGTGGCGCAGTATCACCTGCTAGTCTTCTATCCTTTTTTGCAAACAATTCCTCTATTTCGTCTTGATTTCTCTTCCCTTGGCCCACATCTAGTAAGAATCCAACGATAATGCGTACCATATTATACAAAAAACCATTTCCTCGAAAGATAAATTCGATTTCTGATCCTCTTTTTTCACAAGACACTTGATACAGCGTTCTTTCTCTGCTCCCTTTTGTTTCTGCTTTTGCAGAAGAAAAGGTCGTGAAATCATGGGTTCCCTCAAAATAGCGGCACGCCCGTTGGATAGACGAAATATCTAAAACATATGGGAAAAAATATGCATAATTACGTTTAAACACATTAGGTTCGGCTTCATTTAACACGTAATAGCGATATTCCTTTTCAACGACATCGTATCTTGCATGAAATGTATCTTGAACCTTCTCTACCTCTTTAACGTAAACATCATCAGGGAGTAATGTATTGAGTGCTTGCTTCCAATTATTTAAAGGAATGTCATAAGGCGAATCAAAATGAATGGTTTGACCGATGGCATGAGCCCCTCCATCCGTCCTCCCAGATGGATGGATCCGGATATGCCTTCCCTTATGCATTTTCATTAAAACATCTTCTATTATTCCTTGAATCGTACGTTTTCCCGGTTGTATTTGAAAACCAGAGAAAAAAGAGCCGTCATATTGAATGGTGCATTTCAATCTTTCCATTTTATTGCCCTTTCTCACCTAATTTCTTGTCAAGATTAATCCAATAATAACTGTCATAAATAATATATAAATAATGATATCAAGTTTGCCGAATTTTAATTCACGGAGTTTGGTTCTTCCTTCACCACCTTGATAACCTCTAGCCTCCATTGCCATAGCGAGTTCCTCAGCACGTTTGAAGGCACTGACGAATAATGGAACAAGTAATGGTACGACAGCCTGTACCCTATCCTTAATCGGTCCCGTCCGAAAGTCCACTCCTCGTGATGCTTGCGCTTTAGAGATCTTTTCTGTCTCCTGTAATAATGTCGGTATGAACCGCAATGAAATAGACATCATTAATGCCAGCTCATGTACAGGAAACTTCACTCGTTTTAATGGGTGCAGAAGGCTTTCGATCGCATCGGTTATTTCTATCGGTGTTGTCGTTAGTGTTAAAAGCGAGGTTACTAAAATAAGCAAAAAGAAGCGCATTGAAATAGCAAACCCTTGAATAAGGCCTCCTGAATAGACTGTAAAGGAAAAAATCTCGAAAACGGGTGTACCTTCCTTCGTAATAATGATGTGAAGCAAGAATGTAAAAATAATTAAAAACCACACAGGCATGAGACCTTTTAAAATAAATCGGATCGGTACTCGTGATGTAAACATACTAGCTAAAGCAAAGGTAGTAAGTATGGCATAACTCCA
This sequence comes from Virgibacillus proomii, assembly GCF_900162615.1. Taxonomy (NCBI): domain Bacteria; kingdom Bacillati; phylum Bacillota; class Bacilli; order Caryophanales; family Bacillaceae; genus Virgibacillus; species Virgibacillus proomii. Next base: position 53,978 of record NZ_FUFN01000010.1, on the reverse strand, counting down.
AACATTGTTCGCTAGAAATACAATAAACACAAAGATAAAAATAATGGTGATTTTTGTTCGTGGATCAAGTCGGTGAACAAGGGAATTCCCTGGTACGTATTGTCCAATAACAATAGCATTATTCATGGACTTTTCCCTCCTTGATCACGTTAGCTATCGTACTAGCAAGCTCTTTTTCTGTCTGACGGGTAAAAGGAATGCTTACACCGAATCTTTTATTAAACCGATCTAGAAATGCTACTATTTCTGGAACATCAAGTTGAACTTTCTGTAATGCTGCTTTTTGTACGAAAACTTCTTCCGGCTTACCTTCCATATATTTTGTCCCCTTGTTCAGAATGATAACATGGTCGGCATAGGTAACTGCATCCTCCATACTATGTGTAACTAATATCGTCGTCAGCTTCTCCTTTTGATGCCTTTCATAGAACATATCCATCATTTCCCTTTGCCCTCGGGGATCAAGTCCTGCTGTAGGCTCATCGAGAACAAGCACTTTTGGCTTGGTCGCCAATACACCTGCAATTGCAACTCTCCGCATTTGCCCACCGCTTAAATCGAACGGAGATCGTTCTAAAAAGTCTTCCGTTAATCCGACTGCTGGCAGCACCTCATTAATACGCTTTTGTATTTCGCTATCCCCAACACCAAAATTTTTCGGACCAAAGCTAATGTCTTTAGCGATTGTTTCTTCGAACAGTTGATGCTCCGGATATTGAAATACAACGCCAACACTACTTCTCAACATTTTCATATCCTTTGGCTTCTTATCAGGGGTTAAGTGATAATCACCTATCCATACTTCTCCTTCTGTGGGCTGAAGCAAACCATTTAGATGCTGAATTAATGTCGACTTTCCTGAACCTGTATGTCCAACAATGGCGACAAATGTACCTGAAGGAATATGAAAATTCAACTGATCGATAGCTTTATGAGCGAATGGCGAATTCTGCTGATATGTATAGCCTACGTTCTTGAATATAATGTCCATAATTCCTCCAACATTTCTTCATGATTTAATGGTTCCTGACTAATCGGAATACCCGCTTGTTTTAATTCATTAGCTAAGGTTGCGATAAACGGTACATCCAAACCGATTTTCCGCAACTCCTGTTGTTGAGAAAGAAGCGTTCTTGGCGTAGTTTCCTGCCATACTTCACCCTCATTCATAACAATAACGCGGTCTGCTTGAACTATTTCCTGTAAATCGTGCGTAATTGTCAGTAACGCTACATTGTTTTTCTCTTGGACCCCTGTAACGGTCGCCATTATTTCTTTTCTTCCTTTTGGATCAAGCATGGCAGTTGCCTCATCCAAAATGAGAACTTTTGGCGATACAGCTAAGACACTTGCTATGGCAACACGCTGTTTTTGTCCACCAGATAAACGGTGAGGTTCTGTTAAACGATAATCTTGCATACGAACAGCGTCAAGCACGTCTTCTATACGGGCAAGCATGTCTTCTCTTGAAAAGCCTCGATTCTCCATGCCAAATGCAACATCATCTTGTACAGTCGTTCCAACAAATTGATTATCGGGATTTTGAAATACCATCCCTACATCTTTTCGGATATCCCAAATCGTCTCCTCTTGAACAAGCTTGCCATCAATATAAATCTCTCCTTCTTGAGGAAACAACAGTCCATTCATAAGTTTTGCGATGGTTGATTTACCGGATCCATTATGGCCGATAATGGCTACCCATTCCTCCTCATAGATTTCAAAACTACAATTTTTTAATACCCAAGGCTGCTCTTCTCCATATCGAAATGATATATTTCTAAACTCAACCAATTTATTGCTCATCTATTACTCCTCCTATATCTCCTATCCTTGGGGATTTGGTATACTAGTAAACAAAAGAAGTAAAGTATCCGATTTTTATATCAGCTCTCACTTACTTAGTATTGCTACATAGATATCTGACAAGCACCTGCGTGGACAAGCAACTCTCAACACTGTCCAATAGAAAAACTTGGCTTGTCGCCAAAGTGTTTATGGCGAAAGCTATCGTTTTTCTTATAGATAAACCCTAAAGTTTTATACTTTCCTATAGTACAAGTAAAAGATTATCACAGGCGAAAGCTTGTCTAGACCAACAATGGCGCAGATGACCAACTTGTGTAGTATACTTCAAAAAAATAATATCGTTTCTTAAGGTGCAAAAAAAGGGCTTGGATGTACCTCGTAGAAGAGATTCAGTCCTGCCCTTGTCGTTGTAGTTACATAAAACTAGGTGTTTTTTTCCGAGTTACACTAGTTCAATGATGGCCATGTTCGCTCCATCACCTTGACGAGCACCTAATTTAAGAACACGTGTGTATCCACCTTGACGATCTTCATAACGCGGAGCCACATCATTGAAAAGTTTTTGAATCACATTATCATTTTCATTGGCTTCTTTATTGTATAAAAAGGCTGCTGCTTGCCGACGTGCATGAAGATCTCCACGCTTGCCCAATGTAATCATTTTTTCAACGACAGATTTTAGCTCTTTTGCTTTTGCTTCTGTTGTTTCAACCCGTTCGTATACAATTAAATCAGAAGCAAGGTTACGAAGCAAAGCCATACGCTGATCGGTTGTACGACCTAATTTTCTAGCCATGGACTATCCCTCCTTTTCTTTGATGACTTAAAAACCATTCAACCAGAAACTTATAGCCTTTTAAGGCATTCATGCCAAAAACTCCTCTTAACCGTACACCTTTTTTCTTCCTCAGAAACGGAATTATCTCTCTTGCTCTAAGTGAAACGGAAAATGATGTAAAGAATGAAGCAGCCGGCTAATATGAATGGGTTATTCGTATATGCAAACACCGCTTTCCGATGTTTAATTTGCTTATTTATAGTGGTCAAATATGATTAGTCATCATTACGCAAACTAAGTCCAAGTTCACTTAACTTTGACTTTACTTCTTCTAAGGACTTACGACCAAGGTTGCGCACTTTCATCATATCTTCTTCTGTTTTATTTGCTAGTTCTTGCACTGTATTTATTCCAGCACGTTTTAGACAGTTATAAGACCGAACAGAAAGATCAAGCTCTTCAATGGTCATTTCCATCACTTTTTCCTTCTGATCTTCTTCTTTTTCAACCATAATTTCAGCATTCTTTGCTTCATCCGTTAATCCCACAAAAATATTAAGATGCTCGGTGAAAACTTTTGCTCCTAAAGAAACAGCTTCTTCAGGGCGAATGCTTCCATCTGTCCATACGTCCAATGTTAATTTATCATAATTGGCTACTTGGCCTACACGTGTATTTTCCACCTGATAGGTTACACGAGAGACTGGCGTAAAGATTGAATCAACTGGAATCATACCGATTGGCTGATCATCACGTTTGTTTGCTTCAGCAGGACGATAGCCGCGTCCACGTTCTGCTGTCATTTTCATATGCAAGCTGCCTTTGCTATTTAATGTAGCAATTAGCAAATCCGGATTTAATACTTCTACATCACTATCATACGTTAGGTCTGCAGCCGTAACTTTTCCTTCTCCCTGCACATCAATCTCTAATGTCTTCTCCTCATCGGAGTAAATTTTTAGAGCCAGTTTTTTCAGATTCAAAATAATCGTTGTCACATCTTCAACAACACCATCAATTGTTGAAAACTCATGAAGCGCTCCATCAATTTGAACTGATGTAATAGCAGCACCTGGAAGTGAGGATAGTAGGATACGACGCAAGGAGTTTCCTAGAGTGGTACCATATCCACGTTCAAGCGGTTCGACTACGAATTTTCCAAATGTAGCATCATCGCTGATTTCTACCGTCTCAATTTTTGGTTTTTCAATTTCGATCATTCCTTAAAACCCTCCTTTAAAACGTCGAAACCCCGGTTAGACCATATGTCTAACCGAAATTCCCCAAATAGGCAGTTGGCGTTTCTGCACTACCTGTTATTCATTCGTACGTTCTTGTCTCATGGATGCTGTTCACTAAAGAGTACGACCTTTAGACTTTTAGCTATCATAACCCATTATAGACAGGGTGACAAATTATATACGGTAAAATTATACACGACGACGTTTTGGCGGGCGACAACCATTATGAGGTACTGGAGTTACATCACGAATAGCTGTAACTTCCAATCCTGCTGCTTGAAGTGAACGAATAGCTGCTTCACGTCCAGCACCTGGTCCTTTAACTGTTACTTCAAGTGTCTTCATGCCACTTTCAAGTGCAGATTTAGCAGCAGTTTCAGCTGCCATTTGTGCAGCGAAAGGCGTAGATTTTTTTGAGCCTTTAAAGCCAAGCGCACCAGCTGAACTCCAGCCAATCGCATTACCTTGCATATCCGTAATGGTAACAATAGTATTGTTAAAGGTAGAACGGATATGTGCTACACCTGACTCAATATTCTTTTTCACACGGCGTTTACGCGCGGTTGATTTTTGTGCCATTAGTTGTTAACCTCCTTTAGCTTTTATTTCTTTTTCCCAGCAATCGCATGACGCGGGCCTTTGCGTGTACGTGAATTATTTTTTGTTTTTTGTCCACGAACCGGAAGACCGCGACGATGACGAATACCGCGGTAAGAGCCGATTTCAATAAGACGCTTAATGTTTAGAGAAACTTCACGACGAAGATCCCCTTCTATTGTATACTCATCTACTGCTTTACGAATTCTTCCTAATTCGTCCTCTGTTAAATCCCGTACTCGAGTGTCTTCAGAAACGCCTGCTTCTTTAAGGATTTTCTGTGCAGTCTTTTTTCCAATTCCGTAAATATACGTTAAGGAAATGACTACTCGTTTATCACGTGGAATATCAATACCTGCAATACGTGCCATAAAGTTTTAACACCTCCTGTTTATTATCCTTGTTTTTGCTTATGCTTCGGATTTTCACAAATCACCATTACTTTTCCATTTCGTTTAATGACTTTACATTTTTCACAAATGGGTTTTACAGATGCTCTGACTTTCATCATCTTTACCTCCTTTAATATCGGAGCTCACTTATTTATAACGGTACGTAATTCGTCCTCTTGTTAAATCATACGGAGAAAGTTCAACCGTTACTTTATCGCCAGGAAGAATGCGAATAAAATGCATACGTATTTTACCAGATACATGAGCTAATACCGTATGACCATTTTCTAATTCGACATTAAACATCGCATTAGGTAGCGTTTCAGTTACGGTTCCTTCCACTTCAATTACATCGTCTTTCGCCATCGTGTTGATCTCCCTTCTTCAAATCAGTCACAACTTCATTGACAAATTTTGCTATGGCAAATCGCAATTTACCATTTGTGACACGACCAGTTTCTAGAAGGCTGTTTTGGACTTCTGGAGAAATATAATCCATTAACTCGATATGATGAAGATTCTTTTTCTTTGGTCGATCATATTTACGTTTTTCCCCATCTGCAAGCAAGACATACTTATCATCGACTAAATTAATAACGACTGCGTATTGACCCGCATCACGTCCTTGCATAATACGAACAACTTGACCTATCAGCGGAATCGAATCATCTTCCTTCAACAAGCGATCACCTTCACTTAGGCTATAGTTTATATGGTTCCTTTTGAACAAAAGGATTAGTTACCTTACTCACTTTTATCCTGTGTCACATTTATTCAAGTTTATATCAATAGTCACATGATACTCACGACTAATTATAACTTTTCAACAGTAAAAATGCACCTTTTCCAGTTAAAGATACTATTTTTCTATTTTTGCTTGGATATCTTGAAACACTTGATTGATTTCCTGATCGCCATTTACCGTTACTAGATAACCTTTATCATGATAAAAGTCTAATAACGGCTTCGTTTGCTCTATATTTACAGATAGACGTTTTTTAACCGTTTCAGGTTTATCATCATCCCGTTGGATTAAAGCTGAGCCATCTTTATCACAGATCCCGTCTTTTTTTGGCGGGTTATAAACTACATGATAAGTTGTTCCGCATGTTGGACAAATTCTACGACCAGTTAGACGCTCCACTAATTTTCCTTCTGGTACATCTACATGGATGACGTAATCAATGGATTGATTGATATCCTTTACTATGCTTTCTAACGCTTCTGCTTGAGCGATCGTCCGTGGAAAACCGTCCAATAAAAAGCCATTTTTGCAATCGTCTTTGCTTAGACGTTCTTTGACGATGCCGTTTGTAACTTCATCTGGAACAAGCTCCCCTTGATTCATATACTCTTTTGCTTTTTTACCTAGGTCTGTTCCCTCTTTAATAGCTAAACGGAACATATCTCCTGTTGAAATATGAGGGATGTTATATTTTCCGTTTATTTTTTCAGCCTGCGTACCCTTACCGGCACCTGGCAGACCCATTAAAATTAAATTCAACAGATTTCCCCTCGCTCTCGTTTTCAGCAAAATTACTTAATAAAACCTTTATAGTGACGCTTCACCAGCTGGCTTTCTAATTGCTTCATTGTTTGCAGAGCTACACCAACAACAATTAATAAGCTCGTTCCGCCAATTTGTACGGATTGCGGTAGGCTAGCCATTTTACCAAGAGCAATAGGCAATACAGCTACAGCTGCCAAAAATAATGCCCCTACAAACGTTAAACGATACAGAACTCTTGTTAAATAGGTTTCCGTATTTTTACCTGGTCGAATTCCAGGAATATAGCCGCCCTGTTTTTGTAAATTCTCTGCCATTTGTTCCGGATTTACTTGAACAAAGCTGTAGAAATACGTAAAAGCAATAATCAGTACGACATAAATTCCCATACCTATTGGCTCTGTATAATTAAAGATCCGTTGAATCGTCGCGGCAATATCTCCATCAAAGAAGCTAGCAACTGTACTTGGTGCCATAATAAATGCAATTGCAAAGATAACCGGGATGACACCAGCACTATTTACTTTTAATGGTAAATGTGTAGAGTTGCCCCCTACCGGAGAACGGTTAACAAGTTTTTTCGCATATTGAATCGGTATTTTACGCAGTGCCTGTTGAATAAAAATTACACCAACTGTTACTGCAATAACTACCAAGACAATTAAGGCGACAATTACAATATTAATAAACAGATCATCGCCAGGGTTTATAAAATACTGGCTGTATAGCTGCTTGATACCATTTGGTACTGCTGCTACGATACCAGCGAAAATGATAATCGAGATTCCATTACCTACACCATTTGCGGTAATCTGTTCACCAAGCCACATTAAAAATGCTGTCCCACTTGTTAAAACAATGGCAATAACAGCAAATTTCATCGGACCAGGATCAGCGATTAACATACCGCCTGCCATTGTATTAAACCCTATTGACATCGCAATTGCTTGAATAAATGCGATTACGATTGCACCGTAACGTGTAATCTGGGCTAATTTCTTTCTGCCTACTTCTCCTTGTTTTTTCCATTCCGTAAACTTTGGCACAACATCCATTTGCAGTAATTGCATAATAATGGAGGCGGTAATATACGGCATAATTCCCATGGCAAAGATCGAGAAGTTTTTCAGTGCTCCTCCACCAAACGTATTTAAAAAGCCAAATACGTTTTGCGAGTTCATAAAATCAATTGCTTGCCTATCTGTGAAAGGCACAGGAATAAATGTACCAAGACGGAAGACAACTAACATTAATAATGTGAAAATTATTTTCCGTCTAATATCACCTACGCGCATAAAATTGGAGATTGTACGGAACATTAGATCACCTCTGTTTGTCCGCCCGCTGCCTCAATTGCTTCTTTAGCTGAAGCAGAGAACTTGTGAGCTTTTACTGTTAGTTTCTTTTCAATCGTTCCATTACCTAGTACTTTAATACCAGCTTTTAATTTACTAACTACGCCTTCTTCCAGTAATAGCTCAGGTGTGATTTCAGTACCATCCTCAAAACGGTTTAACGTATCGACGTTAACAATGGCAAACTCTTTACGATGAATGTTTGTAAATCCACGTTTAGGCAGGCGTTGGAATAGTGGCATTTGACCACCTTCAAAACCTGGGCGAGTGCCACCTCCAGAACGAGCTTTTTGTCCTTTATGTCCTCGTCCGGATGTTTTTCCATTGCCTGATGACATTCCACGGCCTACTCGATTACGATTTTTACGTGCACCTTCTGCTGCCTTCAATTCATGAAGTTTCATGCGAGCACCTCCTCTTTACGCTTATTTCGTAATTAAACTTCTTTAACCGTTAGTAAATGAGATACTTTGTTAACCATACCGCGAACAGCTGCTGTATCTTCATGAACAACCGATTGTCGAATTTTTTTTAGTCCCAATGCTTGAACAGTTTTTCTTTGTACTTCTGTTCCACCAATAACACTGCGCGTGAGGGTGATTTCTAATTTTTTAGACATAACAGTTCCCTCCTTATCCTAACAGTTCTTCTACAGACTTTCCACGTAGTTTTGCTACATCTTCTGCGCGCTTTAAGTTTGATAATCCGTTTAAAGTAGCACGAATCATATTAATCGGTGTGTTTGAACCTAATGATTTTGTTAAGATATCACCTACACCAGCAAGTTCCAAAATAGCACGTACCGGACCACCGGAAATAACTCCAGTACCTTCTGCTGCTGGTTTTAATAATACATTACCTGAACCAAACTGACCATGAATTTCATGTGGAATTGTAGTTCCAACGATTGGTACGGTAATTAGATTTTTCTTTGCATCATCAACTGCTTTTTTAATTGCTTCTGGTACTTCTTGTGCTTTTCCTGTACCAAAACCTACATGACCATTTTTATCCCCGACTACCACTAGAGCTGCAAAGCGGAAGCGACGTCCACCTTTTACAACTTTTGCAACACGGTTAACCGCAACAACACGCTCTTCAAGATCTAACTTGTTCGGATCAATGTTTTTATTCATGTATGTCCCTCCTTTATCGATTAAAATTCAAGACCTGCTTCTCTTGCAGCATCTGCTAAAGCTTTCACACGTCCATGATAAAGGTAGCCTCCGCGGTCAAAGACAACCGATTTGTAACCTTTATCCTGAGCACGTTTAGCAATCATTTCTCCGACCTTTTTTGCTGCTTCTACATTGCTAGTAGATCCAGTTACATTTAGTTCTTTATCTTTGGTAGAAGCACTTGCAAGTGTAGTTCCATTTACATCATCAATTAATTGTACATAAATGTGTTTATTTGAACGGTAGACGTTTAAACGAGGACACTGTGCTGTACCGTGAACTGTCTTACGAACACGAGCGTGCCTTCTTTTACGTACCGCATTTTTATCAGGTTTTGTAATCACTTAGGTCACTCCTTTCTGCTACCTAGTCTTACTTGGCAGTTTTACCTTCTTTACGACGTACATATTCGCCTTCGTAACGAATTCCTTTACCTTTATAAGGCTCAGGCGGACGAATTGCTCTGATTTTGGATGCAATTGCTCCCACTTGCTCCTTATCAATTCCTTTAACGATAAGCTGTGTGTTTTTTGGTACGTCGATTTCGATGCCTTCGATTGGTTCGATTTCAACAGGATGAGAGAAACCAGCATTGATAACTACTTTGTTTCCCTGTTTTTGCGCACGATAACCAACACCGATAATTTCAAGTGACTTCTCAAATCCTTTACTTACACCTTCAACCATATTATTGATCAGGCTTCGGGTAGTTCCGTGTAATGCGCGGTGGTCTTTGTGATCACTTGGGCGTTCTAACGTAACCACATTTCCTTCTATATTTACTTTAATATCTTGATGTAGTTCTCTCGATAATTCACCTTTAGGGCCTTTTACAGTAACGACATTACCATCAAGTTTAACTTCTACACCTTGGGGAATTTCGATTGGTTTAAGTCCTATACGAGACATTCCATACACCTCCTCAACATTTAATACTCAATTACCAGACATATGCAATTACTTCGCCACCAACAGCTTGTGCACGTGCTTCTTTATCGGAAAGCACTCCTTTAGATGTTGATACGATAGCTATTCCTAAACCGTTTAGTACTCGAGGTACTTCCGTTGCTTTTGCATATACACGGCGTCCTGGTTTACTTATACGTTTAATACCTGTAATTACTCGCTCCTCGTTTGCACCATACTTAAGGAATATACGAAGAATGCCTTGCTTGTTGTCTTCCACAAGCTCATAGTCAGAAACGAAGCCTTCACGCTTCAGGATGTCAGCAATCTCTTTTTTCATAGTAGATGCTGGAAGTTCTAACTTTTCATGTTTTACCATATTAGCATTACGAATGCGAGTAAGCATATCTGCAATTGGATCTGTCATAACCATTTATCATTACCTCCTTCCCGAATAGGGGTTTACCAGCTTGCTTTTTTGACACCAGGAATTTGACCTTTATAGGCAAGTTCTCGGAAACAAATACGGCAAAGTTTAAATTTACGGATTACAGAATGTGGACGTCCACAACGCTCACAACGTGTATATTCACGAACTTGAAATTTTTGTGGTCGTTTTTGTTTTGCAATCATTGATTTTTTAGCCACTATTTTCCCTCCTTGTATTCGCTCTTTCGCTTACTTTTGGAAAGGCATGCCCAGCTGAGTCAGAAGTTCACGAGCTTCTTCATCAGTGTTGGAGCTTGTCACGATAACAATATCCATACCGCGGACTTTGTTAACTTTATCATAATTAATTTCTGGGAAAATTAGCTGTTCTTTAATACCTAATGTGTAATTTCCACGGCCATCAAATGCTTTTTTAGAAATCCCACGGAAGTCACGTACACGTGGAAGTGATACAGCAATTAGCTTTTGTAAAAAATCGTACATACGCTCACCGCGAAGGGTTACTTTCGCACCGATCGGCATTCCCTCACGAAGGCGAAAACCAGCAATTGATTTTTTTGCACGTGTAATTACAGGCTTTTGACCAGAAATTAATGCAAGCTCTTCAACAGCATTGTCCAAAGCTTTTGAGTTTTGTACTGCGTCACCAACACCCATATTAATTACAATTTTGTCGATTGCTGGTACTTGCATTACAGATTTATAGTTAAATTTTTTCATTAACGATGGTATTACTTCATCTTGATATTTTTTCTTCAGTTGATTCATCATGTCGCCCTCCTTTCGCTAAACCTATTTATCTAACGCTTTACCGGATTTTTTAGCGATGCGGACTTTCTTTCCATCACGCACTTCATAGCCAACACGGGTTGGTTCACCGGATTTAGGATCTAACGGCATTACGTTAGAAACATGGATTGGTGCTTCTTGGTTCAGAATTCCTCCTTGTGGATTCTCCTGAGAAGGTTTGGCATGTTTTTTTATCATGTTAATGCCTTCAACAAGCACTCGTTCTTTTTTCGGGTATGCTTCTAAAACTGTGCCTTCTTTTCCACGGTCTTTGCCGGAAATAACTTTGACTTTATCACCTTTTTTTACATGCATGCTTAACGCACCTCCTAACAAGGCTAATTTTTAGCTCATAAAGGATGTTCAAAAAGTCAAATAAAAACGACGCTTCATTCATCGTTGCCATGTTTCTCCGCTCCCATGCATTTAACTTTTACACGCTAGCTGCTCAAAACGGCACCGACATGAAATTTTCAAACCTTTTTATCCTCTATTTGAACACACTCTTATAATACTTCTGGAGCAAGAGATACGATTTTCATGAACTTTGCATCACGTAATTCACGTGCGACTGGTCCAAAAATACGAGTTCCTCTTGGACTTTTATCATCACGAACAATTACCGCTGCATTTTCATCAAAACGAATATATGATCCATCTTTACGGCGTGCACCAGATTTTGAACGCACGATAACAGCTTTAACAACATCGCCTTTTTTGACAACGCCGCCTGGTGTTGCTTCTTTCACCGTACAAACAACAACATCACCGATATTAGCTGTTTTTCGTCCTGATCCGCCCAATACTTTAATGGTTAACAATTCACGAGCACCAGAGTTATCTGCAACTTTTAAACGACTCTCTTGTTGAATCATAACGCTGTGACCTCCCTTCAGATACCTTCCGAGCGAATTTTATTAGATAATTACCGCTTCTTCAACAATTTCTACTAAGCGAAAATGCTTGGTAGCTGATAGCGGACGGGTTTCCATAATTGTCACGATATCACCAATTTTTGCTTGGTTATTTTCATCATGTGCTTTAAATTTCTTAGAGTACTTTACACGTTTTCCATATAGCTTATGAAATTTGTATGTTTCAACTAATACCGTAATGGTTTTATCCATTTTATCGGAAACTACACGGCCAGTGTATACTTTACGTTGATTACGTTCAGTCATTTTGAGGCTAACCTCCTCTCGAGATTTCTAGTTATTTACGCCCAATTCACGTTGACGTACAATAGTTTTCATACGAGCAATTGATTTTCTTACTTCACGGATGCGAGCAGTGTTTTCCAATTGTCCAGTTGCAAGCTGGAAGCGTAAATTAAATAATTCTTCTTTTAACGATTTAACTTTTTGTTCAATTTCGGCAGTGGTTAGTTCTCTAATTTCATTAGCCTTCATTGCTTTCACCACCAATTTCTTCACGTTTTACAAATTTAGTTTTAATCGGAAGCTTATGAGAAGCAAGACGCAACGCTTCACGAGCAACTTCTTCTGATACACCTGCGATTTCAAACATGATTTTCCCTGGCTTAACTACTGCTACCCATCCTTCTGGAGCACCTTTACCGGAACCCATTCGTACTTCTAATGGCTTTGCAGTATATGGTTTATCAGGAAAGATTTTAATCCAAACTTTACCGCCACGCTTCATGTAACGGGTCATTGCAATACGAGCAGCCTCAATCTGACGGCTTGTAATCCATGATGCTTCTATTGCTTGCAAACCGTAATCACCGAAAGATACTGTTGTACCGCCTTTAGCTTGGCCTCTCATTTTTCCACGATGTTGTCTACGATATTTTACACGTTTAGGCATTAACATAATGCAGTGCCCCCTTCCTTATTTATCAGTTTTAGTTGGAAGGACTTCACCACGATAAATCCACACTTTGACACCTAGCTTACCGTAAGTAGTGTCAGCTTCTGCTGTACCGTAATCGATGTCAGCACGCAGCGTGTGTAGTGGTACTGTTCCTTCGCTATAGTGTTCCGCACGAGCAATATCTGCTCCACCTAGACGTCCAGATACTTGTGTTTTAATTCCTTTAGCGCCAGCACGCATAGTACGTTGAATGGCTTGTTTTTGTACACGTCGGAATGAAACACGATTTTCTAATTGACGAGCAATATTTTCAGCAACTAATCTTGCATCAAGATCAACTTTTTTAATTTCTACAATATTAATATGAACCCGCTTGCCGGTTAAACTGTTCAAAGCTTTACGTAGTGATTCTACTTCTGAACCGCCTTTACCAATTACCATACCAGGCTTCCCAGTATGAATTGTGATATTAACACGATTTGCTGCACGTTCAATGTCAATTGAAGAAACAGCAGATGTTTTTAAACGGTTTTCTAGATATTCTCTAATTTTAATATCTTCATGTAGTAAGTCTGCATAGTCTTTATCAGCGTACCATTTCGACTGCCAGTCTTTAATGATACCGACACGAAGACCGTTTGGATTTACTTTTTGACCCACTGACTATCCCTCCTTCTTTTCTGTTACCACAACTGTGATGTGGCTTGTGCGCTTATTAATTCTGCTTGCACGACCTTGTGCACGCGGACGGAAACGTTTCAACGTAACACCTTCGTTTACAAATGCTTCAGAAACAATCAGATTATCCGTGTCCATTTCATAATTATGCTCTGCGTTTGCGACTGCAGAATTTAATACTTTTTCTACAATTGGAGAAGCACCGCGTTGTGTATGACGTAAAATCGCAATTGCTTCACCTACACTTTTTCCTCGAATAAGATCAACGACTAGACGTACTTTACGAGGAGCAATACGAACCGATTTTGCAACGGCTTTAGCTTGCATGATATGTGCCTCCTCTCATTAGCGTTTTGTTTTCTTATCATCGCCGCCGTGCCCTCTAAAGGTGCGTGTTGGCGCGAATTCTCCTAGTTTATGACCGACCATGTCTTCCGTAATATAAACTGGTACATGTTTGCGTCCGTCGTACACAGCGATCGTGTGTCCAACGAATGTAGGGAATATAGTAGAACGACGTGACCAAGTTTTAATAACTTGCTTTTTGTCACTTTCATTTAACGTTTCAACTTTCTTCAATAAATGGTCATCTGCAAAAGGTCCTTTTTTCAAACTGCGACCCATGGATTAACCTCCTTTCGGATTGGAAAGACGGGCTGTTTTCCCGCCACTGTTTTTTGATTATTTTTTACGTTTACGAACGATAAACTTATCAGTTGGTTTGTTGCGTTTACGCGTTTTGTAACCAAGTGTAGGTTTACCCCAAGGTGACATTGGTGACTTACGTCCAATTGGTGCACGTCCTTCACCACCACCGTGCGGGTGATCATTAGGGTTCATAACAGACCCACGAACTGTAGGGCGTTTGCCTAACCAGCGGGAACGACCTGCTTTTCCGATACGGATGAGCTCATGTTCAATATTACCGACTTGCCCTACCGTTGCACGACAAGTAGATAAAATCAAACGAACTTCACCAGAAGCTAAGCGAACCAAGGAGTATTTTCCATCGCGACCTAGAACTTGAGCTTCTGCACCCGCAGAACGAGCAAGCTGTCCTCCGCGTCCTGGTTTTAACTCGATATTATGAATGACTGTACCTACTGGAATATTTGCTAAAGGAAGCGCATTTCCTAATTTAATGTCTGCATTCTCACCAGATTCAATTTCTTGATTTACTTTCAAACCTTTCGGAGCTAAAATATAACGTTTTTCTCCATCAGCATAATGAATTAATGCAATGTTTGCTGAGCGGTTTGGATCATATTCAATAGTAGCAACGCGTCCTGGTATACCATCTTTATCACGTTTGAAATCGATGATACGGTATTGACGCTTATGACCGCCACCTTGATGACGAACAGTTAATTTCCCTTGATTGTTTCGACCGCCTCGATTATATAAAGGGCTTAATAGGGACTTTTCAGGCGTATCTGTTGTAATTTCTGCAAAATCAGATACGGACATATTACGTCTACCATTGGACGTTGGTCTAAACTTTTTAATCGCCATCTTTTTTCCCTCCTTCACGAAATCTTGTTAATTATGCTTCAAAGAAGTCTAGTTCTTTGCTATCTTCTGAGAGCTGTACAATGGCTTTCTTGCGATTTGGACGAAAACCACCATAACGGCCCATACGTTTGAATTTACCTTTTAAATTCGTTGTATTAACTTTTACTACCTTCACTCCAAACACATGTTCAACAGCTAGTTTAATTTCTGTTTTGTTCGCTTTTGGAGCGACTTCAAATGTGTATTTCTTTTCTGCCATTAGATCAGCTGAATGCTCTGTAATGACAGGGCGCTTTATAATCTCACGTGGATCTTTCATTATGCAAGCACCTCCCCTGCTTTTTCAGCTGCATCCTTCGTCAAGATCAGCTTGTCATGTCCAAGCAAGTCTAGAACATTGATTTCCTCAACTGTTAATACTTTTACAGATTGAAGATTATTAGTTGAACGAATAATTGTGTCATCTTTTTCAGTAACTACGATTAATGCTTTTTTATCAATTTTTAGTGCTTCAAGCATTTTCACAGCTTCTTTTGTTTTTGGTTCATCAAAAGTAAGACTTTCTAAAACAACGAGGTCGTTTTCTTTTACTTTTGATGAAAGCGCAGATTTTAATGCGAGACGACGTACTTTTTTTGGTAATTTATAGCTGTAGCTACGTGGAGTTGGACCAAATACTGTACCTCCGCCTACCCATTGTGGGGAACGAATAGAACCTTGACGTGCACGTCCAGTACCTTTTTGACGCCATGGTTTGCGTCCTCCACCACGTACTTCAGAGCGGTTTTTTACCGCATGGGTTCCTTGACGCATAGAAGAACGTTGCATTACTACTGCTTCATGTAAAACATGCGTATTTGGCTCAATGCCGAATACAGAATCGTTTAACTCCATTTCACCAGCTTGAGCTCCGTCTTGTTTAAATAGTGCTACTTTAGGCATGACATATCCTCCCTTCATCTGTATGATTAGTTAGCCTTGATCGCACTCGTGATTTTTACGAATGATTTTTTTGCACCTGGAACGTTACCTTTAATTAATAGCAGGTTACGCTCTTCATCTACTTTTACAACTTCAAGGTTTTGGATAGTTACTTGATCTCCACCCATACGTCCCGGAAGTGGTCTTCCTTTAAATACACGCATCGGATCTACCGCACCTAAAGAACCAGGGCCTCTATGGTAGTGAGAACCGTGGGACATTGGACCGCGGTGTTGATTATGACGCTTAATAGAGCCTTGGAATCCTTTCCCTTTCGTTGTTCCTGTTACATCAACTTTATCTCCAGATTGAAATACACTAACGCTAATTTCTTGACCTACTTCATATTCGTCAAGCTTTGCATTACGGATTTCACGAACGTAGCGCTTAGGGGTTGTGTTTGCTTTTTCAGCATGACCTTTTTCCGCCTTGTTTGTACGTGTTTCCTTTTCATCAGCAAAACCAAGCTGTATTGCCTCATAACCATCGTTTTCAATCGTTCTTTTTTGCAATACTACATTCGGCTCAGCCTCTATTACAGTTACAGGAATTAATTCTCCACTCTCTGAAAACAACTGAGTCATGCCGATTTTACGACCTAAGATTCCTTTCGTCATCCGTTACACCTCCTATTAAAAACAATCATTATAGTTTAATTTCAATATCTACACCAGATGGCAAGTCGAGACGCATCAATGAATCAACCGTCTGTGGTGTAGGATTAACAATATCGATTAAGCGTTTATGTGTACGCATTTCGAATTGCTCACGTGAATCCTTGTATTTATGAACCGCACGTAATACCGTATATACTGATTTTTCTGTAGGTAATGGAATCGGTCCTGATACTTTAGCTCCAGAACGTTTCGCAGTATTTACAATTTTCTCAGCCGACTGATCTAGAATACGGTGATCATAAGCTTTTAAACGGATTCTAATCTTTTCTTTTGCCATTATTTTCCCTCCTTTATTCGCCCATATTAAAATAGACATACTCTGCAGAAATTTCTTGACCAACCGCCATGGCAAAGGGGCCGGGTGTGCCAACAACCTTCTGCTTCATCGCCTTTAATGACCAACATTCTCATTATATAGAATATGGCTAGTCATTGCAACCTTTTTTTGAAAAACCTATGTGATTGCACATTTATACATTATACTTACTTTAACTAGTGATTTCAAGAGGGTTTACACTTTTTTTAGATATCGATAGATTACATCTTATGATTTCAATTGAAACCGATCCATTACATGCAGAAAACACAGATAGCGTCGTCACGCCACCTGTGTTTTTACCATTATCTTCAATTTCTTATTCAACAATTTCTGTAACAACACCAGAACCTACCGTACGTCCACCTTCGCGAATAGAGAAACGAGTTCCGTCTTCAATAGCGATTGGGGCAATAAGTTCTACTGTCATTTCAATGTTATCTCCTGGCATAACCATTTCCGTTCCTTCTGGAAGTGAAATTACTCCAGTTACGTCAGTTGTACGGAAGTAGAATTGTGGACGATAGTTTGCAAAGAATGGAGTATGACGTCCACCTTCCTCTTTTGATAGCACATAAACTTCAGCTTTAAATTTAGTGTGTGGAGTAATAGAACCTGGTTTAGCCAACACTTGTCCACGGTTTATATCTTCACGAGCAACACCGCGCAGTAATGCACCAATATTGTCTCCAGCTTCTGCATAATCAAGAAGCTTACGGAACATTTCTACTCCAGTAACAGTAGTTTTAACAGCTTCTTCGTTTAGACCGATGATTTCTACTTCATCACCAACACGTACTTCACCGCGTTCTACACGACCAGTAGCAACTGTACCACGACCAGTGATAGAGAATACGTCCTCAACTGGCATCATAAATGGTTTATCTTTATCACGCTCTGGAGTTGGGATGTACTCATCAACAGCGTTCATTAATTCAACGATTTTTTCTTCGTATTCTGGTACACCTTCAATAGCTTTTAATGCAGAACCAGCGATTACTGGAACTTCGTCTCCTGGGAAGTCGTACTCTGTTAAAAGATCACGAACTTCCATTTCAACTAATTCAAGTAGCTCTTCATCATCTACCATATCCACTTTGTTTAAGAATACTACAATAGAAGGTACCCCAACGTTACGGGATAATAGAATATGCTCACGAGTTTGAGGCATTGGACCATCAGCAGCAGACACAACAAGAATAGCTCCGTCCATTTGTGCAGCACCTGTGATCATGTTTTTAACATAGTCAGCGTGACCTGGGCAGTCAACGTGTGCATAGTGACGAGTTTCTGTTTCATATTCTACGTGTGAAGTTGCAATTGTAATTCCACGTTCTTTTTCTTCTGGTGCGTTATCAATTTGGTCATACGCCATTTGCGCACCTTTACCATTTCTCTTATGCATTACAATTGTAATTGCTGCAGTTAACGTAGTTTTACCATGGTCAACGTGTCCAATTGTACCAACGTTAACGTGACTTTTCGAGCGATCGAACTTTTCTTTAGCCATTTATAGTTCCTCCCTTAATTAAATGAAAGTGTTTTGTAATTTTATAGTTAGCCAGAAACAATGCTTATTCATCACTTCTTAGCCTTTAATACAAGTTATACTTTAGATTAATTAAAAAATCAATTATTCGCCAGCATTTTTCTTAATAATTTCTTCAGCGATGCTCTTAGGCACTTCTTCATAATGGTCAAAGTGCATCGTGAATGTTCCACGTCCTTGGGTGTTGGAACGCAATGCTGTTGCATAACCAAACATTTCAGAAAGTGGTACAAAGCCTTTTACAACTTGGGCAGGTCCGCGGGCTTCCATTCCTTCCACACGCCCACGACGAGATGTAACATCTCCCATGATATCTCCCATATATTCTTCAGGAACAACGATTTCTACTTTAGCAATTGGTTCAAGAAGCACTGGGTTACATTTATTTTTTGCTGCTTTTAATGCCATGGATGCAGCAATTTTAAATGCCATTTCGTTAGAGTCTACATCGTGGTAGCTACCATCATACAATGTTGCCTTAATATCGATTACCGGATAACCTGCTAATACCCCGTTCTCCATTGCTTCTTCAATACCAGCTTGAATAGATGGAATATATTCACGAGGAACAACACCACCAACAATTTTGTTGATAAATTCGAAGCCAGCGCCTTCTTCGTTTGGCTCAAATTTAATCCAAACATGACCGTATTGCCCACGTCCACCAGATTGTCGGATAAACTTACCTTCTACTTCGGCAGCAGAACGGAAAGTTTCACGGTAAGCAACTTGTGGAGCTCCAACATTTGCCTCTACTTTAAATTCACGTTTTAAACGGTCAACAATAACATCCAAGTGGAGTTCACCCATACCAGAGATAATGGTTTGACCAGTTTCTTCATTTGTTTCGGTTTTAAACGTTGGGTCCTCTTCAGCTAATTTTGCTAAAGCAATTCCCATTTTATCTTGGTCCGCTTTTGTTTTTGGTTCAATTGCAACACCAATTACAGGCTCAGGGAATTCCATAGACTCAAGGATAACTGGATTCTTCTCATCACAAAGCGTATCTCCCGTACTTGTATCCTTTAAACCAACCGCAGCAGCGATCTCCCCAGCATGCACTTTCGAGATCTCTTTACGTGAATTAGCATGCATTTGCAGGATACGACCAATACGTTCACGCTTGTTTTTCACAGAGTTTAAAACATAGGAACCAGCATCTAACGTTCCGGAATATACGCGGAAGAAAGTTAACTTACCAACATATGGATCTGTCATAACTTTAAATGCTAGAGCAGCAAATGGTGCATTTTCAGAAGAAGGGCGAGTTGTTTCCTCCTCTGTACCAGGCACAATTCCTTCAATATCTGCAACATCTGTTGGTGCCGGAAGATAGTCAATAACACCGTCTAGCATTAATTGAACACCCTTGTTTTTAAATGCTGAACCGCAAAATACTGGATAAAACTCAACATTTAACGTCGCTTTACGAATAGCTGCTTTCAGCTCGTCATTTGTAATTTCTTCGCCTTCAAGATACTTCATCATTAAATCTTCATCAAGCTCAGAAACTGCTTCAACCAAGTTGTTACGCAGTTCTTCGGCTTTTTCTTTATATTCATCCGGAATTTCACGTTCTTCTGCATGAGTACCTAAATCGTCTTCATAAAAGAAAGCATGCATGGAGATTAGGTCAATAATCCCCTCAAATTCATCCTCTGCTCCAATTGGAAGTTGAACAGGGTGAGCATTGGCACCTAAACGTTCTTTCAGCGTTCCAGTTGCATATAGGAAATCAGCGCCGACTTTATCCATTTTGTTAATAAATACAATTCTTGGTACACCGTATGTTGTTGCTTGTCGCCATACGGTTTCTGTTTGTGGTTCTACACCGGATTGAGCATCAAGAACGGTAACTGCACCATCGAGTACACGTAAAGACCGTTCAACTTCTACAGTGAAGTCTACGTGACCAGGTGTATCGATAATGTTAATACGATGATCTTTCCACGAAGCTGTTGTAGCAGCTGAAGTGATCGTAATTCCTCGCTCCTGCTCCTGCTCCATCCAGTCCATTTGTGAAGCACCTTCATGTGTTTCACCAATCTTATGAATACGTCCTGTATAGAAAAGAATACGCTCAGTAGTAGTGGTTTTACCTGCATCGATGTGTGCCATAATACCAATATTTCGCGTCTTTTCCAAGGAGAACTCTCTAGCCATGTATTCTTCTCCTTTCTAACTTAAATATGATTTATTTTACCAGCGGTAATGAGCAAACGCCTTGTTGGCTTCTGCCATTTTATGCAGTTCTTCACGTTTTTTAACAGCTGCACCTGTGTTGTTAGAAGCATCTAAAATTTCATTGGCAAGACGTTCTTCCATTGTTTTCTCTCCGCGCAGACGAGCATAGTTTACAATATAGCGCAACCCTAAAGCTTGACGACGCTCTGGGCGTACTTCCATTGGTACTTGGTAGTTAGATCCACCGACACGACGTGCACGAACTTCAAGAACTGGCATTACGTTTTTCATAGCTTGCTCGAATACTTCCATTGCATTTTGACCGCTGCGTTCAGCAACTAATTCGAATGATTTATAAAGAATTTTTTGTGCCTTACCTCTTTTTCCATCAACCATAATTTGGTTAATTAAACGAGTCACTAATTTAGAGTTATAAATTGGATCTGGTAAGACATCGCGTTTAGGTACTGGTCCTTTACGTGGCATATGTCCTTCCTCCTTTCTGCTGAAAATAATTATTCTTGTTGAGGTCGTTCAATAAGTGCACTAAAAATGACACATCGAATTTCTGCGTTGGCTTGTTTCTCCGTTCCTTGGAAAAGGATATCCCCTTTTCCTGCATGAGAATGTGTTTCAAGGAAGCTTCACTAGTGCTCATGTATCTGTACTTCATACACTGCGCTACACTCGACACTTCGCCTCCTCAAAGTTCTCGGTCCTTTTTACCTTCTTTTTGAACAACCACTTGTAAATTATTTTGGCTTCTTAGTACCGTATTTTGAACGGCCTTGTTGACGTCCTTCTACTCCTGCTGTATCTAATGCTCCACGAACGATGTGGTAGCGTACACCAGGTAAGTCTTTAACACGGCCCCCACGAAGAAGAACAACACTGTGCTCCTGTAGATTATGACCAATTCCTGGGATGTATGCTGTTACTTCCATGTTGTTAGACAAACGTACACGGGCATATTTACGAAGCGCTGAGTTTGGCTTCTTAGGAGTTAACGTTCCAACACGAGTACATACGCCACGTTTTTGTGGAGAATTTAAATCCGTGAATTTCTTTTTAAAGCTATTGTACCCCTTATTAAGAGCTGGAGAGTCAGACTTCTTTGGTTTGCTTACGCGTCCTTTACGAACAAGCTGGTTAATTGTTGGCATTCTATATTTCCTCCTTTCCTCGTTTTATATCATCTGTTTAACCCATTCTTACGCTTAACTTGTAATCCCACACATCCAGGTGGTTCATCTTTTGGCAAAAAACAAAGCTTCAACGAATGACTCGTTAAAACTATCCATGCTCTATTGCCACAGCAGCCGCTCCGACTTCAATACCGCAAGCAGCTCCAAGCTTTTTCTTTGAATCCACATATTGATACGGAATATTAAGCTCTTGAGCTAAACGTACAACTTTTTGTGTCATATGTTTATCTGCATCTTCAGCAATAAACACTTCACTTATTTCACCATTATGCATAGCTTTAAGTGTTTGCTTGGTTC
Source organism: Virgibacillus proomii (assembly GCF_900162615.1). NCBI lineage: Bacteria > Bacillati > Bacillota > Bacilli > Caryophanales > Bacillaceae > Virgibacillus > Virgibacillus proomii. Next base: position 31,744 of record NZ_FUFN01000010.1, on the reverse strand, counting down.
CGATAACTACACGTGACTTCACATGTATTACTTTTTCATAAGACATGACATATCCTCCAAAGCATCAAGTATATCGGAAGCACCTTGAATATTCTACCACTCTGTTTTTTTAATGTCAACACAATTTACATATTTTTTACGCTTCCGTTTCATGGCCATATTTCTTTTTAAAATGAACTGGCTTAGGACTTCCACCATCACTTTTTGTACAATGGAAGTCCACCAAACACCAGTTATTTATTGTACAGTTTCTGTTTCTTCAGTCTGTTCTGCTTCAACTGGTTCATCTGTAGCAGGTTTTACTTTACGGTAACGTTGCATTCCTGTTCCAGCCGGTACAAGTTTACCAATAATAACATTCTCTTTTAAGCCGAGAAGTTCATCTCGTTTTCCTTTAATTGCTGCATCCGTAAGCACTCTAGTTGTTTCCTGGAAGGATGCAGCTGATAAGAAGGAATCCGTTTCAAGAGACGCTTTTGTAATACCAAGCAATACTGGTTTTCCAATAGCAGGCTGCTTACCTTCAAGAAGCACTTTATGGTTAGCATCTTTGAACTGGTGAAGTTCTAATAATGATCCAGGCAGAACATCTGTATCGCCAGAATCCATTACTCGAATCTTTCGAAGCATTTGACGTACCATAACTTCGATGTGCTTGTCACCAATTTCAACCCCTTGCATACGATATACGCGTTGTACTTCTCGTAGCAAGTAGCTTTGCACGCCTTCTACTCCTTGGACACGAAGTAATTCTTTTGGATCGATAGAACCTTCTGTTAGTTCTTGACCGGCAATTACTTTATCACCAACAGTTACCTTCATACGTGCGTTGTAAGGAACAGCGTAGGAACGCTCCTCTACTTCACCTTTAACAACAATTTCTTGTTTGTCTTTTACTTCTTTAATTTCTTGGACAGTACCGTGAATTTCAGTGATAACCGCTTGCCCTTTTGGATTTCGTGCTTCAAACAGCTCTTGAATACGTGGCAAACCTTGTGTAATGTCATCACCAGCTACCCCACCAGTGTGGAAGGTACGCATGGTTAACTGTGTACCCGGCTCTCCAATTGATTGAGCAGCAATAATACCTACCGCTTCTCCAACCTCTACATCAGAACCAGTCGCAAGGTTTCGACCGTAGCACTTCTGACAAACTCCATGCTTCGTATTACATGTAAAAGCACTGCGAATCGTAACTTCTTCAATACCAAGTGCAGTAATCCGCTTTGCTTGATCTTCTGAAATCAATTCATTTGCAGCAACAATTACTTCGTTTGTTTTTGGATCTTTTACATCTTCAAATGCTGTACGGCCGATCAAACGGTCAACAAGCGGTTCGATCAACTCTGCACCATCTTGTAAAGCAGTTACCGTTAAACCGCGGTCTGTTCCACAATCAGCCTCACGAACGATGACATCTTGTGCAACATCTACTAGACGACGAGTTAAATAACCAGAGTCTGCTGTCTTTAATGCAGTATCAGCTAGACCTTTACGAGCACCGTGAGTAGAAATAAAGTATTCCAATACGGTTAGCCCTTCACGAAAGCTTGATTTAATCGGAAGTTCGATAATCTTACCAGCCGGGTTAGCCATCAAACCACGCATACCAGCAAGCTGCGTAAAGTTCGATGCGTTACCACGAGCACCAGAGTCACTCATCATATAGATTGGGTTTCTGTTGCTTAATGAAAGCATCAATTTATCTTGAATGTTATCCTTCGCCTGTGACCAAATCGAAATAACTCGGTCATAACGTTCATCTTCGGTAATAAGACCCCGACGGAATTGTTTTAATACGTTATCGACTTTCTTTTGTGCTTCATCAAGAATTTCTTCTTTTTCTGCTAAAACCACAATATCTGATATACCTACTGTCATTCCTGCTTTCGTAGAATAACGAAACCCGAGATCCTTCATTCTATCGAGCATTTTCGATGTTTCACTGATCTTAAACCGTTTAAAGACTTCAGCGATAATATCGCCTAAAAAACCTTTTTTAAATGGTTTAATGAGTTCACGTGATTGAATCAACTCAGGAATATTCGTTCCCTTTTCAACAAAATATTTTTCTGGAGTACGATCTTCCAGATTAACCTTTGTTGGTTCATTTATATATGGGAAGGAATTTGGCAAAATTTCATTAAAGATTAGTTTGCCTACTGTTGTGATAAGCAGTTGAGAGTTTTGCTCTTCTGTAAATGTTTCATTATTTAATCCTGATGCGTGAACAGCAACCCGTGTATGCAAGTGCACATAACCATTTTGATAAGCAATAATCGCTTCATTTACATCTTTAAAGATAGATCCTTCACCTATTGCATTTTCTCGTTCAAGGGTAAGGTAGTAGTTACCCAATACCATATCCTGAGATGGAGTTACTACTGGCTTACCATCTTTTGGGTTCAATATATTTTGTGCTGCTAGCATAAGGATACGGGCTTCTGCTTGGGCTTCTGCTGATAGCGGCACGTGAACAGCCATTTGGTCACCATCAAAGTCAGCATTATATGCTGTACATACTAATGGGTGTAAACGAATTGCGCGCCCTTCCACAAGTGTTGGTTCAAACGCTTGGATACCGAGCCTGTGCAGTGTAGGAGCACGGTTCAGCAGTACTGGATGCTCTTTAATAACCTCTTCTAGTACATCCCATACTTCTGGATGAACACGTTCGATTTTCCGCTTAGCAGATTTAATATTATGTGCAATTCCTTTTGCTACCAACTCTTTCATAATAAATGGTTTAAATAGCTCCAACGCCATTTCTTTTGGAAGTCCACATTGGTACATTTTCAAATGCGGTCCTACTACAATTACGGAACGGCCGGAATAATCGACACGTTTTCCTAACAAGTTTTGACGGAATCGACCTTGCTTTCCTTTTAGCATATGGGATAAGGATTTTAATGGTCGATTACCTGGTCCAATTACTGGTCGACCACGTCTTCCGTTATCGATTAACGCGTCAACCGCCTCTTGAAGCATTCTCTTTTCATTTTGTACAATAATGCTTGGTGCTCCAAGATCCAAGAGGCGCTTTAACCGATTGTTTCGGTTAATAACACGACGATAGAGATCATTTAAGTCAGAAGTAGCAAAACGACCACCATCAAGCTGAACCATTGGACGAATTTCAGGAGGAATAACCGGTAAGACATCCAAAATCATCCAGGAAGGCTCGTTGCCTGAATTACGAAAAGCTTCAAGTACTTCTAAGCGTTTAATTGCGCGGGTTCTTCGCTGACCTTGTGCTGTTTTAAGCTCTTCTTTTAATAATCCTACTTCTTTGTCTAAGTCAATGTCTTGTAATAATTTACGGATGGCTTCTGCGCCCATTTGAGCTTTAAAAGATTTGCCGTATTTATCATAATAAGCTCGATACTCTTTTTCTGAAAGTAGCTGCTTTTTCTCTAATGGCGTATCCCCTGCATCTGTCACAATATAAGCTGCAAAATAGATAACTTCCTCTAATGCACGAGGTGACATATCTAGTACCAGTCCCATTCGACTTGGAATACCTTTGAAATACCAAATGTGAGAAACCGGTGCAGCTAACTCGATGTGCCCCATCCGTTCACGACGTACTTTTGCCTTTGTAACTTCAACACCGCAGCGGTCACAAACAACACCCTTATAGCGTACACGTTTATACTTTCCACAATGACATTCCCAGTCCTTCTGTGGTCCAAAAATCCGTTCACAGAATAGACCGTCTTTTTCCGGCTTCAATGTACGGTAATTAATTGTCTCTGGCTTTTTCACTTCACCATATGACCAAGAACGAATTTTTTCCGGCGAAGCCAAACCGATTTTCATATACTCAAAATTATTTACATCTAGCAAGGGGTCAACCTCCCTTTTAGTGTCCGTTTTTAGCAAACTACCAACGACTTGTTTTTCGACAAACCTAACTAGTGAGCAATTATTTTACAGTAATAATACTTATTGTAGATAGATTAACGTATACAGCTGGTTGGTACATCAGTAGAATACTGGCGGATAGCTCCACAGATCGAGCCAACCAGCTTCATGTTAATTGTTATTTTTCCTCAACTTCTATATTCAGCTTACTTGCATGGTGAGTATCATCTTCTTCTAATTCTCTCATGTCTATTTCTTCTTCTTCACTAGATAGCATTTTTACATCCATGCCAAGGCTTTGCAATTCTTTAATCAAGACCTTGAAGGATTCAGGAACTCCCGGTTCTGGTACATTGTCACCTTTAACAATAGCTTCATATGTTTTAACACGCCCAACCACATCATCTGATTTTACAGTTAAAATCTCTTGTAAAGTGTAAGCTGCACCATATGCTTCTAGTGCCCAAACCTCCATCTCTCCGAAACGCTGACCACCAAATTGCGCTTTTCCTCCAAGTGGTTGCTGTGTAACAAGAGAATAAGGACCTGTCGAACGAGCATGTAGTTTATCATCGACCATATGAGCAAGCTTTATCATATACATAACACCAACAGACACCCTGTTGTCAAACGGTTCCCCAGATCTTCCATCATACAAAATGGTTTTTGCATCCCGAGGCATACCAGCTTCTTCAAGTGTCTCCCACACATCTTCTTCCGTAGCACCGTCAAATACAGGTGTTGCCATATGAATACCGAGCGCACGTGCGGCCATACCTAAATGCAATTCAAACACCTGTCCGATGTTCATTCGTGAAGGTACTCCTAGTGGGTTAAGCATAATATCGATCGGTGTGCCGTCTGGTAAGAAAGGCATATCTTCTTCTGGTAAGATTTTTGAGATAACCCCTTTGTTTCCGTGACGACCAGCCATCTTGTCACCTTCATGAATTTTACGTTTTTGTACAATGTAAACACGTACCAATTCATTTACTCCTGGTGATAATTCGTCGCCGTCTTCGCGATTAAAGATTTTTACATCAAGCACAATTCCACCTGCACCATGCGGTACACGCAAAGACGTGTCACGAACTTCACGTGCCTTTTCACCAAAGATAGCATGTAATAACCGTTCTTCTGCGGATAACTCAGTTACTCCTTTTGGTGTAACCTTACCAACAAGAATATCACCGTCTTTTACTTCAGCACCTATACGAATAATTCCATATTCATTCAGGTTCTTTAAAGCCTCTTCACCAACATTTGGAATATCTCTAGTAATTTCTTCTGGTCCTAACTTTGTGTCACGGGCTTCTGATTCATATTCCTCAATATGAATAGAAGTGTAGACATCATCTTTTACAAGGCGTTCACTCATGATAATAGCATCTTCATAGTTATAGCCTTCCCATGTCATGAATCCAACGAGTACATTTCGCCCTAATGCGAGTTCTCCATTTTCCATGGATGGACCGTCAGCAAGTATTTCTCCTTTTGATACACGCTCGCCTTCACGTACAATCGGACGTTGGTTATAGCAAGTTCCTTGGTTAGAACGTACATATTTTTGCAGTTTATATCGATCTAAGTCACCCTTAACCTCTTTCCCATCTACTACAGAAGTTCTGCGGACTAGTACCTGCTTTGCCTCCACATTTTCAACAATTCCATCATGACGGCAAATGATTGCTGCACCAGAATCTTTTCCGTTAACATATTCCATTCCTGTTCCGACAATTGGAGCTTCCGGTTGTAATAGGGGTACAGCTTGGCGCTGCATGTTTGCTCCCATTAGTGCACGGTTCGAGTCATCGTTTTCCAAAAACGGAATACACGCAGTCGCCGCTGAAACGACCTGTTTTGGTGAAACATCCATATAATCAATTTTTTCACGTGGAACAACTGTGTTTTCTCCACGAAACCGCGCTACAACTTCCTCTTCAGCAAAATAACCGTCTTCTGTCAGCTTGGCATTAGCCTGAGCGACAACATAACTATCTTCTTCATCTGCAGTAAGATAGTCAATTTGTGATGTTACTTTTCCTGTTTCCGGATCCACGCGACGGTATGGCGTTTCAATAAAACCAAACTTATTAACTTTAGCAAAGCTGGATAAGGAGTTAATAAGTCCGATGTTTGGTCCTTCAGGCGTTTCGATCGGACACATACGTCCATAGTGTGAGTAATGAACGTCACGTACTTCAAAACCCGCGCGTTCACGAGTCAAACCGCCAGGGCCCAGTGCCGACAGTCGACGCTTATGTGTTAATTCAGCCAGGGGATTTGTTTGATCCATAAACTGGGATAGCTGAGAGCTGCCGAAAAACTCTTTAATAGAAGCAATCACCGGGCGAATATTTATTAATTGCTGCGGTGTAATGCTGGATGTATCCTGAATAGACATTCTTTCACGCACAACACGTTCCATTCGAGATAATCCAATACGGAACTGGTTTTGCAATAATTCACCTACGGAACGAAGACGACGATTTCCTAGATGGTCAATATCATCTGTATAGCCAACTTGATGTAATAGGTTAAAGAAATAGCTAATGGAAGCTAATATATCAGCAGGAGTTATATTTTTTACACTACTTTCAACATTTGCATTCCCGATGACATTTAGTACTCGCTCACCACTTGGGTCAGTAGGGTCAATAATTTTGATCGACTGAAGCTCGATTGGGTCATCTAACACGCCACCTTTAGGATCGATTACCTTTTGACCAAGCTTCTCTTCTTCCCGGTCTAAATATAGAAGTAATTTATTTAATAGCTTTCTTTCAACTCTCTCGCCTTTTTCTGCCAGCACTTCGCCTGTTTCAGGGTCTACAATTGTTTCTGCTAACACTTGGTTAAACAAGCGATTTTTGATATGCAGTTTCTTATTCATTTTGTAACGGCCTACATGTGCTAAATCATAACGTTTTGGATCAAAAAAGCGTGAGATTAATAAGCTTCTTGCATTTTCTACGGTAGGTGGTTCTCCAGGACGTAAGCGCTCATAAATTTCTAACAATGCTTTTTCTGTTGTTTCTGTATTATCCTTTTCAAGTGTATTCTTCAGGTATTCATTTTCACCTAAAAGATCAAGGATTTCCTGGTCACTTCCAAATCCAAGTGCCCGTAATAGTACGGTGATTGGCAATTTACGTGTACGATCAATCCGAACATGGACAACATCTTTTGCGTCTGTTTCAAATTCCAACCACGCACCACGGTTTGGAATAACAGTTGCAGCTACGCCTCTTTTCCCGTTTTTATCAATTTTTTCATTATAATAAACACTTGGTGAACGTACGAGCTGAGAAACAATAACACGCTCTGCTCCATTGATAATAAAGGTTCCTGTATCTGTCATTAATGGAAAATCGCCCATAAACACTTCTTGTTCTTTTACTTCGCCCGTTTCGTTATTAATCAAGCGAACTTTCACACGAAGTGGAGCATTATACGTAACATCTCTTTCCTTCGACTCATCTACAGGATACTTCGGCTCACCTAAACTGTAGTCAACAAATTCAAGTGATAGATTGCCTGTAAAATCCTCTATCGGTGAAATGTCTTGAAACATCTCACGCAGTCCTTCTTCTAAAAACCATTCGTAAGAAGCTGTTTGGATTTCGATTAAATTAGGCAACTCTAATACTTCACTGATGCGAGCATAGCTTCTGCGCTGGCGGTGCCGCCCATACTGAACTAGTTGTCCTGTCAACTGCTTCACCCCTTAAATGATACTTTTTCGTAGATTGTAATTCTACGCGAAATTTAATATAATAAAGGAAAACTTGGCAAGCGCCAAACCTCTGGCGCAGGCACCTGCTAGTCTTCACTTATCCTAAAACATTAGAAACTTTACGTCGTCGAATCAACTTCTGTACTAAAATATATCGTTTTAACGTATAAAATGAACCTTCATTCCGTAGGAGTTTTCTTCCATCTCCTACGGAATGTTAGTTGAACGAATCGGGCATTTAGGTGCCGTTTTCTCCCACTTAGACCTTTTGTATCAACTCGGAGGCTCTTGAAGTGGGAGTCTTACGGCACCTTACATGCGGGATAAAAACAGCCAATTTAGAAGCAAAAAGCCTCCTTGGCTTTTCGTATATCAGCTCGATTCACAAATGATGTGCAAGCATAAGTAACAAACTTGTAACCAAAAAAGGATTACAAGTATCTTTTAATCGCATGGATGTTGATAGAAAATAATGGTTTCATTTCGTACACCTCTCCGTGGGGGTATATTTTCAAACAAGCAGGGAATTTCCCTATTTTACCATTGTTTCCGAAGTTTGGTGAAATATACTTATTGAATTCACCAATTATTCTCTTGACATAATAAGCGCCATGTTAGCATTTACCTATCTTACCATAAGAGCTTCTCTTGGTCAAACTTTATCCGCTCGTAAAATATAATATCCCTTGCGTTTAGCAACGGTCTCAACAGTGGCAAATAATTGCTCTAATTTTTTCTTTGCGGAAGGAGCACCTTGCTTTTTTTGAATAACGACCCATAGTGATCCACCTTGTACAATTACCTGCTGTGCTTCTGTAAACATCTCATGTACTACTTGCTTACCGGCACGGATGGGGGGGTTTGTCAGAACTGCTGCAAATGTTCGGTTTTTTACATCTGCCAATTTATCGCTCTGTAAACAAGTCAGGTTGGTTACACCATTTTGCCGAGCATTCTCCGCTGCCAATTTAACTGCCCGTTCATTAATGTCAACCATTACCATATGCCGAGAGGGATAACGATCCGCTACGAGGATACCAATTGGACCATAGCCGCAACCAAGATCTAAAAAATCTCCAGGTACAGTTGGCTCTTTAAATTGTTCAATTAAAAGCCGGCTGCCGAAATCCACTTCTCTTTTCGAAAATACGCCTACATCACTGGTAAACGTATACTGCTTTCCATTTGTTTGGTAATACCATGTCTTTGGTGAACTTTTTGTTTGAGGTTTTTGTGAAAAGTAATGCTCGCTCATTTGGCACCTACTTTAATTCATTATTGAAGGTTATTTAAAATAGTTGGAATGAATGATCGTCGGCTAAGATTTCAGCCAAAGTCAAACCTAGGATACGTAGAGAGCCCGCCGCAGTAGATACGACGAGCTCTGTTTATTTACCAAGTTACTTAACTTCTACAGTTGCACCTGCTTCTTCTAACTTACCTTTAACTTCTTCTGCGTCCTCTTTAGATACGCCTTCTTTAACTGCTTTTGGTGCATTATCAACCAATTCTTTTGCATCTTTAAGTCCAAGGCCAGTAATTTCACGTACAGCTTTAACAACTTTAATTTTTGAAGCTCCTGCTTCTGTAAGCACAACATCAAATTCAGTTTGTTCTTCTGCTGCTTCACCGCCGCCAGCAGCTCCTGCTACTGCTACAGGTGCTGCAGCTGTTACTCCAAATTCTTCTTCAATTGCTTTAACTAAATCATTTAGTTCTAATACAGACATTTCTTTAACCGCTTCAATGATTTGTTCTTTCGTCATAATTAAAATCCTCCTAAAATAATATTTTTTATACCGTTACACGCAAATTATGCGCCTTGTTCTTCTTTTTGCTCTGCAACTGCTTTAGTAACGTAAGCAAGGTTGCGAATCGGAGCTTGAAGTACGCTAAGAAGCATGGAAACCATACCTTCGTAGCTTGGAAGATCGGCAAGCTCTTTAATTTGATCAAGTGTAGCAACACTACCTTGAATAACGCCACCTTTGATTTTAAGCGCTTCATGGTCTTTGGCGAAATTCTTAATAATGCGAGCTGGAGCTACTGCATCGTCTTTACTAAACGCTATTGCGGATGGACCAACAAGTGTTTCCGTTAGTTCATTTAATTCTGCAGCTTCTGCAGCACGACGAGTCATGGTGTTTTTGTATACTTTAAAATCAATACCTTCTTCGCGCAGTTGCTTGCGTAGTTCCGTTACCTCGGCAACATCCAAACCGCGGTAATCAACAACTACTGATGTTTGGCTATCAAGAAATTTTTCTTTAATTTCTTCTACTAACTGCTTCTTTTGCTCAATAACTTTAGACATTCTTCCACCTCCTGAAAAATACATAATATACCGTAATCTTAGCCAGCACGAACGCATATAAAAAGCTCTCACGTAGACATGAGAGCTTTATAATCATTGGAATATTCTATATTACCAAATCATTATCAATAACCTCGGCAGGATGATTAAGCGTGTAATGCCCCTGCTGTCTACGGTACAACGTATTCTTTTATTCACAAAACAAAGTATAGCGAAACAACACTAAAAAGTCAACACTTTTCTAATTAGCGTACAAAGCTGGAAACATCTACGCGAATTCCAGGTCCCATGGTAGATGACACAGAAGCGTTTTTCATGTATTTTCCTTTTGCAGCTTGTGGCTTCGCTTTGATAAGCGTCTCCGTAATAGCAACAAAGTTTTCAATAAGCTTTTGCTCATCAAACGAAACTTTACCAATTGGAACATGAACATTGGAAGACTTATCAACACGATATTCTACTTTACCAGCTTTAATATCCTGAACTGCTTTTTCAACTTCAAATGTAACTGTTCCAGTTTTTGGGTTTGGCATTAATCCTTTTGGTCCCAACACTCTTCCTAACTTACCAACTTCTGCCATCATATCCGGAGTTGCTACGACAACATCAAAATCAAACCAACCCTGGTTAATCTTATTGATATAATCCGCATCTCCTATATAATCAGCGCCAGCTGCTTCAGCTTCTTTTGCTTTTTCACCTTTAGCAAAAACAAGTACACGTTGTGTTTTACCTGTTCCATGCGGCAAGACCATCGCCCCACGGATTTGCTGATCTGCCTTTTTAGGATCCACACCTAAACGAAAAGCAGCTTCCACTGTTTCATCAAAATTTGCTTTTGCCGTCTCTTTTACGAGCGCAATTGCTTCAGCTACATCATATGCTTTTGTGCGATCAACAAGCTTAGCTGCTTCTTGATACTTTTTTCCTTTTTTAGCCATCTTTATTTCCTCCTCAAATGTGGTTATAACGGTAGTACCTCCCACTTATAAAAGCCACACACAGCTTTTATAAAGTTTAAGAAGATAATCTAGCTATTGGGCTAAATTACCATCTTCACGAAAAAGGTTGCGAGGAGACTCCAACCGCAACCCACGTATAGTTAATCCTTCTAACACACTAATCGGCAACAAAAACGAAAGTGAACTAGCATCTACTAAATCCATGCTAATTTACCAGTTCGCAACAATTAGTCTTCGATGTTAATGCCCATGCTGCGTGCAGTTCCTTCAACCATGCGCATCGCTGCTTCTACATCAGCAGCATTTAAATCAGGCATCTTCGTTTCTGCGATTTCTTTCACTTTATCGCGTTTAACTGTTGCAACTTTATTACGATTAGGTTCACCTGAAGCAGTTTCAATGCCTGCTGCTTTTTTCAACAGTACAGCTGCAGGTGGAGTTTTTGTAACAAATGTAAATGAACGGTCTTCAAATACCGTTATCTCAACAGGGATAATCATACCCGCTTGATCTTGCGTACGTGCGTTAAATTCTTTACAAAATCCCATGATGTTAACACCTGCTTGACCTAGTGCCGGTCCTACTGGTGGTGCTGGGTTTGCTTTTCCAGCTGGGATTTGAAGTTTTACCAGTTTAATCACTTTTTTAGCCACGAGACACACCTCCTTAAAGTCCGTGATGTGGTAATAGGGGCTCTTATTTCCCCTCCCACTCTTATTTGCTCTAGCCTATGGATAGATGCATGAATAACAAAAGAATTTTAGCATGAATAATGAAAAAATGCAAGGGGTTATTCCACAAACTAAATCAGCTATGCTAGCTTTTCAATTTGAGAAAAGTCCAATTCTACAGGTGTTTCCCGGCCAAACATATTAACATGCACTTTCACTTTTTGCTTGTCCGTATCAATATTTTCAATCGTACCAGTAAAGTCAGTAAATGGACCATCTGTTACACGTACATTTTCTTTTAGCTCAAAGTCAAATTGTACTGTTTTGTCCGCCACGCCCATGCGTTTTAAAATACTTTCGACTTCATCTGGCAGCAATGGGGTTGGTTTTGTTCCTCCGCCACTGGAACCAATAAATCCCGTTACTCCCGGGGTGTTACGAACGACATACCAAGAATCATCTGTCATAATCATCTCAGTTAATACATAGCCTGGGAAAAACTTTTTCTTGGTTACTTTCTTTTTCCCATTCTTTATTTCCGTTTCTTCATCTTCTGGTACGATAACGCGAAAGATTTTGTCTTCCATCCCCATCGATTTCACTCGTTTTTCCAGATTCATTTTCACTTTATTTTCATACCCGGAGTAAGTATGCACGACATACCAATTTTTTTCCATGGTTATTTGGACAACTTGTTTTGTCCTTTCCTCCCTTTAGATTAATCTATCCGTTTCCTGCGCTAACCGACGATAAATTCGCTTCCAACTTAAAAAACCCGATAGTGACCGGGTTTTAAATAATCTCTTATTACATACCATTATAGCATAATTCACAAGTAAATATTCAATCTATCTTAAAGCAAATTCAGAATTTGTGTAATTCCAAGGTCAATTAAAAAGAAAAACAAGGCTACAAAAGCTACTGTTGAAATAACAGTGATTGTATAACTAGTAAGCTCTTTTCCACTTGGCCAACTAACTTTCTTCATTTCCCTTGAAACGTTTTTCAAGAAACGAAACATGCTTGTACCCCCTACACCTGAAAATCACGACCTCCATCGCATATAGCAGATGAAAGTGATGCTGTATATTAAAAACAATTTTTCTTTACGTCTCTCATAACTCAAAACTGTTATTTTGTTTCACGATGTAACGTATGCTTCCCACAAACTTTACAATATTTATTTACTTCCAGCCGTACAGGTTGTGTGGATACATTTTTGCTCGTTGTATAATTTCTGCTAGCACACACTGCACATGCTAAAGCTACTTTCTTTTTCATCCTCTCACCTCAAACTGGAGAGCTTTCTTTACTATTTTACTCTAGCACGGTTAGAAAAATGTGTCAATGTATCCCTATATAGGATGTTTAAGAAGTCCAACAAAAATAACACATGGAATTTTATATATTAGAATATATATAATTTTTAATACTAAGTTGAGCCGGCCCTGCAATAATACCAAATAAAGACATTGAATCTATCTTACTTTACTGTCTTAAAAACAAAAAGACGGGGTTGCTGACTAAATGTCCGATTCATTTGAATCTACAGAACAGCGTATGTTACGACAGCCCTACACCGCGGTTTTCAAGGACAAGGAAAACTACGTCTTCGATATATCGCACATAGAAAAAACGTCCTTCTTTTCAGATTGAGAAGCTTCGAATGCAATACATTGGAATAAAGTAAAAATGCACCTCTTTTTCAAGGACGTTTGCGAACTTAGCCTTGATCCCACTCTTTTTGGAAAAGCTTGGCTTGTCCCAAGTCTTTAGCGAAAGCTCCTAGTTTTTCTTATACTATAAACTCTAAAAATTTATACTTTGAAAAAGTAGTCCTTCAATGTAGTTACACTTTATCTGCAACGGATAAGTACAACGAGATGATCGTCACATGTTAAAATGGGGTAGCAAATTTCTCGTTACATTAAAATGTATAAAATATTAGCTTAGTAGCTCATTCACTGCTTTATAAAATTTGACGGCTTAAATATAAGCGCCATCCTTGTTTCTAAATGGGAAAACTTACAGCTTTGACATTTGGACTCAATTAAGTCCTTTGAAACATGAATTCATAACGAAATTCCCGTTCCTTCTATGAGCTGCTCCAGCTTGCGCTTTACTCGTTGTAGTGCATTATCAATCGATTTTACGTGCCGCTTTAAATCAACTGACATTTCCTGATACGTTTTACCGTCTAAATAAAGTCGAAGTACTTTTTTCTCCAATTCACTTAGTAATTCGGATAATTTCATTTCCATGTCGCCATATTTTTCTTGATTAATTAACAGTTCTTGTGGATCAATCGACTTCGAACCAGCAATCACATCCAATAAGGTGCGATCTGTCTCTTCATCATAAATAGGCTTGTCCAAAGAAACATAAGAGTTTAAAGGAATATGTTTCTGTCTTGTCGCTGTCTTAATTGCAGTTATAATTTGTCTTGTTACACATAACTCGGCAAACGCCTTAAACGATGACAACTTTTCTCCATCATAATCACGGATAGCTTTATATAAGCCGATCATTCCCTCTTGCACAATATCCTCTTTATCAGCACCAATTAAGAAGTAGGTGCGCGCTTTCGCACGTACAAAATTCCGATACTTATGTATTAAATAATCCAAGGCACGGCTATTCCCTTGATGAATAAGCTGCACAATCCCCTCATCATCCAGCCTGTTTAATTGCTTATCGCTAATCTCCTGTTTGAGATTCACCAAGATGACCCTCCCCCCGACTTACACCGCACTCAATTTAAAGCTTATTATACAGGAAGCGCTTTAAAGTCGTCAACACTGGAAGGAGTGGTATTCGCCTAAATTTATATAAAATTTACAATTTTCCCCTTCTCCATTTTTCGAATTTTCTTAACGTCTCTTCATCTAACGTGAGTTTTGTATGTACTTTTTGCTTGTGATGGTCCTTAATCGTTGTATCTATTTCCTTTTTTATATTTTTTATTTCCATGCTTAATTCACGGGCTGATTTGCGCAGTGCGCCACTTGCAAAAATAGTGCGCTGCTCTGCATAGTCCGAAGTAGCAACATATACTTGAGTTCGGATATCTTTAATTTGCTTGACTAATTTTTCAATGCATTCATCCGCTGTTTCTTTTTCCTTTGTAAAGATAATTTCTACGTTATAGGCCTTCATTTTACTTGCTATGCCCCGTACATAGTAAGCATCGAATACAATAATAACGCGATGTCCTGAAAATGCTTGATATTCAGCCATTAATTCAATTAAACGATCTCTAGCCTGTCCAATATCACTATCTTTTAACTTTTGGAGTTCTTCCCATGCTCCTATCATGTTGTAGCCATCCACTATCAAAACAACCATACACTATTCACCATAAGGGTATCTTTTACGATAGACCTCGTATAATAGTAAACTACAGGCAACAGAAGCGTTAAGGGAAGACACCTTTCCTTTCATAGGCAAACGAACCGTCCAATCGCATTTTTTTCGAACTAATCGACTCATTCCTTTTCCTTCATTACCAATAACAATAGCGAGCGGTAAAGTTCCCTCCAACTGTCGATAATCCTCTTTTGCATTTGCCTCAGTTCCTACCACCCATATATGTCGTTCCTTTAACTCATCAATCGTATTAGCAATATTTGTGACTCTAGCAACCGGAACATGTTCGAGTGCTCCTGCCGCCGTTTTAGCTACAGTTGCAGTTAAGCCAACGGAACGCCGCTTTGGAATAATAACACCATGAGCCCCTACCGCGTCTGCAGTACGTAAAATCGACCCTAAATTATGCGGATCCTCCAATTCGTCTAAAATAAGCAAGAAAGGTGCTTCATCCTTTTGCTCTGCTCGTTGAAATAGCTCGTCCAAAGAAGCATAGTCATATGGTGCTACATAAGCGACAACACCTTGATGATTGCCACCCGTCAGCTGATCTATTTTTTGCTTTGGAACTTTCTGAACAACCGTTCCGGCCTTTTTACCTAACTGATAAATCTTTGCTTGAGCGTTTGCGTTTAAATGCTCGGATACGAATACTTTATTTACAGATCTACCTGACTTTAATGCTTCAATGACTGGGTTTTTCCCGATAATTAGTTCCTTCTCCATGCTCATGCTCACTCCTTTCTGTTTGCTCCACTGCCTCTTGTAAAAGCTGGATTAGTCGATTCTCGTTTTTTTGTAAATAATGATAACCAATCAACGCTTCAAACGCAGTACTATAACGATACATTTGTACATTTAGATTTTTGGGAATCGATCCGGATTTTGCATTCCGACCTCTAGTAACTATCCTTTCTTCTTCTTTCGTTAGTGTTCCCGATTTCAGCCAGTGCAACACAACAGCTGCCTGAGCTTTTCCTGATACATATTTAATAGCTCTTTGATGCAGCTGCTGCGGCTTTACTTGACCATGTTTTAGAAGATACTTCCTTACATACAATTCATAAACAGCATCTCCCATGTAAGCGAGAGCAAGGCTTTTCATTTGTTTTACATCAACATCCATTTCTATCCTCTTTTCCATCTAACCCCTTGAGGTGTATCTTCTAAAATTATATTTTTAGCTTTTAGCATATCTCTAATTTCATCGGCACGCCCGAAATCGCGATTTTTTCTTGCTTCATTTCGTTCTTCAATTAATTTCTCAATTTCCTCATCAAGCAAGTCCGTTTCTATTTTTAACTCAATCCCAAGGATATTTAAAAGTGAACGAATGGTGTCTTGAAAATCCTCAATCACCTGACTGCAAGTTTGTTTCATTTGTACATAAACGTTGGCTTCCCTTGCAACCTCAAACAGAACAGAAATAGCATTTGCTGTATGAAAATCATCGTCCATTTCCGCTTCAAATTGATCTCGCCATGTAGCCAGTTTTTCCAGCCATTCCTCTTTATGATCTACTAAATCAAGGCTAGACGTTTTCCGGTGCTCCAAATTAAAATAGGCTGTTTTTATTCGATCTAAGCTATTTTCTGCGCTTTCTAGTAATTCTTCCGTAAAGTTAATCGGATGACGATAATGAACACTTAACATAAAAAAGCGAATAACTTGAGGATCATATTTATTGATTAAATCTCTTGCAAGCAAATAATTGCCTAGTGACTTTGACATTTTTTCATTATTAATATTAATATAACCATTATGCATCCAGTAATTTGCAAATGTTTTTCCTGTGAGTGCTTCTGATTGAGCAATCTCATTCTCATGATGAGGAAAGGCAAGATCTTGTCCCCCTGCATGAATATCAATCGTTTCTCCTAAATATTTTTTAACCATAGCAGAGCACTCAATATGCCAGCCGGGACGACCTTTCCCCCATGGAGAATCCCAGGAAATTTCTCCTTCTTTTGCTTGCTTCCATAACGCAAAATCCAATGGATCTGTTTTCTTTTCACCTACTTGTATTCTTGCACCTGAATGTAATTCATCAATGGATTGATGCGATAACTTCCCATATCCAGTAAATTCTCTCGGTTTAAAATAAACATCTCCGTCAGCTTCATAGGCATATCCTTTTTCAATTAGGGCTTGAATGAAGGCAATGATATCATCCATCGCTTCCGTCACTCGCGGATTATGCGTTGCTGTCTTTACACCTAGAGCTCCTACATCCTCTAAATAAGCTGAAATAAATTGATCTGCTATCTCAGGCACTTCTTTTCCAAGTTCCTTAGCAACTTTAATTATTTTATCATCTACATCTGTAAAATTAAGCACATAGTCAACTTCATAACCTTTATATTCTAAATAACGTCTTACCGTATCAAAGACAATTGCAGGTCGTGCATTACCAATATGAATATAGTTGTATACAGTTGGTCCGCAAACATACATACTTACCTTTCCCGGCTGTAAAGGCGTAAATACTTCTTTTTTACGTGTAATCGTATTATAGATTTTTATAGACATCGTATCTATTCCCTTCTTTCCCTTTGACTATTTCTTTTAATTCAGCTATTTCCGCCCTTAATTCATCAATCTCTTGTTGTAAATGCTCACAACGATTTGCAACTGGATCAGGTAGTTTATGATGGTCGAGGTCTTTTCTAATTTTTTCCCCTCGTTGCCTCACTACCTTTCCAGGAACCCCTACTACGGTTGCGTGATCCGGTACATCCTTCAGCACAACAGACCCAGCCCCAATCTTAGCGCTTTCGCCAATGGTTATAGAACCAAGAACCTTTGCACCTGTAGCAATGAGTGCATTGTCTTTTACAGTGGGATGTCTTTTTCCTTTTTCTTTCCCTGTACCACCTAAAGTGACACCTTGAAATATGGTGACATTATCACCAATTTCGCAAGTTTCACCAATGACAACTCCCATTCCATGATCAATAAATAAACGACGACCGATAATTGCACCAGGATGAATTTCGATCCCTGTTAAAAAACGATTTAGCTGAGAGATTGCACGTGCAATAAAAAACATTCTCCGCCTATAAAACATATGAGCAACTCGGTGCCACCAAACGGCATGTAGTCCTGAATAGGTTAAGAAAACTTCAAAATAGGAGCGAGCAGCCGGATCTTGTTCAAACACCACATCCATATCTTCCTTCATTCTTTTCCATATTCCCACTTGATTAACCTCCTTCTCTTTATGGTAAAAAACAAAAAAGTGAACCTTTTATAGATGCAGGATAGACGTTAACTTATTCCTTGTTAGTATGACAGGCAGTCTGCTATTACATCTATACTTATACAAACAACTTCAACGTTAATATTTACTTTTACGAAAATGTTAAAAAGGGTTATTAAGGCCATTATAATGGTACAACAACTGTACCTAGAATGTATAAAATCATTGTAGCTGCTGGCGTTGAGATAACGCAGCGGAAAATTTAATGTTACATATAAAACAATTACATGGTATAGCAAATATTATTTATTGGTTTTTTCCAGCCCCCCTGTTTCTAAGGCCTGGCAAGCCTTCCACTCGATGAAACAAAGCCCTTAATTCCTTAGCTTGATAATCCTTTTTAGCCGTTTTCACATAGAACAAAAGCTAGAAATGCCTGGTGGCGGCATCCAAACTGGAGAGCTTCCGACAAGATCAGGGAAACATGCCTCTAAAACAGGGGTATGCCGACGCCTTAGCGGCAAGCCCGCTTTTAGCAGGCCTTCCTTTAGATTCGAGCCGATGTTGACTTATCGCAGGAAGAAATGTGAAGTTTGCTACAACTTGAGCGTTTAAAGCTAGACAATACTACGTTTCAAAAAATTAACCACCATGTAGAAATAGATATTATTTTCCTAGACAAGAACGTAAACAACTGGTCAGCCCGACAAGTGCAAAGCTGGATTACGACAATAAACAAATTTTATAAATTCCTAAAAAAATAAAAACAAGCGCCTCTGTATATTTGATTCAGAGACGCTTGTTTCGCGCGGTTCCACTCTGTTTGAAGGAGATGGTCTCCTTCCAACTTCATGCTTATAACGGTAAGTACCGCCGTTATGTACTCATTTCCATAACGGACTCCGAGGAGCACTTCAAAAGCAATGCTTAAAATCACTTCCAGCCAAGGCGATTCTCTCTGTATAAGCGATTTGCTTCTTACTTTCCCTCATCAACGCTCTTTTATTTGTGTAGTAATACTATATTACATTTTTTATAAGTTGTGAATCATTAAGCCTCAAGCTTTTTTAAAATGGTATCCAACCGGTTAATCACAAGATCTTTACCAAGTAGTTCGATAGACGCTGGCAGCTCAGGACCATGCGTTTGACCAGTAGTAGCTACACGAATTGGCATAAACAATTTTTTACCACGGTGACCCGTCTCTTTTTGCGTTGCTTTGATTTGAGCCTTAATCTTATCCTGAGAAAAATCATCCAAATGAATCAACTTATCTGTAAATACTTGTAATACTTCTGGAACTTGTTCTCCTTGCAACACTTCCCAGGCAGCATCATCTAAAGAAAGATCTTTGGTAAAAAACAAGTCGGTTAATTCTACAATCTCTGCTCCATATCGTAATTGATTTTTGTACAAAGCAATGATCTTCTCTGCCCAAGTTCTAGTCTGAGCATCCATATCTTCAGGTAATTTCCCTGCTTTTACTAAATGCGGCATTGCCAAATCAATCACTTTTGATAGATCAGCTGCTTTAATATATTCATTATTCATCCATTTTAATTTGTGGCGGTCAAATATCGCCGCTGAGGTTGATAAACGATTTGGATCAAATATGTCAATTAATGTTTCCTTATCAAAAATCTCTTCTTCCCCAACTGGGGACCACCCTAATAATGTAATAAAATTAAACAGCGCCTCTGGTAAGTATCCTAAGTCATGATATTGTTCAATAAATTGGATAATATGTTGATCACGCTTACTCAATTTCTTCCGTTCTTCATTAAGAATTAAAGTCATATGGCCAAATTTAGGCGGTTCCCAGCCAAATGCTTCATAGATCATCATTTGTTTCGGAGTGTTTGAAATATGCTCCTCTCCACGCAAAACATGCGAAATATCCATTAAATGGTCATCAATTGCTACAGCAAAATTATACGTTGGAATCCCATTTTTTTTCACGATAACCCAGTCACCAAAATCACTAGATTCAAATGTAATATTGTCTCGAACTAGGTCATTAAAGATATACGTCTTATTTTCAGGAACCCGAAAACGAATACTAGGTAAACGTCCTTCCCGTTCAAATGCAGCTATTTGCTCCTGGGTTAAATCCCGATGTGCACCAGAATACTTTGGAACTTGTCCTTTTGCACGCTGTTGTTCTCTTTCTGCTTCCAGCTCTTCTTCAGTCATATAACATTTATATGCTAATCCTCTTTCCAAGAGGTCATCCACATATTTTTTGTAAATATCAAGCCGTTCCATTTGGCGATACGGGCCGTAATCACCGCCGATATCTGCTCCTTCGTCCCATTCAATACCTAACCACTTTAAAAATTTAAGCTGGCTTTCTTCACCTCCAGCAACATTTCGTTTTTCATCTGTGTCCTCTATACGAATAATCATTTTTCCAGAAAAATGTTTTGCAAATAAATAATTAAATAATGCTGTACGCGCGTTTCCAATATGCAAATGGCCGGTTGGGCTTGGTGCATAGCGTACTCGAACCTGATTTGTCATGGTTCTTCCCCTTTCTGTTATAAAGTAAGACTTTCCACCACGGAGAATTCTCTCTATCTTCATGGTAGTTAGTAAAATGCAGCTTACTCCTCATCTGCCTGTGCTAAAGTCTGGAGGAAGTATGACTGCTAGTTCATGTAAATGCTAATAAATATATCAGACTAAAAGTATGCACGGAATCTGAGACTACTCGTAATCGCTTTTACGAACATTTACAAAGAAATGGTTACGATGGCTTCCCTAATCTAATCTTACAAGCATAAGTAAGTCTGAAATGATGTTGCGATCTTAGCCAACCTTAGGTCGATTAACTCCTTTTACACTATACAAATTATACTTTCCTTTATAGTATAACAAAAGTGATAACAATTGATGTTATCACTTTGTCTATCCTCTATAAGTTATACCCCTTTTAAAGGGCTTTTTCAAGTAATTTTGGTTTAGCAAATATCATTCGTCCGGCTGATGTTTGTAGCACACTTGTTATTAGAACTTCAATTGTCTTTCCGATATAGTCTCGGCCTTCTTCTACAACAATCATTGTACCATCATCAAGATATGCGATACCTTGGTTATGTTCTTTCCCATCTTTAATAACGTGCACAACTAATTCTTCGCCTGGTAATACAACTGGTTTAACTGCATTTGCCAAATCATTAATATTTAAAACGGACACACCTTGCAAATCGCATACTTTATTTAAGTTAAAGTCATTGGTTACAACAATTCCATCAATTACTTTTGCTAGCTTAATTAATTTACTATCTACTTCATGAATCTCTTCAAAATCACCTTCATAGATTTCCACCTTTACTGGTAATTCCTTTTGAATACGATTTAACACATCAAGACCTCTACGACCACGATTCCGTTTTAATACATCGGAAGAATCCGCAATATGTTGCAATTCGCTAAGTACAAATTGTGGAATAATAATCGTTCCTTCTAAAAAGTTTGTCTGGCAAATATCAGCAATCCGACCATCAATGATAACACTAGTATCCAAAATCTTTGCTTTTGGCTGAGCTGGTGATGCGTTATCAGCTTCAGGAGCCTTACGTTTTTCCCGTTTATTGAGAGCTAAAATATTTACAAATTCTTCTCTCCGACGAAATCCGACCTGAAATCCTAAATATCCTAATAAGATTGTGCTAAATAGTGGGAGAACTTGTGAAACTAGCTTAATATTAATATCTCTTAAAGGAATGGTAATTAAATAGGAAATTACCAGACCTCCCATCAGCCCTAATGTTCCAGCAAATAAATCACCCGCAGGTAAACGAATTAACGCTTCTTCAATCCACTTTAAAAACCCTACAATATAATCGACAAACCAATATGAAATGAGAAAGAAAATAATAGCACCTGTTATCATACCCACATAAGGGGATAATATCCAGTTGACATCGGCAATATTTAAAAGTGCTAAAATAACCGGAACATACAAATAACCGATGGTGCCTCCTAAAATAATAAAAAATAGATGAACAATCTTTTTCATCAGCAATGCCACCTCCTAACTTATATTATTGCCTAGGATGAAAAAAAATAATCCTTAAAAAGTAATAAAGTGAAATACCTTCCATATACCGCTCTCTTTATTACTGTAAAAAATTTGGTAATAGGTTATATTATCATATAATAGCAGTGAAAATTATAGATTATCTTATCTACTTACTCCGATTTGCAACGCTTCTTGCACAGAATCCACACCGATGACTTCAATTTGATCGGGGATTGTCCAACCACCTAAATTATTTTGTGGGCAAATTACTCGTTTAAAGCCAAGCTTTGCCGCTTCCTGAATACGTTGTTCAAT
Organism: Virgibacillus proomii; assembly: GCF_900162615.1. NCBI lineage: Bacteria > Bacillati > Bacillota > Bacilli > Caryophanales > Bacillaceae > Virgibacillus > Virgibacillus proomii. The sequence goes on along the minus strand of NZ_FUFN01000010.1, from coordinate 9,293 downwards.
TCTCGATACCCTTCTAATTTCACCAGTTAAGCCTACTTCTCCAATAAAAATATCTTCTGGCTTGGTAGGTTGATCCCTAAAGCTAGAAGCAATACTAACAGCAATGGCTAAATCAATGGCTGGCTCATCTAACTTCACTCCACCAGCAACCTTAATATATGCATCCTGATTTTGCAGCATTAATCCTACACGTTTTTCAAGCACTGCCATCAACAATGAAACGCGGTTATGATCAACTCCCGTGGCCATTCTACGTGGGTTTCCAAATGCCGAAGGGGTTATTAACGCTTGAATCTCAACAAGAACTGGCCTCGTTCCTTCCATTGACGCAACAACAGTCGAACCTGATGCACCTTGCGAACGCTCTTCCAAAAATATTTCGGAAGGATTTAAAACTTCACGCAAACCTTCTTCCTTCATTTCAAAAATTCCCATTTCATTCGTACTGCCAAATCTATTTTTTACCCCGCGTAAGATACGATACGTATGGTGACGTTCACCTTCAAAATAAAGCACTGCATCTACCATATGCTCTAACAGCCTAGGACCTGCGATAGCCCCCTCTTTCGTAACATGTCCCACAATAAAGATTGGGATTCCGTTCGTTTTGGCAATTCTCATTAACTCTGCTGTACATTCCCGTACTTGAGAAACACTACCTGGAGCACTAGAAACCTCTTCACGAAAGATGGTTTGGATCGAGTCAATGACAACAAAAGATGGCTTAACTGCCTCAATTGTATTCGTGATGTCTAACAGATTTGTTTCTGCTAAGACATATAAGGAATCGGCTATCACTCCTAAACGATCAGCCCGCAACTTTGTTTGCCTAGTTGATTCCTCACCCGAAATGTATAATACCGACAATTGCTTATCTGCTAATTGCGAAGATATCTGTAATAATAATGTGGATTTACCAATCCCAGGATCGCCACCTATCAATACGAGCGAACCAGGAACAATTCCACCACCAAGTACACGATTGAATTCTTTCATTGCAGTTGTTATTCTTGGTTCTTTTTGAGCTTTGATAGCTGTTATTTTTTCAGGTCTACCAACAGATCTTTTTCCCGTTTGAAACGCATGGCTCTGTCTCCCACCTGTAATTTCAACTTCCTCAACGAATGTATTCCAATTATTGCAGCCAGGACATTTTCCCATCCATTTTGCTGACTCATAGCCACATTCCTGACAAACAAATTTCGTTTTTCGCTTTGCCAACTTATTCACTACCCCTTCATTTATCTATTATATACGATTTTGGCAATCATTAGGTTACAGGTTCCTATCAATTTAGCTACGAAATTCCATAGTCCTGCCACAATTTCTCAGAAGATACTGTTGTATTTATGCGTTTTTAACAGGATTGCAACCAGGAAACAAAGAATAATTTTAACATCTAGTAAAGGCTGATTTCTGTTTTAAAAAGGTGAAAATTACCAATAATTTAAAGATGATTTGGATGAGCGGAATTTTTTAGTTACATACTCGAGAAACACATTTAAAACTTTTTGCCATTTTTTTGACTACTTCTTTTCTCTAATTGAATTAAGTTTAACATATTTTAGTATAGAAAAAATGTTTCAACATACCCAGGAGTTTTTACTTATCCGTCATATTGGATAACCGCCATTCTCCAGCTCTTGATTTTCTAAGCAATGTGTAATTAACTTTCTTTATACTATAGGAAAGTATAAAATTTTAGGGTTTATAGTCATAAGAAAAGCTACAGCTTTCGCTAAGGACTTGGCGACAAGCTAAGTTTTTCTAATGTTCTTTATTGGAAAGCGTGAAGCACTATAGAATTCTCTATATTATAATGTTTGTTCAAAAAGAGCCACGAAGTTTGAGGCAATGTCATTGAGCGAAGCCTACATTTAGCAACAGGAACTCCAAAAGCAAGCAAACAAAAACAAAGGCGCTCCGGTAGCGATGAAATCCGATGTCTTCACGTGTAACTTCATTCAAGGAGTGCTTTTCTCCTTGAAAAACCACTATGTGTCACTGTCGAAGTTTTTTTGTTCTTGAAAAAGAAGAACGCTTTTTCTACGTACGATGCATCGCTGTCATAGCCTTTCAGTTCCATGTCCTATCGATGCGAACAAATCGAGAGTTTAGGAGCCACTTCTCTCATAAAGAACGGAAGATAATAAGCAAATTTTATAGATGAGGAAAATACGACCCCTTATATTCGAGATAAAGTAAACATGCCTCTAAAACAAGGGTAAGCCGAGATTAGGCGGCAAGCAGGCTTTTAGTCGGCCTTCCTTTAGGTTCGAATCAATGTCGATTAGCGTAGGAAAAGAATTGAATTTTGCTAGTCCTCGAGCATTAGTAAACGACGAAACTACAAAAAAAGTTATCCACCATGGAAAAAACGGATATTATTTCCTAGGCAATAAAGAAAATTTGACTAGCACTAATTCTTTTGATAAGAAATTCGCCTAGTTAACAAATACTTAAGCTCTAAGAAATTTACGGCATTGATACAGCTTAAATTTTGATTCTAACCCATCAAGAAATTCGTTATATCATTTTTGACCGCCTTTTTGATCATCCTCTTTATCTAGGGGGAGTTTTTATTTCCATCCGATATTTGTTTGAAGGCTTCTTAGTAAAAGGAAAATGAAGGCTATTTTATACGGATAAAACGCCTTCCACAAAACCTTGCGGAAGGCTATATAAGAGTCTTGGTGTAGCTACTTCCGTTTATTCCGAATATAAAATGGGGTAAGTTTTCCACTAGAAGTCTAAATGGGAGATAACGGTTCTCCTAAAGGCCAATTCATTCGGATGGATAGGACAGAGTTACTACGGCAGCAATACACCGCGGTTTTTCAAGGATAAGGAAGTTTGAACAACGACACATTGCACGCAAAAAAGCGCTTTTTCAAGGAAGTCAGTTTTTATCTTTTGTTCTACTCCTATCAGCAGGAGGTAAAGGAAAAGTCCTACTGATAGAAGTTTCACTTTATTAATCTATTGGTTATAAAGGTTATTTAAGAATAATAAATGCCCCTTTATTATTCAAGCCTATCTTCACTTTTTGTCCTTTAGCAATAGTTCCCTTCAAAAGCTCCTCTGATAATAAATCTTCTATATTCTTTTGAATGGAACGACGAAGCGGCCTTGCACCATATTCAGGATCAAATCCTTTGTTAGCAATTTTTTCAATTGCTTTATCAGTTAGCGAAAATTCAATCCCTTGTTCTTTCAGACGACGCTGTAACTGCTCAATCATGAGTATAACAATGCTCTTCATATGCTTTTTCTCTAAGGAATGGAACACAATGGTTTCGTCAATACGGTTTAAAAATTCTGGGCGAAAGGCTTTTTTCAATTCATCCATGACTTTTGCCTTCATATCCTTATATTCTTGGTTTTCGTCTCCAATATTAAAGCCAACGTATTTATTTCGCCTCAATTCACTAGCTCCAACGTTTGATGTCATGATCAACACAGTGTTTCGAAAGTCTACTACACGGCCCTTTGAATCAGTTAATCGTCCATCTTCAAGTACTTGTAATAAAATGTTAAATACTTCTGGATGTGCCTTTTCAATTTCATCTAACAATACAACGGAATACGGCTTTCTACGTACTTTTTCTGTCAACTGACCGCCCTCTTCATAACCAACATAGCCAGGAGGAGAACCAACCAAGCGAGAGGTTGCGTGTTTTTCCATATACTCAGACATATCAATTCGAATCATCGCATCCTCATCTGCAAACATTGCCTCAGCCAATGCTCTGGCTAATTCTGTTTTTCCAACCCCTGTTGGCCCTAAAAAAATAAATGAGCCAATTGGTCGCTTCGGATCTTTTAAACCTGCTCGAGCTCTTCGAATAGCCTTAGCGATTGCATTTACGGCCTCTTCTTGACCAATTACACGATTATGAAGGATTTTTTCTAGATTTAATAAGCGGTCACTTTCATCTTTCGTCAATTTAGAAACAGGTACTCCGGTCCATATGGATACAACGCTTGCTATATCCTCAATTGTGACCTCTGAGTCCATTTGGCCTTGTTTTTCCTTCCATTTTTGCTTCGTTTCCTCTACTTCCTCACGAAGCCGCTGTTCTGAATCACGAAGTGAAGCAGCTTTTTCAAATTCTTGGCTTTGTACAGCAGCATCTTTTTCCTTGCGAACCTCTTCCAGCTTCTGTTCTAGCTCTTTTAGATTTGGCGGAACCGTATAAGAACGCAAACGCACTTTGGAGCCAGCTTCATCAATGAGATCAATTGCTTTATCAGGAAGGAAGCGATCCGTAATATAGCGATCAGATAGGTTTACTGCAGCATGAATAGCTTCATCGGTAATCGTCACACGATGATGCGCTTCGTAACGATCACGCAAGCCTTTTAAAATTTGTACTGTTTCTTCTAAAGTAGGTTCATCTACTTGAATGGGCTGGAACCTACGCTCAAGAGCAGCATCCTTTTCAATATATTTACGATATTCATCTAACGTTGTTGCACCAATACATTGCAATTCACCACGGGCAAGCGAAGGCTTTAATATATTGGAAGCATCAATTGCTCCTTCTGCCCCGCCAGCACCGATTAAAGTATGAAGCTCATCTATAAATAGAATGATATTACCAGCTTGGCGAATTTCTTCCATTACCTTTTTTAAACGATCCTCAAATTCTCCTCGATACTTGGTACCTGCAACTACAGTACCCATATCAAGTGTCATCACTCGTTTATCCCGTAACGTTTCCGGAACCTCGTTGTTAACAATTTGTTGTGCAAGCCCTTCTGCAACAGCTGTTTTACCAACCCCAGGCTCACCAATTAAAACCGGATTATTTTTTGTACGTCGACTTAACACTTGAATGACACGTTCAATTTCCTTGCTACGTCCAATAACTGGATCAATATTCCCCTCTTTTGCACTAACGGTAAGATCACGAGCAAGGGAATCAAGTGTTGGTGTATTAGCATTTGATTGCTGTCCACGACCTTGACGATTTGCTTGCGACTCATTGCTCCCTAACAACTGCAGTACTTGTTGTCTCGCCTTGTTAAGGCTAACCCCTAAATTATTTAAAACTCTAGCAGCAACACCTTCTCCTTCACGGATGAGACCAAGAAGAATATGCTCCGTGCCTACATAAGAGTGTCCGAGCTTTCTTGCTTCATCTTGACAAAGCTCTACTACTTTTTTGGCCCGCGGCGTATAATGGATTGTTTGCATCGGTTGCTTTCCAATACCGATTAATTTCTCTACTTCCTGCTGTATTTTGGAAACTTCCAAACCTAGGGATTGCAATGCTTTAGCAGCAATACCCTCTCCCTCACGAACAAGGGCTAAAAGAATATGCTCCGTTCCAATATTGTTATGACCCAGTCGAACAGCCTCTTCCTGAGCTAATGCAAATACTTTTTGCGCTCTTTCTGTAAAACGTCCTGACATCATATAAAAATTACCTCCTTAGCTATTGCTCCAATTGTAAGCGTTGGCGAATAAGTGATGCTCGTAATTGGTCACGTTCATTTGCATTTAAAGTTTTTTTAGCATATTGTTGTAAAAAACCTGGCTGTGTCAATATCATTAATTCATTTAATATATTTCGTGAAATATTTTTTATTAACCCTAAGTCAATTCCTAGACGAACATTGGATAAGCAGCTAGCGGCCTCTTGAGACTCGATGATTCGAGCATATTCTAAAACACCGTATGAACGATAAATACGATCTTCTAATTGAACTCCTGATTGTTTTATTAACTGTTCTCTTGCATAACGCTCATACTCAATTAATTGCTTTACCACACTTTGTAAATCGGCTACAATATCCGCTTCAGGTTTTCCTAACGTTATTTGATTGGATATTTGGAAAATATTACCCTGCGCTTCACTACCTTCACCGTAAATGCCCCTTACTACAAGACCTAACTGGTTAATAGCTGGAAGCATGCGATTAATTTGTTTCGTTACTACTAGTGCTGGTAAATGCATCATAACTGACGCCCGCATCCCTGTACCTACATTTGTAGGACAACTTGTTAAATATCCTCGCTTTTCATCAAATGCATAATTAATTTTTTCTTCCAGCCAATTATCTATTTCAAAAGCCTGTTGCAACGCTTCAGATAGCTGAAAACCCGGAACATATAATTGTAAGCGTATATGGTCTTCTTCATTTATCATTAGGGACACTTGTTCATTTTCTGATATTAGTGCTGCAGCAGACTCAGAATGTTTGGCCAGTAACGGGCTTATCAAATGCTTTTCGACTAGAACACGTTTCTCTATCACGGTTAAATCACGAATGGATAGAAATGCAAAATTCTTGTATGCTCCGAAAGATTTACCTTCATATTTTTCTTTAAAAAAACTACGAATTTCCTCTAGTTGACTTGGATCGGCTGCAATGGGATAAGGGACATTTGCAAAGTTACGCGCAAGCCGGATTCTACTGCTTAATACGATATCACTATCGGGGCCTTCTTTTCGCATCCAGGGGCTAATTGCTTCGTTCATAAAGTGTTGCAGCGTCATGCTTGGTCACCTGCCTCTGAATCATCCTGTTGACTTAATTCACGTATTTGATCTCTTACTTTTGCCGCCTCTTCAAATTCCTCATTCTCTACTAGTTTCTTTAAATGTGCTTTTAAGTCCTCCAGTTGTTTCTTTTTATGCAAATATCCTCCTTGACGTTTTGGTATTTTCCCATTATGCTTCACATTACCTGCATGTACCCTTCGAAAAATAGGATCTAACCTGTCATTAAAAGTTTCATAACAAACAGCACAACCAAATTTACCAACTTGTTTAAATTGCGAAAATGTCATTTCACATTTAGGACATTGTAAATCGTGTATTTGTTGATAGGTTTTCCCTTGAGGTTTAGTTAAGCCTGAGGTATCAAAATTAAAGAGTCCGGAAAGTAAATTATGCAAGGAATGTCCTTCTTCGGGGTAACTCATGTAGCCCATTTCCTTTGCACACACTTTGCAAACATGAACCTCCATTTTTTGTCCTTGAATAACTTGTGTAAAATGAACTGTCGCGGGCCGCTCATGGCATTCTTGACATTCCATTTATACCCCCCCTTACTTATTTAGGTACTTGAGTGTCGTTAACATTGATGTTAGTACACGAGCACGTACTTCATCTCTTAATGGTAACTTAAACGCCAACGTACTTCGCTTAATAGCACTTAACATAATTTTAGCTTCTCGTTCTGTGATCAGTTCTTCTTCTAATAATCGTTCTAATACACCTAATGCTTTTTGTTGTGAAACAGAAGGGTTAATCATTTCAATGATTTCATCAATCAGCTTTGACTCATCTTGATGAGTCACTCGGATAATTCGAATATAACCGCCACCGCCTCGCTTACTTTCTACTATATACCCTTTTTCCACTGTAAAACGAGTATTAATCACATAGTTAATTTGTGAGGGGACACATTTAAATTGGTCAGCAATTTCGCTTCTTTTTATTTCAATTACATTTTTCCCTTTTTGTTGAAGGATTTCTTTTAAATATCGCTCAATGATATCTGATATATTACTCATATGCCCACCCCCTTTTACTTCAGCCTCATCCTTTTGACTTTGACTATCTTTGACTATACTCCTATTATACGGAAATTTAATGAAGATGCAAATACATTGTATATGTTTATTTTAGACAAAAATCACGAATACGAAACCAAATATCAACAGACGAATATTTAAATACTATTTTTGCTTACCACAAAAGATGGGATTATTGCTCACTAATACAGGATAGATTAAAAAAGATGCCGATCAATCCTATGGAACTGAATATTGTCTTGTTACGCCTACCTGCAAAAACGAAACTTTATATCTATAGTTTTATACCTTTTTGAAAATCCTAAAAAAAAGATGCATAAAGTGAAACTTCTATCAGTAGGACTTTTCCTTCATCCCCTACAGATAAGTAGTAATAAAGGCTAAACCCGGGCATATCACTCTTGAAATGCACACCTTAAATGTGAAATAAATTTTTATTTACTTGAAAAAACCTACCAGTATACACGCTACTAGTAGGGGTAATTATGCAATTATGTTAGCTCTGTTACATTTTTTACATAATCGACATGAGCTATTTCGTCAAATAAAGAAATCCGATCCAATTCCGGATTAGTTTCCATAACGATAAAGATATTTCGCAAATTATTTTCTATTTTTGATACCTCAACTTTTTTTATAGCTATATTGAACTTATCAAATACTTTAACTACCTCATTTATCTGAACATCCGGTAGAGTAACAATTTGAATGACATTGGGAGCTTTTCCACGTCGAAATAAACGTTCAAAATTATTGAGAAATATAAGACTAAGTAAAATAATTACTGTTGTCAATACAGCAGCTGCGTACATTCCCGCACCAACAACTAATCCTAAACCTGCAACTGTCCATATGGAAGCGGCAGTAGTTAATCCTCTTATCGTTCCTCCATAAACAATAATTGTCCCAGCACCAAGAAAGCCGATTCCACTAATTACATAAGAAGGAATTCTGGCAGGGTCAAAACGAATATTATCATATTCCTCTAGAAACATTTCAAAACCAAATAATGATAACAGCATCATTAAACAAGAACCCACACCCATATGTGTTCGAAAACCTGCAGAGTGATTTTTCAATTCCCGTTCGAATCCAATTACTCCTGCTAGAACTAATGCTATCAAGAGACGTGTCAATATGATATAAAAGTTATCACCCAATAATTCGTGCACCATCTCTTTCAATGATCATCCCTCCTTATATTCCTACATTGGTCGAGTTAATAAGTTAAATTCATTCTACCTTAAAAATAGACAATTATATAGTATGAAAATTTCGTCTATACAAGTGTTTATTAAAAGGAGAAAATTGACCTAACTGAGGCCGATTAAAGTTACAAGATCCTGATTTATTTCACTACTTACATAGAGTGCTGTTATCATCATTATTTCCTTTTCACAACAACAAAAAACTGACCATTTTAAAAAAGGTCAGTTTTTCTTAGTATGCCTGGCGGCGTCCTACTCTTGCAGGGGCAAAGCCCCAACTACCATCGGCGCTGGAGAGCTTAACTTCTGTGTTCGGTATGGAAACAGGTGTGACCTCTCCGCTATTGCTACCAGACATGATGTTTATATTGTTCTAAAAAATAGGCACAAGCCTTATTATAATTGTTTTCGTAAAAAAAGCAAGTACTTTTTATCAAAAAATATGGATCATACCTTAAAAACTAAATAAGAGATCATTCAACGACTATCTTTCCATTAGATTTAGTTAAGTCCTCGATCGATTAGTATTCGTCAGC